>CAWJDS010000036.1:0-6461 GCA_963841645.1 uncultured Gammaproteobacteria bacterium | reverse complement strand
TAGTGAGGACCCCTAGTTCGTTCCGCCCGGCGCAGCGGCTGCGCCGTTCGCGAGCACCGTCGCGGTCTCTCCCTGGACCTCGAGGTCCGGCCGTAACTGACGGAGACGCGCGAGACCGGCCGGTGAGATCCCCGTCTGCCACACGTCGAGGCGCCGCAAGGGCGCGAAACGTACGAGCGCCTCGACGCTCGCGTCGGTGATAGCCGGGTTCGCATAGAGATTCAGTCGCTCGAGGCGCGGCAAACTCGCGAGTCTCGCGATCGCGCGATCGGTGAGCGCATTGCGACTCAGGCGGAGCCGAGTCAGCTCGGTGAATTTGCTGGTGTCGGTGAGCGACTCGTCCTCCAGCCCGGCATCCTGCAGATCGAGCTCGACGATCTGATCCGCCGCAGTCAGCAGCGCAGCCATTTGATCGGCGACGATCCGCGCCCCCGGCGAATAGATGCTCACGACCAAATGCGCGTCGGACTGCGATACCTGCCGGACGAGGAAGCCCGCGCGATAAAGCCGATCGACGACCGCCGCGTCGGCAATTACGGGCCGCGCCGCCGCTCCGTTCTGCGCCGCGCCGCCCCCGAGCCCCAGCTCGGTCGCCATCAGCGCTTCGATCGCGGGCTCGACCCCGACTTCGCCGACCGTCGTGCCGTGCGGCGCGCCGGCGTCGATCCACCAGCGCAGGATCTCGACCTGGTCGGCGGTCAGCGGCGTCTTGCCCTTCGGCCGGCATGAACTCCTCGTCGTCATGCGCGAGGTTGATCCGCCGATAGAGCTCGCTCGACTCCGACTTGCCGGGCACGATCGCGCGGCCCGTGTCGCCGCCCGCAAGCGTCGACTCGTACGTCGCCATGCTGAAGCCATTCTCGCGCTTGTCCGCGTTATGGCAGGTCATGCAGCGGCGCTCGAGCAACGGGTGCACTACGTCGAGATAGGGGTCGGCCGCCGCGACGCTCGAGACCGGCGGGCGCGCCGTAGGCCCGCCCAGCGCGCGCAAGGGTCCCGGCGCGTACTGCCAGAGGAAGCTCGAGCCATGCGTGAGATTGCCGCCGAAGTGGCCCGTCACCGTGACCGCCGCGAGCGCGAGGACTCCGGTGACGACGTTGACCTTTCTATATAGCTCCGGGCGTCGCGAGAGCCACCAGATCGCGACGCAAACGACCGCCACCGACGTGCCGAAGAACCGATGCGCGGTGGCCGAGGGCCCGCTGAACGCGCCCTCCGCGAAATGCAGGTAGCCGAGCACGACCGTGAGCACCGCGCTCGCAGCCGCCAACGCCCAGAGAAATGGCGAGAGCACCGCGAGCTGCCGATACGTGGCGCGGCGCGCAGTCCAATCGAGCGCTACAGCCGCGACGATAATCCCGATCGGCAGGTGTAGAGCGAGCACGTGGAAGCGGCCTAGGAAGAAAACAAAGTCGTGCATCGTGCCTCGTCACTCGTCTCTTGCCGCCACGCGCAGGCGCAGCCCGGCGCCTAGGCCATAATCTCGCGCACGACCTTGCCGTGAACGTCCGTCAGGCGGTAGTCGCGGCCCTGGAAACGAAACGTCAGCCGTTCGTGGTCGATGCCCAGTATGTTCAATAACGTCGCGTTCAAATCGTGGATGTGCACGGGGTCTTTCACGATGTTGTAGCTGAAGTCGTCCGTCTCGCCGAACGAGCGTCCGGCCTTCACGGCGCCGCCCGCGAGCCACCACGTGAAACAGCCGCCATGGTGATCGCGGCCCACGAGCGGGTTGTCGATCTGCCCCTGTGCAAACGGTGTGCGGCCGAACTCGCTCCCGAACATCACCAGCGTGTCGTCGAGTAGGCCGCGCTGCTTCAAATCCATCACGAGCGCCGCGCTCGGCTGGTCGACCTCTTTGCAGCGCACCGGCAAGCTCTGCTTGATCGCGAGATGGTGGTCCCAACCCATGCCAAACAGCACCTGGTACTTCACGCCGCGCTCCGCGAGCCGACGCGCGATCAGGCAATTGCGCGCGAACGTTCCGGGCGTGCGTACGTCGGGACCGTACATGTCTAAAACGTGGGCCGGCTCGTCGGAGATATCCGCGACCTCCGGGATCGACGCTTGCATGCGGTACGCCATCTCGTACTGGCTCACGCGCGACAAGATCTCCGGGTCGTGTGACGTGTCGTATTGCAGCCGCGCGAGATCCGCGAGCGCGTCGAGCATCGCGCGCCGATCCGTTCGCTCCACACCCTCTGCGTTGTTCACGTAGAGCACCGGGTCGGCAGCAGCGCGGAACTCGACCCCTTGGTGATGCGATGGCAGAAATCCGGGGCCCCAAATCGCGGCATCCTGCGGGACACCCACCGAGACTCCGGAATTCATGACGACGAAGTTCGGCAGATCGCGATTGTCCGACCCGAGCGCGTAGCTGACCCAAGCGCCGGCAGAAGGCCGGCCCGCGAGCTGGAAGCCCGTGTGGAGGAACTTCGACGCGGGATCGTGATTGACGTGCTCGGTATGCATGCTCTTGATGAAACAGAGGTCGTCGGCAATCGCGCCCGTGAACGGCAAGAAGTCGCTGACCCAGGCCCCGCTCTCACCATGCTGCCGGAACGGCCGCAGCGGGCCCACGATCGGAAACGCGGACTGACCGCCCGACATAGTCGACAGCCGCTGCGTATCCCGAACGGACGGCGGCAGATCCTGACCCGTCATCTTCACGAGCATCGGCTTGTAATCGAACGTGTCCACGTGGGAGATCGCGCCGAGCATGTGCAGCATGATCACGCGCTTTGCGCGGGCAGGAATTTGGCCGGCGCCGAGCACGCCGGCGTTCATCGCTTCCACCGCAGGCTGCGCCGCGGCCGTGCCGCCGAATAAGTCGAGGAGCGACAGCGCGCCAATCCCCGCTCCTGCGTTCAGCAGGAACGACCGCCGCGCATGATCGACGTCACAACACCCGGGTTTCTTCATGACTCTGCCTCTGGGTCTCGCGCGTTCATCTAACCGTGTACGCGTCGGGTGAATTCATCACGAGCGCGGCGACGTTCGCCATCGCCGCAAGAGATACGCGGTCGAGGGCTGGGTCGGGAGCGACTACGCCGACGGCGAGAAGGCCCGCGACTTTCTGCTCGTTTGCCGCAAGCTTCTCGCGCTGCTCTCGATAGTAGCGGGTCAGGAGATCGAGATGCGCGGCACCCGGGGTACTGCGCGCCGCCAGTCTGTATAGGTGCGTGAGCTGCTCGCGCTCATCGCTCGAGTGCTTCAGCGCCTCGGCCGCGAGCGAGCGATAGGCCTCGACGAACTGCGGGTCGTTCTCCAGCACGAGCGCCTGGAGCGGCGTGTTCGACGTCCTGCGCCGAGCGATGCTCTCCGTTCGATTCCTGAAGTCGAATATCTTGAGCGCCGGATGCGTCGCGTTGCGTTTCACGAACGTGTAGAGCGTTCGCCTGTGCAGGTCGTCGGCTGGCAGATTCTGCGGCAACGGATAGTCGTAAAAGCTGTTGAGCGGATTCCAGATCCCCTGAGGCTGATACGGCTCGACGCTCGCGCCGCCGATCTTGGCGACGAGGAGCCCGCTTGCCGCGAGCGCTCCGTCGCGCACCATCTCGGCCGGCATTCGAAACCGCGGCCCGCGCGCGTAGAGCGTGTTGCCCGCGTCGCGGGCGAGCAGCTCGTCGGATAGCTCCGAGCGCTGCTTGTACGTTGCCGACGTCACGATGAGCCGCTGGAGCTTCTTGATATCCCAGCCCGACTCCACGAATTGCACCGCGAGCCAGTCGAGCAACTCGGGATGCGTCGGGATCGAGCCTTGCGAGCCGAAGTCCTCCGCCGTCTCGACGATGCCGCGGCCAAACTGCATCTGCCAGAGGCGGTTCACGAACACCCGCGCGGTCAGCGGATTGCGCGGATCGAACAGCCACTTCGTCAAGCCGAGGCGGTTCTGGGGCAGCGACTCATCCCACGGCGAGCACACTCTCGAGACCGCGCGGCGTCACCTGCTCGCCGAGCGCGCTGTAGACGCCGCGATTCAGCACGAATGTCGGGATCGGCTCCGGCGCGTCGCCCATCACGAGCACCTGCGGCACGGCCGTCGCGAGCTGGTTCTCGGTTGCGCGCGCGGCAGTGAGCGCGCCACGCGCTTCGATCACCTTTGCATCGGTGGCTGCGAGCAGTGTTGCAAGCTCCGCGGCGCCAGCGCCTGCACCCGCGTTCTCGTCATGCAAGAACGCGACCTCGACGGGCGCCAGCTCGCGCTTGAACACCTTGAGCTCGTCGATCGCGCTCCCGACCGGCGCCTTCTCGCGGAACCGTGTACCGACGGCGAGGCCGAGGAACGGATCGAAGACGTCACCGGTGCTCCAGGGCAAGATGCTGCGCGTCAGATGATCGTGCTTGACCTCCGTCACCGCGGGAGCGCCGTTCAAGTACAAGCGCATACCGGCCGCTCGACTCGAGCCGTCGTATGTGAAGCTGATGTGCGACCAGGCGCGCACGGGCAGCGGCCCGGTCGTCTCGAGCGCGATCATGTTCGCGGGCGGCGAATGTGCGAGCGAGACCCAGAGACGGCCGTTCTCGATCGTGAACCGGTAACCCGTGCGGCCGGAGTTCTGCTCGGCGAGATGGTTCAGTACGGGAACGTTCTCGTACGTGTCCCCGACGTAGAACCAGAAGTCGATGCTGAACGGGTCAGTCCGATCGAACCAACCAACATCCAGACCCAAGAAACCGCGGTTCGTCTCATCGAAGAACAACGCCTGGCCGCGCACGCCGGCGCGGAAGACGGGCCCTTGGATGACGGCCGGCGGGACGCCCGGCGTCGCTGCGTCCGAGAGCGTGAGCGCCTCCGCGTTGTAGTTGCGCGGCACGCGCGCCTGTAGCTCAAACCGCTGGCGAGCCTGGCGCTGCTCGGGCGTTTCGTTCGGGTTCGGCTCCGGGCCGAAAGGATTGCGGCGCAGCTCCGTGAGCCCGGGCGGCGGAATCCGCGGCGGCCGCGGCGGCGGCAAATCCGTGAGCTTGGCTGGTCGCGCCGACTCGAACGGATAGTAGGCCGCCAGCCCCACCGCGACCGATCCACGCAGCGCGTGAGCTATGGCGTCTCGGCCCGAGGCCGCGAGCTTTCGCGCGGCCTCGTTAGCGCGATCTGCCGCCTGCGCGCGCGCGGCCTCGTAATCCGCCTCGCGCGCCACAACCTCGCGCGCAGCCGCGTCGAGTTTCGCTTGAGCCGCGGCATCGGGCCACGGCAACGTCGGCCCGCCCTGGATGCCGCTGAACCCCGGCGCGTAAGCGCCGGGCTCATCATTGCTATTGAAGAATGCGCCGAGCGAGTAATAGTCGCGCTGCTTGATCGGGTCGTACTTGTGGTCGTGACAGCGAGCGCAGCCGACCGTGAGCCCGAGGAACGCGACGCCGAGCGCATTGTCGGTGCGCTCGACCATGTATTCGGCTTTGTACTCCGCGTCTATCGCACCGTTCTCCGTCGTGCGTTTGCCGACGCGAAGGAACGCCGTCGCGAGCACTTGATCCTTCGTTGCGCTCGGCAGCAGATCGCCCGCGAGCTGCGCCGTGCCGAACTGGTCGTAGGGCATGTTGTTCTGGAACGCGGCGATGACCCAGTCGCGCCACGGCCAGAGCAATCGATCGTGATGATCGTCGAGAAAGCCGTCCGACTCGCTCCAGCGCGCGAGGTCGAGCCAGTAGTCCGCCATGTGCTCCGCGTACGCAGGCGAGGCAAGCAGGCGGTCGACGAGCTTGTCGTAAGCGTCGGGCGCCCCGTCTTTCAGAAACGCATCGACATCTTCGATTTTCGGCGGCAAGCCCGTGAGCGTGAGGCTCACACGGTTGATCAGCGTCTCTTTGTCGGCCTCGGCGGCCGGCTCGAGCTTCTCGCGCTCGAGCTTCTTGTAGACGAACCGATCGATGTCGTTCGTGGCGCGAGCGTCGAATGCGGTCTGCGGCACGGCTGGACGCTTCGGGGGTATGAAGGCCCAATGAGGACGGTATTCCGCTCCGTTTTCGATCCACTGCCGCAAGACCGCGATCTGGTGTGCGGTGAGCTGCTTGTGCGTGGACTCGGGCGGCATCCGCTCGTCGACGTCCTTCGACGTGATACGCCGCACGAGCTCGCTGCGTGCGGGGTCGTGCGGCACGATCGCGTACTTGCCCGGCGTCTTCGGCAGCTCCTTGACCGCGAGCTCGCCGACGTCGAGCCGCAACTCCGCCTTGCGCGCCGCCGGATCGGGACCGTGGCACTTGAAGCAATTCTCCGAAAGGATCGGGCGGACGTGCCAGTTGTAGTCGATCTCGTCGGCGCGCAAGCCGCCGAGGTCGGGATCCTCACGCGAGCAGCCCTGCAGCAGCAGCGCGGCGGCCGCGATTGACAGGCCGCTGAGGAGCAGCGCGCGCGCCACAGGGCGCGCGCGCCACTCGGCTGCTAGATCGAACTGGCCCGATCCGAAATTCACTGCCACCTCAGCCCTTCGTCTATCAGAACCTGACTTTCAACTCGACGC
>CAWJDS010000035.1:0-39552 GCA_963841645.1 uncultured Gammaproteobacteria bacterium | reverse complement strand
TGGAGGCTAGGAGCGGAATCGAACCGCTGTACACGGCTTTGCAGGCCGCTGCATCACCACTCTGCCACCTAGCCGGACGCGCGCAATTTAGCACAAGGCGGTCGACGCCCTAGTTCAAGTCGTCGACCTGCCAGAACTTCGTTCCCGTGACGTCCGCGTGCGCCATGAGGCCCTTCTCGGTGATCTGATAGAACGCGGCGCCGTTCATGAACGTCGCACGCGCCGCCACGCCTTCTTTGGCGGCCGCCGCTTCTGCCGTTGCGCTCGAATCCCAGCCGCCCGCGACGAACTTCTTGAGGTGATCTTGCGTCTCGAACAGCACGATGAGCGCGTACTTCTGCGCGCCGATCCCGACGCCGATTCCGCCCAATCCCATACGCATGTAGGTGCGCTTGCCGGTTTCCCGGTCCACGGCCACGCCCGTACCGCCGCCACCCGAGACGAAGAACCCCGCTTTGGTCGCGTCGAAGACCGCGTAGCCGACCGACTTGTCGTACAAGGCTTTCGCGCCGGCGTTCGTTTGGAGGAGATTATCGAGCGTCGCCTGAGCGCTCTTGTCGATCTCTTGCCGGCGCTGTGCAGCCGGAGTCGCATCTTGCGAGCTGCGCAGCCCAGCCGAGCGTCATCATCACAAGACCCAACATCACGAACCGGTGAACTCGCATTACTACCTCTCTCGACATTGTCGGTTGCGCCTCGCATGCGGCGCGCCGAAACGCGCCGGCGGCAGAATAGCAGCGCGCCCTGCACCGCTCTAGCCGTCGCCCTGTTAGACACGACACGCGGCGCGCGTTCGTTGCGGGACCACCACGGCCCTACGCGACAGGGCAATCGGCGCAGTTGGGCAGTCTGCGACGCGTCGCACCGGCACGGTGCCGGTCCACTGATATCCGTCGTTATATATCAGTATATTACAGCACTTATATGATGTCTACTTCTAGACTATCAGTCGTCGCCCTTGGAGCCGGCGCGCCGGCCAGTGCCACGACAACACATCGAATCCGGTGGGCAGCCTCGCCACCGAATTCTTCCGTTGCGCGCTCGCCGTGCGCTGCCCGATCATGCGCCGCGTGCGAATCCATGCCGCAAGAGCGCTGCTCCTAGTTGCAATGGCCGTCGCGCTCGCATCCTGCGCGCGCCAGCGCACGCTACAAACGATCACCGGCCTGGCTCAGGGCACGACCTACACGCTCCAGTGGTGGAGCGAAGAGCCGAGTCGACGCGCGCGCTCTCACTGCGGCCGTCACGGCGGAGCTCGAACGGCTCGACGCCCTGCTATCGAACTACCGTGCCGACTCGGTGCTCGAGCGCTTCAACGCGACGCGATCGGTCGAGACCCAAACATTGCCGTCCGAGCTGATCACGTTGTTCGATCTCGCCGTGGACATTCATCGACGCAGCGAGGGCTGCTTCGACCCCAGCGTCCGACCCTTGGTGCGGCTCTGGGGCTTCGACGGCGACGAGCCGCACGTTCCGGCCGCCGACGAGATCGCGGCCACGCTTGCGCGCGTGGGGTTCGACAAGCTCGAGATCATCGACCCGGAGCACGTCAGGAAGGCGCAGGCAGACCTCGAAATCGACATGGCGAGCATCGGCCAAGGGTATACGGTCGGGCGCATCAGCGAAGTGGTCGAGGGGCTCGGCCTGCGCAACTATTTGTTCGAGATCGGCGGCGAGCTCGCCGGACGCGGAACACGGCCGGACGGCAAGAGCTGGCGCGTCGGAATCGAGAACCCAGACAAGGTGGACGCCCCGTTGAGGGCGCTGAGCCTGCCCGCGGATCGGCTTACCGCCGTCATCACGAGCGGCAGCTATCGGCACAACTTTACGGAGCGCAACCGGGTCTACGGCCACATCCTCGACCCGCGCACGGGGCGAAGCGTCGAGCACGACCTCGTCTCCGTGACCGTCACTGGCGCGGTCGCGGCTCGAACGGCGGCGTGGGGCACCGCCCTGCTCTGCCTCGGGCCGGCGCAGGCCTTCGACACGGCCGATCGGGAACAGATCGCCGCGATATTCATCCTCAAGACGCCGGCCGGGTTCGAGGTCCGTCAGAGCAAAGCGTTCGGCGATTCCTGGGGGCAAGCCGACGGCTCCAGCCTTACCCACTGACGGTTCCGTTCGCCGCTGCTACAGCCAGCCCCGCCGCTTGAAGTACCAATACGGCAGAACGGCCGACAACACCATCGCGACCACCGCGAGCGGATATCCGTACTGCCAGCGGAGCTCCGGCATGTGCACGAAGTTCATTCCGTAGATCGAGGCGATCAAGGTCGGCGGCAGAAACACGCCCGCTGCGATCGTGAATATCTTGATGATGTTGCTCTGGTCGATGTTGACTAGCCCGAGCGTCGCGTCCAGCAAGAACGTGACCTTCTGCGACAGAAACGCGGTCTGGTCGGTCAACGCCTGGATATCGTGCGTCGTCGTCTTGATTCGGCCGCGCAGCTCCCTATCGTCCGATTCCGCGACCGCCTGCCCGTAGAAGCCGGTCATCCGCACCAACGAGAGCAGCGAGTCGCGAAGATTGGAGACGAGATCGCCTTTGCGCCCGATCTGCCGCAAGACGCGCTTGATAGTCTTGCGTGGCCCGAGTCGAGTCGGTCGCGAAAATGTCGTGAGAGATGCCGTCCACGTCACGCTGTGCCCGCTCCAGCACGTCTGCGATTCGATCGACGACCGCCTCGAGCAGAGCGACCAGAATGATGTCTCCGCGAGTGCAGCCGAGGCTCACCTGCTCGACACGCTGCGGAAACGTCTTGAACGCCCGGGGCTCGTGATAACGAACCGTGATGAGCTTGTCTCGAATCAGGACGAACGTGACCGGCCCCATCAAGAGATCGTCCGTGTCGGTGCGCGCCGGCAACGTCGCGGTCATGAACGTGGCGTCGTTCTCGTGGTAGAGGCGGCTCGAGATCTCGATCGCCCGCATCTCTTCGCGCGTCGGAATGTCGATGCCGAAGCGCTGCTCGAGCGCCGCTTCTTCGGCGTCCGTGGGCTCGATGAGATCGATCCAGAGCGCGCTATCGAGACTCTGGAGCGGATCGTCGGCCACTTTCAGGCGGCCGTTGTCCGGGACGAAGCTTCTGATCATCGGGCGTTCCTCGCGGTGCGAGACCCGCGAGCCGCTCGTCGGAACGGGCGGGCCTGATGACTCCCCGCCGCGAGGCGGCGGGTCACCGGGTTCACGCTAACGTTTGCTTGCGCTCGCCGACGCTTTCTGCGAGCAGCGACTGGCTCTGCTCGTCGAGGATCTGCGTAACGGCACGCGACAGAGCGGCGAGGCCCGTCACGAGGAACAGCAGCGGAATCGCGATGCCAAGGCCGAGCACGGTCGCGATCATCGCTTGGCCGATGCCGCGAGCCATGATCTTCGGATCGCTGGTGCCCGACGCGACGATCGCGCGGAACGTGATGATCATTCCGATGACCGTGCCGATCAGGCCGAGCAACGGGCCCGCTGCGACAGCCAACCGCAGGAAGGCCTGGAACCGCTCGAGCTTCGGCACCTCGCGGAGCACGGCCTCGGAGATGCGCAGCTCGGCGAGCTCGGCGTTCTCGCCTTTCTTCGCGTCGCCGCGGAACGCGAGCAGCACGCGGCCGAGCGCGTTGTTGGGCTTCGGATTCCTAAGGTCACGCAGCTGGGCGCCGACTGCGAGGCGCGCGATGACGAGGTACGCGGCCTGGAAGAGAGCGAGCAGCAATCCGATCACGCCGACCGCAATGATCACGTAACCGACGACCTCGCCTTCGTTGATGCGCCGGGCGAGGTTCGGGCGGTCGACATAGAGTCCCATGAGGCCGCCGCTCGCGGGATCCACGACGGCCCGCGCGTAGCCGTTCTGCGGCGACGCGTTCTGGAGCGCGCGGCCAACGACCCGGAACTGGCCGAGCAGCTCGCCATTGAGCTGCGCGAGCGTCTTCTGGCTCGATAGATAGCCGAGGTACGTCCCGTCGCTCTCGGCCGTGAACGGACCGACGCGCACCACCTCCATGTCGACCTTCGTCTTCATGTCGCGCTGGAGCACCTGGGTCTTGAACTTTACGACCTTGCCGCCGTCCGTCATCTCGCGAAGCAGCTCGTACCAAAGACGCTCGAGCTCGCTGATCGACGGCAACGCGCGCGCCGCCGCGAGACGCCGCAGGAACTCGGCCCGATCCTCGCCTTCCGTCGGTGTCCCGTACTGCACGGTGAGCACCGATTGCTGCAGCACCGTCGCCGCATCGCCGGCGACCTGACGAGTGACGCCGAAGAGCTCGCCGAGGTTACCCTGTCGGTCCTTCAGCTGCTGCTGGACTTGCGCGATGCGTGCCTCGTTGGCCATCCACTGCTTGTCGAGCTGCGAGCTGCGTTGCTCGGCCGCGTTGCGGCGCGCGAGCGCGTCCTGCGTCGCCTTCTCCTGCTTTTGAAGCTCGGCGCGAAACCTCTGAAGTCGTTCCTGGCCCTGCCGACGCTCGTCGTCACGCAAGCGCTGCACGTACGGCATCAATCCGTTCAGGATCGCCTGCTGCTGCGCCTGAGTCGCCTTTCGAGCCTGCTCGGCCGCCACCTCCTGCGCGCTCGGCTGCCCCGGCTGCGGCTGGCCGGGCTTTGGTTTTGGTTGGCCGAGCGCCGCGCCCGCCAACGATAGCGACAACACTGCGGCGAGGCCGATGACGGCGCGCCGCGCTCGAATCGAAGTCATCACGACTTGCCTCCCTGCGGCGCCGGCACGGGCACCGTGATCAGGTCGGGCGCCACGGTCTGCTTCGCGATTCGGAGTGCTTGCTCGATCGAACGCTTGTATTCGGGAGCCATGACCCAGGCTTTCTTTTGTTGATCCCAATAGCCGGCTTCGTCGCCGTCCATCGTTCGGTACATCAACGAGACGCGCCCGAGCCGGACGAAATCCGCCTCGCGGCCGTCGTTCAACGTGCCGTGGTAGGCCTCCATCGTGCGCCCGTACTCCATCTCGATCGTGTAGGCCTCGAGGAGGCGACGGAATTTCTCGCCCGCAGGCTTATCGGTCTGGCCCATCAGGTCGCGGAGCCGGCTCACGCGATCTGCGCGCTCCTTCGCGAGAAACGGCACGTCGGCGGCGACGAACGCGTCCAATTGCTCGAACATCTTCTGGAGCATCGCCGGGATTTCAGCGGCAGTCGCGTCCATTCCCGCGATCTGAGCTTGCAGCGACGCCATCTCGTTCTGTTGCGATTGCAACTGCGCCTCGAGCGCGGTGTTGTACCTCGCGGTGATGTCGGCGTCGCCCAATAGCTTCGCGTAGCGCGTGCCGGCGTCCTGGGCTGCGCTGACGCCCGTCACGGCGCAGAGCGCGATCGCGACGAGCCAACGGGCTCCGGTGGGCATCGATAGGGAACTGCTGAGCGTCATGCACTCTTCCTGGCGAAAGCGATCAGGCTTGTGACTCGATGAGCTGCAAGTAGCCGCGCGACATCTGGCGGTGCTTCTCGGACTGCGACGCGCGCTGGAACCACGTCTTGGCTTCCGTGAGCTTCTTTTGGTTGAACAGCGCGATGCCCATCAGCATCTGCGCGTTCGCCGCGTCCTTGAGCTGACCCTTGTTGAGCCCGCGATCGAGCGCGGCCGTCGCTCCAGGCCAATCTTCCCGCTGGATGTTCACTTCCCCGAGCCGCACGTACATCTCACCCGTCGGCGCGAGCTCGGCGCCTTTCTGCAAAGGCTGAATGGCTTTGTCGAGCTCGCCCGCGGCAATCCAACAATTCGCGAGCTTCTCGTAGAGCTTGTCGTCGATCTTGACGACCTTCTTCTCGATGCCGGTCTCGAGCACCTGTGCGCCGCGATACGGCACTTCGTTGAACAACAGCAGGTCGGCGAGCCGGCGCACCTCGCCGTCTTCGGTCACGAGGTTCGAGCCGTACGCAAGCTGCATGATCGCGAGCGCGTTCGGGTAATCCTCCAATTGGCCGTAGACCGCGGAAAGCTGCATCCAATAGGTCTTCTTTTCGGGCACTAGCGCAACGAGCCGCTGCAACAGCGGAATTGCATCCTTGTACTGATCCTTTTGGAGGTACAGCGCGAGCAACATGCCGATCCAGCCTTCCTGCGGCTTGTCCATGAGCTCGACGGCCTTCTGCGCGGGCGGCAACGCCTTCGTGTAGTTCTCCTGCTGATAGTACGCAACAGCCAGCAAGTAGTAGGCGGCCGAGTTTGGGTTCTGAGCTGTCTTGAACCACTCCTCGAGCGCGGCCGCGCCCTCTTTCCACTTCTCCTCGGTCATGTACAGCTGCGCGGCCTGGTAGCGCGCTTGCGAGACTTCTTGCTCGTTCAAGCCGCCCGCGTCGATCGCCTTCTGCAAGTGTCCGCGCGCCTCGCCGTACTTGTCTTGGGCATACGAGATGTTGAACAGGATCTGCTCGACCTTGCTGCGCTCGTAGGGGCTCAGCTTGTCCATCTTGAGCTCGGCGATCGCCGCTTGGGCCTCCGCGTACTTCTCCATGTTCAGGAATTCGATCGCGGCGTTCAGCGCCTTGCCCGTGGCGGCGTCGATCGTCGGCGCGGATTCCTCTTTCTTCTTGTCGGCGGCTCGCGACTGCTGCGCGAACGACGAACCCGCAACGCCGAGGCCGATCACGGCGATGCCGATGAGCAGCGGCAACCGGAAGCGCTTCAGAGTGAGGTCTCTCATTTCTCGTTCTCCAGCTGGAAGCGAATGATCGTCTGCACGCCGACGCGCTCGACCGCCACGCCGCCTTCGACGCGCGGGTTGTAGCGCCAACGGGCAATGGCCTTGAGCGCGGCCTCATCGAACATCTGCTTCGGCTCCGCGTCCACCACGATCGGGTCCTTCACGGTGCCGGTCGGAGTGATCGTGAACTGCACCTTCACCCAGCCTTCGAGGCCGCGGCTCAGCGCCCGCGGCGGATAGTCCGGCGCGATACGCACGAGCGGGATGACGTCGCGGTCCGAGCCCGCGCTCATGCTCATCCGAGTCATCGCACCGCGCGCGTCGACGACCGGCGTCAGCGTCGCGATGTTGTTATCGAGACCGCCGGCCGAGAACGACATCTTCGGCATCTCAGGCGTCGGCGGTGGGCGCTCGCGTTCGACCTTCTGGTCGCGCTTCGTCTGGACCTCGGTGTCCTTGCGCAGACGCGAGAAGTCGATCCTCGTCGCTTCCTTGAACTGCGCGACGTCGACCTGCGCGGCCGACGAGGTGCCACAGGAGCCAGAACACGCTGGTCGTCAAAACCGCGCCGAGAATCACTGCGATCGGAATCCGTCAACATCGTGACCTCCTCGCTGTCTCTCAGCCCGCACCGGCCGCGTTCGGATCGGCCGCGATCGACTGATACTTGACGCCGGCCAAGCGGACCTCGTCCATGACCTTCGCGACAATGCCCGCCTTCGACGCCTTGTCGGCGATGATCACGACGGTGTCGTCGGGCCGCTCGATGTGCAGGCGCTCCATTCTCGACCGGATGTCTCGCAGGTCGACGTGCTGCCGGTCCATCCAGATGTCGCCGTTCTCGCGGATCGCGATCAGCAAGTTGCCCGCGTCTTCGTGCTGCGCGGTCGTCGCGGCCGGCTTGAAGACGGTCACGCCGGCTTCCTTGATGAACGACGTCGTGATGATGAAAAAGATCAGCAGATTGACGCAGAAGTCGAGCATCGGCGCGAGGTCGATGCCGGTCTCTCCAGTCTCGGGCGTGTGCCGACGTGATTGCATGGTTCAGCCTCTTCCGTTGCGCCTCACTGCGTCGTCGTGAACGTGATGTTGTAGATGCCGCCGAGATGCACCTCGTCGACCACCTGCACGAGCGTGCCGGTCGGCGCGTTGTCCTGCGCGAGGATCAGGACGCCGGCCTCGGGGTTCACCGCACTCATTCGCTCGACGTTCGCGCGCACGGCGCGCACGTCCACCGCGCGGTTGTCGACCCAGACTTCGCCGTTGTCGAGAATCTGGATCTGGATGGTCTTGTTCTCTTGGTTCTCGGGTGGCGTCTCGAAGCTCGTCGGACGGTTCACGGTGAGGCCCGACTCCTTGACGAATACGGCCGTGATGATGAAGAAGATCAGCAGATTGACCACGAAGTCGAGCATCGGCGCGAGGTCGATGCCGGTCGAGCCCTCGTGGCCCTCGTCTGCAGAACGTCGTTTCCTGAGCCGCATGTGATTAGAAACTCAGCTTATCGGCAAGCAACTCGGTCTCGCGCGTTGCTCGCGCTTTGAAGTAGTGGACCGGATACAAACCCGTGATGCTGACCGCGAGGCCCGTCATCGTGCAGATCATGGCGGCCGAGACGCCGCTCGCCATGCTGCGCGCGTCCGCGCTGCCGCGTAGCGCCATCGAGTCGAACACCTTGAGCATGCCCGATACCGTGCCGATCAACCCGAGCAGCGGTGACATCGGCACCAGCACTTGCATCACGGGAAAGCCGGTCGTCATCGAGCCGTTCAGCCGCGAGATCATCGCCGTGCGGATCTGCCGCGCACACCAGGACGTGCGGTCTCTGCGGGCCTGCCACGCAGCCTGCGCCTCAGCGACCTGCTTCGGGAGAATCCTCCAGAAGAAGTAGTACCGCTCGAGGATCAACGCCCACATCAAGACGCCGGCCGAGAAAATGCTGAGCACGAACGGCCCGCCGTCGCTCACGAGCGACGCGACGCCCCGGACGAGCGGCAGCTGATCAAGCATGGTGTTGCTTCTCGATGCTCTCCGCGAGCATGCCCGCGCTCTGTTCGTCGAGGATTTGGACGACGGCTTTCGACAGAGTGCTCAACAGCGCGCCGGCGAACAGCAGCGGGATCGCGATACCGAGGCCGAGCACCGTGGCGATCATCGCCTGTCCGATACCGGTGGCCATGAGCTTCGGATCGCTCGAGCCCGACTCGGTGATGCTCTGGAACGTGAGGATCATGCCCCACACCGTGCCGATCAGGCCGAGCAACGGACCCGCCGCGACGGCGAGCCGCAGGAACGCCTGGAAACGCTCGAGCTTCGGCACTTCCTTCAGCACGGCCTCGGTGATCCGCAGCTCCGCGACGTCCGCGTCGTCCTCGATCCGCGTCTTGTCGCCCTTGAACGCGAGCAGCACGCGGCCGAGCGGGTTGCTCGCCGACGGCCGGTCGAGGTTCTTGAGCTGGCTGCTCACGGCCAGGCGCACGAGCACGAGGTGGATGAGCTGGAAGATGAACGCGAGGGCACCGAGGAGGCCGACCGTGATGATCACGTAGCCGACTTCCTGACCGAGCTTGATGCGCTCACCGAACGTCGGCCGCTCGACATAGAGGCCGGTCAGCACTCCGCGCGCGGAATCGACGACGGCCTCGGCGTAGCCGCTCGTCGCGGACGAGAAGCGGTTCGCGATCGACATGAAGCTCGACGGCAACTGGCGCGGCAGAATCTCGAACGTGCGCAGCGTCGGCAGATACGACAGGAACTTGCCGCCCGAGATCGCGGTGAACGGACCGACGCGGATGACCTCCGTCTTCTGAGGTTCGCCGCCCGGCTGCACGACGGTCGCCTGATATTTCGCGACCTGGCCGCTCGCCGTCATCTCGCGCTGGATCTCGGTCCACACCCTTTGCAGGTCCGCCGCCGTCGGCGTCGTTCGCGAGGCCGAGAACGCGCGCAGAAACTCGTCACGCGCCTGCTGGCCCTGTGCGGGCGGAAACTGCGTCGTGATCAGCGATTGCTGGAGGATCGTCGAGACGTCGTTGGACACCTGCCGCGCGAGACCGAACAGCTCGGTCAGACCGAGCGCCATCGCCTTGTCTCGCAGCTGACCGTTCAGCTGGTTGATTTTGAGCTCGTTCGCGGAGTACTGGTCCTGGAGCTTCTTCGACGCTTTGTCGAGCGCGTCGCGGCTGTCTGACGCCTCCTTCATCTTCGCGTTCTTCTGCGCGTCGGCCGCGATGCCGTCGAACTCTTTCCTGCGGTCGTCGAATTTCTTGTTGTCGTCCGCGCGGAATTGCTCGACGCTCTTCAGCAGGTCCGCGAGAGAGTTGGCCGCCGCGACCTTTTGTGCGGGGGCTTGTGCGCTGACCGCGAACTGAAGCGCGAAAGCGGCGACGGCCGAAGCCGCGAGCGATGATTTGATTCTGATCACGACTACACCCCTTTCGGCGCCGGTACGGGTACGGTCAACAACTCTTTGGCTCCTTGGCCGCGCGCGACGCGCAGCGCCTGCTGGATGTCCTCGCGATAGCTCGCGTCCGGAACCCACTTCTTCTGATCGGCATCCCAGTAGCCGATCTCGGCGCCATCGAGCGTCCGATACATCAGCGACACCCGACCGAGCCGCACGAACTCGACCGTGCGCGCGTCGGCACCGGTGCCGAGACGGCCCGAGTACGCGTCGAGCGTGCGACCGTACTCGAGCTCGATTTGGTACGCCTCGAGGATTCGGCGGTACTTCTCGGAGATCGTGACGTCCGCACGTCCCATCATGTCTTTGAGGTTCTGCACGCGTGCAGTGCGCTCGTCGAGCAAGAACGGCACGTCGAGCTTCACGAACTGGTCGAGCGTGTCGACCATCTGCTGCATCAGCGGTTGAACTTCGCGGTTCGTCGTCTCGATCTCGGTGAGCTGGCGCTCGATCGAGGCCATCTCGGCCTCCTGCGACTTGACCTGCGAGTCGAGCTGCTTGTTGTAGCGCTCGAGGCTGTCCGCATCGGCCATCGCTTGAGCGTATTGACCGGCGGCATCCTGCGTTCTCTCACGAATTTTGTTGACCTCTCCCTGCTGTGCGGCCTGATCCTTATCGGTCTGCGACCTGGGCCTGAAGCGCTTGCGTCACCTGCTGCTGCGCAGCCGCGGACGCGGGAGGAGCCTGTGGGGCAGGAGCCGGGGCCGCGGGAGGCTGCGCACCGACGGGCGCGGCCAACACGACCGACGCGATCGCGGCCAACAAGGCCAGCCGGTGGGCGGCAGCCGACCCGGCTGCCTTAAAGTTGAAAGGGGTCATGAAACTAGCGCCTCCTACAAAGCTTGCGATCCACACGCGGTGTGCCAGCAAAAGAATTTAGCTCGTGTTGCGCCACGCGACTTGTGCGCCCGACGCCCCCTGCCGCATAAGCGAAATGCCCAAGCGGAATTCCTATGATCTATCAAGAAAACGCGCCCTACAACCAAGCCAGACCGGCGCGGCGAGCAACGCTCGACCGCCCCAATCGCGAGGCTCGGCTCCCGATGGCACCGTCCACTGAATCCCCCTGCCCGATGACCAATAAGGTCAGTCGCGCCAAATCGGAAGCGGTCGAACCGGTTCCGCTATTTCTAATTTGTGCTTTCCGCGTCGGAGACGTTTTGGCGGAGCTAGGCTCACAGCCCTTTCGGCTCATGAGCCCGGCAGGACAAGCGAAATTCCCCGCGGACAACAGCCCTAGTGTAGTCAAATGTTGATACGCGTGCCTAGTGGTTCGAGACTCCGATCGCTCTCACGCACGAGATGCATCTGGACCACGAATCGAGAGCTTACGGAGCACCGAAAAAGCGCGTCTCGGCGAAGCACCGCCTCGGAGCAAATGCCGGAAGGTCTGTAGTTTTGTCGTGCGCGCTGCGCGCCGTGGAGCCGCGATGCTAGCATCACGGCCATTCGCCAACCGGACGGTCGACGCTCGTGATGAAAAGAATCGCCGCTTTGTCCGCTCTTCTCGCCGCGCTTGCGGTAGGGACTGCCGCCGCGCAGGCGGGTCACCCCGTGAAAGGATCGTGGAGCGGCTATTGGGGCCCGAGCGAGGCAGAGAAGCACCGGATCCTGATGATGCTCGATTGGCAGAACAACGAGATCGTCGGGACCTTCAACCCGGGGCCGAGCGCGGTCAAGGTCGAGAAAGCGACGCTCGATGTGGCGACCTGGACGCTGACGCTCGAGGCACACATGCCGATGCCCGGCGGTGGAACCGCACGTTACGTAACGACAGGCAAGCTCGAGAATCTCGGCTCCTGGAACAACCGCCGCTACTCCGGCACCTATGAGTTCGGTAAAGAGCGCGGTACGTTCATCGTCGCACTCAACTAAATATAGCCGGGGGACAGGCGCATGAGCCCGTTACACGAAAGACCACTCGCGTTCCTAACCGCGACCGCGCTCTTGTCGCTGAGTCTGGCAACCACGGCTGCGAACGCGCAGCAGAGGGCCGCTGCCGAGCACGCCGCGAAGCAGCCGCCCGCCCCGACGCCTCGGCTCGCCGACGGCACGGTCGACCTCGGCGGGGACGGCATCTGGAGCCTGCCCTGGATCACGGACTTCGCCAAGCAACTCGTCGGCGGCCCGGACGCAAAGATCCCGTTCCTGCCGTGGACGAAGGCGATGTACGACTACAACGCCGCGAACAAGGTCGTCTACGACCCGGAAGGCTTCTGCCTACCGCCCGGCGGCCCGCGGATGTTCGGGACGCCCTATCCGTCCCAGTTCATCCAGCAGCCGAAACGGATCGTCGTCATCTTCGAGGGCGGCGCGCACGTCTGGCGCGAAATCCACATGGACGGGCGGCCCCTGCCCAAGCGCGAGGACCTCAACCCGACCTACTTCGGCTACTCGGTCGGTCATTGGGAACGCGACACGCTCGTCGTCGAGGCGACGGGCTTCAACGAGAAGAGCTGGCTCAACTTCAACGGCACGATGCACACGGAGCAGCTGCACACGATCGAGAAGTTCACGAGGCCCAATCGCGACACGCTGCACTACGAGGCGACGATCACCGACCCGGGCGCGTACTCCGAGCCCTGGACCGTCGCCTGGGACATTCCTTGGACCGCGGGCGCAGAGCTCGCGGAATACATCTGCCAAGAGAACAATCAGTTCTTGTTGAAGCTAAAGGACGACTTCGGCAAGCCGTTCTTTGAGGACATTCCGGTCGAGCATCTGGGGTCGAAGCCCTAGACCTCGAACTTAGCGAACCGCTCAGCCGTTGGCGCGTCCGCTCGCGTCGAGCGGCCCCGCCGCGTCGACGGCCGTCCCGCGCGGCGCACGCCGTCCGCTCCGCGTGTCGATGTGCGGCAGCAGTGCCGCGAGCAAACCGAGCAGCGGCAAGAACGAGCAAGCCTTGAAGACAAACTGAATCGAGCGTCGCGTCGGCCAACTGGCCGATCAGCGCCGCGCCGGTTCCGCCGAGCCCGAACGCGAGCCCGAAGAACAAGCCCGCGACGGTGCCGACCTTGAGCGGCATCAGCTCTTGCCCGTACACCACGATCGCCGGGAACGCGGACGCGAGAATCAAACCGATCGGCACGGTGAGCGCGCCGGTCCAGAACAGGTTTGCGTACGGCAGCGCGAGCGTGAACGGCAACACGCCGAGGATCGACGCCCAGATCACGAACTTGCGGCCGAAACGATCGCCGAGCTTGCCGCCGAGCACGGTACCGACCGCCACCGAGGCGAGAAACACGAACAGCATGATCTGCGCCGTCCGCACCGGCACTCCGAAACGATCGATGAGATAGAAGGTGTAGTAGCTCGACATGCTCGCCGTATAGAAGAACTTCGAGAAGATCAGCGCGACGAGCACGGCGACCGAAAACACGACTTTGCCGTGCGGAAGCTGCGCCGCCCCGCCGCTGCGTGCGGCGTGCGACCGCATTCGCGCGAGACCGTGCGCCTTGTACCAGTGCCCGACGCGCGCGAGCAGGATCATCGCGGTCACGGCCGCAATGCCGAACCACGCGACGCTCGACTGCCCGTTGCGCAGCACGATTCCGGCCGCGAAAAGCGGCCCGAGCGACGAGCCCAAGTTACCGCCGAGCTGAAACACCGCTTGCGCGAGCCCGGGCTGCGAGCCCGCGGCCATACGCGCGACACGCGACGACTCGGGGTGCAACACCGCGGAGCCGCTGCCGACCAACGCGGCCGCGACCAGGAGGCCGGGGTAGCTCGCGGCCGAGGCGAGCAGCAGCAAGCCGATCAACGAGAAGCCCATTCCGACGACGAGCGAATACGGCTGCGGCCACCGATCGGTCAGATAGCCGATCACCGGCTGCAACAGCGACGCCGTGAATTGAAACGTGAAGGTGATCAGTCCGACCTGACCGAAATCGAGCGCGTAGTTGGCCTTGAGGATCGGATAAATCGACGGCAGCAACGACTGCATCATGTCGTTCAGTAGATGACAGAAGCTGATCGCCGCGAGTATCGAAAACGCGGTCGTCGACGCATGGTCGTGTCGTTCGGCGGTCGAGGTGCTCACGGGCCGTTCGCGGTGGGAATCGTTGCATACGAGAGTAACAGACGGCGCCCCGTGGCCGCGATCAGCCCAGGGCGCCGCGCGCGGTCGCGATCGGCGGCTTACTTCTTCTGCTATTTCGGCAGCTGCTGGTTCGGGTACCAGAACTGCAGGTGGCAGCCCTCGCACGCCGCGTCGATCGTGCCGCCGGCATCGGAAATGCGCGTCGAGCTTGCGCGCGTCGATCGCGCGCAGCGCCTCCATGGCCGCCTCGTGAAGCACGTGCGCGTGAGCGACGAACGCCGCGCGGTTCTTCGCGATCAGCGCCTGCATTTCCTCGGGCGAGAGCTCGGAGTCGGGATTCTCGGATTTCGTCCCGGGCGGAGCGACGCGTCGGCCCGGCACGACGAGCAGGTTCGTCGACTCGACGAGCTCCACGGCCGTCCAGCGCAGCTTCGCCCAGTCCTCTTCGGTCACCGGTCCCTTCTCGACGGTGCCCTTCTCCGTGACGTCCACCGCGACGGAGTCCCAGATCGTCTGCGCCGCGGGCATCACGATCGACTCCATGATCTCGAGGATCGAGAACTGCGGGATGAAGCCCTGGGCGTCGGGCTTCGCGCTCGCGACGGGCGCGGCGGGCTTCGTCGCCTTGGGCGCGTCCTTGAGCCCGGGCGGCTGAGAATTCGCGGCGCCGCCGACGAGCAAGCCGAGCGCCGTCACGATCACGAACGACATCGCCGTCTTCAGCGCACGGCCGGTGTGACTGGGACTACGCAGCGACATCGACGACTCCTTGCAGTTGACCGAGCTCGCGCGCGTGACGCTCGCCTGCCCTCTAGCGTCGTGACTCACGCGGCGCGACATCATAGGCACGCACGCTGGAGGTAGTCAGTACGTGTTAACCGTAGGCCGCTCGTTACGCTCGCGGATCGCCGCTGCCGGCGCCGGCGTCCGGCCGGGCTGACCCTATAATCGACGTCATGCCGCACGTGATCGAACCCGCCACCAGCGCGCGCGCCAAGTGCCGCGGCTGCGATCGAAAGATCGACAAAGGACGAGCTGCGTTTCGGCGAGCGGCAGCCGAACGCGTTCGGCGAGGGCGAGATGACGCTCTGGTTCCACGTCCCGTGCGCGGCGTTCAAGCGCCCCGAGCCGTTTCTCGAGATCGCGCGAGCGAGCGCGGAGCCCGCGGTCACGGCGCTGATCCCGACCGCGGAGAACGGCATCGCTCATCGCAGACTGCCGCGCGTCAACGGCGCCGAGCGTGCGAAGACAGGCCGAGCTCACTGCCGGAGCTGCCGCGAGATCATCGAGTCGCAGACGTGGCGCATCGCGCTCACCTTCTTCGAGGAGTATCGCTTCGCGCCGTCGGGATTCATTCACGCCGCGTGTGCCGCGGACTATTTCGAAACGATCGAGCTCCTCGACCGCGTCGCGCACTTCAGCCCGGACCTCGATCGCGCCGACCTCGACGACCTCGGGCGCGCGCTCCGCGCGCGGCGACCCGCGTGACGAACGGCGAGTAGCCGCGCCCTACTTACTGCGCGCTCGGCGCGGCGTTGCCGCCCTGTCCCATGAACAGGTTCTGCCCGCTGGGCAGAGTGATCTCGCGGCCGCTCGCGCGGAAAGAACGGTCCTTCGCCTGGAATCCTTCGACGTGCACCTTGGTGCCGGCAGGCACGGAGTTGCGGTTCCAGCCGTTGCGCATCAGCGCGTTCGGGGCGCCGCCCTCGACCATCCACTCCTGCTTCTCGCCGGTGTCGGTCGTGACCTCGATGTGCAGCCAGGAGTGCGGGTTGCTGAACTCCATCTTCGTGACGACGCCGTCGAGCTGGATCGGCCGGTTGATGTCGAACTCGGCGGCGAACGAATGGTGAGCGAACGTCGGCGCCGACACCGCGGCGAGCGCCACTCCGGCGACCACGCCCAGACAGCTGATTCGCATGCGATGCATATCCGATCCCTCGAAAAAGTGTGCCTAACCTAACTCGCCTATCCGCAAGGTACTAGCTACTTCGGGGGTACCTTCAAGAATTCTCCATACAACAGGTTTTCCGAGAACTCGACGCACTTGTACTCGAGCAGCTCCGCGTTCGGCTCGGTGTGCCGATACAGCGGCATCGAGATCGTCCACGGCTTCGTGAAGGTCTCGGGATCGTCGATGGTCGCGTCGTATTGAATGCGATTCTGATCGAGCAGCGTGAAGCGTTCCGTGACCTTCATCGCGCTGCTGTGGTAATTGCCCGCGCGATCGAGCCAAGTGCGGTCGTCGTTCGCGATCACCTCGACCACGAGCGTGTCGCCTTCCCAATGGCCGTTCGACCAGCCCATCCAGAAATCGACGGGCACCTGATCGAGCGTTCGACGCTCCTTCATGTGCACCGCGCGGTTCGCGTTCGCGAACGCATAGACGAACAAGATGTCGCCGTCGCCCTGGACGATCTGAAACGGATACGGCAAGTAGTTCGCGCGCGGAATGCCGGGCAGGTAGCACGCCGCCTCGGGGTCGGACTTCGGCCAACCCGCGCGGTTCTCGTCGCGGCGCGCGAGCGCCTCGGGCTTGTACGGGATCTTGCCCTCTTTCACCACGCTCAAGCCCGGCGGGATCGCACCGATCGAACCAAGGCGCCAGAATTCGTTGAGCGGCGCAGCGGCGTGCGCCTCGAGGTTCCAGTTGGCGGTGTTCATCGCCTGCCAAATGCCGTTCAAGTTCGGCTTGCCGCCGATCCGGTCGGCCTTCGAGCGTTGCTGCGCGTCCGCGCTCATCGAGCTCGCGGCCCACGCGCACGACGCCATGACCAGCACGGCGAGCCATCGCTGTCGCATTCGATCTCCCCTTCTCTAAACAGCGGGCCGGCGCCCGCTTGGACCGGCGGATCATAACGGAAACTCGCCGCAACGTGAGCCGCCCACAGGCCTCACTCGCGAACGCGCGCGCGCGGCTTCTTGGGCGCTCCGCGGACTCGCCCTATACTTCCGGCGGTTCACATTGGGGGCCCATATCTTATGTCGACTTCGCGTTCGTTGCCGACGACGCTCGTCCGCGGCGCGTCATTCACCACGTTCCTCTCCGCCACGCTGCTCGCGGGCGCCGCGCTCGCTCAGCACAAGGACGTTCCGTTCCAAGGCGGCATTCCGGTCGCGCCGACCGGTCTCGCGAACAAACCGCTCGGCGCGGGGCCGTTCGAATACGCGACCGGCGAAGGCCAAGACATCCGCGTCGTCGTCGTAACCAAAGAATTGTCGTATCCGTTCGCGATCGCGTTCCTGCCCGACGGCACGATGCTCGTGACGGAGCGCAAAGCCGACATCCGCGTGATCAAGGGCGGCAAGCTCGATCCGAACCCCGTCAAAGGCGGCCCGACCGGCTACTTCACGGGCACCTCGGGATTGCCGGGCGCGGTGCATGGCTACATGGATCTCGTGCTGCATCCGCAGTTCGCGCAGAACCAGCTGATGTACCTGAGCTACACGAAGCGCGTGAACGACAAGAACCTCACGGCCGTCGCGCGCATGCACTGGACGGGCTCGGCGTTGGACCAGGTGAAAGACCTCTGGCTGTCGGACGAGACCACGGCCGGCGCCGCGCCGATCGCGTTCGGCCGCGACGGCAAGCTCTACATCGCGACGAGCGGCGGCGACGCGCAGGATCCGAGCTCGACCGCGGGCAAGGTGCTGCGGATCAACGACGACGGCAGCGTGCCGAAGGACAACCCGTTCATCGGCCAGAAGGCCGTGCCGCTCGCCGCAAAGCCCGGCGCGACGGCCGTCGAGTTCAATCCGGCGGTCTACTCGCTCGGCCACCGGAGCTCGCTCGGGCTCGCGGTGCATCCCGTGACGGGTGAGCTCTGGCAGAGCGAGAACGGCCCGAACGGCGGCGACGAGCTCAACATCATCAAAGCCGGCAAGAACTACGGCTGGCCGCTCGTGAGCTACGGCCGCGACTATCCGGGTCCCTGGCACAACAAGATGCCGACGCACGAAGGCTACGAGGCGCCGGTCGTCTACTGGACGCCGGCGATCGCGGTCTCGGGCTTCACGTTCTACACGGGCGACAAGCTCGCGAAGTGGAAAGGCGACGTGTTCGTCGGCGGCCTGCGTCAGGGCGAGATTCCGGGCACCGGCCATCTCGACCGGATCCTGTTCAACGAGAAGATGGAGGAGCTGCGGCGCGAGTCGCTGCTCGTCGACCTTCACCAGCGGGTTCGCGACGTGAAGCAAGGTCCCGACGGCCTGCTCTACGTCATCACCGACGAAGCCGTGGGCGCGGTGCTGCGCATCGAGCCGAAATGACGGCGGCGCGTCGGACCGCAACCGCTGCGCTAGGGCGCCCGGTCCGCCCGCGGCGGATACATGATGATGAAGCCGTCCCGGTTCGGCATCCGAACCTTCGCCAGCGTGCGCGCGTTCATCTCGTCGCGCTCGCGAATGATGCCGTTCTTCGCGAGCAGGAACGCGGTCAACGCGTAGACCTCGTCGTTCGTCAGCGACTCGGGCGCCTGGAAGGGCATCGCGCGGCGGATGTAGTCGAACACCGTCGTCGCGTACGGCCAGTAGCTGCCGAGCGTGCGAACTTGCGCGAGCTGCGTGAGCGTTCCCTGGCCGCCCACCAAACGGTCGTTCGGTTGCCCGGCGCCATCGGCGCCGTGACAAGCGATGCACTTCGTCGCGTAGATCTTGGCGCCGTCGGCGGGCTTACCCTTGCCCGGCGGCAGGCCGGTGCCGTCCGGCTGGATGCCGATGTCCCAGGCTGCGGCGTCCTGAGCGGAGATCTCGACGCCGAGGTTCGGGCCCGGCTGCGCGCCGGCGGCGGTCAACCACAGCGACGCGAGGCCCGCGGCGAGCAGCCGCGCGCTGCAGCTACGCGTAGACATTGCCGACCTCCCCGCTCGCCGCGATGCTCCAGGATTGAATCGCGTTGTTGTGATAGTTCATCCGCTCGCCGCGCTCGCGCACGAAGCTCTCGCGCGTGGGCTGCACCGCGCCGGTCTCGTCGACCGCTCGGCTCTTGAGCACGGCCGGTCCTCCGTCCCAGCGCCACGCCATCCGAAAACGCGTGAACGATTTCGAGAGCACGGGCTCCGACAACGCGGCCTCGGCCCAGCTCTTGCCGCCGTCGGCCGACACTTCGACTCGCTTGATCTTGCCGAGTCCCGACCACGCGAGCCCCGTGATCTCGTAGAGGCCGGAGCCCTGCAGCGCGAGACCCGTGGACGGGCTCGTGATCACGGACTTCACCTCCATCGGATACGTGAACATCAGCGCCTTGCCGTTCAAAAGCACGTCGGTGTAGTGCGAGGTCTCGTCGCGCGTCATCGTGGCCGCGTTCACGACCTTGAGCCGGCGCAGCCACTTCACGTTCATGTTGCCTTCGTACCCCGGCAGGAACAGGCGCAGCGGATAGCCGTTCTCGGGACGCAAACGCTCGCCGTTCTGATAAAGCGCGATGAACGCATCGTCCATGATCTTCGCGAGCGGCACGCTGCGGCTCATCGCCGCGGCGTCGGCGCCCTCGGCCAAGACCCATCCGGCATTGCGGTCGACGCCGGCCTCCTCCATCAGGATTGCGAGCGGCACGCCGGTCCATTCGCTGCACGACATCAGTCCGTGAATGACGCCGCACGGCGCTTGCGGCGGCTGCGGCGCCAGATTGGAGCCGCTGTTGCCCGCGCATTCGAGAAACTGGATTCGCGTGACGGTCGGGTAGCGCGACAACGCGTCGACGGTGAACGTCAGCGCTCTCTTGACGGAGCCGTGAATGAGCAACCGATGCAGCGCCGGGTCGATGTCCGGCACGCCGCTGTGATGACGCTCGAAGTGCAGACTGTTCGGAGTGATCGTGCCATGTAGCCGATGGTGCGGCGTGAACGATACGCCGTTGCCGACGACGTTCGGCGTGCCTCCGACGATGCGCTGGACGTCCTTTTCGTATTTCGCCGGCTGGCCATAGGCGCTCATGGGCGTGCCCGGCGCCTTCATCCATGCCGGGACCTCGAGCGGCTCGGCTCCGACCGGTCGTGCGCTCATGAGTCCGAGCCCGCCGGCACCCACGAGCGCGGCCCCTTGCGCGAGAAACAAACGTCGGTGCAACAAGCCGTTGCCAGCCACGACCTCGAGCGCGGATTTGCGAGTCGCCATCGATTTCTCCGGTGTATACGCAATGCTTCGCGGCGCGCCGCGGCGTTGTGGTTTATACAGCGTGCACCCCACAATGCGCCACACGCGAGTGTCTTCATCCTCGGAAGCCAGCCGTCGGAGGTGATGCGCGATGAGCAAGCTTACGGTCCACGGCCGCACGCGTCGCGCTATTGGCAGCCGCCACCGCGCTGCTCGGCGCATGCGAGCAGAGCCCGCAGGAATCCGCGTCGGCAATCGCCGCGTCCGGCGGCGCGTACACGGTGCCGCGAACTCCGTGGGGCGATCCCGACCTGCAAGGCAAGTGGCCGAGCACTCAGATGGTCGGCGTGCCCGTGCAGCGCGACGAGAAGCTTGGGTCTCGGAACGTGCTCAACGACGAGGAGTACGCGGAGCGCGAGGCGCGCGCCGCGCGCCAAACCGAGCAAGACAACGCGGACTTCGACATCGAGAGCGCGAAGTCGACACCTGGCGGCGACGTCGGCGGCCCGGTATCGCCGCCGCCGCATTGGCTCGAGCGCGGCTCGCCGCAGCACCAAGCGTCGCTGATCGTCGACCCGCCGAACGGCCGGATGCCGCCGTTCACTGAAGCCGCGCAACAGCGCCAAGCAGAGCTTCGCAAGGCGCGCGAGGGCCGCGGCCCGGCCGACTCCTACACCGACCGCAGTCTTTACGATCGCTGCATCACGCGCGGCGTCGCGGGCTCGGTGCTGCCGGTGATCTACAACAACGGCAACCAGATCGTTCAAGCGCCGGGCTACGTCGCGATCGTGAACGAAATGATCCACGAGACGCGGATCGTTCCGCTCGACGGGCGCGCGCACGTGAGCTCGCACATCCAGATGCTGCTCGGCGACTCGCGCGGCCATTTCGAAGGCGACACGCTCGTCGTCGAGACGACCAACCTCACGGACCGCACCGGAGTCGGCTTGAACGGCGGCGGCGCGCGGCACAGCGCCGCGCTCAAGATCACCGAGCGCTTCACGCGCACGGCGGCCGACACGATCGACTACAAGATCACGATCGACGACCCGCAGACTTGGACGGCGCCGTGGACGATGCAGATGCCGCTCAAGCGCGACGACAACTATGGGATGTACGAGTACGCGTGCCACGAAGGTAACTACGCGCTGCACAACATCCTGAGCGGCGCGCGCGCGGACGAGCGCGCCGCGGCGGCCATAGCCGCCCCACCCGCCCCCACGAAGAAATAGCCGTACGACGAGGCAAGCCCGAGTCTTGAGCGCCTTCGCCGCGCGGTGAGCGCGCAGCTCGGCCGCTCACGCATCACTGGCACGAATCCTGCTCGTGTCGAACGAGCAGGCAGTGATGGAGCGTGTTGTCTATGGCTACGAAATACGGTCGTGCGGCGCAGAAGAAAGTAAAGAGGGCGATGCACAAGCGCAAACGCGGCACGTTGCGCAGCGGACGTTCCGGCAAGAAGGTCACGAGCCGGAAGCAGGCAATCGCGATCGGGCTTTCGGAAGCGCGGCGCCGAGGCGCCAAAGTTCCAAAAAAGCGATCCAAGTCTTGAGCGCCGTGGCCGTCCCGGTCGAGCTGTCCGCCGGCGACAATGGTGCTGGCGCCACACTGACGGCGGGCGACTTCCGCCAGCCGTCCATCGCTCTCGCGGGCATCGTGGACCACGTGATGTACGGCGCATTCCGGCAGCAGCTCGCCATGGCTCCGCCGCAGGGCCTAGTCGTCATCGAATTGTCCACGCTCGGCGGCGATCCCGAAGTCGCCAGAATGATGGGGGAAGACATCCGCCATTGCAGCGAGCTCGACCCTGCTCGTCGCTTCGTTTTCCGTGGCAAGACCGCGATCTATTCCGCCGGGACCACTTTCATGTCGTTCTTCTCGATCAACAATCGATTCTTGGCTCGCGGAACCCGGTTGATGATCCACGAACGAACGCTGAGCAGAACGCTCACCATCGACGGGCCTCTGACCCGCTGCATTGCGACCGTGAAGGGTGTGCTGAACGAAATCGAGGCATCGATCGACATTCAGAACGAGGGGTTCGAGAATCTCGTTCGGGGCTCGAAGGTCACGCTCGAGGACGTTCTCGATCGAGCCCCGAACAATTGGTACGTCGAGGCGCAGGAAGCGTTGGAGCTTGGCCTGATCTCCGGCGTGATCTAGACGCCGGGGGGCGTTGGGCTGATCCACCTGATCCTACCCAATGCCAAGATACTGGATGCGCGGCGGCATCCGATGGCGTGCTGCTTCAGTGTGTTCAAGCAGTTGTTCGCACAAGGTCAGGCGTTCAGCTACAGCCTCGACGAGATCGGCCGCTACTACCGCGACTACGTCGGCCTAATGTCGCACTGGGACTCGGTGCTGCCGCGGCGGGTATTCCGAGTTGAATATGAGGCGGTAGTCAAGGATACCGAGGAACAGGTACGGCGGATGCTGGATTATTGCGGGCTCGAGTTCGAGCGCGGCTGCCTCGAGTTTTACCGGACCGAACGGACCATCCGCACCGCGAGCTCGGAGCAAGTGCGGCAGCCGATATACCGGAGCGCTGTCGACCAGTGGCGCTTCTACGAGGCGCACCTCGGGCCGCTGAAGGAGTCTCTGGAGTAGAGACAAACCGGTTGCACAATCGGCTACGACGAGCTGCAACCGGCGTTTCCACGCCGTCACAGCGCCTTTGACGCCCAAAGACCTACTCAAAAGAATTGGAGCGGGAAACGAGACTCGAACTCGCGACCCCGACCTTGGCAAGGTCGTGCTCTACCAACTGAGCTATTCCCGCTCGGAGAGGCCGGCATTCTACCGTAGCCGCCGGCCTCCGCAAATGACGGACTTCACTTCGGCGCGACGTCTCGCGTCTGAATGAGCCACTGCCCGTTCTGCTTCACGAGCATGTCGACGCTGCGGCCGACGGCCGCCACGCGCGGCGGGGTCGCAGACGCACCGGTCCCCGTGCCCGCGAACATCGTCGACCAGTACGCGTCGTAGCGAGCGTGGTCGCGATCGGTGAACGTGATCGTGTGGTTGTAGATCACGTGATACATCGCGGGCGTCGGCGCCTCGCCCTTCGCCTCGCGGTCAACGCGGCCCTGCTTCAGGTCGTTGATCATCTTCTTGAGCTCGGCGCTGCCGTGCTCGGAGTTCCGGCCGCTGCCGAACGAGCCGTCCGCCGTGAACGCCGACGCGTAGCCATCCGCGTCGAGCGAGTCGAGCGCGCGCACGTAGCGCCACATCAGAGCCTCGATCGCGGCGCGATCGGCCGCCTCTTCCGCCGGCGACCGCGTATCGGCCGCGAGCGCCACCTGCATCAGTCCGACCGCGAGCGCGCCCGCGAGCATGGCAACGAGAAATAGTCATGATTGCGTCCCCCGAGAGATGTATGTTCGAAGCGTGCAGATTAGCCCGCGCCGGCAACCGCTGTCACGAGACGCGCTCAGCGCTGCGTGCCCGGGTCTGCCGCGCCGCGCATCGCGGGCCACGGCCGCGCGCAGATACTCGATCATCGACCAGAGCGTGAGCGCCGGCCGCGACGTAGAGCAGTCACCTCGCCGATGAGATAGATGCCGCCGCCCGAGAAACGGCTCGCGATAGAGCATCAGCGCGATGCCGACGATCTGGAACGTCGTCTTCCACTTGCCGAAGAAGTTGACGGCGACGTGCGCCCGAGCGCCGATCTGCGACATCCACTCGCGCAGCGCGGACACCGTGATCTCGCGGCCGATGATCACGGCCGCGACGAGCGCGAGCACGACGGTCGGATCGCGGCCGAGCCCGAAGTCGAAGTGCTTGTAAGCCGCGACGTCGGCCGCACGCGCCTGCACGAGCAGCACGAGCGCGGTCGCGACGATCAGCTTGTCCGCGACGGGATCGAGGAACGCGCCGAAGCTCGACGTCTGGCCGAGACGGCGCGCGAGATAACCGTCGAGCCAGTCGGTGATGCCTGCGAGCGCGAACAAGAGACCCGCGGCCGGCCGCGCCCACGTGACGGGCAGATAGAACACGATCACCACGAGCGGAATCGCGATGATCCGAAACCACGTGAGCGCGTTCGGCAGATTGAAGTGCATGCGTCCTTTCAGCCGATTTCAATCGGCATGGAAACGTTCGTAGATCGACTCCGCGAGCTGCCGCGAGATGCCCTTCACGCGCATGAGATCATCGACCCCCGCGCGCGTCAGCGCCTGCAACCCGCCGAATTGGCGCAGCAAGTCGCGCCTGCGCTTCGGACCGAGCCCGCGGATCTCCTCGAGCGGCGAGCGCGTGCGCGCCTTCTGACGCCGCGCGCGATGCCCCGTGATCGCGAAGCGGTGCGCCTCGTCGCGCAGCTGCTGGATCAAGTGTAGTGCAGGCGAGCTGGGCGGCAAGTGCAAGGGCGCTTCTCGCTCGGGCAGATGCAGGCTCTCGCGGCCCGGCTTGCGATCGAGCCCCTTCGCGACTCCGACCACGCGCAGGTCCGCGATCGCGAGCTCCTCGAGCACCGCGCAGCGCCTGCGCGAGCTGGCCCGGGCCGCCGTCGATGAACAGCACGTCGGGCATCGGCACCTCGCCCTGCTTTACGCGCGCGTAGCGCCGCGTGAGAACCTGCGCCATCGCGGCGTAGTCGTCGCCGGGCTCGATGCCCTCGATGTTGAAGCGCCGGTAATCGGACTTCAGCGGCCCCTCCGCGCCGAACACCACGCACGACGCGACCGTCGCTTCGCCGGCCGTGTGGCTGATATCGAAGCACTCGAGCCGGCTCGGTGTCTCCGGCAGATCGAGCGCTTCCGCGAGCGACTCGAGCTGGCCCTCGTACGAGGCGCTCGCTTGATAGCGGAGCTCCGCGCCGTGGCGCGCGTTCGTCACGGCCATCTCGACGAAACGTGCGCGGTCACCGCGCACACGCGACTTGATCTCGACTTTGTGCCCGGACTGCGTCGGTCAGCAGCTCCGCGAGCGCCGTAGCCTCGGGCACGGCGCGGCTCACGAGAATCTCCTTGGGCGCTTCTCGGCCGCCGTAGTACTGGAGCAGAAACGCGCGGATGATTTCGTCGTCGTCCGATCCGCCTTTCGCGACCTTCGGGAAGTAGTTGCGGCTGCCGAGCGAGCGGCCGCCGCGGAAGAACATGATCGCCACGCACGGGATGCCGTGGTCCTCGGCGAGGCCGACCGCGTCGAAGTCGCCGCGCGTGCTCGCCATGAGCTGCTGCGACTGCACGTTCTTGAGCTTCGCGAGCTGATCGCGATACTGCGCCGCGCGCTCGAACTCGAGCGCTGCCGCAGCCTGCTCCATTCGCTCGCCGAGCCGCTCGGTCACGACGTCGCTGCGCCCTTCGAGGAACAGCACCGCGTGCTCGAGGTCGCGCGCGTAGTCCTCTTGCGTGATCAGCGCGACGCACGGCGCGGTGCAGCGCTGGATCTGGTACTGCAGGCACGGCCGGCTCCGGTTCTCGAAGTAGCTGTCCTCGCAGCTCCGGAGCTGGAAGAGCTTCTGCAGCTGACTCAACGTTTCGCGCACCGCGCCCGCGTTCGGGTACGGCCCGAACAGCTGCGCTTTGCTCGTGCGCGGGCCGCGGTAGAACGTCAGGCGCGGAAACGCATGATTCGACGTGAGCTGGATGTACGGATAGCTCTTGTCGTCGCGCAGCACGACGTTGAAGCGCGGTCGATGCTGCTTGATCAAGTTGTACTCGAGCATCAGCGCTTCGGTCTCGGTGCGCGTCACCGTGACCTCGATGCCCGCGATCGTGCGCACCATCGCGATGGTCTTGGCGTCTTGCGCGCGCCCGCCTTGGAAATAGCTCGTCACACGCTTGCGCAGATCGCGCGCCTTGCCGACGTAGATCACCTCGCCCGCCGCGTCGAGCATCCGATAGACGCCGGGCTTGTGCGTGAGATGCTTGATCACGTCGCTCGGATCGAACGGCGCCGCGGGCGCGGCGGGCTCCATGTCGCCTTGCGCGTGCTCGTCCGCCTGCGCGCCGCGCGGCTCGCCGGGCGCCATCGTAGGGTCGGGTTGTCGGTTCTCCGTCGTCATGTCTATTCGATTGCGAGCGCACGCGCCGCCGCGAGCACGTTCGAGAACATCTGCGCGGTCAAGCGCCGCGTCTGCGTGTTGTAGCGGCTGCAATGATACGAGTCGACCACGATCGGCGCGTCGGGCACCCGATGCACAGCGCCATGGGCGAACGGGTACCCACCCGGCTTCACTCCGAGCGCGCGGAGCACTGCACGATGCGCGATCGCGCCGAGCGCCAGCATCACGCGCGGCCGCGGGAGCAGAGCGAGCTCGGCTTCTAGATAGCGGTTACAAGCGATCCGCTTCAACCGTCTCCGGCTTGTTCGCGGGCGGTAGGCATTTGACGGCGTTCGTGATCCGACAGTTCCTGAGCGCGAGGCCGTCCGCGGCCGAGGTGGAGATCGGGTGCGTCGAGAGCCCCGCGGCGAACAGCGTCTCGTAGAGCAGGACGCCGGCGTAATCGCCCGTGAACGGCCGGCCGGTCCGGTTCGCGCCGTGCGCTCCGGGCGCGAGCCCGACGATCAGGAGGCGTGCGTCCGGGTCACCGAACGGCGGCACCGGCAGGTTGTAGTAGTCGGGATGCTCGGCGCGCATCGCGGCGAGATGGTTCGCGAGCCGCGCGCAGCGCGTGCAGCGCGCGTCGAACACGGCCGTCGGCCAAACGCCGCTGCCGGGCGGCGGGCGCGCGCCAGCCGTCGGCCTCTGAGCCGGACCCCGAGCCATCGGACTCAGTCGTGCGTGCGCAAGCGGCCGCCGATCAGCATCGCGATCTCCATCGCCTGCTCGTAGTTCAGGCGCGGATCGACCTGCGACTTGTAGGCGCGCGCGAGGTCCGACTCCTTGAGCCCGCGCGCACCGCCGATGCACTCGGTGACGTTGTCGCCCGTGAGCTCGAGGTGCACGCCGCCGAGCACGCTGCCCTGCTCCTCGTGGATTCGAAACGCGGCGCGCAGCTCGGCGCGAATGTTGTCGAAGCGCCGGGTCTTGTAGCCCTCGGCAGTCGTCTCGGTATTGCCGTGCATCGGGTCGCAGACCCAGAGCACGCGCGAGCCGGTCGCGCGCACGGCGCGTATGACGCGCGGCAGGTGCGCATCGACGTTCTTCGCGCCGAAGCGCGTGATGAACGTGAGGCGGCCGGGCTCGTTCTGCGGATTGAGCACGTGGATCGAGCTGCTGGAGCTGCTCGTCCGTGGCGCTCGTGCCGATCTTGACCGCCATCGGATTCGCAATGCCGCGGAAGTACTCGACGTGCGCGCCCTTGAGGTCGGCGGTGCGCATGCCGATCCACGGGATAGTGCGTCGCGAGGTTGTACCAGCGCTGTCGGGGCGGTCGGAAGCGCGTCTGCGCTTGCTCGTACGGCAGATGCAGCGCCTCGTGCGACGTGTAGAACTCGACGCGATGCGTCGCGTGCATCGGCTCGCCCGTGATCGACTCGAAGAACTTCAGCGAGTCCTCCACGGATTGCACGAGCTCGTGATACTCGTCCGCGAGCGCCGACTCGCCGACGAACGCAAGGTCCCAGTTTTCCGGGTGGTGCAGATCAGCGAAGCCGCCGTCGATCAGCGAGCGCACGAAGTTCAGCGTGAGCGCGGCGCGCTCGTAGCCGCGCAGCATGAGCTCGGGATCGGGCTCGCGGTCCGCGGCCGTGAAGTCGGGCCGGTTGATGATGTCGCCGCGGTAGCTCGGCAGCGAGACGCCGTCCTTCGTCTCGAGGTCGGCGCTGCGCGGCTTCGCGTACTGGCCCGCCATGCGGCCGACGCGGATGATCGGCTTCTTGAGCCCGACGAGCATCACGAGCGACATCTGCAGCAGGATCTTGAGCTTCTGCACGATGTTGTCCGACGTGCACTCGTCGAACGTCTCGGCGCAGTCGCCGCCCTGGAGCAGGAATGCCTCGCCGCGCTGCGCCCTCGCGAGCTCCTCTTTGAGGCGCTCGATCTCCCAGGTCGTCACGATCGGCGGCAGAGCGCTCAGGCGACTCACCGCCGAGTCGAGCGCGGTTCGGTCCTTGTAGACGGGCTGCTGCGCGGCCGGCCGCGTCTGCCAGCTCGCGGGATTCCAGTCGGTCGGGATGCGCGCCTGCGTCATACGAGTCGGCTCGCTCGTTCTACGGTCCGCGCACTATACACTCGCGCGCCGCCAGGCCTGCTCGAGCCGTTTCGCAGATACGGGCCGCGCGGTGCCGAGCTGCTGCGCGAACAGCGAGACACGCAGCTCCTCGATCAGCCACCGGTACTCGACGACTGCCGCCGGCCACGGCCAACCCTCGGGCCACTCGGCGCGCCAGCGTTCGAGCGGCGCCTCCGCCGCGCGGATCTGCGCAGCGAGGTCCGCGTCCTGTCGCTGGCCGCGCTTGTCCCAACGCGCGCGCGCCGCACGCAGATAGCGCGGCAGATGCTTGCGCCATTCGGGCGGCGTCGAGCTCAGCGTGCGCGAGCCAACGAGCTCTCCGAGCTGGACCACGATCTCCTCGCGGAGCGCGGGCTGAGCGCCCTTGCCCTCCGCCGCTTTCATGTCGCGGCGCAGCTCGCGCGCGAGCGTCGCGACCTCGCGCAGCAGCGCGCGCAGCGCGTCGGCCTTCGCGACGAGCTCCGCGCGCCCCGCGTCGAGCGCCGCGTCGAACGCGTCGCGCGTGCGGATCGGGGCACCGAGCGTAAACGCCTCGTCCGCGCTCGCGAGCGTGAGATCGTCGACGAGCTCGTCCGCGCCGCCGACGCCGTGATACGCGAGCACGAGCTCGCGGTCCTTGAGCGCTCGCTCGCGAATCAACGCGGCCTGTTGCGGCACGCACTTCAGCAGCAGCCGCCGCACGCCGATGCGATGCTGCTCGACGGCCGTCGGCCCCGGCGGCAGAAGCCGCAAGTCGACGCGGCCGCGGTCTTCGACCAGGCTCGGATAGAGCTGCACGTCGCGACTGCCCTGGCGCAGCGCGACCGCGTCGGGCAGATCGCCGAAGTCCCAGCGCGAAACGTTCGTTCGGGTCCACGCGTCGCCGGCCGCCACGGGCGCCGCGCGCGCGGCGCGCACGTCGAGCCACTCGCGTTGCAGCGCGCGCAGATCGCGCCCCGCGCCGAGCACTTGACCGTCCGCGTCGCGAACCTCGATCCGCATCGAGAGATGCGGCGGCAGTGCGCGCTCGTCGAGCAGCTTCGGGTCGAGCGTCATGCGGCGCCGCTCGAGTAGCGCGTCGCGCAACGCGCTCACGAGCGGCTGACGGCCGCGGCGCGGCTCGGACGCCTCGACCAGGTCGGCCGCGGCATCGGGCAACGGCACGAGCGGCCGGCGCAGCTCTTTCGGCAGCCCGCGCAGCAGCGCGACGACCTTCTCGGCGAGCCAGCCCGGCACGAGCCACTCGACGTGCTCCGGCTTCAGCGCGCCGAGAAGCGCGCGCGGAATCTCGAGCGTCACGCCGTCGTCGTCGGCGCCGGGCTCGAATTTGTAGCGCAGCGGCACCGGCTGGCCCGCGATCTCGAGGTCGCTCGGGTAGCGCTCCGGCGTGATCTCGGTCGGCTCGCGGCTCGCGACGTCGGCGGCGGTCATCGTGAGCGCGCGATCGTTCGCGCGCGTTGCGCACCACGCGAGCAGGCTCGTCCGGTCGCGCACGTCGGACGGCAGCCGCGCGTCGTAGAACGCCGCGATGCCGGGCTCGCCGACGAAAAGGTCACGCTTGCGCAGCCGCGCTTCCCAGTCGAGGACCTGCGTCCGCAGCGCGCGGTTGTGCACGAGGAATTCCGGCTCGCGATCGCGCGCGGCAGGCGCCGTCAGCGCGTCGGCCGCAAGCGCATCCGCGACGAAGATCTTGCGCGCCTCGACCTGCGCGACGCGGCCGTAGTCGACGCGCCGCTCGCTGCCGAGCGTGAGGCCGAACAGCGTGATCACTTCGCGCGCCGTGACCTGGCCGCGCTCGGGATCCCAGAGCGGATCGTGGTATTCGAACTTCACGAGATGCGGCGCGACGCGCAACGCCCAACGCGGATTCACCTGCGCCACCGTGCGCAGATAGTTGCGCTCGGTCGCGATCCGTTCGGCCGCGACGAGCCAGCGCGGCCGCTTCTTCCAGAGCGGCGTGCCGGGGAAGAGCTGCGCGCGCGCGTCGCGCATTCCGCGGTAGGTCGTGCCCTCCTCGTGCTCGGCGATGAAGTCGACGAAGGCCGCGAGCACGGCCTGGTGGATCGCGCGATAGTCGGCCGCGTGCTCGCGCGTGCGCCAGCCGAGGCCTTGGACGAGCTCGTGCAGCTGCGTGTGCACGTCGTGCCACTCGCGCAGCCGCGCGAGCGACAGGTACTTCTCCTTCGCCCACACGCGTAGCGCGCGCTCGCCGTTGCGCCGCTCGTGCCGGTACGCGTTCCAGATCTGCACGTAAGTCGTGAAGTCCGAGCGTGGGTCGGCGAGCTCCTCGTGCTTGCGGCGCGCCGCGTCCGGGTCGACGCCGGTCTCGCGCGGGTCGACGACGCTGAGCGCTGCCGCGATCACGAGCCCTTCGTGCAGCGCGCCGTTTTGGTTCGCGACGACGAGGAGGCGCGCGACTCTCGGATCGACCGGCAGCCTGGCCATGAGCGCGCCGTCGCTCGTGAGCTTCTTGTCCGCGTCGACCGCGCCCAGTAGATAAAGGAGTTGATACGCGTCGCTCACGGCCTTGGCCGGCGGCGCGTCGATGAACGGGAACTCTTCGACGGGCCCGAGTTTCAGCGACTCGAGCCGGAGCAGCACGCCCGCGAGCCCGGTGCGCAGGATCTCGGGCTCCGTGAACTCGGGTCGCTCGGCGAAATCCTCCTCGGAATAAAGCCGCACGCAGACTCCGGGCGCGAGCCGGCCGCAACGGCCCGCGCGTTGCACCGCATTCGCTTGCGCGATCGGCTCTATACCTAAGCTCTGCACGCGATGCCGCGTGCCGTAGCGGCTCACGCGCGCGAGCCCCGAATCGATCACGTAGCGGATCCGCGGTACCGTTAGGGACGTCTCCGCGATATTCGTCGCGAGCACGATCCGCGGTGCTTTGCCGGGCGTGAGGATCTTGCGCTGCCGCGCGCTCGTGAGCCGCGCGTAGAGCGGCAAGAGCTCGTACCCCTTCGGGCCGTAGCGCGCGAGCGCTCGCTCGGCGTCGCGGATCCAGCGCTCGCCGGGTAGAAACACGAGCTGGTCGCGGATCGGCCCCTCGCGCCGCTCGGCCGCGAGCTCGTTCGCGGCCGCGGTCACGGCCGTCGCGAGATCCTGATCCTCGTCGACGGGCCGGTAGCGGACCTCGACCGGGAAGCTCCGGCCCTCGACGAGCACGATCGGCGCGTCGCCGAAGTGGCGCGCGAAGCGCTCGGGATCGATCGTCGCCGAGGTGATGATCACCTTGAGATCGGGCCGCTCGCGCTCGAGACGCTTGAGATACCCGAGGATGAAATCGATGTTGAGGCTACGCTCGTGCGCCTCGTCGATGATCAGCGTGTCGTACTTCGTTAGCCGGCGGTCGCCGCGAATTTCATTCAATAGAATGCCGTCGGTCATCACCTTGATCAGCGCGTTCGGGCCCGGTCTGATCCGTGAACCGCACCTCGAGACCGACTGCGTCACCGAGCTTTACTTCGAGCTCCTCGGCGAGCCGCGCCGCCACCGCTTGCGCCGCGATCCGGCGCGGCTGCGTATGGCCGATCATGCCCGTGATGCCGCGGCCCGCCTCGAGACAGATCTTCGGCAACTGCGTCGTCTTGCCGCTGCCCGTGTCGCCGCAGACGACGATCACGCGATGCTTCGCGAGTGCCTCGAGGATCTCCTCGCGCGCAGCGCTGATCGGCAGATCCTCGGGATAGCGCAGCGTGTAGCGCGTCGCGCGCCGGCGCGCGAGGCGCTCTTCGGAATCGCTCACAGTGCGCCCGCGCGCGCGAGCTCGATTCGAATTTCCGCGCCGCCGAGCTCGGAGTGGCCGACGGACAGCGTGCCGCGGTAGAGCTCGACCGTCTCGCGCACGACCGCGAGGCCGATGCCCTGCCCCGGCACCGATTCGTCCGCGCGCTTGCCGCGCTGACCGAGCTCCTGCGCGAGCTCGGCGCCGATTCCGCGCCCGTCGTCGCCGACGCGGACAGAGAGCCGCTCGGTGTTCGAGTCGCCCGCGACGCGGACCTTCGACTTGCAGTACTTGTACGCGTTGTCCATCAAGTTGCCGAGGATCTCTGTGAGATCGCCCGGATCGCCGCGGAACAGCGTGCCCGGTGCGACGTCGAGCGTGCACTCGACGCGCTTGTCGCGGTACACCTTGTCGAGCGTGAGCTTCAGATCGTCGACGATCGGCGCGACGGCAACGGGCTCCGTGCCGAGCCCGGTGGCGCCGCTCGCGCGCGCGCGGCGCAGCTGATACGACACGCGCTGATCCATTCGTTCGAGCTCGTGCTCCAGTGAGTCGATCTGCGGCTCGGGGACAGCCGTCGTTTTCGAACGAACCTCACTCAGCAACGTCCGCATCGCGGCGAGCGGCGTCTTCAGCGCGTGCGCGAGGTCGTCGATCGTGTGCCGGTAGCGCTCGAGGCGCCGACGCTCCGTATCGATCAGCGCGTTCAAGTTGTCCGCGAGACCGACGAGCTCGGCCGGATAGTTGCCGGTCAAGCTAGCGCGCTCGCCGGCCTCGACCTCGCGGACCTGGCGCTCGAGCCGGCGCAGCGGCAGCAGCACGAACGTGAGCAGCCCGCCGACCACGACGAGCATCGTGAGCGTGATTCCGCCGAACCACGCGACGAGCTCGCGCCGGAATCCCGACTCCCGCCGCTCGTACGGCTCGAGCGAGACCGCGATCGCGAATGTGTACGGAGCGGTGCGGTTGTTCGCGAACTCCCACTCCGTGCCCATCAGCAGCGCCTCCATCGGCGGGAAGCCCGGCACGTCGAGCTGCGCATAGTGCTTCTTACCCGGCTCGGGCAGCTCGTCGGCAGGGAAGTCGCGGCCGATCAACGAGAGCGACTGCCAAATCACGCGGCCTTCCGCGTCGAACACTGCGCCGAACATCCCCGAGTTCGCGACCTGGAACTCGGGATCGAGGTTGCCGACCGGCATCGTGAGCTCACCGCCGGGACCGTTCTCGGCGGCCGCGACGAGCCCGTCGACATGAGCCTCGAGCACCTCGAGCAGCGCTTGATCGATGCTTTGGCGGAACGCGAGGTCGAGCCCGACGATCGTGAAGGCGAACAGCACGATCAGCGCGACGCTGACCCATAGGACGACGCGCGCGCGTAGGGAGCGGACGAGGGCCATGGATCAGCAGACTGACACGAATCAGGCGGGATCGGGAGCCCCGCGCGCGATGGCGAGCCGATAGCCGCGGCCGCGCAGCGTTTCGATCGGCTTGTACTCCGACTCGGGGTCGAGCTTCTTGCGTAGACGGCCGATGAACACCTCGATCACGTTGCTGTCGCGCTCGAAGTCTTCTTCGTAGAGCGCCTCGGTGATCTGCGTCTTCGATAGCACCTCGCCCGCGTGCAGCATCAGGTACTCGAGCAGCTTGTACTCGAAGCTCGTGAGCTCGAGCTTCTCGCCCTTGACCTTCACCTCTTGCGTGCGCGTGTCGAGCAAGATCGGCCCGCAGACGAGCTCCGACTGCGCCCAACCGCTCGCGCGGCGCAGCAGCGCATCGACGCGCGCGAGCAGCTCCTCGACGTGGAACGGCTTCACGACGTAGTCGTCGGCGCCGAGCTTCAGCGCTTCGACCTTGTCCTGCCAGCGATCGCGCGCCGTGAGCACGAGGATCGGATACGCCTTGCCGTCGGCGCGCACCTGCTTGATCAGCTCGACGCCCGAGACCGTCGGCAGGCCGAGGTCGACGATAGCGAGGTCGATCGGATACTCCTGCGCGTAGTAGAGGCCTTCGCGGCCGTCCTCGGCTCGATCGACGGCGTAGCCCGCCTTCTCGAGCTGAGTCGCGAGAGATTGATTCAGAGTTTGATCGTCTTCGACGAGCAGAACACGCATAGGAAGAGTCCTGAGAAGAACGGCGGAAGCGCTAGTGCACGGCGCCCGTGCGCGCGTCGACCGTTACCGTGTGCACGCGGCCGTCGTTACCGATGATCCGGATCTCGTGCACCGCACCGTTGCCTTGTTGGATCGTCTGCGCGCGCACGACGCGGCCGGGATAGCGGCTTTGCGCGAGCTGGATCGCCTCGCCGAGCGTGAGCTGGCGACGCTGCGGCAGTTGCGCTTGAAATGGCGATGCCGGCGCGAGGCTCGACCCGCCGGGCGGCGGCTGCGCGGCGACGCGCGCCCGCAAATCCGAACGATCCGGCGGCGAGCGACGCGGCTGCGAAGGCCGCGAGCGCGCGGCGCGTTCTGCGAAGGGGCTTTGCGTCGGTCACGTCAGTGTTCCCTGCCTGCCTGGCCGCGCCGCACACTTTGGGATGAGGCCGCGGGGCCGTCAAGGAAGGATTCGTGCGAAAAACGGGCGGGCTTCGCGCCCGCCCGAATGGCCTTCCGCATCGCGATGAGTCGTCGCGCTCAACTACCGGCCCCAATAGCCGACCGGGCGCGCGTTGACCGCAACTTGGATGCGATCGCCGGGCCGGTAGTCGGTATGTGTCGTGTAGTGGCGGCCGTCGAGCACGTAAGTGACGCGATAGCCGTCGATCTGCTCTCTCGGTGAACGGATGGCTCACCGTCTCGCAGCGCTGCACGACGCCCCTACGCGTCTCGACGACGGCGCCGTTGCGGATCGCGTTCTCGTGCGCGATCGCCGCGCCCGCCGCTCCGCCCGCGACCGTCAGTGCGGGCGAGTCGCCGTGACCCAAGATGTGGCCGATCGTCGCGCCGATGATGCCGCCCGCCACGGTCTGACCCGCGACATTGGACGAAACCACCGGCCGGCGCACCGCCTCGTTCCAGCAGCGCTGCTCGGGACGGTCGACCGTCACGTAACGCACCACGGGGTCGACGTCGACGACTCGCGCGTACACGTAGTCCGGCCCATAATGACCGTAGGCGTGGCCGTAGCCGGGCCGTGGCCACCGGCGAGCGCGTCGCCCGTCGCCAGCGTCGCCGCCACCGCACCGAGAACCGAAATCGCCTTTACCGCTTGAACCGTCATGGCCGTAACCTCCTCCAGTCCGTTTCGATCTCCTTCGAGATCGTGGGAGGCAGGTTACGGTCGAGGCGCTGAATCGAACCTGAATGCTGGAACCCGCGCCGTTGCTAGCGCGTGGCGTTCTTGGCCTCTTGCCAGAGCCGCTCCAGGGCGTCTGGATCGTGCGCGCCCCAGTCGCCGCCGGCCGCGCGCACGCGCGCCTCGACGTGGTCGAACCGCCTCTCGAAACGCGCGTTCGCGCCGCGCACGCACGCCTCGGGATCGAGATCGAGATGGCGGCACAGGTTCGCGATCGTGAACAGCAGGTCGCCGACCTCGGCTGCGACCGCTCGCGCGCGGCATCCGCGCTCGACGCCTCGCGGCTCGCGGCGCCGCGAGTGCGGCGTCGAGCTCGCCGAGCTCCTCCGTGACCTTGGCGCGCACGCCGGCCGTATCCGGCCAGTCGAACCCGACCGTCGCCGCGCGCTTGCCGAGCTTCGCCGCACGCGCGAGCCCGGGCAGCGCCACCGGCACGTCCGCGAGCACGCGCGTTTCGCCGGCCGCGTCGCGCTCCTCGCGCTTGATCTCCTCCCAGAGACGCGTCTGATCGTCCGCGCTCGCGACGCGCCCCTGCTCGTCGCCGAACACGTGCGGATGACGGCGCACGAGCTTGTCGCAGATGTGCGGCGACCACGTCGCCGAAGTCGAACAGCCTCGCCTCCTCGGCCATTCGCGCGTGGAACACCACCTGGAACAGCAGGTCGCCGAGCTCGCCCTCGAGCTCATCGAGCGCGCCGCGCTCGATCGCGTCCGCGACCTCGTACGCCTCTTCGAGCGTGTACGGCGCGATCGTTGCGAAGGTCTGCTCGCGATCCCACGGGCACCCGCCGTCGGGGCTCCGAAGCGTCGCCATGATTCGAAGCAGCGCGTCGATCGAGCGCGAGTCGTGCGTCTGGTCAGCCATGGGAGATGAGATCCCTGAAGCTCACGAGAATCGCCGCGGTCGCGCCCCAGATTCGGTAACCGCCATGGTTGACCTCGTAGGTGCGAAAGCGCGTGCCGAGCCGCTCGCGGTAGGTCGAGGTCGTGTTCGCGGCGTCGAGGATGAAGTCGAGCGGCACCTCGAACACGCTCGCGACCTCGTCGGGGTCGGGCTTCGCGACGAACGCGCCGCCGCGACGTAGCCGACGACGGGCGTGATCGAGAAGCCGGTACCGGTCAGCAACTCGTCGAGCGAGCCGAGCACGTCGACGTCGCGGGGCTCGAGGCCGATCTCCTCGTGCGCCTCGCGCAGCGCCGCGTCGACGGCGGTCTCGCCGGACTCGGCGATCCGGCCGCCCGGAAAGCTGATCTGGCCCGCGTGATCCTTGAGATGCGCGGCGCGCTCGGTGAACAGCACGGTGAGCCCGGCAGGGACGGTCGACCAACGGCAGCAGCACGGACGCAGCGACGCGCGGGCCGTCGATAGCGGCGCGCAGCTCCGGCGTCAGATCGCCCGTCGACGTTCGCGACGATCCGCTCGCGCGGATCGAGCGGCGCGCGCGGCGCGGCGAGCCGGCGCCGAATCGTGTCGATCGGTGCGGCGCGTGATCAGCCGCCCCCGCCCGAGCCTCGCCTTTGATCCCGCCCTTCGTGAGCTCGAGCGGATCGAGAAGCTGCTTGAGCTTCGCGTCGCCAAGTCCGTTTCCTGCTCGGCAACCTCGCGGATCGCCCTTCCTTCTTTATAGGCCTGCTTCGCGATCGCGGCGCCCTTCTCGTAGCCGATCACGGGATTGAGCGCCGTCACGAGGATCGGGTTGCGCTCGAGCGCCTCGTCGAGCCGTGCTTGGTTGACCGTGAAGCCCGCGATCGCGGAATCGGCGAGCACGCGCGACGCGCTCGCGAGCAGCTCGATGCTCTGGAGCAGGTTCAACGCGATCACCGGCAGCATCACGTTCAGCTGGAAGTTGCCGGACTGGCCCGCAATCGTGATGGTCGCGTCGTTGCCGATGACCTGCGCCGCGACCATCGCCACCGCCTCGGGGATCACCGGGTTCACCTTGCCCGGCATGATGCTGCTGCCGGGCTGGAGCGCGGGCAGCGCGATCTCGCCCGAGCCCGCGAGCGGGCCGCTGTTCATCCAGCGCAAGTCGTTCGCGATCTTGATGCAGGCTCACCGCGATGGTCTTCAGCTGCCCGGACAGCTCGACCGCCGTATCCTGCGAGCTCATGGCCTCGAAGAAGTTGTCGAGCGGAGTGGAAGCCGACGCCCGTGCGCTTCGCGAGCGCGGCCGCGAACTTCGCGGCGAACTCGGGATGCGCGTTGATGCCCGTGCCGACCGCCGTGCCGCCCTGCGCGAGCCCGTGAGGCGCGGCAGCGCACCCTTGAGCCTGAAGATGTTGCTCAAGATCTGCGCGGCCCAGCCGCCGAGCTCCTGATCGAGCCGCACCGGCATCGCGTCCATCAGGTGCGTGCGGCCGGTCTTCACGATGCCGGCCACCGACTTCGCCTTCTTGTCGAGCGTCTTCTGCAGGTGCTCGAGCGCGGGCAGCAGTCGTTGCACGACGCCGAGCGCCGCGCTCACGTGGATCGCGGACGGGATCACGTCGTTGCTGCTCTGGCCCATGTTGACGTGGTCGTTCGGGTGCACCGGCTTGCCCGAGCGACTTCGACGCGAGATTCGCGATCACCTCGTTCGCGTTCATGTTCGAGCTCGTGCCCGAGCCCGTCTGGAACACGTCGATCGGGAACTGCTCGAGCGTGCTTGCCCGTCCACGATCTCGAGCGCGGCGCCCTGGATCGCCTTGGCGATCGGCGCCGGCAGGAGGCGCAGGCTCTTGTTCGCGTCGCGCCGCGGCCCACTTGATCGAGCCCGAGCGCGCGCACGAACGCGGGCGGCATCGGCAGCCCGCTGATCGGGAAGTTCTTGACGGCGCGCTGCGTCTGCGCGCCCCACAGCGCGGCCGCCGGCACCTTGAGCTCGCCCATGCTGTCGCGCTCGACTCGAAAATCGGTCGTCATGCCACCCCTCGAACGAAGAATTGGAAAGTCCGCGATCACGCGACGATGCGTGTATGATGCGCACTCCGAAATCCCTTGTATAGGTCGAACGGGAACGTGGACTCCGCGACGCTCCTGCGCACTCTCGCCGCTCGACGGACGTTACGCTCGCAAAGCGGCGCCGCTCCGCGAGTACCTCTCCGAATACGCCCTAATCCGCTATCGCGCGCTGATCGAGGTGCGTTGGCTACAGCGGCTCGCCGACGAGCCGAGCGTCGCGGACCTCGCGCCGCTCGACATGCCGGTCAAGGACGTGCTGAACGACATCGTCGACAAGTTCAGTCGTCGACGACGCTCAGCAAGTGAAAGCGGTCGAATCGATCACCAATCACGACGTCAAGGCCGTCGAATATTTCCTACGCGACAAGCTCGACGGCGCGAAGGGCGTGGCCGCTAACCTCGTCGCGTTCCTCCACTTCGCATGCACGTCCGAAGACATCAACAACCTCGCCTACGCGCTGATGCTGCGGACGCGCGCCAGCGCGTGCTGTTGCCGCTGATGAGGCAGCTCGCGATAGATTTGCGCACACACGCGCACAGGCTCGCGGACGTCGCGATGCTCGCACGCACGCACGGCCAGCCCGCGACACCGACGACGCTCGGCAAGGAGCTCGCGAACTTCGTCTACCGTCTCGAGCGACAGACGGAGCAATTCGCGAACGTCGAGATCTGCGGCAAGTTCAACGGCGCGGTCGGCAACTTCAACGCGCACGCGATCGCATATCCCGAAACGGACTGGGTCGGCGTCACGAATCGCTTCCTCGAGTCGCTCGGTCTCGCTCCGACGCGTTACACGACGCAGATCGAGCCGCACGATTGGATCGCCGAGTACAGCCAAGCGCTCGCGCGCTCCAACACGGTCGTGATCGATCTCTGCCGCGACATCTGGGGCTACATCAGCCTCGGCTACTTCAAGTCGCGACCCACTCCGGGCGAAGTCGGCTCGTCGACGATGCCGCACAAAGTGAACCCGATCGACTTCGAGAACGCGGAAGGTAACTTGGGGCTCGCGAACGAGCTGCTCGCGCTTCTTCGCCGCGAAGTTGCCGGTGTCGCGTTGGCAGCGCGATCTCACCGACTCGACCGTGATGCGCAACTGCGGCGTGGCGCTGGGGCATACATTGATCGCGCTCGATGCCGCGCGGCGCCAGCTTGAGGAAGCTCGACGCCGACCCGGCGCTGATCGCCGCCGACCTCGAGCAGCGCTGGGAGGTGCTCGCCGAAGCCGTGCAGACGGTGATGCGCCGCTACG
>CAWJDS010000034.1:0-9655 GCA_963841645.1 uncultured Gammaproteobacteria bacterium | reverse complement strand
TTGTCTACCGCCCGGTCGTCGGTGCTGCGCCGAGTCTCTTGGCGCGCATGCTGCGGACGCAAGCGACGCACGACTTCGCTGTGGAGCGGGCGGACGCGCTCGATGCCTGCGAAAAGCTGGCGCAAACGATCGGCTCATCGCTCGCGCGCTACGAGCCGGATCAGCTCGGGGTGTACGCGGCGAACGGTCGTCACTATTCGCAGGTCCTCGAGTTCTTCAGCCAGCTTCTAAATGCGGACGCGGCACGCGTGCCGCTGCCGACGGCGCCCATCCACGAGGTGCTCGCGACCACGCGGGTGATCTTCGGCACGGAGACCGTGGAATACCGGCTGCCGACCCACACGCGCTTCGGCGCGATCTTAGGTATCAAGGAGTACGCGACGCCGACCACGGTCGGGATGTATGACGCGCTCCTGTCCGCGCCGTTCGAGTTCGTGCTGACGCAATCCTTTCGCTTTCTTAAGTAAGGCGGCGGGGCAGGGACTGCTACAGCGCCAGTACAACCAGATGGTCGAACGCCGGCGACTTCGCCGTGAGCCAGGCGGAGCAGTTGAAAGACGCGCTCGATGAGCTGACGTCGAACGAGTTCGTCATGGGCGATCACCACTTCACGCTGCAAGTGTTGACGGGGCTCGCCGCGACGCAAGTGGGGGCGACGAACGAGCACCGCTTGAAGGCGCTGAACGATGACGTGGCGCGGGCTCGCGCGATGCTCGCCGATACCGGTGTGACGACCGCCCGCGAGGACCTGGCGCTCGAGGCGGCGTTCTGGGCACAGTTGCCCGGGATGTTTCGCGATGCGGCCGCGCAAGGCGCCCGTGACCTCGCGCAACCTCTGCGCGATGGCACCGTTCCACAACTTCCCGTCCGGTCGGGCGGCCGGACAATCACTGGGGCGATGCGCTCGCGCTGCTCGTCACGAGCGCGCGATCCCCATACTACTTCTCGCTGCACGCGAGCGATCCGAACGATCCCGACGGCGGCAGCCGCAAGGACACGGGGCATACGTTCATCTGCGGCCCGACGGGCTCGGGCAAGTCGGTCCTGATCGGCTTTCTGATCGACGCTGCTTAGCCGTCAAGGCGCGACCCAAGTGGTGTTCGACAAGGACCGCGGGCTCGAGATTCTGGTTCGCGCGCTCGGGCGGCACGTATCTTGCCGCTCAAGAACGGTGTGCCGACGGGTTCAATCCGTTGCAGCTGCCGCAGACGGCCGAGAACGTCGAGTTCCTGAAGACGTGGCTACGCGCGCTGGTTCGCGGGGCGGCGCCGCTCACGATTCGCGAGGAGAGCCGATCTCGACGCGGCGCTGACGGGGACGCTCGCGCTTGAGCGTGCCGGCGCGCCGACTGTCGCGCCTGATCGAGTTTACCGACGCGACGCGCACGGACGGCATTCACATGCGCTTGGCGCGCTGGTGCGAGAGCAGCCAGGGCCACTACGCGCTGGGTCTTCGACAACGCCGAGGACTCGCTTCGTCGGGCAGCTCGAGCAGGCGAGCCTCTTCGGCGTCGACGTCACGGACTTTCTCGATCATCGCGCTGACGCGCTCGCCCGTCACGCTGTACCTCTTTCACGTGATCCGACAGCTGCTCGACGGCCGCCGGTTCGTGTGCTGGATGGATGAGTTCTGGAAGTTGCTGGCCGACCCGGCCTTTGAAGGATTCGCCAAGGACGGACCGAAGACTTGGCGGAAGCTGAACGGCGTGATGTGCCTTGCGACGCAGAGCGCGAGCGACGTGCTCGACGAGTCCGATCAGCCGCACGATCATCGAGCAGACGCCGACCAAGATCCTCTTTCCGAATCCCGATGCAAACGCGAGCGAGTACATCGAAGGCTTCGGGCTGTCGGAGCGCGAGTTCAAGCTGCTCAAAGAGCAGCTCGAGCCCGGCTCGCGGCAGTTCCTGATCAAACAGGGCCACTACTCGGTCGTCTGTCAGCTCGACCTCAAGGGGTTCGACGCGGAGCTGAAGGTGATCTCCGGCCGCGCGAGCACGCGTCGAGGCGTTGCAGCGGATTCTCACCCGCACGGGACCGGACCCGCAGCGAGTGGTTGCCCGATTTTCCTACAACAGGAGACCTCAGTATGAAGCGTTGGAGCGTAATCGTTCTGATGACTTTGGGTGCGCTCGGCACGGCGCCGGCGCGCGCGCAGTTTGCAGTGATCGACGTCAACGCGATCGTCCAGATGGCGCAGCAGCTGCGTACTCTCCAAGACCAGCTACTGACCGCGCGCAATCAACTGTCCCAGGCCGAGCAGCAGTTTCAATCGCTCACCGGTGGGCGCGGCATGGAGCAGCTGCTCTCGGGCACGGTCCGTAACTATCTCCCGACCGATTGGACCGAGCTCGATGCGGCGCTGCACGGCGTGCAAACCGCAGTACGCCTTGCTCGCCGCGCAGCTCGAAACGACGGTTGCAGGCGCAACGCGGTGCTGACGGCGGCCCAGACGGCGCGCTGGATGCCGGCTCAGGTCGAGCAGCTCGACGCGGCACGCCGCTCCGTCGCGTTGCAGCAAGTCATGAGTCGGCAGGCACTGCAAAACAGCAGTCAGCGCTTCGACGTCGCTACAGACACTGATCAATGCGATCCCGACGGCGACGGACGCGAAGGCCACGCTCGATCTTCAGGCCCGCATCGCGGCCGAGGAGGCGATGCTCCAAAACGAGCACACGAAACTCATGGTGCTGCATCAGACCGCAGAGGCCGAGGATCGCGCGCGCGAGCAGCGCGCCCGCGAGCTCGCGGTCGCGAACATCGGTTCGCTGCGCCGTGTGCCGCCCGTCGGGCTTCGCTAGGACGTCATGCGGATGACGCCGTCGTTGCAGCGCTCGCCGCTGGGTCCGGTCGCGTGCACGCCGGACGCGAATGTCGCCCGCTACACGGTCGAGGAGTATCGAGCGAACGCGACCTTGCGACGCGACGATCTTCGAGAAGTGCGTCAACGATCCGGGCACGCTGGGGCAGAGCGCCGATTGCGTCAACGCTCGTGAGGCCGAGCGGCTCGAGAGTCGCGGGTCGCTGCGCGATCAGCCGCCAGCTCGGACTCCGTCCGCAAGCGCGACGGTGAAGTCATGGGCTTCTTCGCTGAATTCGATGCGTGGCTGACCGGACATTCTTGTCGCGCTACATCGCGGACAACACGGCGGCGCATCGCGCGGCATCTTGAGCCCGCGATCGTGACGCTCGGCGTGTTCTACGTCATCGTCTGGGGCTATCTGCAGCTCCTCGGCAAGATCGAGGAGCCGTTCGTCGAAGGCGCGAAGCGCTTGCTGACGCTGGCGCTGATTCTCGGGCTGTCGTTGCAGCTCTGGCTCTATAACGACGCGATCGTCGATACGTTCTTCAGTGCGCCGACCGCGCTCGCCGCCGCGCATCCTCGCCGCGCGCGATCCGAGCGCCCCTGCCGTTCGAGCCGGTCGCCGTCGTCGATGAGATCTTCTTCGACGGTGACGACGCGGCGTCGCTGCTGCTCGCAGAAGGGCGAGATCTTCGGCCGCGACATCATCTTCTACTTCGCCGCGTTTGTCGATCTACGTCGACGATCGGTCTCACCGCGGTCTACACGATGTTCCTGCTCGCCATCAGCCGGATCGCGCTCGCCGTCCTGCTCGCCTTGGGACCGCTCTTCATGGCGCTGCTCTTTTTCGAGTCCACGAAGACGATTTTTCGAGGCGTGGCTCGCGCAGCTCAGCAACTATGCGTTCCTGACCGTGCTGACGGTGCTCGTCGCGGCGCTGATGCTGCAAGTCGTCTCCACCGCCGCGGCGGCCGCCGTCGCCGCGGGCGGTGGTATCGATATCGCGAGCGCGATCAAGGTCTGCGTCGCGACGACGTTGACGTTTCTCATCATGCGGCAGGTGCCGGCCATGGCGCAGGGCCTGGCGAGCGGGATCGCGTTGTCGGGGTTCGGTGCGTGGGCAGCACGCTTCGAATGGCGCTCGGCGTGGGCCGCTACGTCGGCAAGACGCGCGGGTGAGTTCTCGCGCGGCGCGTTTCGTCGACCGAGACACGAGCCGCTGGGACAGCCTTTCGCGCAAGGCCGGTCAGCGACTGATCGGCGCGCGGATGCCGCGGGAACGACGGCCGCGCCAAAACGTACTGCGCTACAACCGGTGAAGTGCAATGCAGATGCGTAGGTCAGCGGCGTGTGTTGAGGCTCGCGGTGCTCGCGGGCCTTCTGTTTGGTGGGCTGTAGCGCCAAGGCGCGCGCGTGAAGTGCGACCGCGCACTGACACCGATCAATGCACCGGTACCCGTCGGCTTCTCCAGCCTCCAGCACGCAATCGGGTGAGCGCCGGTGAAACAGGACGACGCGCTGACGGCCTACTTCGCGGAGGCCGCGTCCTGGGACGCGGACCGCGCGGCCATGAATGCGCGCAGCGCGCGCGTCGCTTGGCGCGTCGCCACCGGAGCCAGTGTGCTCACGATCGTCGCGCTCGTCGCGTCTGATGCTGTCTGATGCCGCTGAAGCGCGTCGATCCGTTCGTGATCCGCGTCGACAACGCGACCGGCATCGTCGATGTCGTGCCCGTGTTCGCCGGAGAGGCGTCGATGTCGGAGGTCGTCACGCGGTATCTGCTCGATCACTACCTGACCGTGTGCGAGCGGTTCAACTTCGCGACCGCCGAGAGCGACTACGAGGAGTGTGCGAGCTTTCATGCGCCCGTTCGCCATCAGGAGTGGATGACGCTCTGGGATCGCAGCAATCCGAATTCACCGCTCAATCTCTACAAGGACGGAACGACCCTGCGCGTGCAGGTGAGCTCGATCACGTTCTTCAAGCGCAGCAGCGGCGACGGAGGATCTTGCCCAGGTTCGCTTCATCCAAGATACGCCGGGGCAGGCAACGGCGCGGAACAGCTCTCGCACTGGATTGCGACAATTCAGTACGTCTATGCGACGCCGGCCACGGACCCCCGCATGCGTCGCTGGAATCCGCTTGGCTTCAAGATCGTGGACTACCGGACCGAAGCGGAAGTGCAGGCGCCCGAGGCGGCGGCCAACGGCGTGGCCGCCGCGGCGGCGCGAGGTGTCCCGTGATGCGGTGGAACGTCTGGCGACGGTGCTTTGTCTCGGTCATCGCGATCGCGCTCGGTGCGCTGGTCGCATCGCTCGCCGCGGCCGAGGCGACGCCGGCACGCGGAGCGGTCGATGCCCGCATCCGCACGGCGTTTTATAGCGGCGACGAGGTCTACAAGCTCTATGGGTTCGTGGGCTACGCGATCGAACTCATCTTCGAAGACGGCGAGGAGTTTGCCGGCACGGGCGGCGGTGATCTGGAGAGTGTCACGATCGACGCGCACGGCAGATCCGTGCTGATCAAGCCGCACGCCGAGGTGGTTGCGACCAACCTCGTCGTCTTCACGGACCGCCGCGCGTACCGCTTCGACTACACAGCGTTGGCGCGGGCGCCGCGCGTCACCGACGAGGTCATGTATGCCGTGCGGTTTCTGTACCCGCCGCCCGCGCGCACGGCCACGGGCGAGGATCCGCGCGTGGTCGTCGAGCGCGAGCTTGCCGCCGCACCGGTCTCGCGGCCACGCAACACGGACTACTGGTATTGCGGCCATTGGGCGTTGCGGCCGACTGCGGTCGTCGACGATGGCGTGCAGACGCGGATCACGTTCGGTGACCGGTCGGAAATCCCGGCGATCTTCGTCCGCAACGAGGATGGCTCGGAATCGCTGCTGAACTTCTCAATCGAGGCGGGTGATGTCGTCATGCATCGATTGGCGCCGCGGTTCATTTTGCGGCGCGGCCGGCTGACCGGCTGCATCGTCAATAAGGGTTTTTCAGGCGCGGGCCTGCGACTCGACACGGGAACGGTCTCGCCGCAGGTCGAGCGTGACCTGAAGGGGCCGCACCTGTGAACCTGTTCAAGCGCCGGGGAGATCGTAGAGGAAGAGGTGCGGGAATCGCCGCTACCGGAATCGGAGGAGGGTGAGCTCACGGCCGTGGACGGCGAGCGCGGCGAGAGTGCGGTGCAGCGTCCGCCGTCGCTCCAAGCGCGTCTCAGCAATCTGCTCGCGTTCGGCTTGATGGCGACGATTGGCCTCGGGCTCCTCGGCTGGTACTACAGTCACATGGTGGGGGCTCGCCCGCGTACCGCCGCGGTCCGCTCGGCCAAAGACAACGCCGGCGCCGAGATTGCGCTGCGACCGCTCGGCCGTGTGGACCCGCCGGCGGCATCGTCCCTTGAGAATCTCCTCGGCCCTGCGCCCGAAGAGCCGTCGGTATCTCCTGCGGTGCCGCCCGGAGTCCTGACAGCAGCCGCGTCCCGCTCTACACGACTCCAAGCTATGGCACGCCCGCGCAGCGGGATCCGCGGCTCGAGCGGCAGCTCAAGGGTCCGCGCCTTCTCGGCGGACACTGCGCGAACCGCCGATACGACGACGCCGCCGGAGCGCGCCGCTGGCGCACCCGAGGAATCAGGGGACAGTGAGCTCGACGCGCTCTTGCGGCCGCGCGCGACGCCCGCCGTGCAAGCGCAAGTGCTGCCGACGCAGCGGCTGCTGCTGCCGAAGGGCGCATTCCTCGATTGCACGCTCGAGACCGCGATCGACTCGACGCTGCCGGGCATGACGACCTGCGTGCTCGCCACCGACACCTTCAGTGCCGACGGAACCGTCGTGCTGCTCGAGCGCGGCACGAAGCTCGTCGGCGAAACGCGCGGCCAGGTGCGACAAGGCGCCGCGCGCCTCTTCGTGCTGTGGACCGAAGCGCGCACGCCGCGCGGTGTCGTCGTGCCGCTCGCTTCACCCGGCACCGACGAGCTCGGTCGCTCAGGGCTGCCGGGCGAAGTGGACCGTCACTTCTTTGAGCGCTTCGGTGCCGCCATTCTGATCAGCGTCATCGACGGCGCGATCCAGGCGGGCGTGCAGTCGCAGCGCGCGAACGGCGACACGGTCGATCTTGAGTCCCTCGAAGTCGCAGGACGTGATGACGGAAGTGCTGCGCTCGACGATCAATATGCCGCCGACCGTCGTCAAGCCGCAGGGCGATCGCATCCAAGTCCTGGTCGCTCGCGATCTCGACTTCCGGAGCGTCTATGAGCTTCGCCCGGTCGCTCGCTAGTTCGCCGGCTGCACCGGAAGTCGGTGAGGCCGCGCCGCGCGAGCTCGTCCGTCCGCCGGCGGTCGTCGAATCCTCGGCACTCGACCTCACGCTGCGCGCCTTGCGGCCGATCCTGACCGATCGCGACGTCACCGAGATCTGCATCAATCGCCCCGGCGAGGCGTTCGTGGAAACGCGTGAAGGCTGGCGCTGCGTGCCGCTTCGCCTTTGCGACGTTCGACTGGTGCCTGTCGCTCGCGAAGCTCGTCGCCAACTCCACCCGGCAGCGCATCGACGCCGAATCGCCGCTCCTGTCCGCGGCGCTCCCGGAGGGCGAGCGCATCCAGATCGTGTTGCCGCCGGCGACGACGCCGGGAACCGTCGCGATCACGATCCGCCGGCCGGCGGACGAGCTCTGGACGCTCGAGGAGCTCGAAGCAGCGCGGTCTCTTTCGCGCGACGCGCCGCGCGAGCGACGCGCCCGATGACACGGAAACTGAGCTTACGCGCCGGCTCGATGCCAAGGACTACCGAGGGCTTCATGCGCCTCGCCGTCGAGCGTCGCAGGAACATCCTGGTCTCCGGTCCGACCGGCTCCGGCAAGACGACGTTCACCAAGGCGCTGATCCGCGAGATTCCGCCGGGCGAGCGCCTGATCACGATCGAGGACGCGAAGGAGCTCGTGCTCGACCGCCACGACAACCACGTGCGCCTCTTCTACAGCAAGGACGACCAGGGGCTTGCGCGCGTGACGCCGAAGCAGCTGCTCGAGAGCTGCCTGCGCATGAAGCCCGACCGGATTCTGCTCGCGGAGCTGCGCGGCGAGGAGGCGTTCGACTACCTGCGCAACGTGAACTCCGGCCATCCCGGCTCGATCACGAGCATTCACGCGGCGAGCGCAGAGCTCGCCTTCGAGCAGCTCGTGCTGCTCGTGAAGCAGAGCCGTGCGGGCCAGGAGCTCGCGCGCGAGGAGATCAAGAACCTGCTGTATCTCCTGATCGACGTCGTCGTGCAGTTTGGCGTCGAGCACCGGCAGCGCTGCATCAAAGAGATCTGGTATGACCCTGCCCGCAAGCACCGCACGCTGGCGGCCACCCGCTAGACCGGCATGGGTCGGCGCGCAGCGTCAAGGGATGCCTCGCGTCGCGGCGGGGCTGATGACCGCTGCGCAGTACCTCGCGGGCGTCTTGTTTCTGCAGTGGGTGCGCGCCGATCCGCGTTCGGCGACGCCGCTGACGGTGGCGCGCTATGCGTACTACTACGGTGCGCGCGCCGACATCCACGCGCAAGCTCTGGATCAGCACGCGGCGCAGGACTCCTGCTCGTGCTGATTCCGCTGGTGCTCGTATTGCGTCCGCAGGGCGCCGCCGCTGCACGGCGATGCGAAGTTTTCGACGAGAGCGCAAGTGCGGCGCGCCGGACTCTTCTCGCCGGGCGGCATCATCCTCGCGCGGCTCGGCCGGCGGCTGCTTGCGCTTGCCGGGCCAGCAAGGCGTCGCCGTGATCGCGCGCTCGCGCAGCGGCAAGGGCGCGGGCATCGTCGATTCCGAATCTCTTCGAATGGCCGGACTCCCTGATCTGCGTCGACCCGAAGCGCGAGAACTACACGATCACGGCCGGGTATCGCGCGCGCGCGGCCAGGCCGTGTTCCTGTTCGATCCGTTCTCCGAAACGCGCAACACCGCGCGCTGGAATCCGCTCGGCTACATCCCGGACGATCCGGCGCTGCGCATCAATGACCTGCAGCGGATCGCGGACATGCTCTATCCGGAGAGCCCCGGCGTCGATCCGTTCTGGACGGCGTCGGCGCGCTCGCTGTTCCTCGGCATCGGGCTCTATCTGTTCGAGACGCCGAGTCTGCCGAAGACCATCGGCGAGATTCTGCGCCAGGGCATGGCGTCCGACGACGAAGGCTTCGGCGCGCACTGGAAGCGCCTCATCGAAGGGCCGCAACAGCGGCAAATACCCGCTTTCACCGGAATGCGTGCGTGCGCTCTGCGACGTCATCGATCTGGCGCCGGTCACGGCGTCGAGCATCCGCAAGACCTTCACGTCGCGGCTCGATCTCTGGCTAAACCCGATCCTCGACTGGGCGACGTCGGGCAACGACTTCGATCTGCGGGAGCTGCGCTCAAAGCGCATCAGCATCTACGTCGGCGTGCTGCCCGAGGATCTGCATCGCCTGCGGCCCGTGCTGTCACTGTTCTTTCAGCAGGCGATCGCGCTTCAGACGCGGCAGCTGCCCGAGCACAACCCCGAGCTCGTCTACCAGGTCATGATCCTGCTCGATGAGTTCACCGTCGCTTGGGCAAGATCCCGATCATCGCCGAGGCCATCGGCTTGATGGGCGGCTACAACATCCGCGTCGTGCTCGTGATCCAGGCACGCTCGCAGCTGCGCGAGGTCTATGGGCCGAACGCCGCCGAGACGATCCTGCGCAATCTCGCCGCGCGGGTCGTGTTCGGCGCGGATGAATACTCCGACGCGCGCGAGATCTCGGAAGAGCTCGGCACGATCACGGTCAAGACACATTCGATCTCGAAGCCCGGCTTTCGATCTCTTCGGCAAGTCGCAGCGCTCGCGCAGCGTGAGCGTCAGC
>CAWJDS010000033.1:0-10705 GCA_963841645.1 uncultured Gammaproteobacteria bacterium | reverse complement strand
ATTGCGAGACGTTGGTGCGTCGGCGCCTCCCCGTTGAATTCGCGCTCGTGCTGGCCCTCGAGCACGAACGCAGTCGCCACGCGATTCGGCTCGGCGATCTGCTCCCGGATGGACGTTGAGACCGGCGAACGAGAAGTTCAGCCCCTCGGCGGTGCCGCGCATGATCTGCAGCGCGAGATCCGAGCCGTTGAGGTTCGCGTCCGGCGCGAAATAGTCGGGCCAGCGCTGCCAGTCGCGATCGATCAGGAACGCCCGCAAGTATTCGGCCGCGTGTCGCTTGTCGACGTCCGCTTCGGTCGCGGCTTCGTGGCGCTTACCGCCGCAGCTCGCAAGCAGCGCCGCCGCGGCCAGCGCGACAAATCGAGCGAAAGACCATGCTGCACACCCGAACGATACGGTGCGTGCGTCCGAGCCACGCTGCGCTCAGCGCGCGCGCTGGAGCGCCGCGATGCGCTCCTCGAGCGGCGGATGCGACATGAACAGCCGCATTAGCCCCGAGCCGACGCCGCCCGAGATACCGAACGCCTCGACCGCCTTCGGCAACACCGCGGGCTCGTGAATCCGCTGCAGGCCCTGCAGTGCGCGGATCATCGACTCGCGGCCTGCGAGCTTCGCGCCGCCCGCGTCCGCACGGAATTCGCGCTGCCGCGAGTACCACATCACGATCACGGTCGCGAGAACCCCGAGCAGGATCTGTGCGACCAGGCTCGCGATGAAGAACCCCGGTCCGTAGCCGCGCTCGGTCCTGAAGAAGACGCGATCGACGACGAAGCCGACGACCCGTGACAGGAACACCACGAACGTGTTCAGGACGCCCTGGAGCAGCGCGAGCGTGACCATGTCGCCGTTCGCGACATGCGTGACCTCATGGCCGAGCACCGCCTCGACCTCGGGCTGACCGAGCCGCGTGAGCAAACCGGAGCTGACCGCGACGAGCGCGTGATTACGGCTCGCACCCGTCGCGAATGCGTTCACGTCGGGCGAGTCGTAGATCGCGACCTCCGGCCTGCCGATGCCTGCAGCGTCCGCGTGCCGGTAGACCGTGCTCAGCAAGAAGCTCTCTGCGGAGTTGCGCGGCGTCTCGATCACTCGCGCCCGGTCGACATCTTCGCGATCCACTTCGACATCAGCAGCGAGATCAGCGAGCCCGCGAAGCCGACGACCGCGGAGAAGACGAGCAGCGACGTCAGATCGAGCGAGCTGCCGTTGCGAGCGAGCACCGGAGTCGACTCCGAGCACGCGGAGCACGACCGAGATCACGACCAGCACCGCGACGTTGGTCGCAATGAAGAGGAATATGCGCTTCATCCTTGCCAGGCCTCCGCCGCAGACGACTGCGCCGAAAGATGCGGCGCGTCTCGCCCGTTTTCAACCCGTCCAGCCGCCAAAAGCCCGCCCCAGCCATCCGGCTTCGGCCGCCGCTGCAACTGCTAAGATGCGCTCGCAACGGACGCCGTAGCATGCCTTCTGACCCGACCAACCCCGTCAAGTTCGCGCGGCTGCGCCGAGCATTCGGTTGGTTTGCCGTGCTGCTGATGCGCGCGCTCGTCTTGTTGCCGCTGCGCTGGCAGATCGCGCTCGGCAAGGCCCTGGGTCGCACGGTCGCGTTGCTGCCGATTCCGCGGCGCCGAATCGCGGAGATCAACCTCGCGGCTTGCTTCCCCGAGCTGTCCGTGGCGCAGCGGCGCCATCTCGTCAGGGAGCACTTCGGCGCGATCGGGGCGTCGCTCGCCGAGATGGCGATGGGCTGGTTCGGCAACGAGGACGTCGTGAAGCGCCGGATCCGCGTCGAGGGCGCCTGAGCACTTGCGCGCGGCTCAGGCGCTCGGCAAGGGCACGATCCTGTTCGCCGCGCACTTCACGAGCCTCGAGTTCTTCTGGGTCGCGCTGCGGCCGATGTGCCCGCGTGCGAGCGGCATGTACAAGTGGCAGAAGAACCCCGTGATGAACGAGGTGATGAACCGCGCGAGGATGCGTTACTTCGACGAGCTGCTCGTGAAGGACAATATCCGCCGGATGCTTCGCAACCTCGAGGACAACTACGTCGTCTGGTACGCGTCCGATCAACGCGCCCCGGTCGGCAAGAACAGCGCCCTCGTGCCGTTCTTCGGCGTGCCCGCGATGACGAGCACTGCGATCTCGCGGATCGCGCGCGTGAGCGGCGCCGCGCTGTTGCCGTACTACTGCCGCCGCGTCGGCAACGGCGACGAGTACGTGATGAGCATCTTGCCGCCGGTGCCCGGCTTTCCAAGCGGCGACGACGCGAAGGACGCGCGCGATCTGCTCGAGCGGCTCGAGGGCTACATCAGGATTTGCCCCGAGCAGTATTTCTGGACGCACAAGCGCTTCAAGGATCGCCCGCCGCCGCTGCCGGACCTTTACGCGCCCGCTCGGCAATCCGTTTGAGAACGGCGGCCGCAGACGACGGACCGACTCCGAGCGAGCTCTCGCTCGCGCGCTTCTGGGCGCCGCGCTTCTGGCCCACTTGGCTCGTGCTCGCGATCTTGCCCGTGATCGGTCGTTGGCCGCCCGCGTGGCAGTTCGCGGTCGGGCGTCGGCTCGGCCGGGCGTTCATGCGCTTGCGGCCCAGCAAGCGGCGCGTGGTGCGGCGCAACCTCGAAGTCTGCTTCCCCGAGCTCTCAGCCGTGGAGCGTGAAGATCTCGTCGTGCGCAGCTTCGAGTCCATCGGTATCTCGTTCTTCGAGATGGCGGCGGGTTGGTACCTGACGGACGACGAGGTCGCGAAGCGCGTCGCGATCCACGGCCGTGAGCATCTCGAGCGGGCTCTAGCTGCCGGGCGCGGCGTGCTGCTTGCGAGCGCGCACTTCGCGCCGATCGACCTCTGCTTCTCGGTGCTGCAGACGATCGGCGTCGACTTCGCGTGCATGTATCGCACGCAACGCAACGCGATGATGGATACGCTGGTCCTGCGCGGCCGGAAGCGCTTCACGACCGTGCAGATTCCGAGCGACGACGTCCGGATGCTGCTGCGCCAGCTGCGCGCGAACCGCGCGATCGCTTACCTGCCGGACCAGGCTTACCTCGGCAAACAAGCCGCGCTCGTGCCGTTCTTCGGCGAGCCAGCGCTGACCAACATCGTAATGAGCAAGCTCGCCATGATCAGCGGCGCGGCGGTGTTGCCGTTCTTCTTTCGCCGTTTGCCCGGGAGCGAGGGCTATCGCGTCGACATCGGTCCGCCGATCCAGGGCTTTCCAAGCGACGATCCGGTTGCGGACGCGCGCGCGTTTTTCGGCCGGCTCGAGGACTATATCCGCGTCGCGCCCGAGCAATATCTCTGGATGTACAAGAAGTTCAAAGGCCGGCCTGCGCCGTTCCGGGACATCTATTCGGACGCAACACCCGCCGGTGGGCAGGCGGCCGCGAGCATCGTCGACAAACCGCGCTGAGCAAGCTTGTCGAAGCGCTCGAATGACCGTATCATTCAGATCAAATGAGCGGACGCAAACGAGCTTACCGACACCGCCTCGAGTCGCTGCTTGCCGGTGGAGCCGGCGTCCGCGCAATTGGCCGCTGGCATGAAAGGATCCTAGCCGGCCTCGAATTCAAAGCCGTCGACAAGATAAAGCAGCATGCCGCGCTCACCGATCCCGAGCTTGCAAAGCTGCTCGGTATCAGCGAGGCCACCCTGCGGCGGGCACGGGCTGCCGGCAGCGCACTGGATCCCTCGACCAGCGATCGACTCTACCGGCTGTCGAAGATTCTCGCCGTAGCCGAGGACGTGCTTACCGACCCGGAGCACGCGATGACCTGGCTGCGCCGTCCGCAACCTGGGCTCGGCGGCAACGTACCACTTGATTTGCTGCGTGACCCAGGCCGGGGCCGACGAAGTCGAAACACTGCTGCGGCGGATCGATTTCGGCGTCTATACGTGACGAATGTGTATCGCCTCGTGCGTCGCGAGCGCGCCGCGGACGCCCTCTCGGGCGAAGGCGCGCGCCGCTACGGCGGGCGCTGGAATCCGCCCGGCACGGCCGTCGTCTACGCGTCCGAATCCCGCGCGCTGGCCGTGCTCGAGACGTTCGTGCATCTGACGCTCGAGGCGCGCGCTATTGCCTTCGTGCTCATCACGCTGGAGCTGCCGGGACGCGCACCCCTTCGCCGCCGCGCCGACACGCGGCCGCCGCGCTCGCTTGCGGCGAGCCAGGAAGCCGGCCACGCGTGGCTCGACGACGGCGACGCGGTCGCGCTAGTCGTGCCCTCGCTGATCGTGCCGCAAGAGAAAAACTACGTGCTGAACGTCGCGCACCCGCTGTTCGCGAACGTGACGGTGGCGAGTAGCGAAGCGTTTAGCTTCGACGAGCGGCTCTGGCACGCGCGGGGCTAGCCAGCCCATCCACGGCGGCCCGAGCCCTGAATTGCCGCCGGCGAGGTAGACTAGGTCGGGAACGTCCCGGCCCATCCAGAACAACAAGGAGACGCAGGTGCTAAAAGAATTCAAAGAATTCGCGATGCGCGGCAACGTGATCGACCTCGCTGTCGGCGTGATCATCGGAGCGGCGTTCGGCAAGATCGTGACGTCGCTCGTGAACGACGTGATCATGCCGCCGATCGGCTTGATGCTCGGCAGCGTCGACTTCAGCAATCTGTTCTTGAACTTGCACGGCAGCTACAGCACCGTGAAGGAAGCCGAGGCCGCCGGCGCCCCGATCATCAAGTACGGCATCTTCATCAACAACATCATCGACTTCTTGATCGTGGCGTTCGTGATCTTCCTGATGGTCCGCGCGATCAACCAACTGCAGAGAAAGAAGGAAGCCGCCCCGCCGCCGGCCCCGCCCGGGCCGACGCCGACGGAGAAGCTGCTCACCGAGATCCGCGACGAGCTCAAAGCCCGCTGAACGCGACGCCCGAGCGTTAGCCAGGAGGCTCGGCGTAGCCGGCCTGGATCTCGGCCCACGCCGCCGCGTCGTACTCGGTGCCGGTCTCGACTGCGACCTTGCGCAGCGAGCGCTGCAAGCGCTCGACGCCAGCACGTTGCCACGGTCCCGGCGGCTTCACGTGCGCGTTGTCGAAATCGACGAGAAAAAGCTCGCCGCGCGCGTCGAGCAAGATATTGTGCGCGGTGAGATCGGGATGATCGACTCCGTGCTCGTGCACCGCGCGCACCATTCGGCCGATTCGCCGCCAGCAGTCGCGCGGCACGTCGTGCTCCGCGATGAACGCCGACAGCTTGCGCGTGTCGGGCAAGTACGTCGTGATGATGTCCGCCGTGTATAGAAACCCAAGCCGGTGCACGTGCGCCGCGATCGGATTCGGCACCGGCAGACCCGCATCGTGCAGGCGACGCAGTAGCCGCCACTCGCGGAACGAGCGCGACCGCTCGGCACCGAGCCAGATGTAGTGATCCTCGATGAAGCGCGCGACGTAGCCGCCGCGCCGGTAGTGGCGCACGACCCAGGTCTCGTCGCCGTGCGGGACGATCAGGACCGCCCCGCGCCCGGAGGTCTCTCGCTCGACGCCGTGCGCACCCTGCCAATGCGCGGGATCGAACCAGCTCGCGTCGACGTGCTCGCGCAGCGCAGCGTCGTAAAGCACGGCATGCGCGCCGCTCGTGACGACCTTCGGTTCGCTACTGGCGCGCTTGTCCGCGAGGGACGGCTCAGTCACCGGCGGCTCCGGCTGCTCGCGCGCGCGGCGTCGCGAGCGCTCTCTCGACGGCCTCGAGCACGTCGCCCGGCTCGATCTCGCGCAGGCAACGCAGATGACCGAGCGGGCACTCGCGCGCGAAGCACGGGCTGCATTCGATTCCGCGATAGAGAATCGTCGCGCGCGCCGTGAGCGGCGGCGTGAAGGTCGGCGACGAGGACCCATAGATCGCGACCACCGGCGTGCCGGCCGCGGCTGCTACGTGCAGGAGCCCGGAGTCGTTGCTCACCGCCGCATCCGCCGCCGCGAGCAGATCGACGACGTCGCCGAGCGTCGTCTCGCCGCAGAGATTGCGCACGCGCGCGCTAGCGGCGGGCACGCGAATTTCCTCGCCGAGCTCGCGCTCCTTCGCCGAGCCGAGCAGCAGCACGGAACGACCCGCTTGCGCGAGAGCGCGCGCGAGCACGGCGAAGCTCGGAGCCGGCCAGCGCTTCGCCGGTCCGTACTCCGCGCCCGGCATCAGCGCGACAACCGGCTCGCCGCCGAGACCGTGCTCCTGTCGCAGGCGCGCGAGGTTCGCGTCGTCGAGGCGCAGCCGCGGCCGCCATTCGGCGGGCAGCTCGATCGGCAGCTCAGCGTTGCCGTCCAAGCCGAGAGCGACGAAACGCTTGACGGTTTGATCGAGCCGCACGCGGTCGAGCTCGCGCACGTCGTTCAAGAGGCCATAACGCCATTCGCCGCGGAAGCCCGTGCGTTTCGGGACCCGAGCGAACCAGGGCACGAGCGCGGCCTTGAGCGAGCGCGGCAGCACGATCGCTTGGGTATAACGTTCCGCGCGCAAGCTAAGCCCAAGCGAGCGGCGGAGCCGCAATTTGAGCTCGCCGTGGCCGGCCGCGAGCTCGATCGACCTCGCGACCTCGGGCATTCGCGCGAGCAACGGCAGAGACCACGGCGGCGCGAGCACGTGGAGCTCCGGAGTCGGGGTCCGCGCCGCAAGCACGCGATACAGAGCCTGCGCCATCACCATATCGCCGACCCAGGACGGGCCGACGACGAGCACCTTGGCCCTTGCGCTCACGGCCAGGAGCGAAGACCGTCGAGATAGCTCGCGATGCCGGCTCGCACATCCTTGAACGGCGCGCCATAACCCGCCGCGCGCAGCGCCGAGATGTCGGCCTGCGTGAAGCTCTGATAACTCGCTGCGAGCTCGGACGGGAATGGGATGTAGCGGATGGTGCCCTTGCTTAAGGTCGCGATGATCGCGCGCGCGACGTCGTTGAACGACGCGCTCGCGCCGGTGCCGACGTTGAAGACGCCTGACACGCGCGCGTGATCGAGCAGCCAAAGGTTCACGCTCGCGACGTCGCCGACATAGACGAAGTCGCGGCGCTGCTCGCCAGCCGCATAACCGCCGCTGCCTTCGAAGAGTCGGGCCTCGCCGTGCTCGGCGACCTGTCGCTGCAAGTGGAACGCGACGCTCGCCATCGAGCCTTTGTGCGCCTCGCCGGGCCCGTAGACGTTGAAATAGCGCAAGCCCGCGACCTGCGCACGCGCGCGCTGCGCGTGCCGGCGCACGTACTGATCGAACAGCAGCTTTGAATAGCCGTAGACGTTCAGCGGCCGCTCGGCGGCGCGGTCGCCCTCTTTGAAAACCTTGCTCGCGCCGTAGACGGCCGCCGACGACGCGTAGATCAGCGGCACCTCGTTGGCGGCGCAGTACTCGAACAGCCGCACCGAATAGCGGTAGTTGTTGTCGAGCATGTAGCGGCCGTCCCACTCGGTCGTCACTGCGCAGGCGCCCTGGTGCAGGATCGCATCGGGGCGTGCGATCGCGCCGTTCTCGAGTCGCTCGAGGAACTCGTCGCGATCCCAATAGTCGGCGATCTCGCAAGCGACGAGGTTCAGGAACTTGCGACCGGCGCGCAGATCGTCGACGACGATGATGTCGTCGCGCCCACGCGCATTCAGCGCGCGAACGAGGTTGCTACCAATGAACCCGGCACCGCCGGTGATTACGATCATCGTCGCGTGCGCGCCTCAGCGCGCGGCGTCTTCGACCAACCTATAACCGGTGCTGCAGTAAGGGCACTTTGCCTCGCCCGTCGCCTCGATCGGCAGATAGACCTTCGGATGGGAGTTCCAGAGGTACATGCTCGGCAGCGGACAGTGCAGAGGCAAATCCGCACGCGTGACCTTGTAGACCTTTTCGGCATTCGGGGTCTCGAGGTGCTCCTCGACCCGACCGTGACGTTCGCGCACTCTCGCGGCCTCCGCTTTTACCGGTGGAGATTATACCGGGCCGGTCGGCCGTGCCGCAGCCGCTTCGGCCGCTTTGACCAGCCCGCCCGTGTCGTCGACGCCCGCGAACACCTCGTCCCAGACGCCTCCAACCCACGCGCGCAGCTCCTCGAACTCCGCGTCGGGCACGACGCGGCCGCCCTCGTCGAGCGCGAGCTCGTGGATCCTGCGTCGAAGCGCGAGGTAAGACTCTTTCATGCGCCGGCAGCGCTCGGCCGGGACGAGCCCGACGCGCTCGAGCGCCTCGAGCTGGCGCACGTTGTCGGGGAACTCGACGAGCTCCGGATATTCGCGCGAGCTCGCGAGCACCCAGTAGTCGATCAAGAACTCGATGTCGGCGAGCCCGCCGCGGTCCTGCTTCAGATCGAAGCCGCCGCGTTTGGCGAGCGAGAGCTCGTCGCGCATCCGGCGGCGCATCCGCGCGACGTCGACCTTGAGCTTGTCGCGATGCACGTGTGCGACGAGGACGTCGCGACGCAGCCGCTCGAACTCGTCGCAGACGTCGCGCGAGCCGACGAGCGCGCGGCTCCTGAGCAGCGCTTGATGCTCCCAGACCCACGCTTCCTCTTTCTGATAGCGATAGAAGCCGTCCACACCGCTTACGAGCAGCCCCGCGCGACCGCTCGGGCGTAGACGGGTGTCGACGTCGTAGAGCCGGCCCGAGCTAGTCTGAATCGTGAGGAAATGAACCAGCCTTTGCACGAGCCGAGTGAAGAACCGCTCGTTGTCGAGCGGCGGCTTGCCGTTGGTCTCCTGGTGTGGGCCGCGCGAGTCGTTCAAGAACACGAGATCGAGATCGGAGCCGTAACCGAGCTCGAGACCGCCGAGCTTGCCGTAGCCGATCACCGCGAAGCCGACCTCGCGCGGCGGCGGCCCCGAGAACGGCGTGCCGTGCTTCGCGACGAGCTCGCGCCACGCCATTCCGAGCGCGTGCTCGAGCACGAGCTCCGCCGTATCGGTAAGCCGGTCACTGACCTTCATCACTGGCAACGAGCCGAGCCGATCTGCGATCGCGATCCGGAAGATCGCAGTGCGCTGGAAGATTCGGATTGCCTCGATCGACCCCTCGACGTCGTCGGGGGTGACGCCGCGCAATGCGCGCTCGAGCAGTTCCTCGAGCTCCTCGCGCGTCGGCGGCGTGTCGAACAGCCGCGGGTCGAGCAATTCGTCGAGCAGCATCGGCTGCTCGGCGATCTGCTTGGCGATCCATGCGCTCTGCGCGGCGAGGTTCATCAGCCGCTCGAGCGCGGCCGGGTTCTCGTTCAGCAGCGACAGATACGCGCTGCGCCGTCCGACGGCGCGATAGATCGGCAGCACGCGCTCGAGCGCCTTCTTCGGCGTCTCTTGCGTCGCGAGCAGCGCGATCGTGCGGCCGATGACGGCCGCGAGGCGTTGGCGCGCGACCTCGTCCATGCGCTGATAGAGACTGCTGCCACGTAGCTCCGCGAGCAGCGCGGCAACCTCGGCGTCGTCTTTGAGCGATGTGGCCGCGAGCGCGGCAGCCGGCGCGCCGTCCGCCCACGCGTTGCCAGCAACCTCCGCGCCCGCGTGTGCCGTGCCGCGTCCTTCGGCGTCCCACGCGACGCGCTCGAACTGCGTCTCGACCCGCTCCCGATGGGATTTGAGCCGCGCGTACAGGTCGTCCCAGCCCCGCTCCCCGAGCGCATACGCGAGGCGCGCTCGCGGCTCGTCGTCGTCGGGAAGCTCGTGAGTCTGCCGGTCCTCGAGCGCCTGGAGGCCATTCTCGAGCGAGCGCAGGAATCGGTATGCCGTGACGAGCTCGTCGACCGTCTCCGGCGACAACTGGCGATCGCCTGCGAGCCGCGGCAAGGCTTGCAGCAGCGAACGCGACTTGAGCTCGGCGCGGCGTCCACCGCGCACGAGCTGGAACGCCTGCGTGATGAACTCGATCTCGCGGATGCCGCCGGGGCCGAGCTTGATGTTCTCCGCCATGTCCTTGCGCGCGACTTCCTTCGCGATCAGCGTCTTCATGTGCCGCAGCGCGTCGAACACGCCGTAATCGAGATAGCGTCGGTACACGAACGGCGTGAGAACCAAGTCGAAGACGTCGCGCTCGAATTCGAGCCCGGTGACGAGCCGCGCCTTAACGTACGCATAGCGCTCCCAGTCGCGCCCGTGCTGCACGAGGTACGACTCGAGCGACGCTACACTCACGACGAGCGGGCCGCTCCCGCCGAAGGGTCGCAAGCGCACGTCGACGCGGTATACGAACCCGTCGGATGTCGATTTATCGAGCAGCTTGATCAGGAGCTGCGCGACACGCAGGTAATAGGTTTCGGGCTCGCTCGGCTCGTCGGAAGCTTCGACCGAATCCGCGGCGACAGCCGCATCCGGATAGAGGAACACGAGATCGACGTCCGACGAGAAGTTCAGCTCGCCGCCGCCGAGCTTGCCCATTGCGAGCACGAGCAGAGGCAACGCCTTGCCCGACGCGTCGCGCGGCGCGCGCAGGCGCTTCGCGACCTCGCCGGCCGCGTAAGCCGCGGCCGCCGCGATCAGGCCGTCGGCGAGCAGCGAGAGCTCCGCGAGCGTCGTGTCGAGATCGGCCCAGCCCGCGAGATCGCGCCAAGCGATTCGCGCGAGCTCGATTTGGCGGACGCGCCGCAGCTCCGCCATTACGTCCGCCTCACTACGGCTCTTCGAGACCGAGCGACGCCGCGAGTGTCTCGCGCGAGAGCGGCGCACGGTCCGCGACGCGCGCGGCGAGCTCGCGAGGAAATCGCCTCAAGACGCCAAGCACAAAGTCGCTGATCGTGACGACCCGTGCCGCCGTGGCCGC
>CAWJDS010000032.1:0-14823 GCA_963841645.1 uncultured Gammaproteobacteria bacterium | reverse complement strand
AAGCGATCGAAGCGCCGCACGCGCGACCGCTGAGACTTTCAGAGAGGCGCGGGGTGAGGGTTACGAAGCCGTCGGCGACGCGTGCTACCAAGAGGCCGAGATCCGTCGTCTGCGCGGCGAGCATGCCGCGGCCGAGGCGGCGTATCGCAACGCGAGCGAGCGCGGCCGAGACGCGCAGCCCGCGGGTCGGCGCTGCTGCGCCTCGCGCAAGGCCGCATCGCCGACGCCGTCAGCTCGATCCGCACGGCGCTCGCGGCGGTGCCGGAACCGTTGCGGCGCGTGCGCTACTTGCCGGCGAGCGTCGAGATCCTCTCGCGGCCGGTGAGATCGACGAAGCGCGTGCGGCCGCGCACGAGCTGGCGACCACGGCCGCGGCGTTGAAGACCGATCTCCTCGGCGCGATGGCTGCGCACGCAGAGGCGGCCGTAGCGGCCGCCGAGGGACGTCCGCAAGCCGCGCTGGCTCCGCTCCGCGGCGCTGCACGCCTGGGCAGGCCGCCGGAGCGCCCCGTACATCGTCGCACGGTTGCGCGTGCTCCTCGCGCGCACGTGCCGTGAGTGCGGCACGCCGACGCGGCCGCACTCGAGCTCGCCCACGCGCGCGTCGCCTTTGGGAACTCGGCGCCGCGCCGGCACTGCCGCCCTCGACGCCCGTCGAGCGGCGCGCCCGATCCGCACGTCCGCATGGCCTGTCGCAGCGCGAGCTCGAGGTGCTGCGCCTCATCGCGACCGGCAAGACGACAAGGCGATCGCGCGCGAGCTGCATCTCAGCGAGAAAACCGTCGACCGGCACGTGAGCAACATCTTCAGCAAGACGAACGTCACGTCGCGCGCGGCGGCGACCGCGTACGCATACCAGCAACGCCTCGCTGTAGCTCTCAGTCGTGGTTCGGTGCGATGGGTGGAATTACCCACATCCCTCGCCGAGCGATGATGGGGCGTTCTGGCCGAAGTCGCGCGCGAGCGCACGCACTAACGTGGCTCCGATCCAATCACCGGAGGGAGTCATGAGCGACTTGCGACCGTCACACGCCCCGGATCGCAACGGCAGAGCTCGTCGAGCCCGGCGACGCATTCGCCCGACTCGAGCGGCGCCGGTCGGCGGCTACGCGCACCGGGCACTACGACGTGATCGTGATCGGCGGCGGCCAGGCGGGTCTCGTTACCGGCTACCACCTACAGCGCGCCGGACTGCGATTCCTGATCCTCGACGCCGGCGAACGGATCGGCGATCCGTGGCGCCAGCGTTGGGACTCACTGCGACTCTTCACGCCCTCGCGCTACGACGCGCTGTCGGGCATGACGTTTCCGGGCCGTCAGTGGTATTTCCCGACCAAGGACCGACATGGCGGAGCTACCTCGAGGCCTACGCGGCAAAGTTCGCACTGCCGGTGCGGCTGCGGTCGCGCGTCGAGCGGTTGTCAAAGAAGACGACGTGTTCGTGCTGCAAGGCGCGATTTCACGCTGCACGCCGACCAGGTCGTCGTCGCGATGTCGAGCTATCAACGCCCCCGCGTGCCCGAATTCGCACGCGCGCTGAAGCCTGGCATCGTCCAGCTGCACTCGTTCGACTATCGGAACCGGCACAGCTCGGCCGCGGCGGTGTGCTCGTCGTCGGCGCCGGAAACTCGGGTGCCGAGATCGCGCTCGAGCTCGCGCGTAGCCGCCCCGTCTGGCTGTCGGGTCGAGACGTGGGAGCCGTGCCGTTCGACATCGAGGGTACGGCGAGCCGACGTCCCAGCGCGGCTCGTGATCGGGTTCGTGTTTCACCACGTGATCACAAGCGCCGCCGATCGGTCGCAAGATCCGGCCGGGTTCATCTCGCGCGGCGCGCCGCTGATTCGAATCAGACCCGGCGAGCTCGAGGCCGGCGGCGTAAACGCGTGGCGCGAGTCGTCGGTGCGCGCGACGGCCTACCGGTCCTCGACGACGGCAGCGTGCTCGACGTGGGTACCGTAATCTGGGGCACCGGTCTCCACCACGGCCTCGAGTGGATCGAACTGCCCGTGATCGGGTCGACGGCGAGCCGAGGCACGCGAGCGGTGTGTCGACGACCCATCCGCGCCTCTACTACGTCGGCCAACATTTCCTGCACTCGTTCTCGTCGACGATGATCCGCGGCGTCAGCCGCGACGCCGAGCGCATAGTGAAGGCGGCAGTGGCGGCGCATAGCGCAGCGAGGTCGCGAGGTGAGCGGCGCGCCTTCGCCGACCGCGGCGCAACCATGAGGTGGCGCGATCCCGAGCCGCGAGCGCCGCCGCGGCTCGCGCGCTGGCCGGCGCCCGAGCCGCGCGCGCTGGTCCGCAAAATGAGACGCCATCGTTTGACGTCACGCCGCTAGATGATGAAGTGCGCCGCCGTGACACCCACCCAAACCAAAGCCTTCTGGTCGATTTTCGGCGGGTTCTGCGTCGGCATGACGTACTCGCTCGGCGTCCAAGGCGCGTTCGACGGCATCTCGCTCGGCGAATCCGTCGTTGTTCGTGGGCGCCTACCTCGGCGTCGCGGTGCTAATCGGCTACATCGTCAAGGGCCTGCCGCTTCCCGGCCGAAGAGTAGCCGTCGCGTAGCCTCGGCCGAACCTGCGCGTGTCCGCACCTCCGCCTGCGCACGTTTGCTCGCAGAGCTTCGTCGAGAGCTCTCATCGAACGCGGCGAGACGCGTACGACGGAGCAACACTTCGTGCGTATCGCGATCTTGATCGCAGCTGTCAAGCGAGCGCTCGGCGCGTTCAGCGCCGACTGCACAGACGCGGTGGCGCGTCCCTGACCCCGCGAATCGTTCGTCAGCTCGGGCCGCTGTAGGTCGAGTCCGTCTCCGCCTACGTGTTGCTTCTAGAACGAGAAGCTCAACGTCACGCCGATCTCGCGCGACCGGCCGACGATCGCGAAGTCATAGCCCCAGGTGTCTGCGCGTATCGAACCCGCCGTTGACATAGAGCTCGTCGGTCAAGTTCTTGCCCCAGACCTCGAAGCTGTATTTGCGGTTCGCGGGCTCGTAGACGAAGCGACCGTTCAATATGCCGTAGGCCGGGCTCGAGCACGGGCTTGCCGTTCGCGTCGATCAACGTTCGTTGATACGCCGCGTCGCGCGCGTAGGGTCCCATGTAGCCGTAGTCGCCGACGAGCACGATGTGGCCGCCGCTGCTGAGCGGGATCTCGTAGTTCGCGCCGATCGTGCCGCTATGCTCCGGCGCGTAAGCGAACGGCGATCCGGGATAGTTTCCGGTCGTGCCGTCGAACACGCCGGCTTGGATGTAGTTCGTGCTGATGAGGCCGAGCCCGAAGTTCAGGCGCAGCCGCTGCGCCGCCAGCCAGACCACCTCGAACTCCCATCCCGAGGCGGTGCCCTTGCCTTCACCGGATTGATACGGGAACGGCTGCGTGTTGCCGCCCGCGTCCTTCGGGAGCAGCGTGACGCGCATGCCCGTCCAGAGCGAGTCGAAGTACGTCGCGTTGAAGCGCAGTTTCCCTTGGAGCCAGTCGGATCGCAGTCCGATTTCCTTGTTCTCGACACTCTCCACCGGGAGCGTGCAGAAGACTTGCGTCGTAGAGCCGGGGATGGCGGACCGGTCCGTGCAGCCAGACGGCGGCACGGCCGTGGGCCCGATCGTCGTGAGCGGCGTGCTCTGCGACGTGAACCCCTCCGCATACGTGGCGTAGATCATCATCGAGTCGCGCACGTGATACGCGGCCGAGAACTTGTACGTGTCGTTGCTGGGGTAGGACGGGTCAGGATGATCCAGCGTGATCGCGCTGAACGCGAACGGGTCGCCTTGCGGCGGCACGGCCGGATCGGGAGTCCGGAACGCGTCGCTCGGCGTGTAGCTCTTGTCGCCGCCGGTCTTGTCGCTGACCCGTGCGCCGAACGTGAGGTCGAGCTTCTTCGTGACGCTGAACGTCGCCTCGCCGAAGAACGCATGGTCCTTGTCCCAGCGATTCGTGAGCAGGTCCGTCGCGATATTGCCGAAGTTCCAAGGATAGCGGTTCGTGGGGCCGAAACCGATGCCCGCCGTGTCGGCCGTCAGCATATTGCCGCCCGTGAGGCCGTTGAGCCCTAGCAGCGTCGCAGTCTGACGCACGTACTCGCTCGTCGTCGTATTGACCGCCGGGCACGTTGGGTCCGTAGTTCGGCACGACGAACTCCCACATACCCCAGCGGGTGTTGCGGAAGTCGAGACTCTGGTCGAGCCGGTAGTAGCCCGCGAGCCAGTTGATACGGCCGTTCTTCGTCTGACCGGTCAGATGCAGCTCTATCGAGTCGTTGTTCCGCTGCTGCTTGAGGTCGTCCGTCGTGATCAGGAACTCCGTGCCGTCGAAGTCGATGACTTGGCGTTGGTACTGATCCCAGCTTGCGAGGATCGCCTGGAAATGCAGCTTGTCGTTGATGTCCCAATCGGCGGTGAGCGTCGCGTAGTTCAAGTCGGCGGTGATGCCGTTTTCCATCGAGTCGGACTTCGTCTCCCATTTGCCGACCTGGCCCGGTCCGTTGAACGAGATGTCGGCCATTCGCGGATTCGGGACGTACACGCCGTTCACGATGTCGCCAAACGCGCTTTTCAGGCCGCCTTCGTAGTCCGTCGTATGCGTCACCGGGTTGAAAGCGGGGCTCGCGACGCCCGTGTAACGGGTGCCGAACCCTACGCTCGGCGGCGCCGCCCAGGTGTTGGCGGCTGCGTTGAAGTAGTTCGGAAGCCCCGCGGGTCGGCCCGCGCCGCCGGCACCGATCGCCGCGCACCGCACGAGATCCGCCTGGCAGGCCGCGGCGGCCTGCGCCTGATAGGCGCCGAGCATGATGTTGTACGCGTAGATCTTCGAGTTGTCGTAGCGCGTCATCCGATGGATGCGCGGGTCGGTGCCACGCTTCTTCTCGTCGTCGTACGTGAAGCGCAGCGAGAAGGTGTCCGTCGGCTTCCAGAGGAAGTCCGCCTTCAAAATCGTGTCGTCCTGCGCGCCGAAGTTCCAGGGGGTCGTGAGCCCCTTGAGGAAGCCGTCGTTCTGATACGTCGCGCCGATGAACTTCGACTTGAGCTTGTCGGTGATCGGAAGATCGACGGCGACCTGCGCGTCGCGGCGGTCGAAGTCGCCGATGCTGAGCTTCACGCGCGCGCCGAACTCGTCGGCCGGCTTCTTCGTCGTCATGTTGACCGCGCCGCCGTTCGTGTTGCGCCCGAACAGCGTGCCTTGCGGGCCGCGGAGCACCTCGATGCGCTCCATCTCGGTGAAGTCCATTTGCTGGAACCCGAACCCGTCCTGCCACACGCCGTCGACGTACAGGCCTACGCCCGGCAGGCCGCGCACGTAGAAGTTCGACTGGGCGCCGCCGGTGTTCGGATTCAGCACGACGTTCGGCACCATGATGCCGAGGTCGCGACCGTTCGTGATGCCGCCGAGCTCGAGCTGCTCGGAGGTGAACGCTTGAATCGACACCGGTGTGTCTTGCAGGTTCGTCTCGCGGCGAGTGGCCGTGACGACGATTTCTTCGAGTTGCGCAAACGCGGACGTAGGCAGGCCGCACATCACCGCTAAGACAAGCGCCGACGTGCGCAGAGCTGCATTTCGCATCGATCGTCCCCCCGGATGACGAAACGAAACGAACGCCGGGTACTTATACCGCTACTGTGGCGCGATTGCCAACCAAGGACGCCCGGCAGATCAGCCGCGACACGCCCCGGTAGCATCCGGTTCCAGCCGCCACGTCACGCCCACGGCGACAGCCCATCGTCGGAACGGCTCCTCGCGGCGCGGCGTGGCGAACAGCACTCGCCGGAACCGCCGGGCGGCACGCGGACCGGCGAGCGGAGAGGTTCGCGTTCGAGCGCGAGCGTCGCGCCATCGGACAGCCTCCAGCGCACGAGCAGTAGCGGGCCCGAGCCCCCGGCGGACGCTCCGGACATACGGCACACGCGGCACGATCTCACGTGCGCGAATCCCGAGCAGCGCGCGGTAGTACTCGAGCCATTCCGAGTGCGGAGGCTGACTCAACCGTGTCCAATCGAGTATCGCCGCCCGGAAGGTCGCCGGATCGTTCGCATCGGGCAACGCGGCAGCGCCGCGGTTACGCGTGAAGCTCTGGAATTCGCGCAGCCGCCCGGCGCGCACCTCGCGCGCGAGCTCCGGCCCGAAGTCGCAGAAGAACGGGAACGGCTCGGGCGCAGCCCACTCCTCGCCCATGAACAGCAGCGGGGGCGCCGGCGCTAGGAGCAGGATAGCCACGGCGGCACGCAAAGCGGGTGCGTCGCGCACGATGCTCGCCAAGCGATCGCCGGTGGCGCGGTTGCCGATCTGATCGTGATTTTGGAGATAGCAGACGAAGGCCGTGGGCGGCAGGTGTCCACTCGGCTCGCCGCGCGTACGGCCGCCGCGGTACTGCGAGCGCTCGCCCTGGAACGAGAAACCACTTGCAAGGCAACGGCGCAGTAGCTCGTGCGCTCGCCCGACGAAGTCGACGTAGTAACCGTCGTCCTCGCCGGTTAGCAGCGCGTGAAGACAATGGTGGAAGTCGTCGTTCCATTGCGCGTCGTAGCGCTCGGGATCGCCGGGCGCGCCGAGCAGCGTTGCCTGGTTGAATACGTTCTCGAGCACCAGATGCACATGGCGATCGCGCCCCGGGCCGGCGCGTACGCGGCGCGCGAGCTCGATGAGCACGTGCGGCGAGGAGTCGTCGCGGAGCGTATGCACCGCATCGAGCCGCAGACCGTCAAAGTGAAATTCATCGAGCCAGTAGAGCGCGTTGCGAATCACGAATTCGCGCACGGTGCGGCTTCCGTCGCCGTCGTAGTTGATCGCCGCGCCCCACGGCGTGTGGTGCGCTGGATTGAAGAACTCCGGCACGTAGACGTGCAGCCAATTGCCTTCGGGGCCGAAGTGGTTGTAGACGACGTCGAGCAGCACGCCGAGACCGCGTGCGTGCGCCGCGTCGATGAGCGCCTTGAGGTCATCGGGCGGGCCATAAGCGGATTCGGGCGCGAACCACAACACGCCGTCGTAACCCCAGCCGCGCGTGCCAGCGAATTCGGCGACCGGCATGAGCTCGATGAAAGTCACCCCGAGGGCGACGAGGTGATCGAGCCTCTCGAGCGCTGCGCGAAACGTGCCGCCCGGCGTAAACGTGCCGACGTGTAGCTCGTAGATCACCGCCTCGTGCCAGGGCCGGCCGCGCCAACCGCCGTCACTCCACGCATAGGCGCTCGGGTCGACGAGCCGGCTCGGCCCGTGCACATCGTCGTTCGCGCGCGCCGCCGGGTCGGGCACCTCGATACGTCCCTCGATGCGAAAAAAGTAGGCCGCGCCGGCCGGCGCCGACGCTTGCGCGCCGAACCAGCCACCCTGTTCGCGCTGCATCGGGACCTCGCGCGTCGCGCGACCTTCGCCCGCGGGCAGCACGAGGACTACGGAGCCGGCGCTCGGCGCCCACAAACGGAAGCGCCCGCGCCCCGCCTCACGCATCTCGGCGCCAAAGGGCAGCGTCGCCGCGCTCCGCGGCTTCTCCTTTCATCGAGCGTGGCAGCTCATGTAATGCTCGTGAGCAGATCGTTCAGCGGCAGCGCGATCCACTCGGGCCGGCTGCGTAGCTCGTAGCGCAGCTCGTACAGCGCTTTCTCGATCTCGAACAGTCGCAGGAGCGGCAATCGCGGCGCGAGCGCTTTCATGAGACCCGCCTGGCGGGCCGCCGTCTCGTAGGCGCCCAGAAAGGTCGCGCGCGTAGCAGCCTCCCAGCGCGCGAGCCTCGCCTCGCGTACGGCACGCGCCTCGCCTGTCGCGCCCGCGCCGTTCTCGAGCACCGCGCCGCGAGCGTAAGAGAAGGAACGCAGCAAACCCGCCACGTCGCGCAGTGCCGAAGACTTTTCGCGGCGCTCCGACAGCGGCCGCCCCGGCTCGCCCTCGAAGTCGACGATCAGAAAGTCGTTGCGCCGCACGAGCACCTGGCCCAGGTGAATGTCGCCGTGGTGACGCTGCTTCACGCCGAGCACTTTGGGATCGAGGTCGGTGAGCGCGTCGATCCGTGCGCGCAGAGCGTCGCCGCGCGCGAGTAGCGCGTCGCGCGCCGCGCGCGACGCGTCCGAGGCGAATGTCGCTCGCGCCGAGCAACCGCAGCGTCTCTTCGGCCTCGCGCTGCACGCGCCCACGCCAGGCGAGCGAGATCCGCCGCAACGATGGGTTCGGCCTGGAAGGCCGCGTCGTCCGTGGGCGTGAGCAGAGCGGCGTGCAATTGCGCGACGCGTGTCGCGAGCACGCCGACGAGCGCGAGGTACGCGCCATGCGCGTCCTCGGCGGTCGCTTCGGCGGTCTGACGGTCCTCGAGAAAGCGCTTCAGATAGTTGATCGTGAAGTCCCAGCCGTCGCCCTGGTTGGGGACGAAGGCCTGCAACAGGCCCACGGTGTAGACTGCGTCGTCGTTGGCGCGAAATTCCACCGCACCCGCGACGGGCACGATGTGCTCGAAGCGCGCCACGTCGGTGAGGAACCGGCCGACCTCGAGCTCCACGTTCTCGCCGGGCTGCAGCCGGCGGTAGACCTTGAGGAACAGGCGCTCGCCGACGCGCATCGCGGTGTTGCTGCCCTGCAGCTTGAGCACCTGGGCGCTCGCGCCTTCGCTCTCGTGGCCGCGCAGCGCGGCGAAAGAACGCGTCGCCACAAACACGAAGCTGCCGTGACGAGCTCGGATCCGCGTGCCTGCGGCGACGGCATCGAGCACCGCGCGGCCGAAGTGCTCGTCGGCGGTCGCCTCGGCGAGCACGCCGACGACAGCCTGTTGGCGCACCCGCGCGATCACCGCGGTCTGAAGCCGGTTGAGCCGCGCTTCCTCGGTCTCGAAAGCGAGAACTAGCGGGACGAAATAGCGCGCGGTGCCGCTCGGCGTGAGCACGTCGAACAGTCCGAGCATCCAGCTGCCGACCGGCGTCCGCCATTCGACGCCATCGGCCAGCGACGCGCTCTCGACGCGCTCGCTCTTGCCGGCGAACCAGCGCTGCGCCGCGATGTAGCTCGGCAAGATATCGTGCTCGAGCTGCCGCGCGCAGCTTGGTCGCGGCCGCACCGCGCCACGCGGCCGCGCGGGTCGGCCAGAAGCTGCTGAGCCCCTCGAAGAGCACGAGCACCGGGGCCTCGTCGCGCAGCACGCTCTTCGTGCCAGGCGGGCGGCGGCGTGTCGCGGCTCAGCTTGAACCAGTAGAAGGCATAGCCCGGCAGCGTCAACAGGTACGGCAGCTCGCCGATCGGCGGGAAGGACGTGCGGCCGAGCAGCTCGACCGGAACGGTTCCCTTGAATTTCGAAAGATCGAGCTCCACCGGCTGCGCCGAGCGCGACAGGTTCGCGACGCACAGGATCGCGTCGTCGCCGTACTCGCGTAGGTAGACGAAGATGCGCCGGTTGCCGGGGCGGATGAAGCGCAACGTGCCGCGGCCGAAGGCCTGCGACGTCTTGCGCACCTGCAGCATGCGCTTCATCCAGTTGAGCAGCGACGAGCGGTCGCGCAGCTGCGCCTCGACGTTCACCGCCTCGTAGCCGTAGATCGGATCCATGATGGGCGGCAGATAGAGCTGCTGCGGATCGGCGCGCGAGAAGCCGGCGTTGCGGTCCGGGCTCCACTGCATCGGCGTGCGCACGCCGTTGCGGTCGCCGAGGTAGAAGTTGTCGCCCATGCCGATCTCGTCGCCGTAGTAGATGATCGGCGAGCCGGGCATCGACAGCAGCAGGCTGTTCATCAGCTTGATGCGCTCGAGATCGTTGTCCATCAGCGGCGCGAGCCGCCGGCGAATGCCGAGGTTGAGCCGCGCGCGCGGATCGGCGGCGTACATCTGGTACATGTAGTCGCGCTCGCGGCTCGTCACCATCTCGAGCGTGAGCTCGTCGTGATTGCGCAGGAAGATCGCCCACTGGCAGTTGTCGGGAATGTCGGGCGTCTGGTCGATGATCTCGACGATCGGATGGCGATCCTCCTGCGCGATCGCCATGTACATGCGCGGCATCAGCGGGAAGTGGTACGCCATGTGGCATTCGTCGCCATCGCCGAAATAGTCGCGCACGTCCTCCGGCCACATGTTGGCCTCGGCGAGCAGCATGCGGTCCGCGTAATCGACGTCGATCACCTTGCGGATGCGCTTCACGACCTCGTGCGTCTCGGGCAGGTTCTCGTTGCTCGTGCCCTCGCGCTCGACGAGATACGGAATCGCGTCGAGCCGCAGGCCGTCGACGCCGAGGTCGAGCCAGAAGCGCATGGTGCGCAGCACGACGCGCTCGCACGTGCGGATTGTCGAAGTTGAGATCGGGCTGGTGGCTGAAGAAGCGGTGCCAGTAGTACGACTTCGCGACCGGGTCGAAGGTCCAGTTCGAGGTCTCGGTGTCCGTGAAGATGATGCGCGTGCCGGAATACTTCTTCGGATCGTCGCTCCACACGTAGAAGTTGCGCTTGCTCGAGCCCGGCGGCGCGCGCCGCGCCGCCTCGAACCACGGATGCTGGTCCGAGGTGTGATTGATGACGAGCTCGGTGATGACGCGCAGGTCGCGTCGATGCGCTTCGCGCACGAACTGCTTGAAGTCGTCGCGCGTGCCGTATTGCGGGTGGATGTTGCGATAGTCGGCGATGTCGTAGCCGTCGTCGCGGCCCGGCGACGGGTAGAAGGGCAACAGCCAGATGGTGTTGACGCCGAGATCCTGGATGTAGTCGAGCTTGCGGATCAGTCCGCGAAAGTCGCCGATGCCGTCGTCGTTGCTGTCGAAGAACGCGCGCACGTGCACTTCGTAGATGACGGCGTCCTTGTACCAGAGCGGATCGTGTGCCGAGACGGGAGCGGGCGTGCGCATCGCTTCCGCTCTAAAGGTAGTAGTCGAAGTCGCGCTCGGTGCGCACTTTGCGCCGGATGCGGAAGACGTGCGCCGGCAGCGTGTGCGGATCGAGCTCGATGTAGTTGCGCGCACCGTGCCACAGGAAGCGCGCGCCGGTCAGCAGATCGTGCACCTGGAACGATTTCTCGGCCGCAAGCCCGAACCCGGCAAGGTCGAGATCGATCCAGCCGGACTGACGGTAGTGCGGATCGAGGTTCACGACGACCAGGATGATCTCGCCGTCTTCGGTGGACTTGCTGTAGGCGATCGATCGAATCGTTGTCGACCGGGTGGAAGCGCAGGCTCGCGTCGGACTGCAGCGCGCGATGCTCGCGGCGAATGCGATTCACTCGCGCGATCAAGTTCGCGCAGGCTGTCCGGGCGATCGAGATCCCACTGGCGCAGCTGGTACTTCTCCGAATCGAGGTATTCCTCGCTGCCCGGCTCGCGCGGCTCGTGCTCCAGCAACTCGAACGCCGGCCCGTAGATGCCGTAGCTCGCGCCGAGCGTCGCGGCGAGCACGAGACGCGCCATGAAGGCGGGCCGGCCGCCGAATTGCAGGTACTCCGGCAGGATGTCGGGCGTGTTCGGCCAGAGATTGGGACGAAAGTAATCGCGACACTGGCGGCCGCGTTACCTCGGTGAAGTATTGCTCGATCTCCTGGCGCGTGTTGCGCCACGTGAAATAGGTGTACGACTGCGAGAAGCCGAGCTTGCGCGAGGCGGTACATCACCTTCGGGCCGCGTGAACGCCTCGGAGAGAAAGATGCACCTCCGGATGCGCGCTGCGCACCTCGCGGATCAGCCACTCCCAGAACGCGAAAGGCTTGGTGTGCGGATTGTCGACGCGGAACACCCGTACGCCCTGCGTCGATCCAGAAGTCGACCACGCTCTTCAGCTCCTCCCACAGCGCGCGCCAAGCCGTGGTCTCGAAGTAGAACGGGTAGATGTCCTGATACTTCTTCGGCGGATTCTCCGCGTACTGGATCGTGCCGTCGGGGCGCTTCAAGAACCACTCCGGATGCTCGCGCACGTACGGATGATCGGGGCTGCATTGAAAGGCGATGTCGATCGCGATCTCGATGCCGAGCTCGCGCAGCCTGGCGGCGAAGGCGCACGAAGTCCTCGAGCGTCCCAAGCTCGGTGATCGTGGCCTTGTGGCCGCCGGTCGCGGCGCCGATCGCCCACGGGCTGCCGACGTCGGCCTTCGCGGCGCCGACCTCGTTATTGGGTCCCTTGCGCTCGGTGAAGCCGATCGGATGGATCGGCGGCAGGTACAAGATGTCGAAGCCCATCGACGCGACGTACGGCAGGCGCGCCGCGCAGTCGGCGAAGCTGCCGTGCTTGCCCGGGCTTGTCGCTCGTGGAGCGCGGAAACAGCTCGTACCAGCTCGAGAAGCGCGCGAGCTCGCGTTCCACCTCGACCGAGAGCGGCGGCTCGTGGCGGACGACGATGCTCCGGATCCACGCCCGCTCGCTCGAGCTGCGCGCCGCGCAGCTCGTCGACGCGCGTATCCTGGCCGGCGGCGCGCTTCTTCGCGATGTCGCGCTTCCATGTCGCGAGGTGATCGACCCACGCCTCGACGGTGTATTCGTAACGGCCGAGCTCGCTCGCCGTGAACTGCGCGGCGAAACGGTCGTTGCCGCGCCGCTCATCGCGATGCGCTGCCATTCGCGGCTCGCCGTGACGGCGGAACAGGACGGCGCAGGCGACGACGTCGTGACCGTCCGCGAACACGTCCGCCGACACGCTCACGGTGTCGCCGCGCACGCGTTTGACCGCGAAGCGGCCGCCATCGACCTGCGGCGTGATGTTCTCGATGACGACGCGGGCGCGCGTCATCCCGCGGCCTTCCGGCGTGAAATACAGCGCCGCGAGCGGCGGCAACCATAGCGTCAATGAATGAAGACGGCCGTGCGCGGCGATCGGCGCGGCGTCCACCCCGCCGAGATTGCCCTCGCCGCTGCCGCCGTAAATCGGTGCGTCGCTGTTGAGACGCTCGCGTCCAACGGCCGCCGCGCGGCACGCCGACGCGATAATTGCTGCGCGACACGGGCGTGAAGTTGCACACCACGAGCACGAGGTCGTCGGGCCCGTGCCCGTGCGCACGAACGACAGCACGCTCGCGTCGCCGTCGTTGCAGTCGATCCACTCGAAGCCTTCGGGCGCGAAGTCGCGCGTGTGCAGCGCCGGCAAGTCGCGGTACAGCCGGTTGAGGTCGCGCAACCACCGCTGCACGCCGGCATGCAGCGGATACTGCAGCACGTGCCACTCGAGGCTTTCGTCGTGCGTCCATTCGCGCTTCTGCCCGAATTCGCCGCCCATGAACAGCAGCTTCTTGCCCGGATGCGCCCACATGTAGCCGTACAGCAGGCGCAGGTTCGCGAACTGCTGCCACTCGTCGCCCGGCATCTTGCCGATGAGCGAGCCCTTGCCGTGCACGACCTCGTCGTGCGACAGCGGCAGCACGAAGTTCTCGGTGAACGCGTACCACAGACCGAAGGTGAGCTGGTTGTGGTGGTACTTCCGATAGATCGGGTCCTGCTTGGAAGTACTTCAGCGTGTCGTGCATCCAGCCCATGTTCCATTTGAGGCCGAAGCCCAGTCCGCCGACATACGTGGGCCGCGACACCATCGGCCAAGCGGTCGACTCCTCGGCGATGGTCTGCGTGTCGGGATGATCGCGGTACACGGCTTCGTTCAGACTGCGCAGGAACGAGACGGCTTCGAGATTTTCGTTGCCGCCGTACTTGATTCGGGATCCACTCGCCCGGCTTGCGCGCGTAATCGAGGTACAGCATCGAAGCCACCGCGTCCACGCGCAGCGCGTCGACGTGGTATTTCTCGAGCCAGAAGAGCGCGTTCGAGGCGAGGAAGTTGCGCACTTCGGCGCGGCCGTAGTTGAAGATCGAGCTGTTCCACTCCGGGTGAAAACCCTTGCGCGGATCCGCGTGCTCGTAGAGATGAGTGCCGTCGAAGAACGCGAGGCCGTGCTCATCGGCGGGGAAATGCGACGGCACCCAATCGAGGATCACGCCGATGCCGCGTGCGTGCAGGTGATCGACGAGGTACATGAAATCCTGCGGCGTGCCGTAGCGCGCCGTCGGCGCGAAGTAGCCGGTCACCTGATAGCCCCACGAGCCGTAGAACGGATGCTCCATCACCGGCATCAATTCGACGTGCGTGAAGCCCATGTCGCTCACGTAGTCGCCGAGCGCGTGAGCGAGCTCGCGGTAGTTGAGCGGACGATTGCCCTCTTCGGGCACGCGCCGCCAGGAGCCGAGGTGCACCTCGTAGATGGACATCGGCGCGTCGAGCGCATTGCGCCCGGCGCGCTCGCTCATCCACTGCGCCGTCGCGCCATTCGTAGACGAGATCCCAGACGACCGACGCGGTGCGCGGCGGCTCTTCGCAGCGGAAGGCGTAAGGGATCGCTCTTCTGCACGGTGTAGCCGTTGTGCCGCGAGTCGATGTGGATACTTGTAGAGCGCGCCGGCGCCATGCCCGGCACGAACGCCGTCCAGATGCCGGACGAGTCCGGCCGCGGCGTCGAGCGGATGCGAGCGCGGATTCCAGCCGTTGAAATCGCCCACGACCGAGACGCGCGCTGCGTTCGGCGCCCAGACTCCGAAGTAAGTGCCCGCATTTCCGCCGCGCGCGCCGTCCGCGCCGACCGGATGCGCGCCGAGCTTCTCGTACGCGCGGAAATGCGTGCCTTCCCGGAAAAGATAGATGTCCTGCTCCGTGAGCAGGCGAGCAATCATGACATCGGCCCTGCGGGAACACTCGTTATGTGTCTCGCCTCGACCCTAACACGTCAGGCTGCGCGCGGTAGAGCATGGGCCCGACAAATGGTCTGTCGGAGCTACGCCGAGCGGCACGGACGCCGCTCGACGCGTTCTTTGCTGAAACAGAGAGGTTACGCGGCGTCGATCCCGGCGACGCGCCGCCGTTGGCTCGTTCTTCGGCGCGTGCGGGATGCAGCCGCGTTCATT
>CAWJDS010000031.1:0-151073 GCA_963841645.1 uncultured Gammaproteobacteria bacterium | reverse complement strand
GAACGAGCAGGCGTCCCAGGCCGCGTGAGGCTCAGGCGTCCCAGGCCGCGTGAGGCTCCTGGCCGCGATCGCCGGTCCAGTAACGTCCGCCCCAGCAACCCCGGAATTCACGCGGCTGACAGGCCAGGACGGGGTTTGCTGTGATTAACGTGGTGGATCCGGGCTTCATGGTTGATCCGGTGGACTGGGATACCCCTAATCAACCGCATAGCCCGGATCAACCACGTAACCCGGCACACCAACCCGGCAAAAGGGACAAATAGCGCGCACGCCGACGATATGGGACCTTGCTACCCGACCGGCGCTGCCCTGACCGCGCCCTCCGGGGCTCTCGGCGGGCCCAGGCTGGCGGGCTCGGACCTAGGCGGCGAGGGCGAGGATGTCGCCCGGGCGGGCGCGGCCTGGGCGGGCGCGGGCGCGCGGCGCTGGCCGCCGGGGGACGAGGGACATCTGGCGGCGCAGGTCACCGGCGACATGCTCGGTGAGGTCGATGAGCGTGGTGCCCAGCGCGCCGGCCAGGGCGGCGATCATCTCGCTGGAGGGTTCCTTGCGGCCGCGCTCGATCTCGGACAGGTACTGCGGCGAGATCCCGGCCCGGGCCGCCGTCTCGGACAGCGTTTCCTGCTGTTCCTGGCGGAGGACCCGGAGCCGCCGGCCGAGCACTTCGCGCCAGAGGGGCTCCTGGGCTTGGCGCTCCCGGAGTCGCGGTTCCCGCTGGGGTTCACGCCGTAGCGGATACACGTTCGCGTGCTCGGCCATACCTCAGCGTAAGCGCAGAATCTCGCGTTTCCCTTGTGGTTTCGCTACCGGCAGACGCGATCCGGTGCGTACCAGGCGCATCAGAAGTCCCGGTAAGAATAGGTCTTCTGCCCGTACCTTGGCGCCATCGGGTTCCATGTGTCCAGGAAGGCCTGCTTGGCCGCGGTCGCCTTGGTGGAGGCGTTCTGGCTGGCCAGGTAATTGGTGTTGTGGCTGGGATCCGATCCGCACGCGAAATCCGCCATCCAGTTCTGGTAATACCGGTCGGCGGTAACGGACTGCTGCATCGCGGCGGTCAGCGTGCTGATCAACTGCGCCCCGCTGGCCAGCCCGGACGGCGAGAGCGTCCGCAGGCCGTTCAGGATGTCCTGGCGGGTGTTGATGGCCTGCTGCATGCTCGCCTGTCCGCTGGCCGGGGTCTGCGAGCAGGTCCGCACGCCGTCGATCGCGGGCTGGATAGCCGGTCGCACCGAGGCGCTTCGCGCCAGGTAGGTGCCGAGGGTAGTCATGACGGCGCCGGGCGACTGGGGTGGTGCGGACGGACTCGACGAGGTGCCGGGCGAGGAGGCCGGCCCGGCGCTGCCCAGGTACCCGGCCCGCCAGGCCACGAAGGCCCCGGCCACGGCGGCGATCAGCACTACCGCCACGGCGACGGCCATCCTGCCGCCCCGGCGAGGCGGCCGGCGCGGCGGAGTGGCAGGGCGCGGCCGCGGCGGAGGGACAGGGCGCTGCTCCGCCGGAGGGACAGGGCGCGGCGCCGGCACGGGAACACGGCGCGGCTCCGGTCTGGCGGGAGGGAACGGCACCGGGGTGGTCCTGGCCGGTATGGAGGCCCCCGGCGTCGCCGCTCGCCCGGCGGCGGCGTGCGCTGTCTCGGTGGGGAGGTTCGCGAGCAAGGTCGCGTCCCGGCCGGCGCCGTGCGGCGCCACAGCCGGCTGCGTGCGAGTCGGCCGACTCGGCGGTACTCAGTTCGGCCAGGAGCTGAGCCGCGGTCGGCCGCCGCCGCTGATCGGAGATCATGCAGCGCTCGACCAGGGGCCGGATCCGGCGCGGGCAGGTCGTCAGTATCCGGCTCGCCGGAAACCACCCGGCCCAGCAGGACTTCACCGGACCCGCTCCCGAACGGTTCCCGGCCGGTAGCCGCGAACGCCAGGACCGCGCCCAGGCTGAAGACGTCGCTCGGCGGCCCGGCCTCACGACCCTGGGCCTGTTCCGGTGACATGAACCCGGGCGAGCCCATCACCATGCCGGTGCGGGTCAGCGCGCTCGAGTCCACGGCCCGGGAGATCCCGAAATCGATCAGCCGTGGCCCGTCCTCGGCGAGCAGCACATTCGACGGTTTCAGGTCACGGTGCACAAGCCCCGCGGAGTGGATGGCGACCAGCCCCTCAGCCAGGCCGGCGGCGAGCATCAGCACCGCGCCGGGAGGCAGCGGCCCGTGGGCGTCCACCTCATCGGCGAGGGAGGGCCCGGCGACGTAGGACGTCGCCAGCCACGGCGTCGGCCCGTGCACGTCGGCGTCCATCCTCGCCGCCAGTTGCGCACCCTATTCCTGCATGCGGATCGCGCGCTCGATCTCGCGATCCTCGACCGACGCGAGCCCGGCGGCGTCGAGCGTGCCGGCGGCAAAGTCGCGACGCGCGTCTTTCAGTGCGGGCGGACGCAGCAGACTGCCGACGTGCTCGGCACGGAACGGCGCCCGTGCGCCGGCGACTCTACCGCGCTCGGCGGCCACGCGGCGCCGCTCGCTCAACGCGCGCCGTCCCAAACATCGGCCGGAACCAATACTTCGCCGCGCATGATCAGGCGCGCGGTCCGCAGCAGTCCCGCCTTGAGCACGCTCGGCTGCTCGCGCGTACCGCCGACCTCGAGCGTGACCGAGAACTCGCCCGTCGGGTGCTCGACGGACATTCGCTTCACGCGGCCTTCCGGCACGCTCGCGATACCCTGCGCGGCCGATCCGGGCAAGATGCACGCGGTCGCAACGGATACCGCGCCGAGCACCCCGATCGCGGCGTGCACATCGTGTGGGATGAACGTGCGCGTGCAGATGTGCCCGCCCGCACGCGCGGGCGCGATCAAGCTCATCTTCGGCACGACCTTCTTCGTCACGTCGCCGAGATTCATCTTCGGCCCTACAGCCAAACGGATCGACTCGATCCGCGCCCTGAGCTCCTTGTTCTTCTCGAGCTCTTGCGGCATCTCATAGCCGCTGACGCCGAGATCGCGCGCGCGCAGCACGACGACCGGCATGCCGTTGTCGATGCAGGTCACCTCGACGCCGTCGACGACGTCGAGCGCGCGACCCGTCGGCAGCAGGCTGCCAGTCGCGGAGCCCGCGACATCGAGATAGTTGCAGACGATCGGCGCGGACGTTCCCGGCACGCCGTCGATGTGCGCGTCGCCGTCGTAGCGCACGCGCTTGCCCGGTGTTTGCACGAGCAACTCGCAGAGGTTGTCGCTGTTTAGCATCCGCACGCGGACCGCTGTCTCGCCATCGCGCGCTGGCACGATGCCCTGCTCTATCGCAAAAGGCCCGACGCCGGCGAGCATGTTGCCGCAGTTCGGCGTCGTGTCGACGCGGCCCTCGCCGACGACGACTTGCACGAACAGATAATCGACGTCGACATCCTTTGTCTCGGAGCGGCTGACGATAGCGACTTTGCTCGTGAGCGGATGCGCCCCACCCGCGCCATCGATCTGCCGCGCGTCCGAGCCCATCGCGGCGACCAGCACGCGATCGCGCAGCGCTTCGTCGGCCGGCAAATCCTCGCGGCGGAAGTAGAGCCCTTTCGAGCTGCCGCCGCGCATCAGAGAGCAACGGATAGGTGTTTGCATGGCCGCGTAGTTTAAGTCCGGGCCACGAGCGCTCAAAGCCGCGGGTTAGGACGGCCCGGCGGCGCCGAGTCGGCGCGGCGGGCGGTCCGCGGCGCGCAGCGTCTCGGCGGCGAGCAGCGCCATCACGACCGTGCCGGCGAACCCGACTCCCGCGACTGCGACGCTCGTGACCGCGAGCCCCGCCCCATCGACGAGCACCCCGGCGAGCAGCGGCGCTAGGCTGATGCCGACATCGCCGATCAGCCGCCACAGACCGAGGAACTGGCCCTGCTGCGAGCTCATCCGGGCAAGATCTGCGCCGATGATCATCACGACTCCGGTGCCGATGCCGTTCGCGAAACCGAGCAAGACAGCGACCGCGACGAGCGAGTAGAAGCCGCCAGCGAGCGGCAGCAGCGCCAGACCGATCGCGTACAGCGTCATGCTCGGCACCGCGCTCCACTTGCGACCCCAGCGATCTGCGAGCACGCCCGATGGATAGAACATCGCGATGTCGACGACCGTGCCGAGGGAGTACGCGAGGCCGATCGCGCTCACGCTCAATCCCGCGGCCTGGCCGAACAGAGGTACGAGCAGCTGGCGGGTCGCGCGCATGAGCTGAAGCACGAGAGCACTCGAGCCCGCCGTCGCGAACTCGCGCCATTGCGTGCGAAGCACGCGCGCGGTGCCGGCGATACCGACGTCGCCGTGCGGCACGTGCGACTCGACGTCGCGCGCGAACGCGAGCACGAGCACGGCCGCGACGATCGCGCTCACGGCGCCGGCGATGAACGCGGTCGGATAGCCGGCGACTCCCGCGAGCGCGCCGCCCGCGGCCGGACCGATCAGCGCACCGCCGCGTTGTAGCCCTGCCATCGCGGCGATCGCACGGCCGAGCTCGTGCCGGGCGCAAATGTCGGCGAGATACGACTGACGGCCGAGCATCCAGGCCGCGTGCCCCGAGCCGAGCGCGACCGCAGCGACTCCGAGCGCCCAAGGGTTCGCTGTGACGCCGAGCGTGAGCAGCCCCGCGAGCAACAGGGCGAGACCACCGATGAGGACCGGCTTGTCGCCGAAACGCGCGACGAGCATCCCGGCCGGCACGTCGAACAACAGAATGCCGATGCCGCGCAGAAACACGATCCACGCCGCGAATGCAGCAGTCGCGCCGAGCGACAGCACATACAACGGCAGCAAGATCGTGAGCGCCTCTTGGCTCACCGCCATCAGCAGCGACGGCACATAGACGGGGACGAGGAGCTTGTCGTACGGGGACGGCAGGCGCATGGTCGGCAGCGGAAATCACGGCGCGCAGGGCGCGCATTCTACAGCGGTTGAAATCGCGCGCTCGTCTCGGCGATCCTTGCTCGCTCCGCCGCAGGAACAAGAACAGGATGGACCCAAGCCGCGAGCCGATCGACATCGATGACCCCGCTTCCGGCCCACAGTCCGCGCCCGCGACGTCCCACGCGAGCCCAAGCGAAGGCTCGGAGCCGGCGGCGGACGTCGAGCCGCGTGAAGCCGGCTCGCCGGGAGCCCTAGACGACCACGCGCGAACGGAGCCATCCGCGACGCCGGATGACGCAGAACCGGCGTCGTTCGATCCCGCCGATACACTGAGCCCGGCCGTGCGCCGGCTCGTGCGTCAGTACGATCTCGACATCACCGGGATCCACGGCACCGGCCCTGCCGGGAAAATCCGCGTCGGCGACGTGATTGGAATGCTCGGCGGGCGCACCGACGCGGCCGGCGCGCGCGCAAACGACACGACGCCCGGCACCGCGACGGCCGGCGAGCCCGACACCGCCCGCGACGCGGTCGCGATCGGAGACTTCCGCAAGAGCCGCGCAGAGGACGACCCGTCGCGCACCGCAACAGCCGGCACGCAGAACGTCCGCGAAACCGAGGGCGTGCGCGCCGTGCCGACGACAACGGTATTCGACTGCGACTTGACCCGCGTGCTGAGCCACCGCAAACGCGAGCGGCGAAATGAAACCGAGATAGCGCTCACAAGCTACTTTCTGGCCGCGTGCGCGGACGCACTACGTACGGTGCCCGAGATCGCCGTGCCGCAGCATGGCGGCGCGCCGCGGCTCGGTGTGCTGCTCGCGGGCGCCGACGGCAGCACGCGTCGCACGCTCGTCGTCGCTGCGGCCGAGCTCGACGACGGGCTGCGTATGGTCGACGGGCAGCTGCGCGGATCGGCGGACGACGATCTCGCCGGGGCGCAGCTCTTGGTCCACCACTACGGCCCGAGTGGCAGCCTGCTCGCGACGCCGACCGAGATCGGCACCGATCACGCCGCGAGCGTCGGAGTCGGCCGCGTGCGCCGCGAGATCGTCGTGAAGACAGTCGACGGCGAAGAGGCGCCGCGGGTCGCGGCGCGGTGCTACGTCACGCTCACGTTTCGGCCGGAGCTCGTCACTCTCGCGCGCGCGAATCAGTTCGTCGCGACTCTCGTGCGCGTGCTCGAGCAGTGGCCCGCGGAGCCGACGAGCGCGTAACTCCGCGTTTGAGCCAGCAGAGCTCAGTCCGGCTCTACATACTCGACCAGCTCGGCGTCCGGACCGATCGCGAACACGAAGCGCCCGAACGGCCGTTGAATCGGTTTCGCGCCGACGCTCGAGAAACGGTACCCGGCTGCTCGCGTTCGCCCGATCAACGTGTCGAGATCACGGACTTCGAGCTGAAGCTGTGGCGAGCCGACGTCCTGAATTTTCCAATGAAAAGGCTCGGGCCGTGCGACACCATTCCGCACGGAAAACTCCAGGAGCATCCAACCGGTCCCTGCGCCGGGAATTACGACCGGCGTCTCCGTCAACTTGCCGCGATCAAGGCCGTAGGACCGTAACTCGCTCTCGGCTGTAAAACGCGACTTGTGGACTTCGAGGTGCAACAGATCGCGATAGAAAGCGAGTGAGGCTGCCGTGCTCGCGACCGTAATCTCGATTCTCGTACCGACGATCTGACCAGGGCCTGCCGTCGCAATCGCCACCGCAGATCCTTGCTTGAGTCGGATCAGATATCCGTCGGGGTCGCGCACGAGCACGACGGGCCCATCCGGCGTGCTCACCGGCACCCCGCCCTTGGTTACGACGGGCGCGCCACCTGCCTCGGCGGCCTTGAGCACCGCATCGAGGTCGCGCACCGTGAACTCGATCATCGACGCACCGGGATCCCAAGGATTCGCCGGCCGCTCGCTGCGCGGTATGTCGAGGAATTCCGAGAGCTCGAGCCCGAACGACGTGTTCGGCGCGTGCATGAATACCGTGCGAAACCGCGCGCCCTTCGTGTCTGTCAGGTCTGAGACGAGTGGATCGCCTCGCGCGTCGGCGCGCGGCACGATCCGCGGCGGCGGCGTATCGGCCGATGGAGCCGGCGCGAACGGCGATCGGCCGAGCTCGATGCCGAGCACATCCTGGTAGAACGCGAAGCTGCGTTCGGCATCCGCCGTGGAGTGAACGAAGTGGTACAACCCGCGCACCGCCCCGTCGCCCTGCGCGACCGCGGAATCGGCCAGTGCCGCAACGGCGGCGACGCAGCCGACGAGCTGCGCGGACACGAGCGCCAAGCGCATGAAAGCGCGCTCAGTAGGTCGTGCGGTCGACCTTGTCGCCGCGCAAATACACCTCACGGATCTTGCGCGTGTTCGCGATGTCGTCGAGCGGATTAGCCTCGAGCACGATGAAGCTGCCGATCTTGCCGGGCGCCACGGTGCCCGCGTCGTCCAGCTTCAGAAACGCCGCGGCGTTCCTCGTCGCGGCGACGAGCACATCGGCCGGCGACATGCCCGTCGCGACCATGTCCGCCATCTCGAGATGCGGACCCCACGGAGTGTTGCCGTCGGTGCCGAGCGCAATCGTGATGCCCTCGCGGCTCACGCGCGCGAGGTTGCGGGCCTGGATCGCGAAGAACGCCTGTGCCTCGGCATTGTCCACGGCCGCGGCTTGCAGCGGCTCGAGCTGTGCCGGCGGCAGCGACTTCGCGAGCCAGCTCACGTCCGTCGCGACGCCGCGCTCCGGCAGATTCGGAATCAGCACGAAGCCGGGATGCGCCTTGATCAGCGCGATGAATTCGTCGTCGACATCGGTGTCGCGCACGCCGTGCGCGAATGCGTCGATGCCACGCCGCAATAACTCCTTCGCGTCCGCGAGATAGTACTCGTGCGCGATCGCGCGCAGTCCCGCCTTGTGGGCTTCGTCGATCGCGGCGCCGTATATCTCGGGCGCGAGCTTCTTGTACTTGCCGAGGCGGTCGTCGACCCAAACCTTGATGATGTCGACGCCGAGCGCGGCCTGCTCGCGCACCGCCGCGCGCGCTTCGTCTTCGGTCGTGACCCAGTACGGTATGTCGTTGCGGCCCGGCTCCGGCGCCGTGATGCCGCGGCCGGCGAGACGATATAGCGCAGCGCCCGGTATCACCTCCTTACGCACGACGAACACGTCGGTGCCGTTGTCCTGGCCTAGCGATAGAGCTGCGCTGACGCCGAAGTAGGCGCGATGCTTCAAGTCCGCGATCAGTGCGTCGCGCTCGCGCGATAGGTGCGTATGCGCATCGACGATCGCGGGCATGACCGTGAGCCCGCTCAGGTCGACCTTCGTAACGCCGGCGGGCAGCGTGACCGCGGCCGTGTTGCCGACGATGCCCGAAGTGCTTGTCGGCCCCGAGAGTGAAGGTCGCGTTCTCGATGACCGTGCCGTCGCCGACGATCAGGCGCGCCCCGGTGAACGCCGTGACGCCTGCGCCGGCGGCGGGCGCGCTCGGCGCCGCGGGCGCACCCGCGTTGTTCCCCGAGCAAGCCGCGAGAGCGAGTAACGCCGCCGCAGCGAAAGCGCGGCCGAGACCGCGCGCGATGGATAGACGCATGGTGCGCCCCCTGTGAGTCGCCAAGCCTCGACGATCTTAGCGCAGCGCTATCCGCGCGGCGCCGGAAAAGCGTGGAAGGCCTCGAGCATGCGTGCCCGATCCGCACGCCTCTCGGTGAAGATCTCGAAGGCCGCGGCGGCCTGCCCTACCGCCATCGCGGAGCCGTCGAGCACGCGGCATCCCTTCGCCGCCGCGGCCCGCAGGAGCGCAGTCTCGAGCGGGAAGTACACGATGTCCGCCACCCAATGGCGCGGCTCGAGAAGCCGGGGCGGGACTGCGGTCCCGGGAGATTTCGCCATCCCGAGCGGCGTCGCGTTCACGATGCCGTCGCAAGCGCGCACGATCACGGCGAGATCGTCCGCGCCGCCCACTGGGATCGCGCGCCCCGGAAACGCGCGGCCGAGACGCGCCGTGAGCGCGGACGCGCGGCTTACGTCGGTGTCGACGAGCGTCAACCGGCTCGTACCGAGCTCGAGCAGCGCAAACGCGGTCGCCGATCCTCCGCCGCCGGCGCCGAGCTGGACCACCGTACCGAGACGCGCGCCCGAGAGCCCGACGCGCACCGCCTCGGCGAAACCCGTGACATCGGTGTTGAAGCCGATTCGTTCCCCGCCTCGGAACAGGACAGTGTTCACGGCGCCGATCTGCTCTGCTTCCGGCGACAACCGCGTAAGCAGCGGAATCACCGCTTGCTTGAACGGATAGGTGACGTTCACGCCCACGAAGCCGCTCGCGACGAGCTCGGCCAGCACACGCGGCAGGTCGGCGTCCGCGAAGCCGCGCGCCGTGAAATCGACTAGCTCGTAGCGCAGCGGGAGCTCCTGCGCACGCGCCTCCTGCTCGTGCAACCAAGGCGAGCGCGACGCGAGAATCTCGCGGCCAACCAGCCCCACTGACACCGGACCCGTCACGCGCGGCGACCGATGAGCCAAACCGCGACGCCCGCCACGGCGAGCGGCACGCAAAACGACGCGAACAGCACCGACAGCGGCGTGCCGCTCGCGAGTAGCGCGCCGGCAGCCGCCGGTCCGATAACGGCGCCGCTGCGCCCGATGCCGACGGCCCAGCCGATGCCGGTCGCGCGCCGGTCGGGGGGATAGATCGCTGCCGCGAGCGGCCAGATGCCGTTGTACCCGCCTTGCAGCGTCACGCCGATCAAGAATGCAACGCCGAGCGTCGCGCCGACCGGCATCGCAATCGAGCCGAACACGAGCAGCGCAACGATCGCCGCGACGAAGAGCGCAGGGACGAGCCGCGTGAGCGCGACGCGCACCGCCAGCACGCTCATCCCAACCGTACCGAGAAACGCGCCGAGATTGTAGAGCGCGCCCGCGTAGATCCCGTTCTGCGTGGACAATCCTGCGGCGATCGCGAGGTTCGTAATCCAGCTCACGATGATGTAGAGCACCATGAGCCCCATGAAGATCGCCGTGAAGAGCAGCAGCGTCTTGCGCAGGAGTGCCTCGGTGAACAAAGCCGCGATAGGCAACGCGCGACGGGCGCTGGCCGCAAAGATCCGCGACTCCGGCAGCGCGAACGCCGCGAGCGGCAGCATCACGAGCGTCACGAGCCCGGCATAGAGCAGCAATGCTTGCCAGCCCGTCCTCGGCAGGAGCCGCGCAACCGCGAGCCCCGTGAACACGGCGGCGAGCGGATAGCCGGCCTGCACCAGACCGACGGCGAGTTTCTGCTGCCGCGGCGGCGCGACCTCGGCCGCGAGCGCCGCCATCGCCGCGAGCACCGTACCGATCCCAACTCCGACCGCAATGCGCGCGGCGACCAGCTCGCTCACGCTCGTGACGAACCCGCTCGCAAGCATGCCGCCCGACATCAGCACGAGCGCAGTGAGAATCAGCGGCCGCCTGCCGAGTCGGTCCGCGAGTGGCGCGACCAGCACCCCGCCGAGCGCCATGCCGAGCAGCCCGGCACTGAATACGGTGCCCATCGTATCGGCGTCGATCGCCCAGCGTCTGCTGCAACGCCGGCGCGACGTACGACAGGATCGTGACGTCCATGCCGTCGACCATGTTGACGGCGAAGCAGAGCGCGACGACACCGGCCGCTCCGAGAGTCGGCGATCGCGTGGCCGGCAGCTCGCTCAAATCGTGTCGTCGACCTTCAGGGCACGCCTCGAAACTTGGCGGAGGTTCCGACGCGGCGCGCGTGGAAACGTGGCACCGCGCCGTCGTCGCTATTTCTTGTCGAAGTTGAACAGGTCCTCGTTCACGTCGGGCTTCTTCATGCCCTGCTCGAAGTACTGCTCCCAGATCTTCGCCCACGGGCGGCCGTACATGTCGGGCATCTCGTACTCGATCTTGGTGCCCGGCGTGAGCGGCGTGTTCTTGCCGTTGACCGAGAAGATCGTCTGGATGCAATCGATGAACGCGTACGGCGTCTCGTCGGCGTCGCTGAAGTCGTTCATCTTGTGGAAGCTGCGCACGATCCGTATCGGCTCGACGAGCGCGTCGTCGTCGTAGAGGATCGCCTCGTGGCTCAAGCCGATGAACTTGCCGTCCTTGCGGATCGGCGTGTAGATCTCGATCGACTGCATCTTGTTCGAGAACTCGAACTCCGAGTGCGACTTCCAGCCCTGGATGTTGCTCGTCCAGGTGATCAGCACGTCCTTGTCCCAGAAGCCGATCGTCTCGCCGTACCAGCGCGGCACTGCGGCGCCTAAGCGCGGAACGCCGCCCTTCGCCACGTCCTCCATGTTGAATTTGCGCCCGACATAGATGTCCTGGAGGAAGTTACGCGCGACGCCCGCCTGCACGTGCACGAGGTCGGGCGTGGCGATCACGTAGTGCTCCCAGACGGCCGCGTTGTACCAGCGGCGCATGAAACCCTCGGGCCAGCAGAACGTCGAGGGCCAGAGCGCGTTGCCGCGCATCTGGTGATAGATCTCCTGCACCATCCGCTGTTGGTACTCGGGCTTGAGCAGCGACAGGATCGTCGGGATCTGCGTTTGCAGCCCCCAGTACCAATTATTTTGATAGGCCCGGGCGCGCGCCGGGCGCTCGTAGACGCCGTTCCACTCGACGGCCGGGAAGTTCGCGTACGTGTAGACGTTCGGGCCACCGCGGCTTTGCGTCTCCTTCAGCAAGGCCTCGTAATGCTCCTGCGCGGTCTTGAAGCCGTAGGGGCTCACGATCGCCGCGCGCGGATAGCTGATCTCGCAGTGCCCCCACGGGGCGTCCTTGTCCTCGCCCGAATTCAGCTGCGGTTGGGCGAGAATGCCGCGTTGAAACTCAGTCGCCTGAGGGCTGTTGCAGCGGAAGTAGCGCGGATCGGTCCAGAGCGCTTTGTCGGCGTAGAAGTCAGGGCTCGTGAAAACGTCGCGCGGCAACGGCTTGTAGTTTTTCGGCAGAGCGTCCGGTTTGTAGCCGTTGAGCGGGAACGGGTGGGCCGGGTCATATCGCTGGCCGAGCTCGCGGATCCAGCTCGGTCCTACCTCCTTGAAGTCGTACACGCTCGCGGCGAGCGGCCGGCCGCGGCCGACGCTCTTGAAGCCGATGTCCGGCATCTCTTGCGCCAGGACAGGCGCCGCGACGAGAACGGCGCCGAGCGCCAACCATCTGATCGATCCAATCTTCATCTGCGTTTTCCCTTGATGCGCCAAAACTCGAGCGCAAGTGTCATCGAGATCCCCAACGGCCGAAGGCGATGCGATTAGCTCACTATTCGCCCGCGACTCAACGTCCAAACATAACCGGCTTCGAGCCGCGCGTGGTCCCTCGAGCCGGCCCGAACGTGTCAAGAAATCTTCGGAAGACCCGTGCGGCGCCGTCGAACGTCTCGCGCATATTTCTCGTTGCTCAACTATTCTCTCCCCAGTTGGCCGCGCACGCGGGCGTCGCAGGATACACGCGATGGCAACTTCGACGCGAGCGAGCTGACGTCGATCAAGATGCCGGCGTGCGCATAGTAAAAAGGCCGGGAGGGAAGCATGGCGAGATACCGCCTCAGACGCTGCTCGTGCCCACACCGAGGCGTGACCCACCCGCGTCGGTCGGCAGCCGCGTATCGTCCCGAGACCCGGCGTGATCCGCCTGCCGATACGTCCGGCGTATCTGCGGCGATCGGCAGCCGCCGCGCCTCGCGACCATTCCGCTCGATTTCAGAAGGTCGCCGACCAGCCATGGATGAACGGCGCGTATTTCTCAGGCGGCGGCGGGCTCTCGAGCACGGCCGAGGACTACCTGCGTTTCGCGCTGATGCTCGCGAACAATGGTGAGGTCGACGGCGCGCGAATCTTGAGCCGGCGTTCGGTCGAGATGATGACGTCCGTATTTGCACCCGACACGCTGCCGGGTCGCAACGCGGGCGAAGGTTTCGGGCTAGGGGTGCGCGTAGTCAGCAACCCGGCCGCGCGGAACACGTGGTTGTCGCAGGGCAGCTTCGGCTGGAGCGGCGCGTGCAACACGCACTTCTTCATCGATCCGAAGGAGAAGATCATCGGCATCTTCATGACACAAGTGACGTTCCTCGAGACGCGCGGCCAGCTGCGCGATGACTTCGAGAACGCGGTCATGCAAGCCGTCGTCGGCAACTGAAACGCGAGATGCGAGCGGCACGCACTACGCCACGCGGATCGCGCAGCGCGCGAGCCTAGAACAACACGCGGCCGATCCACCACGCGAGCGCCGCGATGCCCGCGGACGCCGGTATCGTCACGATCCACGCGATCACGATGTTGCCCGCCACTCCCCAGCGCACCGCGGATGCGCCACGCGTCGTGCCGACGCCGATGATCGCGCCCGTGATCGTGTGCGTGGTGGAAACCGGGATGCCGAAGTGCGTGGCCATGAACAACGTTATCGAGCCGGCGCACTCGGCGGCGAATCCGCTGATGGGCTTCAGCTGCGTGATGCGTTGGCCCATCGTCTTCACGATGCGCCAGCCGCCGAACATCGTGCCTAGGCCGATCGCGAGAAAGCAGGTCATCACGACCCATATGGGCAGGTGATCCGCGGTCGTAACCCGATTCGCGATCAACAGCAGCCAAATGATGCCCATCGTCTTCTGCGCGTCGTTACCGCCGTGCCCGAGGCTGTAGGCCGCGGAAGAAAGGAGCTGGAGGCGGCGAAACCAACGGTCCACTCGTCGCGGGGTTTGCCGGAAAAAGATCCAGGACAAGCACAGCATGATCAACGCGCCGAGCACGAGGCCGAGCAGCGGCGAGATGAAGATGAACGATGCGGTTTTCAAAATCCCGGGCCAGAGTAACGGCGTAATGCCCGCCTTCGCCAAGGCCGACCCAATCATGCCGCCGATCAGGGCGTGCGAGGAGCTCGATGGAATGCCGTAGTACCAGGTGATGAGGTCCCAGGCGATCGCTCCGATCAGCGCGCCGAAGATCACGCGGTTGTCCACGAACGCCGGGTCGATGATGCCCGTGCCCACTGTCGCTGCCACGGACAGCGGGAAGAACGCCCAGGCGAGAACGTTGAAGAACGCGGCCCAGAGCACCGCCTGCCACGGCTTTAGCACGCCCGTCGATACGACCGTCGCGATCGAGTTCGCAGCGTCGTGGAAGCCGTTCATGAAATCGAACGCGAGCGCGAGCAGCACGAGCAACACGAGCGAGGTCGAGACTTGGGCGAGATCCATGCTTGGAAAAACGCGGTTCGGCCGTCAGGCGTTCTCGAGCACGACGCTTTCGATGACGTCCGCGACGTCCTTACACTTGTCCGTGGCGGACTCGAGCGACTCGTACACGGCCTTCAACTTGATGACCTGGCGCACGTCGGTCTCTTCGCGGAAGAGCCGCGACAAAGCGGCCCGCATCACCTTGTCGGCTTCGGATTCGAGCTTGTCGATCTCCTGGCAGATCTTGAGCATCGCCGGCGCGTCCGTCATCGAGGCCATGAGCTTCACGGCCGATCGCACGCGCTCGACGCAGCGTTGCACCAGCTCCGCGAGCTGCGTCGCTTCGGGCGTCACACTCTGGATGTCGTAGAGCACGAACGATTCGCCGGTATCTTGGATGAGGTCGAGCACATCGTCCATGCGCGCGATGAGCCGGTGGATGTCGTTGCGATCGAACGGCGTGATGAACGTCGCATGCAGCAGCTGCATGGTCTCGTGCGTAATCCGGTCGGCCGCGTGCTCGGCGTTTTCGATGACCTTCAGCCCCGCCTCACGACCGTCGTCGTCTTCGTAGCGGTGCAGCACGTCGACGAGCGCGTTGGCGCCTTCCATGATGAGATCGGCGTGGCTGTCGAACAGGCTGAAAAAACGCCCTTGGCGGGGCATGAAGCGGGAAATGAAGTTCATTCTTTTTCGGCGCCCCTCTCCCGATCCGAGGCGCAGTGTAGTCGGTCGAGGCAGCGGCTGTCACAGTCGCTGCCGTCGTTCGCCCGCATGCGCGCACGAGAGTTTGGCCGAAGCATCGCGTGGGAGTATGTGCAGGCTCGAGCCGTTCTCAACTTCGACTCGTCCCGGTACGAGAAGGCAGCGCGGTCCGCGGACTTGCGGCACCCCGCAAGCGCGGTGTTGAATGCAGTATGGGCGTTGCCCGTTTTGTCCGCACGGTATCCCTCGCCACCGTTCTGTTCACGGCCTCCGCCGCATTTGCGCAACGCGCCGCAACGCTCGCCGTCGACGCCACCGATGCCCCGCGCAACCTGCTGCATGCGCGCGAGACCATCCCGGTCCAGCCCGGGCCGCTTATCCTGTTTTACCCGAAGTGGATTCCGGGCGAGCACGGACCCACCGGACCGCTGACCGACTTGGTCAACGTGACGTTCGCCGTCGGCGGCGCGACGCTCCCATGGCATCGCGATCTAGTGGAGATTCACGCGTTTCATCTCGAAGTGCCGGCCGGGACCACCGAGGTCGTCGCGAGCTTCGATTTCGTTTTGCCCCCGACCACCGACGGATTCTCGTCCGGCGCTTCGTCGACGTCGCAGCTCGTCGTGCTGAGCTGGAACCAGGTGGTGCTCTATCCCCTGAGCGCCCGTCCCGACGACTTCATGGTAACCGCGAGCCTGAAGCTGCCGGAGGGCTGGAAATTCGCCTCCGCCCTGAAGGCCGTCGGTCCGGCATCCGGGGCGATCCAGTTCCCGGCGGTCTCGCTCACGCAGCTCGTCGATTCGCCGGTGCAGGCGGGCGCGCACACGCGCAGCATCGTGCTCTCCGCCGGCGGCCCCACCGTCACGCTCAATCTCGCGGCCGACAGTGAGGCCGCGCTCGCGATCACCCCGGCGCAAGAGGCCGCGAGCAGAAAACTGATTCTGGAGGCGCGCGCCTTGTTTGGCGCCGAGCACTACGGCTCCTACGACTTCCTCTACACGCTCAGCGATCACGTCGCGCGTTTCGGCCTCGAGCACCATCAGGCGAGCGACGACCGCGTGTGGGAGCGGGCGCTGCTCGATGAGGATCTGCGGCGAGCTTCGATCGGGCTCCTGCCGCACGAGTACGTGCACTCGTGGAACGGCAAATACCGCCGGCCGGCGGGCCTCGCGACGGGCGATTTCCACACGCCGATGAAGGATGATCTGCTCTGGGTCTACGAAGGGCTCACCGAATATCTCGGCAACGTGCTCACGGTCCGCTCGGGCCTGTTCGCGGCGGAGGAGTACCGCGAGAACCTCGCGCGGCTTGCGGCCTATCTCGATTTGCGCCCCGGACGCGCTTGGCGGCCGCTCCAGGACACCGCGGACGAGGCCCAGCTGCTCTACTCCGCGCGGCGGGACTACGACGCGCTGCGGCGCGGCGTGGACTTCTATGACGAGGGCGCGCTGCTCTGGCTCGAAGTCGACGTCACGATCCGCAGGCTTACCCGCGGTGCCAAGTCGCTCGATGATTTTTGCCGCGCGTTTACCGGCGCACCGGCCACGCAGCAGCCGGTGGTGAAGCCGTACACTTTCGACGACATCGTCTCGGCGCTGAGCGCGGTGGCGCCGAACGACTGGAAGACGTTCCTGACCACGCGCCTCCAGTCGGTGAAGAACGAAGCGCTGCTCGGCGGCATCGAGGGCGGCGGCTGGAAGCTCGTGTTCAAGGAGAAGCCCGGGCCCGTCATGAAATCCGAGGAAGCCGCGCGGAAATACCTCGATGCGCGCTTCTCGCTCGGGCTCGCGATCGACAATGACGGCAAGGAAGACGGCGCCCTCGGCGACGTGATCCCGGGCACTCCTGCGGCGAAAGCCGGGCTGGCGCCCGGGATGAAAATCATCGCGATCAACGGGCGCCGTTATTCGGCAGACGGCTTGCGGGAGGCGTTGAGGGCCGCGACGACGAGCACCGCGCCGATCGCTTTACTCATGGAGAATCGCGACTATTTCACCACTCACGAGATCGACTATCACGGCGGTGAGAAATACCCCGCGCTGGAGCGCGATGCCGCGAAACCCGACCTCCTGGGCCGCACCATGGCTCCGCTGAGCCCAGGGAAGTAGGGTCGCGCTACGATTGCCAGCCCTGATCACTTCTTGACGCCGCGTCGGCGATTCCGCGGAATCGCACTCGCCGGCTTGTGCCCCCGGCGCTCAAACCCGAGTGTAGCTTTCGAAACGTGCGCGACTTAGGCGTCCATGTCGAGTAACGCCATGCCCTGCTCGTTGTAGCGGGCACCCTGCACGCGGTCGGCCAGCGCGTCGAGCCGCACCACCTCCGCACGCGAGAGCGTCACGAGTCCCGGCTACCTCAACACCGCCGCGATCGAATCCGCGACGTACTCCACGTTCTTGTGGTTGATGCCCGCGATGTTGATGCGGCTCGACTCGATCATGTAGACGTGGAATTCCTCGCGCAGGCGAATCACCTGCTCCTTCGTGATCCCGAGGAACGAGAACATGCCGCGCTCCTTCGCGATGAACGAGAAGTCCATCGGCGTCTTCCGGGCCGCGAGCTCGTCGACGAGCAACTTGCGCAGGCCGTTGAGGCGCCCGCGCATCTCCTCGAGCTCCTTGACCCATAGCGCCCGCAGCTCTGGGTCGTGCAAGACCTTCGCGACGATCGCAGCGCCGTGGTCCGGCGGCATCGAGTAGATTCCGCGCGCAACGTTCGACGCATTCGCGAACGCGAGCTGACTCTGCTCGCGTGTCGCAGACACGAAGCTCGCAGCGCCGACGCGCTCGCGATAGAGCCCGAGATTCTTCGAGCACGACGTCGCGATCACGGCCTCGGGCAACCGTTCGGCCATCAGCCGCGCTCCGTACGCGTCCTGCTCGAGGCCCTCGGCGAGCCCCTGATAAGCGAGATCGACGAACGGCACGAGCCCGCGCCGCTCGCAGAGAGCTGCGAGGTCCTGCCACTGATCCTTCGTGAGGTCGGCGCCGCACGGGTTGTGGCAACAGCCGTGGATCAGCACGATCTCGCCCGCCTTCGCGGTATCGAGCTTCGCCTTCATCGCGTCGAAGTCGACGCGATGCTTCTTGAAGTCGTAATACGGATAGTTCTCGAGCGTGAGGCCAGAGAGCTTCAGGAGCGGCAGATGGTTCGGCCACGACGGGTCGCTCAGGTAGATCTTCGCGCCCGGCTTCGCGCGCGCGAGCAAGTGCCCCGCGATGCTCAAGCCGCCGCTGCCGCCCGGCGTCTGCACAGTCGCGACGCGGCCGGCCTTGAGCGCAGGATGGTTCGCGCCGTAGACGAGCTCCTCGATCCCGCGATTGAAGCCCGCGTTGCCCGCGATCGCGACGTAGGTCTTCGAGTCCTGCGCGTCGATGATCGCTTTCTCCGCGCGCTTCACGCTCGCGAGCACGGGCGTACGGCCCTGCTCGTCTTGATAAACGCCGACGCTCAAGTCAATTTTCCCCTGGTGCGGGTCCGCCCGGAACAACGTCATGATCCCGAGGATCGCGTCGGGCGGCAGCGGCTTCAGTGTCTCGAACACAACGACCTCGCCGGAATTCGAGCCGGCCCAAGTTTTGGGGGAGCGGTATAGTAAGTACATCGACCAGGCGCAACAATAGCGGGTCCAGCAACCCAACGGATTCCCGGAAGTCATGCGCCCCCCACCCATCACCGCGCCGCAAGCGAGGTCGAGGTGAAAGCGATCCTGCTCGACGGCTTCGGCGGTCCCGAGGTTCTCAGGTTCGGGGAGGCGACCGCGCCCACCGCGGGGCCCGGCCGCGTGCTGATTCGCGTGGCCGCGACGTCCGTGAATCGGCCCGACCTGATCCAGCGTCAGGGTAACTACCCCGCCCCGCCCGGCGAGTCGGAGATCTTGGGGCTCGAGGCAGCGGGCACGATCGAAGCCGTGGGCGGCGGCGTCACGGATTTCTCGCCCGGCGAGCGCGTGTTCGCGCTGCTCGGCGGCGGCGGCTACGCCGAGCTCGCGTCCGCCTACGCGGGCCATGTCATGAAGATGCCGCCGAACCTCACCTTCGAGCAGGCCGCGTGCATCTGCGAGACGTACATCACCGCGCACATGAACCTGTTCGGCAACGCGCGGCTGCAGAACGGCGAGACGGTGTTGCTGCACGGCGGCGGCGGCGGCGTGACGACCGCCGCGATGGAGCTCTGCCGCGCGCTGGTGCCGCACGCGCGCGTGCTCGTGACAGCCTCCACCGCGAAGGTCTTGCGCGTGAAGGCGCTCGGCGCCGACGCCGTGATCGACTACAAGAGCGAGGACTTCGCCGACGCCGTGTTGCGCCTCACCGACCGGCACGGCGCGGATGTGATCCTCGATCACATCGGCGGCGCGTACCTCGCGCAGAACCAGAAAGCGCTCGCGACCGGCGGCAGGCTCGCGCTCATCGGCGTCATGGGCGGGCGTAGAGGCGAGCTCGACATCGGCCGGCTGCTCACGCAGCGACAGAGCATCCTGGGCTCGGTGCTGCGGCCGCGGACCACCGAGCAGAAAACCGCGATCATCCATGCGTTCGCACGCGACGTGTTGCCGCTGTTCGCGACCGGCGCGATCGCGCCGCTGATTCACGCCGTGTATCCGCTCGAGCAAGCCGCGGACGCGCACCGCGCGATGGAAGCGGGAAGCCATTTCGGCAAGCTCGTGCTGCGCGTAGCGGACGAGAAGGCGCGATGACGATCCTCCGCAGCTTGCTGTTCGTGCCCGGCAACAAGCCGAGCATGCTCGCGAAGGCGCTCGGTCTGACGCCCGACGCGTACGTCCCCGACATGGAGGACTCCGTGCCGGTCGCGGAGAAGGCGAACGCGCGCGCGACGGTCGCCGAGCACCTGCCGAAGCTCGCGGCGAGCGGCGTGCCCGTGATCCCGCGCGTGAACGCGCTCGACACGGAGTGGATCGACGACGACCTCGCAGCCGTCGTCGGGCCGCACGTCTACGGCGTCTCGGTCGGCAAGGTCCGCAGCGCAGCCGACGTGAGCGCCGTGTCGCAACGCATCGGCGCGCTCGAGGCGCGCATGGGGCTAGCGCTCGACAGCGTGAAGCTCGTGCCGTGGATCGAGACCGCGGCGGCGATCGTGAATTGCGACGCGATCTGTCGCGCGAGCGAGCGCGTCGTCGCGGTCGCTTTCGGCGGCGAAGATTTCACGAACGATATGGGTATCGAGCGGCTCGAAGACGAGTCGCAAGTCGCGTACGCGCGGCAACGAATCTGCGTGAGCGCGCGCGCCGCGCACGTGCTCGCGCTCGACACTCCATACTTCAAGCTCAAAGATCCGAGCGGTCTCAGCAGCAACGCGCTAGCGGCCAAGAGCATCGGCTTCAAGGGCAAGTTCGCGATTCACCCTGAACAGATCGCGGCCCTCAACGAATGCTTCTCGCCCTCCGCCCAGGAGGTCGCTCACGCGGAGCGCGTCGTCGCGGCGTTCGCTGAAGCCGAGGCGCGCGGTCGAGGCTCGACGTCTCTCGACGGCTGGGTCATCGACGTGCCGGTCGTGAAGCGCGCGCGCGCGCTGCTCGAGCTCGCGCGCCGCGCCCGCGACGAGTCGTCGCAGGCGAGCTCTTACGCCGACGGCAGATCCCCGCCGATCTGAGGCAGCACCTTTCGCAGCTTCGCGCGCGCATGGAACATGCGCGTCTTGACGGTGTTCAGCGGGCAGCCTGCGATCACGGCAATTTCCTCGTACGAGCAATCGTAGAAGTACGTGAGCTCGACGACCGCGCGATGCTCGGGGGACAGCCGCTTCAGCCCTTCGTCGAGCAAGTCGCGCAGGTCGCCCTGGTCGCTGGGTTCTACTGACGGGCTCGAATGTTCGATCCACTCGTCGAAATCGATCGCCGCAAAACGGTCCGTCCAGCGCCGCCTGCGCTCGAGCAGCTTCAGTGCCTTGAGGTAGCCGATGCCCATGATCCACGTCGACACGGACGAGCGACGCGCGAACTCGCCCGCTTTGGTCCACACGACGAGCATCGTGTCGTTGATGCCTTCCTCGGCGAGATCCAGCTGGCCCGTGACTCGACAGATGAAGCGCCGCAGCGGGTGGTAGTAGACGTTATACATCTCGCGCAGCGCGTCGCGGTCGCCGTTAGCGATTCTCGCGAGCAACGCGAGGTCGGACTCGTCGTCCGAAAACCTCGCGCGCCTTCTGCGAGGTTGCGGGACCATGTTCGTCGCGCGGTTATCCGCCCGATCGATAGGCACCTGCGGCTGCGCGCGCAGCGCTTCGCTCCGCGCGGCCGGGACCGCTGCGACATCTGTCATGCCGGGCTCCAGGAGAGTCAGTGCATCCGTATTCACGATCGTTTCCTATTCGTCGATTAGGTTCGGCGAGCTCGTCGCGGGGCTGCGGCCCGGTGCGCCCACCGCCGTGGCCGCCCCAGCGCAGGAGCATGGCGGCACGGAGGGCGGCATTCTGCTGAGCCGAGCGGGAAGATCCTTCGGATTTGCTCCTTTCTTTCGCCAAGAAATCGCCATAAATTCCCGGTACTATCGGCACCCGCTTGAGGCGCGCCGTGTGGCGGCGCGGCCGGGCGCGCGGGAAGCGCCCGGCGCCGTGAACCGTTCGAGGCGATAGAGAGAGAAGTGCTCATGATGAACGCTGGTGGTCCGTTCGTGCTCGGGGACTGGACCGTCGACCCCGCCACCGGGACATTGACCGGCGCCGCGGGGCAGCGCCGGCTGACCCCGAAGCTCACCGATTTGCTAGTGGCGCTCGCGCGGCGCGCGGGCCACGTCGCGAGCCGCGACGAGTTGCTGCGCGAAGTCTGGGGTGAGCGCAGCGCGGTTTCTGACGAGCCGCTGACGCGCGCGATCGCGGAGCTTAGAAAAATGCTCGGCGACACTCGCGCCGATCCGTCCTACATCGCGACGATTCCGAAGCGCGGCTACCGAATGGTCTCGCCGGTCGGCCCTGCGCCCGCGGCGCGAACGCCGGCGCCGTTGCTGCCGGCATCGGCCGCCTTGCAGCCGGCGATCGGCAAGCCGGCCGCAATGCTCACGGCGTCAGTAGCCGTCGCGCCGTCCGGCGACCTGGACACGGAGTCGTCGGGCGGCTTGCCGCCGCGGTCGCGCGAGCGCTGGCCGCAGCGAACATGGCGGCTCGTTGCGCTCGGGCTCGCGGCGTCCGGCCTTGCCGCGTCGGTCGTCGCGCTCGTGCCGCGTGCCCCGACGGCCGCAGCGCCGCCCGCGGCGCGGCCGGCAGCCGTAGCGGTGCTGCCGTTCCAAGACCTGAGCCCGGCCTCCGACCGGCAGTACTTCGCCGATGGCATTCAAGAGGCGATCATGGGTCGGTTGGCCGGCATCCCGGGCCTACGCGTCGCGTCACGCGCGGCGGTTGATGCGTATCGTGACGCGAGCTTGCCGCCGCGTGAGGTCGCCGGCCGTATAGGTGTCGACGTGCTGGTGGAAGGAAGCGTGCGCTACGACGAACGGCGTGTGCACGTCACCGCGCAGCTCGTCGACGCCAGCACCAACGCGAGGTTGTGGGAGCAGGCGTTCGACCGCCCGCTCACAGTCGAGCACATATTCGACATTCAGACCGACATCGCTGACCGCGTGACCGAGGGGCTCGCGCGCTCTCTGTCCGCAAGCGAACGCAGGCACGCCGCGGCGTTGCCGACCGCGAGTCTGTCCGCCTACGAAGCCTTCTTGCTCGGCAAGTACCACTACCGGCGACGCCAACCTAGAGATATCCAAATCGCGATCGAGCAATTCCAGCTCGCCGTGAACACCGACGGTGGCTTCGCCGACGCGTGGGACTGGCTGGCGTTTGCTTGGGTCGACGCAGGCGTAGAGCTCGGCTGGACGACGCCGGCGCAAGCGTTCCCGCACGCGCGCGCGGCCGCGCTGCGCGCACTGGAGCTCGATCCGGGTCTCGCGACGTCACAAGCGGTGCTCGGCTATCTGCGCGCGGTCTACGACTGGGATTGGCAGCCGGGGCTCGTGGAGCTTGAGCGGGCGGTCGCCGCGGCGCCGCGCGAGACCGGCACCGTGTGGGGCGACGCCTATGTGCTGTCGCTGCTCGGCCGCCACGACGAGGCAATCGCGCTAGTCACCGATCTCGCGGCCGGGTTCCCAGCGGATGGCCGGATGAAGCAGGAGGTCGCGGAACGACTCATCGACGCAGGCCGCTACGCGGAGGCGATTCGCGCGGGGAACCAGGCGCTCGACGCCGGCGCCGAGCCCGGGCAGATTCACGAGCTGCTCGGCATCGCGGCGGTCGGCGCGTCCGAGCTCGAGACGGCGATTTCTGAGCTCGAGAACGCGCTGCTCCTCCAGCAGCGCGGGCCGCAGGCCGTCGGCTATCTCGCTGCGACCTATGCGCTCGCAGGGCGCCGCGACGAGGCTCGCTTGCTGCTGCGCGAGCTCGAGGCGCGCGCCCGCACCGAGCAGCTCAATGACGTGATGCTCGCGCGAATCTACCTCGCGTTGGGCGATCGCAGCCGCGCGCTCACACTGCTCGAGGGAGCGGCCGAGCTGCGCCTGCCCGACTTGTGCGGCATCCGCAACGACCCGTTCTTCGTCCCATTGCGCGGCGAAGCGCGGTTCGCCGCCGTCGTTGCGCGCATGGGTCTCGGGTTCACGGCGCCGGTGGGATGATCCAGTGCACCCGCAGGAGCCGTGGGCGCGCAACGAGCTCTGAGCGCGCGTGGGTCACCAATTTGTCAACGCTCGGGCTTGGTAGCGAATATCCACGCTTCGGTCGCGAACGGTCGCGCGAGCGTGCTGTCCGCCAGTGAGTTCCGCAAGCTCAACGGCCAATCCGAACCACCCCCTGCGTATCGCTCGGCGAGCAGAGGGAATTCACGAAGGCGTATCCGGACGTCCACGAGCCCACACTCTCTGAGCATCGACTGGGCCTCGATCGGACGAATGACGAATGTCTTGCCACCCGTCGGTGGATGTAACGCCCACTTGATTCGGCGAATCGTCGAATAGATCGGCGAAGCGACGCGGAAGTCGTAGAACAGCGTTCCACCGGGCCTCAGATAGCGGACCATGTTTTCGATGACCGGTCGTGGATCCGGGATATAGCACATCATGCCAAGCGAGCACACGACGTCGAAGTCGCGCTCCGGGATTTCGAACGAATTCGCATCGCCGTGGAAGAGTCTCGCGCGGTCCGATAGGCCAGCATCGCGCAGGCGCGCGTTACCGAGCGCGACGAGGTTGTGGCGGCGTCGACTCCGGTGTAAGCCGCCATGGCACGATACGCGAACGCGAGCCGCGCATGCCCGCACCTAGCTCGAGCACTCGCTTACCCTCGAGGTCGACTAGATCCTCGCGGTCGACTGCCCAGAGCTTGAAACGGTTGAGCCTTTCCTGGAATTCCCGCGACTGCCCGACGAATGCGAGCTCGACGGCATCGGCGTCCGCGAACTCATGCGCATGCGCCTCGTACCATGCGCGGATTTCGCCCGTAACGCGATTGATCCGGGCATCGGCGAGCGTTTCCTGCCTCGTGCCTTCTGGGGGCCACGCGACCGGGACGGTGGTTCGACGGTCAAAATTCTTGCGCGGTGTTTCGACGGGCAAAATTCTTCGGCTCCGAGGTCCCCGGCAGCAGGTTCGAGCATACGTAGCGGCACATGACCGCTTTGTGAAACGTCTGTAGCGCGGTAGGACTAGGTCGAGTGCGGCTCACTCGAGCGAATCGAGCGCGGCGCGCTGCGCCTCGAGACGCGAGGCGCGTTCGTCCGCGAAGCGCTTGACGCCCGCGAAGACCGAATCCGGATCGAGGTGCGCTTCGGCGATCACGTCGGCCTCGAGGCCGCCGGTCAGCCATTGGTTGTCCCAGTCCGACGTGAGCGAGTAGTCGTCGGCCTGCGCGCCGACATTGCGAAGCGGCCAGACGCGGCGCGTGCCACCCATCACGAACATCATGTCCTGCTTCGCCCCGGGCGAGCAGCACGGAGCGGCGATACGCTTCCGGCTGGCGGTCGAACAGCTCCTCGCTGACCGCCGAGATCACCTTGACGTTGACGCCGGCTTGCACGAGCTTCGGCAAGACTTTGACGGTGTTGAACGTCGCGAACGCGCCCTGACAAACGACGTACCCATGCCGCGGACCCGGACCGAAGTCGCGGATCACGTAGAGCCCCTTCGCGGCCGCGCGAATGTCCGTGTCGGCGAACGTGCTGCGATCGGCGACCGGCAGATCGGGCCTCGCGACCTCGATCGCGATGATGCCGACCTTCTTCTCGCGCGCCGCGATCTCGGCAGCCGCGAAATAGCCCGGCGCGACGTCGTTGTAGTCCCAGAAGCTCAAATTGATGATGTGGCCGCGCGGGAACAGCTTCCAGACCTGCGGCGAGAAGATGCCGAAGTGCGTGCGCGCGTCGGCCGCGGTTTCGGGACCGGAATGCGCCGCGAGAATGTGCAAGACACCGGTCTTGAACTTGCTGTCCTGGTTCTGCTGGCTCCAGACGCGCGCCGGCAGATACATCAGCGGCGTGAACGCGCCGTACGTGCCGCTGAACGCCCAGACGCCGGCGAACTTGTCGGGATCCACCGAGGCGTTCTGGCTCACGAGCCCGATCGCGGTCGACACGTTGCCGGCCTCTTGGATCGCGGCCTTGAGACGCGTGCCGAGCGGGTTCGTCTCGGGATCGTAGTGTCCCCATAGGCTGCCGTGCTCGAGGTTGACGGACTCCGAGAGATCCGCGGCCGCAGTCAGCACGCGGTTGTCGGTGACGTAGTTCAGCCACTTGATGATCTCGGAAATCGCGCGCCGCGCGCCTGCCGCTTCGCCCGACTTCCGGAACAACGCGACCTTGACGGTCTTGCTCGCTCCGGACACCGAGTTCTTGATCGCGAGCTCTTGCGGCTCGACGGGCAGGTTCGCGACCTTGAGCCGGTCGTCGAGGAACGGATCGCGCTTGACGTCGATGCGCAGCGGAATCTTGTCGACGACGCGATCGCCGATCGCGACGAGGCGATCCGCGAGCCAATCGCCGAGGCCGTTCTTGTCGAGCACCGACATCGCGACGTCGATGTTCGTCTTGAACTGGAGCAGCCGTTCGCGCATGTCCGCGACCGGCCCGGCCGACATTCCCTCGAACTTCACGCCGTAGCGCGCCTCGTAAGTCTTCGCGAGACCGACGATGTACTCGGCGTTCATCTTGAAACCGTACGGATGACTCGCGTAGCCGATGATCTGCTTCGGCACCGGCGCGGGCCAGTAGCCCTTCGTCGTCTTGCCGATCACGATCATCGGCCGGCGATCGGCGGGATCCCAATCCTCCATCGTCTTCAGCACGTCGAGGATCTGCTTGTAGTCGTTGCCGTTCGGAATCGTGAAGACGTTCCACCCGTACGACGTCCACTGATCGCGCAGCACGTAGCCGTCCGCGAGCTTGCTCGGCACCACGCCGCCGAGCAGCGCGTCGTCGATGCCCGCGTTGTTGTCCGAGAAGAAAATTCGTAGCCGCTTGCCGGCCTGCACGGCCATCGCGGTCGTCTTGAGCTCCTGCGCGTGCCCCGCGCACATCGCGAACTCGCCTTCGAACGCGACGATCTTGGGCGAGTCGATGTCGGCACCGAAGATGTCCCAGAACGCGGCCTTGCCCGCAGCGGTCGCGATGCCGACACCCGACGGCCCGCCGTTCACGTCGTTCGTTACGTCCGTCGATTCGATGTGGCCGGACAGCGCGCGAATGCCGCGGCCTTTCGCTTGCGCGAACAGCGGATGATCAGCGAGCCCGTTGTCCTCGAGCAGTGTGGCGAGCGCGCCCGCGCCGCGCCGGAAACCGAGCGCGTCGACCGGCAACATCGCGAGCTCGGGAGCCACGTAATAGCGCCGATCGCCCGTGGCCGCGTATTTCCGCGCGAGCGCCTCGCCCATGATCATCCACAGCGCGTAGCAGGTCGGGGCGCAATGGCCCGCGGCCAGCATGAACTTGTCGCAATACGGATGCTTCGGACGCCGATAGTCGAAATGCAGCCCGCCGCGCTCGCGACCCGCGAGGTGCGTGACGACGTTGAACGGCGTGTAGGCCAAAGGCCCGCCGAAATGTCCGGTCTGCGCGTAATTGCCGAGCAGCACCAGCGTCATGCAGGTCATGAACCCGACGTCCTCGAGCTGCTGCAGGTCGTGGAGGTCGAGCCGTTCGGCGGTAGATGGAGAAGTAACGGGTTGTACGCTCATGAGCCGCGATTCTAGCCTACGAGATCTCGTGTCGTTGAGAGTAGGCTTGCAGCGGCCCGCGACGGACGCGCGCGCCCATCCAATCCGCGCTCGTCGGCTCGTGTCATAACTTGCGAGCGAGCGGCCTGCGTCAGCCCTTCTTGTTCGCTTCCTTGGCGCGGAGCTTGCGGTTCTGCTTCGCCATCTCTTGGATGGCCTTGCCGACGGCCTTCTCGGTCTTCTCCTGGCTGTCCGAGATCAAGATGCCGGACGAGGTGCCGCGCCAGACGAGTTGTTTTTCTTTCGCGTCCACGATGTCGACGATCAGCGTGCCCTTCTTCGTCTGGACTTCGCGCGTGGTCGTGTGCGTCGGGCCGGCTGAAACGCCCGACACTCCCCCCCAGGGGCCCATACCGTAGCTGCCAACGCTGAAGCCGAACGAGCTCGAACGGAGCTCGACCTCGGTGTCGACCGACCCGTGGTAAGTCACGTAGACGTCGGGATTTTCGGTCGTCTCCATGAACCCAACGCTCTGCAGTTCCGTCTCGATCGACTGCTCGATGAACTTGTGCATGAACGGATTCGAGTCGGCAAGCGACGGCGCGGATGGCTGCTGCCACTGGAACGTCTTCACCTTCGAAAAGTCGTACTGCTTGTCCCACTGAATCTGCGGCTTCTGCGCGAGCGCCGGCGACGCCACGAGAACTCCGAGCGCAAGCAGTGCTGCGAGCCTGATCATGGTTGCCTCTCTCCGATCGAGCGAATGTCGGCGAGTGTAGCCGTCCGCGCGACCCTGCGCTCGATCAGCGAAGCCGCGCGGCCGCTTCGCGCCCGCGCCGACGTCGACTCGAGATGCGCCGGTCACTTCAAAGGCTTGCGGAACTTGTACACGAACTGATCCGTGCGCCCGCGAATCGCGGGATTGAACACGTTGGTCTTGCGATCGTCCGCGCGATTGCGCAGCACGTCGCTCTCGCCAACGTACTCGAAGCCGGCCGCGATCACCTGCTGCTTGACGGTAGTTTCGTCGATGCGGTGCAGCGTCTCGGTGTCGCGCAGCCCCGATCCCAGTTCGGCCGAATGGTCGACGATGAGGTAGACGCCGCCGGGCTTGAGCACCGCGAAGACTGCCGCGTTCAACACCTTCAGGTCCGTCGGCCCCATGAACTTGTCCGGATAGTCGTGGTAGTTCTGCGAGGTGAACACGACGTCCACCGGCTGCGGCGCGGTCAGCTTGGCGGCCGGCTGCATGAGCAAGTCGACGTTGCCGTAGTCCTTCGCAATCGTTTTCACCTGTTCGGGCTTCTCGTCGTACTCCGTCGGCCACACGGCATAGACGCGTCCCTGCGGCCCGACTACCTTGCTGAACAGGCGCGTGAAGTAGCCGCCGCCGGGAATCAGCTCGAGCACCTTGTCACCGGGCTTCGCGGCGGAGAACGCAACGATCTCGGCGCCTTTGCGCCGCTCGTCGTTCTTCGCATCTTGAGCCCGCCCCGGGTCGGCCACGGCCTTGGCCACGTAATCGGGAATCTGCGCGAGCGCCGTGGCGCCGAATGCCAGCGAGCACGCTAACGCAATCACTCCAGATGCGATCCGCTTCATGATGTGAGCTCCTGATGTTCGACGGACGAAACGAAGAGTCTAACGACGCGCGACGATCATGAGGTGCGGCGTCGAATAGCCGCGCGCGAGCGGCACGACCTCCTCGATGGCGAAGCCCGCGGCGCGCACTGCCGCCTCGAGCGTCGCGCGCGGTGCGAAACCGACCGCACCGCTCGAGTGAGTTCGCCGCAGCATACGGACCATCAACTGCTCTTGAAACAGCGCTTTCCTGACGCGCCACGAGCCGTCGTCCTCGGCCTCCTTCAGCACGAGCCGGCCGCCCCGACGGAGCAACTCGTGTGCGGCCGCGAGGAACGGCCGCCACGCGGCGGCCGCGAGCAGATACAGCACGTCGGCGACGAGCACCGTGTCGAACTCGCCCGCCCGCTCGGCCGCCAGCGTCTCGATCGTGCAGGCGCGGAGCTCGACGTTCGCGAGTCGGCCCACAGAAGCGCGCGCCCAGTCGATCTTGCGTTCGTCCGGGTCGATTCCGACCACATGCCGCCCCGGCGAGCCTACGGCGAGCAGCGCGACGAGAACGCCGTGACCGCAGCCGACGTCGAGCAAGCGCGCGCCCTCGGCCCGCGCCGCAAGGGCCTCGAGCGGCGCGGTCGCGAGCCGGCCGCGCACGAATAGCCGCTCTTTGAGCGGCAACCCCTCGAACACTTTGAGACTTGAATGCGCCAATCGGACCGTCCCTTAACTATAATAGGCGTTGGGGTGCGATCGGGTGCGGCTGCGAGCCAGCGACGCGGCCGGCTGCGAACGCAACCCTGGGATTGTGGTCAAAGTCCGGCGAACTTCCAGGGGCGCGCGACATGATTTCTATCGTCGTACCAGCGTACAACGAGGAACGCAATCTCGACGTTCTCTACGCGCGTCTGCTCGGCCAGCTCGACAAGCTCCGCATTCACTGGGAGCTCGTGATCGTCGACGACGGCAGCCCGGACGGCACGTGGAACACGATCATGCGGTTGAGCGAACGCGACTCGCGCGTCCGCGGCGTTCGCCTGTCACGCAACTTCGGCCATCAGAACGCGCTGCTCGCGGGCCTCGCGGCCGCACGCGGCAAAGCCGTGATCTCGATGGACGCGGACCTGCAACATCCGCCCGAAGTCGTGCCACAGCTCGTGGAGCGCTGGCAAGACGGCTACCAGATCGTGCACGCGCTGCGTCGCGATCCGCCGAGCGTTCCGTACTTCAAGCGGCTGACGTCGAAGCTCTACTACCGCTTGTTCTCTTATTTGAGCGGCGTCGAGATTCAGCCCGGCGCGGCCGACTTCAGGCTCATCGATCGGCAGGTGCTCGACGAGATCCTGAAGTTCAAGGAAGAAGGTATGTTCCTGCGGGGCATCGTGCACTGGGTCGGCTACGCGACCACGAGCGTGATGTTCGATTGTTCGAAGCGCCACGCCGGCACGAGCAGCTACAACCTGCGCAAGATGTTCTCGCTCGCGTGGCATGGCGTGAGCTCGTTCTCGCTCGTGCCGTTGCGTATCGCGATGAGCATCGGGCTCCTGTCTTCGATGGTCGCGCTCCTCGGCGTGCTCTACGCGATCCTCGGCAAATGGCTCGACAAGGAGGCGATCCCGGGCTGGGCGTCGACCGTCGCGATCGTCTCGTTCCTGTTCGGCGTGCTGTTCGTGTTCCTCGCCGTGCTCGCGGAATACGTCGGCCGGATCGTCGTCGAGGTCCGCGGCCGGCCGCGCTTCCTCGTTCGCGAGACGACGCGGGCCGTGCGCGCCGCCGCGGAGCCGCGCCGCGCGAGCTCGGACACCCGCCTCGACTAAGGCCGCGGAAGGCATGGTCCGCTCCATACCCGAGGACTCGGTCGCTCGCTTCGCTCTCGTCGGCTGCACGAACTTCGTCGTGAGCTTCACCGCGTTCGTCTTGTCGTTCAACTACTTGCCCCCCGGCGCCGTCGCGACGCTCGCGGGGCTCGTCGGCGCCGGCGGCGCGTCTTCGCACCCGCCGCAGGCCGCCGTGGCGAATGTGATCGCGTATCTTGCCGGCATGGTGAACAGCTTCTTGCTGAACCGCTCGTGGACGTTCCGCGCGACGACCGGCAACGCGCTGCCGCAGGCGCTGCGCTTCGGCGTCGTGAGCCTGTTCAGCCTCTCGATGGGCACTCTCGTCACGTTCGCTCTCGTCGACGTGCTCGGCCTGCCATCGCTCGCGGTGTGGATTCCGCTCACGGCCGTGGTCGTCATCGTCAACTACCTCGGCTGCAAGCACTGGGCGTTCGCGCCGCGCGCCGTCGGCACCGAGGCGAGATGACGCGCGCGGCCGTCGGCGCCCGGCTCATCGTGAACGCGGACGACTTCGGCCTGTCCGAGGCCGTGAATCGCGCCGTGATCGAGGCGCACGAGAATGGCATCGTGACCTCGACTTCGATCATGGCCGGCGGCAGCGCGTTCGAGCACGCGGCGGCGCTCGCGGCACGCTGTCCGACGCTCGACGTTGGCGTGCATCTCACGCTCACGGAGCTACGACCGGTCGCCGAATCCGTGCCGAGCCTCGTCGGCGCCGACGGGCAGTTCGCGCCGCACGCGACCGATTTCGCGAAGCGCTGGTTGCGCGGCGCGATCGCGCTCGGCGACGTTCACAAGGAGCTCGACGCGCAGATCCGGCGCGTCCGCGCGCACGGCGTGCGCCCGACGCACCTCGACGGCCATCAGCACGTGCACGTGCTGCCCGGAATCGCGCGCGTCGTAGCAGAGCTCGCGCGCGAGCACGGCATCGGCGCGGTGCGGGTGCCCACCGAGCGACCTCGCAGCTACATGCTCAAGGATCTCGGGGGCGTCAAACGTCTCGCCGAGCAGATCGCGCTCGGCACGCTCGGCGCACTGTCGCCGCTCAAGCGCCTGCGCCGCGTCGATCGTTTCGTAGGCTTCTACTTCGGCGGCCGCCTGAACGAGCAGAACCTCCGCACCTTGCTCGAGCGGTTACCTGCGAGGAAGACCGTCGAGCTCATGTGCCACCCGGGGCTCGAGGACCCGGCGAGCCCGTACCGCCACTGGCATTACGCGTGGGCGGCTGAGACCGCGGCGCTCACGAGCCCGAGGATCCGCGAGCTGATCGGCGCGCACGGCGTGCGGCTGATCGGCTATCGTGACATCTAGCGGAGAGCAAGGATGGACGAAGCCGAGTTCGACAAGTTCGCGACAGAGTACCGAGCGATGCACGCCGCGAACATCAAGGCGTCCGGCGAGAGCCCCGAGTACTTCGCCGAATACAAGATCGTCGACCTCGTGCGCGACAGCGCGGCGCTAGGCGCGCTGTCCGCGGAGCCGCGAATCCTCGACTTCGGAGCGGGCGTCGGCTACTCGGTGCCGTTCTTCGCGCGCCACTTGCCAGCAGCACGAGTCACCTGTCTCGACGTCTCGCAGAAGAGCCTCGAGGTCGGCGAGGCGCAGCACGGCGGGCGCGCCGAATTCACGCACTTCGACGGCGCGCGAATCCCATACGCCGACGCGACGTTCGACGTCGCGCTCGCGTCGTGCGTGTTCCACCACATCCCCGCGACCGAGCACGTGGCACTGCTCGCGGAGATCCGCCGTGTGCTGAAGCCGCGCGGACTGTTGTTCGTGTTCGAGCACAATCCTTTGAACCCGCTCACGCGGCACGCGGTCGACACGTGCCCGTTCGACGAGAACGCGGTGCTGATTCGCGCGCCGAAGATGCGCCGGCGCGTTCTCGACGCCGCGTTCGCGGACGCACGGGTCAACTACCGGATCTTCTTCCCGCACGCGTTGCGCGGGTTGCGTGGGCTCGAGCCGAGCCTCACGTGGCTCCCGCTCGGCGCCCAGTACTACGTGCGCGCGAGCAAGTAACCTCTAGAGCTCGCCGCGCGAATCCCCGCTCAACGTCACGGCGACGTCGCGGCTCTCTTGGCCGCGGCGCAGCGTGAGCGTCACCTTGTCGCCGAGCTCGTGCTTATCGAGCGCCGAGACGAGCTCGTTCGAGCTCTTCACGGGCTTGCCGTCGATCGCGACGATCACGTCGCCGAGCGTCACGCGGCGCCCGCCGTTCGACTGCGCGGGCTTGAGGCCGGCGCGGTCGGCCGGAGATCCGGATACGACTTGCAGCACGACGATGCCAGCGTAGTTCGCGTTCGAGAGCAGCCGGCGGCTGATCTCGTCGAGGGCGCTGATGCCGATCGTCGGCCGCGAGTAGCCGCCATACGCGATCAGCTTCGGCACGATACGGTTGACCGTGTCGACGGGCACCGCGAAGCCCACGCCCGCGTAGGCCCCCGACGGGCTGTAGATCATCGCGTTGATGCCGATCAGTCGCCCCGAGCCGTCGATCAGCGGGCCGCCCGAGTTGCCCGGATTGATCGCGGCATCGGTCTGGATCAGGTTCTCGATCGTGCCGCCGTTCTCGTCGTCGATCGAGCGGTTCAGCGCCGAGATCACGCCGGTCGTGAGCGTGTGGTCGAGGCCGAACGGATTGCCGATCGCATAGACGTTCTGCCCGACCTGCAGATCGGCGCTAGTGCCGATCGGCAGCGCCCGCGGCCCGTCCGCCGGCAAGTCGATGTGCAGCACCGCGAGGTCGTGATCCGGGCTCGCGCCGACGAGCGAGGCTTGGAAGCTGCGCTGATCGGCGAGCGTGACGAGCGCTTCCTGCGCGCCTTGGATCACGTGGAAGTTCGTCACGATGTGCCCGTGCTCGTCCCAGACGAACCCGGAGCCCGTGCCCTGCGGCACGCGCATCACGTTGCGGCTGAAGGGGTTGCGCACGTGCTGGACCGTCGTGATGTAAACCACCGACGGGCTCGCCCGCTGGAAGATGCCGATCGTTTGCTGCTCGTCGGGCGCGAGCGGTCCGCGCGGCGCGATCGGCCGCGGCTCCTCGGGCTCGGAGCGCACGGCTTGCGCGCGCGGCTGCGCGTCCGCGCCGGCAACCGCGACCAGCGCAAAAAGAAAGATCGGCAGAGTCCGACGGCTGAGCATCGCGATGTGGACATCTATCTGGCCGGTGTCGAGCCCATCATATACTCGCAGCCATGAAGCCGCGCGACGTCGAAGTGGACTCGATCTCGCGGGATGCGCAATGGCCGGACGACGCAGTGTTCACGGTCGGCCATTCCACGCTGCCGATCGAAAGATTCATCGCGCTGCTGCATGCTTACGGCATCCGCCGCCTCGCGGACGTGCGCACTGTGCCGCGCTCGCGTCGCAATCCGCAGTTCAACGCCGATGCACTCGCGAGCGCGTTGCGCGCGGAGACCATCGAGTACGTGCCGCTGCCGTCACTCGGCGGCTTGCGTCACGCGCGCAAGGATTCGCCGAACACCGGTTGGCGCAACGAAAGCTTTCGCGGCTACGCAGACTACATGCAGACGCACGCGTTCGAGGAGGGCCTCGACGCGTTGATCCGCTTGAGCCGCGAACAGCGCACCGCGATCATGTGCGCGGAAGCCGTCCCGTGGCGCTGTCACCGCTCGCTCGTGGCCGACGCGCTCGAGGTGCGCGGCATTCCGGTCGTCGAGATCCTGTCCGAGCAGAGCGCGCGCCTGCACAAGCTCACGCCGTTCGCGCGCGTCGACGGCACTGCGATCACTTACCCGCCGGAGCAGATGGGCTTGTTGTAGCCGAGCCGGAGCTCGACCTCGCCCCTCAGCCGGCCGGTCGTCCGGCCGCGCGCGGGGTCACGAGCACCGGCTGCGTCCGGTAGATGTCCGGGTACATCTGCGACAGGTTCTTAACCTTCGGAATGTCGTTGATCACGATGTAGGGATAGTCCGGATTGCGGACCAGGAAGTCCTGGTGATACGCCTCGGCCGGGTAGAACGCCCTGCCGTCCTCGAGCGTCGTGACGATCTTCGCGGGGAACACGTGTGCGGCGTTGAGCTGCGCGATGTACTTCTCCGCGATCTCGCGCTGCTTCGCGTCCGCGGGAAAGATCGTCGAGCGGTACTGCGGCCCGCGGTCCGGCCCCTGCCGGTTCAGCTGCGTCGGGTCGTGCGCGACCGAGAAATAGATCTGGAGCAGCTTGCCGTAAGTGATCTTCGACGGGTCGTAGGTGATCTGCACCGTCTCGGCGTGGCCCGTCGTGCCGCTGCCGACCGTCTCGTAGTGCGCCGTCTCCTGCTTGCCGCCCGCGTAGCCCGAGACGGCTTTCAGCACGCCTTGCACGCGCTGGAACACGCCCTGCACACCCCAGAAGCATCCCCCCGCGAACGTCGCCGTCGCCGTCGCGGCGCTCGACGGCATCTCGTCGAACGCGGGCGCCGGAATCGCGACCGCCTTCTCCTCGGCCTGCGCGCAGCCGACCAATGTCGCGAGAAGAAGCCCCGCGAACGCGCACACCGACGTCGAAACTCGAAAGCTCATTTGTCGCTCCTTCTGCTGCTGGCCGTGCCCGTCCTCAGCCGAACGTGAACGCGTAGCCGACTACGCCGGGATCCAAGAACTCGATCTCGAACGTGTGGTCGTGAACGTCGCCGGACTGGCGGATCAACTGATAGAGGCGTTCTTCCGACACCGTGCCGTTGCCGTCCGCATCGACGTCGGTGCCATGATCGCCGCCCGGCGGGCCGCCGTCGAGATGCACGCGGAAGCGGACGGGCTTACCGTCCGGGCTGGGACCGAGCACGAGGTGCAGGTCGCGGGCCTGGAAGTGGAACGCGATGCGCGTCTGCGCGCCGTTCGCGGTCGCGTTCTCCTCGCCCACCGTCCACTTGCCGCCAAGCGCCCACTCGTTCAACGAGAGCTTCGGCGGCACGGTGTAGTCGTGCGCGACCCCCGGAACCTGGCCGCCCGGCGACGCGAAGTTGTCTGCGCGCGCGTGGCCGATGTAGGTCTCGGGGCTCAGCACGTGAGCCTCGTCGGACGGGAGCGCGGCGCCGCTGCCCGTCGCGGAGACGAGATCGGTTGGCATGTTGCCGCCGCCCACTTCCGCAAGCAGCTGCTGGATCACGCGCTCCGATTCGTCGTACTCGCCCTCGCCGAAATGCGTATGGCGGATGTTGCCGCTCGCGTCGACGAAATAGTGAGCGGGCCAGTACTCGTTACCGAACGCGCGCCAGAGCTTGTAGTCGTTGTCGACCGCGACCGGATACGCGACGCCGAGGTCCTTCACCTCGCGGCGCACGTTGCTCAAGTCCTTCTCGAACGCGAACTCGGGCGCGTGGATGCCGATCACGACGAGCCCCTTGTCGCGATACTTCTCGTACCACGCCTTCACGTACGGCAGCGCGCGCAGGCAGTTGATGCACGAGTAGGTCCAGAAGTCGATCACGACGACGTGGCCGCGCAGGCCGTCCGCCGTGAGCGGCGGCGAGTTGATCCATTCGGTCGCGCCGTCGAGCGGCGGCAGCTTGCCGATCACGGGCAGCGCGCCGGCGCCGGCACCGCGTGCGGACATCATCGCGCCACCCGCCATCGCACCGTTCGGGCCGCGCATCGCGCCGCCGCCCTTCATCGCGTCGTTGCCCGACATCATCGCACCGTTGCCCGACATCGCGGGCGCCGGCAGCAGCACGTCGTCCTCGTTCGCTGACGGCGGCTTGCGATCCGGCATCAGCTTGCCGAACAGCGGCTTGCTCGATTCGCGTCGTGCCCGGCGTCGAGACGCGAGAGAGGAAGCCCGTGTCGAGCCCGAACGCGATCGCGAGCGCGCCGACGACTACCGCACCACCGAGCACGCGCCGGATCCACTCCTCGGCACCGAGTGAGCGCTTCAAAGTGCGCGAACACTCTTGCCGCCGAGTCAGCAGCGCCGCCGCGAGCGACACCGCGCTGCCCGCCGCGTACGCGAGCAGCAGCAGCGACGTCCCGACATTCGCGCCGCGCAGCGCGGCGCCCGTGAGAATCAACCCGAGAATCGGTCCCGCGCACGGCGCCCAGAGAAGCCCCGTCGCGATGCCGAGCAGGAACGAAGACTTCGGGCTGCCGTCCGCGCCTGCTGTTGTCGTGAGCCTATTGCCAAGCGCGACGAACGGGCGGCTGAGGCGATCCGCGAGGCCCGGCCAGAGCAGCGCGAGGCCGAACAAGAACACGAGCGCGAGCGCGATCCAGCGTCCCCATTGGTTCGCGCTAACGACCCAGCCGCCGCCGACGGCGGCCATCGTCGCGACGAGCGCAAACGTGAGCGCCATGCCGACCAAGAGTGGCAGGCCACTGCGCCGAAACGGCTGGTCCGCGCGCGTGAACACGAACGGCAGCACGGGCAGGATGCACGGGCTCAGGATCGTGAGCACGCCGCCGAGGAACGCGAGGACGAACAGCAGCATCGGTTTCTATCGCGCCGTTTGCCGCGCTACGTGGCTTTGAACTTCATCGCGAGACCGTTCATGCAGTAGCGAAGTCCCGTTGGTTTCGGGCCGTCATCGAACACGTGGCCCAAGTGGCCGCCGCAGCGCCGGCAGTGCACGGCCGTGCGAGCCATCGCGAAGCTGATGTCGCGCGCTCGTGCCGATCGCGTTGTCGAGCGGCTGGTAGAAGCTCGGCCAGCCCGTGCCGCTCTCGAACTTCGTCTCCGAGGAATATAGATCGAGGTCGCAGCCCGCGCAGCTGAAGATGCCGTGCCGGTGCTCGTCGTTCAGCGGGCTAGAGTACGGCCGCTCGGTCGCCGCCTCGCGCAGCACCTTGAACTGATTCGGCGTGAGGATCTTCTTCCACTCGTCGTCGGTGTGCGTGATCTCGAACGCCTCGCTCTCGACCGCGCCCGTTTGCCGTGCGCGCATCGTGTAGATACCGAGCGCGGCCAAAACTGCAACCGCTCCACCGGCTTGGAGGAATCGACGCCGTGACTCAGCCATTCAGCCTCCGATTGATACGGTCGGATATAGCGGCCATTATCTCCGGCCGCTGGCTCCGATCCCAGTGCGTGTTGTAAAACACGACCATCTGGACCCCGCGCCGAACGCCGAGTTCCATGCGAGCGGTACACGACAGCAATGCCGGCTCGACAGGAGGTTCCCGATGAGCGCCGTGTCTCCCTTGAATCCGAGCCTCGAAGCGCTGCGCACGGGCTTTCTCGCGCGCGACCACCAGCTGTTCGTCGACGGCCGTTGGGCCGCCGCGCAATCCGGCCAATCGTTCGACGTGCTGGACCCCGCGACCGGCGCGCGGCTCGCGCGCGGCGGCCGGCGAGGCCGCCGACATCGACCGCGCGGTCAAGGCCGCGCGCAAAGCGTTCCAGTCCGGCCCCTGGCCGCGCCTCACGCACGCCGAGCGCGCGAAGCTCATTTTCAAGCTCGCAGACGCCGTCGAGCGCAATGCCGACGAGCTCGCCCTGATCGAGACGCTCGACGGCGGCAACCCATTGCGCAGCACTCGCAACGTCGACGTCGCGATGGCGATCGAGAGCTTGCGCTACAACGCGGGCTGGGCGACGAAGCTCACCGGCGAGACCGCGCTGTCGCAGGCGCCTTCACGCTCGTTCACGTTCACGCTGCGCGAGCCGATCGGCGTCGTCGGCGCGATCACGCCCTGGAACGCGCCGTTCCTGATGGCCGTAAACAAGATTGGACCCGCGCTCGCGGCCGGGTGCACGGTGGTGCTGAAGCCCGCGGAGCTCGCTCCGCTCTCGGCGTTGCGGCTCGCGCAGCTCATTGAGGAGATCGAGCTACCACGAGGCGTCGTGAACGTCGTGACGGGCTACGGCCAGACGGCTGGGCAAGCGCTCGTCGATCACCCCGACGTGAACAAGATCTCGTTCACGGGCTCCACGCGCGTCGGCAAATCGATCGTAACGGGCTCGGCCGCGCACATGAAACGCGTGACGCTCGAGCTCGGGGGCAAGTCGCCGGTCGTCGTGTTCCCGGACGCGGACATCGAGGCCGCGACGCAGGCGATCTCGCGCACGATCTTCTTCAAGACCGGTCAGTTCTGCATGGCCGGCACGCGGCTGTTCGCGCACGAGAAGGTGTTCGACCAAATCGCGAGCGGCTTCGAGAACCTTGCTGCGAAGGTCAAGATCGGCGCCGGCATCGCGCCCGACACCGAGATGGGTCCGATCATTTCGCAGAAGCAGCTCGACCGCGTGCTCGGCTACATCGACGCCGGCAGGCAGCAAGGCGCGCAGATCGTGACCGGCGGTAAACGCATCGAGCGCGACGGCTACTTCGTGCAGCCGACGTTGCTCGCAAACGTGCGGCCCGAGATGAGCGTGTTCCAGGACGAGATCTTCGGTCCCGTGCTCTGCGCGACGCCTTTCGCGGATGCGAGCGAGCTCGACCGGCTCGCGCAGCAGGCGAACGACACGAGCTACGGGCTCGCCGCGAACATCTGGACGCGCGACATCGGCAACGCGATCGGTCTCGCGCGCCGGATTCAGGCCGGGAACATCACGGTGAACGGCGGCGCGCGCGAGCAATCGATGCCGCTCGGCGGCTTCAAGCAATCGGGCATCGGCCGCGAGGGCGGCCGTGACGGCGTCGAGGCCTACACCGAGCTGAAGATCGTCTCGGTGGGCGTGTGCTGAGCCGGCGTTCGCTCAGCTCTTTACGGCCTTCGCTCCCGCCCTTCGCGCCCGCCGCCTTCTCGTGCAGCCGGAAGCGGCACGACGCGCCGCCGCGCACCATGCACTCGACGTGCTCGATCTTGCCGCCGAGCAGCGACGACAGCAGCGCGAGATCGAGCTCGCAGACCTCGCGGTGCTCCGCCGCTAGGTGGTGATACACGCAGTTGCGCGCGTCGATCAGCGGCACTGCCGCGCCGGGATCCGGCAGCGCTCGCGCGATAGCCGAGCTCGCGCATGATCTCCGCGACGATCGCGATCTGCTCCTTGCGCGTCTTACCTCGCAGCCGCGCCGCGTGCTCGCTCGCGAGCTTCTCGCCGAGCGCACGCAGCACGCGCACGACGTCCGCGCTCAAGAGCGTTGCCTTCAGAGCACCGACGAGCAGCGACGCGAGCAGCGCGTATTGCTTCGGGAATAGGTGCACGCCGCCGTCGGTGAGCGTCCAGCCATAGCCCGGGCGGCCGCCGTTCGACGCCAGCGCACTCTTCGCGACGAAGCCATCGCGCTCGAGCGCCGTGAGATGTTGATGCACCGCGCTGCGCGAGACCGCGAGGCGCTCGGCGAGATCGTCCGCCGTGAGTCCTCCCTTGGTCTCGAGCAGCAACGTCAAGAGCCGTCGCTGCCCTTCGCCGAAAGCGTCGATCGTTGCTGCATGCATCGCGGCGGCATTTTGCGCGCTTCGCCGACTAAAGCAACTTTGTACAGTTCTGTCTTGACAAAGATTGAGACGCTCCGTTAGCCTGTAAGACATTCATCACGAGACTACGAAGAGAGATTCATGCTGTTGAACGTCGCCGCCGTCGTTTTCGCCATTGCCGCCCTCGGCGGCATCGTCCTCGCCGCGCACGTGCTGCGCGGGAAGCTCGCGCCGTGGGCGCTGTCCCTGCTCCACGCTGCGCTCGGAGCCGCTGGAATCGTGCTCGTGCTGGTCACGGTCATCCAGGGCTTGAGCGGGCCGCGCTCGCGCTCGGATTGTTCGTCGTCGCGGCGCTCGGCGGTTTCTTCCTCGCGTCGTTCCACTATCGCAAGCAGTTCCCGCCCTCTGCCGTCGTCGTCGTGCACGCCGTCGTCGCGCTTGCGGGATTCGGCGCGTTGCTCGCGGCGATCGGAATCTTCTGAGACCCATCCGCGCGGGCGCCGATGCGCAACCATCCGTGGCATCCGCTGATCGTGCACTTCCGTCGCGTTCTGAACGGCCGCGGTCCTGCTCGACTCCGCGGCGCTCCTGGATCTTCCCCCCAAACGCGTGCGCGGCGCTTCCCGGCGTCGAACCGGCCGCGCTGTCGTTTTTGCTGCTCTGGCTCGGCGTAGCGTTCGGCGTGCCCGCGATGGCTCTCGGTTTCGTCGATTTCTTGCGCCTACCCACGGCGCTTCAGAAGCGCGCCGCGCTAAACTGGCACGCCACCGCGATGACCTTTGCGTGGGCCGTGTTTCTCGGCGCCGCGCTGCTGCGAAGGTCGGCGGCGCCAGCATCGCCGGCCGCGCTGCTCGTCGAGATCTGCCGGTCTCGCGTGCCTCGTCGCGGGCGGCGTGCTCGCGGCGGCCGTCGTGTTCGACGGCTGGCCGAGGTCGGCCGAGCCCGGACACCGATCCGCGGGAGAGGCTTCGAGAATGCCAAGGGAAGAGGACGACCGCGAGACGTTCGCCTCGCCGGCGTGCTCGATGCACGAGTTCGCGGACGAGCTCGTGCCCGCGCAGCACGACGCAGCCCGCACGGCGGGCGCGCCCGAGCCGGCCGACGCGCTGCCGGTGCTTGCGCGCACGGCCGACGGCGGCGAGCCGAGCTGGCCCGTGATCAAGCCGTGGCGCGCGCGGACGCGCGCCGTGCTGCTTTCGCGCCGTGCCGCGGTCGAGCTGCGCGAGCGGCAACGACGCGGTGAGAGCGCGAAGCAGCGTTTGCTCGCCGAGGTCGACCTCGCGCCGCATCGCGTGCTCGGCTTCTACTGGCCGATCCGCGCCGAGATCGACGCGCGCGACATCGCGACCCGGCACATCGAAGCCGGCGGTATCGCCGCGCTGCCCGTGATCACGCGGAAGAACGCGCCGGTCGAGTTCTGGCCCTGGACGCCGGGCATGAGCATGCGCCGCGGGTTCTGGAACATCCCGGTTCCGGCGATTGGAGAGCCCGTCCGGCCCGATGCGTTGATCATTCCGCTCGTCGGCTTCGACGCGGCGTGCTTTCGGCTCGGCTACGGCGGCGGCTACTACGACCGCACGCTCGCCGCGCTCACTCCCCTTCCGCTGCGCATCGGCATCGGTTTCGCCGACGCGGCGCTCGCGACGATCCATCCTCAGCCGCACGACATACCGATGAGCGTGATCGTCACGGACGGCGCGGTACATCGCATCGCTTCAGAGAAGTAAAGCGCCACGCGCTCGACTATGCTATGTAGTCGCGCGCGGCCGCTTCGCCGCGACTCCGGAGACATTGCATGGAGCGCAGGGACTTCCTTCGTGTCTCACTCACCGGGCTCGGCGCCGTCGCGGCGTTCTTCGGCTCGATCCCGTTCGTGAAGAGCTTCCTACCGAGCGCGAAGGCGAAAGCGCTCGGCAATCCGATCGAAGTCGACCTGAGCCAAATCGAGCCCGGCACGGTGCAGGCGCATCTCTATCGCGGCGAGACGATGCTCGTGCTGCGACGCACGAAAGAGATGCTCGCGACGCTCGCGGCGACCGACGCGCTCGTGCTCGACAAGACGCCCGACCCCGATTACGTAGACCCCGAGTACATCGATCGCGAGAACCGCGGGATCAATCCCGAGTTCCTCGTCGTGCGCGGCGTCTGCACGCACTTAGGGTGCGTGCCGGTGCTCCGCGGAGCGGACGGCAAGCGGACGGTCGGGGACTGGTGGCCAGGCGGGTTCATCTGCCCGTGCCATCAATCCGGCTACGACTACGCGGGCCGCGTCGTGCGCGGGCCTGCGCCGCGCAACCTTCCGGTGCCGCCGCATCGTTTCGCGGGCCCAACGCGAATCGTGATCGGCGAGGAGCCGACGCCGACCTGAGGCTCATCGTCAGCGCAACGACGGCGGGAACCGGAACTCGCTCATGTTCGCGTCGAGCTGCACGCCCGCGCTGTTGATCGCGTAGGTCGCGCTGCGATAACCGCCGACCGTGAGCAAGAGATCGAGCAACTGCTTCTCCGACAGCTCTCTCGCGAGCGCGTCCCAGGTCGCATCGCCGATCGACGTCGTCGCGATAGAGCTCGTCCGCGGCGCGCAGCAACGCGGTCTCGAGCGGACTGCCACCCGGCGCGGACGGACCTGCGACGACGCGCGCGACGTCGTCGTCGCTCGAGACCGACTTGGCGACCGATCCGCGAGTGCGCGGCCCACTCGTACTCCGAGCGGCACAGCACGCCCACACGCATGATCAGCTGTTGGCGATTGCGCGGCAGTAGAGAAGTCTCGTCGCGAATGTGGCGACCGACCGCGTTGCGCAGCTCGTCGGCCGGTGGATTGCGCGCGAACGTGCGGAACACATTCGCGCTCGGAGCGCCCGAGGCCGACGGCAGCGGCTCGATGCGTGCCGCCTTGCCGATCAAGCGCGCGTTCGTTTGCCGCGCCGCGGGAGCGTAGGCGATGCCGGACGGCAACCGGTCCTTGAGCTCCGGCTCGATCTCGACCCTGAGCGTGCTCGCAAACCCCGCGTGCAGCGCAATCTCGCCCACGCCGTAGACCAGGTCCGTGAGCTGATTCGCGTCGTAGCGCGCGGCGAGCGCGCCCCAAGTCGAGTCGCTCACGAACGCATCGACGTGCAGCTCGTCGGCCGCGCGCAAGAGCGCGGCCTCGAACGGCTCCCAACCGGGCGCGTCGGGCCCGAGCGCGATCCGGGCGAGCTCGACGTCCGTCACGCCCACGCGCCGAGCGGCAGGCGCGCGCTGCGCCCATAGATAGTCGGAGCGAGCGAGCCACGCGGTGCGCAACCACAGCAGCTCGCGGTGCCGCGGCGGCAGCGTCGATTTCGTGAGCAGGAACTCCGTGTACGGCAGCATCGCGCTCGCGAGCGCGGGATAGCGCGCGTAGATCGCGACCGCGTTGCGCATGCCGAGCGCGGCGAACCGCGTCGTGAGCGCGCGTTGCGCGTCGTCGATCTCGGCGCTCGCGAGCGGCGCAAGCCGCGGCGCGGCACCGGCGACCGCGGGTGCGGCAACGGCGAGCAGGACGAGCAGCGTCAGGCGACGCGCGCTAGGCATCCAAATCGTCTCACGCGACGCCGGCGCCGCGCACGCCGACGTAGACCGCGTACAACGACTGGCTCGCCGCCATGAACAGCCGATTGCGATGCGCGCCGCCGAAACAGATGTTCGCGCAGACTTCGGGGAGCCGAATCATGCCGATGCGCTCGCCGTTCGGCGCGACGATCTGCACGCCGGGCCGCGCGCCGCACCAGAGATTGCCGTCCGCGTCGCAGCGGATGCCGTCGGCCGCGGAAGGCTGGCTCGTGCCCGGGATGTCGAGCTTTGCGAACGACTTGCCGTTCCTGATCTGCGCGCCGCTCACGTCCCAGACTTTCGTTTCACCGGGCGCGCCCGTGTCGGCGACGTAGACCTTCTTGTAGTCGGGCGAGAAGCAAATCCCGTTCGGCTGATCGACCTCGTCCGTGACGAGTGCGACGCGGCCCGACGCGTCGACGCGGTAGACGGCAGGCTTGAGCTCGGGCTCCGCGCGCTCGCCCTCGTAGTCCCCGCGTATGCCATAGGTCGGATCAGTGAACCAGATGCTGCCGTCGGGGTGCGCCGCGATGTCGTTCGGCGAGTTCAGTCGCTTGCCGTTGTAGCGCTCGGCGAGCGCGGTGACGCGGCCATCGTGCTCGTAGCGCGCGACGCGCCGCCCGCCATGCTCGCACGAGAGCTGCCGACCTTCGAAGTCGAACGTGTTGCCGTTCGAGTTGCCCGACGGCTGGCGGAACGTCGTGACACGCGCATCGTCCTCGATGAAGCGCAGCTGGCGATTGTTCGGGATGTCGCTCCAGACGACGTAGCGGCCGACCGCGTTCCACGCGGGGCCCTCGGACCAGAGTGTGCCCGTGTAGAGCCGCACGATCGCCGTATTGAACACGACATACTTCTGGAAGCGTGGATCGAGCGCGACGATGTCCGGGTCCGGGTAACGAACCGGCTCGCGCCCCGACCAGTCGCGCGGCGTCGCGGTCGGCGACGCGGCTTGCGCGGGCGGCTGGGCGCGCCCCGGTCCTACGACCGCGGCCGCGATCGCGCCCGTGAGCACGGAGCGGCGGGTGACGAGCGGCCGGCGCGAAAGTTCGCCTTTGGCGCACGAGAGCCCAGTGAGCGGCTGCGACACGGCGATTCTCCTTTCTTGTTCTTGCCGATGTTCGACCAGACCGAAGCCGGCGAGCGCCGTACGGAGCGCAAGCGCGCCCCGCACGACCCACGCGAGACTAGGCGAAGTAGACGGTCTTGAGCTCGAAGTACGGATCGAGACCCTCGATCCCGCCCTCGCGCCCGGTGCCCGATTGCTTGAAGCCGCCGAACGGCATCGTCGGGATCGACGATCAAGCCGTTCACCGTGACGCTGCCCGAGCGCACACGGCGCGCGACCTCGTAGCCGCGCTCGGGGTTCTCGCGTGTAGACGGCGCCGTGCAGGCCGTAGATCGTGCTGTTCGCCTTCTCGATCGCGTCGTCGACGTTCTTGTACGTGATGAACGAGACGACCGGCCCGAAGATCTCTTCCTTCGCGATCGTCATGTTCGTCTGCACGTCGTTGAACACGGTCGGCTCGACGAACCAGCCGCGGTCGATGCCCTTCGGCCGGCCGCCGCCGAGCACGAGCTTCGCGCCTTCGTCCTTGCCCTTCTGCGATGTAGCCCTGCACGCGCGTGAGCTGGCGCTGCATCGCGAGCGGGCCCATCTGCGTCGCGGCGATCCATCGGGTCGCCGACCTTCACGCCGCTCACGGCGCCGACGTACGCGTCGAGCACCTCTTTCTTGCGCGTCTCGGGCACGAGCACGCGCGTGAGCGAGAAGCACACCTGGCCCGTGATCGGCATCGAGAACGGCACGAGGCTCTTGCAGCACGTGGCCGACGTTCGCGTCGTCGAGCACGATCGCGGCGGACTTGCCGCCGAGCTCGAAGCTCGTGCGCGCGAGCCGCTCGGCCGCGACGGCCGCGATGTGCTTGCCGGCCGCGGTGCTGCCCGTGAAGCTGATCTTGTCGATGCCGGGATGGCGGATCAGGTAGTCGCCCGTCTCGCGGCCCGCGGGCACGAGGTTGAACACGCCGGGCGGCAAGCCCGCGGCCTCGATGCACTCGGCGAGGATGTACGCGTCCGCGGGCGTCTCGGGCGCGGGCTTCGCGACGATCGTGCAGCCGGCCGCGAGACCCGCCGCGACCTTGTAGCAGAGCAGCACGAGCGGCGCGTTCCACGGCGTGATCGCGGCGACGACTCCAACCGGCTCCTTGACGACGCGCACGCGCTCGCCGTGCCCGCCCTTGCGCTCGTCGACGAGCGGATACGATCTGGATCAGCTTGCCGTAGTACTCGAAGAGCTCCGGCGGCTGACCCGAGAGATAGCGCGTGAGGCTGATCGGCGCGCCGACCTGCGTCGTCCACGTCGTCGCGAGCTCGGGCAGGCGCGCCTTCAACTGCTCGGCGACCTTGAGCAGCGCCGCGCCGCGCTCCTGCGCCGACATCCGCGGCCACGGGCCCTTGTCGAACGCCTCGCGCGCGGCCGCGACGGCGCGGTCGACGTCGCGCGGCGACGCCTCCGGGAACGTCATGCACGACTTGCTCGGTGACCGGCGAGATCACGTTGAGCTTGCCGCTGCCGCGCCGGCTTCTCCCACTTGCCGCCGATGAAGAACGCGCTGCGGATTCTTGATGGGAGACGCGGGCTTGGGTCTGCGGAACGGCGCTCATGCGTTGTCTCCTCTCGTATGTTCTTGGGCGCGGACGCGCCGCGGCGATCGCGGCATCGTGAACCCGACTTTCCGATGCTGTCAACGAAGCTCGCAGCGAGCGGCTATTTCGCGATCAGCACTTCGTTGAACTGAATGACCGGCGTCGATATCGGTGTAGTTCCGCATGTCGCCCTGAAGCTCGGCCGCATGCGGCATGAACGCCGCGAGGAAGTCCTCGGCCGACCGGAACGAGAAGTGGCACATCGCGACGTAGGTCGCCGCCGCCCCCGGCTCGGCGCCGCCCGCGCCGCGCTCGACCGACACGCCCTCGAACCCCGGATGCGCGCTCAGAAGCTCGATCGAGCGCGGCATGTGCTTGTCGACGTAGTAAGCGAAATCGAACCGGCCGCTCGGGCCGGTTCGGATAGAGGATGCTGACTTTGATCGTCATCGTCGCGCGGCATGACGCCGCGGCGCGTGCCGACGACGAGCGCGGTCCGCGGCCAAACGCTTCGCTGCGTCAGGCCGTGTTGACCTGCAGCGGCTTGTGCGACTGCGGCGGCCTGCGAGCGCGTTGACGATCTGATCGCGCGTGACGGGCACTCGGTTGAAGTAGTGGCCGCCGAGCGCATCCGAGATCGCGCACAGCAACGCCGACGCGCCGGCGCCCATCACGGGCTCGCCGATGCCCTTCGTGCCGAGCGGGCTCTGCGGATCGGGCTTGTCGACCGCGTCGGTGTGGAACGTTCTGCGCGACGTCGAGATAGGTCGCCGGCTTCGCCTGGTAGAGCGACACGGTTCCGCGGCAAGCCGTTCTGCGGGTCGTAGATGTGGTGCTCGAACGACGCGAGGCCGAAGCCCATCGTCCGCGCCGCCTTTGATCTGCGTCGCGAGACCCATCGGATGGATCACGGTGCCGCAATCGGCGACCGCGAGGTAGTCGACGATGTCGAACTGCGCCGGTCTCGTGTCGAGCGCGATCTGGCAGAAGCTCGCGACGAACGCCGCCGGCTGCGCGGTGAGCGGCAGGTTGTCCTTCGCCGAGCCGACGAGGCCCGTGCCCGCGAGCGTTCTTCACGGACGCGGCCGTCATCGGATTCACGTCCGCCGGCGGCTCGTGACCGTCGAACTTGCCGCCGAGCTCGATCGCGCGCTGCGCGGCCGCCGCGTACGTGAGGCTCTTGCTCGGATCGGACTTCTTGAACACCTTCTCTCCGCCGATATCGTAGTCCTCGGGCGCGCCGCCGAGATCCATCGCCGCGATCTCCTTGAGCTTCGCGACGGCGTCCATCGCCGCGACGTAGTTCGTGCGCGCCATCGTGAACGACGTGTTGCTGCCGAACTGGCCGATGTTCCACGGCAAGTCCTTGCGCGTGTCGCCGCGCTCGACGATGCAGTTCGTCCCAGTTCGCCTTCAGCACCTCCGCGGCAACACGAGATGTGCCGGTGTGCGAGTACGTGCCGAGGTTGCCGACGCCGGAGTGCAGGTGCACCTTGCCGTCGGGCGTGATCCGCACGATGCCGTCGAAGCCCGCGAAGCCGGCCGGATGGAACGCCTGGCCCGAGGCCGATGCCGGTGACCTTCGTGCCGTTCTTCTGGCCGCTGAGCTTCTTCTTCTCGCTCGTAGTTGAAGAGCGCGGCGCCCTTCTCGCGCATGCCTCGTGCAGATAGCAGCTCGTGACCGGACCCGGTTCGCGCCGAGCTTCGCGTCCATCCGCGGCCCGTTGATCCGGCGGATCTCGTAGCGGTCGATGCCGAGCTGCTTCGCGGCCTTGTCGATCAGCGGCTCGATCGCGGCCACGGTCTGGTTGTGGCCCGGGCCGCGCTGCGCCGAGCGCGGCGGCGTGTTCGTCATCACGCGCGAGGCCGCGGAAGCGCATCGCGGGCGGCTGATAGAGGATCGACACGGTGTCGCCGGCCGACGGCCAATCCGGGAATCCGGTGGTCGGACCGTTCTCCTGCACGATGTACAGATCGGCGGCCGTCACGCGGCCGGTCTTGTCGAAGCCGATCTTGATGCGGCCCTGGAAGCCCGTGCGCGCGTTGCCGAGGAAGTACTCCTCCGCGCGGCTGATCCGCATCATCACCGGCTTGCCGATCTTCCTCGCCATGTAGGCAGGCACCGCCATCGGCGGATACGCCGAGCCCTTCGAGCCGAAGCCGCCGCCGCAGGTCTCGGCGACGTACACGAGGTTGCGGATCGCGGCTCCACTTGCCATCGGCCGACGCTCCTGGATCAGCCCGCGAGCCCCGGCACGACGAAGCTCTGGCTCTGCGTCGAGCCGTACACGAAGCACTTGCCGTTTTCCCAGTACGCCATCGCGGAGCGCGGCTCCATCGAGTGGTGCGACATGCCGGCGCGTCACGAACGTCTCGTCGAGCACGAGCGCGGCTTTCTTGCAAGCCCGCGTCGACGTCGCCGTACGACCACTCGACCACGGGCTCGCCGGCCGGCAGTTGGCCTTCTTGCGCGCTCGCGAATCGCGGCCGCGCTCCACTTCGCCTTCTTGAGCTGCGGCGGGCCGGTCAAACGGTTGTCGATCACGTTGCCGTCGAGCCGCGCGTCGGGGCCGCCCGGGAACAGGCTCGCGAGCGGGTCGACCGTGAACGGCAGCTCCTCGAGATCGAGCTTGATCTTGTCGATCGCGTCTTGCGCGGTTGTCTCGTCGACGGCCGCGACCGCGAGGATCGGCTGGCCGACGTACATCGGCTCGTTGGTCAGGATCGGTTCGCTCGGGCGGCGGCTGCGGCGGCACGTCATCGGCGGTCAGGATCCCGAGCACGCCCGGCATGGCGAGCGCCTCTTTCGCGTCGATGCTGCGCACCTTCGCGTGCGGCATCGGGCTCAGCATCAGGCGGCAAAACGCCATGCCTTCGGCGCGGAAGTCTTCCGCGTACTTCGCCTTGCCGGTGACCTTGCCGTGGATGTCGGGCGGGATGAAGTTCTTACCCAACAACATGTGCTCGTCGGCCATGGTCGAACCCTCCGTTGCGCTCCGCGAGGAGCTTCGAGTCGCCGCTCGCCGCGACCACGCGGCTTTGCGCGACTCCTTTGATAGACTGCGCCCGGGCGCACGCGCCCGGAACGTGGCTCGGACTCTATAGCGCCGGTGAGAACGCTACAAGACCGGGCCGTTCGAGCGGCGGGGATCGAACGAGACGGGCGCACCCCATACGTAGCAATCCGTGTCCGCGGCTGGCGCCGCTTAGGCGCCGCCGCGCGGTCCGCAACTGTTAGGAGATACGCCGAATGGCTCGAAAGAAGGATCCCTGGGGCAAGCTCGTGCTGGTCGAGTTCGAGGACGGCATCGCCTGGGTCACGATGAACCGCCCCGAGAAGCGCAACGCGATGAGCCCCGCGCTGAACGAGGAGATGCGGGCGACCGTCGAGGCGCTCGCCTCCGACGAGCGCTGCAAGGTGTTCGTCCTGTCCGGCGCGGGCGATTCGTTCGCGGCCGGCATGGATCTCAAGGAGTACTTCCGCGAGACCGACGGGCAGCCCGACACGGTGATCCTGAACGTGCGCCGTACGGCCGAGGAATGGCAGTGGCGGCGCCTGCGCGACTACCCGAAGGCGACCATCGCGATGGTGAACGGCTGGTGCTTCGGCGGCGCGTTCACGCCCGTGGTCGCGTGCGACCTCGCGATCGCGGCCAACGAGGCGACGTTCGCGCTGTCGGAGGTGAACTGGGGCATCATCCCGGCCGGCAACGTGACGAAGGCTACGGCCGAGACGATCGGCTACCGCAAGGCGCTCTACTACGCGATGACGGGCGAGACGTTCGACGGCAAGCAAGCCGCGGAGATGGGCCTCGTGAACGACTCCGTGCCGCGCAAGAAGCTCGAGGCGCACACGCGCAAGCTCGCGCAGACGCTGCTGAGCAAGAACCAGACGGTGCTGCGCGGCATCAAGATCGCGATGAAGCGCGTGCAGTACATGGACTGGGAAGTCTCGGCCGACTATCTCTACGCGAAGATGGGCGAGGCGTTGAACTTCGGCTCCGGCGAGAATCGTCAGAAAGCGATGAAGGCGTTCCTCGACGACAAGAAGTTCAGGCCGGGCCTCGAGCACTTCAAAGAGACGACCTGAGGCGCGGACGAACCGCGCGCGGGTCTGGGGGGAAAGATGGGCACGACTCGGACTCGAGGCGCCTCCCGCGTCGCTCGAATCATGACCCGCTCCGCCGCGCGCGATACTCGCGCGGCTCGCCTAAGTTTGCGCGGTTCGGCGAGCGCAGCGCTTGCCGCTCTCGCGTGCGTCGGCGCCGTGCACGCGGCCGAGAAGGCAGCCGCGCCGCCGATCACGGTCTCGCCCGCGTTCACGCGCGACGCGCTCGTGGTACCTCCTCGGCGCGACTGGGCGACTAACGGCGGCAGCTTGCTCAACCAACGCTTCTCGCCGCTCGCCGCGATCGACCGCGGCAACGTCGGCTCGCTCAAGGGCGTCTGGCGCGCGCGGCTCGGCGGCTCGGGCGTCGGCACGAAATACTCGGGCGAGGCGCAGCCGCTTGTTTACGACGGCACGATCTACGTCGTGACGGGCGCGGACGACGTGTTCGCGCTCGGCGTCGACAGCGGCGAGATCCGCTGGTCGTACAACGCGAACCTCGACGAGTCGAACGACGTCGTGTGCTGCGGCTGGACGAGCCGCGGCGTCGCGCTCGGCGCAGGCAAGGTGTACGTCGGCCAACTCGACGGCAAGCTCGTCGCGCTCGATCAGAAGACGGGCAAGGTCGAGTGGTCGGTGCAAGCCGAGCGTTGGCAGGACGGACTCGTGATCACGGCCGCACCGCTCTACTACGACGGGCTCGTGATCGTCGGCTTCGCGGGCGCCGAGTTCGCGATTCGCGGACGCGTGAAAGCGTTCGACGCGAAGACGGGTAAGCTCGTGTGGACGTTCTACACGGTGCCGGGTCCCGGTGAGCTTGGGGCAGACACGTGGCCGCAAGACAACGACGTCTGGAAGCACGGCGGAGCTTCCGTTTGGCAGACGCCGGCTGTCGACCCCGAGCTCGGCCTCATCTACTTCTCCACCGGCAATCCGGGGCCCGACTACAACGGTGCCGTTCGAAAAGGCGACAACCTGTTCACCGCGTCGATCGTCGCGCTCGAGGCGAAGACCGGCAAATACCGCTGGCACTTCCAGCAAGTGCATCACGACATCTGGGACTACGACGGCCCGAGCCCCGTCGTGCTGTTCGATCTCGAGTACGGCGGCGTGCTCCGCAAGGGCATCGCGGAGGCGAGCAAGACGGGCTGGGTCTATATCCTCGACCGCACGAACGGCAAGCCCCTCGTCGGGATCGACGAGAAGCCGTGCCGCAGGAGCCTCGGCAGGCGACCGCCGCGACGCAGCCGTACCCGCGTGGAGACGCGTTCGTGCCGCACGAGATCGAGATCCCACCCGAGGGCGTGAAGCTCGTGAACGGCGGACGGATCTTCACTCCGTATCTGGACGGAGGAGACGCTCGCGATGAAGCCCGCGATCAGCGGCGGCGTGAACTGGCCGCCGAGCTCGTACGAGCCGTCGACGGGGCGCCTCTTCGTCTGCGCTCAGGACCGCATCGGCACGTTCCGCGCCGAGGCGATCGAGCCGACAGAGCCGCCCGGCGGCAAGCGCTACGCGGCCGGAATCTTCGGCGCCTCTCCGCTCGGGAAGCTCGGCGTGTTCGCCGCGATGGACTTGCACACGAACACGATCGCCTGGCGGCAGCACTGGCCCGAGGAGTGCTACAGCGGCTCGGTCACGACGGCCGGCGGCCTCGTGTTCGTGGGCCGCAACGACGGCCGGCTCACGGCGCTCGACACGCGCGACGGCACGAAGCTCTGGGACTTCCAGACGGGCGCCGGCATGAACTCGCCCGTGACCGTGTTCGAGCACCACGGCAAGGAGTACGTCGCGGCGTACTCCGCCGGCAACCTGTTCGCGGGCTCCGCGAAAGGCGACAGCGTCTGGCTCTTCGCATTGGACGGCACGCTACCGCCCGCGCAGCCCGGCGGCGGCGCGATGCTGTTCTCGCGCGACTTCGAGGGCACCGCGAATCCGGACGCGGGCAAGACGGTGTACGACAGCGCGTGCACGTTCTGTCACGGCGAGCACGGCGAAGGCGGGCACGGCGGCGGCAAGCCGCTCGTCGAACGCGCGCAGCGCCGAGTTCGTGATCCAGACCGTGAGCGAGGGGCGCAAGGACATGCCGCCGCTCGGCGCGCGCGTTGACCGCGGCGCAGATCCGCGACGTCGCGGCGTACGTCGCGACACGGTTGCCGCATTGAACGCGCAGGTCGTCGTCGCGCGATCGTCGCGCTCGTCCTCGTGTCCGCGAGCGTGCGCAGCGTTGCGGCGCCGAAGCCGGGCGCGGCGGCGGTCACGCGAGCGAACGCCGCGAAGCCGGCGCTGGTCGAGCCGCCTCGCGACGGCTGGCCGACGAATGGCGGCAACTGGTACAACCAGCGGTACTCGCCGCTCACCCAAATCGATCGCGGCAACGTCGGTAAGCTCAAAGGTGTCTGGCGCGCGCGGCTCGACGGCTCTGCGCGTCGCGCCGCAGTACTCGGGCGAGGCGCAGCCGCTCGTCGTCGACGGCAGCGTCTACATCGCGACGGGCGCGAACGACGTGTTCGCGATCGACGTCGACACCGGCGCGATCCGCTGGCGCTACCAGGCGAATCTCGACACGTGCGAACAAGTCCGTCTGCTGCGGCTGGACCAACCGCGGCGTCGCGTACGGCGACGGCAAGATCTTCATGGGACAGCTCGACGGCAAGCTCGTCGCGCTCGACGCGAAGTCGGGCGCAGTCGTCTGGTCGATCCAAGCCGAGCGTTGGCAAGAAGGCTTCACGCTCACGAGCGCGCCGCTCTACTACGACGGTCTCGTGATCGAGGGCATCGCGGGCGCCGAGCTCGGCGTGCGCGGCCGCGTGAAGGCGTTCTCCGCGAAGGACGGCAAGCTCGTCTGGACGTTCTATACGATCCCCGCGCGCGGCGAGGCCGGCAACGAGACTTGGCCGCAGGACAACGAGATCTGGCAGCACGGCGGTGGCACGGTCTGGCAAACGCCGGCCCTCGATCCCGCGCTCGGCCTGATCTATTTCTCGACCGGCAACCCGGGCCCCGACTTCAACGGCGCGGTCCGAAAGGGCGACAACCTCTACACGTCGTCGGTCGTCGCAGTCGACGCGAAGACCGGCAAGTACCGCTGGCACTTCCAGGAGGTCCATCACGACCTCTGGGACTTCGACGGTCCGAACCCGGTCGTGCTGTTCGATATCGCGATCGACGGCACGCCGCGCCACGGCCTCGCGCAGGCCAGCAAGACGGGCTGGGTCTACATCCTCGACCGCACGAACGGCAAGCCGCTCGTCGGCATCGACGAGCGTCCGGTGCCGCAGGAACCGCGCCAGGCGACGGCCGCCACGCAACCCTACCCGCGCGGCGACGCGTTCGTCCCGCAGTCGCTCGATATCGCGCCCGAGGGCTACACGCTCACGAACGGCGGCCGGATCTTCACGCCGTACTGGACTGACTACGCGGTCGCGAAACCCGGCATCCTCGGCGGCGCCAATTGGCCACCGAGCGCCTACGACGTCGCGACCGGCTACCTCTACGTCTGCGGACAGGACCGTGCGAGCTCGTATCGCGCGGCCGAAATCGACGAGGCGCGGCCGCCGCCGGGCGAAATGTATATCGGCGGCAACTTCGGCGCGCAGTCGCTGCCGGCGCTCGGCACCCTGACGGCGCTCGACATGCGCACGAACAAGATCGTCTGGCAGCAGCAGTGGGCGGACCAGTGCTACAGCGGCGTGACGGTCACGGCGGGAGGCCTCGCGTTCGTCGGGCGCAACGACGGCCGGCTCACGGCACTCGACGTGCGCGACGGCAAGAAGCTCTGGGAGTTCCAAACCGGCGCGGGCATGAACGCGCCGGTCAGCGTGTTCGAGCGCAACGGCAAGCAGTACGTCGTCGCGTACTCGGCGGGCAACGCGTTCGCGGGCTCGGTCAAGGGCGACAGCGTGTGGCTGTTCGCGCTCGACGGCACGCTCGAGCCCGTTCCTCCCGGATCGACGACCTCTACTTCCGCGCCGTAACCATCATCGTGACACGCGCGAGGCCGGTGTCGCCCGCGTAGAGATTGCCCTGGCCGTCCATCGCCATATACGTGGACTCGGTAGAACTGCCCGTCGCCGTTGCCGGGTCCGTTGCCGATCGCGCCGAGCACGTTGCCGTCCCAGTCGATCTTGAAGATTTGGCCGTCTTGACCGGTCGCGAGCCACAACTGCTTGTGCGGATCGACGTAAAGAGCGCACGTGAGATTGCGCATCTGAATCGTCTTCAGGAACTTGCCGTGCGCGTCATACACGACGAGACGGTATTCCTCTCGATCGCCGATATACACGTTGCCGTTGTCGGGATTCACGGCGATGCCGTGGACCATGCTGAAGTGGCCCTGCCCCGCATGATTGCCGAACCATTGATCGATGAACTTGCCGTTCTTGTCGAGATGCAGGACCCGCGCGGCGCCGACGCTGTTCGTCGCCGACTTGTCGACGTCGTTCGGGCTCTCGTTCGCATGACCTTCGCCGATATAGATATCGCCGTTCGGCGCGAACGCGAGATGCAACGGCTGCCAGAGCAACCTCTGTCCCTTCGCCTCGTCCCAATCGCCTCGCTGCCCGCGGACGCCGATCGTCATCAGCAGTTTCCCTTGCGGGCTCAGCTTCATCACCGTGTCGCCGTTCTCGTCGCAGATCCAGATGTTGTCCTCGGCGTCGATCGCCATGCCGTGCGCTTTGTTCTGGTGACCGATGACGTCTTCGCCGATGGTGCGCACGAGCTTGTGGCTCTCGTCGAACTCGAACAATTGCGGCTTGCCGGCGGCGTTGCGCTGAAACGCGAACAGATGTCCCTTCGAATTGATCGCGACCGCCGAGACGCCGCCACCGCCTTCCGGCAGAGCGAACGGGTACGCGAACTTGAAGCCGAGATCGGGCGTGCGGATTTCGTGGGAAATGGTGTTGCGCTCGCGGCTCCATGCGCACAGCGGGCGAACCCTTGCACGGCTCCGCGCCGCCGACTCCCTGGACGCCTCCGCCTTGCTGACCGCCGGCTTGCGCCTCGGCCCGCGGAAGCACCAGCGCCGAGCTCACGAGCGCGACGAGGATCATGCCAAGGTTGAGATGCGCTCTCATGCTCCCCCCGCACGAAGGCGACTGCGAGGATGATGCCACATCGGCAACGGCTCGCGCCCGCACCCGACAACGCTTGCTTGAACGGTCTCCGACGCGCGCGTAGTCTCCCCGCGTCCGTTTCTCGGGGGACCGATTCTTGAGCAAGACTCGACGCTTTGCTTCCGCGAGCGCATTTGTTCTCTTCATGGCGACCGCGGCGTCCGTCGATGCGCAGTCGATCAAGAAGGCGCCCGCGTTCAGCGGCGTGGCGCTCGTCGCGCCGCAGACCGAGGCGTGGGCCACGAACGGCGGCGACTGGTACAACCGCCGCTGGTCGCCGAGCACGGCGCTGAATCGCGACAACGTCGCGCAGCTCAAGGGCGTCTGGCGCACGCACCTGCGCGGCTCCGGCTTGGGACCGCAGTACTCGGGCGAGGCGCAACCGCTCGTCTATCGCGGCGTCGCCTACGTCTCGACGGGTGCGAACGACGTGTTCGCGGTGAGCATCGCGTCGGGCGAGATCCTCTGGGAATACCGCTCGAACCTCGACCCCGCGAACAAGGCGGTCTGCTGCGGCTGGACGAGCCGCGGCGTTGGGCTCGGCGACGGCAAGGTGTTCGCGGGTCAGCTCGACGGCAAGCTCGTCGCGCTCGATCAGCGCAGCGGCAAGGTCGTCTGGTCGGTCCAGGCAGAACGCTGGCAAGAGGGCTACTCGATCACGTCGGCGCCGCTCTACTACGACGGGCTCGTCATCACGGGCTTCGCGGGCGGCGAGAAAGGCGTGCGCGGCCGCGTGAAAGCGTTCAGCGCGAAGGACGGCAAGCTCGTCTGGACGTTCTACACGATCCCGGGCCCGGGCGAAGTCGGCCACGACACGTGGCCGCAGGACAACGAGATCTGGCAGGACGGCGGCGCGCCGGTTTGGAATACGCCGGCCGTCGATCCCGAGCTCGGACTCATCTATTTCGGCACGGGCAACCCGGGGCCCGACTACAACGGCTCGATCCGCAAGGGCGACAACCTGTTCTCGACGTCGATCGTCGCGCTCGACGCGAAGACCGGAAAGTACCGCTGGCATTACCAGCAGGTGCATCACGACATCTGGGACTACGACGCGGCCTCGCCGGTCGTGCTGTTCGACCTCGACTACGACGGCGTCACAACGCAAGGCGATCGCCGAGGCGAGCAAGACCGGTTGGGTCTACATCCTCGATCGAACCAACGGCCAGCCGCTCGTCGGCATCGATGAAAAGGCCGTGCTCCAGGAGCCGCGCCAAGGCACCGCGCCGACGCAGCCCTATCCGCGCGGCGACGCGTTCGTGCCGCAATCGATCCCGATCGCGCCCGAAGGCACGACGCTCGTGAACGGCGGCAAGATCTTCACGCCGTTCTGGACGACGCCGACGCTGGTAAAGCCCGGCCCGCCCGGCGGCGTGAACTGGCCGCCGAGCTCCTACGACGTAGGCAAGGGCACGCTGTTCGTGTGCGCGGCGGATCGCATCTGGTCGTATCTCTCGCAGGAAGTCACTGCGGAGCGGCCCGCCGAGGGTGCGAACTACATCGCGGGCGGTATCGGCGGCTTCCATCTGCACGCGCTCGGCGTGTTCGCAGCTCTCGACATGCGCACGAACAAGATCGTCTGGCAGCAGCACTGGGCCGAGCCGTGCTACTCGGGATCGGTCGCGACCGCCGGCGGGCTCGTGTTCGTCGGCCGCACCGACGGCCGGCTCACCGCGCTCGACTCGAGCGACGGCAAGAAGCTCTGGGAGTTTCAAACGGGCGCGGGAATGAACGCGCCCGCGACGGTTTTCGAGTACGACGGCAAACCGTACGTGCTCGCGCTCTCGGCCGGGAATCAGTACGGCGGCTCGGCGCGCGGCGACAGCCTCTGGCTGTTCGGCCTGGACGGCAAGATCGAGCCCGTGCCGCCCGGAGGCGCGGTGATGACGTTCGCGCCGGCGGCCTCGGGTCCCCCGGACCTCGCGGGCGGTAAGACGGTCTTCGACACGGCGTGCATGTTCTGCCACGGCGAGCAAGGCGAAGGTGGCCATGGCGGCGGCCCGTCGCTGCAAGCGATCAAGAGCGCGGCCGTCGTGATGCAGACGGTCAGCGAGGGCCGCCGCGACATGCCGGCCTTCGGTGGCACGTTCACGCCGGCGCAAATCCGCGACGTCGCGGGATACGTCACGCAGAAACTCGCGACGAAATAGTCGGCGGCCCTTTCCCGACGTTCGAGCGCGTTGCACAATTCTCGCTGCCGAGAAGAACGAGCCGACAACAACCAGAAACCGCGAGGCGGTCGATGAAACGCACGCTGATCGCTAGTTCGACGGCCGCACTGGGCCTCGCGTGCACGCTGCACGTATCCGCGCATCATTCGTTCACGGCCGAATACGACATCAAGAAACCGATCTCGATGACGGGCACCGTCACGAGCGTCGAGTGGCAGAACCCGCACACGTGGTTCTACATCCGGCCTATTGCAAGCCGGACGGCGCACCCGCGATCAATTCGGCGCCGCTGCCCTTCAAGATCGTGCAAACGCCGAAAATGGTCAGATTCTCATCCTTACGAGAGCAACACCGACTTCCGACAAGTCTTCCTCGACGGGCGCAAACCGGTCGAAGATCCATTGCCGCGTTGGATGGGCTATTCGACGGGCCGCTGGGACGGCGACACGCTCGTCGTGGATACGGTCGGGTTCGTCGACCACCTCTGGCTCGACGCGATCGGGCACCCGAACACGTCGGCGTTGCACGTGACCGAGCGCTTCCGCCGGCCGGACGCGGGCCACCTTACGATCGAGACGACGATCGACGACCCCGGTGCTTACACGAAGCCGTTCACGTACACGCAACCGTTGACGCTGCAAGCGGACAGCGACCTGCTCGAGTACTACTGCACCGAGAACGAGAAGGACGTCCAGCATTATCAATGAACCGCGGCGGCCGACCGCGGTCTGAGCACAACGGCGCGACGGTGCACGTCGATGGCGCGGCGCCGACTGCTCGACTAGCATTGACGTCGACCCATTGTCTGCTCCACGCACTCGCCATCGAATCTCGGGGGATGTCCCTATGACCGCGCTACGTCCGCGCCTCGCAGCCCTGGCTCTGATCGTCCCGGGCCTCGCTTTCGCACAAGCGCAGCCGCAGCGCCCGGCCGAAGCGCAACCGCAATCCCCACAAAGCTCGGCGAGCGCGCAGCCGCCGTCGGCCGGCGGGTTGCCCGGCGTGACGCGCAAGGCCACGGTCGAGGGCATCACCGAATACGGCCTCGCGAACGGCCTGCGCGTGCTGCTGTTCCGCGATCCGTCGAAGGCGACGATCACGGTGAACGTCACATATCTCGTCGGCTCGGTCGACGAGAGCTACGGCGAGACCGGCATGGCGCACCTGCTCGAGCACATGTTGTTCAAAGGCACGATGAAGCACCCGGCCGTGATGAAGGAGCTGCAGGACCACGGCGCGCAGTTCAACGGCTCGACGTCGTGGGACCGCACGAACTATTTCGAGACGTTCGACGCGAGCGACGCGAACCTCGAGTGGGCGCTCGGCCTCGAAGGCGACCGGATGGTGAACTCGCGCGTCGCGAAGGCGGACCTGGACAGCGAGATGACCGTCGTGCGCAACGAGTTCGAGTCGGGCGAGAACAGCCCGACTCGCGTGCTATTCGAGCGCGTCTTGAGCGCGGCTTACGTCTGGCACGCGTACGGTAAGTCCCCGATCGGCAGCCGCAGCGACATCGAGAACGTGCCGATCCAGCGGCTGCAGGCGTTCTACAAAGCGCACTACCAGCCCGACAACGCGGTGCTCGTCGTCGCCGGACGGTTCGACGAGGCCAAGGCGCTCGACCTGATCGTGCGCGACTTCGGCTCGATCCCGAAGCCGAAGCGCGTGCTGCCGGCGACGCTACACCGTCGAGCCCGTGCAGGAAGGCGAGCGCGACGTGACCGTGCGCCGCGTGGGCGACATCCAGATCGTCATGGTCGCGTATCACGCGCCGGGCGGCGCGCACCCCGACTTCGTGCCGCTGCAGCTCGCGTCGAGCGCGCTCGGGGACGAGCCCTCGGGCCGACTCTACAAGGCGCTCGTCGAGAAGGGCCTCGCGTCGGACGTCGGCGTGAACACGCTCCAGCAGCGGGATCCCGGCGCTGTGATCTTCTACGCGCAGGTCCGCAAGGACGCGTCGCTCGACGCCGCGCGCACGGCGATGTTCGCGACGCTCGACGACATCAAGGACCACCCGTTCACGAAAGAGGAAGTCGATCGCGCGCGCAACTCGGCGCTCTCCGACTTCGAGCGCGCGATGAACAACTCGCAAGCGGTCGCGCTTCAGCTCAGCGAGTGGGCCGCGATCGGCGACTGGCGGCTGATGTTCGTCGACCGCGACCGCGCGCGCACGGCGACGGTCGAAGACGTGCAGCGCACCGCGCTGCAATACTTGAAGACGTCGAACCGCACGGTCGGCGTGTTCATTCCGGGCGAGCCCGACCGCAGCGTGATCCCACCGAACCCGAGCGTCGCGGCGCTCGTCAACGGCTACAAGGGCGACGCCGCGCGCAGCGAAGGCGAGGAATTCAATCCGTCGCCCGCGAACATCGACACGCGCACCACCCGCAGCGAGCTGCCGGGTGGCGTGAAGCTCGCGCTGCTGCCGAAGCAAACGCGCGGCGGCGCAGTCAACGCGTCGATCCGCCTGAACTTCGGCGACGAGCGCAGCCTCAAGGACACCGACCGAGTCTCGGGCCTCACGTCCGCGATGTTGATGCGCGGCACGAAGAGCAAGACGCGCGAGCAGATCCAGGACACGCTCGACAAGCTCAAGAGCCAGATGAACGTCGGCGGCGCCGGCGGCGTCGTCGCGGTGAACATCGTGAGCACTCGCGAGAACCTGCCCGCGGTGCTCGACCTCGCGATCGAGGTGCTGCGCGAGCCCGCGTTCCCGGAAAGCGAGCTCGAGACGCTGCGCGCGAGCGACCTCGCCGACCTCGACGCGTCGAAGAGCGAGCCGCAAGCCGTCGTGTCCCGCGCGTACGGACGGCACTGGAATCCTTATCCGAAAGGCGACGTGCGCTACGTACCGACGGTCGACGAGGAACGCGAGGATCTCACGAAGGCGAACATCAAGGGGCTGCGCGACTTCTATCAGGGCTTCTACGGCGCGTCGAACGCGGAGGTCTCGGTCGTCGGCGACTTCGACGCGGCCGCGATCCGCGACCAGATCGCGAAGAAGCTCGACGGCTGGAAGAGCCCTAAGCCGTACGCGGACGTGCTCTCTCCGTTCCCGGACCCGCCGATCAAGCCGAGCGAAGAAGTGTTCCAGACGCCCGACAAGGAGAACGCGTTCTTCCTCGCCGGCATGCCGATTCCGCTCAAGGACTCGGACGCGGATTATCCCGCGCTCGTGCTCGGCAACTACATCCTGGGCTCGGGCGCAGCCTCACGCCTCTTCGGCCGAATCCGCGGGCGCGAAGGTCTGAGCTACGGAGTGGGCTCCCAGGTTTCCGCGCCCGTGAAGAGCAACGGCGGCCGCTTCGTCGTCCAAGCAATCGCGGCGCCGCAGAATGCGCAGAAGGTCGAGGCGTCGTTCCGCGACGAGCTCGCGAGCATTCTGCGGGACGGCTACAAGCCCGAGGAGGTCGCGACCGCAAAGGACAGCTGGTCGCAGCAGCGCCAGATCGGCCGCGCGCAGGACGGCGCGCTCGCGGGCGCGCTGGTCGGACAGCTGCACAACGCCCGCACGATGGCGTGGGACGCGGAGCTCGAGTCGAACGTCCGCGCGCTCACGCCCGAGCAGATCCGCGCCGCGATGCAGAAGTACCTCGACCCCGCGAAGATGACCTACATGCGCGGCGGCGACTTCGCGAAGACCGGCAACTAGCGGGCTCAGCTAGGGTCGCGGAACCGTCGAGGAGCGTCGGGGCTGACAAGCTCGCCTCCCCGACCGCTCACAAGACCGGGCGGTTGCGCACGAACTGCGAGATGATCCACTTCTCGCCGCGCACCGGCGTTTTGCCCGCGTGCAATGTGCGCACGTCGGCGCCGCCGTCGGGCAGCGCGTTCACGAAGAACAGCCCCTCGCCACGCCGGCCCTTGTGGCTGATGCCGAGCCGCGGAAACGCCGTTTCGCCGCCGCCGTAGTCGTCGTTCAGATAGGCGAGGAACGTCACTACGCGCTGGCCGCGCTGCGCGATTTCTTCCTCGTACGTCGGCAAGTTGGGATCGACGAAGTCGAAATGATCGGTGATCTCCTCGCCCTCGTCGTAGTGCAGCACGGTGACCGGCTCGAAATGCCGGAACGGCACGCCGAGGCACGCCGCCATACGCTGCTGCGCGAGCACGCAGACGAGATCCGTCTCGAGCAAGTTGAAGGCCGCGGCCGTGTTGGTGCGCGTCGGACGAGCCATGACCTCTCTGCGCACGGCCTCGTACACGAGCGCGCGCGACAAGCGGCCGCGCGCCTTGTCGATGAACCATCGGCACACGGATTCGCCGAGGAACTCGGGATACGTGCGGACCAGGGGGCTCGTGCTCAAATCGGTCGACGCCGGCGCGGTGCGCCAGGCGGCCAGGTCGACGCGTTGTCCGAGCCGGCGCCAATCGAGCGAGCTGCGAGGCGCCGACTGCGGCTCCGATGCAGCCGCGCGCGCGTCTACACCGGATGGCGACTCCGCGAGCACCTCGAGCTGCGCCTGCGCATGCGGCCAGCCGCGCTCGGCCGCGAGAATCAAGCTCTCGAGCGCGTCGCCGACGCCATGCCGCTGGCTCGCGCCGACGGCGTAAAGCACCGCGAGTAGCGCCGGCCGCCTCCGCGCCGCCCCGCGCGCTCGCGTCCGCGATGAAGCGGGCGCCCTCTTTCGGCAAGCACGGCGCGCGATCGCCGACGAGCAGTCGTTTGCCGAGCCGCGTCATGGCTTCGACGTCGTTCTTGCGCGCACCGGCCGCGAGATGATCGATCGCGTCGCCGTGCGCCCCTTCCGCATCGCTTTGCTCGGCGCGGCTCACGTCTGGCGAGAGCGCTCGACTAGCCGCGCCGGGATTTTGGGATGCCATCGAGAAGATCTCGTCTAGGCCTTAAATCGAAGAGCCGAAATTCATTATGGAGCAGCGGCTCGCGGCGAGCCATTGCGCGCCACGTCGTCCATGCCCGCGTCGTGCGCCGCCTTGAGGCGCTTTGTCGGGTTCCAAAAAAAGCAACGGCGAGCACGAGGCTCGCCGTTGCACCGAGACACGCGCCGAGAGACGCGCTTAGAACGTTACCTTCAAACCCACGTACAAGCTTCGGCCCAGGATGTCGTAGAAGCCGGCTTCCGTCTGGCCGCCGCACGGGCTCGGATGCGGGTCCGCGGCGCTCCGACCACCGGTGCAAACCGGCGGCGTGTCGAACAGATTGTCCACGCCGTAGCGGAGCTCCATCCGCTTACTCATGTTGTAACCGCCGGAAAAGTCGAACACGTCGTACGAGCTCTGCGCGCCTAGCCCAGTCGACATCGTCCCCGGCGCGGCCAGGCCGGCCTCGATGTTGGAGTTGATGACGGCCTGGGCGGCGTCGATGGCGGTCGGCAAATGGCGCCAGCGCAGGGCCAAGTTCCAGCGGTCGCGCCCGTAGTTGACCGTCGTGAAGGTCCGGTAGTCATACGCACCGTTGTTCAACGAGGTGGTGGCGGATGGTCCAAGGCTGCCCTTCCAGTCGATCACGGGTTGGCTCGCGGTGTCCTGCGTCTTTTCGTTGATGAGCGACGAAATCATGAAGTTCACGCCGAATTGGCCGCCTGCAAGGCTCGTTCGCCAGTCCGCCGTGATATCGACTCCCGACACTTGCGCGAACGCCGCGTTGACGTACGAGACGGTGGTGGTCGTGGCGGTTCCGTTCACTGGGTTGCGATGGATCGCGACACAGGACGGATTGGTCGGGTCATAAGTCGGGTTCGATGCCGCACTGAGACACTTCTCATAGACCGTGAGCGCGCCCTCGACCGAGATCATGTCCGTCGATCTTGATGTCGTAGTAGTCGACGCTGAGGTTGAGCCCGCCCGAACGCGGCCGCCAGATAAAGCCCGCGGTCAGCGTCTTCGCTGTTTCCGGGTTGACCTTCGGATTGCCCGTTGCGTCCACGAACGGCAACCAAACAACCGGGTTGATCTGGGCTTGCTGGCCAGGCGAGTAATACACCGGCGCCACCGAGCCGATGATCTGGAGCACAGCGCCTGCACCTGCGCGGCGTTCGGATTGCGTGCCGGATTGGCGCCGTAGCCGAACCCACTATTGGTCGCGCACGGCTCCCCGCCGAACTGGACTGACCACGATTGCGTGTTCGACTGGAACAGCTCCGCGATGTTCGGGGCTCGGGTCGCGAGCTGGTTGCCACCGCGGAAGCGCAGCGTGTCTGTGATGCCCCAATCGACTAGTGCCTTGTAAGTACCGACACCGCCCTGCAAGTCGTAGTCCGAGTAGCGATAGCCGAGCTCGAGATTCAGGTGTTTAGCGCCCTGACCTTTCCACACCGGCAACAGCAGCTCGCCGTACACCTCGTTGACGGAGGTCTTGCCCTGTGTGTTGTCGGCCGGGAACCCCTCCGGGTTGTCGTTGAACGCGTTCTCCGTCTGTAGAGGATCGAAGATGTAGTAGTACGAGTTCTCGCGCGAATGGACACCGGCGGAGAAACGAACTTCACCCGCGGGCAGGTTGAAGGCGTGGCCTTGCACGTTGCCCTCGATGAATTTCTGTTCCATCTGGGACTGGTGGTTCAAAGTGACGTACATCACGTTGAGACAGTCCTGGCTGATAGCGCCGTGATCGCCGAAGACGGGCACGCCGCTGGTGCACTGTGCGATGCCGCCCGAGAAGCCGAAGCCGGGAGCTCCAGAGTTACCTTGCGCGAAGAATCCTTTGCCAAAGTTCGGCGACGCCAGCAACGTTCGAACGCGCGTCAACGACGCGTAGCCTTCGAGGTGGAGGTCCAGCTTGGCGTCGCCTTTCGACACGACGACGTCCCAAGTACCGTCGATCCCGTCCAGCTTGCCTTTCAGCCCGAACGCCCCCTGGTTGGTCCGCGTTTCGCTGAAGACCGAGCGATAGAGATTGCCCGGAGCGCCGAAATCACCGAAGTCCATGCCGTAATTGAAGCTCCAGGTCGCTTCGGGATCCGGCCGCGAGTCGAGCACAGCTGCAAGCTCAGGCGAAACCGGGAACGCCTGGGATTTCGTGCAACCGCCCGTCGGCGCGCAGTTCAAGCCGTACTGACCGCCGGGGCGATAGGCGGCGTTCGTGCTCCCGTCAGCGTTCAACGACGGCGCGTAGACGCCGTTGCCGTGCAGCGCGATGTTGCCCCAACCGGCGACCGCCGGGGAATCCGTGAAATACCGTCTCGTCTTCGATGAGACGTTCAGGAACTGGGCGTAGGCGCTGACGCTGTCCGACAGATCGTAGGTGGCTCGCCCGAACACGGAGCTGCGATCAAGCGGAATGTTGGCCTCGAACGGCAAGATGTGCTGGACGATCTGGCCTTCGTTGTTGATGTAGCGGAACGGGTAGTCACCCGCATCGTGTGCGTTGGTTCGCGTCGTATACGTCGGGCCGTTGTAGCGGTACACACCGGCCGTGCTGCCTGCGCCGGCGGGGGACGTGCCGTTGCTGAACGACGCGCCACCCGTGTACAGCGTACCGTCCTGATTCCAGTAGAAATTGGAGCCGCCTGCAACGCGACCCGCTGCCCCGTTCCCGCCCACGACACCGGCCGGCGGCCTTGTTGAAGATCTGCATCGACGACGGCCCGACTCGGCGCATTGGCCGCGTCGGTGGTCAAGTACGGGCCCGTGTAGATCAGCTGCGTGGGGTAGGTGGTCCCGTCGCGCAGAGCGTGGTGCCAGAAGTCGGTGTCGTCCGCATGTATCGCGTCGCGGCTGGCCAGCTCCATGCCGACCATGATGTTGCCTTTGTTGTCTCCGCTCGTGACGCCGAACAACGCGGACGCACGCGTCTCCGAGCCCTTCCCGTTCTGCATCGAGCCCGTCTGAACGTCGAGGTCGAGACCCTCGAAGTTCTTTTTCAGGATGAAGTTGACGACTCCGGCGACCGCGTCGGCGCCGTACACCGACGATGCGCCACCCGTGATGACCTCGACGCGCTCGATTGCGGCGGCCGGAATCGAGTTCACGTCGACGGCCATCGTCGCGTTGACCGGCACGGCTCGATAGCCGTCGAGCAGCACGAGATTTCGGTTTGCGCCGAGGCCCCGCAAGCTGACCGTGGATGCGCCGCTGGTGAGCGTCGTGAAGTTGTCGGTCATCTGGCTCTGATCTTGCAGCTGCGTCAGGCCTTGTGCGGCCGGGCACGAACTGCGGTAAGTCGTTCAGCGCCGTTTCGAGCGAGATCGAGTTCTGGTTCTCGAACGCACTGCGGTCGACGGTCTGGAGCGGACTGTTCGCGTCGTAGTCGCGTCGCACGATGCGCGAGCCGGTGACGGTAATCTCCTCCGGCTGCTGCTGCGCCGTCGGCTCTTGTGCGTACACCGTCTGCATACCGATTGCCGGTACGGCAAGCGCCGCTGCGACGGCGCTAGCGAGTTGCTTGCGTTTCAGAGACGCGGGTCTGTTTGGCGCACGCGCAACGCGGCGCCGGTCGATGCTCGGCATTTGATGATCCCCCAGTTAGTAATTATCGATCAAAATGTTGCGCAGCGTTTCGGCTTCTTCGCAACGCGCGCGCAAACCCCTGCTGTTCGATACTAGCAACATTGGTCTTCGCGGAGATAGTGCTTCCAGTCTCGGTCGAAGACTATTCGCTCGATCAAAGAACCGAAGTCACGTCAGTGACGAACGCGGACCAATCGGACCAGTGGCCGCTCCACAGCTCGTAGCTCGCGACACTCCCGTCGCGCGCGACGACGAGCGCGTCGATCGTGGTCGCGGCCGCGATCCTCGCGACCTCGTCGAGCGTGACGCTGGCGCGGCGCACCGTGTGGACCGGCGCCGGCGGACGATAGAGCGCGGCGCCCTGTTGTGCGTCCCAGTCCTCGAGCGGCAGAACGAGCGGCGTGCCGTCGAGCGTGAGCAGCAGTGTCGCCGCGTCGGCCGGCGCGGCCCAGGGCCAACGCCGGTCGACGGTCGTGCCGAGGCCGACCCAGAGATACTGTTTGCGCTTGCCGGCGTCGTTCGCTTCGACGGGCGCGAGATAGAGATAGTCGCGCGCCGCATGGCTGAAGCGCGGCGCAGGCCGCGCGAGCGCGACCGGCGCCTCCATGCTTACCCAGGTGCGGCCGATCTCGTCGAGCTGCGAGTGCAGCGGCGCGCGGCTCGCGCAGCCGGCGAGCGCGAGCAGCGCCGCGCCGACGGCCGACAGCAGCAGGCCGCTGCGCGGCAACGCGCGCGCCATCGGGTGCTGCGCGACGTCGAACGATCGTCTGGTCTCTCGGTGCATCGTTAGAACTCCCACCAGTAGCCGATCTCCGCGAAGTACGCAGAGCTCTGCTCGACGGACGAGTCGAGCGTCGGATCCGGCGCGGGCAGCTTCTTGTCCGAGAGCTGCGCGCCGAGGTCGATGTCGAGTCGATGGTGATTCGCCCAGCGCACCATGAAGCGCATCTCGGGCGCGACGATCCACTGCTGCTCGCCCGCCGTGCCCATGCGATCGGTCAGAGCGATCCGCGGATTCAGCCGCAGCCGGCGCGTGGTCGGCAGGCGGACGTCGAACACGAACGTGTCGCTCACGGCCGCGCGAGTCTCTTGGCGGCGCAACGAGAAGATCGTCGTGTCGCCGCTCTTGATGAAGCTCGAGCCGACGAGCGTGGCCTGGAAGAATTGCTGCGGGCCGCTCGCCGGCAGCGCGTCGACTCCGGCGGACGCGACCGTCGCGTCGTACGCCGAGAACATCAGGTCGACGTTGAGCTCGAAACGATCGAGCACGGGCCGAGTGAAACCGAGCGCTGCATCGCGCTCTTGAGCGGTGCGGTCGCGCGCGATCCCCCGGATCTGCGCCTCGTTGTAGGTCTGCAGCATCTCTTCGATGCTGACGTCCGTCTGCCCGATCAGCGCGTTGTGCGTCGTGAGGTAGGGCGCGGTGCCGAAATTCATGCGCCCGTAGAACGTGAGCTTCGGCGTCGGCCGCCAGTTCGCGTTCACGAGCGCCGAGTTCAGCACGCCGTACGAAAGATCCGCGTCGACGAGGCCGACCACGCTCCATGCCGTGCCGCTGTGACGCGTCTCGATGCCGACGGCCTGCCGGTCGGCGATGCCGTCGACGTTCTGCATCATCCCGAAGAAGCTCACGTCCCACTGTTTTACGAGCTTGTCGAAGTCGGCGCTGAACGCAGCGAACTCGCGATGGTTGTCGACCGCGTGGCGCGGGTAGTCGACCGGCCGACCGATCGTGAGGTTGAAGCCGACCGCGGGCCGCCACTGGTACTCGGCGTGCGCGCCGTCGAAGCGGCCGAGCACGCCGCTCGTGTGCATCGACTGGCGGCCGAGACGCGCCGACCAGTCGTGCTCATGATCGACGAGGTCGACGTAGGCGTTCGTGAGATAGAGCTGGTCCGCGGGATCGAACGGCGTCGCGTCGAGCATGTTGTAGCGGTAGGCCGCGTCGACGCGCGTACGCAGGTCGAAGCGCTCGCCGCGGCGGCGCACGACGAGATCGACGTTCGTGAGGAGCGCCGCCTGCTCGGTCTGCGGCAGCGTGTCGAGCGGCTCGTATAGGTCGCGCCGGTAGTACTGCGCGATGCCGCCTTGATAGTCCCAAACCGACGCGCTCGCCGCGATCTCTTCCGCGCGCGGCGGCCGCGACGGGCTCGGTCGCGGCGAGCAGACCCGCGAGCCGTTGGCGCACACGGTCCGTGTCGGGGCCATCGGGAAACTCGCCCAGATAGGTCTCGTACTCGAGCCGCGCCTGCGCGACCTGCCCGTTGCGCTCGCGCGCGACCCCTAGGCGCTCTTGCGCGCCGCGTCGATCCTCGTAGCCCGGATCGTCGGCGAGGCGCGCGTAGATTTGGATCGCGCGCTCGTAGCTTTGCGCGAGCAACGCGTCGTTCGCCTCGGCGGCGAGCGCTTCCCGGCGCTCGGGAGACAGCTCGGGCAACGCGCCGACCGCGCTCGTTCCGGGCGGCCCGACCGCGGGCTCGACAGCGTACAGACGCCGCGCGCCGGCCTCGTCCTGCTCGGCGACGCTCGCCACCGCGATCACCGAGTCCGGAAACCGAGCACGCAGCGAATCGAGCCGCGCGCGCGCAGCCGCTTCGCTGTCGAAGAAGCCCAGGCGCAGCTCCTGCCAGCTGCGGTCACCCGCGCTCCGCTCGTTCACGTAGAGCACCTCCGCCGCGATCGGCGCGAGCGCTTCGCCCGCGGCGGCGGCGTCGGAACCGGCGGCGAGCTGGAGAACGTAGCGCTCGGCGCGAGCCGATGCGGGCTGCACGAGCCGCAGAGGTTGGCGCTCCGGCGGAGCCGCCTCGGCGGTCACCGGCCCCGCCACATCGGGCGCGGCGACCGCCGACGAGCCGGCCCCGCTGGGCGGCGCGGCGAACGCGCGCGGCGCAACGACCGGAGCCGGCGCGCGCGCGACCGGAGTCGGCGACGCGGTCATTCCGGGCGGCGCCGTCGTCGTGGCGTGCGGCGCGGTTGCGTCAGGAACCCGGTCGCCCGACTCCAGCGCGGTATCCGGCTCCGAGAGCTCGACGCGCACGACATTGCGCATCGGGCCTTGGCTCACCGCGAAGCGCACGGTGCGACCCGCATCGAGCGCGACCCACGCGACGCGCTCCTCGACGGTCGTATCGAACACGATCCGCTTCACGCCAGCGAGATTGCCGGCCGGCGGCTCGAGCAGCTCGCTTCGCAAGCCGGTGCCGATCTCCGCGGCGCAGTCGGGCTCGAGCGCGAGGCGAATCTGCACGTCGCGGCCCGAGTCCGGCGTATGGCTGAGATACCGGACGGAGCACGCGAACACGATCTCCGCGCGCGCGACGCCGCTCTGCTTCACGAAGCGCACGTCCTCGATCGCGCGCGGCGCGGCGGCGTGCGCGCCGTCGATCACGCAGAGCGCGCCGAGCAGCGCGAGCGCCGCGAGCCGGGCGAGCTGTCGAGTTGCGCGCGTCATCGCTTGAACGTCGTCGTGCTGTGGCACGTGTTGCACTCCGCGGTCGTCGCGACGTGGCCCGCGAACTTGCCCATCGCGATCACGCCGTTGTGGCAGCTCGAGCAGACGCCGAGCACCTGTGTGTGATCGACTCGCGCAACGGAAGCGAAGGTCAGCACGTTGTGGCAGTCCTCGCAGAGATTCGTCGCGGGGATGTGGCCGACGGGCTTGCCCATCGCCGTCGTGCCGTTGTGGCAAGACGCGCAACCGCTCGTGATTCCCACGTGATCGAACGTCGCGGGCGAGAACGCCGTCGTGCGGTGGCAGTCGCCGCACTGATTGCTCGTCGGGATGTGATCCACGGGCTTGCCGAGCGCGCGCCGGCCGTCGTGGCAGCTCGCGCACGTGCCGAGCGTCTCGAGGTGGTCGACCGCGATCACGGGCGCCCAGTTATTCGTGCGGTGGCACGAGTCGCAGAGCTCCGTCGTCGCGATGTGCTGCGCCGGCTGCGGCGTCGCGCGCACGCGCGTGCCCTGCGCGTGACAGCCGTTGCAGCGCGTCGGCGTGCCGACGAATTGGCCGTCGACGTGGCAGCTCTCGCATTCCGCGAACCGGTGCGCGCCGTCGAGCCGAAACGCGGTCGTGAAGTGGTCGAACACGGCGCCGGGTCCGCGCTGCGCGTGCGCTCCGCCGATCGCGAGGAGTACGAGCAAAGCGCCGACGACGCGCGCGGCGATCGACACGGAGCGGCGCCGGCGCCGCACCGATCTATGAACAGCGCGACGAGCACGCATGGCTCACCTCCCCTTGACGTCCGTGAACGACGTCGTGCCGTGGCATTCGCCGCAGTTGCCGCCGAAGCGGCCGCCGTGCGGATCGTCGCGGCGATGACATTGGACGCAGCCGCCGCGCGCCGCGGCCGCGAGCGCACGCCCTCCGTCCGCGGCTCGATGGCACGTGTCGCAAGCGAGATCGCGATGCGCGCCCGTGAGCGCGAAGTGCGTGGCCTTGTCGTGATCGAAGCGCGCAGCACGCCAGTCGGTCGGGTTGTGGCAGGTCGCGCACGCGCTCGAGAACCGTCCTGCGTGCGGATCGTCGTGCGCGTGACAGTCCGCGCAGGCGCTCTGCGCGTCGTGGAAAGCGAGCGACGAGTGGCAGGCCTTGCAGTCGAGCGCCGCGTGCTTGCCGAGCAGCGGGAACGCCGCGAGACCGTGGTCGAACCGGATCGATTCGCGCCACGCGACGTCGGCGTGGCAGCCGTCGCAGCGCGCGCCGAGTTGGCCTTCGTGCGGATCGTGCTCCGAGTGGCAGCTCGCGCAATCGCGGCCGAGCGGCGCATCGACGCCGTGCACGTGACACGCGCCGCACTCGAGCTGCGCGTGTGCGCCGCGCAGCGCGAACGCGTCGCCGCCGCGTGATCGAAGCCGCTGTCCGACCAGCGCGTCGTCTGGTGGCAATCCGAGCAGCTCGTGCCGAGCTTGCCTTGGTGGCGGTCGTCGGACTTGTGGCAGCCGACGCACGTGCGCGGCACCGCCGCCGCGACGCCGGCCGAGTGACACGATTGGCAGGCAAGCTGCTTGTGCTTACCGGTGAGCTTGAAGCCCGAGCGCGCGCCGTGCTCGAAGCTCACATCGGCCCACGCCGTGGCCGCGTGACACGCGCCGCAGTCCGCGCCGTTCTTGCCCGCGTGCTTGTCGTTGGCGCGGTGGCACTGCACGCACTGGCTCGGCGTGCCAGCGAACTCGCGGTCGCGATGGCACGACGAGCATTCGACCTTCGCGTGCGCGCCCGCGAGCGCGAAGCCCGACTTCGCGTGGTCGAAGTCCGCGCTCTTCCACGCGGTCGCGGTATGGCAGCCCTCGCACGCCGGCCCAAGCTTGCCCTGATGCGCATCGTCGCGCGCGTGACAGCCGCTGCATTGCGACGGCGCCTCGCGATACTTCTTGCCCTCGGCATGGCACGACGCGCACGGCTTGCCGGCGTGCGCGCCCGCGAGCGGGAAGTTCGTCTGCGCGTGCGCGAACGTCTTCGGCTCGAGCCCCGTGATGTTCGCCGCGCGGCCCTTGTGCTCGGCGTGGCATGCGACGCATTCCTTGCCCACGGCCGCGCCGGTGCCGTGAAGACCGCCCTTGCTCACGCGGTCCGCGCGGATCTCTTTGTGGCACGAGAAGCAGAGCTCGCTCTGCTTCTGCGTTTCCTTGCTCTCGTGACAACTGTCGCACTGCTCCTCGATCTTCGCGTGCGCCTCGATCACGGGACCCGGCATGATCAGGCTGCGCAGCGTGAACGCGCCCGCGCACGACGGCGCCGCGACGCGGCCACCGCGACGGCGACGAGCCCGACGAGGCGCGCGCGACGAAGCGGCGGGAAGAACCGGCGCGCCATCAGTAGCGGTAGACCGCGTAGAGATGAATCGCGAGCGCGACGAGCAGGATTACGAAGAACGGCCGGTGCACGACGTGCCAGAGCGCGAAGAGACGCTGGTACGCGATGAACTCCGCGACGCGCCGCACCGCGCGCAAATGCGCCGCAACGTGCTGGCGCGTGATCCGCTCGAAGCCCTTGCGATGCTTGCGCGACCCACGGCGAGCACACCGACTCGACGAGCAAGCGGCGCCGCACGAAGCGCAGCAGCGCGAAGCGCTCGTAGCGCGTGCGCAGCGCGAGCTTCAACGGCAGCACGGCGCACGCCGCGAGGCTCGCCGGCGGCTTGAGCACGGTGCGATCGAACGTAGTGAGTCGCGTGCTGAGCTCGGGCACGAACTGCGCGATTCGAGGATCGGTCGGCTTCGCGGCCGCGACGCGCGCGAGCAGCTCGGTCAGCGTCGTGCGCCGTCCGTAGAGGCCCTGATGGATCTTCGTGTAGATGTAGCGGCCGACGAAGCCGCTCCCCGCCACGAGCAGAGCCGAGTAGAGCGCGACGCGGCTGTTGAACGCGCCCGGCGAGAAGTTGCAGTGATAGAGCGCCGCGAGCGGCCCGACCGTGCCGATGATCATGTGCGAGCGGAACCAGTGCTTCACCGGCCCCAGGAACGTGAGCGAGCGGAAACGCTTGCGCAGCGGATAGAGCAGCTGCGCGAGCATGCAAGTCATCGCGAAGATGCCGAGCGCGAGCCCCAGGCCTCTGCCCGCGCTGAGCACGCGCGCATCTCGGCCGAGCCAGCCGAGCAGCATCGCGAAGAACGCCGCGCCGAATCCCACTCGTGCGCCGAAGCGCTCGTAGAATCCGCGCCACGTCGCGTCTTTCGCGGGTGGCGTCAGTTCTTTGGGAGATCGGACGGCGCGAATGCCGGAAGGGATCGTGGCCATTCCTTTGCCGCATCGCCCCTTGTCGTCATCGAACGCTGCGAGTCGGCATTCCCACCACCGACCGCACCCCTCGGCTCGACTCGCGCAACCCCCGCGCATCGTCGAGCATCATCGTCCCGCGTCATCGACGCCTCATTAGTAGATCGCAAAACCATCCCGCTCGTACAACTGTCGCCATAAGGGAACATGAAATTCGAAAGTTCCGAGTTATGTTGCAACTCGCTTGTGGAGCATCGATTGGCTTCTAGACTCCGGCCCGCATCGCGATTTTTTCTTTCGTCTACGACGCGCACTCACACTCGAGTCGTTCGAAGAAAGAAGCGATCGACGATGCAGGGAGTTTGCGGTTGTCGACGAGCGAGTCATCGGGGGATCTCGACTCGCACGCCTGCACCGTAGGGGGTGTCTCCGAGTCACGAGCGGCCGCGCTCTGTCTCGTCTTTCTTTCGACGGCCCAGTGCTTCGCGACACCGATTGTCTGCGCCTTCTCGCGCCAACGGCGCGCGGGCGCAAATTCGAAGACGGATCTACGAGGTGCCAGGGATGTGCCCAATCAAGCGAAGGATCTCGAGGATCGCGCACGCGGCAACGGCCGCGCTGTGCGTCGCAGCGGCGGCGGGGAGTCACGCCGGCCCACGTGAGCAAGCGGAGCGGCTGCATGACCGGCTCGTCGGCACGCCGCCGAGCGCGGCGGTGCTCGACGCGATGCAGGCGAAAGTCGCCGCCGGTGACGCGGTCGGCGCCGCGATGCAGGCGATGACGAACCCGGAGTTCTACAACACGACCGTGCGCGAGCTCGCGACGCCGTGGACGAACCGCGACCTCTCCGTGTACGCGGATCTCAACGACTCGACGGCGACGGTGATCGGCATGGTTCGCGACGACGTGCCGTTCGATCAGGTTATGTACGAGGACATCGTCTACACCGGCACGGGCGCCGCGACGAGCGTCGCGTATTCGCAGACCGACAACGCCCACTACCTCGACTTGCAGACTCGGCGAGTCGATCTCTCCCAGACGGCGAACCTCGTGCGCGCGACGCAGTCGAGCCTGCCCGGCAGTGTGCTCGCTGCGGGCGACACAGCCGGCATCATGACGACGCGCGGCTTCGCACAGGCGTTCCTCGTCGCGGGTACCAACCGCGCGGCGGTGCGTTTCGCGGCCCTCGAACATGCTGTGCATGGACATGGAGGACTTCCGCGACGTGTCCGCATGGCCCGACCGCATCCGGCAGGACGTGAGCCGCTCGCCGGGCGGCGACAGCAACCTGTTCCTGAACGACTGCATCGGCTGCCACGCGGGCCTCGACGGACTCGCGGGCGCGTTCGCGTACTACGACTACGACGCGACCGCGAACAAGCTCAACTACACGTTGAACACGGTGCAGCCGAAGTTCTTGAAGGCTCCGAGCACGTTTCCGTACGGCTATCAGACGACCGGCGACTCGTGGATCAACTACTGGCGAGTCGGGCCGAACGCCTTCGTCGGCTGGCAGGGCTCGGGCGCCGGCAGCGGCGCGAAGTCGCTCGGCATGGAGCTCGCGAAGACGCGCCAATTCTCCGAGTGCCAGGTGAAGAAGGTGTTCGAGAAGGTTTGCTACCGCACGCCGAACGGCGCCGCGGATCTGCAGGCCGTGCAGACGATCGCGAACAGCTTCGAAGCCAACAACCGCAGCATGAAGCGGGTGTTCGCCGACACCGCCGTGTATTGCATGGGCCAATAGACGCGGCGCAACGAATTGGGAGAATCACCGTGAAACACGACAATCGATTCCAGCGCAGCGCACGCATACTGCGCTTCGCGTCGCCGGGCGCTACTCGCAACGCTCGCGCTCGTGCTCGCGCTCGCGGGCTGCGTGCGCGACGAGCAGCCGGCGACGGCGCTCATGGGCGACAGCACCGGCACGCAGACACCGCAGCCGCCTGGCAGCTCGCCGCCGAGCACGACGCCGCCGACGACCACGCCGCCGGCCGACAACCCGCCGACGCCGGTAGACCCGACGACGCCGACGACCACGCCGCCGACCACGGACGTCGCGGCGTTCCAGCAGACGCTCTATCCGCACCTGCGCGACCCGCAGAACCTCTGCGTCGGCTGCCACGGCGCGACGCAGATCCCGACGTTCGCGGTCGCCGACGTGATGACCGCTTACAACGTGATCACGACGCAGCAGAAGGTCGAACCTCGCGAACCCGCGAGCTGTCGCGCGTCTACCTGCGACCGGCCGTCGACCGTCACAACTGCGGCGGCAACGCGGCCTGCGATCGCGATCGCGGCCGACTTCCTCGCCGCGATCCAGCAGTGGGCGCAGCTGCGGCCGGCTCCGCCGCCGCCAACACAGCAGGCGCTGATGAGCGCGGTCACGAGCTTTTCGCAAGGCATGGGCTCGAGCAACGGCCGCGCCGACGCAAACGTCGGTCGCGATCTTCACGTTCGACGAAGGCGCCGGCACGACGACGACCGACAAGGCCGGCCAGATCACGCTGCAAATCACGGGCATGGACTGGGTACAAGGCGGGCTCAAGAACGTGTCGGGCAAGGCTCAGGCGAACGCGACCGACAGCCGCAAGCTGTTCGACGCGATCAACCCCGCAGGGCAGTTCAGCGTCGAGGCCTGGATCATTCCGGACAACCTCACGCAGACCGGGCCCGCGCGCATCGTGAGCTACTCGAACGGCACGGCACGCGCAACTTCATGCTGGGCCAAAACACGACCGACTATCGCGGCCGCGCGCGCGGACTTCCGTGAGCAACGCGAACGGCGACCCGCAGCTCGACGGCGCGACCCCCGATGTCGCGACCGCGCTCCAGCACGTCGTGCTCACGTTCGACCCGGCGGTCGGGCGCAAGCTCTACGTGAACGGCCAGCTCTCGGCCAGGAGACCGCGCCCGCGACGCTCGCGCTGGACGAACGATCAGACGTTCGTGATCGGCAACGAGACGTCGAACGACCGTCTCTGGATGGGCACGTTCGAGCTCGTCGCGATTCACAAGAAGGCGCTGACCGCCGCCGAGGTTCAGCAGAACTTCGCGGCCGGCGCCGGCGGGCTCGTGACGCTGTCGTTCGACGTCTCGAGCGTCGTCGGCGCGCAGGCGCGCGTCGACTTGCTCGCGGCGCCGCTCGACGCGAAGAGCTACCTGTTCGCGAAACCGACGTTCGTCGGCCCGGCCAACACGCGCGTCAAGAACATCCGGATCGCCGTCAACGACGCCGTGCCGGTGGCGGCGCAGACGTTCCGGCGCGTCGACACGACGGTGTCCGCGCTCGGGCACGGAGCTCTCGCCGCTCGGCGCCGTGATACCGGCCGCGATCGGGCCCGACATGGACAAGTTCCACCTCGAGTTCGAGGCGCTCGGCACGAAGGTCGGGCTCGCGGAGACGGTGCCGCCCTCCTCGCCGCCCGCGCCGGCGCCGGACGTGCCGGAGCCCGCGCTCGGCGTGCGTAGCTTCTCGCAGATCGACGCGACGATGTCGGCGCTCACGGGTGTGAGCATCGGCGCTACCGCCGTGCAGACGCTCTACACCGATGTGCGCGACTCGCTGCCGACGACCGCGAACTTGCTCGCGTTCGGCGCGAGCCAGCAGCTCGCGATCCAGCGACTCGCGACCACGTACTGCGGCGAGATCGTGGCGAACGCGACCACGTGCAGCGGCTTCTTCGGCGCCTGCACGATCGCAGCCGGCGGCGCAAGGTCAGATCGCCGACACGGTCTTCGACAAGCTGCTCGGCACGAACCTCGCGAACCAGCCGGACAAAGCGTCCGCGCACACCGAGCTCGTGAAGATGATGAACGATCTCGGCTGCACGAACGGCTGCACGGGCACGACCGCGCAGACGGCGCTCCAGGCGACCTGCGCCGCGACGCTCTCGAGCGCGGCCGTGACGCTCAACTGATTACCACGAGGATTACATCCATGGGTAAATACACAGAGCTACAACGCGCGGCCGCCGAGCGGCAACGCCGCTTCGAGCAGCGCATCGACGAGAATTGCCGCGTGAGCGGCCACGGCCGACCCGCGACGCGGCGCGAGTTCCTCGCGCGCGGCCTGATCGCGGGCACCGCGACCGTGTTCCTGCCGAGCATCGCGACGCTGCTCGCGCGCGAGGTTTACGCGCAGACGGGCTGCCAGATCGACACGGGCGGCGCGCTCGGCGCCGGCAAGATTCCGTTCCTCGCGATCGACCAAGCGGGCGGCGCGAACATCGCGGGCTCCAACGTGATGGTCGGCAAAGCCGGCGGCCAGCTCGACTTCCTCGATCCCGCGGGCTACGCGAAGCTCGGCCTGCCGGCCGCGATCATCCCGCAGACCGTTGGCGTCGACACGACGTTCGGGCTCGCGATGCATCCGAAGCAGCGCGCTGCTGCGCGGTCTGCTCAGCAAGACGAGCGCCGGCGACGCGCGCGAACACGAACGGCTTCGTCGTGCCCGCGCGCTCGGAGAACGACACGGGCAACAACCCGCACAACCCGATCTACGGCATCGCGCGAGCGGGCGCTAACGGCGAGTTCGTCGCGACGATCGGCTCGCAGAACACCGAGTCGGGCGGCAACTCCGCGGCGCCCGCGTCGATGGTCACCGCTGACTTGCGACCGACGAAGGTCAGCAGCCGCACCGAGGCGATGGGCCTCGTCGGCGGCGCCACGAACACCTTCCCGAACGGCCGCATCGCGCAAGCGGCCGCGACGTTGAGCGCGCTGAAGCTCGGCAAGATCAGCGAGACGCAGGCGACGAAGGACCTCGTGCAGTGCGGCTTCGACAAGACCACCGCGACGCTCAACACGACGATCACGCCCGCGCAGCTCGACCCGAACACGGACACGCTGCTCCAGGCGATCTTCCCGGGCACCGAGCTCACGCAGAACGCCGACTTCAAGAAGGCCGCGGCCGCGATGAAGGTCGTGATCAACGGCTTCGGCGGCGCGGGCACGATCTCGTTCGGCGGCCGCGACTATCACCAGAACCCGCGGCCCGACACCGACACGAAGGACTTCGTGATCGGCCAGGTCGTCGGCGCCTCGCTCGAGTACGCGGCAAAGCTCGGCAAGCCGCTGATGGTCTACGTGTTCAGCGACGGCTCGGTATCGGCCGACACGAGCACGGCCGAGGACGACGGCACACGGCACGACGAAGTACCGCTGGCAATCGGACGACTCGCAGACGGCCGCGAGCTTCGTGCTCGTCTACAGCCCGACGGGCCGACCCGCGCTGCGCAACGGCGCCGCGTCGCAGCAGCTCGGAGCGTTCAAGGCGACCGGCGCGATCGACACCGCGTCGAGCCCGTTCGCGAACAGCGTGACTCAGCTCGCCGAGATGGTGGTGTTGAATTACCTCGCGCTGCACGGCGAGGAAGCGAAGTTCAACACGGTGCTCACGAATCCGGGCTTGGGCTCGGGCGCGGCCGTCGCGCCGTACATCGCGTTCAACCGGATCGTGTGACGCGCGTGGGTGACTCGAAGCCGACGCGGGCGGGCGGCCACGAGCGCGCCCGCGCGGCGCGCGCGCGCCGATGACGCGGCCGCGGGCCGAGCCGGCGCAAGCATCGGCGCCGGACGGTCTCGGCGCGCTCGCGCCGCTGCTCGCGTGTCCGAGCTGCAAGCGCGAAGGCGGCGGCCTCGCCGCGCGCGCCGATCATTTCCTCTGCCCGAACTGCAAGACCGAATTTCCGTTGCTCCGCGGCGGCGGTGTCCGGATTCCGTGGCTCGACCGCGCGCCCGAAGCGGCGCGGCTCGAGTGGCGCGCGCGTTTCAACGAGTTCCTGAACGCGAACGCGGCCGAGCGCCGGCGGCTCGAGCGCGCGCTCGCCGAGGTGCGCCGGAGCAAGCCCGCCATCGCGCGAATCTCGGCGCTGCTCTCGGCACGCGAAGCGCAGCGCAAGGAGATCGTCGACCTGCTCGCGCCGCTAGCGCTCGGCTCGATGCGCGCGGCCCCGACTCTCGATCGGTCGGGCGTGCTGCACGACCGCCTGCCGCAGCGAGACGCGCTCGTCGACGAGCACGACTCGTTGCTGCGGGACTGGGCGTGGGAGAGCGTCGAGAACGACAGCCGATTCGAATGTGTGCGCGAGGTATTGCCCGAGCGCAAGGCGTTCAAAGCCGGCAAGCTGCTCACGCTCGGCGCGGGCGCGTGCCGGCTCGCCTACGATCTGCACCTGCGCTACGCACCCGAGCTGTCCGTCGCTCTCGACGTGAATCCGTTGCCGCTGCTGCTCGCGGCCCGCGTGCTGAGCCGCGAGACGATCACGCTGCACGAATTTCCGGTCGCGCCGTTGAGCCAGTCGATGGCCGCAATCGCGCGCCTGTGCACCGCGCCGGCGCCGCTCGACGCCGACGGCGCTCCATTCGTGCTCGTCCTTGCGGACGCGCTTGCATGCGCCGTTCAAGGCCGGCAGCTTCGACACCGTGCTCACGCCTTGGCTGCTCGACATCGTGCCGCAGAGCTTGACGGACTGGGTGCGCACGGTGAACCGGCTCCTAGCGAAGGGCGGGACCTGGATCAACACGGGGCCGCTCGCGTTCCGGCATCGCAACGAGGCATGGTGCTATGGGGAGGAGGAGGTGCTCGAGCTCGTCGGCGCGAACGGCTTCGTGATCGGCGCGAGCGAGCGGAAGGAAGTGCCGTACCTTCAGTCGCCCGCGAGCGGCCGCGGCCGAATCGAGCGCGCGGTGACCTTCAGCGCGACGAAAGTCGCGGACGCCGCTGCGCCGGAGCGCCTGGAGCGCCATCCGGCCTGGCTCGTGGATACCACGCGGGCCGTGCCGGACCTCGACGAGCTCGTCGTCGCGTCGACGCAGCGGCTATTGCAGGCGCAAATCCTGGCCGCGATCGACGGCAAGCGCAGCATCGTCGAGATCGCGCAGTTCGTCGCGAAGCGCTACGGATTGCAGAAGAGCGAGGCCGAGGGCGCGGTGCGGCGCCTGCTGCGCGAGATGTACGACGCGACTCGCTCGACGAAGGCAGACGGGACCGAGGCGTTCGAATAGCCGCGCTCGTGACGTCGCTCGCCTGGAGATTTCGCAGCCGAGGAGTCGAGCGCGCGCGGAACGCCGACGTCAGCCGTGACCTTCCGCCGCGGCCGGCTCGCCGACCGGCGCACCGGTCGGTCGTGGCGGCGCCTCGACGAGCCGCCGGTTGAACTGGTGGCGCAGCAGCAAATAGCTCACGACGGCCTGGAACCAGACCGTCACGACCGACACGACCCAGAGCTGCTCGAGATGGAAGCCGGGCTGCTTCGAGATCCAGATCGCGACCGGCACGAATACCGTGAGCCGGATCGCCGTGCTCAGCATCGCGGGCTTCGTGTTGCCGAGCCCTTGGAACATACCCGAGCACGTGAACACGACGCCCTGCGCGATGAAGGTCCACGAGATCGTGCGCAGGAACGTCGCGCCGATCTCAGTCGCGTCGCTCTCGTGCGTGAAGAAGCCGACGAGCGCCTCGGGCCGCCACTGCAAGAAGACCGTCACGAGCACCATCACGACCGTGTTCAGCATCACGGCCTTCGCGAACGTCTCGCGCACGCGCGCGCCGCGGCCCGCGCCGAAGTTCTGGCCGGCGATCGGCCCCGCTGCGAACGCGATCGCCATGCTGGGCATGAAGATCGCCTGCATGATCCGCGAGCCGATGCCGAAGCCCGCCTGACCGGCCGCGCCGAACGAGCTGATCACCCAGTAGATCACGCCCATATAGATGAACATCAGCGCGAACTCGCCGCCAGCCGGCAAGCCCACGTCGAGCATCCGCTTCCAGACGTGGAACTGCGGCCGCCACAGGTCGCGACGGAACGACACGTACTTCTCGAGCTTCACGAAGTAGAGGCCGAGCAGCGCGACGCCGATCACGATCGACACGGTGCTCGCGAGCCCCGCGCCCGCGACTCCGAGCGGAATGCCCGTGCCCCAACCTGCGATTAGGATCGGCGCGAGCAGCGCGTTCAGGAGCACGGTGAACGCCTGGATCGCCATCGGGGCCTTCACGATGCCGGTGCCGCGCAGCGCAGAGCCCATCGTGACCTGGGCGAAGCCGAGCGCGAGCCCCGGCAGGAACCAATATAGATATGTCGAACCCTGTTGCTGGGTCTGCGGATCCGCCGCAATTGCGCCAACGTACGCGGACGTGAGCGCGTAACCGCCGACCAGCGTGACGGCCGCGCACACGAACGCGAACATCACGGATTGATTGAACACGACGTTCGCGTCGGCTTGGTCCTTGCGGCCCACGGCTTGCGCGATCAGCGCGACGGCGCCGACGCCGAGCACCTGCGTGAGCGCCATCACGATGAACATCAGTGTGCCGGCCGCGCCGACTCCCGCGACCGACGCGTCGCCGATTCCGGCGACGAAGTAGAGGTCGACGAGGAAGTAGAGCGTTTGAAACAGCATGCCCGCGGCGATCGGCGCCGCCATGGCGATGATGTTGCGAACGACGGAGTCTTGCGTCAGGTCCTTCATTCTCGCCTCGAAACGTCGGCGGAGCGCGACGGCGGCGCCGACGTTGCTAGCCTCAAGGGAAACGGCCGGAAAAACGGCGGCCAAGGATACCATGGCGCCGCCGCGACGCGCGGCGTAGTGCGGGGCCTAAGCGAGTCCGCTATGCTCGACTCGTGAACGCTTCGAGCGACCCGCGCCCCACGCCGCGCCGCAAGGTTCGGCAGATCGTATCGGCTGCCATCGCCACGGCGGTCGGCTTATGTCTCGTCGGGCTCGCGCTCGCCGGCCCGAGACCGTTTCGCGCGTTCCCCGGCGTCGAGCACGACGGGAATGAGGATCTGCCGCCCGACTACATGAACCCTGCCGAGTGGACGTTCGCTCGGCTCATGTATCCGACCTGCCACAGTATTCCGATGCGCGGCTGCTACCGCGGCGAAGGCGACGACTGGAAGCTCGGCATGTCGAACTGGACGATCGACTTCCCGTCCGCGGACCGGCACGTCGCCGAGATGGTGCGTCGCCTGACCGTCGATCGACGCGCGCTCCGTGGAGCAATCCGTCGACCTCGACGACGGCGACGAAGTGTTCTATTGGCCATGGCTCTACGCGGTCGAGGTCGGCCACTGGGAGCTCACCGATTCTCAGGCGCTCAAGCTGCGCGAATATCTGACGCGCGGCGGATTCCTAATGGTCGACGACTTCCACGGCACGCAGGAGTGGGAAGTGTTTATCGCGAGCATGCAGCGGGTGTTTCCGGATCGGCCGATCGTGGAGATCCCGAACGAGGACCAAATCTTCCATATCTTTTGGGACCTCGACGATCGCGTACAGGTGCCGGGCTTGCAGTTCGTTGTATAGCGGCAGAATCTACGAGAAGGACGGCGTCACGCCGCATTGGCGCGGCATCTACGACGACAAAGGCCGCATCATGGTCGCCATCTGCCACAACATGGACTTGGGCGACTCCGTAGAGCACAACAACAACCCGGCTTACCCCGAGAAGTACTCGGCGCAGGGCATGCGCACGTACATCAACTACATTTTGTACGCGATGACGCACTGAGCGCGCTGATCGGCGCGCCTTGCCTCGCCCGTAGGCTCAGATGTCGATCGAATTCCACCGTCGAATGCTCGGCGACCAAGTGCGCATCGCCGCCTTTCGCAGCGCGCTCGCGAAAGTGATCCGTTCGGGACAGACGACCGTCGCCGATCTCGGCGCTGGCACCGGCATCCTCGCGTTCCTCGCGCGCGAGCTCGGTGCGCGGGAAGTGTGGCTCTACGACCCCGGCCCGGTCCTCGGGCTCGCCGAGCACATCGCACGGCGCAACGGCATCGAGGCCCTTCACTTCGTGGCCGAACGCTCGCTCGACGTGGCGGAGCCGCCGCGGGTCGACGTCGTCGTCGCCGAGGTGCTCGGCAATTTTGCGTACGAGGAAGACGTGCTCGAAACCCTGCGCGACGCGCGGCGCTTTCTCGCGCCGCGCGGCACGATGATCCCGCACTCGATCGTGCAATGGGCGGCGCCGGTGAGCGCCGACCGCTTCGAGCGCGACTTTCGCGCCTGGCGCGGCGTGGGCGCGCTCGATTGGTCCGACGCCGAGCGGCTCACGCGCAACAACATGTACGTGTTCGCGATCGAGCCGACGGACCTGCTCGATGTCCCCGCTGCATCGTGGGACGCCCTCGAGTTCGCCGGTGAGATCGATAGCCGCCGCGCCGGCCGCGCAGCGTGGACGCTTAGCAGCGAGCGCGACCATCTTCGGCTTCGCGCTCTGGTGGGACTGCACGCTAGTTCCGGGCGTCGTGCTCTCGACGAGCCCCTTCGGTCCGCGCACGCACTGGGATCAGATCTACTTGCCGCTGCTCGAGCCGCTCACCGTCCGCGCGGGCGACGCGCTCGTGCTCGAGGTCTCGAGCGAGACCGGCGGCGGCGAGAGCGGGATCGACGTGCGTTGGACCGTCGAGCAGCGGCGCGGCGAGAAGATCGTCTCGCGACAGTCGCTCGACATCGCGAGCGGCTTCCTAGGCTAGCGCGACCGCGCTAAGTTCCGCTCTTTGCGCTCACGGTGCGCACGAAGTCGAGCACGGGCGCGGACAGCGTGCGGTCTGCGGTGCCGACCGCGTACGTCTCCGAGATGTGCGAATGGCCGTCGAGATGCACGCGCTGCACGGGCCTACCCGACGCAGCCCGCGCCGACGCGAGCTTGTTCGATTCGGTTTGGAACATGTCGGGGTCGAGCTCGGCGTCCGTCACGAGCAGCGGCACCGACGGACTTCGTGAGCCCCGGCAGCGAAGAGCGCTCCGCGTATTTCGACACGTCGTCGCCGTAGTACACCTTCCAGACGGAGACTTCCTTGCCGAGATCGTAGAATCCCGACGTGAGGATCGCGCCCGCCACGCCCGCGTCGCGCCCTTGCGTCGCGGCGTCCGCGAGATAGTCGCCGACGTGCGCGGCTCCGGCCGAATGGCCCCAGAGGAAGATCCGCTTCGGGTCGCCGCCGTAGCGCGCCGCGTTCGCCTGTAGCCATTTGACCGCCGCGCCCACGTCCTCGATGCCGGACGGCCACGTGCTGTCCGGCGCTAGGCGGTAATTCATCGTGGCACCGACGAGCCCATAGGCCGCCGCCCAGACGCCGATGTTGTCGTAGAACGGCGTGCCGTCGGTGTGCTTCGAGCCGCGCGCGAAACCGCCGCCGTGCACGAACAGCACCATCGGCTTCAGCCGCGCGCGGTCCGGCGACGCCTTCGGCGCGGCGAACACGTCGAGCACGTTGCGCTCGGCCGGTCCGTAGCGCTCGTCGCGCGCAACGTCGAGCCACGCGTACGGCTCCTTCGGCTGCAGCGGCGCGTAGATCTCGAGTGTCTTTTGCGTCTCGATCTTCGCGCCGATCTCGCGCAGCTGCGCCGCGATCTCGGGCGGCATCGCACCGAGCGGCGCGGCGCCCTGCCCCGAGCTACCGCTCGCGCTCACGGCCTGTGCTCCAGAGGGCGGCGAATAGACGTGGACGGGCGTGATCTTCGGAGGCTTGCCGGTGACGGGGTGCGCATAGTGGAACGGTATCTCGTAGACGGTCGGGAACATTTGGAACACGAACGACGGCGGCGTGTCGGGCGGATACGTCTTGCTCGGGCCCGGAACGCCGCCGCGTCCCGTCTGCTTCACCCAGCCGCCCTCGTAATTCGCACCCCAGGTGTTATAGGTGTGATCGACGCTGTACTTCCAAACGCCGTTCTCCTTCACGAACTCGTTCTCGTAGAGCGACGCGCCCATCGACGGCCGCGGCCCGAACGCGAGCTGCTGCATCATGCGCGAACGCGCCTTCGCGCTCTTCCCATCCGGCGCGACGTGGATCACCGCCTGCCACTGGATGTGATTGCCGAGCCGATTCTCTTGGGGTCCTTCCTTGCCGAACACGTTGAACAGCGCGGCGCGCACGCGCTCACGGCCTACGTACACGCCGCGTTGCGCGAGCTCGATCGTGCCGTGCTCGGAGAACAGGTTTGCGAGATCGGTCCAGAGGTTCTTGTCGAGGTAATAGCCGTAGCCGTCGATCAGGTTGTCGATCTCGTAGAAGTCCTTCACGCGGCCGACTTGCTGCTCGGTTTGCGCGACGACCGCGTCGACGTCCTTCTGCTGCGCGCGCGAGCCGCGCGCGGCCTTGCTCGCGTCGACCGGCGCGCGAATCGCCTTGATCGCGGCGTCAGTCGGCCGGCCGCGCGCTTCCGGATAGCGCGGCGCGAGCCCGCTCACCGGGTTGTCGTAGTGGTACGGCGGGATGTGCGCCTTCGGGTAGATCGCATACACGCTCGTCGGCGGGCGGTCGGGCGGCAGATCTTTGCTCGCGGTCGGCACGGGCTGCGCATCCTTGCCCCAGCCGAGATCGTAGTCGCTGATGAACGTCGGGAAGTAGCGCAGGTCCTTGAGCTTCCAGACGCCGTCGTCCTTGACCCAAGTATTCTCGTAGACGCCCTCGCTCCAGTAGCCCTTGGCTCCGACGGCGCCGAGCATGTCGAGCTCGCGGCTCCGCGACTTCGCGGTGCGGCCGTCGGGCGCGACATCGACGACGACTTGCAGTTGGACGTGATCGTTGAGCTCGCCGTCTTTGATTCCCGACGGGCCGAGCAGGTCCAAGAATCGACGCACGCGCGCCTTGCCGACGTAGACGCCCATCTGCGCCATCTCGATCGTACCGTTCGCGGCGAAGAGATCCGCGACCTCGTCCCACATGCGGCGATCGACGTAATAGCCGTAAATCTTCTGTAGGTTCTCGATCGCCTGCTCGTCGTCGAGACGTTGCGCACGGCGCGCGAGATCCGCCGCTCGCTCGCGCGAGTCGCCGCTTGCCGGCAGCCGCGGGCAAGTCGACCGTAGTCCAGATGTGGCCCGCGTCCGTCGCGCCGAGATTCGTGTAATGCATCGTCGGCGGGCACGCCGCCGGAAAGCCCGCGCACGGCTCGTTGCGCGGCCGATCGGGCGGATAGGCGAGATTCCGCGGCCCGCGCGGCGGCGGAGCCGCGCCGGCTGGCGCACTATTCGCCCCGGCCGCCGTGGTCGCCGCTCGCACTCGCACCGACGGGCGGCGCGGCGCCCGGTGCCGGCGTTGCGGCGGAAGCGGCCGGCGCGGGGGGCGCCCAGCCCGTCGCGTACGGCGCGCCGAAGCCCGAGTGATAGTCCAGCGTCTTGATCTTCCAGACGCCGTTCTCCTTCGCGTACGTCATCTCGTACGCGCCCTCGGCCCACGTTGCACCGCCGCCGAATCCACCGAACATCGCGAACGCGCGCCAGCGGCCCTTCGCGGTCTTGCCGCCCGGGTCGAGGTGGACGACAGGCTGAATGTTGATGTGGTCGTAGATTCGGTTGTCGGGCAATCCGTTCTCGCCGACCTGACCGCCGCCGACATTCATATAGAGATGCTTGCGGATGCTGTCGTGACCGATGTAAGTACCGGCGGGATAGTTCGCGACCGCGTCGGCGCTGTAGAGGTCGGCCACGTCCTCCCACATGCCCTTGTCGACGTAATAGCCGTACTCGCGCTGGAGGCGTTTGAGCGCGCTGATGTCCTCGGCGGCAACCACTTGGGCCTCGAGCGCGTCGAGCCGCTCGGCGAGCGAGCGGCTGTCTTGGCTGCCCGCGAGTGGCGCGACGAGCGCCGCGCCGACAATGAGCGCGCCCATCCGCGCGGCGGGCACGAATCGACGAGCCATGGCCTTCCCCCTTCGCTGGTTTTAACTGAGTCTGCCTGATCGGCTCCCCCCGCAGAAGGGGGCGCGCACGTTCAGACGACGGCGCGATCGACGGTCGCGGCTGGACGGAGGATGGGTGCGTCGGTCACGAGCGAGACGTCAATCGTCATCCTCTATGACGACCTCGACACGCTCCGCGGGGTCTTGGCGCTTGCCGCCCTGCCCCGGACGCACGTTCACATAGAAGCTCTCTCGAGCCTCGGGCTTCGAGTCGTGAACGATTGGCACGTAGATCGTCCGGGTCTGCTCGCCGGCGGCGAGCTTCTCGATGCGCGCGCCGAGGTTGATGTAGTCCTCGTCCGCGATCGCGGTTCCGTCGGTCGTCCACCAGACGAAGGACGTGCTCCCGTCGAGACTTCCGCGCCGACGGATCGTAATCGCCGCGCTCGGCGCCGCTTCGGAAACGACGACGACGGGCTTCTCGGGCTCGAAGATTTCCGCCGCCGCAGGCTCCCCGGCTATCTCAGCGCGTTGCACCTGCGTCACCGTCGAGGGGCTCGGGTCCGTTGCAGCCGGGGGCTGAGCGCTCGCGTCCTTCGGCACGGGGCTCGTTTCTCTTGCCGGCGTGATCGAATCTTTCGGTGCCGCGCTCGAGTCTTTCGGCGGCGGGCGCCCGTCTTTCGGCGCAGGCGCAACGCTACTCGACGCGCCGCTGCTCGACGCACCGCTATTCGCTCGCTCCGCCCCGGAGCCTGCGGGCGCCGGGTTCGCGAGCTGCGGGCTCGCCGCGGGAGTCGCTGCATCGGCCGAGGCCGTCGCTTCGTTCGCGACGCCGGGCACCGCGCCCTGATTGCCCTGGACCGCTTTGCCGACCAGATCGCGTCCCATCGCAAACCACTCCGGTCCGCGCTGCTGAAGCCATGCGTAGTTCCAGTACACGGCGGCGGCGGCGCCTCCGATCGCGAGGACCCATGGAAGCCAACGACTCGCGCTTCTCGGCCGCTCTTCGTAGCGGCGTGCCCTCAACAACTCGTACCGGTGATCGACGTCCGGTGCGCTCATGTCTGGCGCGCTCACGCTCGCCGCCCGCGGGGCGGGCCTCCTCACGCTGACCGTCTCGAGCGTCTTGTCGCTGAGATCGCCCCAATCAGCGTCGTCATTCCGAGCGGGGGTCGCCGCGGCAGCGGTGCTCGCCGTGGCGCCCGAGTCCGCTTCGCTCGCGCGGCGCAATCGTTCCCGACCCGTCACGCCGAGGTCGGCCAGAAAAGCCGCAACGCTCGCTGTGCGCTGGTCGCGACGCAGCGCGAGACCGCTGACAAGAGCACCCCAAGCCCGCGGATCCAAGGTGAGAATCGGCGCGGGCCTGAGACCGGCGGCGAACGCCTCGAGCGCCGTGTTCGAATTGAACGGATGCTTGCCGGAGAACAGCTCGTACGCGACGCACGCGAGGCCGTAGACGTCGTCCCTCGGGTCCGGGACCGGCCCCTTCGCACCGTTGTCCTCCGGAAACATCGGCACGGTCCGCGGCAAGGTCGCGGGCAGCAGGTCGAGCACTTTGACCACGAGATCGCGAGTCACGAAGACGTTCTCGGGGCGAATATCGCCGTGGATGACGCCCTTCGCGTGCGCGTACTTCAGAGCGTCCCCGATCCCGGCGAGAACGCTGAACGCTTCTTCCTCCGGCGGCACCTCAGGGGCCACCTCGTCGAGGATCGTGCGCAACGTGCCACCTTCGAGCTCCTCGGTGACGAAGAAATACTCTCCGCGGTCGGACCCGAATCCGAGAATGCCGATGAGATTGCGATGAGCCCACGAATGCGGATGGTGGTAGCTCGTCTCGAGCTTCTGTAGCAATCGCGTTTGCTGCGCGACACGGCCGTTCAGAAAATGCAGCACGACGGAGCGCTCGCTCGCCACGTCGGGGTCCGACAGCGAACGGTCGACGGCTCCGTAGCGCTCATCGAGGCGCCCTCGGCCCAGGTGAGCTTTCACGATGAAGCGCTCGCCGACGATGCCGCCGATGGGCCGCACGCTGTGCACATGGCTACGCGCTGCCGCCCCTGCGTCCGTGTTGCCGGCGCTCGGAGCAGAAGTTGGAGCATCAGCGCTGCGCGCGGTCTCTGTGTCCATCTGCATGTCGTCGTTCAACGACACTCGTGCTCGCTTCCTTGCCATGTTCACGCAGCTTACCCCGCGATGGTCGCATCGACCATGACCGTTTCTTAAGGCAATCGAATTCCACAGTTATATCCGACGGCTAGCACGAGATCCTCTAACGAATTGTCATTAGAAGAACTGCGTATAACGCATGCGCCAGATGGATCATCCGGCGTTGTAGCGTTGCGCGTTCCGCGTCGGTCCAAGGCCGCTTCTCATCGCGCACGCCAGAACGTACGATGCCCCGTCGACGCAAAGGATGCCGCGATGCAAGAAGACGAGAACGAGAACCAACCGAAAACCAAGGTTCAGAACAAGTATTGGGGCCGCCAGATCGATGCGATCGTCGGCGAGATCTCGAAGCTCGCGGTGGCGTGCGACGTCGACATCCTAGACCCGAACGTCGCGCTGCAATGCTTGCGCGGCGACGAGAGCGTCTGCAAGCGCAAGAATCCGGCAGCGTTCAAGCGCATTCATGACCTTCTGATGCTGCTCTTCACCGTGAGCGGCAAGTCGATGGATCGGATGGGCGACGCGGAGTTCGCCTCGCTCGCCGGTCCGGTGCTCGACAAGATTCGCGCGCTGCGCGGGGCCAAGAAGTAGCGAACGTCCCGTCGCGCCCTCTCGGGGAAGGATAGCCATGCGCTCGACACTCGCGTCGATCCGAGCTACGTCGCTGCGTACGTTCGAAATGAGCTCGCGGCGCACTAGGCGCCGCGAGCTGAATAGAAACGTACTAGAAGTTCATCAGCGCCCAGAGGCCGATCTCTTCGTACTTGCCGTGGCCGTTCGTGGCGCCGATCACGCCATTGCCGGTATTCCAGCTCCCGCCGTCGACTTTCTCGTCCTTATAGACGATCGCGAAGTCGACGTTCTTGCGCGGGTGAAGCGCGATTCCGAGGTTGTAGTACTTGTCCTCGAGGGCCGGGTTGAGCTTGTTGCTCAAGTTGGAATCGTCCGCTCGCGCCAAGATGCCGAACTTCGGCGTGAAGTCGAACGAGAACCACAGCGAGTAGCCGTCCGCCGAGTCCTTCGCCGCGGTCGTGACCTGATTCCAGTTGTCGGTGTTGAAGTACTCGAGGCCGATGCGCAGGGCCTTCTTGTTGTACGCGACGAGCGCCGTCTCGCGCTCCGCCGTGTGGATCGCGGGCGTCGTGGACGTGTCGATATCCTTACCGAGCTTGCCGCTGTAGAAGCCGAGCGCGATGTTGAGACCGTCGCCCACCACGAAGCCGATGCGCGCCTCGGCGTCCATCCCGTTGCTGCGCGTCGGATTCTTGTACCCGCCGCCGTTCAGTAGCGAGACGGAGTAATTCAGCTTGCTGTTCATCGTCTTGCCGTTCGCGTTCACGCCCCAATCGGACGACGTGCCAAACTTCAGACGATCGATGATCTCGAGCTCGACGTAGCGATAGCCGTAGATGTCTTCGACGAACGGCACCCACGGGGTGTCCGCCGCGCCGAGGCGGCCGACGAGCGCGTCGGAAACCTTGCCTTGAACGTAGGCCTTCTTGATGTAGAGGTTCGTCTCGCCGTCGTTGGCGACGTAGTTGAAGTCCGTGGTGAGGTTCGCCGCCCACGTCTTGTCGAAGCTATGCTGCACGATGAGGTAGCCGCGCTTGACGTCGACGCCGTAACCGCTCGCGGGCTGTGAAACGCCGTTATTCTTGAGCGACACGTCCGTGAAGTCGGCAAACAGCCTTCCCCCGACGGTCGTCGATTCGGCGTCTTGAGCATAGGACGTCGTGGTGGTGGCTATGACGACCGCGATCGCCAGCGTGGATTGCAGCAGAGTTCTTGTCGTTCGCATGTAGGGCTCCCACTAGTCGATTGAATGAATCTCGTATGCGGCGCAGGGCGTTCCACCCGTGGTACAAACGCGTTGCACTGGCGCAGCATTAGATAATCGCTTTGTTACTGTTTGATGACGAACGACGTCTCGCCCGGCCGCGCGCGTGGCGACGGGAGCGAATTTCTCTGCCGGGTGCGGGAGGAACCCGACTAAGCGAGTCGGCCGAGCGAAGTTCCGCCCGTTTCGGTTGCGTTAGAGCGACAAGCCGTATTCGTAGAAGTCTTCGTCGCGTTTCCAACCGAGCGCGGTGTAGAGGCGTTGCGCGGCGAGGTTCGTGATCTCCGTCGACAGCTTCAGCCGTACCGCGCCCGAGGAACGCGCGAGATCGGCCGCTGCCCGCAACAGCAAAGCGCCCGTTCCATGCCGACGTGCGCTCGCTGCGACGAACAAGTCATTGAGAATGTAGATGCGCGCAGCCCTGACGGACGAGAAGCTCGGATACAGCTGCACGAACCCGATTGCGCCCGCGCCGGGCGCTTCGGCAATCAGCACGAGCGAGTCCTGTTTCGACAGCCGATCCGACAAGAACCGCCGAGCGAGATCGGGATCCGAAGGCTTGCCGTAGAACTGACGGTAGCCGTCGAACAGCGGAGCCAACTGCTCGAGGTCCTGCAAACCGGCGAGTCGTACTGAGACCGTCATGGATCGAGCGACCGCCGCGCCCTCCAGTTCTCGGACCGGATCGCCCAACGCTCGTGATCGCGCCAGCGGCCGCCGATCTTCAAATACCGCGGCGAGTAACCCTCGAGCTCGAATCCCAAGCTCCGGACGAGCGCTATCGAAGGAGCATTCTCGGGCTGGATGTTCGCCTCGAGCCGATGCAACCGATGTTCGCGGAACGCGAGCTGAATCATCGCCGAGACTCCCGCTCGCATGTAGCCGCGACGCTGGTGCGGCTCGAACGCGTAGTAGCTCAGGTACGCCGAGCGGAACGAGCCCAGCACGATCTCCGAGATGTTGACGACCCCCGCGAGATCTTCGTCGTCGATCCGCACGAAGCGGCTAATCCTGCTTGGCGTCCGCGAATATCGTAGAAAGGCTCGGTATTGCTCGCGAGTCGCGGGCGCGTTCGTAATCCAGCCGCCGTGCAATCGCCGGCTGCGCCGCACCGCGGCGATCAGCTCGTCCGCATGCCGCGCGGAGGGCGCTTCGAGTCGAATCTCACGTTTCAACGATGTCTGCGTCCATGCCGTAGCCACCACGCCGCGCCTCCCGCGCTGCCCATAAGCGCCCCAATCGCACTGCCTACGCCGATCTTGAAAGGAGCGCCCCGGATATAGTCCGAATTCACGAACAATCGTAGAGTGTCACCGCTCGCTCTAAATCTCATCATCATGTTCTGCCAATCGACTCTGTCCACGAGCTGATCGAGAAAGAGATTCACGCGGACGAGATTGAGCGCTACGAAGATGACAGACGTAGCGAACGCGATGATCACGCCGCCAATCACGCCGGACGAGACTCGGCCCGTGTGCCCCGCAACGACGAACGCGGCGATGCCCCACGACATGAACATCGGGCCGTAGAACAGAAGCAACGCCTGAGGTGAGTCATCCTGCACCGGGTCGAGCCAGGTCAGGAGCATGTCAACCGCTGCGAACGCCGTGCCGACGACGACCCCCGCCAGAACGAGACCCTTGTTGAATCGCCGCGCCGACATGCCCGATCGATCCCTCGCCCTGCCGTTCAGTGCCGCGGCTCGCTGTCGGCACTGCTGATTACGCCGGCTTCATTGAAAGCGACCCGCCGTCAGTGCGATCCCTGCGCCGTACGAGCCGTCCCCACAAATCGGCCAACGAATGTGTCTTCGGTGACGCCGCGGACCCGGACTGAGCTCCACCGGAATCAGACATTAGGCGCTGTGCTTCAGCTGTGCAGGCATCGCAGATGTACGCCCTGCGGCCAGCGACGAGCTTCGATACCTCGGCAGCACTCTTTCCACAGAACGAGCAAGCCAGTTTCCGCTGGAAGAACATTGCGCGACCCTCCGACGCTGAAACCAGAAGGTTGCACCCGGTACGCGTCGCACAGCAAGAATCAGGCGGCCTGGTGGCGTAAGACATGCGGCGATTCGCTAGCGCGGCGAAGCGATTCGGTCGCGGGGCGCTCCGGCGTGCTCACGCCGGCGTCATCGACATCTGACTCGGACGCGTCAGACTCGACCGCGCCGCGCCGAATCAGCCGTTAGGCGCTGTGCTTCAGCTGTGCAGGCATCGCATATGTATGCCCTGCGGCCAGCGACGAGCTTCGATACCTGGGCAGCACTCTTTCTACAGAACGAGCAAGCCAGTTTCCGCTGGAACAACATTGCGCGACCGTCCGACGCTGGAACAGAAGGTTGCACCCGGTACGCGTCGCGCAGCAAAAGCAGGCGGCCTGGTGGCGCAAGACATGCGGCGAATCGCTGCGGCGCATCTCAATGGGCGCCGAGGAGGGTCACGGAAGAATCGACGGGTCGGCGAGCGACGCTCAGCGCGCCGCGGCGAGCTCGCTCAGCACCTTCGCGGTGTCCGAGTGCACGGCGCCCGGGCCCCGCCCACCCTTTAGCTTACCGAGCGCCGCGTCCACGGGCAGCACGCCGTCGTTGTCGGCAGCCTTGAGGTCGGCTCCGCGCTCGACGAGGAACTTCGCGACGTCGCTGTAGCCCTGAGCCGCGGCTGCGTGCAGCGGCGTCCGACCGCGCGTGTCGCGCGCGTTCACGTCGGCCCCCGCGTCGAGCAGCACCTGCGCGGCCGCGAGCGCGTCGAGCTCCGTGCGGAACTTGCCGCGCGTGTCGGTCGGAACCGCGAGCCCGACCGCGACCATCAACGGCGTCGCGCCCGTGACCTGCGGCAGATCGACGAGCGCGCCGTGCGCGAGCAGCACCTTCATCGCCGCCACGTCGGCTCCGCGCGCTGCGCGCAACAACGGCGTCGTGCCGATGTCGAGGATCGCGTCCGCGCCGCGGTCCATGCGCAGGCTCCGATACGGAGGGAACAGCTTGAGCTGCGCGTTCACGTTGGCGCCCGGCGTCGAGCAGCGTCTCGATCATCTGCAAGCTCGTCGTGTCGTCGAGCGACGGGCGATCCGGCCGGCCGCCGTGCGGCAGAGTGTTGTAGTCGACGGCCGCGTAGAGCGGCGTTCGGCCCCACCAGTCCCACTTGTTCGGGCTCGCCTTCGCGGACAGCAGGTAGCTTCGCGGTATCGAAATGCGCGTTGAGCACGCGAGCTCAGCAGCGGCGTGATGCCGTCGGGATCCGTCATGTCGACCTTCGCGCCCGCACCGACGAGCTCCTTCGCGCACTCGAGGCAGCCCTGGCGCGCGGCGAACAGGAGCGGCGTGAACCCGCCGGTGGGCATGTTCTTCATCCGCGGCTCGGCCGTGACGCGCCGCTCCCAGTCGTACACGGTCGAGCGTGCGTTCGCGTCGGCGCCGTGCGCGAGCAGCAGCCTCGACCATCGCGGGCTGGCTCTCGGCCGTCGCCCACATCAACACCGTCTGACCCTTGCGATCCTCGCGCGCGTTCACGTCTGCGCCGTGCTTGATCAAGAGCTCCGCGGCCGCGACGTTACCGGTGCGCGCGACGACCATGCAGCGCCGTCTGGCCGTCGGCGTTCTTCGACTCGACGTCGGCGCCCGCGCCGAGCAGCGCTTCGAGCACGGCGACGTCCGCGACGATCGCTGCTTCCGACATCGGCGTCGCGCCATACGCGTTCGCCTTCTTCACGTCGGCGCCCGCCGCGAGAAGCTTCTTCACGAGGTCGACGTCGTCGTTGTGCACGGCCCAAAGCAACGCGGTCGAGCCGTCGGCGTCGGCGACGTTCGGGTCGGCCTTTTGGTTGAGCGCAGCGAGCGCGGCGGCATGATCCGCGGACTTCGCCGCGGCAACGAGCGCGGTGCCCTCCGCGAAGGCGGCGCCGGAAAGCAGCGCGACGACGGCGGCCGCGGCCAGCGCGCCCGACGTAACGTGTCTCGGACCGCGCATCAAACCTCCGCTATCTCGCCGGTGCTGTCGCCGAGCGACTCGACCGGCACCCCGGCGCGGTTCAGAACGGTGAACACGAGGTTCGAGTGCGGCGTGCGATCGCGGATAGCGCACGTGCTGGCCGCCCTTGAGCTTGCCGCAACCGCCGCCGAGCACCGCGGCCGGCAGCGGGAAATGGTCGTGCGCGTTGCTGTTGCTCATGTTGCTGCCGTACAGAAGGATCGAGTGATCGAGCAGCGAGCCGTCGCCGTCCGGCGTATCGGCGAGCTTCTGCACGAAGCGCGCGAACGATCTTCGTGTTGTAGGTCTGCACTTTCTGCAAGCGCTCGAGCTTCGGCCCGTTGTTCTGATGATGCGACAGCGCGTGGAACGCGTCCGGCACGTCGATCTGGTTGAAGGTCATGTTGCTGACCTCGGCCGCCATCATGAACGTCGTGATGCGCGTGAGATTCGCTTGCCACGCGAGCGCGACCGTGTCGAACATCAGGTTCATCTGATCTTCGAACTTGTTCGGGATGCCGACCGGCGCGTCGGGCAGCTGGATGTGCGACAGGTCGTTCGCCTCCATCTTCTGCACGCGGCGCTCGATCTCGCGCACGCTCTCGAGATAGTCGTCGAGCATCGCGCGGTCCGACGGCCCGACGCGCTTCTGCAGCGCACGCGGCCTTGCCCGCGACGACGTCGAGCACGCTCGCGTACTGCGCCGCGAGCGCCCTGCGCTCCTCGGGCGTGTCGCCCTGACCGAACAGGCGCTGGAACAGCTTGCGCGGATTGAACTCCATCGGCAGCGGCGTCGTCGGGTGCGGAACGAGATCGTCGCGCCGTAGCTGCAGCCGTAGTTGCGATCGCACGCGCCGCCGCCGATCGGCTCCTCCGTCGACACCTCGAGCGACGGCAACGGCGTGTCCTGGCCGATGTGCTGAGCGGCGATCTGATCGGCCGTCGTGGCGCCGTAACGGGTCGTGACTGATCCGCGGGCTCACGCTGACTGAGCCACGTGCCCGGCGTGATCGCGTGCGTGGGCCCGGACGCGTGCTTGTTCTCGAGCCCGCTCACGATCGTGAGCTGCTTCTTGAACGGCTCGAGCGGCTCGAGAATCGGCATGAGCTCGAAGCTCTTGCCGTCGGCCTGACGGCGTCCACTGGCTCATGATCGCGCCGTGCGGGAAGTAGACGAAGCCGAGGCTTCGACGCAGCGGCTTTTGCGGCGCGCTCGCGAGCGCGGGCACCATCGCATCGAGCATCGGCAGCGCAACCGTCGCGCCGATTCCGCGCAGCACGGTGCGCCGCGACAAATGCTTCTTCGTGACGAACATCTTGCTCCTCCTCCCTCGCTCAGCGCGTCGCCGCGGCGTGCGTCTCGAGATCGCCGTCGGCGCCCGGCACCGTGCTGTAACGGAACGGCTCGCTCTCCGCGATCGCGGTCAGCAGCGCGGAAAAGCGGTAGTTGTCGCGCGCGGCCGTCGCGCACGACTTTGCGCACGGCCGGCATGTCGTTGTAGTCGATGCCGCGGCCGAGCCCGAACGTCATGAGCTTCTCGGTGAGCGTCTGCGACGAACTGGTTCGGCTTCGCGAGCAGCGCCTTGCGCAGCTCGACCGGGCCGTTGCACGAGCGTGCCGTCCGCGAGCTCGCCGGTGGAATCGATCGGCGTCGCGGTCTCGCGATCCTTCGTGCGCCAAGCGCCGATCGCGTCGAAGTTCTCGAGCGCGAAGCCGAGCGGGTCCATCACGCCGTGGCAGCCGTTGCACGTCGGATTCGCGCGGTGCTGCTCGAGCCGCTCGCGCACGGTTCGCGGCGCCGAGCCTTCCTGGTTCTCGGGGAACGCCGGCACGTTCGGCGGCGGCGATGCGGGCGGCGTGCCGAGAGCGCGTCGAGGATCCACGCGCCGCGGAGCACCGGGGCCGTGCGGTTCGGGTACGACGTCGCCATCAGAATCGCGCCCTTGCCGAGCAGGCCGCAGCGGTTCTGGTCCGTGAGCGTCACTCTGCGGAATTGGTCGCCGCGCACGCCGCTGATCCCGTAGTGCAGCGCGAGCCGCTCGTTCACGAACGTCTGGTTCGAGCTCAGCAGCTCGAGCACGCTGCGGTCTTCGAGCAGCACGCTCTTCACGAACAGCTGCAGCTCCTTCGCAAGTGCGTCGTCGAGATCCGGGTTGCCCTCCGGGAACAGCACCGGGTCGGGCACGAACTCGGCCACCTTGCGAGTCTGCAGCCACTGCGCGCCGAAGTTCGTCGCGAGCGATTCCGCGCGCGGATCCGCGAGCATGCGCTTCACCTGGCCAGCGAGCACCGCGTCGTCGTGGAGCTTGCCCTGCTCCGCGAGCTTCAAGCAGCTCGTCGTCGGGCAACCGGCTCCACAGGAAGAACGAGAGTCGCGACGCGAGCTCGTAGTCGTCGACGGCGTAGATCGTGCCCGGCGCGCGGTCCTCGGGCGGAGCACCGACGCGATACAGGAACTCCGGGCTCGCGAGAATGATCATCAGCGCGTTGCGGATTCCGTTGTCGAAGCCGCCCGCGAGCTTGCCGGTCGCGAAGAACTCGAGCGGTGTCTTTAGATCCGCATCGGTGACCGGTCGGCGGAACGCGGTGCGAGCGACCTTCGCGAGGATCTCGCGCGCGCACGGCTGTTGCTCGGCCTCGCTCGACGGCCGGCAAACGAAGATCTTCTTGCGGCTCGGCGTATCGCCGACGCCGGTCGGATCGATCGGGCCGTCGATCTCGAGGCGCTCGATCTTGAGCGGGCTCTCCTCGCCTTCGATGATCCCGACCTCCCCGCCGCCCGGCACGAGCGGCTCGAGCACCGCGTCCGACTCCGACATCGTGCGCGCGACGAACGTCGCCGCGACCGTGTGCGGGCCGGCCGGCACTTGCACGCGGATGTGCTGAAATCGCGAGTTGATCTTGCCGACGGCCGCGGCCTGGTGCAGGTCGACATCCTCCAGGTCCTCGGGGCCGCCGATCTCGTTCGCGTACACCTCTTTGCCGTCGATCGCGACGATCAGCTTGTGGCGATACTCGAGGCCTTCGACGTAGCGCGCGCGAGCGAGGCCGCCGAGCGAGATCTCGTAAGCGCCGTCCGCCGGGAAGAAGTGCTCGACGAGCATTCCGCCGCGCGTGCCGAGCGGCATGCCCGCGCGATAGTAATTCTGATTCGTACCGGGCTTCGCGTAGAACACGCGGCTGTCCATCTTCGCGTGAGGATTGCCGACCGCCATCTCGCTCACGACGCCCGCGGCCGCAGACGTACTGCTCGAGGAACGACGGCGAGACCTTGAGCACGTTCGCGATGTTGTCGAACCCATCGCTCTCGTCGTCCTTCGGCAAGAGCGCCGCGACGTCGATCTTGAGCCCGAAGAGATCGTTCACCGCGTTCGCATACTCGGTTCGGTTGAGCCGGTGAAGGGCTACACGGCCCGGCTTCGGCGCGTGCTCGGCCGCCGCGTCGAGCGTCGTCTCGAACCAGTGCACGAGCGAGTCGCGCATCTCGGGCGCCGGCCTCGCCGAGCCCGGCGGCGGCATCTGGTTACCGCGCAGCTTGCGGATCGCGGCCTCGAACACTTCTCGGATCGCGCGCGATGTCCGCGGCCGACATCTTGTCGAACGCGATGCCGGCGGTGAGGTCGTCGCGGTTGTGGCAGTCGACGCAGTACTTGCCGAGCTGCGCCCAGAGCTCCGCGGGCTGCGGTTGCGGCTTGCGATGCAGGAAGTACATCGCGGGCCCGATCGCGAGCGCGGCGACGACGGCGATCGACAACGTGATGGTTTGACGGCTCGGCATTGCGGTGTCGGATTCCCCTGCTAAATCACGCCGCCGAGCTCGCGGATGTGCGGCCACGCGCCCTTGTGCACGAGCTTCAGGAACAGGCTCGGGTCGCCGCGCGCGGCGTCGAACTCCTGCGTCGGATTGGTTGCGACGAACTCCTTGAAGCTGAGCCCGCGCTTGTACGCGTCGGCGACGCGTTCGCGCACCGCCGTGCAAAGCTTCAACTGCGCTTCGAGCTCGGCGCGGCCGCAAGCTGCGCCGAAGGCCGGCACGATCTTGGTCGAGCCATCCGTCGCATCGAGCAGCGCCCGCGTCGCGGCTTCGAGGCCGCCGATCCAGCCGCCGGTCGCGTAGTCGGGAACCGGGTACGACCCGACTGCGAGCAGCGCGCCAACGGCGAGGACGTTCGCATCGGGGAAGAACACCGCGACGTCGCCGTCCGTGTGCGCCCGCGGAAGGTATCGGTATTCCACGTTGCGGCCGCCGAAGTCGAGCGAGCCCGAGGCATAGAAGGTCATTCCGGGCAGCGCAGCGGCAGGCCGTGGCGCGTAGTGGCGGTCTTCCCAGTCGACGTCGAAGTCGCCGCCGAGCCAGAGCTTCGTATTCACGTGCGCCGCGATCTTGGCGCCTCGTGTGCCGAGCGTCTCGTTCGAGCCGGTGTGCTCGTCGCGCCAGCTCGTGTTGAACAGCATCCGGACGGCGCCGCCGTGTGCGGCGAGCAGATCGAGCAGCTCGCCCGACTTCGATGCCAAGCCGCCGTCGACGAGCAAGAGTCCATCGGTAGCTCTGAGCGCGACCACGTTCGCGCCGGCGCCGGTGATCACGACGAGCCCCGCGGCGAGATCCTTGCTTTCGAGCGAACCCGGCGCGGCGCCGAGCGCCCAGCGCGGCGCCGCGGCCGCGCAGAGCGCGCCCGAGATCGATGCCAAAGCTTCGCGACGGCTCAGCAAGAAACTGCTACTCCCCGACGACCCGACGGTGGACACCGCATTGTCGTCGGGCCCCGGCGCCCGAACAATCGCGGGTACCCGCAGTGCGGGAATTCTTAAGACGCTGAAGCGGGTACGCAGAGCACCCGACGGACCGGCCACTACCGCCGCGTCAGCGCAAAGGGATTGAGAATCAGGCGAACCGCCCCGGCGTCGGTGTGCCGTATGACCTCGGCGCGCACGTAGCGCAACGTCGAATTGCTATCCGAGAAGTCGAACACGGGTCCGCGCTGAACGACCTCGCCGGACGGCCAAGGCGCGTCGGCCGCCGCGCCCTTGTCGCGCGCTGTACTCCGCGAGATCCAAACGATCTCGTCATAGCCGGCGGCATCGATCGTGATCCGTCGCGCTTCGCGATCCACTGCGATCGAGCGCAATTCCGGATACGCCCCGTCGTACGCCGCCCGGCCCGCGAATGTGAGGCCTCGATCTCGGGAGAGGTTCACCATCGTCGTCGGCCGCACGACCGAGTAGAACTGACCGCGGCGCATCGCGTCCTTCACGCCATCCGCCGTGAGCTCGCGCAGCACAAACACGGTGAACGCGAAGCGCGTCCGCGCGAGGATATGCGTGTCGGAGGTTCCGAACCCCCAGATCGCGCGGGACGGCATGAGCTCGCCGAGCAGCTGGTCCCAGAGCGTGGCGTAGGAATCGGTAGCCGCCGGCTCGTCCGATGCGATCTCGATGCCGACGAAGGACTCGCCGGAATGGTCACGATAGACCTTCGCGAACCATTCCGGCGGTTGCCTCGTGTCCGGGTGGTTCAACACGGCCAAGCCGCCTCTTCGCGCGACCTCGAGCAGCTCCGCGTCAACGTCGATGTCGACCCCGCCTTTGCACGGCGGACGCACGCCATAGTCGCTGAAGAACGAATTGACGTGATAGGTGCACGTCAACTCGGAGCCTTCGATCCCGAGCATTCCAAGCTCGGCCGGCGACGGCGCTCCGTAAGTCGTCCAGGGCCATGTCGTGTCGGCCGGGAACGTCGGCGGCTGCGGATCGGGATATGGCGTCCGCTCCGTGGCGTAAGCTCCGAAGTCGATCTGAGCCGGTGTCGCGGCGTCGCGCAGCGGGCAAAAATTCGGCGCCATGATGTCGTGGTCCGTGATCGACAAGATCGCAAAGCCCACGTCGTGAAACGCCTTGACGACCTCGCTGACCGAATGGCAGCCGTCGCTTTGCAGCGTATGCACGTGCAAATCGGCTCGATAGTGCGAGAACGTCCGCCAGTCGACATTTTCGTAAGGATCTCCCACTGCCGTGGGCGCGGGCTGGCCGGAGGAGGGGTCGCTCTGCGCGAAGAGCGCAACCGCGCAAACCGAGACGCCGAGACAGACACGCACTGCATCGTCTCCCGCGCGGGCAAGCCCGCGCCGAACGAGCCCGGTCGGCCCGACCGCGCTGAGTCATGCGCGACGCGGCGGGGGCTGCTAGGCGAGAAACTGCACGTCGATGGGCTGCACCGCCGCGAGCCGCGCGTCGTCGCGATGTTGCGGCACGCATGGGATCGCGTCCCAACGTGGGACCACGCCCCACTGGTCATCGATCGCCCAGTCGGCGAACGGCTCGACGCTCGGCGCTCCGAGCGCGGGCGTCGCGTACGAGCTGAACGGCACACAGGCCACTGCGGCCGCTCCGGCGGCGGCCGCGAGCACCTCGCGACGAGCGTAAAGACGCGTCGTCGTGCTCATACCGTTGCCGCCTGTTCCGTAGCGAGCTCGTCGGCTGAGTACCAATTCACGTGCGTGCCGCCGCGCAGGCGGAACGGCAGCTTCACGATCGCGACGGCGCCCTCCTCCATTTTCTTCGCGTCGACGATGTGCAGCTCCGAGAGCATCTCGGCGTAGTTGCTGGCGATGCCCATCACGTAGCCGTCGCCCTCTTCCTTGCTGCCCTTGCGCGGCACGAACATCGACTCCTGCAGGCTCTGTGTCGGGCCCGCGAAGAACACGCTCTCCTTGTCGAGCCCGGGTTCTTCACGTCGAAGCGCCGGTAGGTGTTCGTCACGCGGCCCGCGCGATTGCCGCCGGTCGGCCGTGTCGTACGGCTTCGACGAGTCGTTGTTGCCGACGTAGCCATAGCGGTACGGCAGCGAGAGATACCGATCGTCCATGCGCGCGAGCACGCCGTTCGACGTCGAGATCACCTCTTCGGCGAACGCGTCGCTCTTCGAGTTCAGATTGAACGTCCAGCGCTTGATCTGCGACGGCGAGCGCTCCTCGTCGGAGACCGGCAGCTCCATCGTGATCTTGTTGCCGTCGTCCGTGGCGTTCAGGAAGTGCAGCGTGTTGCGCGCCGGTCCCTTGAACCAGCGCACGTCCTTCGCCTCGCCGTCGCGCGGCAGCACGCCGACCATCGTCGGCAGCTTGCCGTCCCAATCCCACATCGGCTCGCCGCTCTTGAGCCGCTCGAGGCTCGTCGTGCGCGCGATCACCGGAATCAGAACGTGCTTCTGCGTGATCGCGATGTCGTGAATGATTCCGAGGTACGGCGACTTGAGCCACACCTCTTTGATGATGTGGCCGTCGGTGTTGATCGTGTAGACCGCGATGTCCTTCGAGAGGATGCCCTTGGCCTGGTAGCCGTACGCGATCATCTCGCCCGGTCAGCGGATCGATCTTCGGATGCGCCGACATGCTCGTCGCCTTCCACTTGCCGTAGAAGTCCCAGCGGCCGAGCGTCTCGAGCGTATGCGGATCGATGGTAGTACGGCAGCGAATCTTCCTTCAGCGCGATCAGCTTGCCGCCGTGCCAGTAGATATGAGTGTTCGCAGCGCCGCGGTCGATGTTCGCGACGCTCGGATCGTCCGTGTAGGGGTTGCGGTACACGCCGCAGAGACGCTTGCGCGCCTTGCGCTCGGTCATCAGGCGCTGCGTCTTCACGTAGCGCGACTTGAAGTCGACCGAGCCGTTCGCGAAGCGGAACGTGCTGACGTGGCCGTCGCCGTTGAAGCCGGTCAGCCACTCGTTCTTCGGCGGCGCGATAGGCGAAGTCGCACTGCATGCGATAGAACGTGCCTTCGATGTCGGTCGGGATCTGTCCCCAGACCTCGCAGTCGTAGACGTCGGCCTCGAATCGCGTCGGGCTGTTGAACCCGCCGCCCGAAACATCGGATGACCTCTGAAATCGACCGTCATACGGCCTCCTCTATCCAAGCCTTTTGCGCCGCCGTGCCATATCGGCGCGCGGCCATCGACGATGGCGCATTCTATGCTCTTTTTTGCGGCCGCACGCCGCTCGCGAGCGGCACGGGACCACGGGCCACCGGTCGGCCGCGGCGCGGTAACCGCGCGGGGCCGATACTCGGAGCCGCCGCCGCTAGTCGACGACCGCCTGCATCACCATGTTCTCGAAGTCGCTCAGAAACTCGCGATTCGACGTTTGCGTCATCACGATCGCGACGAGCTTCTCTTTGCGATCTACCCAGAAGTGAGTGCCGAAGGCTCCGCTCCAGCCGAAGCTGCCTTCCGTCAAGAACGAGTTCCGCGCCGCGGGATCGTTCACGACGCGCATGCTGAGCCCAAAGCTTTCGCCGCGCGGCCGTCCGGGCAGCGTGTCGGGCGCGAACACGGAGTCCATTAGCCCCACGGCGCGAGGGCTCAAGAGCCGCACGCCGTTCAATTCGCCGTCGTTCGCGAGCATCAGCGCGAATTGCGCGTAGTCGGTGCCGTGCTCACGAGCCCGCCGCCGCCCGAGAAGTAGACGCCGTTCATGAACACCGGATCGGGCGCCGGCTTCAGTCCTTCCGCCGTGTGGGAGTACAGCTTCACGAGCCGCGGGTTGCCGGTCGGCACGATGTAGGTCGTGTCCTTCATCCCAAGCGGATCGAGAATCCGCTGCTTCACGAACTTGTCGATCGGCATGCCCGACGTGATCTCGACGACTCGAGACAGCGTGTCGAAGGCCGCCGTGGCGCTGTACGCCCAGCGCGTGCCGGGCTGGAACTCGAGCGGCACCTTGCCGAGCCGCGGGATGTAGTCCGCGAGCGTGTCCTTCGGGCCCGCTGCGACTTTGCGGGCGGCCGCGTTGCTCATCGGTCCGCTGACGAGCCCGCCGGTGTGCGTGAGCAAGTCGCGAATGGTGACTTCGCGCTCCGCGGGCACGGTGTAGTACGAAGGCTCGGCGGCCGCGCCGTCGCCGCGCGCCTGCGTCGGCGCGCCGCCGACGCGCGCAGCGGGCTGCGCGCTAGGCATGGCGACGGTCATGTTGGCCCACTCGGGTATGAACTTGGAGATCGGGTCCTGAAGTCGAACCTTGCCCTCCTCGATCATCATCATCGTGGCGACGCCGATGACCGGCTTCGTCATCGACATGATCCGGAACATCGCGTCCTTCGTCATCGGCTTCTTGGCTTCCAAGTCCATCGAGCCGGCGGCCTCGTAATACGCGATGCGGCCGTTGCGTGCGACGAGCGTCACTGCACCGGAGAAGCTGCCTGCGTCGATGTGGCGCTGCACGAGCTCCGCCACGTGCTTCAACCGCGCCGTCGACAGGCCCACGTCCTCGGGCCTGGCCGACGGCGCCGCCGCCGAAAACGCAGTCGCCGTGATCGTGGCGCAAGCCAACAACGCGAACAGCTTCGTCGATCGCTTCGTCCATCGCATCGCCATTTCCCCCTGCAAGCCTGGCGCACGACGTTGCGGCGCTCAACGCTACTTCAGCTTCTTCGAATGTGTTTCCCAGTTCGGGTTCGTGCAAAGCCCGCACTTGTCGCCGACGAACATTTCCGACGCCTTCTTGTTGCCTTTGAGCTGCCAATCGAGCCACGCGACCGAGACGTTCGCGAACTCGCCGCCGCCGGGATGGAAGTACGTCGCGGAGTGGCCGGCGTTGCTGCGCGCGCCGTAGAAGATCGGCACGTTGTTGATCGCGTCGAAGTTGGCCTTCGAGGTCGCCATCATGAAATCGGGCTCGCCGCCGTTGAGGTACAGCGTCGGAGTGTGAATCTTCGGGAGTGCATCCGTCGTCGGAAAGGCCGCGCCGCCGGCGCCGGCGCCGGCGCCGCCGCCAGCCGCCGGAGCCTGCACGCCGGAGTTGAACACGCCGATCGTCGAGACGCGCGGATCCGAGGAGAGCGCGACGGTCAGGAACCCGCCGCACGACACACCCATGACCGCGACGTGCTGCTTGTCGATCTTGCCCGCGAGCGGCGAGCCGCTGCGCGCGGCTTCGGCTTGCGACCAATCGAGCGCCGCCTTCAGATCATCGGCCGTCGCGCGTGCCGGATTGGCGCCTTCGGGCGACGCAGTCGTGACCACGACGTAGCCGTGCGAGGCGATGGTCTTGAGATAGCCGCCGAACTGTTTGCTATCGAGCGCGCAACCGCCGTTGCCCCAAACGACGACGGGCAACGTGTCCTTCTTCGGAAACGCGTCGAGCTTCGCGGGGCGATACACGGCGAGTCGCGGCGAGCCCGCGACGGGCTCCATCACGGTCTCGTACTGGCCGGCGATCGCGAGCGGCGCGCCCTCGAGCGGCAGCTGCCGCGCGATCATCTCGCGGGTGACGCCGGGCGGCTGAGCCAGAGCGGCGCAAGTGAAAAAGATGCCCGCGCCCAAAATAGCGAGTGTACGAGTCATGGCGAATCCCCCCTCTTGTGCCACGTTCGAGTCCCGCGACACTAAGCGCTCGATCCTCCAATGACTAGCGGCGACCGCGTGAAGAATTCTTCCGTCCCGAATCGCGCCGGCCAACCGGCGCAGCTCAACGTGCCCAGTGGCCTTCCTCGAAGTGCCAGCGATCGCCTCGCAGTTCCCAGCGCTCCGGGACCCAGCGATAGCCACGACGCTCGGGCAGCCAGCGGCCTTCTGCCCAAACGTGCTCGCGGCCGTTCCAGCGCCAGTAGCCGGGCGCCCAGACGTAACCCACGCGTGCTTCGGGCACCACGACGACGCGCGGCGGCGGCGGAGCAACGAGGATGTCGACGCGGGCCTCGTGGCGGCGCGGCGGCTCGCTCACGGCGCAGGCGTTCAAGCTGCAAGCGATGAGTACGGACAGAACGATCGTTCTCGATCTCATGGTGCACCTCCAACGTAGCTAGCAACGCACGAGGTGTCTAACAGGTTGATCGGCAAGTTTGATTGGGCTTCGTGGGGATAGTCCGCGCCGACTACGCGGAGACCGCGTGCACTCGAGGGCGGGCAACGCAACGGCTTGGGCTGCGCCGTTCGGTAGATCGGATCCTGCTGGAGCAGCTTCTCGAACCGCACGATGTCTTCGTTGTTCTCGATGCACTCGTACTCGCGAATCCGCTCGTTCTGCCGCAGCCGAAAAACCTCGTACATGTGCCACGGTTTCGTGAAAACGACCGGATCTTCCATCGTGACCTCGTAACGGATCGTGTCGAACGAGTCGCGCGTGTAACGCTCGGTCACGCGCAATTGGTCGCTGTGAATCGTGCCGACCTCGAGAGCCACGTGTTCGTGTTGAAGTCCGTCACATCGACGACGAAGGTGTCGCCTTCCCAGCGACCCACGGAATCGCCGAGATACGAAGGCTCGACGTCGGATCGGATGCGGCGTACCGTCCTCGGAATGATCCGAAACGCGTGGTGGATCTCATAAAGAATGATCGTGCGATTCGGCAGCTGCACGATCTCGAACGGCAACGGCCGGTACTGGATTCGCGGTACGCCGGTCAAAAGACAGCGTCCCATCGGATCGTCGATGCCACGGCGCGCGAGATAGTACTGGCGCTTCGCGTCTGCATCGGGCTTGTACGGCGGCGGCTCGGGCGGCGGCAGGAGCGGCCCGCCGCCTTGTCGGCGGCCTGCGCGGCCGCGAACGCTTCCTCGCCCTCGAAGAGCAGTAGCGCTCCGGTCGCGACCCACATTCCGGACAGATCGGGTTTGCCGTTCGCGGCTCTCGGAACCGGCTTTGGCGGCGGCCTTCGCGCGCGACGGCCGCGGGAGCCTGCGCTGCGCCCGGCCCGGCGGCGAGCAACGCCCACGACATGGACGAGACGACGAACGATACGGCAATGCGGTGGTCACGACGTGCTCCTCGAAAACGAGTCGCGTGCTTCGAGCGGAAGTCTCAGCGTCCGCCGGTGCCGGCGGGCGGTCCGGCCGCGAGAGTGCGGCCATCCGGGAGGGTGACGTTGCGGACGTGCACCCAGGTTCGCATCGTTACGCGCGAGCCATCCGGTCAGGTGACCTGTCGCCGACCTTGAGCGTTAGTCACGCTGCCAGCCCTGGCGCACCAACATGTTCGGCGGATAACCCTCGAAGCGCCAACGCGTGACCGCGCCCTTGTCGCCCTTCACGTCGACCGAGAAGTACACGTGCGGATTGGTCCACTCGACTGCGGCCACGATGCCGCTCATCGTGAACGGCTTGTCGGCGTCGTACTCGGCCGCGAACGAATGATGCGCGTTGGCAGTGCCCGCAGGCAGAGCATCGCAGCGCCGACCAAGACCCGATACGGATGATCATACGGTCCCCCTCTGAGCCTCGCGTAACGGCCGCGAGCGCGCAAAGGATTATAGTGCTCCGCGACCGCTATTTCTTCGCGAGCACGTCGACGACGTAGCCCGCGACGTCCTTGAGATCGGCGTCCGAGTACACGCGTCCGAACGGCGGCATGTTGTTCTTCCCCGCCTTCGCGATGCCGACGATCGTGTCCGCGGGCTGCCCCGCGACGAGTGATGGCCCGCCGCCGTGGCCGCCGTCGCCCTGCTCGCCATGGCACGCGACGCACGCCTCGGCGTACAGCTGGCGGCCGTGGTCGACGCTCACGGGCCGGTTCTCGGCGCGGCGCCGGCGGCCGGGCGCCGAATGCCCCACCGGGACCGCCGCCTCCGCCGGTCAGCGCGCCGCCGACGGGCAGCGACTTCATCGTGCCTTTCACCGAGAACATCCAGATGCCGTCGCCGCGCTGCGCGCCGGCGAACACGCCGCCACCCGCATGCACGACGACGCGCTGATCGCCGTTCCAATCGAACGTCGTCACGGTGGTGTTCACGCCCGCGTCGGTCCGAAACTCCCAGAGCGACTTGCCGTTGCTCTTGTCGAGCGCCGTGAGCCGCCCGTCGTTGCGGCCGACGAACAACAGGCCGCCGGCCGTGACGACGGAGCCGCTGTAGCAGATCTCGCGCCACTGCTGGCGCCACGCGAGCTTGTTCGTGCGCACGTCGAGCGCCGCGAGAATGCCGCGATCGTCTGCGTTCGCCTGCACGAAGCGGCCGCCCATATAGACGTCGTTCGCCTTCGGCGTCGGCAGCTCGGCCTGCACGCTGAACGAGTTGATCCGGTCCGTCGCGCAGACATATAGAAGGTGCGACTCGGGATCGTACGAGCTCGGCGGCCAGTTCGCGCCGCCCATCGTGCCCGGCTTCACCGCGATCGGATCGGTCCAGAACGGCGTGAAGATCTTGCCGTCGTTGATCACGCTCACGCCGCTCGGCACGATGCTCGACCCCTCGGGCGGAATGTCGATCGACTGCGGCACGATCGCGTCGCCGATCGGAAACGGCTGCGTGGCCGAGGTCGCCTGCCGCGGCTCCTGCATCACGGGCTTCTCCTCGATGCCGACGAGCGGCTTGCCCGTCTCGCGATCGAGGATGTAAGCCCAGCCCGTCTTCGATACCTCGACGAGCCCTTTGCGCATCCTGCCGCCGACCTCGGCGTCGAACAGCACGACCGGATTCGGCGAGTCGTAGTCCCAGATGTCGTGATGCACCTGCTGGAAGTGCCAGCGGTACTTGCCCGTCTTCGCGTCGATCGCGACGATCGACACGCTGAACAAATTGTCGCCGGGCCGCACACCGCCATGCAGATCGGGTCCCGGATTGCCGGTGGAGAAGTAGACGAGCCCGAGCTCGGGATCGACCGCCGGCGTTTGCCAGACGGGCGCGCCGCCGAACTCCCACGCGTTCCCGTCCTGCGGCCAGCTCTCGTGCCCGGGCTCGCCCGGGACCCGGCACCGTGTTGAACGTCCACGCTTCCTTGCCGTCCTTCGCGCGGAACGCCTTCACCTTGCCGCGGCTCGCCATCTCGCCGCCCGAGAAGCCGACGATCACGAGCCCGTCGTAGTAGAGCGGCGCGCTCGTGAGGCTGAAGCCCTTCTGCCAGGGCTCCGCGGCGATCGACCAGGCGACCTGGCCCGTCTTCTGATCGAGCGCGACGAGCCGCGCGTCGAGCTGCGCGACGAACACCTTGCCCTCGCCGATCGCGACGCCGCGGCTCGAGCGGCCCATCGGCACGCCGGCCTTCGGGTCCGGATTGCCGTGATAGGTCCAGAGGATCGCGCCGCTGTCGACATCGAGAGCGAACACGTCGTTCGCGCCGTTGATCACGTACAGCGTGCCTTCGTAGTGCAGGATCTGCGCTTGACCCGAATTGTTCGGCAACGCGCCCGAGCCCATGCTCGTGCGCCACAGCGCCTTCAAGTCCTTCACGTTGTCGCGATTCAACAGCGTGAGCGGCGAGTAGCGCTGGTTGAGCACGGTTGCCGCCGTTCGTGATCCAGTCGCGCCGCGGCGGCTGCGTGAGGTCACGGGCGGAGAACGCGGGAGCCGCAGCGATCTTTCGATCCGCTGCGTCGAGCTTGACGGCCAAGAGAACGGCCAACGGCACGATCGCGACGATCGGACCGCGAAGAATTTCACGCATCGAGTCACCTCGCCAGGCGGCGGACCCGCTCCGGCGCCGTCGCGAGCCTAGCTCAGCACGTGTTACCCGGCAATTCCTGCGGATGATCCGTCCGGGTTGTCTCCAAATGACGACGTCCTCGGGACGCTCGTAAACCGTCGTACCATTCGATCGTTACAGGGAATGTCGTCGCTGTTCGGCACTCTAAGTCGTCACACGGCGGCTCGGGCCACGACGACCCGGCAAGAAGAAACAGGAGCTCATGAGAACATCGCTATGGATCAGTTGCGTCTCGCTCGTGTGGTGCGGAGCCGCGCTCGCACAGATCGGGGAAGGCGCGCCGGCGAATCGCCTGCAAGGCGCCGAGATGAACGCCACGTTGTCCCAGACCGTCGATGCGCGTAAGGCAAAGCCCGGCGATGAGGTGACGGCGACGCTCACGGACGACGTCCGGGCCAACGGCCGTCTCCTGCTGCTTCGAGGCACGATGCTGGTGGGCCGCGTCACGGAAGCACAAGCCAGAACGCGAGTGGGCGACGGGTCCACGGACTCGCGCCTCGGCATCTCATTTGAAAGAGCCGTGCTGCGCGATGGTCAGGAGGTGCCGATGAACGCGACCATCGAAGCCGTGGCGGCGGCCGAGCCGGCCGCGTCGAGCAGCTCTCGGTCGGAAGAAGGCGCGGCTCGCGGGCAGTTGACGTCCGGAGCGCGCGGCGTGTTCGGCATCGCCGGCGTGCAGATCGTCGCGACAGGCGGCCGCCGACGGGCACGCGCCACTGTTGGTATCGAGCACGGGTAACGTCGCGCTCAAGAGCGGCACGCAGCTGCTGCTGGTCGCCCGCGGCGAACGGACGACGGAGCGCAACGCCGCAGGTCCGACGGTCGGACACGCGAGCGGCGCGAGCGGTGAGCCGCTCGGCTCGACGGGTTCCTGAGCGGGCTTCTGGGTTAGCGCGTCACGCGGACCCATCGATCGCGAGCTACGGACTCAGGCGGCAGGCTTCGGCGGCAGCGGAGCGGGCCCGCCCGGACCGAGCACGCGCCCGTCGGGCAGCGTCACCGTCACGAGCCTACCGCTCGGATCGCCACTTCTCAGCGGATTGCAGACGACTTTGACCCTGTCGCCCACCTTGAGCGTGCTGCTCTTCCAACCCGCGCGGGTCAGCATCCCGGTCGTGCCCATCTCGAAGCTCCATTTCGTCGTCCCGCCGTTGCCGTCGGCGACGTCAACCTCGAGCCAGACGTGCGGGTTGGCCCACTGCACGTCCTTGACCGCGCCTTCGAGCGTGACCTCTTTATCGAGATCGAACATCGCGAAGGAGTGATGGGCCCACGCCGAGCTCGCGACCGCGAGCAATGCAAACAACGAAACGACGCTGCGCGACACGTTCATCGACCGCTCCCGGTGTGGCCTTCGTCTGCGGGTCGGGGGTTGTCGGCGCAGACGTATTCGAGCAAGTCGAGGTCGTCGCGACGTTGCCAGTAATGCTTGACCGTGAACGAGCGCGTGTAGGTCTTCAGATCCGTGACGGTGATCTCGTCCTCCAGATACTCGCCGCCGCCGACGACCCTGATGCGCTCCACCATGTGCAGCTGATCGCTGACCGGCAGCCGCGGCGCGGTATCGGTCTTCGAATAGACGGCGCCGGCGACGTAGCCGTTCAACGGCCGGCCCCTTCCGTTCGTGCCCACCGTGTCGACGACGAGCGTCTCGCCTTCCCAATGACCGATCGAGTCGCCGAGCCAGGTCGGGTCGAGCTCCTCGGGATGCTTGCGTCCGTCCATGTACACCCGTCGCGGGACCGAGCTCGGCTCGAACATGATGAGGATGCCTTTCGCGTTCTTCACGATCTCGAGCGGGAAAAGGCTCGTGGCGCTCATGTGCGCCATCGGCCCATAGGGCATGCACGAGTCCGGCGTTTCCGGAGTCGTGAGCCGCTTCGATTCCGCGGCGCCCCAGGCCGTGAGCTCGAGTGCTGGCCAAGGCGTGGGGCGGTACCGTGGATCGACGTCCGGAAGATTGTTGGTGCCGAGCCAAACGCCCCAGATGCTCGACTTGCCTGAGGGCTCCGCGGCGACCGCGAGGCCCGCGAGCAGCATCGCAACGAGGCCGTGAACGAGACTCGCCAACCCGCGTGTACGCATGGTGCTCCCCCCTTGAACGGCGAATCGAGCCTAGCTCAGCGCGCGCGCGCTCGGCAATCGCTCGCCGGAAGGCTCAACCCATCACGCGCACGAGCCGATAGTCCTTCCGGCCGCCGCGCACGACGAGCATCGTCGGCGTCACGAGATCGCCGATCGAGACCTTGTGCTCGACGTCGGATATGCGGACGTTGTTCACGTACGCGCCGCCTTGCTGCACGAGCCGCCGAGCCGCGCTCTTCGACTCGGCGACGGTGCGGCTCAGCAAATCGACGATGCCGATGCCCGCGGCGAGATCGGAGCGCGGAATCTCGACGACCGGCACCACCTGCGCGAGCAACGTGAGCGTGTCCTCGCGCACGCCGTCGAGGCTGCCGCCGAACATCACGCGGCTCGCTTCCTCGATCCGCGCCACTTCGCGCTCGCCGTGAACCCAAGTCGTCAGCGTGCGCGCGAGCTCGCGCTGAGCCATCCGCTGACTTCGATCGGCGTCGTGACCGCGCACGAGCTCGTCGATCTCGCCGAGACTGCGCGAGGAGAACAGCTTCAGAAACCGAGCCGCGTCTTCGTCCGCGACGTTGAGCCAGTACTGATAGAACGCGTACGGCGAGGTGCGCTCCGGATCGAGCCAGACGCGCTCGCCGGTCGAAGTCTTGCCCATCTTCTGTCCGGACGAATCGAGCAGCAGCGGCTGCGTGAGCCCGAAGAGCTGCGCGCCGCCCATCTTGCGCGACAGCTCGCAGCCGGCCGTGATGTTGCCGTATTGATCCGATCCGCCGACTTGCAGACCGGCAGCCGTGCGCTTTCGACAAGTGCACGAAGTCGAACGCCTGGAGCAGCATGTACGAGAACTCGGTGTAGCTGATGCCCGCCTCGCCCTCGAGCCGCGCGCGCACCGAGTCCTTCGCCATCATGTAGTTCACGGTGAGGTACTTGCCGACGTCGCGCAGGAACTCGAGGTAGCCGACGCCGCGCGTCCAGTCCGCGTTGTTCACGATCTTGGCGCGCGTTCGGACCGGGCGCGAAGTCGAGGAAGCGCTCGAGCTGCTTGCGGATACCGGCGACGTTCGCATCGAGCTCGTCGTCGCCGAGCAGATTGCGCTCGACGCTCTTGCCGGACGGGTCGCCGACCATGCCGGTCGCTCCGCCGACGAGCACGATCGGCTTGTGACCCGCGCGCTGCAGTCGCGCCTGCACGACCAACGGCACGAGGTTGCCGACGTGCAGGCTCGAGGCGGTCGGGTCGTAGCCGCAGTAGAAGGTGACCGCGCCTTTCGCGAGCAGCGCCGCAAGGCCCGCGCGATCCGTGACGTCGGCCACGAGACCGCGTGCGTCGAGCTCGTCGAGAATCTGCATGGCGCGCGCAGCCTAACGCGTTCCGCGGCCGTAATCGAGTTAGACTCTGCCGCGGTTTAAAACAACAACGAACGCCGAAGGTCGCCTCATGAGTCGCACGTCCGCGCAAGCGGCAGCCGCCGCCCCGCCCTGGTACCGCACGATCAGCACCGAGCAGTGGCGCGTGCTCGCGGCCGCGAAGCTCGGCTGGATGCTCGACGCGCTCGACTTCATGTTGTACACGATGGCGCTCGGCCAGCTGCGCAGCTACTTCGTGTTCGACGACGCGATCGCCGGCTTCCTCGGCACCGTGACGCTCGTGATGTCGGGCGTCGGCGGTCTGATCTTCGGTTGGGTCGCGGATCGGTTCGGCCGCACGCGCGCGTTGATGGGCACGATCATCATCTTCTCGCTCGCTTCGCTCGGCGCCGCGACGTCGCAGAGCGTGCTGCAGCTCCTCTTCTGGCGCACCGTGCTCGGCATCGGCATGGGCGGCGAATGGGCGTCGGGCGCCGTGCTCGTCAGCGAGACCTGGCCCGCGCACCTGCGCAACAAGGCGATCAGCATCATGCAGTCGGGCTGGGCGATCGGCTACATCATGGCCGCAGTGCTCGCGGCGCTGATCCTGCCGCGATTCGGCAACGAGGGGTGGCGATGGCTGTTCGTCGTCGGCGTGCTGCCGGCTTTGTTCACGCTCTGGGTACGGCGCAACGTGCGCGAGTCGCAGAGCTGGAAAGCACGCGCCGCGACGCCGAAGGCGCGCGAGAATCCGTTCAAGGTGATCTTCGGGCCCGGCCTGCTGTCACGAACGATCTTGATCGTGCTGCTCGGCGGCGCCGTGCAGTTCGCCTACTTCGGCCTCTTCTTCTGGCTGCCGCCATTTCTCGCGCGCCCCGTCGCGCAGGGCGGCGCGGGCATGGGTGTCGTCGGGTCGCTGCAGTGGATCGTGCTGATGCAGATCGGCGCGTACTTCGGCTATCTCACGTTCGGCTTCATCGCGGATCGCGCTTGGCCGCCGGCGCACGTTCGTGTTGTTCATGATCGCGGCCGCGATCATCGTGCCGATCTACGGCAAGCTCGCGGCGTCGAGCCCGATCGGCGCTGCTCGTGCTGAGCCCGTTGCTCGGCTACTTCGGCCACGGCTACTTCAGCATGTTCGGCGGCTTCGTCGCCGAGCTCTACCCGACCGAAGTGCGCGCGACCGGACAGGGCACGAGCTACAACTTGGGACGCACGCTCGGCGCGCTCGCGCCGTACTCGGTCGGCGTGCTCGCGACATGGCCCGGCGTCGGGATCGGCCTCGCGCTCACGTCGACGTCGGCGTTCTTCCTGCTCGCGGCCGTGCTGATCTTCACGCTGCCGGATCGCAGCGGGCAGGCGCTCGAGTGAGCGTGAGTTGAGCGCACGGATGTGACGGGCGCGCGTCCTGGCCCCACTGCTCGGCCTGATTCCGCCGACGCTTCGCCCGTAGACCGCCTCGCAACGAGGTTTGCATTGCGCGTGCGCCAACTAGGCGCTAGAGTCGCGCGGAGCCGCTGGAAACACTTCCAACATCGGGTGGTCCCAATATGAGAAGTAATTCGGGCGCTTCGAGCGATCTTTTCAGAGCAGTCGACGGCTACACGCGCGCGATGACCGCGCTGATGTCGATGCCGGCGCGCTGGGCGTGCGACTTCACGTCGGCCTTCGAGACGGCGGCGCGTCGCCCTCGGTCCAGCGGTTCTTGCGACCCATGCCCGCCGAAGTGCGAGACCTCCTGCGACCCGTGCCCTCCGACGTGCGAGAACTCGTGCGAGGATCAGTGCTGCGACCCGTGCTCACCGCAATCGTGCAACCCCTGCGATACGAACGCATGCGGGTGCGGTGATCCGTGCTGCTCGAAGTGTGGACAAAAGTCTCGACGCTTCTGGGAAGGCTCGACTGTCGAGCTCAGCGGCGGACGCATCGGGAAGGTCTACGAAATCGACGACTGCGTCGTAACCATCAACTTCGATGGCGAGCTCCAGAAGTACGCGAAAAGCAGCATCTGCAGAGTCGTCCGGCCCTGTCTACAGGAAGGCGCGCTCGTACGAACGGTCTTTGGCCTAATCGGCACCATCGAAGGCTATGACAAGAACAGGCGATTCATGACGCTGGTGGTGTCCGCGTCGGCCCCCGGTCTCGCCGCTGCGCTTGCGGCAGCGACAAAGAGTCGGAGCGCTGGAACCCGCGACACCGCAAAGCCGGAGGCGGACGACACCGCAAGCATCAGGATTCCGATCGACAGAAGCGCGATCTGCGAGGTCCTGTACCCCGACGAGATAAGCGAAGCCGTCACGGTCGAAGAGCGACGTCGGCTCTCGACGCACACCCGCAGATGTCACGCCGACCGAATAGGCTGAGCGACTAGTTGCTCGCCAGCTTCCAGCAACTGCCGCCTGTCCGTACTTGCGCACGTACCTGCTGATCATCCGCTGCGGGCCGTCGTTGTTCGCGAACCTGATCAAGTCGCTACGCGCCGAGCTCGTCTGCGGGAACTGCAAGGGACGTTTGTTTGCCTTTCGGGACGACGAGCAGGTCTTCGCCCCAGGCTCGGCGTTGACCTTGGTTGCGACGTTAGCCCCGCGCCCCTCGGTCACTTGCATTCGGATCGCGAACGGATCGTGCGGACGGAATTCCTGTACCGGGGCCCCGACCCGGGCGCGAGATGTCCTTTCGCATCTTAGTCCGAGCGTGCCCGCGATATCGAGTTGCTCGTAGTAGCGAATGTCGATCCGAATGTCCGGGTCCAAGCGATCGACGAACCGTTGCAGCGCTCCATTGAGTCCTTGTCGACCCAGCCGCAGACGAACAGGCGCGTCGATCGATCTGCTGGACGAGAACCAGCGCTTGGTACGCGAACTCGTGGGTTACCTTCTTCCCTGCGTTCTCGGCTCGGTCGACATGACTCGCTTGAGCGAGACGCGGTTGAGACGGCACCTCCGTGACGTAGTTGAGGAACTTGACGGTGGTCGGAACCTGATCGCCAGGTAAGACGCCAAGCAATGACCCGCCCTATCCAATACAGGATGCGCGTCAACCAGCAACCAGCCATCGTCCGATACGGCCACTGAGATGATCGCCGAACGTCGTCGACCGCTCTCGAGCTCCGTTAGCAGCACTGACCTCGGCACCGACACCACCTCGGATGAAGGGTCTCTTCGCTTGCGGGCTGACCCACGTCGAGCGCCGTGACCAGCAAGTCGTCAGCTCGGCGAGAACGCTGCGCTCCTTGCCCCTGAACGTGTTGAGCCAAACATCTGGGCCGCCCGCGAGCTCCCCGTAGGTAGACGACAGCCCGTTCACCTCGCGCTCCGAGATGACCTGGCGGCCCTCGCCGAACGCGAATGGCGTCAGCACACCGAGCTTGTACAGGCTGAAAGTCTTGCCGATGCCGTCCGGCAGAGCCGGCGTCCGTGCTGTTGGAATCACCAACGATCTCGCGTCGATACCACTTTACCGGCAGATAGAAGATGACCTCCGCCCTCGCGGTCGGCCCGATGTTGTTGCCGTGCGAGAACGGGATGCTGTCGACATTGCTGTGCGTGATCGACGCACATGTAGACGAAGCGGCCCCACGGTCTCGAAATAGTGTCCCCGATCTTCCGTAGATCCTCGCCGGGCAACGGCGGATCGCCCTGCGTGTTGATGTTCTCGTCGCAGTAGCGCTGCAGCGTTTCTTCGCATGCCTCGAGCGGGAAGACGCGCACCGTGACATCGGGATAGACGTTCGGGCCGTACTGCTCCTGAATCGCCAGTCCCTCCGCTGCGTTGAACGCGTTCGCGCGACCGTCCTTGCAGAGCTCTGTCTGGCACGGATCGCCGTGCCAATCCGACGTTTTCGTGCGCCAACAGAGCGTGTCGCCGTTGTCGTAGCGCAGGTCGTAGGACGCCCAGAACGGGAACTGCGGCACGAGCACCGCCAAGACGATGGTTGTCCGGAGCCTGCTGCCATTCCTCGACTTCGAGGCCGAGCGTGCTCTGGATCTGCTGCTCGGGATAGTCGTGGAGCATGGAGGCGTATTCCGCCCGTGATGTCCCCGAACGCGACGCTGGCCGGCCCGAGCAGACCTCCGTTGTAATAGTGGTCGATCGTGATTCTCGAATTGACGAGCGCTTGGTAGCACGCGTACGTCGGTTCCTCGGCGTCGCGGAACTGCTTCAAGTTGATCTGGTTCAGGTAATAGTTGCGCCCGCGCGCGTGCGCTCTCTCGAGCGCCTCCCGCACCGTATCTCGGTCGGGCTGCCACCAAGGCATGAAACGCGTCAGGTTGAACGCGTCCTTTCGTGAGCATATCGACCGTGCTCGGTACGCTGCGCGGACCGTAGCCCTGCAGCGGAAACCCCGCGGCAGCCTCGAGCCACTTTCGGACGAATCCGACCGATGTCCGCGCCGCTTCGGCCCAGGTCCACCCTGGGCCGAACATCGCATCCTTCGAAAACGGATCCCTGAACACGTCCGGCGGCGGCGCCTGCGTGATCTGCAACAGCGTGCGCGGCGCCAGCGCGCTCGCCGGCGTATGCGCGCGGGAACAGCTCGGTGCTCAGGTCGATCAGACAGCGGGGCTGGCGCGGGTCGTCGGCCCAGTTCGGGTCGAGGCGGTCCAACCAGGCCCTGACCTTTACCCAGCCGTAGAACTCCCGCCCCGTCGTGACCGATATGTCGTTGTCGACGAAGATGAACGGGCTGACCATCGCCCAGTCCCTGAACTTGAGCTCACCTTTTTCGACGACGTACCACTCGAGCGGGACCAAGAAGACGACTTCATGCTGGGAGATCCAGCCGCGAGTCCTCGTCTCGTTCGTCATTTCGCCGTAGTTGAGGACTTGGCAAAACACCCACGGCATCGCGGGCTTGAAATAGTGCGCAGGACGATTGCTCTTCTCGTCGTCGACGAAGTTGAGGTAGTTATCGCAGAAGTCCTGGAGCTGGTTCATGCTCGCCTTCAGCGGGAAGACGCGTGCCGTGACGGAATTGAACGCGAGCCGAGGATTCAGCCACGTCCGGATTCGGTCCCGCTCGATCGACGAGACGCAGTCGATCATCGCGGTCATCGGGACTCCGTTCTTTCGAAGACCCAGGTGACGAGGCCGCGAATGAACTGCTTGTCTCGCGAATCGGGAATTCGGCCGTAGATTCCGTCGAACTCGTGCAGCGCGGCACCCGCGAGCGCGTGAGCGAACCGGCGCGCGTAGTCAATGCAGTCGTATTTGTCCATCAGCTTCCGGACCCAGAGCACCTGCTCGTCCGTGCGGTCGTCCCGCGAGCGCCCGAAGATGTCGACGAGGCGCTCGCGATCCGACGGCTTCGACTCCTGGAACAAGCGGATCAGCATGAGAGTGCGTTTGCCTTCCCAGACGTCCCCGTTGCACTCCTTTCCGTAGCGCTCGTCGGCGACGAGATTGAGCAAGTCGTCCTGAATCTGGAAAGCCGCTCCAAGGAAAAAACCGAATCGAATGAACGGATCCAGATCGATGTTGTCGCACGTTCCGATCATCGCGCCCACGCGACTCGGGTAGATCGCGGCGAGCCAGCACGTCTTCTTGAGCGACATCTCGAGGTAGTCGTTCTCGTCGAGGTCGAGCACGTTGTCTTGCCGCCAACCGAGCTCCATCGCCTGCCCTTCGGCGGATTCGCGCGCCATTCGCTGCGTCTCTTCGAGTATTCGAATCGCGAGACGCGGACCGATGAGCTCGCTGTTGGCGAGCAACGGCTGCAGGCTGAGCAGCGTGAGCGTATCGCCCGCGTTGATCGCGAGTGGAACGCCGTGCAACAAATGTAGAGTCGGCTGACCGCGGCGCTCCTCGCTGGCGTCCTCGATGTCGTCGTGGATCAACATCGCGTTGTGGAGCAGCTCGATCGCGGCAGCGCTGTTGAGCGCGGCATCGACCCTGCCGCCGAACGCGCGCGCCGTAGCGATGCAGAGGCTTGGGCGCATCATCTTCCCGCCGCGCATCGGATAGTCGGCGAGTAGATCGTACAGGTGCCGTCGCGGAGCGCCGGATGGAAGGTAGGCTTTTAGCGCCTCTCGCGTGATCTGCCCGTACTCATGGAGCATTTGCGGAATGACGGCGGGTGTGACCGCGGCGCTCATCATTCGACCTATGTCGACAGCTGCTTCTTCCCGCACGCTAACGCACAACGTCCCTTTCGGCTGGTGTGTTGCCGCGTCGACGACGACGCCCGAGTACGTATCGGCCGGCTGCCCTTTCGGAATCTTGATCCGCAGCACGGGCCGACCGTCGCGATCGTGAAAACGCGATGTCCGTCAGCGGCGGCTTGCTGTCATCGGCCGCGCGCAGCGGGAGCACGGTGAGCGTCGCGCCGGCCGCAGATCGTAAGTCGAGCGAAACCCTGGTCGGGCAAGGGGAAATCACTTCGATGTCGACGTCGTTGTGCTGTCGCGCCGACGCGCCGTTGCCGTTGCCGTTCGTCGCATGATGGTCTCCGCCGTTCGCGCCATTGCCCGACCGCGCGCGCGTCCGGGTGCAACGCCTGGTTGCGCAGTAGCGACTCCATCAGCTCGAACCACAATGAGCCCACGTCCGTGTAGAAGCGGAGCGACCGTTCGATCAGGCGCGTCGTGTCGTCGCTCCCCTTGCGGACGTCGTCGGAAAAACCGCGAACCTTCTCCGCGATCCGTCTTCCTTCGTTGATCTGCTCTTCGATCACCTCGTAGCCGCGGCGAACGGCACGCGTAGCGATGTCGTCCCATGAAGTTTTCTCGTTCGCTCTTTTCGCCGGCCGGAGGCGATTCGTCGGCAGCGGCCGCTTGCGGACTGGGAATCATCGGGTCTGAAGAGAGTCTCCCAAGCGCGAATCGGATCGACTCTCTCGGGGTCTTCTCGCCTGAACCGCGGCTTCATTCTTTGTTGCCTGTTGTTGTCAACGCGCGCCGCCGAGACGATGACACGAATCAGCGAGATGGCATTCTCGGCATTCTTCTACGGGTGATCATACCCGATAATGGCGTCGAGCGATGGAGCCTTCGCCAGCGCGTGCGCGGCGAGCCGTCCCGACATGACGGCCGCTTCGACGCAGCCCTCCGTGAACCCGCAAGCGGTCCAATCGCCGGCGATCGTCAGGTTGTCATACGTGTTGTCGAGCGGCGAGATCCGGTATTTCAGCGAGCCGGGCAGCGCCAGCACGTAGCGATCCGACGGATTCACGTTGGCGGTCCAGTACTGGGAGTCGAAGGCGCTCTCGGTTGCGGACTCATCAGAGAGCGCTGCCGCGCTGGATCCAAGAGCAATCGCCAGCGAAAGCTGCCGTGCGCATCGTTCGCCTTCGGCCATAGGTGGCCGACGTCGTTCTTCAAGAAGCGGATCGCGTTCTCGCGCACCTCGGCTTTGCGGCGTTGCGGATAACCGCGGTCGTCGCGAGCCGGCGCGGCCGGCGGATCGGCCAGGACGCTGCAGAAATAGGCGATCGACCGCGGCCTGCACCGGCCAGCTCTCCTGCCCGGCGAAGTGCGTCATGTCGGCCCAGGTATCGAACGGCTTCACGAAGGCCGACAGACTGACGGGCGGGCCGGACCAGCCGAGCTCTTCCATGCTTTCGGACATCCAGACCTGGAAAGCTTGAGTCGGAACGGACTGCACGTGCTCGACCATGTCACGCCAGCGCGTGTCGCTCGCCACGAGCTCGCGGCAGATGTCGCGCAACGCCCCAATTCCGATGCCGAGCACGACGAAGTCGAAGTCCTCGCCGACGCGCAACGTCTTCGATTCGACTCTGCCGCGATCCCAGAACGACTCGAAGTCCCGTCCGTCCGCTCGCATTCGCTCGCCGTCGACGAGCTGCGTGTAGTCGGGCTCCGACGGCCAACACGGCAGCCCGCGAACGTCGATCAGCGGTCGGTATTCGACGATCCGCAGCCGGCACGTTTGCATCGCTCGCCGCCGGACGAACCTGGGCCTGAACGTCGAAGTCCAACGCCTCGACGTAGCGACGCTCGCCGGCCGCGAGGCTGCCCGCGTCCGACAAGCGCACGTTCTCTAGCCGATGGAAAAAGCGGAACGACACGCCGCGCTTCTTCAGCACTTCGTACAACGGCGCGAAAACCACGTCACCCATGCCCGCGCGCATCTTCCAAAAAAGAGCGCCGCGGTAAGTGAAGAACATCCGGAGCGCTCCGCGGACTGCTTGGCCCGCCGCAAGCGCCGGTCTCTCTACGTCGCCCCCGGGATAGGCCATCGCAAGATCGAACAGGCCGCGAACGAACGCCGAGTTGACCGACGTCTCCGACGCTCCGTTGAGCTTCAGCCACTCGCGACATTCGTAGTCGTTGATCGCGTCGAACCCGCGCGGGTCCGTGACAATGCCGAAACGGACGATGCCCGTGAGAATCGCGACGACGAGATCGATGATCTCCCAAACGTAGCGCGTCTCGTCGTCTTGCTCCGATATTCGTTCGAGCATCCTTCGCGACGCACGCGTGATCTCGCGAAGAGACTCGAGCGGCGCGCCCTGCTGCCGGCCAGGAACGGTCGCATCGAGAATCAAGTCGAGACGCGCCGCGGCTTGCGCGAGGCTCGCGGTCGTGCCAAGCACGCCGTACTTGAGCGCTCGTCTGACGCCGTCAACGAGCGTATCGCCCCATCCGCCGGTGTCGCTCGTTCGAGCGTCGGTCGGCGCCGAAGATTCACGGTGCGTCCGGACGCCGACCAGCAACGTCTGGACGAGTTTCACCGCGCGCGTCACGTAACGCCGCGATCGTGAAACGGGTTGTCCGTCGCGAGCGGTATCTCCGGGACGACCTCTCGCCGGAGGAAAGACCGTAGTCCACAGCAGCCACTCCGGACCGCTGTTGTCGGCGATGCCCACATGCGAATCGGGATAGAACGCGTCCTCCCAACGGGCGATCGGGCATGTCTTGGGATCGCGACCGAGCTCCGCGTAACAATCACGGAGCAGCCGAAACGCGTTCTCGTAGAAGCCCAACCAGATATGGAGGCCGTGCTCCTCGATGCGGTCCGCCGGTCCGCGACCCGATGCGCCCTTTCCGCCCAAACGCCAACCGAGTTGGTAGACGGTGACGTGATACGCGCCGTTAAGCTCGGGCCGCGTGAGCTCGAACGCGGCAGTCAGCGAGGCGCACCCGCCTCCGATGACGGCGATCTCGATCGGTCTATCGGCCGGCTTGCGGCGAGCTTCGGCTCGCTCTTCTTCGTTTTGACGCACGGCGCCCTACTAGAACGTCGCTCTCACGCTGACGCCGTATTGCTTCGGGGCACCGAGATATGCGCTGTACGAGCCCGGTTGAAACGTACTGTTGAAGAACACGGTTCGATAATCCTGGTCGGTGCAATTGGTGCACCACAGCGAGAACTCCCAGCGCTTGTCGGGCGTTTGCAGGCCGACCGAAAAGTCGGCAAGCACGTAGGCAGCGGCAGGCGTTTCGTCTGGTATCTCCGCGCCCACGTAGTGCTTGCCCGTGTATGACAACAGTCCGCGCGTCAGCAACGTCATTTGGTTGGGCAACCGTTTCGTGTAGGTCGCGTTTGCGGTCGCCGCCCACTCGGGAGATTTCGGCATCGCACGATGATCGAGATAGCTCAGCGACGGGTTGTCGAGAACGCCGAACGTCGCGTCGAGCCGTGTTAACGAAACCCCGAGCAGCAACTCGTCGCTCAGCTTCAGCAGGTTCTCGACCTCGATGCCCTTGGTTGTGGCCTCGCCGACGTTCTCCGTCTTGAACTCGAGTCCCGTGAAGAAGTTGATCTGCAAGTCCGAGAACTTCGTATCGAAGATCGCGACGTTGGTGCGTGCGCGTCCGTCCCAATAGTCGGCCTTCATGCCGATCTCGATGCCTTTCGCGTACTCCGGCGCGTACGTGGTCTCGGTGATCGCGCCTTCTCTAAATAGATTTACGCCGCCCGCCTTGTAGCCCCGATGGTAACCGCCGTAGAGCATCACTCGGTCGGTCCAGTGGTACTGCAATGAGGCCGTTCCCGTCGTAGTCTCGTCGCGAATGTCAGCGCGGAACGACGGGCTGTAGTACGTGCCGATCAGGTCGAGGCCGTTCCGCGGTGTCCCGTCGTCGGGTACGCCAAACGCGGCGAGCACCGCGCGCGCGATCGCGGAATCGTACCAGTAGAGCGTGTCGACGCCGCCCGCCTTGTCGTCGACCGAGTACCTGAGCCCCGCCACCAGCGTGAACCGATCCGAGAGATCCGTCGACGAGTGGGCGAACACCGCGCGATTGTACGTTCGCTGCTGGTAGTGCTCTTGCGCGAATTCTCCGTCTTGCAGCAGCGCGGACACGCCCGGTGGGAAGCAAACAGTCCGCCGCTATCAACGGCGGCAGACACGCCGTGGCTCCCGCGCTGATGCTCGTGAGCGCGTTGAGATAATTGTCCGCGTCCGACCCGGTCATGACGGTGCGCAAGCTGTCGTAGTCCTCGGTCGCGTAGTAGAACCCGAGCAGCAGATTCGACGGGCCGATCGGGATCGTGAGGTTGACCTCTTCCGAGAACGTGCCGATCGTCGCGGGCTCGTCGAGCACGAACAGGTCGGCCGGGGAGAAGTCCGCGTCTGCGTCGATCTGCGCGTGCGACCAATCGCGAACGCTCGTGATCGACGTGAGCGTCGCCTTCGGCAGCTGCCACGTAACGCGTGCCGTCAGGCCCTTGTCCTCGATGCTGCTCGCGTGACGCAGCATTCAGCGACTCGATGCGATCACGCTCGGCCGTCGGCGCCGGCGCAAACGTCAAGCCGTTCAGGCTCGCGTAAGTCGCGATCAAAGGCACCGTGGGGCCGTTGACCGCGAGCGCCGCGCTCCAGCAACAGTTGCCCTTCGACTGGGCGTAGTCGGCGATGAGCAGCACCTCGAGCGTGTTGCTCGGACGATAGATGTACTGCGACTTGAAGCCGTATCGATCGACGCTGTCGTAGTGATCGCCGTTGTCCGGGCTTTTGAAGAAACCGTCTCGAGTGTGATAGATCCCAGCGACCCGCAATCCGCCTGCCTCGCCAATAGGCACGTTGACGGCGCCGGACATCAGCACCTCGTTGTAAGCGCCGACCTGGAGGCTGAAGTCGCCACCGAGATCCTGCGGGTCTCGGCTGCGTGCTGAACAGCGATATCGCGCCCGCGACCGTGTTCTTCCCAAAGAGCGTGCCTTGCGGCCCACGCAGCACTTCCAAGCGGCCGATGTCGAGCAAGTCTCCGAGCACCATGCCGGTGCGCGAACGGTAGACGCCGTCGACGAACACGCCTACGGCGCCCTCGAAGCTGCGGCTGTTGCCGATCGTCCCGACGCCGCGGATGCTCAGGCTGTCGCGTTGAAAGCTCTGCGCGGCTTCGAGCGTGACGTTGGGGTCGACGTCGGACAGCCGTCTGGATGTTCGTAACTCCGAATTCCTCCAGCGTCGTCGCCGTCAGAACCGTGAGCGCCACGGGCACGTCCTGAGCGCGCTCGGACCTCTTCTGCGCCGTGACGATGATCTCTTCGATGCCGGCGCTCGAATCACCGGATGCGCTCTGGCCGCGCGCCTCGGATGCAAGTAGGCGCGAAGGCGGAGACAGCCAGAACAACGGAGCGACGAATCGATCGATCCGTCAGAGGGCCAACCCAGCCGCGACCTAAAGACGATCGCGGCGATAGTTCGAAACTCGGAATCATTAGTCTTTTCGAGTTCTGGCCGCGCCGTAGAGTATCGCTGGAGCACGGGTTATGCTACTCGACTCCCGTGGCGGCCGCGCGTTTGTGTGTCGGGAACAGCGCCATGACAGTATTCGACGTGAGCATCGTCGGCGCCGGTCCGGCCGGCGCCGCGCTGGCTACCCACCTCGCCCGTGACGGCTATTCCGTGCTGCTGCTCGAGCGCGGACGATTTCCGCGCGACAAAGTCTGCGGCGATCTCGTCAGCGCCAAGGGCCTCAAGATGCTCGCCGAGCTCGGCTGCTATGCCGAGATCGAGCGCGGCAGATATCAGCCGTTGCGCACTGCGAGCGCCTATCTTGAAGACGAATTGCTCGTAACCGCTCCGCTGCCGACGCTACCCGACCATCCCCCCTTCGGCCACACGATACCGCGGCTGCAGCTCGACGAGATGATCTTTCGTCGCGCAGTCGCCGCAGGGGCCCATGCGGTGGAGTCGTGCAGCGTCGTCGACTACAACGTCGATCGGTCGCTCGTCACGATCGCCGCCGAAGTCGAAGGGCAGCGTCGGGCATTCGTGAGCCGAGTCATCGTCGGCGCAGACGGTGCCGGTTCCGTCGTCGCACGACGCGCGGGACTCGAGATGCGCGACCCGCGTCACGTACAGCTCGCGATGCGCTCGTATTGCAGAGGGCTGCGGCTCGACGCACCGATAATCTTCTTCACCGAGGAGTTCTTCCCCGGTTACGGCTGGGCGTTTCCGGTGAACGACGTCCTCGTCAACATCGGTGTCGGGATGGTCAAGGAGTCGGCGCAAAGAGACCACCTGACGTTGAAGCGTTTCTATGCGCGGTTCCTCGAATTCGTTCGGCGTAAGGCCCTCGAAGCCGGCGTCGCGATCGAGCTCACGCCGGCGCGCCGGGTGGCCGATCAGGACCTACGGCGGCGCAAAGCGCAATTACTTCGCACACGGTCTGTTGATCGGCGATGCCGGCTGCTTCGTCGATCCGATATCCGGCGAAGGAATTCCGCTCGCGCTACGGAGTGCGAGCATTGCAGCCGGAACGATTCGCGGCGCCTTCGCCGAGGGCGCGTTCGGACTGCAAACGATGTCCCGGTTTGAACGCCGCTGGCGTGATCACTACGACGTTGACCTCGGCCTATCCGACTTGGTCGTGACGTTGGCTCGCAACCGTCGGTTCGTCAAGCTCTGGATGCAGTGTCTGCGTGTGATCGGCATGACAGCCTCGCGGGACCGCGAATACGCGAGCACGCTCGGCGGCATCCTCGCGGGCCTCGTTCCGTGTCGCGACGCGTTGTCCATCGACGTCTTCGTAAAGTCGGTTCTCCACGGTCCCGACTTTTGGATCGACGCGTTCGGTCGCTCTGGAGGAACCTCCGTGCTCGACCTCCTCAGGCGTGGTCCCGATCTTCTGGTGGAGAATTCCAAGCTCGCCCTGAAAGCCACCACGGAGGTCGACTGGATCGCCGGTTGGGCCTCTGAGGTTGCCGCGAAGCAGCTCAGAGTCGCCGCGATGCTGCTGGCTGCCCGGCGCAACACGGCTGATCCTCTCGCAAGACCCGACTTGAGCCAATGAGCGATTCGGCCAAACCCCTGCTCGAAACACTCGGCCTCGGCGAGTACGCGCAAGTGTTCGCCGACAACGACATCGATCTCGATGCAGTGTGGGATCTGACGGACGACGACCTCAAGGGGCTCGGAATGTCTCTCGGGCACCGCAGGAAGTTGCTACGGGCGATCGTCGCGGCCGCACCGAGTCGCACCGAGCCGATGCAGAGCCGGGTCGGCAAGGCGGAACGTCGTCAGCTCACGATCATGTTCTGCGATCTCGCCGATTCGACGTCTCTCTCGGTTCGTTTCGATCCGGAAGATCTGCGCTCGATCACTCGGCAGTATCAGGAGTGCTGCGAGGCGATCATTGAAAAATACGGCGGCAAAGTCGCGCGCTACATGGGAGACGGGTTGCTCGTCTACTTCGGCTATCCGGAAGCGAACGAGCACGATCCCGAGAACGCCGTCCGCGCCGGAATAGAGATCGCAACCTCGATACCGAAGCTCGCGGCCCGCGGCGACGTGCAGTTGCACGTGCGAGTCGGTATCGCGACGGGTCCCGTCGTCGTCGGCGACTTGATCGGCCACGGTGCGGCGACCGAGCAGGCCGTAGTCGGCGAAACCCCGAATCTCGCGAAACGTCTGCAAGAAGTCGCGCCGCCGGACACCGTCGCGGTCGCGAAGGAGACTCGCCGCTTGGTCGGCGATCTCTTCGAATGCGTGCACCTCGGGCTGCATTCGCTCAAGGGTTTCGACGCCCCCGTCCCGGTCTGGAGCGTCGGGCGGGAGATGGTTGTCGAGAGCCGTTTCCACGCGCTGCGCGCGCAATTCAAGTTGAGCAAGCTGGTCGGACGCGACCGAGAAGTGGAACAACTGCTCGCGCTCTGGCAACAGACCGTCCGCGGCAAGGGGCACGCCGTAGCGATCAGCGGCGAAGCCGGCATCGGCAAGTCGAGGCTGACCCTGCATCTTCGCGACCTCATCGAGGGGACACCGCATACGTTGCTGACCTACTCGTGCGCTCCGCATTATCAGCAGAGCGCCCTGCTGCCCGTGATCAACCATCTGGAGCGAGCCGCCGGCTTCGACCGCACCGATACGGCCGAAGCAAGGCTCGACAAGCTCGAAGTCCTGCTCGCCCGGCACGCTCTCGATGTCCGCTCCTCCGCACCGCTCTACGCTTCGCTGCTTGGGCTGCCGATCGAACCTCGCTACGCGTCTCTCGAATTCAGTCCACGGATGCTGAAGGAGAAAACGTTTCTCGCTCTCGAGGAACAGCTCGCGTCGATCGCTCGTGGACGGCCGGTGTTGTTGATCTTCGAAGACCTGCATTGGGTCGACCCGACGACATTGGAACTGCTCGATCGGACCGTGCGCCGAGTCGCCGAGCTGCCGATCCTCATGATCATCACCGCGCGCCCGTCGTTTCACGCGTCGTGGCTCTACCAGCACTGCGCGACGATCCATCTGAGCCGCCTGAGTCATGCCGAGGCCGCGACCGTCGTCGGTGACGTGACCGCGGGCAACGCGCTGCCGGTCGAGACCGTCGAGCGCATCCTCGACAAAGCGGACGGCATACCGCTGTACTTGGAGGAGCTCACGAGAACGATGATCGAGTCTGGGCGGCTACGAGCGCTCGACGACCGATTCGAGCCGACGGCCGCGCTCGAGCTCACGATTCCGAGCACGCTGCGCGACTCGTTGACGGCGCGCCTGGACCGGCTCGGAACCGCGAAAGAAGTCGCGGAGGTCGGCGCCGTCATCGGGCGGCAGTTCCCTTACGAGTTGTTGGCCGCCGTCGTGCCGCAGAAGCCCGAGCAGTTGCGCGAGGCTCTCGAGCGCCTGACGGGACTCCGGGCTCGTCGACTGCAGCGGCGCGCCGCCGCACTCGACGTACTCCTTCCGCCACGCGTTGATTCAGGACGCGGCCTACGGCGGACTGCTGCTGACCGAGCGGCGGCGCCTGCACAGCCGGATCGCGGCAGCAATGGCCGGCAGCTACGAGGCGCTGAGCGTCCGGCCCGAGCTGCTGGCTTATCACCACACGAAGGCCGGAGAGGCGCCACAGGCAATCGCACGCTGGCAGGAAGCGGCCTACCAAGCGCGCGAGCGCGCGGCACACGTCGAGGCCATCAGGCACATCAAGTCGGCGCTGCAACTCACGAAAGCGTTGCCCGATGACAACGAGCGCGGCCCCCTTGAGCTCCAGTTGCACGTTGCCCTCGGAATCAATCTGGAGGCGACGGGCGGGTACGCCGCGCCGGAGGTCGCGCAAAACTACGCACGCGCGAGGGAGCTCTGCGAGCAACTAGGCTACACGACGGAAACCGTGCCGGTGCTGCTCGGACTCTTCGTCTTGCACCTCGTGCGCGGCGATTTCGAGATCGCCCGCGAGCTCGCCGAGCAGTGCATGCATTTCTCGGAGCGCGCAAACCGCATCGACTACCTGATCGACTCGTGCGCGGCGCTCGGCCACGTCTTGCCGCACTTGGGCGAGCTCGAACGATCCGTGCCGATACTTCGGCGTTGCGTGCAGCTCAGGACCGAGCACCCGGATCTCTCGACTCCGATTACTGCTCAAGATGCGGCCGTCGCGTCGTTGGCGCAGCTCGGCATCGTGTCCTGGATGCTCGGCACTCCCGACGAAGCGTTGCAACACATCGATGCAGCATTGGCGCGCGCCACGACCGTCGGGCAGCCGATCGATACCGTGCTGATTTGCCCGTATGCGGCAGCGGTCCATCAGCTCCGCGGCGAACCGGCGAAGGCGCTCGAGTGCGCGAGCAGGGGCGTGCGCGCGGCCACCGCGCACGGCTACGACTACTGGAACCTGTTGAGCCTCACGCATATGGGGATCGCTCGGGCGTTCTGTGGACAGCCATCCGAGGGCGCCGAGGTCGCCGCCCGCGGTGTCGCGGGTCTGCGCGCCGCCGGGGCGAACGCCAATTTGTCTTACTTCCTGTGTGCGTCGGCGGAGGCCGCCCTGCTCGCGAACGACATCGCCACAGCGGAGCGCTTGATCGGCGAGGCGTTCGAGATGGTCGAGCGTACGCACGAGCACTTTTTCCTGGCGTTACTTCACTGCGTGCGCGGCGCGATCAAAGCAAGCATCGACCGACATTGGCAGCGCGGAGTCGGAATTCCTCGCCGCATCGGAGTTCGCGAAGAAACAACGGCGCGAGGTCAGCCGAGCTCCGCGCGCTCATTGGTCTGCATCGGCTCCGATTGCGGCAGCCAGATCCGGCCAAACTGCGCGAGTCTCGCGAGATGCTCGCGCAGGTCTATGCGTCGTTCACGTCCGGGTTCGCGACGTCGGACCTCGTGGCAGCGAAGGCCTTGCTCGATCAACCGACATAGGTCAATCGCATGCGCGTCCTGGTACTCGGCGGCGCGGGACTCATCGGCAACGCCATCGTCCGCAGCCTCGTCGCCGGGGGATACCGTGTGACGGCTGCCGGCCGACGCACGACCCGGCCGCTCAACCTCGTCGGCGTCGAGGCCGACTATGCGGTCGCCGATGTTGCGGACACCGCCAAGCTCGGCGCGCTGATCGGCGGCCACGATGTCGTAGTCGACGCGGCCGCGCCGTACGCGTTGAACTTGTTTCACGCAGCGACGCACTGCGGAGCGGCATCCCGTCGAGCATGCCGCGACGAGAACCGCAGGGCTCGTGCACAGCGTGCGCGAGCACGGCGCCGCGCTGGTCTACGTCGGCACTCCGCGGTCACTCGCCGAGGGCGGCGCTTCGGCAGCGCAGCGCCGATTCGTTCATAAGCTTCAGCCGTACTTCGAGATTAAGACACTCATCGAGCAGCAGATACTCGAAGCGCAAGCCGTGGCCTTCTGAACGATCTTCTTGAGGCCGTCCGCATCCTTCGGACCGTGGGACATCAAGCCGCGCGCGCAGTGCTGGGTGCCCGCGTTCTTGCGGAGCGAGTTACCGATCGTGCTTCAGCATCGCGTCATACGTCGTGGACACGCGCGACGTGGCCGATACGTTGGTGCTCGCATTGCGCATCGGCGACTACGGGCCGACATTCGCGTCAGCGCCCGCGACACGTCTGTCGCGGAGCTCTTTGCGCTGTCAGCGAATTCGGCGCTCGTAGACCGCCGCGCTGGTCGGTGCCCGCCGCGCTGGCAGTTCTTCCGACTCTGGGGCCGAGTTTGGCTGGGCGCTGCTCGGCCAACCTTCTCCACTGCCATCACTGGTGCCCATGTTGCTTTGCGAGCAGCAGTGGGACGCCGCCGAGTCGACGCGCCGGCTTCGGCCGTTAACGGAAAACGGCGCGCGCCGCGATCGATTGGTATCGGAAGCTCGGCTACTGCTGACCGACGCGTCAGGTCCCGCGCGCAGACGCGGGTCTCCAGGGTTTTGAAACGCGCAATAGTCGCAGCGTCGTCGTGACCGCCGGAACAAACTTGACTCGGAACATAACGTTAGCAGCGCGAACAGCCAGAACGGCGCGAGGAAAAACGCGCATCGCAAACCACGAACCCGAATCCACCAACGCCCGCCGCCACCTTGGCAGCGGCCAAGCGCAGCCGAGGATGGGCGTATAACCGAGCACAATCGCAAACGGCCATGCCAGACACCAGAGCCATCCGGCTTCGGCGACATGCCTTTCAATCACGAGCGCCTGCAAGAGCACCGAACATCCAGAAACAGACCAGCAGCGAAAACCAACGCAACGTAACGGTAGGCGTCGTTTGCTTCGCCACCCGGTAGAGCCACGCCCACGTAACGCGCAGGCGTTCTTGATCCGCCACATGTACGTCCATCGCGGTCCTGGCAGCTCGCTTGAGCTCGCGCAGCATCGTGTTGAGCATACTGCTCCTCGCGCGCCTCTTGTACGCGCCGCTCAGTCCGACGTCGGGCTCGCACCGCATCGTCAGTCAAGAATAAGCGCTAGTTGCGCGGCGCATCGAGCCAGTCGAACGAGCGCGTGACGGCCTTGCTGCCACGACGCGTACAGCCGCGCGCGCTCCGCGTCGCCCATCGCCGGCGTCCAGCGCTTGTCGACGCCCCAGTTGCGCACGAGCTCCTCGCGGCTCGACCAGTAGCCGACCGCGAGGCCCGCGGCGTACGCGGCGCCGAGCGCCGTCGTCTCGACGACGCGCGGCCGCACCACCGGCACGCCGAGCATGTCGGCCTGGAACTGCATCAGCAGCTCGTTCGCGACCATGCCGCCGTCGACGCGCAGCTCCTTGAGCGGAATCCCCGAGTCCTGCTCCATCGCCTCGAGCACGTCGCGCGTCTGATACGCGATGGCCTCGAGCGCCGCGCGCGCGATGTGGGCGCGGTTCGCGTAGCGCGTGAGTCCGACGATCGCGCCGCGCGCGCGCTCCTTCCAGTACGGCGCGAACAGTCCCGAGAACGCGGGCACGAAGTAGACGTCGCCGTTGTCGGGCACCGAGCGCGCGAGCGCCTCGATCTCGGCGCTGCTCTTGATGAGCCCAAGATTGTCGCGCAGCCACTGCACGAGCGCGCCGGCGATCGCGATCGAGCCTTCGAGCGCGTAGTGCACCGGCTCGCCGCCGAGCCGGTACGCGACGGTCGTCAGCGAGCCCCGCGGTCGACGGCACGGGTTGCGTGCCGGTGTTCATCAGCAGGAAGCAGCCGGTGCCGTAGGTGTTCTTCGCCTCGCCGGGCGCGAAGCAGGTCTGGCCCGCGAGCGCCGCCTGCTGATCGCCGAGGATGCCGGCGATCGGCACGCCGCGCGAGCGCCGCGATCCGCGCGTCGCCGTAGACCTCGCTCGACGCGGCGATGCGCGGCAACACGGCGCGCGGGATCGTCGAACGCCGCGAGCAGCGCGTCGTCCCACTCGAGCGTCGCGAGATTCATGAGCTGCGTGCGGCTCGCGTTCGTGACGTCCGTGACGTGCAGGCCGCCGTCGCGTCCGCCGGTCAGATTCCAGAGCAGCCAGCGAGTCGATCGTGCCGAACAGCACGTCGCCGTGCTCGGCGCGCGCGCGCGCGTCCGGGCACATGGTCGAGCAGCCAGCGCAGCTTCAGGCCGCTGAAATACGTCGCGAGCGGCAGGCCGGTGCGCGCGCGGAAGCGGTCGCGGCCGCCGTCGCGCGCGAAGCCGCGACGAGGTCCGCGACGCGCGTGTCCTGCCAAACGAGCGCGTTGTGGAGCGGCCGCCCGAGCGGCGATCCCAGAGCAGCGTCGTCTCGCGCTGATTCGTGATGCCGACCGCGGCGAGGTCGCCGGCGTGCAGACCCTCGCGCGCGAGCGCGCCGCCGATCACGTCCTGCGTGTTGCGCCAGATCTCGAGCGCGTCGTGCTCGACCCAGCCGGGCTGCGGGTAGATCTGCGCGTGCTCCTTCTGCGCGCTCGTGACGATCGTGCCGACGCTTGTCGAACACGATGAAGCGGCTGCTCGTCGTGCCTTGATCGATCGCGCCGACGAATCGGCTCATCGGCCTACCCCGCCGTCATGCTCGTCGCGACGCGGGCCGCGCGCACCGCTCACTCCAGGATCTTCGCCGCGAGCGACTGCCAAACGGCGGTCGCGCCGAGCGCGTCGCGCGCCCATTGCTCCACGACGATCGCGAGCCCGCCCCAGACATAGACCGGCGAGACCGAGCGGCGCGACGCAAAGTCGTACAGCATCGCGGCCGCGATGAACGCGTCCGTGACGCGTAGTACCCGAGCGGCGCATCGCCTGATGCCCGGGATCGGCCATGCGCGCTGCGGCCGCGTCGAGCAAACTGATCGTCGCCAGCAGCATCAGCCGCTTGTGCGTCTCGGGCCTACCGCGCGCAAGCACCGCGAGCGCGACGAGCGACGCGAACATCGCCATCGACAGCACGGGCGTCGTGAAGAAGCGCAGCGACTCGGTCTCGTAGCCGGCCGCGATGTCGCGATGCGCGCCGTGCACGGCCGCGTTCAACGCGACGACGATCATCAACGCCGCGAGGCACGCGCCTGCCCAGCCGAGGCTCCGATGCACGTCGATCCGCCGCGTCGCGACGAGCGAGGTCTGCGCGACGAACAGCGCTATCCACGCGCTGAACACGAGGCCGTGGACGTGGAACGCAGTGTCGAGCGACGCCGTCTCGAAGTACGGCCGCAAGAAATACGTGCGCGAGAAGCCGACCAGCACGACGAGCGCCGCGGCGATCGCGATGCCCGTATAGAACGCGCGGTCGTTCGCGCCGACTCGTGGAGGCGCAGCGGCTACGGCGGAGGCGGTGCGCATGGGGCGAGGATGCTAGCAGAGCCCCAGCGCACGACCAACGCGCGGCGCGGCGCCGCGCTCGCGGCTGGCACGTCGCGCGCCCACGGCCTTAAGATGCTGGCTTTCCGGGGGGAAAACACGAATGCACACACCAACCGTCACGGTCGCGGCTGCGGTCGCGGCCGCGCTCTTTTCGATGAATGCTTCCGCCGCGACCTGCGCGGACCTCGCGAAGCTCACGCTGCCCGACACGAAGATCACGACGGCCGAGAGCGTGAGCGGCACGTTCGCCGCGCCCGGCGTGCGCGACCCGCTCAAGGTACCGTCGATCTGCCGCGTCGCGGGCGTGGTCTCGCCGGCGATCAAGTTCGAGGTGTGGCTGCCGGAGGGCTCGGCGTGGAACGGAAAGTTCGAAGCCGTCGGCGGCGGCGGGCTCGCGGGCATCATCAGCTATCCCGCGCTCGCTGAAGCCGTGCAACGCGGGCTACGCGTCGACCTCGACCGACACCGGCCACGAGGCGACGCGACAACGCGTGGCTCGACGATCGCCAGCGCGTGACCGACTACGGGTATCGCGCGATCCACGAGATGACGGTGAAAGCCAAAGCCGTGATCGACGCGTACTACGGCAAGGCGCCGCAGTATTCGTATTTCAACGGCTGCTCGACCGGCGGCCGGCAGGGCCTGATGGAAGCGCAGCGCTTCCCGAACGATTACGACGGCATCATCTCGGGCGCGCCCGTCAACACGTTCACGCGCCTGCACATGGGTCAGCTCTGGACCGCGAAGGCGACGCTCGGCGAGCCGAACTCGGTGCTCTCGCGCGACGATCTCGCGATGATCAGCAAGGCGGTGCTCGCGCAGTGCGACGCGGCCGACGGCGTGACCGACGGCGTCCTCACCGACCCGCGCACCTGCGGCTTCAAGCCGAGCTCGCTCGCGTGCTCGTCCGCGAAGACCGACCAGTGCCTGAATCCGGGCCAAGTGAAGGCCCTCGAGCAGATCTACCAGGGCGCGCGAAATCCGCGCACGGGCCAGCAGATCTATCCGGGCCTCGAGCGCGGCGGCGAAGGTCCGGAGCCCGGCAATCCGGGCTGGGGCATGATCATGAACGGCAAGGAGCCGTTCGCGATCGACAACGCGGTGCTCGGCGGCATGGGGTTCCGCAATCCGAAGTGGGACTGGCGCACGTTCGACTTCGACAAAGACGTCGCGATCGTCGACGCGAAGCTCTTCGGCGTGCTGAACGCGATCGATCCGGATCTGCGCGACTTCAAGTCTCACGGCGGCAAGCTCGTGATCTATCACGGCTGGAGCGATCCCGGCGTGATGCCGCAGCGCACGGTCGACTTCTATCAAGAGATCATCGACTTCGCGACGAAGGCGCACGGCGGCGACGGCCGCGCGTACACGAGCGAGTACGCGCGCCTGTTCATGATGCCCGGCATGGGCCACTGCCGCGGCGGCAACGGACCCGATCAGGCCGACTGGATGGGCGTGATCTCGGGCTGGGTCGAGAAGGGCAAGGCGCCCGAGAGCATCACCGCGCGCAAGATGCAGGACGGCAAGGTCGTCACGACGCGGCCGCTCTGCGCTTACCCGCAGGCGGCCCGCTACAAGGGCAAGGGCGATACGAACGACGCGGCCAACTTCGAGTGCGCCGCGCCGAAGTGACCCGCCCGTGAGGCCGCGTCCGCGCGCAGCCGGCGCGCTCGTTGCGACTTGCGCCCTGACGGTCGCAACCGCGCTTTCACTCGACGCGCAAGAGTCGTCCGGCGGCGCCGCGGGCTCGGGCGCCGTCGGCCGTTTCCTCGCGCCGGCGACGCAGGTCGTCGCGATTCGCGCGGGTCGATTGTTCGACGCGCGCAGCGGGCGCATGTTGACCGGCCAAACGATTCTGATCCGCGGCGACAAGATCGCCGAGGTCGGCGCGAACGTGAACGTGCCGCCCGAGGCGCGCGTGCTCGACCTCGGCGACGCGACCGTGCTGCCCGGCATGATCGACGTGCACGTGCACGTCAACGTCGGCGGCAACGAGGGCGCCCGCGCGCCGGCCGAGCGCGCGTACGTCGCGCTCGCGAGCGCACAGACGGATCTGCTCGCGGGCTTCACGACGGTCGCCGACATGGACTCGCGCGGCGGCTTCAACACGGTCGACTTGCGCGACGCGATCAACGCTGGGCTCGTGCTCGGCCCGCGAATGCAAGTCGTCGGCCAGTCGTTGAACATCCGCGCGAGCAACGCGTATCCCGACTCGGATTCCGGCCGCTTCTACTCCGAATTCACCGAGGGCAAGAACGTGAACTCGCCGTGGCTCGCGCGCGCCGCGGTCCGTGAGGCGAAGCTGCACGGCGTCGACTGGGTGAAGATCTACACGTCGCAGGACTTCGTCGGCCCGTATCACCTGTTCACGCCCGAAGGCGAGCTGATCACGACGCCTTCGCTCACGCGCGAGGAAGTCGAGGCGATCACCGACGAGGCGCACCGGCTCGGCCTCAAAGTCGCGTGCCACACCTACGGCGGCGAGGGTATGCGGAGCTGCATCGAGGCGGGCGTCGACGCGCCGACTCATCTGCTAGAGCTCGACGACGCGGGGGTCCGCACGCTGCTTCAAAAGAAGCTGCCGTTCGTCTGCACGCTCGACGATCTGATCTATCAGGAGAAAGCCGACCTGCGCGACAGCGGCGGCAAGCTCTCGCGGCTGTCGCTCGCGGAGCAGGCTTTCAAGCGCGCGCTCAAGGCCGGCGTGCCGATCGTGTTCGGCAGCGGCGCGACGTCGGCCATCATCCCGCACGGCGTGCAGGCGAATCAGTTCGAGTACTACGTGAAATGGGGCATGACGCCCGCGCAGGCGCTACAGACCTCGTTCCTCGCGGCCGCGACGATGCTGAACTACCACTGGGAGAAGCAGATCGGCAGCCTCGAGCCCGGCAAGCTCGCCGACGTGATTGCGGTCGCGGGCGACCCGCTGCGCGACGTCGCGGAGATGCAGCACGTGCGCTTCGTGATGAAAGGCGGCCTCGTCGTGCGCGACGAGCTCAGCAAGCGCTAGCGCACGGACCCGCGCGCCAAGCCGCGCGCGACGTAAGACGAGCGTCGTCACTCGGCGGCGAGCGGGCGCCGGAGCGTGGCGCTCGCCGCCTCCAATCGGCGGATTCTCTGCGGAGCAGACCCGACTTATAGTCGGGGCATGGACCCGCCTGGCGCGGAGCGGGTGCGTGTGTGCCCGGCAAGGCGCCCGATTGGGAGGGATCGAAATCGAAACCGAGCTGGAGATTGCAACCGACAGGACTCGCGCGGCAGCCGTGCCGCCCGACTTCCTCGCCGGCGGCGGCGAAGTCGGCGCGCGGATGCGCGCCCTCGATTGGTCCGCGACGCCGCTCGGCGCCCCTGAGGGCTGGCCGCAGTCGTTGAAGACGATCGTGCGCGTGCTGCTCGACTCGCGGTACGCGATGTGGATGCTCTGGGGCCCCGAGCTCACGTTCTTCTGCAACGACGCCTATCTGCCGACCGTCGGCATCAAGCGCGAGTGGGTCATCGGCGCTCGCTCCGACAAAGTTTGGGAAGAGATCTGGCCCGACATCGGGCCGCGCATCGCGCGCGTGCTCGAGCAAGGCCAGGCCACTTGGGACGAGGGCCTGCTGCTGTTCCTCGAGCGCAGCGGCTTCTCCGAGGAGACGTATCACACGTTCTCGTACAGCCCCGTGTACGACGATCAGAGCCGCATCGCGGGAATGCTGTGCGTCGTCACGGAAGTTACCGAGCGCGTGATCAGCGAGCGCCGGCTTCGCGCGCTGAGCGATCTCGCGGGCCGCGCGCAGGGAATCAACGGCGTCGTCGAGACCTGCTCGCGCGCCTGCGAGGTGCTTGCGACCTACCCGCTCGACGTGCCTTACGCGGCGCTTTACTTGGTGGACGAAGCCGGCGAACGTCGCGCAGCACGCGTCGTCGCGAGCACGCGCGACGCCGGCCAGACGGCGCTCCCCCGCGTGCTCGAGCTCACCGAGCCGCCGCGTTGGCTCGCGAAGCTCCTCGATACCGAGCGACTCGTCGAGCTCGATGATCTCGGTCCGCGCGGGCTCGGGATCAACGCCGAGCCGTGGCCCGACCTCGTGCGCAAGGCGTTCGCCGTGCCGCTCAAGGGCGCGAGGCAGCACGGACTCGCGGGGTTTCTCGTCGCGGGCTTGAGCCCGCGGCGCCCGCCCGGCGAGGCGTACGGATCGTTCGTGGATTTGGTCGCCAAGCAGATCGACAGCGCGATCGGCGAGGCGCAGGCCTACGAGGCCGAGCGCAGGCGCGCCGAAGCGCTGGCCGAGCTCGACCGCGCGAAGACCACTTTCTTCTCGAACGTAAGCCACGAGTTCCGCACGCCGCTCACGCTGATGCTCGGTCCGCTCGAGACCGCGCTCGCCGCGACCGACACGCCGCCGAAGCTGCACGACGCGCTCGTGCTTGCGCACCGCAACGCCGGACGCCTCCAGAAGCTCGTCAACTCGCTGCTCGACTTCTCGCGCATCGAGGCGGGCCGCGTGCGGGCTGCTTACGAGCCGACGGACCTCCCCGCGCTCACTTGCGACCTCGCGAGCAACTTTCGGTCCGCGATGGAGCGCGCGGGCCTGAGTTCACGGTGGACTGCGAGGCGCTCGACGAGCCGCTGTTCGTCGATCGCGAGATGTGGGAGAAGATCGTTCTCAACCTGCTCTCGAATGCGCTCAAGTTCACGCTCGAGGGCCGCGTCTCGCTGAGCTTGACGCGCGATGGCGACCGCGCGCTGCTGCGCGTCGCGGACACCGGCGTCGGCATGCCGAAGAAAGAGCTTCCGCGCTTGTTCGAACGTTTTTATCGCGTCGAAGGCGTCGAGGGCCGGACGCACGAGGGCACGGGGATCGGGCTCGCGCTCGTCCAGGAGCTCGTGCGCTTGCACGGCGGCACGATCGACGCCGACAGCGAGCTCGGCCGCGGCTCGGAGTTTCGCGTCCGGATCCCGCTCGGCTCGGCGCATCTGCCGGCCGACCGTGTGCGCGGTGAGCGCCGGTCCGTGCGGAGCGGCGGCGCTGCGCAGGCGTTCGTACAGGAGGCGCTGCGCTGGCTGCACGACGACGACGCGTCGCAGGTCGAGCACGCGACGCCGGCAGAGCGCGACGATCGCTTCGCGAGAACCTTCGGCGCGCGCGTCGTGCTCGCCGACGACAACGCGGACATGCGCGCTTACGTCGGCGCCCTACTCGCGCCTTACTATTCCGTCGAAGCGGTCGCCGACGGAGAGGCCGCGCTCGCCGCCGCGCGGCGCGCGCGACCCGATCTCGTGCTCACGGACGTGATGATGCCGCGCGCTCGGACGGGTTCGAGCTGCTCGCGGCGATCCGCGCCGACGATGAGTTGCGCCGCGTCCCGGTCGTGCTGCTGTCCGCTCGAGCGGGCGAGGAGTCTCGGATCGAAGGTCTCGGCGCGGGCGCGGACGACTACCTCACCAAGCCGTTCTCGGCGCGCGAGCTGCTCGCACGCGTCGGCGCGCTGCTCGAGCTCGACTACATGCGGCGCACCGGCGAGCAAGCATTCCGGCGCCGCTCGGCGCAATACGAGACTCTGTTCAATGAGGCACCGCTCGGCGTCTACCTCGTCGACGCCGACTTCAAGATCCGCGAGGCGAACCCGACGGCGCGTGGCTGCGTTCGGCAACATCCCCGATTTGATCGGCCGTGATTTCGGCGACGTAATCCCTGCGCTCTCGCCGCAGCCCACGGCGGCCGAAATCGTGCATCGTTTCAGGCACACACTCGAGACCGGCGAGCCGTACTTCTCGTCGGTGCACGCCCAGCAGCGGCTCGATCGCGGCATCACCGAATACTACGAATGGCAGATCAACCGCATCCCGCTGCCGGACGGCCGCTTCGGCGTGGTCTGCTATTTCCGGGACGTCTCGGCGCACGTGCAAGCTCGCGCGCGGCTCGAGACCGCAGACCGTCAAAAGGACGAATTCTTGGCGATGCTCGCGCACGAGCTCCGCAACCCGCTTGCGCCTTTGCGCAACGCCGCCGAAGTCCTCGGACGGTCGACCTCGCCCGAGAGCGAGCGCACGAGGACGCTCGTCGAGATCGTGCAGCGCCAAGTCACGAATTTGTCGCGGCTCGTCGACGACCTGCTCGACGTTTCGCGGATCACGCAAGGCCGCATCGAGCTAAAGCGCCGCTCCGCCCAGCTCACCGAGATCATCGGCCACGCGCTCGAGATCGTCGACCCGCTGTTCCGCGAACGCAGGCACCGCGTGCTCGTGACCGGCCATGCGCCGTTGCGCGTGCACGGCGACGCCGAGCGACTCGTGCAGTGCGTCGCCAACGTGCTCACGAATGCGGCCAAGTACACGGATCGCGACGGTCGGATCGAGGTCGGCCTGCGCGAGGACGGCACCGAGGCGCGTGATCACGATAAAGGACGACGGCGCCGGCATCGCACCGGAGCTGTTGCCACACGTGTTCGATCTCTTCGTGCAGAGCGCACGAACGCTCGACCGCTCGCAGGGCGGTCTCGGCATCGGGCTCTCGGTCGTCAAGCGGCTGGTCGAGATGCATGGCGGTCGCGTGGTCGCGGCGAGCGAAGGCGTTGGCCGGGGCTCGACGTTCGAGATTCGCTTGCCGCTGCTCCAAGCCGACGATTATCCCGCGGCCGAGGTTCAGCGCCCGACGCCGCCGCGCAGCCGCATTCTCATCGTCGACGACAATCAAGACGCTGCCGACTCCCTCGCGATGATGCTCGCGCTCGACGGCCACGAAGTGCGTCAAACGTACGCCGGCGCGCCCGCGCTCGCGTGTCTGCGCGAGTTCCGGCCCGACGTCGTGCTGCTCGACATCGGGTTGCCTGGCATGGACGGCTACGAAGTCGCACGCCGCATCCGCGAGCAGCCCGACGGCGCGAGCGTTCGCCTGATCGCGCTCACGGGCTACGGCCAAGAGTCGGACAAGTCGCGCACGCGCGCGGCCGGCTTCGACGAGCATCTCGTGAAGCCCGTCGAGCTCCGCAACTTGCACCAAGCGCTCGCGGGCGGCGCGACGCGCCACTAGCCGATCGAGCGGCCTCTGGATGCCGGGCGCTTCGTCGCCCGGTTCATTCATCAATGTCGGGTTGCGAATTCTGCGATCTGGGAAGAGTGCGCCACCCCGCCGCGCTCGCCCGCACACGGCGTCCGCCGTGGCATATGTCTTGCAAAACCAAACTCGCGGCCGGCAGTGCGGCCCGTTATGGCAAATCAGGAGTGAGCAAGGTAGGAGGTGCCCAATGGACAAGGTGTTGATCGCAGTGATCGTCGCGTTAGGCATGGTTGCCTGCGAACGCGGCACGTCGCCCAACTCGCCGAATCCGACAGGCAGGCCTTCGGCGCAGAACTCGAGCGCAGCGCCGACCCAGCCACGTGACAGCCAAGTCGCTGAACTAAGCTTCGAATCGTTTGACACGAACAAGGACGGCGTCATCACACCGAACGAGGCGCTCGCAGCTCCGGGCCTCGACTTCGTGTCGGCCGATACGGACAACAGCCACGCAGTGACCCGCCAGGAATTCGCGGCTGCAATGGCGAGGAGCAGGCCCGGCGGCTAAGCCGTTTGTCTCTCAACGAGCCGAAGGCACGGCGCCGAGCGCCGGCAGCTTCACGAGATACGCGGGGTTGTCCTTGAACATGATCGTGAGGTCGGCTTCGGACGCGCCCGCCGCGCGCAGCGTCTTTGCTGCGATCGCAAGCGTGTCGGTCTGATTCAACTCGCCGACGAGTCCTGCGTCGCTCGACACGAAGAAATGCTCGGCGCCGAGCGCGCGCACGGCCGCAAGCGTCTTCTCCTTCGACTCGCCGTCCTTGGTAAGGGTGCGCCCGACGATCTCGATGTACGCGCCGAGATCGACAGAAGCGCGGAGCTGGTCGAGCGACATGTACGTGTACTGCGGCAGGAACGTCGGATGCGTGACGATCAACCGTTTGACGCCGGCAGCCTTCGCGGCGCGCAGGATCAATAGCGCCTCGTCGCCATCCACGTGCCCCGTCGCGAGCGTGAAGTCGTGCTCGGCCACGACGGCGATCACCTGGTTCGCCTCGGGCACGAGCGCGCCGTCGCGCGACACGCGCACGAACGGGCGACTCTCCTTGTTGTAGCGGACCTCGTGCTCGGAATCGTGCGTCGGCATCCAGACGATCCGGCCGAGCCCACCCGCAACGTCGGCGAGGTAACGCACGGCCTGCGGGTTCAGTCCGCCGACGGCGGTGTCGAGCGTGACGGCCCCGAACACCTCGAAACCCGGCGTCGCGTACTTGCGCACGAGATACGCGAGCCCGCCCGTTTCGGTCCAATGGTTCTTCAGCACGATGCCGCGCAGGCCGCGCTCTTGCGCCGCCTTCGCGACCTCGAACGCGTCGACCGCGCGCGGATAGCTGTCGGGATCGTGATGGACGTGCAGGTCGATCGCGCCGACGAGCGCGGGATCCGTCAGATGCTGATCGGGCTGCGGCGGGACGTCGCGGTGCTTGTATTGCTCCCAATGCGTCTGCGGGGGCGTTCGCGGATTGCGCGTGCACTGGCGCCGGCAGAAGCCACCGCGAGCCCCGTGGCGATCAGCCACGGGGTGCCGATGTCGATGCACCGGCTAGCTAACCGTTCATCGTTCTGAGAGTCACTTCCCCTCCCCTTTGCTGGTGTGCGCAACTCTAACCGAGGCCGCGAGCTGCACCCCGACCGCGATCGCGCACAGCGCCTCGGCGAGCGCGATAGTCAAGAATATCAGTGGCAAGGAGTCCGGCACGCGTCCCTCAGCCGCGGCGCGTAACCGACGCAGGCGAGCGATGCGTCCGAGCGCGGCGACGATCGGGATCGCCGGAACGACAACCGCGCCCGCGGTGAACGCATCGTCGACCAGCGTGGAGTCGACGAGCTCTGCCATGACGGTGGCCCCCGTGGCGATGCCGATACAGAGGCAGATCAGCGTCGCGCGATAGTCCGCAGACGACGAGGACGGTCGTCGCGCACGGAAGAGCCCGACATAGCCGAGCACGCCGCCCACCGAGAGGAGCAGCCACGTCCACACATCCGAGCTCGCTCTGGCCGCAGGCACGAACAGCGCCGGGAGCACGAACAAGCCGATGAGCACGGACGGCGCAAGCACTAGCGATGCCATGCCGAACAGCACGGCGAACGCCGTGCTGTTCGTGAGCCGTTCGAGCAGGCCGGGCCTCTCGAATCTCGCTATGGTGCTCATGCGCGGATCGCCTCCGCCGCGCGCTTGCCCCACTTCGCGATCACGAACACGTTGAAGAAGTGCATCGCGCCGAGCACGAGCAGCACGAGACCGACCTTCGTGCTCAAGAACTCGATAGCACCCGTCGTCGACTCGGGCTTGGTTCCGAGCCTCAGAGCGAGCGTCACATAGCCCATGTTGATGAGGTAAAAGCCGACGACCAGCAAGTGATTCACAGAGTCCGCGAGCCGCTCGTCGCTCGCGAAGCTGTTGACGAGGAACACGCGGCCGTTCTTGCTGAGCGTGCGCGCGACCCAGACCGTCAGCGCGATGCTGATCGCGAGATAGCTCAAGTAAGTGACTTCGATGATCATGGCTGTTCTCCTTCGTTTTTACAGACATTTCTGTCAACACAGAAACACTAGGGCAAAAAAATCCGCGTGGCATTCAACCGGTCTTCGCGCTCCTCGGCACGAGGCTGCCGATCGTCGCGCCGAGCTTCATCAGCCCCGCGAGCGTGGCTCTCGGCAGCTTCATCATCTGGTCGAAAAAGGTTGTGAGGTTCACCAGGAAGCCGAGCATGTTGTCGATCCGCGCCTTCACTTCCTTCGGCGTCGCGCGGTCCTTCTCCATTTCCGCCGCGCACTCTTGCAGCACGGCGAGCGTCGGCTCGATCTCGCGCCGCTTCCGTTGCTCGAGGATCGTGAGAAGGATGTCCCAGGTATCGGAACGCGCGACGAAGTGATCGCGCCGGTCGCCGAGCACGTGCGCGATCGTCACGAGTCCCCAGCTCTGGAGCTCCTTCAGGCTCGTGCTGACATTGGACCTCGCGACGGACAGCGTCTCCGCGATCTCCTCGGCCGGCAGAGGCTCGGGCGCGAGATAGAGCAGCGCGTGCACCTGCGCGACGGTTCGGTTGACGCCCCAGCGAGTGCCCATCTCTCCCCAGTGGAGGACGAAGCGTTGCATGACGGGCGTGAGGTGCATATTTCGCCTATTTCTGTTCTTTCAGAAATAACACTACGCCTCGATATTTCCGCTGTCAAGGCAAGCGCTGGACGGGCTCGCCGCGGGCGGACGTCGGCCCGTCCGGCGCCGGCGACGCTAGTCGTCGAGCTCCGCGACCCGCCGCTCGAGCCTGCGAAAGAACGGCTCCGCGTCGAGCCGCTGGCCGGTCGCGCGCTGAATCAGGTCCTCCGCATCGAGCTCCGCCCCGCTCTGGTAGACGTTTCGCTCGAGCCACGACCGCAGCGAGCGCAGGTCTCCGCCGCGCAGCTGCTCGTCGAGATCGCCGTCGCGCTCGTACGCGTCGATGAGCTGCGCCGCGTACAAATTGCCGATCGTGTAGGTCGGGAAGTAGCCGAACTCGCCGATCGCCCAGTGCACATCCTGGAGGCAGCCCGTGCGCGCGTTCGGCGCGGTGACGCCGAGATAGTGCGCGTAGCGCTCGTTCCACGCGCCCGGCAAGTCGCCGACGGCGAGATCCTGATTCAGCAGAGCGAGCTCGAGCTCGTAGCGCACGAGGATGTGCAGGTTGTACGTGGCCTCGTCGGCCGCGACGCGGTTCAGGCTCGGCTCGACGACGGCGATCGAGCGCTGCATTCCGCGCGCATCGAGATCGGCGAGCGGGGCCGGGAAAGCGGCCGCGAGCTTCGGGAAGTAGCGCTCCCAAAAGGCACGGTTGCGGCCGACGTGATTCTCCCAAAGCCGCGCTTGCGACTCGTGCAACCCGACGCTCGGCCCGTCTGCGAGCAGTGTGCCGTGCAGCGCTCGCGGAATGCCCTGGTCGTACAGCGCGTGGCCGCCCTCGTGCAGCGTCGCGAATATCGCGCTCGTCGGCTCGTGCGGGAACGCGCGAATCGTCACGCGCACGTCGTCGTCGCCGGCCATCGTCGTGAACGGATGCGTCGAGCGATCGAGCCGGCCGCGCTCGAAGTCGAAGCCCATGTCTGCGAGCAGTGTCTTGCAGAATTCGACCTGCGCTTCCACAGGGAACTCGCCGCGCGGCGCGAGTGCGGCGTGCCGTTGCGTGCGCTCGGCCCAAGCCGGCACGTGCTCGCGCAGACGCTCGCCGAGCGCTCGCAGCATCGGGTCGAGCCGCGCACGGCGCATCTCGGGCTCGTGCTCGTCGAGCAAGCCGTCGTAGAGATCGTCGCTCACGCGCAGCGCCTGCGCGCGTTCGCGCAACAGCGTCATCAAGAGCCCGAACGGTTTCGCGAACACGCCGAAGTCATTCCTCTGGCGTGCGCGCTCCCAGGCCGCGAGGCAATACGAGCGCGACTCCGCATACGCCGCGACGAGGCTCGCCGGCAGTGCGATCGCGGCGCGCCGCAGCCGCGCGAGCCGCCGCAGCTCGGCCTCGAGCTTCGGCGCGCGCTTCGCGCGCTCGCCGACGGCGCCGATCAGGTCGCCGAGACGGTCGCTGGCAAGCAGCTCGTGCTTCATGCCTTCGACGATCGCGAGCTGCTGGGCGCGAGTCTCGGCCGCGCCGCCCGGTCGGTAGGTCTCCTCGTCCCACTCGAGGAGGCGGATCACGCCGTCGAGATCGCGTAGCTTCTTGATCGTCGCGGCGAGCTCGTCGCGCGCTTGCGCGGGACGCACGGACCTGCGCGCCGAGCTCTTGAGATCCGTCGGCCGGCGCGCGACGAGCACGGCCGCGAGGCCGCCGTGTTGCGCGACGTTGACGACCTGCTTCTGCGAGACGCGACAGATCGAGCCGAGCCCGTGGGCCGTCGGCGCGAAGCCCATCACCGTGTAGAACGGCTCGTCGTGGCTGCGGCCGTCCACGAGCACGGGGAAGAGATGCACGGGCAGCGTGCCCGCGGACTGCACGACCCAGCGTCTCGTATGGATCGCTTCGCGCTCGCGAGCGCGCGATCGAGCACGCGCTCCCACTCGCTCTGCGAGACGGCCGCGCCGAGATGCACGCCCGTGCCGCCGTACGAGCGGTTCGGCTTCAGCACGAGCTCCTCGCGATGCGTGCGGATGAACTTCGGCAGGTCGGCGCGGCCGTCCGGCGTCTGGGTCGCGCGCTCGCTCACGAGCCTCGTCCACAGCACGTGCCGGCGGAACAACGCGCGATCCGCCGCGTCGAACGCGCGCGCCGCGAGCGCGTCGTCGGTCAGGATCTCGAAGCAGCTCTTGTGATCGAGGTCGCCGGCGATCGAAGAGACGATGCGATTTCCCGCAAACAGCGCGCGGATCGCATCGAGCGGCTTGCGCTCCTCGCGCTCGAGCGCGAGCAGGTCGCGAATCTCGTAGTCCCGATAGGCGACGTCGACGACCGTGTCCTCGTAGTACACCTCGCCGTCGACGAGCCGCAGCTCGCGCGGGTCCGCGTGCCGCAGGTCGATGCCGCGCTGCGCGCGGTAATACGTGACGAGATGCGACTGCTCGTTCGGGCCCTCGGCGACGTACTTGGGCTCGATCAAGCAGATGTTGGCGCTCGGCCTCCCCATGGCGCTCGCGTGATCGAGCAGCACCTGCAGGAACAAGTCACGCTGATCGGGCGGCAACTCGAGCGACAAGCTCGGGTCGTGCGCCTGGATGGTCGGCACGACGTCGCGCATCAACAACCTCTCGGCGAGCGGCCCCATGTGGATGCCGCCGACGCCCGAGAGGTTCGGCTCCATGAAACGCAGCGAGTCTTGCCAACGCGCGCTCGTGAAGTCGCAGACGGCATCGAGCCGGCCATAGAGCGGGTTCGGCGCCTGCTCCATCCGCGCCCAGACTTCGGCGAACCACTCGGCCTCGTCCGCCGCGAGCGGCAGGAGCTTCCGGACCTCGGCGTCGTTGACGTAGAGATCGGGAATCCGCGCGAGCGCCGCCATCACGCGCGTGCAGACGTGATGCAGGTAGCTCTGCTGCTCCGGCATGATCAAGAGAGGCCGCAGCATCACGCGCACGGGCTCGAGCACGCCCTGGCGCTCGTAGGTGAGGTCGTTCGCGCGCGCGTCGTCGGTGAGCCGCCGCGCCACGATGTCGAGCTCGGCGTCTGCGATGTGATTGACCGCGCGCCGCACGCGCGCGTCGAGGATCGCGCCGGAGAGGCCGAGCGTTTCGGCCGGCGTGAGGACCTTCGGTGTGCGCAGACGGGTCACGGGGGGCGAATTATAGGGAGGTTGGCGAAGTCAGCGCCGCACGCCAACCTCGCGTCACGCGACCGGCGCGTCGCTAGCTCACGGCATCCGGCACTCGAAGCTCGCCGCGTCGTCGATGCTGCCCTGCCCTTTGTAACGCGCGACCTGCGGATACGGGCAGAGCGGTCGCGAGCGCGTCGACGCGCCGTTCACGAGCTTCTTCGCGACGATCTTGTCCGGCGCGGCGCCCTTCTCGACCCAGTCGATCACCGCCGTGACCGCGTCGTTCTGGTCCGGCCCGACCCCGCCCGCGCAATGTGCCATGCCCGGCACCATGAACAAGCGCAGGAACTCGGTGCCGTTCGGCCCGTTCGCCTCGACCGCTTTCTCGTAGTAGTTCACGCCCATGAGCGGCTGCAGAATCGGGTCGGCCCAACCATAGGTCATGATCAACTTGCCGCCGCGCGCACGAAACGCCTGGAGATTCGTGTCGGTTGCGTTCGCGATCTTGCCCCAGCGCTCGAGCAGCGGCGGGTCGCGATCGAAGTCGAACTTTTGGTAGTCGTAGTCCGGCTGCGGCGGCTGGAACACGAGGTAGCGCATCGTCGCCTCCGCAAGCGCGAAGTCCGCCGGCTTCGTCACGGCGTTCGTGAGCAGGATCAGGTTCGCCCAACCGCTCGCGGTCGTCCCGTTCGGAGCTGCGGCAAGCGCCTCGCTGCCGAGCATGTAACCCGGGAAGATCGGCTTGCCGCCGCTCTTGGGGCCGTCGTAGACCTTTTGGATCGCGGCCGCTTGCGACGACGTGAGGCACATGCTGCCGTTCGAGCCCGGCGGAGCAGGTCGGCACCTCTTTCGCGACGTCGAACTTGCACTGACGCGGATCGTCGATGAGCCCGTCCTTGAGTCCGTCGACCTCGTCGCACTTCGCCATCACGCGCTGCGCGACGAGCGCGATCTTCTCGGGCGAGATCGGCGCCTCGGTGAGCGCGCGCTGGTTCCAGATCGCGCCGATCGTGAAGCCTGTCTGGTCGACCCATGGCGCGTTCGCGACGATGCCGTCGAAATCGGTCGGATAGCGCTGCGCCTCGAGCAGCCCTTGGCGGCCGCCATTCGAGCACGAGTTCCAGTACGCGTGCTCGACCGGCTTGCCGTAGTAGCGATTCGCGATCTCTTTCGCGGTCGTCGCGGTGACGTGCACCGCGCGATACGCGTAGTCGATCGCAGTCCGCGGATTATTGAGCACGAACGTGCCGGGCGGCCCTTTGCGCCCGTCGTGACCCGTGTTCGTGCTCGCCATCACGAAGCCATGCTCGAGCGCTTGGCCGCGCTGTGCCGCTCGGCCCGGATCCTCGGGCGCTTCTCCGGCGAGCCCACCGTTGCCGATCATGTAGAAGCGGCTGTTCCACGTGGCCGGCAAGTTCACCTCGAACGCGACCTCCGGGTCGATGACGCCGCTCACGCGACAGTGCGCGGGCGTCGGACCTTGGGCCGGGATCGCGCTCGCGCCGAGCTTCACGACCTCCGGCAGCTTGAGCTCCGCTAGCGCCTCGCACATGAGCTTCGGCGCAAGATTGCCTCCCGAGTAGCCCGCGCGCGAGCTCTTCGCCTCGGCGAACGCTTGCGCGTGCGCGGCCGGTGCCGAGAGCGCGAGGAGATTCGTCGCAGCCAACACCGCGCCCATCGTTGCCCAACTTCGCATCGTCGTTCTTCCTCTTGTTCTTCGTTACTTGAACAACGCGAGCTCGACCGCGTCGCCCATTGCCTTGTAGCCCGCGTCGCCGGGATGCAGGTGGTCGCCCGAATCGACGGCCGTCGCGAACTTGCTCGGCGACGCCGGATCGCGCGCGACGGTGTCGAAGTCGATCACGCCGTCGTACTCGCCGCTCGTGCGGATCCAGTTGTTCAGCGCCTGGCGCTTCGCCTCGCCCTCGGGCGTGTAGTACGCCGCGCCCTCGAACGGCGTGAGCGTCGCGCCGTAGATCTTGAGGCCGCGCGCATGCGCGCGCTCGATCAGCTGCCGATGGCCCGCGATCAAATCGGCGGCCGTCGGGCTCGCATTCGCGCGCGCGACGCCGATGTCGTTGATGCCCTCGAGCACGATCACGTGCGTGACACCGGTCTGCATCAACACATCCTTGTCGAAGCGCGCGAGCGCGCTATAGCCCGCGCCGTCGCCGAGCACGCGGTTGCCGCTGATGCCCGCGTTCAGCACCGCGACTTGGGCTTTCTTCTGTGCCCCAAGACGGCGCGCGAGCTCGTCGGGCCAACGCGCATTCGCGTCGACGGTCGACCGCGCCCCGTCGGTGATCGAGTCGCCGAACGTGACGACCGCGCGTGCGCTTTCGGGTGCGGCCACTTCGACGCGCGCGAGCGCGAGCCACGAGCCGAACGACCTATCGACCGGCAAGCGGACCTCGCCCGAATGATCGCCGATGGTCGAGATGTAGCTCGTCTGCGAAGCGCCGTTATGCGTGGTTACCGGCGAAGCGCCAATGCCGATGTCGCCCGGGATGTAGAGATCGATCGCGAGATTCGCGAGCGGCGCAAGCGTCATCTCGACCGGATCGCTCACGAGCGTCGCGCCCGCGAGGACGGTGCCCTTCGGCTGGCCGCCGAACGTGAGCTTCTTGATGGACGCCGGGTCCACCGCCGCGGCGTCGCTCTGGAGCGCGATCGCGGCGGCGCCGATCTCGAGCGGCGCAGTTCCGAACACGTTGCTCAAGACCACGCGGACTTTGTCGCCGCCGATGCTCGTGTGCACGATCTGGCGCAGCGTCTGGTTCTGCACCGTCGCGGGAGGCGGCGGTCGCGGCGGGCCGCCGGCCGCTCCGGCCGCAGCGGGCGGCGGTCCATTGGGCGCCGCTGGGGTCCGTTGGCTCCCGCCGGCGGCGGTCCGCCTGCCGCTGGTGGTCCGACTGGCGGAGCCACCGGCCGAATCACGAGCGCCGTGGTCCATGTCGCGACCCAATAGTCTGCGTTCTTCTTTGCGCCGAACGCGGGTACGAAAACGACGAGCGCGGCGGCGAGCGGCAACAAAAACAGCGCGCGGCGAGTGGAATGAGCGGTGCGCATCGATGGTCCCCCCTTCCAGCGAAGTACTAGAGAGTGCATACGAAACCTCGGCGTAGCAAGCGTCGAAACACCCGTCGCGGCGCCGCGCGCCGAGCGACTACCATGCCTCAATGACCGACACCTGGCGCGACAGGCTAGCTTCGGGGCGCGTGCTGCTGCTCGACGGCGGCACCGGCAGCGAGCTGCGCCGGCGCGGCTACGCGCTCGATCCTCTTGCATGGAGCGCGCCCGCGGCGCTCACGGACTTCGAGCTGCTGCGCTCGATTCAATCGGACTACATCGCCGCGGGCGCCGACGTGATCAGCACGAATACGTTCGCGGCCACGCGCTTCGTGCTCGAGGCGGCGGGGCTCGGCGAGCGCACGGTGGAAGTGGTGGAACGCGCGGTCGCGGCGGCTCGCGAGGCGCGCGCAGCGAGCGGCCGCGACGTCGCGATCGCGGGCTCGATGTCGTGCCTGCCGCCGCGCGGCGACCCGCGCGCATATCCCGATGCGCGCAGCGAGAGCGCCGCCTATCGCGAGCTCGCGGAGCGGCTCGCCGGCGAGGGTGTCGATCTCATCGCGCTCGAGATGCTCGAGGACACGGAGCACGCGGCACGCGCGTGCGAGGCGGCGCGCGACACGGGCCTGCCGGTTTGGCTCGGCGTGAGCTGCCGCTTGAGCGACGACGGCGCGCTGGTCGCGTTCGACTTCCCCGAGACGCCGTTCGCGCGCGTGCTCGACGCGCTGCTGCCGTTCGCGCCGGACGCGGTGAACGTGATGCATTCGCCGCCGGGCGCTGTCGCGCCTTCGCTTCGCGCGATCCGCGCGCGCTCGCGCGGCGTGGTCGGCGCTTATCCCGAGCTCGAGGACGGCCTCACGGGCTTCGCGAGCGCGCGCGCGGCGGTGCCGGGCGACGGCTCGCCGCGCGACCGGCGCGCGACGCTGTCGCCGACGGAGCTCGCGGCGCTCGCGAGCTACTGGATCGGTGCCGGTGCGCGCATCGTCGGCGGCTGCTGCGGCGCCACGCCGAGCCACGTCCGCGCGCTGCGCGCGGCGATCGACTCGCTCGACGCTGCATCGAGCCGTGCGCGAGGTGATAATGGATAGCCATGCCGAAGCCAACGACCGCGCTAGCGCAAGCCTGGTACTGGTTTCGTACACGCCAGCGCTTGGCGAGCAACGAATGGCGCGGGAACTACTGGTACGAGAGCGCCGGCGAGCGGATCGTCCCATGCAAGCCAATGCCCGAAGCTCGACGCACGGCGCGAACGCTGCAGCGTGCCGTTCGGCAGTCCGCTGCGCAAATGCGTGACGGCGGCGACCGAGGCGCACCTCCGGGCGATGCGCGGATTGTTTGCGCTCGAGATCGGTTCCCACAAGCGCTCGTTCGCTAAGCATGTAGTCGAGCAGGCCGGCGGCTCCTGGACCGGCATCGAGCCGCAGAGGGCTCGAACCGCTCCGCGGATTGGTGGCCAAGGGTACGGTCACGCGGGCGACATTCCGTTTCCTGCCGACACCTTCGACTTCGCATTCGCGATCCAATCGTTCGAGCATTGGGAAGAGAGGTTGCCTTCCATCGCGCGATCGCCGTCTTATCGCGAATGTCTCGCCGAGATCTGGCGCGTGCTGAAGCCCGGTGGCTCGCTCTATCTCGACGCGCCGATTCATCTGCACGGCCACGAGATGTTCGTCGCCGGCGACATTCCGCGGATTCTCGCGCTATTCGACGGCACGCTCTGGAAGGATGTCGTCGTGGAGCGCTGGCGGTACGACCACGCACCGCTGCCGCGCTATTTGGCGCCGGAGGTCGACGCGCAGGGCGCGCTCAGGTCTCTCGAGACCTACACGACCGACGCGATTCGAGACTTGCAGCGCAACGCGACGGTGTGGCTGTTGACGATCGCAGCGCTCAAGCGGACGACCGCGGACCGACCGGTCGCCGCGACTCGCTGACTCAGCCCGGCAGAGGGATCGGGCTCACGTGCTTCGGCACGTCGTACCCGCGCTGCACCGCGGGGCGCTTCGCGATCGCGAGATACCAGCGCTTCAAGTGCGGGTAGAGCGACCAATCGATGCCTTGCCATTCGTAGCGCGAGATCCATGGCCAGGTCGCGATGTCGGCGATCGAGTATTCGCCCGCGAGGTACTCGGCCTCTGCGAGCCGCGTGTCGAGCACCGAGTAGATCCGCTTCGCCTCGTCGCCGTAACGCTTCTCGGCGTATTCCGACTTGCCCTTGTTGAAGCGCAGGAAGTGATGAGCTTGGCCGAGCATCGGGCCGACGCTCCCCATCTGCATCATGAGCCACTCGACCGCCTGCCAACCCGACTTGCCGCCGCCGTGCAGCCGGCCCGTCTTGTCGGCTAGATAGAGAAGGATCGCGCCCGACTCCATCAGCGCGATGCCGGTGTCGTGATCGACGATCGCCGGAATCTTGTTGTTCGGGCTGATCTTCAGAAACTCGGGCTTGAACTGCTCGTTCGCGCCGATGTCGATCGGGATCGCGCGATACGGCAGCCCGAGCTCCTCGAGCATGATCGAGACCTTGCGGCCGTTCGGCGTGGTCCAGGTGTAGAGATCGATCAAC
>CAWJDS010000030.1:0-4457 GCA_963841645.1 uncultured Gammaproteobacteria bacterium | reverse complement strand
AGGTCGAGCCGATGCGCCGCGCGTTGCGCGAGCTCGGCATCAACACGTGGTTCGCCGGCATACGCCGCAACCAGGCCGAGAGCCGCGCGCAAATCCCGTACCTCGAGTGGGCGGGTGGCCGCTGGAAAGTGCATCCGATCGCCGAGTGGACCGACCGCGACGTGCACCGCTACCTCACGAAGCACGGCCTGCCGTATCACCCACTGTGGGAGAAGGGCTACGTGTCGGTCGGCGATCATCACAGCACGAAGCCGATCCACGAAGTGGCCACGCTCGAAGAAACGCGCTTCGCCGGTTTGAAGCGCGAGTGCGGCATCCACGAGATCGATCTCGCCGACCTCTAGGCGGCCAGCCCGGCCAGACCTGCTCGCAGCCGCCTTTGATCGGCAGCGGCGTTCCCTTCAACAGCTCGTTCACCTCTTCCTGTGATTGCGCGCGCGCGACGTCGCGGATCAACCGCGTCGAATAATGCGGCGCGAACAGGTTGATGAAGTCCACCATGTAACGGCGCAGCACGGTGTCGCGAGGGAAGCCGAGCCAGGTCGTGACGCGCGGGAACAGATCCTTGGCCTCGATCGCGACGAGATCCTCGCGGTCGACGCACTCGAAGGCCATCGACGCGATCACGCCGACGCCCATGCCCATGCGCACGTAAGTCTTGATGATGTCGGCGTCACGCGCCGTGAACACGACGCGCGGCTCGAGCCCGTGCTCGTGAAATGCGCGCTTGAACGATGATTCACCGGTACCGCTGAAGACGTAAGTCACGAGGGGGTATTCGGCCAGCGACTGCATGTCCATCGGCTTCTGCTGCTTCGCGAGCGGGTGGGCCTTCGGCACGAGCACGATGCGGTGCCAGTGGTAAATCGGCAGCAACGTAAGGTGCGAGAACAGGTCCTGCGAGCCCGTCGCGATCGCGAAATCCACCTTGTTGGTGCTGACGAGCTCGGCGATCTGCTCCGACGTGCCCTGGTGCAGGTCGAGATCGACGCGCGGATAGCGCTCGCGGAACGAGCGAATCACCTCAGGGAGGACATAACGAGCCTGCGTGTGCGTGGTGGCGATCGACAGCGTTCCATCGAGCTCCGCCGTCAGGTCACTGGCGAGGCTCGCGATGTTGCCGACCTCGCGCAGGATCTTGCGGGCGCGCGCGATGACCTCGCGCCCCGCGGGCGTGATGGCCGCGAGACTCTTGCCCTTGCGCGTGAACAGCTGGACGCCGAGCTCGGCCTCGAGCTGCTTCAGCTGCTTGCTGATGCCGGGCTGGCTCGTGAACAGGCGGTCGGCCGCAGAGGTGATGTTCAAGCCGCTGTCGGCGATACCTACGAGGTATTTGAGCTGCTTCAGCGTCACGCGGAGAAGGCCTTTCCCATCCGGGATGAAAAGGCCGCGTCCTCGATCCGAGTCAGCGGCCTCGGGGCATATAACCATTTGTTAGATCAGGGTGTCAACCGCGTCGCCAAAGGCCTGCAGCGGATCTGCGCGAATATTTCGCGAGGCTATATCCGCAGAAGGACATGTTGTTGTTCTGCGGTCTGGCGGCGCGGTATCGTGCCGGCAAGAGTCGTTTCCCATGCAGCATTTACCCCTCTTTGTCGACCTGAAAAACCGTCCCGTCCTCGTCGTCGGGGGCGGCGTCGTGGCCGAGCGCCGCGTGACCCTGCTCCTCGAGGCGGGGGCACAAGTCACCCTCCTCGCGCCGAGATTTCCGACCCGCTCGCCGACCTCGCAGCGCAGGGCCGCCTCGTGCACGTGGCCCGCGATTTCGACGACGAGCCGATCGACCCCTACTGGCTCGTCGTCGCGGCGACCGACGATCGGGCCGTCAACGAGCGCGTCGCGCGGGCCGCGGACGCGGCCCGGCGGTTCTGCAACGTCGTGGACGACGCGGAGCTCTGCTCGTTCATCATGCCCGCGATCGTCGATCGCTCGCCGGTCACGATCGCGATCGGCACGAGCGGACACTCGCCCGTGCTCGCGCGCTGGGTCAAAGGGCTGATCGAAGCAGGCTGCCGAGCCGGCTCGGCGCGGTCGCGGAGTTGGCCGGCCGGTGGCGCGAGCGAGTGCGCGAGCGTGTCCCGACGCCACGAACGCCGGCACTTCTGGGAACGCGTCGTGTCCGGCGCCGTGGCCGAGCACGCGTTCGCGGGTCGCGACAAAGAGGCGGAGGAAGCACTCGAGGCCGAGCTCACCGCGTGGGGCAGCGACGAGGTCGCGAAAGCGGCGAGGCTTATCTCGTCGGCGCCGGCCCTGGCAGCCCGGACTTGATCACGATCCGCGGCCGGCAATTGCTCGCGACCGCCGACGTCGTACTGTATGACCGGCTCGCGAGCCCAGCTGCTTGAACTACGCGCGCCGCGACGCGGAGCTGATCTGCGTCGGCAAGACGCCGCGCCGGCCGTCGATCACGCAGAAGCAGTTGAACCGCCTGCTCGTGGGGCTCGTGAGCGCGGGCAAACGCGTGTGCCGTCTCAAAGGCGGCGATCCGTTCATCTTCGGCCGCGGTGGCGAAGAGCTCGAAGCGCTGGTCGAGGCAGGCCTGAAGTTCCAAGTCGTGCCGGGCATATCCGCGGCCGAAGGCTGCGCCGCGTATGCCGGCATCCCGCTCACGCTACGCGGCGTTTCGCAGGCCGTGATCCTGACGACGGGGCATACGATCGACGACGCGACGCCCCGCTGCGGACTTCCAGCCCGGCCAGACACTGGCGCTCTACATGGGCGTCGCGCAGTACGCGGAGATCAGCGCGGCGCTGATCGCCGGCGGTCACGACCCGGCCACGCCGGCCGCGATCGTCGAGAGCGGCACGACGGACAAACAACGCGTGATCCGCACGTCGTTGCGCAGCCTCGCCGCGCGCAGGTTGCGCTCGACATCGGACCGCCCGCGTTGCTGCTCGTCGGCGAGACCACGCGCTTTGCGGAGCGTTATAGTTGGTTCGCACCGAGTCGGATCGAGATCTACGAAGACACGCCGCGGAGCCGCGCGCGCGCGTCGGTTACTAGCTACTCAGAAGCCCAACACTCAGAAAGGCACCGCCATGATCTACGACAGCATCCTCGACACCATCGGCAACACCCCCGTCGTCAAGCTGCACCGGATCGCGCCGAAGCACGTCACGATGTACGTGAAGGTCGAGGCGTTCAACCCGCTGCACTCGGTCAAGGATCGGTTGGCGTTCGCGATCATCGACGACGCCGAGAAACGCGGCGTGCTGAAGCCGGGCCAGACCGTCGTCGAAGCGACCTCGGGCAACACCGGCATCGCGCTGGCGATGGTGTGCGCCGCGAAGGGCTATCCGTTCGTGGCGACGATGGTCGAGACGTTCTCGGTCGAGCGTCGCAAGATCATGCGCGCGCTCGGCGCGAAGGTGATCCTGACGCCGGCCGCCGAGCGCGGCACGGGCATGGTGCGGCTCGCGGCGGCACTCGCCGAGAAGCACGGCTGGTTCCTCGCGCGGCAGTTTCAGAACCCCGCGAACCCGGCCTATCACCGTCAGACCACGGGTCCCGAGATCCTGAAGGACTTCGCGGGCCGCCGGCTCGACTTCTGGGTCACGGGCTGGGGCACGGGCGGCACGCTCACGGGCGCGGGCGAGATGATCAAGCTCGCGCGACCCGAAGTGAAGATCATCGCCACCGAGCCGGCCGGCGCGTCGCTGCTCGGCGGCAAGGCGTGGGCGCCGCACAAGATCCAGGGCTGGACGCCGGACTTCCTGCCCGACGTGCTGAACCCGAAGGTGTTCGATCAGCTGCTGCCCGTCACGGACGAGGAAGGCAAGCAATGGCGCGCCGCCTCGCGGCCGAGGAAGGCATCTTCTGCGGCATCTCGGCCGGCGCGACCGTCGCGGCCGCGATGAAGGCTGCGGAGACGCGACCCGCCGGCTCCGTGTTGCTCGCGATGCTGCCCGACACCGGCGAGCGCTACCTCGGCGGCTATCTGTTCGAGGACCTGAACGCCGGCTCGGACGACGAGTGGCTCGCAAGCCTCGACAAGAGCTAGGCTCTCGAGACCGCGGTCCACCCGCGGCGGATCATCGTTAGACTGAGCGGGCGCTCGAGGGGCTTTGCGCGCTCCAACTGACGCCGCGGAAGCCATGCGCGCGTCTCGCATCGTCGACGCAACGGAGCAAAGGCTTGCGGTCACGGTCGATTGTCAACGTCACGCTGGTCCTCGCGACCATCGTGCTCGCGCTCTCCGGCGTGGTCGCCTACTGCGCCGGCGTCGCGCTCGCGGACGAGAGCGACCGGCTCGCGCACACGAAGGACGTCGAGCTCACGCTCGAGCGCACGCTGTCGGTGATGCGCGACGCCGAGACGGGCCAGCGCGGTTTTCTGCTCACGCGCCGCACGGACTACCTCAAGCCCTATGAGCTCGCGCTCGCCGAGCTCGGCGAGCAGCTCATGCAGCTGCGCCAGCTCCTCACCAACGACGCGTCTGCACAACGGCCGCTCGACGA
>CAWJDS010000029.1:0-60587 GCA_963841645.1 uncultured Gammaproteobacteria bacterium | reverse complement strand
CGGTTGTGACAGCCGCTGCCTCGACCGACTACACTGCGCCTCGGATCGGGATAGGGGCGCCGAAAAAGAATGAACTTCATTTCCCGCCTCATGCCCCGTGAAGGGCGTTTTTTCAGCCTTTTCGACAGGCACGCGAGTTTCATCATGGAGGGCGCCAACGCGCTCGTCGACGTGCTGCGCCGCTACGAGGACCATAGCGGTCGCGAGGCGGGGCTCAGGGTCATCGAAAACGCCGAGCACAGCGGCCGACCGGGTCACGCGCGAAACCATGGCCCTGCTGCACCAGACTTTCGTCACACCCTTCGACCGCGACGATATCCACCGTTTGATCTCGCGCCACGAAGATGACGTGCTGGATCTCGATTCAGGACAGCGGCCGAAGCGCTGCAAACTCTACGATATCCAGCGCCTCACGCCGGAAGCCGTGCAGCTGGCGGAATTGCTGCGAGCGAGTGTTGGACGTGCGCATGCAGGGCGGCCGTGCATGAGCTTGCGACCGCTCGGAAGACTCCGCCCCTCGTGCTGCGCCTGTGCAACGAACGCGACGTGCTCGAATCCCAGGCCGACCGCGTGCTGCGCGCGGCGGTATCGACAGCTGTTTCGCGAGGAAAGCGACGTGCGGCAGCTGATCAAGCTCGAGAATGTCTATCAGCTGCTCGAGTCCGCCACGGACCAGTGCGAGGACGTCGCGAACGTCATCGAGGGCGTCGTGCTCGAGCACGCCTGACCTCCCGCCGCCATGTCGCCATCCGCTCGTCTGCTGCTCGTCGCGGTCGCCCTCGTCTTCGACTTCCTCAACGGCTTCCACGACGCGGCGAACTCCATCGCCACCGTGGTGTCGACCCGCGTGCTGTCGCCGCTGCGGCGGTGGTCTGGGCGGCGTTCTTCAACTTCGTCGCCTGTGCTCTTCGCGCGCCAAGGTGGCCGCGACCGATCGGCAAGGGGATCGTCGACGCCGGCGTCGGCGACGATGCCGTGGTCCTCGCCGCGCTGATGGGCGCGATCGTCTGGAACCTCCTCACCTGGTGGTGCGGGCTGCCGTCGAGCTCCTCGCACGCCCTGATCGGCGGCCTGATCGGCGCGGCCATGCCAAGCCGGCATCGCGTCGCTGCTCTGCGCCGGGCATCGTGCAAGACCGCTGCGTTCATCGTCCTGTCGCCGCTCATCGGCATGGTGCTCGGCGGCGATGATCATGCTGACGTGTCACTGGTCTGTTCGCCGCGCCGCCCCGCGAAGGTGGACCGCTCTTCCGGCGGGTGCAGCTGGTCTCGGCGGCGATCTACAGCTCGGCCACGGCGGGAACGACGCGCAGAAGACGATGGGCATCATCTGGCTGCTGCTGTTCGCGAGCCGGCGTCACGACCGCGGATTCCCCTGCCGATCTGGGTGGTCCTGCTCTGCCACGCCGCGATCGGCCTCGGCACGCTGTTCGGCGGCTGGCGGATCGTGAAGACGATGGGCCAGACGATCACCAAGCTGCAGCCCGTCGGCGGATTCTGCGCCGAGACGGGCGGGCGCGACCATCCTCGTCCTGGCTCCACTTCGGCATCCCGGTCTCGACCACGCACACCATCACCGGCGCCATCGTCGGCGTCGGCGCGACCCGCGGCACCCGGCGGTCCGGTGGGGGGTGGCGGGACATCATCTGGGCGTGGATCCTCACGATTCCGGCGTCGGCGGTGGTCGCGGCGGTCGGCGTGGTGGATCGGCTGGCCGGGCGCTGCTTTAGGCGCATGCACCCGTGCGGTCCGGCGTCGCAGCGTCGTGGCGGTGCATGCAGCCGCCGGTGCCACGGCCACCCGCTGGACTGGCGCAAACGGCGTCTCCCGAAGACTTCTTGACACGTTCGACGCCGCGCTCGAGCGGACCACACGCGGCGGCGAAGCCGCCGGTTATGTTTGAGCAGCCGAGCGCGCTCGCGACGGGCGAGTCGGATCTCGCCGCCCGCGGCTCCATCGGGGAGCTCGTATGGCGTCTCGGGCTCGATGGGCCTAGCGCGTCAAGGAAACGTAGATGAAGATCGGATCGATCAAGACCTTGGCGCTCGCCGCCGTTCTCGTCGCAGCGCCCGCCATCGCTCAGGAGATACCGGACATCGGCTTCAAGAGCGTCGGCCGCGGCCGGCCGCTGGCCGCCAGCGTGTACGACCAACCGGAGGTGGGGCCCAACTGGGTACGCACGTTCGGCCAGCGATACGACCCGGCCCACCCGTTTCCGCTGAACGGCTACCCCCACGACGCCTTGCCGAAAGACTACAAGCCGTTGCCGCGCGACATCTTCACGAGCGACGACTTCTACAAAGACAAAGCGCTCTGGACCGATCCGCGCTACTTCCGCTGCAACAGCCCGCAGGCCACCGAGTATGAGCGCGGCATTCTGCAGACCCAGCCGGCTGAACTCGTCGAAGAACGACGGACGCGCCGTGGGGTCACTGCGAGATCAGCTACCCGCGCGAAGCGATCGTGAGCCCCTACGGCTTCAAGACGGCGCAGGAGCACTACGAGGCGCTGATGAAGGAGACGAAGGGCCGCGGCGGTCCGAACGTCTACACCTTCGACGAACTTCCCGGCCGTCGAGTGGAACGGCGTCTACGAGCGCCCGGCCCGCGCCGCGGCCACACCAGAGAACTGGTACTGGGGCCGGCACACGCAGATCCCGACGGTGCTCTCGGTGCTGACGCCGGAGTACCAGCAGCGCATGGTGCAGGAGGCTATCACCAGATGCGCGGCCACGCGGTCTGGCCGTCCACGTTCTGCTGGCCCGAAGGCTTCATGCGGCGCTGGTACCCGGCCGCCGTGTGGGAGCACTACGTGATCGCGACGCCGGACCTCGTGCAGGTGCACGGCGGGCGTCGCGCGCAACTTCATCCAGGACATCTACGTCGGCCGCGACTTCGACATGGAGGACGTCCCGAAGCGGCGGCGTTCCGCGCCTCGGCGCCGCGGTGCCGCGCTGGTACGGCGACACGATCGGCTTCTGGGACAAGGACGTGCTGATCACCTGGACCAGCAACATCCAGGGCTGGAAGTCGCACTCGGAGTTCGAGTTCTCGAACAAGATGCAGTCGATCGAGATCTACACGCCGATTCGCAAGGACGGCAAGTTCGTGGGCCTGAACCACGAAGCGATCCTCTACGACGCCGACGCGCTCGTCGAGCCGATTCGCATCGTGCGCAACTTCCTGAAGATCAATGACTTCACAGACGACGAACGAAGACGCCGTATCCGTTCATCGAATGCGTGCAGACGATCTTCACCGTCAACGGCAAGAACCAGCCGCTCACGCCGGGCACCAAGCTCGAGTACGAGATGCCCGGACATGTACGGCCGCCCGTGGGCGAAGATCTGGGAGGAGAACTTCGAGCAAGGCATGAGCAAGCCCGACGTGAACGAGGACTTGTTCAACTTCGACAAGAAGTAGCGACGACGGCGCGGCGCCGCGTTTCGGCGCCGCGTCGAACCCTCCGCCGAGTTTCGAGGCGTGCCCCTGAAGGTCGACGACACGATTTGAGCGAGCTGCCGGCCACGCGATCGCCGACTCTCGGAGCGGCCGGTGTCGTCGCGCTCTGCTTCGCCGTCAACATGGTCGACGGCATGGACGTCACGATCCTGTCGTACGTCGCGCCGGCGTTGCAGCAGACGTGGGCGATCGACGCCGATACGATGGGCACCGTATTCAGTGCCGGGCTGCTCGGCATGGCGCTCGGCGGAGTGCTGGTCGCGCCACTCGCGGACCGACTCGGCAGGCGGCCGCTGATTCTCACTGCGCTCGTGCTCATGTCGGGCGGCATGCTTGCGAGCGGGTTCGTCACGAGCGTGAGCGAGCTGATCGCCGCGCGCATTGCGGTCGGAGTCGGGATCGGCACGGTGCTCGCGGCGATGGCGGCGCTCGCGGCCGACGTCGCGCCGCCGCGGCAGCAGAAACTCGCCGTCGGCCTGGTGCAGGCCGGCTATCCGCTCGCCGCCGTGTTCACGGGGCTCGCGGTTGCGCGGCTCCTGCCGAGCACGGGCTGGCAAGCATTGCTGCTCTATGCCGGGCTCGTGACGCTCGCGATGCTGCCGCTCGCGGCGCTCGCGCTGCCGGAGTCGCGGATCCTTGCCGCCAGCGTCCGTCGCGCGTTGCCTATCGCGGCTTTGTTCACCGAGGCGCTCCTGCGCAAGACGCTGCTGCTCTTCACGGCGATCTTCATGGGGCTCATGGTGCTCTACATCATCGTGAGCTGGATTACGAACCTCGCGATCGCCGCAGGCTTGTCCACGCAGAGCGGGATCTACGCGGGGGCGCTCTACAACCTCGGGGCGTTTCTCGGCACGGTCGGGATGAGCGTGCTGGCGGTGCGCGTCGCGCTCACGCGGCTCGTCCCTGCGCTCTTCGTCGCGGCGATCGTTGCGCTGCTCGTGTTCGGCTCGATTGCGATGCCGGTCGGCGCGACGCTCGGCGTTGCATTCTTGATCGGCGTGACGCTGCAAGGCGGGTACAACGGCATCTGGCCGCTCGCGGCAGCGATCTATCCCCCCGACCGGCGCGCGACCGGCATCGGCTGGGCCGTCGGCATCGGGCGCAGTGGCGCCGTTATCGGACCGGCGGCTGCCGGCGCGCTACTCGCGAGCGGCACGCCTCTGTCGGTGCTGTTCGCGTCGTTTTGCGTGCCGCTCGCCGTGGCGGGCGTCGCGGTTTGGCTCATCGGTCGCCGCGCGTGACGGGTCCGGTGCAAGTGGGGCTCGTTGGCCGCGAGATTCTCGCGTCGCGCTCGCCGTGGTTGCACGAGCAGGAGGCGCGCGCGCAAGAGCTGCCGCTGCGCTACGAGCTAGTCGATTTCGCGGCGCGCGGCTTCGCGGACGCCGAGCTGCCGCGTGTGTTGGCCGAGCTCGTCGCCAGCGGCTTCGTAGGCGTGAACGTCACCTATCCGTTCAAGCAAGCGGTGATCCCGCTGCTGACGCGGTTGTCGCCGGAAGCGGAGCAGATCGGCGCCGTGAACACTGTCCTGTTCCGAGGCGGGGAACGAATCGGCTTCAACACCGATGTCACGGGTTTCGCCGAGGCGGTGCGCGTCGGGCTCTCGGGCGCGCGTCTCGGTACGGTGGTCCAGCTCGGCGCCGGCGGCGGAGGATCGGCGACCGCGTTTGCGCTGCTCGAGCTCGGTACGAGCCGGTTGACGCTAGTCGACACCGACGTAAGTCGCGCGTCCGCGCTCACGGCGCGTCTCGGCCGCGTCTTTCCGGGGCGCGCGATCGCAGTGGGCGACGCGGACGGTCTCGCCGTGATCGTGCGCGCCTGCGACGGCATCGTGAACGCGACGCCGCTCGGGATGGCGAAATCTCCCGGGACCGCTGTCCCGCGCCGGCTGCTCGAGCCGCGCCATTGGGTGGCGGACATCGTGTACTTCCCGCTCGAGACCGCGCTCCTCCGGGCCGCGGCGGCGAAGGGATGCCGCGTGCTCGACGGCTCCACGATGGCGGTAGGGCAGGCCGCCGCGGCCTTCGAGATTTTCACCGAGAGGTGTGCGGATCGGGCACGCATGCTCGAGGCCTTCCACGCTTTTCCGGCGCCGCGCGTATAGCGCTGCGCTAAGATCGTCGAGGCTCGGCGACTCACAGGGGGGCACCATGGGTCTATCCATCGCGCGCGATCTCGGCCGCGCTTTCGCTGCGGCGGGGTTACTCGCTCTCGCGGCTTGCTCGGGGAACAACGCGGGTGCGCCCGCGGCGCCGAGCGCGCCGGGGGCCGGCGCTGGAGTCACGGCGTTCACCGGGGCGCGCCTGATCGTCGGCGACGGTACGGTCATCGAGAACGCGACCTTCACTCTCGGGGCCGACAAGCACTTCGGGCTCGTAGGCAACACGGCCGCGGTCACGCTACCCGCCGGCGCTACGAAGGTCGATCTGACCGGGCTCACGGTCATGCCCGCGATCGTCGATGCGCATACGCACCTATCGCGCGAGCGGGACGCACTGATCGCGGACTTGAAGCATCGCGCCTACTTCGGCGTCAGCGCAGCTCTATCGCTAGGCCAGGACAACGGCACCGACGTGTTCGTCGTGCGTAAGGAGGTGATACCGGGCGCTGCGCTATATCGTCTCGCCGGCCGCGGCATTACGGCGCCGGAGCCCGGCCGCAACGACATACCGTACTGGGTCACGACCGAAGACGAAGCGCGCGCGGCGGTGCGCGAGCAGGCCGCGCTCGGCGTCGACATCATCAAGGTTTGGGTCGATGACCGCCTCGGCAAGTACAAGAAGCTCGCGCCCGAGATATACGGCGCAGCAATCGACGAAGCCCACAAGGCGGGACTGCGCGCGATCGCGCACGAGTACTATCTCGCGGACGCGAAGGAGCTATTGCGGCGTGGCATCGACGCATTCGCGCACGGCGTGCGCGACACCGATGTCGACGACGAATTCATCGCGCTGATCAAGGCGCATCCCGGCTTCGTGCTGATTCCGAATTTGCCGGAGCGCGGCGTCGCGACGGACCTGGGCTGGCTCGCGAAGTCGCTGCCGCCGGCACAGCTCGAGCCGCTGCAAGCCGCGGCCGTGGATAACGCCGAGGCACAGGCGTTCTTCGCGATCCAGGCCCGCAACCTCGCGCGCGTGAGCCGCGAGGGCATCACGATTGCGCTCGGCACCGACGGCAACACTCCGTGGGGACCGCATCTCGAGATGGCGGACATGGTCGCGACGGGCATGTCGCCGGCCGACGTGCTCGTCGCCGCGACGAGGAACGCCGCGGCGTTTCTGAAGCTGGACGACGCGGGCACCGTGGCGCCCGGCAAGATCGGCAGCTTCATCGTGCTCGAGGCTAATCCTCTCGACGACATCGCGAACACGCGCAAGATCCGTGAGGTGTATTTGCGCGGCGACAAGGTCGACCGCACGACCTACTGAGCGCGCTTTCATGCGCTTCGCGCTCGTGTTCGCGCAGCTCGTCGGCTGCGTCGCCGCCGTTGCCGCACTGGCCGATTCCGCGGTCGCGCAAGGCGATGGGGCGGTGCGCGGCTTGTACCACTTCGTTCACTCCACGGCGGATGCCGAACGCAGCTTCGCGTTCTACCAGGGCGTGCTCGGCATCGAGCTCGCCCGATCGCCGTTCGCGCCTGTTCCATCGGCCGATACGGCGCCGCCGCGGATCGTGCCGCGCGCCGACGCGCGAGGCGATCCACTCGTCTCAGACCTGACAGACACGAAGGGCGCGCGGTTTCGCACGGTATTCATGCGCGCGCCGAACACGTCGTTCGGGCTCGAGCTCTCTGAATTCCTCGACATATCGCGCACCGGGCGGCCGGCGAATCCTTGGGATCCCGGTGCGTCGATGATCGAGTTTGCCGTGCGCGACCTCGATGCGGTGCTCAAGGCCGCCGAGGCGCGTGGCGCGCCCGTCGTAACCAAGGGCGGGGTGCCGGTGAGCACGCCGGATGGGCCCGTCGTCCTCGTGCGCGACCCCGACGGATATCTGATCCGACTCAGGCAAGGATCTGCGGCGGCGATCGCGACGGCAAGCCCCGGCCAGATCGTCGGCACGAGAATCGAGATTACGGTCGCGAGCACGGCAGCCTCGCTCGCTTTCTATCGCGATCTGCTGCACCTCGAAGTCCACGAATCGCGTTCCACAGTTGAGAGCGAGTTACGCTCCTACGGCCTCGATCGCGGCACGTTGACGAAGACGCCGGTCGTAATTCCCGGCGCAGGGACCGGTTTGATGCTCCTGGAGTTTTCCGTGCCGAATGGTGTCGCACGGCCCGAGCCTTTTCACTGGAAAATTCAGGACGTCGGCTCGCCGCAGCTTCAGCTCGAAGTCCGTGATCTCGACACGCTGATCGGGCGAACGCGAGCAGCGGGCTACCGCTTCTTGAGCGTCGGCGCGAAACCGATTCGACGGCCGTTCGGACGCTTCGTGTTCGCGATCGGTCCGGACGCCGAGCTGGTCGAGTATGTGGAGCCGAACTGAGCTTAGTGCACGCTCGAGAGCAGCTCGGCCGCGCCGTTCCAGAACACTTGCACGCCGATGCAGAACAAGAGGAACGCCGACAGCCGCGTGACGATGACCGTGCCCGTGGGTCCGATGAGCCGGGATAGCGGTCCGGAATAACGGTAGAGCAAGTAGACGAGAGCGCAGATCGCCACGATCGCGACCATGCTCTGCCAGATGAAGGACAAGAGCTCGGCGGTTGCGCGCGGCCGGTTCGTGCCTAGTGACACCGCGACGGAGATCGTGCCCGGGCCCGTCGTGATCGGCATCGTCAGCGGGTAGAACGCCGAGCGGCTGATCGTGCGGGTCGAAGCGAGATCGGCCGCAACCTCGTCGCCTGTCTTCGGCGCCTCGTCGTCGCGCGCGTTGAGCATGCGCCACGCGGCGGCGGCGATCACGATGCCGCCCGCCGCACGCAGCACCGAGATCGAGATCCCGAAGAACGTGAGCACGTACGCACCCACGTACATCGAAGCCGTGATGATCGCGAAGCTGTAGATCGCGATCCATTTCGCGAGCTCTTTGCGCACTTTGGCGCTGAAGTGCTCCGTAGCTCCCAAGAAGATGAACGCCCCGCCGAGCGGATTCACGATCGAGAACAGTGCGGGGAACGCGAGAAGGAAGAACGACAAGGCGCGACTCGCAAAACCTACTTGCGCGAGAGCGTACGCTTGCGCAGCCGCTGGCTCAAACGCGGAGTTACGCGCTCGTCGGCTCCGCGGGCCACTGCTCGAGCACGCGCACGAGCGTCGCGACGAACTGATTCGCGCGCGCGAGAGTGACGAGCTCCGGCCGAAACGTGAGCGTGACGTAGCACCGCGCCGCGACGCGCGGCGCCTCTTCGCCGTCGACTGCCTTCACGACGATTTCACGGCGCACGCGGCCGACTCCGACGCTCGCGGCGTGATCGGTCCCGATCTCGGTCGGCGTCGCGAGCAGGCTGCCACTCGGGCCGTAGTGGTGGACCAAGAGCTGCGCCCCGGTGAGATCGTCGTCCGCCGATCCGCGCAGCTGCCCGTCGACCATACGCAGCCCGTCGTCGAGCTCGGTCGCAGCGACGACGAGCGTGCGGCGCGTACCGCCGTCGGCGCCCGCGAGCAGCACGCCGAGCCGCGGCGCTCCGCCATGCTGCGGCACCGCTATCTCGGGCACCGTACGCAGCGCGTCCGCGCACGCAGCCAGAAAGTAGCTCGTGAGCGCTATCTCGGTTTCATTGCGCCGCTCGCGTTTGCGGTGGCTCAGCACGCGGGTCAAGTCGCAGTCGAATAGCGTCGTCGTCGGCACGGCGCGCGCGCCCTCGGCCGCGCGGAAGTTGTGCGTGCCGGCTGTAGCGGTGCGCGACGGGTCGTCCTCTGCGCGGCTCTCGCGGAAGCCTCCGATCGCGCCCGCGTCGGGGCCGGTGTCGGGCTCGCCGGACGTCGCGGTGCCGCGCGTCGGGTCGCTTGCGCGCGCGCCGGACGCGTCGGTGCGCCCGCCGAGCATTCCGATCACGTCGCCGACGCGGATTTTCCCGGCGGGGCCGGTGCCGTGGATGCCGGTGATGTCGAGATCGTATTGACGCACGAGCCGGCGCACGGCCGGGCTCAGCGTGTCGGCGGGATCGAACGACGCCGGCTCTGCGTCGTCCGGCGTCGCGCACGGCTCCGTTCGCGGGTGTTCGCCTACGGCTCCCGGCGAGCCGGCTTCACGCGGCTCGACGTCGCCCGCCGGCTCCGAGCCCTCGCTTGGCTCCGCGTCGGACGTCGCGGGCGCGGACTGCGGGCCGGAAGCGGGGTCATCGAGGTCGATCGGCTCGCGGCTTGGGTCCATCCTGTTCTTGTTCCTGCGGCGGAGCGAGCAAGGATCGCCGAGACGAGCGCGCGATTTCAACCGCTGTAGAATGCGCGCCCTGCGCGCCGTGATTCCCGCTGCCGACCATGCGCCTGCCGTCCCCGTACGACAAACTCCTCGTCCCCGTCTATATGCCGTCGCTGCTGATGGCGGTGAGCCAAGAGGCGCTCACGATCTTGCTGCCGTTGTATGTGTTGTCGCTCGGCGCGACTGCTGCATTCGCGGCGTGGATCGTGTTCTACGCGGCATCGGCATTCTGTTGTTCGACGTGCCGGCCGGGATGCTCGTCGCGCGTTTCGGCGACAAGCCGGTCCTCATCGGCGGTCTCGCGCTGTTGCTCGCGGGGCTGCTCACGCTCGGCGTCACGGCGAACCCTTGGGCGCTCGGAGTCGCTGCGGTCGCGCTCGGCTCGGGGCACGCGGCCTGGATGCTCGGCCGTCAGTCCTATCTCGCCGACATTTGCGCCCGGCACGAGCTCGGCCGCGCGATCGCCGCGATGGCAGGCCTCCAGCGCGGCGGTGCGCTAATCGGTCCGGCCGCGGGCGGCGCGCTCGCGGGACTCGCCGGCTATCCGACTGCGTTCATCGCGGGCGCCGTGAGCGCGATCGTCGCGGCCGTGCTCGTGCTCGCGTTCGCGCGTGACGTCGAGTCGCACGTGCCGCACGGCGACGTCGGCATCGCCGGCACCGCGCGCGTGCTTCGCACGCAGATGGCGCGAGTTCGCGACGGCGGGATCGAGTGCTCTCGTGCTTCAGCTCATGCGCGCGACGCGCCAGCTGCTCGTGCCTCTGTTCGGCCAGGCCGCGGGATTGAGCGTGAGCGCGATCGGCCTCGCGTACTCCCTCGGCACGGTCGTCGACATCGCGATGTTCTATCCATCGGGCGTGCTCGCAGATCGCTGGGGTCGCAAGTGGAGCGCGGTGCCGAGCATGACGCTTTACGCGTTCGGTCTCGCGCTGCTGCCGCTCGCTGGCGGCTTCTACTCGCTCGTCGCGGTCGCGGTCTTGCTCGGTTTCGCGAACGGCATCGGCACCGGAGTCGTGATGATCATCGGCGCGGATCTCGCGCGGACGAGCTTGCAGCAGGGCCAGTTCCTCGGCCTGTGGCGGCTGATCGGCGACGTCGGCATCAGCCTAGCGCCGCTGCTCGCCGGGGTGCTCGTCGATGCGGCGGGGCTCGCGGTCGCGAGCTTCGCAGTCGCGGGGATCGGGTTCGCCGGCACGGTCGTGATGGCGCTGCTCGCCGCCGAGACGCTGCGCGACGCGGACCGCCCGCCGCGCTGACTCGGCGCAGCCGGCCGTCCTACCCCGCGGTTTTGAGCGCTCATGGCTCGGACTTAAACTACTCGGCCATGCAAACACCTATCCGTTGCTCTCTGATGCGCGGCGGCAGCTCGAAAGGGCTCTACTTCCGCCGCGAGGATTTGCCGGCCGACGAAGCGCTGCGCGATCGCGTGTTGGTCGCCGCGATGGGCTCGGACGCGCGGCAGATCGATGGCGCGGGCGGGGCGCATCCGCTCACGAGCAAAGTCGCGATCGTGAGCCGCTCCGAAACAAAGGATGCCGACGTCGATTATCTGTTCGTGCAAGTCGTCGTCGGCGAGGGCCGCGTCGACACGACGCCGAACTGCGGCAACATGCTCGCCGGCGTCGGGCCTTTTGCGATAGAGCAGGGCATCGTGCCGGCGCGCGATGGCGAGACCGCGGTTCGCGTGCGGATGCTCAACAGCGACAACCTCTGCGAGTTGCTCGTGCAAACACCGGGCAAGCGCGTGCGCTACGACGGCGACGCGCACATCGACGGCGTGCCGGGCACGTCCGCGCCGATCGTCTGCAACTATCTCGATGTCGCGGGCTCCGCGACCGGCAGCCTGCTGCCGACAGGTCGCGCGCTCGACGTCGTCGACGGCGTCGAGGTCACCTGCATCGACAACGGCATGCCCGTCGTCGTGCTGCGCGCGACGCGATCTCGGCATCACGCGGCTACGAGACGCCGCAGGAGCTCGAGAAGAACAAGGAGCTCAAGGCGCGGATCGAGTCGATCCGTTTGGCCGTAGGCCCGAAGATGAATCTCGGCGACGTGACGAAGAAGGTCGTGCCGAAGATGAGCTTGATCGCGCCCGCGCGTGCGGGCGGCCACGTCTGCACGCGCACGTTCATCCCGCACGACGTGCACGCCGCGATCGGGGTGCTCGGCGCGGTATCCGTTGCGACCGCGTGCATCTTGCCCGGATCGGTCGCGCAGGGTATCGCGAGCGTGCCGGAAGGCCGCGTGAAACGAATGTCCGTCGAGCACCCGACGGGCGAGTTCTCGGTCACGCTCGAGGTCGGCGGCACACGCGAGCAGCCGAGCGTGCTCAAGGCCGGACTGCTGCGGACCGCGCGCCTGATCATGCGCGGCGAAGTATTGGTTCCGGCCGACGTTTGGGACGGCGCGCGTTGAGCGAGCGGCGCCGCGTGGCCGCCGAGCGCGGTAGAGACGGCCGCGCACGGGCGCCGTTCCGTGCCGAGCACGTCGGCAGCCTGCTGCGTCCGCCCGCGCTGAAAGACGCGCGTCGCGAGTTTGCCGCCGGCAAGCTCGACGCAGCCGGGCTCGCGTCGGTCGAGGATCGCGAGATCGAGCGCGTCGATCCGCATGCAGGAATCGGTCGGTTTGCAGGGAATTACCGACGGCGAATTCCGTCGTTCCTGGTGGCACCTCGACTTCCTCTGGGGGCTCGAAGGAGTTGGGAAGCACGTGCTCGAGGAGGCGGTGCCGTTCGTTGGTGCGACGCCGCGCCGCGAAGGCGTGCGCATCGACGGCAAGATCGGGTTCTCGGGACACCCGATGCTCGGGCACTTCGAATTCCTGCGCTCACGCACGCGTCGCACGCCGAAGGTGACGATCCCGGCCCCGTCCGCTCTTTACGGCCGGCCCGCGCTGCCGCCGATCGATTCGCGCGTCTACCCCGACCGCGACGAGATGTTTGCCGACCTTGGGGAGGCTTACCGTGCCGCGGTGCGCGCGTTCGCGGACGCCGGTTGCCGCTATCTACAGCTCGACGAGGTCTTCCTCGCGATGCTCTGCGACCCGAAATATCGCGAAAAGATGGTCGCGCGGGGCGACGACCCCTCAAAGCTCGTCGCAGCTATATGCAGGTCTGATCAACACCGCCATCGCCGACGCACCGCCCGATATGACGGTCGCGATGCACCTTTGCCGAGGCAATTTTCAGTCTACGTTCATGGGCTCCGGCGGATATTGGGCTATTCAGGAGGCCCTATTCGGGTCGATCGATGTCGATGGCTTACTTTATGGAATATGACGACGAACGCTCGGGCGGCTTCGAGCCTCTGCGTAGTCTGTCACACGGAAAGCGAGTCGTTCTCGGTATCGTTACGACGAAGTCCGGGAACCTCGAGAGCAAGGATGCTATCAAACGGCGCGTTGACGAAGCGGCGCGGTTTGCCCCCCTCGATCAACTCTGCCTTTCAGCTCAATGCGGCTTCGCGTCGACCGAAGAAGGCAATACGTTGACTGAGGATCAGCAATGGGCGAAGCTCGAACGGATCGTCGAGATGGCGGACGAAGTCTGGGGCGCGTAACTAGGGGGCGGCCAGCCAATCACGCTATGACCCACGCTATAACCCGTAAAGGGCTGTGGCTCTGGTTAGGTCTGCTATGCATTACGCCGCTCGCGGTGTACTGGCAGACCGTGTTCCATGAGTACGGCTTTCGTGACGACTACTCGCTGCTGCGAGAGGCGCACGAGGAGCCCTTCAAGCTTTTCCGAATCACGACGGCGAACGGCCGGCCGATCTACGGTGCGGTGCTAGAGGCGTCGCTGCGTCCGCTGCGTGTCGTCGGCGATCTGCCGTGGTTGCGCCTGCTCGCGGTCGCGCTGCTCGCGGCGGTCGCGGTCGTGCTGTGGCGTCAGCTGCGCCGCTCGGGCTGGTCCAACTCGGAAGCCGGCGCGATCGCGCTCGGTGTCGCCTTGTTGCCCGGCGCGCAAATCACGGTCGGTTGGGCGATCGCTTGGCCGATCGCGCTCGCGCTGCTGTTCGCGGTCGTCGGCTTCTCCGTCGTCGAAGAAGGGCTGCGACGTGCGGGCAGTGCGCACGTTCCGTCGCTCGTGCTCGGCGGCGCGTTCTACTTTCTCGCGGGCCTCACGTATCAATCGAGCGCGCTGTTCGCGGTCGTGCCGCTCGCGGCCGTCTTGCTGCTGCGTGGCGATCGCGAGCGGCTGGGTCACTTCCGCTGGATCGCGCTTCATCTCGGCACGCTTCTGGCGAGCCTGTTCGCGGCGTTCCTGCTGATTCAGGTCTTCTTCGACGAAGGCGTCGTGATGCAAGCCGCGCGGATGCGGCTCGAGCCGGAACCGTTCACGAAGCTGCTCTGGTTCGTGCGCCAACCCCTCATGAATTCGCTCGCGCTGTTCGAGTTGCGCGACCGTTTCCATACGACAGGTTTCTTCTGGGTTGTCGCGAGCTCCATCGGGGCGGTGCTGGCGCTGCGGCTATTTCTACGGCGCGCGGACTCGCTCGCAGAAGCTGCGCTGGCTGTTCTGTCTGCTCGTCCTGCCGTTCGTCGCGCACGCAGTGAGTCTCGCCGCGAGCTCGCAGGCGATCGGCTACCGCACGGTGTTCGCCGCTTGTCCGGGCTCGTGCTCGTGCTCGTCGTGTTCGCGCTGCGCAGCGTCTTCGCGACCGACAAGCTGCGGCCCGCGCTGCGTAACGGCCGCGTTCTCGTCGCTGTTCGTGTCTCGCGGCGCTATCCGCTCGCCACAACGCGTACGAGCTGATCGCCGAGCCGCAGGCCGCGAGTGGGGGCTGATCGAAGCGGCCGCGAAGAGGCTCCGGCTCGACGCCGACACCGACGTCTACATCATTCGGCCCGGCATCGAAGACCGGTCGACGGAGCAAGTCTTCGACGACGAGTTCGGGTCGCTCTCGTCGGATGCGGACTGGGCGTCGCGAGAAATGTTCAAGGCCGCGATGCGCGAGCGCTTCCCCGAGCATCGTGCCGTCGGGTTCGTCGCTGTCCATCATCACCGGCCCGGCGCCGCCTGCGTCGCCGAGCGCTACGACGAGGTGTCGACTTGCGCAAGCTGCGCCAAGAAGGCGACCGACTGTTGTCGGCGGCTGCGGGGGAAGCGACTACGGCTTCGCGACGCTGACGACCTCGGGCTCCATGTAGCTCTTGAGCCCGAGCGCCGAGTATTGGCGTCCGAGGCCCGACTCCTTGGCACCGCCGAACGGCACGAACGCCGACGTTGCGCGGTGCTGGTTGACCCAGGCCGTGCCGACCTCGAGCTTCGCGGCGATCTCCGCGCCGCGCGTCACGTCGCTGGTCCAAACGGAGCCGCTGAGCCCATAGCGCGTGTCGTTCGCGCGCGCGAGCGCGTCGTCGAGGCTCGAGAACTTCATGATCGGCACGATCGGGCCGAACTGCTCCTCCTGGACGAGCCGGCTGTCCTCGGCGCACGTCGGTCACGAGCGTCGGCGGCAGGAAGTAGCCTGGGCCCTTCGGAACGTCGCCGCCCGTAAGGAACTTCGCGCCGCGCTTCTTCGTGTCCTCGATGATGCCGACGACCTTGTCGTACTGCATCTTGTTCTGGATCGGTCCGAGCTCGGTAGCGGGATCGAGACCGTTGCCGACCTTCGCCTTCTTCGCCTCGGCGACGAGCGCGTCGCAGAGACCCGCGTAGATCTTCTCGTGCGCGTAGATGCGCTTGATCGCCATGCAGACCTGGCCGCTGTTCACGAACGATGCGAAGAAGATCTTCTTCGCGACGGCCTTCGGGTCGACGTCGTCCATGACGATCGCGGGGTCGTTGCCGCCGAGCTCGAGCGTCACGCGCTTGAGCGTCGCCGCGGCGCTCGCGAGCACCTTCTTGCCGGTTGCGACCGAACCCGTGAACGAGATCTTGTCGATCTTCGCGTGCTCCGTGATCCAGGCGCCGAGCGCGTCGCCGCCGGCGAGCACGTTCACGACTCCGGCCGGAAAGATCTCGCGGAGCAGCTCGCGCGAGCTTGAGCGTCGAGAGCGGCGTGTACGGCGACGGCTTCAGGATCACCGTATTGCCCGTGTAGAGCGCAGAGACGAGTGGGCCGAGCGCGAGGTTCACCGGCGCGTTCCACGGCGTGATGATCCCGACGACGCCGAGCGGCCGGTAGCGCAGCTCGATGTGCTTGTCCTTGTCGTCCGCGAGCACCTCGATCGGGATCTCGATGCCGACCATGCCGTCCGACTGCGCGGCGCCGCGGTCGATCTCGGCGACCGACTGCACGAGCGGTTTGCCTTGCTCGCGCGTGAGCAGCTCCGCGAGCTCGCTGCTGCTTCTCGCGGAGCCTCTGCGACATCTTCTTGATCAGCGCGGCGCGTTCCGAGAACGACTTGTCGCGCCATGCGGGAAACGCGGCGCGCGCGGCGGCGACGGCGCGCTCGAGATGCGCGCGCGTCGCCGCGGGGCAGCGCGCGAATATCTCGCCGAGCGCGGGGTTGATCACATCGAGGTGCTCGTCGCTCTGCTCGAGCTTGCCGTCGATCAGGAGCCCGAAGTCGGTTCGTAATGCGATGCTCATCGCGAGCTCGGCCATGGCTTTTTTCCTCCGGAATTCGGCCGCGGTGAAGTCGTTGCGGCGCGGGTTCGCGGCCGGCCGCGTGCTCCTACGCGCGGGTATACCGCGGCCTTCGGTCCGTGTGACTACCCTGAGCCGACCGCCCTTGCGATCAAGATCCTACACGAAGCGATTTCCATGAAGATCGTGATGGTTGGCCAGGGCGCCTTCGGCCAGAAGCACCTGGACGGCCTGAAGAACATTCCGGACGTCGAGGTCGCGAGCCTCGTCGGCGGCAACCAAGAGTCGACCGCCGCGGTCGCGAAGAAGTACGGCATCCCGCACTACACGACCGATCTCGGCGAAGCCCTCGCGCGGCCCGGCGTCGAAGCCGCGATCCTCACGTCGCCGACGCAGATTCACGCGGCGCAAGCGGAGCAGGTGCTGCGCGCCGGCAAGCACGTCGAGATCGAGATTCCGATCGCCGACTCGCTCGCGGACGCGCGCAAGATCGCTCGCGGCGCAGAAGGCGACCGGCAAGATCGCGATGGCGGGTCACACGCGCCGCTTCAACCCGTCGCACCAATGGGTGCACAAGCGGATCAAGGCCGGCGAGCTCAAGCTCCAGCATCTCGTCGTGCAGACGTTCTTCTTCCGGCGCAAGAACATCAACCTCGAGGGCAAGCCGCGCAGTTGGACCGATCACCTGCTGTGGCACCACGCGTGTCACACGGTCGACCTGCTGCATCACCAGACCGGCGAGGTCGCGGAGAAGGTCCACGCGTTCGAGGGGCCGCATCACCCCGAGCTCAAGATCGCGATGGACATGAGCATCCAGCTGCGCACGCCGTCGGGCGTGCTCTGCACGCTCGCGCTGTCGTTCAACAACGACGGGCCGCAGGGCACGTTCTTCCGCTACATCTGCGACAACGGCACGTACATCGCGCGCTACGACGATCTCTTCGACGGCAAGGACGTGAAGATCGATCTCTCGAAAGTCGACGTGTCGATGAACGGCATCGAGCTTCAGGACCGCGAGTTCGTCGCGGCGATCCGCGAGAAGCGCGAGCCGCGCTCGAGCGTCGCGCAGGTGATGCCCGCGATGGAGGTGCTCGACCGGCTCGAAAGGTCGCTCGATGCCTAGCATCCCCGTCTGCATGGCGCCCGACCCGAACACCCGGACGCCGAAATACAAGCCGCCGCCCGGCGCGTGCGACGCGCACTGCCACATCTTCGGGCCCGGCGACAAATATCCGTACGCGCCCGACCGAAGCTACACGCCGCCCGACGCGCCGCTCGAGAAGTTTCAGGCGCTCCAGAAGACGCTGGGTCTTTCGCGCGCGGTGCTCGTGAACGCGAGCTGCCACGGCGTCGACAACACCGTGATCCTCGACGCGATCGAGCAGAGCGGCGGACGCTATCGCGGCGTCGCGAACGTCGACGAATCGTTCAGCGACAAGGATTTCGCGGACTTGCACGCGGGCGGCATCCGCGGCATCCGTTTCAACTTCGTCCAGCATCTTGGGCGGCACGCCGGATCTCGACGAGTTCCAGCGGCTCGTCGCACGCGCGGCCGAGTTCGATTGGCACGTCGTGCTGCATTTCGATGCGGCCGACCTGCTCGAGTTCGACGACATGCTGCGCACGTTGCCCGTGCCGTTCATCATCGACCACATGGGCCGCGTGCCGACGAAGGACGGCCTCGACCAGAAGCCGTTCAAGATCCTGCTGAATGTCGCGCGGATGGACAACTGCTGGGTCAAGATCTGCGGCGCCGAGCGGATCTCGTCGATGGGTCCGCCGTTCACCGACGCGGTGCCGTTCGGTCAGGCGCTGCTCGAGGTCGCGCCCGATCGGATTCTATGGGGAACGGATTGGCCGCATCCGAACATCAAGAAGCACATGCCGAACGACGGCGACCTCGTCGATCTGATTCCGCTGTTCATGCCGGACGCGGCACTGCAGCGCAAGGTGCTCGTCGACAATCCGCACCGGCTGTACGGATTCACGGGCTGACGTCGCTGCCGAGCAGGGCCGCGCATCCGGAGGCGACCGGCGTGCGCCCGCGCGGCGACGAACGTTGCAGCAGCGCGGGTCAGATCGCGCGACGGCAAAGCCCGTTCCGAGCGCGACAGCTCGTCGGACGAATGCGAGAGCCAGGTTCGCCCCGCGTGACGCGGCGCGAGCGCGTCGAGCCACGTTCGGGACCAAGAGTGCGGCGCGATCGAGTATCGAAGTGATCCGCCCCGCGCCGTCACGCGGCACGTAGCGCACGTCGCGAACCGTCGCCTTGCTTCGCGTGCTCGCGCCACGCATCTGCTCCGTTCGGCGCGACGTAGACGCAATAGACCTTGTCGTTCGTCACGTAGCTCTGCGACCCGATTGGATGCTGAGGTCTCGAGCTGCGCCGCCAGCACCTCGCGCTTCATGACTTCTGCGCGTGATCGCTTTGCAGCTCGTACTGCGCGGTCAGCTTGCCCGCATTCGGAATCGTCTCGGCTCGATGACGAACTTCGGCATGACTGATGCGCTCCGTGGGTTAGGTCAGCGCGTCAGCCACCAGGCTGCCGCGGCGTACAGCGCGAACAATGCCACGACGAGTACCGCCGGAAAGCGCTTCGGGAGCCGGTCCCGAATGAATTCGGCTTCCTTGTGGCGAACCGTCTCGGCGGAGTAGACCGGGAGCCGGTGCTGCAGCTCAGCTTGCAAGCGTGCGAGAGTGTCGTCCACGCCGTACAGGCGACGCGAGGTGACGGCCCGCGGCGATGATCAGGACGATCACCAGTAAGGTCGCGAGCTGTTGAGCGTTCGGATGCGACATCCGCGCTTCGATCACGCAGCCTCGAGAATGATGTGGCCGACGGCGGTCGACGACGCGGGCACGTGATAGAAGCGGCGCACCTCGCGCGCGCGCTGGCCCGAGCGCTCCGCGCATGATCAGCCACATCACGAGCTCGATCGCCTCGGCGCCTGCGTCGCGCAGATACTCGAGCGGCGGAATGCTTGCGAGCCGCTCGGGGTCGTCCGCGAGACCGTCGAGAAACGCGGTATCGAATTTCGTGTTGATGAGCCCGGCGCGCGGACCCTGGATCTGGTGCGACATGCCGCCGGTTCCGAAGATCACGACCTTCAGGTCCTCGTGCCAGCTCTCGACGGCTTTCTTGATCGCTTTGCCGAGCACGTAGCAGCGATGGCCCGTCGGCGCGGGATACTGCACGACGTTGACCGCCAGCGGGATCACGCGCACGGGCCACGCGGTCGGCTGGCCGTACAGCAGCGTGAGCGGAACGGTGAGACCGTGGTCGAGCTGCATCTCGTTCACGATCGTCATGTCGAATTCGTCGAGCACGAGCGACTGCACCATGTGGGCCGCGAGCTCCGGATATCCCACGACCGGCGGCACCGGGCGCGGACCCCAGCCCTCGTCCGCGATCGGGAACTCCGCCGCGCAGCCGAGCCCGAACGTGGGGATGATCTTGAAGTCGAACGCGTTGACGTGATCGTTGTAGACGACGATTGCGACGTCCGGTGCGGTCTCGGCCATCCACTGTTTCGACGGCTCGTAGCCCGCGAAGACCGGCGCCCAATACGGTTCCGCGGTGCGACCGTTGTCCACCGCGGCGCCGATGGCCGGCGTGTGCGACGTGCCGATGCCGGCGACGATCCTCGCCATCAGCCTTTCCTCTCGGACTTCGATCGCCAGCCGTTCGGAGAGCGCCCACCGGCCTGCATCATCTGCACGTATTCCTTCTCCGTCACGCCGACCATCTGCGACGCCATGTACTGGTAAGACTTCTTGTCGGTGAACGCCAGCTTGACGATCGCGTACGAGACGCCGCCGAGCTCGAGCAGCTTGTTCCACGCCCGGCCTACGACCGCGTCGCGCTGAGCGTCCGTCATCGGAAACTTCTGCAGATACTTGCGCTCGTCCGCGAGGAACTCGGCTCGATTCTCCGCCTTCATGAGGGAATAGAAGAACGCGTTCAGATGGTAACCCTGGCGCGCGCGTTGGGCGTCGAACACCCACGTGCCGGGGATGTCCTCGTACGCGGGGATGTCCTCGAAGTCTTCCGATTTCTTTTTCATGATCGTGATCAAACCCGCTCCGCTGCGTTCGTGTCAACTCTTGCGCTGGATCGTGTCGGCCGTTTGTATGCCCTTGTACAAGAGCGAATCGGCCATGCCTTCCGCGAGACACCACTCGGCGAACAACTCGGGCGTCTGCTCGAACGATCCAGGCTTCCAGCTCGCGTCGACGACGTCGGAGTCGAAGTCGTATTCGGCCGCGCCGCCGCACGGATTGTGGAAGTACCAGAAATAGCACGACGAGATCGGATGACGGCCGGGGCCGAGCGCCGTGCGCCAGCCGCGCCGCGTCATGTTGAGGCCGCCGCCGAAGAGCTCGTGAATCGAGCCGAGCTCGAACGCGACGTGATGGAAGCCGGGCCGTTTGCCGACGTTGATCAAGAACAGGTCGTGATGATGATTCGACGCGCCGCCGCGCAAGAAGTAGCCGCGGCCGGGATAGCAGTCGCTTACGATGAAGCCGAGGCGCTCGGTGTAGAACGGCACGATCTTGTCCGGGTCGTCGATCATGAACACCGTATGAGTCATCTCGAGCGGATGCACTTCCTTGAAGAACTGCCCGCGCGTGTTGATCCTGTCCGGATGGCCGGGCGTGTTGAACTTGAGCTCGGGGGCGGGGGCGGGCATGCGCCGCGACACGCGAAACGCGATCGGAAACCCGAGCGGATCGATAGCGTGCAACGTTCCATCCGCATCTTCGGTCACGTCGCGATCCTTCGCGAGCTCGGCGCCGATCGCCGCGAGGTCGCGCGCCCCGCCGACGCCGAACGTCGATTCGCGCAGCGTCGAGCCGGTCTCGATCGCGGGCGGTAGCTCGGGATCGTCGCTGCGGCGCACCACGACCGCGGACCCATCTCGGCAGCTGAACACGCTGCCGGCCGGCTGGTGAGCTTCGGTGAGGCCGAAGTCGCGCCAAAACTTCCGGCATGTCTCGACGTCGGTGACGCCGAACGTGACTTGTTCGAGATTCGTGACGTTCATGCTTCGTGTCTCTTCACTAACCGCTCAAAACGGCGTCGTGCTCTCGAGCGCGACGCTCTTGATCAACGCGAACACGGGCTGGCCCGGCGCGAGCGCGAGCTCCTCGAGCGCGTCGCGCGTGATCCGCGATCGCAAGTGTTGGCCGTCGACTTCGAGCAGCACGTCGACGTTGATCGGCTCGTCCGCGTCGATACGCAGGATCCGCGCTTCCAACACGTTCCGGATGCTGAGTCCGCGCGGCCGCTCGGTCGCGAGCGCGACGTCGCGCGCGTGGATTCGGATCCGCAACGGAAGCCCGACGCGCCGCGCGCGCGACGGGCACGTGCAGTCGCTGCTCGGTCAAGCGCAGCGCGGCGCCGCCGCGGCGGCCGGCCTCCACCCGCACGTGCAAGACCGCGCCCGTGTCACGCCCGCCGGTGAGATCGTCGAGGTCCAGCCGCTCGAGCACGTCCTCGACGCGGCCCGACGCGACGATTCTACCCGCCTTTAGCAGCAGCATGTTCGACGCGAGGCGCGCGACCTCGTCGACGTTGTGCGTGACATAGAGCACCGGCACGCCGAAGACCTCCGGCAGCCGCTCGAGCAGCGGCACGATCTCGCGCTTGCGGCCGATGTCGAGCGACGAGAGCGGCTCGTCCATCAGCAGCAACCGCGGACTCGTGAGCAGCGCGCGGCCGATCGCGACGCGTTGCTGCTCGCCTGCCGAGAGCGATGCGGGCCTGCGCGGCAGTAGCGGTGCGAGATCGAGCTCGCGCACGACAGCCGAGAGCTCTATCGGGGACTTAGGCGTAGCGCGCCGTGCGGCGTGCCGTATCGCGAAACGCAGGTTGCCTTCGACCGTCAGATGCCCGAACAGGCGTCCGTCCTGGAACACGTAGCCGACGCCACGCGCGTGGGCGGGCAATCGGCGACCGTCGCGTTGCCACACCGCTCCGTCGAACTCGACGCGGCCGCGCGCGCGCTCCTCGAGGCCCGCGATCACGCGCAGCAGTGTGGTCTTGCCGGAGGCGCTCGGCCCGTACACCGCCGTGATTCCGTCGAGCGTGATGTCGTGCTCGACGACGAGCTCGAAGGCGTCGTGCGCGACCGTTACGTCCAGCGCGAGCTTCGACGTCATGGGCGGACGAGCGGAGCTCGGCGGTTGAGCGTGTAGATCGAAACCAAGACGAGGAACGAGAACACGAGCAGTCCGGCCGCGAGCGCGTGCGCCTGCGCGTACTCGAGCGTCTCGACGTGCTCGTAGACCGCGATCGAGATCACCTTCGTTCGGCCCGGGATGTTGCCGCCGACCATCAGCACGACGCCGAACTCGCCGAGAGTGTGCGCGAAGCTCAGCACGAGCGCCGAGACGTAGCCGCGAAGGGCTGCCGGCGACGCAACGTGGAGGAACGCTTGAAACGGAGTTGCGCCGAGCGTCGCGGCGGCCTCGAGCGGCGCTCGGCCGACGCCCTCGAACGCCGTTTGCAGCGGCTGCACGGCGAACGGAAACGAGTAGATCACCGACGCGATCACGAGCCCTGCGAACGAGAACGTCAGGGTGGAGTCCGACAGCGCGGCCCAGAAGCGGCCGATCCCGCCGGCGGGGCCCAGCAGGATCAGGAGATAGAAGCCGAGCACCGTCGGCGGCAGCACGAGCGGGAGCGCAACGATCGCTTCGATTACGACGCGCGCTCGGCGTCGGGTGAACGCGAGCCACCAGGCGAGCGGGGTCGCGAGCAGCAGCAGTACGATGACGGTGACGGCAGCGAGCTCCAGGCTGAGCCAAACCGGTCCGAGCTCGAGTTCCGACATCTGCCCCCGTCCGTCACGCGTGCGCGCCATGTAGCCACGCGCCGAAACGCGTTGTCAATTCGGCGAGGACTTCGCGTGCGGCGCGCTACGGTCGGCAGGTGGCCGGCAGGTATTGGAGCGGGACCGTCGGCGGGATGTAGACGGCCGCGCGGCCGCCGCTCTGACGTGCCGATCGGATTGAGCCCGACCGGTGCGTTCGCGAGACCGCAACGCCAGGCGATGCTGAGGTCCGCCGTCTCGTACGGAGTGAGAGTGACCGTGAGGCCGTTGATCGCCGCGTTCACTTCGTAGCCGAATGTGATCACGAGCACGCCGCTCTGGACGTCGACGCTCGACACGTACTTGCCGCTCGTGTCCGCCGGGTTCGCGGTCATCCCGGCCTCGAGCCGGTCGAGCGGCGCGACCCCGTGGTTCACGAACGCGTCCGCGACCGCAACTTTGCGCATCGCGGCAATGTTGAGGCCCTCGGCTACTTGCGCCCGCACCGCGTAGTTCTGGTACGCGGGAATCGCAATCGCGGCGAGTATCCCGATGATCGCGACCACGATCATCAGCTCGATCAGCGTGAATCCTACTTGTAAGCGCCGTCGCTGCATCGTTCTGCTCTGTTGCCTACGTTCGTCGCGGCCTCGGTGCCGGTTGCGTCCTCTGCGGCGCGCAAGCGTGGCCGTCAGTCGCGATCCGCGTAGACGACCTCGATATGCTTGCGCTCGGCGTAGCTCGTCGCGAGCTCTAGCGCCTCGTCCGGTGTCATGGGCTGACGCATGATCAACGTTTTGACGAGCGTCTCGCCTTCGTCGGGCTTCGGGTTCGCCTTCTCGACGACGCGTTCGATCGTCGCGAGCGTCACCGTGTCGTCATCGGAAGCAGTGCACGTATGCACGCGCACATAGTCCGTCTCCGGACGCTGGCAAGTCGGGAGTGCATGGACCACTCTCACTTCCATTCCGTTACCTCCGCTCGACCCCGCATGTCTTCGGCTGCTAACCATGAGCAAGAGGCATGCCACGCCCCCGGAATGGCCTTCTGGCGCAGATCCCGGCAACCTTATGTCAGGTCGAACTGACCCGCGGCGTCAGTTTTGCCCTTGCGCTTGCCCGTCGGCTCGTTATGTCGAGACGTCGCGACTTGCGCCCGGCGCGAGCGAGAGCAGCGTTGCGTTGCCCCCGACTGCCGCGGTGTTCGTCGTCACGGTCTGCTCGGTCGCGAAGCGGGGCAAATAGCTCGGCCCGCCGGCCTTCGGTCCCGTGCCGGACAGCCCCATGCCGCCGAACGGCTGCACGCCGACCTGCGCGCCGATCATGTTCCGGTTCACGTAGACGTTGCCGACGCGCGCTCGGGCGGCGATCGCGCTGGCGACCGCGTCGATCCGCGTGTGGATTCCGAGCGTGAGGCCGTAGCCGCTCGCGTTGATCGAGTCGACGAGCTCGCCAAGCTGGTCCGCGCGATAACGGACCACGTGTAGGACGGGACCGAACACTTCTCGTTCGAGGTCTTCGACGCGCGCGAGCTCGAGTAGAGTCGGGGCGACGAACAAGCCGCGCTCGTGCCGCGAGTCGAGCCGACATCGATGCAGAACGCGATGCGTGTCGACGTACGCCAAGAGCTGCGAGCGCGCGTCCGAGTCGATCACCGGGCCGACGTCGGTTGCGAGCAGCGCAGGGTCGCCGATCACGAGCTCGTCCATCCATCCGCGGAGCAGGCGCAGCACGTCATCCGCGGTGTCCTCTTGAAGGCAGAGCAGGCGCAGCGCCGAGCACCGTTGACCCGCGCTGTCGAACGCGGACTGCGCGGCATCGCGCACGACCTGTTCCGGTAGCGCGGAGCTATCGACGATCATCGCGTTCAGACCGCCCGTCTCCGCAACGAGCGTCGCGAGCGCGCCGGGGCGCTGCGCGAGCGTGCGGTTGATCGCCTGCGCCGTCTCGACGGAGCCGGTGAATACGACGCCCGCAACGCGCGGATCCGGCAGTAGCGCGTCGCCGAGCACGCGTCCGTCGCCCGGGACGAAATGTAGCGCGCTCTCGGGGACGCCGGCTTCAGCGAGCAGCTGCACCGCTAGTGCGCCGACGAGCGAACCTTGCTCGGCCGGCTTCGCGATGACCGCGTTGCCCGCGGCGAGCGCAGCCGCGATCTGGCCGGTGAAGATCGCGAGCGGAAAATTCCACGGGCTGATGCAGACGAAAACGCCGCGGCCGACGAGCCGGAGCTCGTTGCGCTCGCCGGTTGGCCCGGGCAGCAGCGCCGGCGCCGCGAACAGCTGCTCGCACTGTGCCGCGTAATAGCGGAGAAGGTCGACGGCCTCGCGGAGCTCGGCGAGGCTGTTTGCAACGGTGCGACCGGTCTCCGCGACGCAACGCGCCACGAGCTCGGCCGTCGAGCGCTCGTACAGGGCAGCGGCGTCGCGCAGACATTGCGCGCGCCTCTCGGGCGGCGTCGCATTCCAAACGGGCTGGTATTCGCTGGCCGCGTCGAGCGCCGCGCGCGCGATCATCGCATCCGCCCAACCCACCGTGCCGACGACATGTGACTGGTCGGCGGGGTTACGCATCGCATGCGGCGCACCCGCGAGCTCGCGGCCGGCGATTCGCGGCTCGGCGCGCCACGTGCCGGGATTCGTCGCGGCGAGCTCGGCGCCGAGCCGGACGAGCTCGACGCCGTCCGCGAGATTCGTGCCACGCGAATTGCGGCGCCGCGGCGCGAACAGGTCGCGCGGCAGCGGTATCCGCGGGTGCGCGACATCGCCGAGATTGCGCGTCGCCGCGACCGGGTCTTCGACGATCGATTCGGGACTCGCGTCGGCGTGCACGAGTCGATTCACGAACGACGTGTTCGCGCCGTTCTCGAGCAGTCGCCTCACGAGATACGGGAGCAGGTGCTCGTGGCTGCCGACGGGCGCGTAGACGCGGCAACGCCGCTCGACAGCCGGGTCGAGCGAGCAACGCCGCGTACAGATCTTCGCCCATCCCGTGCAGACGCTGGAACTCGAACGGTCGGCGCGCTCCGACCTCGAGAACCCACGCGACCGTGTGTGCGTTGTGCGTCGCGAACTGCGGCAACAGGTGCGCGTGCTCCGTAAGCAGGTCGCGCGCGCACGCGAGGTACGACACATCCGTGCTGGTCTTGCGCGTGAACACGGGATAGCCGTCGAGGCCGAGCTCTTGCGCGCGCTTGATCTCGGAGTCCCAGTACGCGCCCTTGACGAGGCGAACCGGGATGCGCCGGCCCGCGCTGCGCGCAAGCGTCTCGAGCCAGCGAAGCACGTGCGGCGCACGCTTCTGATAGGCCTGCACCGCGAGCCCGAGCCCTTCGTACCCGGCGAGCGCGGCATCGCGAAAGACGCGCGCGAAAATCGCGAGCGAGAGGTCGAGCCGATCGGCTTCCTCCGCGTCGATCGTGAGCGCCACGTCCGCAGCATGTGCCGCTTGCGCGAGATCGAGCAGCGCCGCTGCGACCAGGTCGAGCGCACGCGGCGACTGTGCGCGCTCGTAGCGCGGCTCGAGCGCCGACAGCTTGACCGAGATGCCCGCGGAGAATCCGGATTTCGGCGCGCGTCCGATCGCTGCAATCGAATCGCGGTACGCATCGAGGTAGCGGCGTGCGTCCGCGCGCGTGAGCGCCGCCTCGCCGAGCATGTCGAACGAGTAGTCGTACTCGGGCGAGCGCGCGGCGCGGCGTAACGCCGCATCGATGGTCTCGCCCATCACGAACTGAGCGCCGAGGATCTTCATCGACTGGCGCAGCGCGGCACGCACGACAGGCTCTCCGAGGCGCTCGACGAGGCGCGTGAGGAACGTGCCGGTGTCTTCCGCAACATCGGCGGCGCGCAACACGCGTCCGGTGAGCAGCAGCGCCCACGTCGAGGCGTTGACGAACAGCGATTCGCTCGCGCCGAGGTGGGCGCGCCAATCGGCGCCGGCGAGCTTGTCGGCGATCAATTTGTCGGCGGTCGCCGCGTCGGGGATTCGGAGCAGCGCTTCGGCGAGGCACATCAGCACGACGCCTTCGCGGGAAGATAGGTCGTATTCCCCGAGCAGAGCGTCGACCCCTCCGGCCTTGCGCTGACCCGCGCGTATCGCGACTACGAGCTCGCGCGCGTTCGCCTGGACGCGGGCGGCGAGCGAGGGATCGAGCGTCGCGCGCGCCGCGAGCTCGCGGACGGTCGTGGCCTCGTCCACGAGGTAGTGCGCCGCAATCGCGCCATCGACTTCCGCGAGCGGCGGATGCTCGTCGTCGAATAGCCAGCGCTCGCGCGCGCCTTCAGTCATGCCGCTAGTGTAGTGCTCCGCCGTGTCCGTGCCAGTCCGCGTGCGCGCGAGCGATCGCGACGGCTAGAGCGGCTTGTGCTATCCGAGCTCGCGAGGGGAGCGCTAACCGCCCGTGCCGGGCCGCCCGATCATCGTGAGAAACTCCGCGCGCGTGCGCGGGTCCGAGCGGAAGTGACCGAGCAGTTGGCTCGTGATCATCGACACGCCGTGCTTGTGGATCCCGCGCGTGGTCATGCATTGATGGACGCCCTCGACGACGACGCCGACGCCGCGCGGCTTCAGCACGTCCTGGATACAATGGGCGATCTGCGCCGTGAGCGTTTCTTGCACCTGGAGTCGACGCGCGAACGTCTCGACCACGCGCGCGAGCTTGCTGATGCCGACGACGGCGCGGTCAGGCAGGTACCCGATGTGAACCTTGCCGATGATCGGCGCCATGTGGTGCTCGCAGTGCGACTCGAAGTGGATGTCGCGCAGGACGATCATCTCGTCATAGCCGTCCACCTCGTGAAAAGTGCGGCGCAGGAACTCGACCGGGTCGTCGCGATAGCCGCTGTACCAGTCGTCGAACGCGCGCACGACGCGCGACGGAGTGCTGACGAGCCCCTCGCGGTCCGGGTCGTCGCCGATCCATTTCAGCAGCGTGCGGACCGCGAGCTCCGCCTCGTCGCGGCTCGGCTTGTCGTGCCCCGGAGCCTGGTCGCCTGCTTTCGGGACGTGCTTGTTTTTCGTTCGATTCTTGCGCGAGCTCACGGGTTACAGACCTCGGCAGATGCGGCCGCCGCATCGGGCTCGGCAGTCTACGGCGCGCGCGCGGGGTGGTGCAACCGACCGTGCGCGCTGGCATATTGAGCCGCCGATTTTCGAGTCGCCCCTCTTAGATCATCAGCGTACGTCATGAGCGTTCGTCACATCATCCAAAGCTTCGAAGCATGGCGAGCCGCCGGGACGCCGCTCGTGCTCGCGACGGTGTACGAGACGGTCGGCTCGACCTACACCAAGCCGGGGCACCGGATCTTGATCGCGGCGGACGGCGACTATCGGGGTCTCGTGAGCGGCGGCTGCCTCGAGGGCGATCTAGCAGAGCGGGCGCGCGCGGTGCTCGCGGCGAACCGTCCTGCCGCGGTGACGTACGATTTGCGCGACGCCGCCGACGAGATATTCGGCCTCGGCATCGGTTGCAACGGCTTGTTGCGCGTGTTTCTGCAGCCGCTGCGGCCGGAGCAGGGCTACGAGCCGTTCACTGCGATCTCTGCCGCGCTCGTCGGCCGCGATCACGCGGCGCTCGCGACCGTGATCGAGAGTACCGACGTCGGGATCCCGGCCGGCGCCACGGTGCTCTGCTTGGCCGGCGCAGCGCGCCCGTTCGGCGTCGGCGGCGCGGCCGCGGCGCGGCTCGAGCAGCGGGCGCGGCGTGCGCTCGGGGCCGGCACGGCCGAGCTCGCGACCGAAGCCGGCGCGACGGTCCTCATCGCTCCGCTCAAGCCGATACCGCGGTTGCTCGTGCTCGGCGCGGGGCTCGATGCCGTGCCGCTCGTCGCGATGGCGGCGGAGCTCGGTTGGTTCGTCACCGTCGCCGATCACCGGCCGGCTTATCTCGCGCGCGGAGGCTTCACTCGCGCGGAGCGCGCGCTGCTCGTCGAGCCCGGCGCGCTGTCTCGCGCGCTCGATCTCGCGGCCTTCGACGCGATCATCGTGATGAGTCATCACCTCGCATCGGATCGAAAATATCTCGCCGAGCTCGCTTCGACCGAGGCGCGCTATCTCGGCGTGCTCGGGCCGCGCGCACGCCGTCAGCGGCTGCTCGCCGATCTCGGCGGAAATGCGCCCGGGCTCGATACGCGCCTGCGCGGCCCGGTCGGCATCGATATCGGTGCGGATTCGCCCGAGTCGATCGCGCTTTCGATCCTCGCGGACCTTCAGGCGACGTTGAGCCGGGTGCAGCCTCAGTAGCTCGTGCCGCGGCGGCTGTCTTCGTACATCTTGATCAGGAACGAGCGAATCGCGGGCTCCGCATCGTGCTCGTTCATGAGCCGCTGCTCGACGAGCACCTTCGCGATGTCCTTGAGCGTTCGCCTCCCGTCGATCAGCGCCATGATGAAAGCGTGGACTCGCGTCGAGACGGCCTGAACGCGGAACGGCTCGAGCAGCGGCACCGGGTCGGCGCCGCGCACGAGCCAGTCGGGCAGCGCCTCGTGACGCGGCACCTTCTTGATGTCCTCGGCCTTCTCGGCGCACCAGGAGACGACGCGCTCGCGCCGGCCGTGACGACTCGCGGGCGAGCATAGGTAAGGTATCTCCGTCTCGGAGACCCGCGGCGCCGCGAAACCGTTCTCCTCGATCACGGCCGCACACTCTTCGACGCTGAGGCGTGACGCCGCGTCGGGAACGTGGAAGCTCAACGAGCCGAAGTTGAGCCAGCGGCCGCCGGGCGCGAGTAGCGTGTTGATCCGCGCGCACATCACGTCGAACCGCTCGGGCAAGATATCGACGAGCCACGGCGTAACGACGGTGTCGAATGAGCCGCGCGCGAACGGCGGGCGGTGCGCGTCGGCGAGCACGCAATGAAACCCCGCGGGCGCCGGTTCCGGCGCCGCGAGCTCGCGGAGGACGGCGACGTCCGCCGCGGTTCGCGGCGCAAGCGGAAACTCGTAGAGCTCGATGCGCTCGCCGCGTGCGACGCGCTGCGCGACGATCATCAAGAGCGGATTGAAGTCGAGCGCAACCGTGATGCTCGGCGTCCAGCGCCGATGGACGTCGTACGCGAGCCGCCCGGAGCCCGCGCCGAGCACGAGCACGCGGCCCGCCGCCGCTCCGCCGAGCGCGCGGTCCACGATCTCGAGCGACGCGGCGTTCTCTTCGTCGCCCCACGACCAGTCGCGGTGAAGGTTCGGGTAATAGGTCGTGAGGCCCTGGTCGATCGGCAGCCGCGTGCGCAGCGCGAGATGCGTCTCGACCGATGCGCCGTGACCGCCGAGCGCGAGCGGTGCGAGCAGCGCTCCGAGGCGCCGGCTGTGATCCTCGACGGCGCTAGCGTTTAGCTCGAGACGCGCGCGCGTCAGCGTCCGCAAATCGTCGCGACCGAGCGTCTTGCGGAGCTCTTCGCGCTCGCGCTCGGCGCGTTGCAAGGAATAGTGGAGGCGGCCGCGCCACTCGCCGAGCGCTGCGTCGGGCTCGGCGAAGAGCCAAGGCATCGACGCGACCATCGGGAAGTCGATGCGGCAGCCGGCGCAGCGTAGCGCGTCACCCTGCGCCGTGAGGCGTTGATCGCAGCGCGGGCAGGCGAGCAGCTCGACGAGCGTGGCGGATTCGTTCATCGGCGCCACGTTATGTGAGGCGCTCGGCGTGGCGCAAGCGCGCTGCGTCACAAACGCGAGGCGACGCCGCGCCGGTGCAGTGGAGGGCGGATAAAGAGACGGCTACCCGGCCTTCCTTGGCCGAGTAGCCGTCGATACAGGAGCACCGCTGAAGAAGAGAAATCTCGCTCGGTGACTTAGACCGGATTCGTGATGAGCCCGTTGCAGATCGGCGCGAGCGCCGTCAGCCGGTCGAGGCTCGTCGCGTTGCCGAGGCCGTTGGTCGGGAACTTCGTGCCGAACAGGCCCTGCTCCTGGTGCAGCGCCATGTAGTTCAGCAGCACCGTCTCGACGAGCAGGTTCACGTTGTTCGCGCCCGGCGTCGCGGCGCGCATCACGTTGCCGTCGGCGCTGAACGCGCCGAGCTGCTGGTGCTGCGCGGCCGTGAGACCGTCGGAGCCCGTGAAGATCTGCGGACGATGGCCCGGGTTGTAGACGAGGAAGAACGGCGACGCCGTGTCCTGGTTGTCGCTCGTCCACTCGCCCTTGCCGCGGCCGTTGACCGAGTTGTCGATCGTGCCGCCGCTCGACAGCGAGCCGTCGCTGAACACGTACATCATCAGCGGCACGCCCTTGCGCGCGGCGAACTCGAGCACCGCGCCCATGCACTTGCCCGCGCGGAAGTCCTTCACTTCGCCTTCCTGGCGCATGCCGCCGTGGTAGTCGTAGCCGCCGAGCTGGATGCAGCCCGCGCCGGCGAAGCCCTCGACGACGAGCTTCATGATCGACGCGGTCTTGCGGAACTCCTGCTGGTCCGTGCCGCCGCTGTTCCACTCCGCGTCGGAGAAGATGCCGGTCGGGCCGACGATCAGCGGATCCTTGCCCGGGTCGAGCACGACGTTGCCGAAGCGGTCCGCGACGTCGGCCGCCTTCAGGTAGCCGCAGTTCACGAGGTCCTTGACGACTTGATCGGCCGTCAGCCCCGTGGTCAGGCCCGGCGTGTTGTTCATCCGCTGCTTGCTGATCCGGTAGATCGACTCGAGCACCGCGGTCGCGTCCGACGCGCTCAGCAAGCCGACGAGCTGACCCGTGTCGACGAGGCCGACAACGTCGCTCGGTTGGCTGACCTTGGTCGGCTGGTACTTCGGATTGATCATCATCAGCGGCGCCATCGAGTTGCCGCCCGAGACCGAGTTCGACGAGCCGCAGAGCGTGAGGATCGAGCCGTCCGCGCCCGCCTTCTGAAGGCCGTAAAGCGGGTTGTGCGGGTTGTTGCTCGTGTCGTTCTCCGAGCGCGCGGGAATGACCGCGCCGTTCACGTTCGCCATCGTCGCCACGTTCATGCGCGACTGCATGCCGCGCAGATACGCGCTGTCGGCGTGGAACGCGAGGCCGAGCTGCGTGTTCGTGTGATCGCCGTTGCTGCCGGGCAGCGCGGTGGTCTCGGCGACGCCGGGGATCATCGTGCCCGGCAGGCCGAGCTTGGAGTAACCGGCCGTGCTCAGCACGTCGAACTGTCCCAGCGCGCCGCCTTGGCCGACGAGCACGTTCGAGCCGGCCATGTTGCCGCCGCCCGCGAGGTCGAAGCAGATGAACGGGATCTTGCCCGCGCCGTTGCTGATGCCGCACGCGGAGGTCAGCGGTGTGAGGTCCTGCGCGAGCGTCGCGAACGCCTGGCGCGGGTTCGCGAACAGGCTCATGACGCCGCCGCCGAGGAGCGCGGCGCCGCCGGCGAGGAAACCCTGCGCGATGAAGTCGCGGCGCGTGACGGGCCGCTTGTGGTTCTCGTGCATCTGCGGGCTGTCGATCGGACGACGCAGCTTACGTTTCGTTTGGATCAGCATGGTCGGATACCTCTAGACGAATACTGTTCGCTTACTGCACGAGCATCGGGGCGCTGCCGACGACCGACGAGCACACCGCCTTGGCGATCGCGCGCGTGCGCACCTGGTCGTTCGTGACGCCGGCGCTGTTCAACAGGCCGGGCCGTGTCGCGTCGCCCGGATAGCCGTTCACCATGTTGTGCAGCTCGGTGCGCACGACGTTCTTGTCGGGCTGGCTAGCGAGCTGCGTCGACGCCGAGCACGCGGTCGAGCAGCGGGTTGAACAGCAAGTTCTCGCTCGCCGGATAGACCGCCGACGGAACCGCGGTGAAGTCGAAGCCCGGGAACATCGCGCGCGCGCTTCGTCGGGTCCTCGATCAACGCGTTGCAGAACTCGATCGCGAGCTGCGCGATCGCGACTTGGTGCGACGCGAGCACCGCCTGGATGTCCGGGATCGCGGGCAGCGACTGGCGGATTCCGCCGAACGTCGCCTGGACGCCTTGGTCGCCCGCGCCGACGGCGCCGCTGTTCTCGCTGACGTTCGTGATCGCGGCCATCGACGCGCTGATCCGGTCGAACGTGCGCACGCCGATCGCGGACACCGGCGGGAGGTCCGTCGGCGGCGGCGGCGGCGGCGTCACGGGCGGCGGACGGTTGAACGTGTTCGACCCGATCGTATCGAACGTCAGGAAGAACTCGTCGGAGTTCGGGCCCTTTCTCGAGCGGCAGCACGGCGCCGAGGTCGAGCGATCGCCTCGCCGGCGCCGGCCGTATACGCGCTCGAGATCTTCTTCGCGACGTGCGCGAACGACTGGCCCACCGGGGCCTCCGAGCCGTTCAAGCCGATTCGGATGCCGTCGATGTCGAGGCCGACCGGTTGCGCGGTGCCGTCCAAGCTGATGAAGAACGGCTTGCGGAACAGGTACGAGTAGCTGTCGAACAGCGAGCCTTCGTACACGACGAAGCTCTGCGGGATGTTCGTCAGGTGCGAGACGCTGAACATCAGGAAGTACTTCTCGCCGACGCCCGCGTCGAAGTTCTGCTTGATCTGCGGCTGCGTCAGCGCGCGATTGAAGATCGCGACGAGACGAACGACGCCCGTCCAGGTCTTCGTGCCCGACACTTCGCTGCCGAGGACGAACGCGAACGTGTCGTCCCACTCGTTGAGCGTGCCGCCAGGCGCCGGATCTTGCGACGCCTTGAGCACGCCGTTCACGTAGATCTTGCGGCCCGCGACCGGATCGAACGTGACGACGACGTGCTGCAGCGAGGCCTGCAGGACCTGATCGGCCGTCGGCGTGGACAGGCCCGGCTTGCCGTTCCCGTCCGTCTTGCTGCTGCGGTTGAAGAAGTCGTAGTTGTACTGCGTCTGGCCGAGATTGAAGTTGCGCGCCATCTCGCCGCCGGAGTAGCTCACGATGCGCGAGTCCATCCTGCGCGACGTTGCCCGGCGCGACCCACGCCTCGATCGAGTACTCGCCCGTCTGCTTGATCAGATTCGAGAGCTTCGCGCTCGCGGCCGTGGTGGCCTGCGCCTTGCCGCCCGCGAAGTTCAAACCCCAGCCGCCGAACCACTGCACGTTGCCGGACAGGTGCAGGTCGATGCCCGCGCCGTCGACACCGCTCGTGTCGTACGCGGTCGCGCACGCGCCGGTGATCGAGTTGCCGCAGTCGGTGCCGCTCTTGAACTCGTACAGCGCGACCATGCTGCTCTCGTAGCGGCTGCCGCCGGATGCGACGGTGCCTTCATACAGGGTGAGCGCCTTGCTCGTCTTCAAGATTCGGATCGATCTGAGTCGGAGCGACCGCGTCGGCGAACGCCTGGATCGCGGCCTGCATTGCGTCCGCGTCCGCGGCGCAGCTCGCAGTCCAGCAGTTGTGCGACTCGTTGCGCAGGCGCAGCACGAAGCGCGAGTTGGCCGGATTGTCGAGATCCATCTTCGGCTTCGCGGCCTCGTACGCGATCTTGATCGCGTTCGGATCGCTCGGCGGGTTTTGACCGGGGGCCCCTTCGGCGAAGAACGGCTGCTGCTTGACCGACGAGCTCGACGGTGGCAGTTCGAGCAGAACTTCGACGGTGACCGGATAGACCGTGCGTCGAATACAGCAGGCCCTGGTCGTCCGGGAAGTTCTTGCTCGAGCCCGGATCGCGGAGCGCCGGCGGCTCGAGCGGATCTTCGCGTCCGCCCGAGCTGGCGAGCTCGCCGGCCCAGTTCGTGATCCACGTGGTCAGAATGCTCGCGCAGGTCGCGTTGCTGGCGAGCCAGCAGTTGTGGCCGCCGCCGACCTTCGCGACCATCATCGAGTCCTTCGGCGAGGTCGAGCGTCGACGACGCTGTTCGCCGCCGCGTACGCGAGGTTCACGTCGTCGCTGCGCGCGAACATCGGCGTCTGACCGCCCGTCGACGCTGTGGCACGTGCCGCAGCGATTCGTGCGCGACGGATGTTGTCCCACAGGTTGATCTTGAACGACTGCACGTCGGCCGTGTTCGGCGCCGGGCCGGTGTAGCTCTGCGTCGGCGGCGTGCCGCTGCCGCCCGGGGATCTGCTCGACCGCCGGGCCGCTGCCGCCGCTGCAACCGGCGAGCACCGTCGCGCGAGCGCGAGGCCGGCTGCGAGCAGGCGCGCGCGCCGGCGCAGAGTCGGATGCGTCACTGCCGATGAGATCGCGAACAGCGTGTCGCGCTCGACCGAAGTTACGTACTGCATCGTCCTTGACTCCCTGAATCCCGCTAGCCTAGTTGCCCATGCAATACTTCGCGGACTCAGCGAACACTGGCTTCAAGTCGTAGTCGTTGCTGAAACTCGATGGTCATCGTGTCGACCTTGGCGCGATCGGCCTGGTCGACCGGCGCGCGCAAGCAGACCGTCTTGAACACCTTCGTGCACCTGGCACTGAGCGAACGCGTGCGTGCCGGCGAGCTCTTGTCCGAGCGACTTGGCGCCGTTGCCCGAGCCCGTCCCGGCGGACCGAGCTCCAACCGATCACGGCGTTTTGTCCCTGGCGCCAGTGGTTGTTCCAGAGTCGTCCGGCGTCACGAAGCCGTCCGGGAAGGTCTTGTTGTTGTTGAAGTACTTGTCTGGACGCGTCGGCGCGGTGTACTGGACGTGCCCGCGACGTCGTCGTAGTTGTAGTACGCGAACGCCTGCGCGAGCGGATCCATGCCCGAGTGGCAGCCGATGCAGTTGTTCAAGAACACGCGGCTGTCGCCGCCCGGGCTGCGCGAGACGTCCTGACGGATGCGTCCGGAATGACGCTCGTGTCGTGCACCTGCTCCATGTCCATGCAGAGGTGGTTGACCAGCGTGAAGCGGAACATCGCGCGGTTCGTGCCGGCGATGAAGAACGCTTCGCGCCGCCGCGCGCGTCGTGATCGCACCGGCCGTCGCGGCGCTCGGCAGCCGATACGTCGCTCGACTGCGTCATCGACGCGAGCTCGGTGGCCGCGTTGAAGTTCGGGTCGCGCATCGCCGTCTCGAGCGCAACGTAGTGGTCGTTGTTGCTCGGCGAGACCGGCCGTGCGAGACGCTTGTTGCCGTATACAGAGTGTCGCCCGACAAGATCTGATCGAACGGCACGTCGTCGCGGACCATGCCCATGACGAGCATCATGTAGTCGTTCAGCGGCACGAACGCGTTCTGATCGCGGTTCGTCCACGGTGCGACCCAGTTCTTCAGCGTCACCGAGTAGAAGTGCGGATTCGTGCATCGCGATGTTGGCCGCGGTGATCGCCCGTTGGTTGGATCGCCGGAGATCGCGCCGTCATGCGGTGAGCACCGCGTCGCTCGCGGCACACCCGCTAAGCGGTCGTGAATACGCTCGGCTTGCTCTCGCGGTCCCGCGAGTGCGACCGAGATGCTGACGAGCATCGTCGCTGCGACGAACGTCCACCACGGCGCGATGGCTCTGGAAGGTCAACGTCGACATCGAATGCATCCTGCTAATCATCACAATCGTCCCGTTGGTTGAATGAACTGACCTCGCAATGCGGGGCGAATAAAACCACAAAAAAAATCGCCGCGTAATGTGGGAAATCAGCAGACGTCTCCTAATTGCGACGATTTCGAATGCAAGCTACGTGGCATGTAAGCTGAATTCGGTGATGGAGTCGTACGTTTGCTGCAACGCGACAGTGTCGCGTGTTCTTAAGTGAAATGGTTTGCGGCGCGTCGCGTCGCGAGCGATCATTCGGACGACGAATCGATCACACTTTTTTCGGTGAGATGTTCGCGAAGGAGTTCTGTGATCACGTTAACGGAAGGGCCACTACTCGATGCCCATGATTACGGGGCATCGACATTAAGTCGAATCGTTTTTCGACGTGCCGCTGGATTATGCAATTGCCCGGCGAACGACCGGTCGTCGCGTTCGGGCGTTGCGTTGCCGTTGATGCATGCAGAGAGCCTCGCTCTCGCCGCGGATGACAGCTAACGGGAGAGGGACTTCCGATGAGCGCAGGAGCAATCGAGTCATATATATGTTTGAGCGTCGTTGCTTGCCGCTGGCTTTGCTAGCCGTCGCGCTCGCTGGTTGCGGCAGCACCGGCGACGGCAGCGTCGGCATCGGCTCCGGTCAGAGTCCGGATCCGGTCGCGCCGGATTTCGCGATCGCGTATACGAAGGGCCCGCTGTTCGACAAGAACAACAAGGTCCAACAGCGCGCCGACCTGCGCGATCCGCGCCGCTTCAACGTCGGCACCGATCTCTTCGTGCGCGATCGCGCGTCGCCGTCCGCGGTGGAGCGCAACGTCACCGCTTCGCGAGACGCAGGGTCACGGGCGACGTGATGGGCGTCGCAGATCTCGCAGCGACGGCAAGAAGGTGCTGTTCGCGATGCGCGGCCCGTTCGATCCGACCAAGAACATGGACAACCAGCCGACCTGGGCCATCTGGGAGTACGAGATCGCGACCGACACGCTGCACCGGCTGATCGCGGCCGACATCACGGCGGCCGCGGGTCAAGACATGTCGCCGTACTACCTGCCGGACGGCCGAGTCATCTTCTCTTCGACTCGCCAGCGACAGGCGAAGGCGATCCTGCTCGACGAGGGCAAGCCGCAATTCGACGCGCAGGACGAGGACCGTCGGCAGACCACCTACGTGCTGCACGTGATGGACGCCGACGGCAGCAACTTGCATCAAGTGTCGTTCAACCAGAGCGACGACTTCGATCCGACGGTGCTCGACAGCGGCAAGGATCCTGTTCAGCCGCTGGAATCACGCGGGCGGACGTCAACGGCATCGATCTCTATAGATGAATCCGGACGGCAGCGACTTGCAGCTCGCTGTACGGCGGCACAGCCACCTGACCGGCACGAACAACAGCGAGGTCGCAGTTCGTCGGCGCGCATGAAATGATGGACGGCAAGATCATGGCGATCGTGCGGCCAGTTCACTCAGCCCGACTTCGGCGGCGCGATCACGATCATCGACACGCCGCACTTACGTCGAGAACACATCAGGCGCTCGACGACGTCGGCCGGCATGAACGGGCCCGGCGCAGACGACGCGACGCCGAATCGAGGTGCGCACGGACGCGGTCGCCCTCGAAGGGCGGACGCTTCAGCTCCGCGTTCCCGCTTTGGGATGGCACCGGCCGCGTGCTCGTGAGCTGGTCGATCTGCCGGCTCGCGGAGCCCGATCCGAACGACGCGACGAAGACCGTCTTCGTTCCGTGCACGGACGAGAAGCTCGCCGACCCGAACGCGGTCGTCGCGCCGCCGCTGTACGGCATCTGGATGTACGACCCGGTGACGCAAACGCAGCTGCCGGTCGTGACGGGTGAGGAGGGTGTGCTGATCGGCGACATCGTCGCGGCGCAGCCGCGCAAGCCGTCGGCCAATATCCCGGACAAGATGCCCGGGCGTCGACTTCGACGCGGACCTCGTCGCCGAGGGCGTCGGCATCCTGAACATCCGCAGCGCGTACGACATCGACGGCACCGCGAGCGCCAACATCGGCTGCTATCGCCGACCCGCCGTTGACGATGGCCGCGCAGCGTCCGGCGCGCTTCCTTCGCGTCGAGAAGGCGGTCGCGATACCCGACGACAAGCTCGTCGATCTCAACAACACCGCATTCGGCCCGAACCGATCGCAGGGCATGCGCGAGATCGTCGCGTACGCGCCGATCGAGCCCGATGGCTCCGTGCGTGTGAAGGTTCCGGCGAACGTGGCGCTCGCAGTCAGCGTCCTCGACGCGAACGGTCGGCGGACTACGGCACGGCACCTGAACTGGCTCCAGGTGATCCCGGGCCAGGAGCTGAAGTGCAACGGTTGTCACGCGTCGACGACCAATTTCTCGCACGGTCGCTCCGACACCTTCGACGGCCGCGTACGCGGGCGCGGCCGGCACCGGCGTGCCGTTCCCGAACACGCGTTCGACGTTCTCGCCCGACGTCGGCGAGACGATGGCGGAGACGCGCACGCGCGTGAGAACCAGATTGCCAGACAAGGATCTGCGACGCAGCTGGTCTGTCCGCCGAAGCGATCGATCGATCCGAGCGTCAATCTCCTGTATTGCGACGCGTGGACGAACCCCGCGGTGCGCGCGCCGGATGCGTCGTTCTGCGTACGACTACACGGCGCTCAAGACGACGGCGCCCGTCACCGATTCGAATTGCATCGCGAACTGGTCGGCTTCGTGCCGAATCGTGATCAGCTACGAGGCGATCATTCATCCGCTCTGGGGCACGCCGCGGCAGGTCCTCGATCCGATGACGCATGCGGTGCTCGCGGACCACACCTGCAATCGCAAGGCGGGTGCCATGCGCCGACGAACGCGATGGCCAGGCGATGGTGCCGGCCGGGCAGCTCGACTTGAGCGACGGTCCTGTCGGCGGACGAGCCGACGCAGTTCAACTCGTACCGCGAGCTCCTGTTCGGGGACAACGCGCAGGTGCTCGTGAACGGCGCGCTGCAAGATCAGCAGGTCCAGATCGGCACCGACGCGATGGGCAATCCGATCTTCGCGCCGGTGGCCGTCGGAGCGACGATGAGCTCGGCAGGCGCGCGCGCGTCGAACGCGTTCTTCGCCAAATTCGACGCCGGCGGCTCGCACGCGGGCTGGATGACGACTGCGGAGCTCCGCCTCGTCGCGGAATGGCTCGATATCGGCGCGCAGTACTGCAACAACCCCTTTGCGACGACGGGATGTCCCGCTCAACTAATCCATGCGGCGCTTGATCCCGATCGTCCTCTTGGCCCAGCTCGTGCTCCAGCGAGCCGCCTTATGTGAGGAACGTCACCAGCAAGTCACCATCGACGATCCGTTCATCGAGCTGCACACGGGACCCGGCCGGGGCTACCCGGTGTTCTATATCGCCGAGCGCGGCGAGCAGATTCAGCTGCTCAAAGAGAAGACGGACTGGTACAAGGTTCACGTCGAGCGCGGCAAGGAAGGCTGGGTCTATCGCGATCAGCTCAAGACGACGCTGAACCTCGACGGCGAACCGTTCAACGTGCCCGGGGTCGACTTCGCCGACTACGCGAAGCGCCGCTGGGAGTCCGGGATCATGTACGGCTACTTCGGCGGAGCCGACGCGATATCGGCCTACGGTTCGTTCAATCTCACGCAGAACCTCGCCGCTGAGCTCTGGCTCACGCAGGTGCTCGGTCCGTATCTCCGACGCGACGGTCGCGAGCGTGGACCTCGTGCACATCATGTTTCCCGAATGGCGCGTGACGCCGTTCTTCACGCTCGGCACCGGCTCGATTCACACGGTGCCGAAGGCGACACTCGTTGCGACGATCGATCGCACCGATCCGCTCGCCCACGTCGGCTTCGGCGTGCGGACGTATATCACGAGGCGATTCATCTTCCGGGCCGAGTACAAGACCTACGTCGTGTTCACGAGCCGGAACGACAACGAGGAAATACGCGAATGGAAAGCAGGTTTGTCCTTCTTCTTCTAGCGCAGGCCGCCGTCATCGCGGGCCTGACGGGCTGCGGCCGCAAGCTCGAGAAGACCGACGAGCGAGCCAACCGCCGGTGATCGAGCCCGACGTCGCGCGCCGCGAGATCAAGGTCGCGAACATCGACAGCGAAAACTTCGAGGTCGGGTTCTTCGCGGGCGAGCTCAGCATCGAGGACTTCGGCGTCAACTCGGTCACCGGTCTGCGCTTCGCGTATCACATCTCGGAGAGCTTCTTCCTCGAAGGTGCGGGCTGGCCGAACGACGGCTGGGAAGACGAGCTTCGAGACGCCTGAGCGGCTCTGCCGCAGTTGCTCACAGATTCGCAGCGGGAGTACTACGTACTATGACGTCTCGTTCGGCTATAACATCTTGCCGGGCGAGGGTTTTGTCGGAAAGAACCACGCCTGGAACACGCAGACGTATTTGATCGGCGGCGTGGGCAAGACGACGTTCGGCGGCGACGATCGTTTCACCGTCAACGTGGGCATGGGAATTCGCTTGATACCGCTCGACTGGCTCGCGGTACACGCCGACGTGAGGGACCACATCTTCGACAGCGACCTATTGGGCACGATGAAGCGGACACACAACATCGAGCTCGGCGTCGGCCTCACGTTCTTCTTCTAAATTGGACTCGGGAGACACGGCAATGCTGCGGGCTTTCTCGGTTCTCGTCTTGAGTGCTCTCGCTCGGCACGTTCGCGATGGCGGCGACCACCTCGGGCCCCGCGCCCGGCTTCACGCTCAAATCACGCGACGGGCAAGGACGTGTCGCTCGCGAGCTTGAAGGGTCAAGTCGTGCTACTGAACTTCTGGGCGACCTGGTGCGGTCCGTGCCGCGAGGAGATGCCGCACCTCGAAGCGTTGTACGAGAGTACAAGAGCCTCGGATTCACGCTCGTCGCCGTCAACGTCGAGAACAACCCGGACGGCGCCAAGAAGTGGCTGGCCGACAACGGCCCGGTCACGTTCCCCGTGCTGCTCGACACGAAGAACGAGGTCAGCAAGCTCTACAAGGTCGAGACGATGCCGAGCACCGTCGTGATCGCGAAAGACGGCACGATGCGATTCGTGCACCACGGCTACAAGACCGGGTACGAAGGCGACTACCAGAACGAAGTCCGCCAGCTGCTTCGCGAATAGGTGACACTGCGATGCGGACGAAGCTTCGATCTCGCTCCCTTCGCGTCCTCGGCCGCAGCCTGCTCGCGGCCGCCGCGCTCGGCGCGCTCGGCGCGTGCCACATGGAGCCGTGGGTGAAGCCGTACGAGCGCGATCACCTCGCGGATCCGGTCATGTCGTTCGATCGCGATCCGGTCTCGAGCGTCTACACCGACCACGTCCACGAAGTCCGCGAAGGCTCGCGCGGTGCGACGGGCTCGGCGGGCGGCGGCTGCGGTTGCAACTGATGCATTAGCGGCATGATCCAGCGCATCGGCATCCTTCTCCTGATAGTCATCGCTGCGCTCGTGCGCAGCGCGGTCGGCGGCGTGCTGCCCGAGGATCGCGTCGACGTGCTGCTGCACTCGTTCGACGGCGGCGGAATCACGATCCAAGGTCCGTCGCTGCTCGTGCGCAAGCAGTTCGCGCAGAAGTTCTCGGTGTCGGCGAACTATTACATCGACAAGGTGCAGAGCGCTTCGATCGACGTGATCACGACTGCGAGCCCGTACACCGAAGAGCGCAAGCAATGGTCGGTGGGCCTCGACTATCTGCACGACCGCTGGATGCTGAACGTCGGCGTGATCGACAGCGAGGAGCCGGATTACAGCTCCAAGACATTCAGCTTCGGCGTGAGCCAGGACCTGTTCGGCGATCTCACGACGATCTCGCTCGGCTATTCGCTCGGCAACAACGAAGTGCGCCGCCGCGGCGATCCGACGTTCAAGGAGCCGATGCAGACGCAGAGCTATCGGCTCGGCATCTCGCAGATTCTCACGAAGAATCTGCTGATGGGTTTCTCCTACGAGACGATCAGCGACGAAGGGTTCTTGAACAACCCGTATCGCCAGATCCGCTACGTCGATCCGTCGAGCCCGCAGGGCTACAGCTACGAGCGCGAGGTCTATCCGCGCACCCGCACGAGCGACGCGGCCTCGCTCCGGCTGCGCTATTACCTACCATGGCGCGCGGCGATCTACGGCGAGTACCGCACCTACTCCGACACGTGGCAGATCCAGGCCAGCACGTACGAGATCGGCTATACGCACCCGCACAAGGGTTGGATGTTCGACGGGATGCTGCGGCTCTATGACCAGCCCCACGGCGCGAGCTTCTACAGCGATCTTTTCCCCTACTCGAACTCGCAGAACTTCATGGCGCGCCACAAGGAGCTCTCGATTTTCACGAGCCAGGACATCCGGCTCCAGGCGAGCTACGACATCATCAAGGGCGGCTGGAAGTTCCTCGACAAGGGCACCTTGAACATCGTCTACGACCACATGCTGTTCGACTACCAGAATTTCCGTGACCTTCGCGTCACGGGCATGACGCCCGGCACGGAGCCCCTCTACAACTTCGACGCGGACGTGCTCCAGGTGTTCGTGTCGTTCTGGTTCTGACCGCGCTCACCAGCGAAACAGTCGCACCGCCGTTCCTTGCGGCGTATTCCCCGCGCCGCGGGGGCAGCTCGACGAAGCCATCCGTGCCCGCGAGGGCCGCGAAATCGCCGGACGTGTTCGTCGGGCGAGGCGTCGCGAGCGCGGCTCCCGCCGTCGACCACGCGAGCTTCACCGGCATGAAATGCGTCAGCTCGGCCATCGCCTCGGCCGGCGCCGCGAGCGTCACGTACTCGGCGGGTTGCGGCGCGAGCCCGGCCGCGGATCGCAACGCCGGCAGGAGGTAGCGCGTCGCGCAGACCAGCGTCGAGACCGGGTTTCCGGGCAGCGCGAAGATCGGTTGGCCGCCGCGCCGCGACGCCGAACCATAGCGGCTTGCCTGGGCGCTGCGGGACGCGATGAAACACGCGGCGTGCGCCGAGCTCGCCGAGCACGCCGGGCACGAGGTCGAATTGGCCCATCGATACGCCGCCGCTCAGCACGAGCACGTCGGCGCCGGCGAGCAGCTTCGCGAGCTCCGTGCGCAGCGTCGCCGCGTCGTCGCGAAGGCGCGTTCTCGTGACGCGCGCCAGCCTCGTGCGAACGAGGCTCGCCTCGATCGCCCGATCGTTGCTCGAGCGAATCTGGTATTCCGCGAGCGGCTCATCGACGTCGACGAGCTCGTCGCCGGTCGACACGATCGCGACGCGCGGTAGTGCCGCGACCGCGACCGTTGCGCGCCCGGCGCTCGCGAGCACCGCCATCTCGGGCGGTCCGATACGCGTGCCGGCAGCGAGCAGTAGCTCGCCGGCGCGCCGGTCGCTGCCGCGCGGATGCACGTACTGCCCGGAATTGACCGTCGCGCGCGGCTCTACCGTGGCCGTTCCCGCGTTGCGGGCAATCCGCTCGACCGGGACCACGGTGTCCGCGCCTCGGGGCAGCATCGCGCCGGTCATGACTTCGACGCAGCGCGCGGGACCGCCGAGCGCGAGCTGCGGCGCGCCGGCCCCCTGTGTGCCCGCGATTTCGAACGCCCGCACGCCGGACTCCCAGTCGCGGCCGGCGATCGCGATCCCGTCCATCGTGACGCGGTCGAAGGGCGGCTGGTCTCGGTCCGCGGCGATGTCCTCGGCCAGCACCCGCTCGACGCAGTCCGCGAGCGGCTCGCGACTGACCCCAAGTATCGGCAAATGCTCGAAAATCAGCCTTTCGGCTTCGGCGACTTCTGTCATCTATGGTTCCACTCGCAGCCCCGGTAACTATACTTAGCTTGGGAGGAGGCAAGCATGGCTCGCGCGCAGCTCATCGGCCTCATCGTCAGCCTCGCCGCTGGCGCGATCGGGGCCCAATCGACGAATAGATCGGAAAGAGCCGAGAGCCGTACGGTGCTCGGCAGCAACGACTACCTAGCGCAAGGCGCCGAGCAAATCCGCATGCGCCAGTACGACGAAGGCATCCGACTCACGAGCATCGGACTCGTGCAAGCCGCATCCAACAACGAGCGCGCCGCTGCGCTGTCGAACCTGTGCGCCGCGTACGCGGCCAAAGGCAACGCGGATCAAGCGATCGATTACTGCACGCAATCCATCGCGATCCGTGAAGACAATTGGCGCGCCTATAGCAACCGGTCGTACGCGTATTATCTGAAGGGCCAGTACCGCGAGGCGCACCAAGATCTGGATGTCGCGGCCTCGATCAATCCGGACGCGCCCACGATCGAGAAGATTCGCGGCTTGATCAACGAGAAGAGCTTGCGGGCGACCGTCACCATGGAAGACCATCGATGAGGGCGCTGCCCGTCCTCGCGACGTTGTTGCTCGGCGTGTGTTTTGCGGCGCAGGTCCAGGCGCGCAAGAATCGTCCCGTCCCGACGCTCGACCCTGTCGGTAGTTGGACCTGTGTCGTCTACGGTCATCCGGCCTTTGGCGACGAGCGCGTGCTGCTGGACGTCGCGCGCGACGGCACGGTTCGCGCCGCGCACGAGCGAGACGGCGAGATCTCGCCTTGGGTCGCGCTAACGAGTTGGTACGTCGACGACGCGACGATGACCTTCACCGATCCGCATAGCGGACGGGGCTACGAGGCCGATCTCACGTTCGAGACGCTCGGCGGAAAATGGCGCACGCCGACACTGCTCGGCGGTTGGTGGTGCAGCCGTTCGGGGACCGATGTCGCGCCGAAGAACGAGAAGGCGAAGCTCGGCACGGCGAAGCTCCAGAGCGAGATGCTTCCACTATTACCGTCGTTCACCGCGACGCCGATCTATCCGATCAAGGCCATTCGCGGCGCGAAGCAAGGACGAGCGGTGTCGTGCTTCTTCGTCGACGCGGAAGGTAATGTCTTGCAGCCCGAGATCGTCGAGCTCTCGGACGAGATCTTTCGTGCGCCGATTCTCAATGCGCTCGCGCGCTCGCGCTATCAGCCTCTGCCCGGCGAGCAGGCGCTGCGGCCGGGATGCCGGAGCTTCCTGTTCAGGCTCGAGCCGTTGGCCGGCGACGCATCGGTGGTGGAGTAACTCGACGGCGAACGTCGCGCGGTGCCGGTGGCAATCGAGACGTCGCCCGAGTCGTGGCGGCGCGGGCTGCTCGAGCGCTCTGCTAGAGTCGCATGTCGTTGATTTGCGACCAAAAAACCCTTGGTTTTCGGGCCGCGATGGGGCAGCATGACAGCGCCTGTCTGGCATAGGGAAAGTGCGTGAGACCGGGTCCGAAAGCGATCGTGATCTTGGCTGCCTGTTTGGCCGCCGGCTGTCATTCCTCGAGCGACGACTCGCAGGCGGCGCCCGCGCCGACTCCGACTCCCAGTCCGACGCCGGGCGCCGGTGGGCTCGACGCGCGACCCGCGAATGCGACGTGCGTCGCGCCGGCGAAAGTCGCGAGCGCGGGCGCGACCGTGACGACGCAGCGCGCCTTTCCGAGTCTCACGTTCAACCAGCCGTTGCTGATGCTCCAGGCGCCGGGCGACAGCTCGCGTTGGTACGTGCTCCAAAGGGGCGGTGCGGTGCGAGCGTTCGCGAACGATCCGAACGTGGCGACCGCGAGCACGGCGATCACGATTGCGGTGGACACGACCGGCGAGGGCGGCCTGCTCGGCATGGCGTTCCACCCGCAGTACGCGACGAATCATCAAGTCTTCTTGTCGTTCACCGAGACGGGGCCGTCGCCGTCGATCCCGTTGATCTCGCGGCTCGCGCGCTTCACGACGGCGGACAACGGCGCGACGTTCACGCTCTCGAGCCGGCAGAACGTGCTGAGCCTCAACCAGCCCTACACGAATCACAAGGGAGGCAACGTCGCCTTTGGCCCCGACGGCTTCCTCTACATCGGCTTCGGCGACGGCGGCTCGGGCGGCGATCCGCAGGGCCACGCGCAGAACACGAAGGACCTGCTCGGCGACATGCTCCGGCTCGACGTCGATCACGGCGCGCCGTACGCGATCCCGGGCGGCGCGACCGGAAATCCGTTCGCGGCCAACGCGGTGTGCCCCGCCGACAATTCGAGCACGCACGACTGCCCCGAGATCTACGCGTGGGGTCTTCGCAATCCGTGGCGCTGGAGCTTCGATTCGGCGACCGGCGATCTGTGGGTCGGCGACGTGGGTCAGAACCGTTACGAGGAGGTCGATCGGCTGCAGCGAGGCGGCAACTATGGTTGGAACTGTCGCGAAGGCACGCACGCCTACACGGACAGCACGCCCGCACGCGAGCTGTGCGACGACGACCGGTTTCGTCGAGCCCGTCATCGACTACGACCACACGCAAGGCAACTCGATCACGGGTGGATTCGTGTACCGCGGCACCGCGCTGCCAGCGCTCGTCGGCCACTACGTGTTCGCGGACTACGGCAGCGGCCGGATCTGGCGGCTCGACAGCAACGGCAGCGGCGGCTACACGGCGGTGCAGCTCGTCGACACGAGTCTCGCGATCGCGTCTTTCGGGCAGGGTAACGACGGCGAGCTCTATGTCGTCGACATCGGCGGCGGCGGGCTGTACAAGCTCGTCGACGGCGGCGGCGCGGCGAGCGGCTCTCCGGTGCCGGCCCAGCTCTCTGCCACCGGCTGCGTCTCGGCGGCCGATGCGAGCAAGCCCGCAGCCGGCCTGATTCCCTACGACGTGGCGGCGCCGTTCTGGTCGGACGGCGCGACGAAGGAGCGCTGGCTCGCGATCCCGAACGGTACGAGCATCTCGGTCGGCGCCGACGGAGACTTCACGTTCCCGAGCGGCAGCGTGCTGATGAAGCACTTCCGCCTGAACGGCAACCTGATCGAGACGCGGCTCTTCATGCGCCATCCCGACGGCGACTGGGCCGGCTACACGTACGAGTGGAACGCTCAGCACACCGACGCGACGCTCGTGCAGGGCGGCAAGACGGTAGCTACGGCGCACGCAGAGTTGGATCTACCCGAGCGGCGACGATTGCTTGACGCTGCCACACGTCGGCCGCGGGCTATGCGCTCGGGCTCGAGAGCGCGCAGCTCAATCACGACTTCACCTACGCGAGCACGGGCCGGACGGCGAACGAGCTCTCGACGCTCGACAAGATCGTGATGTTCACGACGCCGCTCGGCGATCCAGCCGCACAACCGGTTCTGCCGGATCCGTTCGGCACCGCGCCGCTCGCGCAGCGCGCGCGCGCGTACCTGCACACGAACTGCTCGCAGTGCCACCGTCCGAACGGCCCGACGTCGAGCTCGATGGACCTGCGCTACTCGACCGCGCTCGCGAACACCGGCGCGTGCGACGCGCCGCCGCAGTCCGGTGACCTCGGCATCGGCGTGTCCGCGCGCATCATCGCGCCCGGCAGCGCCGCCGAGCTCCGTTCTGCTCGCGCGCATCAACCGCCGCGACGCGAATCAGATGCCGCCGCTCGCGACGAACGTCGTCGACACCGCCGGCGTGCAGCTGATCTCCGACTGGATCGCCTCCCTCACCACCTGCCAGTAGCTGCCGCATTTCTCGCCGGCGCGTGCCCGTCGGCTGTCGCGCCGTCGACAATTCGTCGTCATCGGCGCCGCCGCGCACGAGAGGTGTTCGCCGGGGGCGTCGGCGCACAGGGATGTGCGCCGTCGAGCCCCAGGGATGGTTTCTTGGCGTCCCCCGGCGGACACCTCTCGCGCGACGGCGGCGCCGATGACGACTCCACACGCGCGGCGCTACTGACAGGTCGTGAGCGTTCGGGGAGAATGCGCGCCCATGGAAAACGAGACCACGGACGAGTCGGCGCGCGGCAAGGATTTCATCCGCCAGATCGTTGCGGAAGAGGTCGCGGCGGGGAAGAACGGTGGGCGCGTGCAGACGCGGTTCCCGCCGGAGCCGAACGGCTATTTGCACATCGGCCACGCGATGGCGATCTGCGTCGACTTCGGCGTTGCCGAGGAGTTCGGCGGCACCTGTTTCCTCCGCTTCGACGACACGAACCCCGAACGTGAGACGGAAGAGTTCGTCGAGGGCATCAAGAACGACGTCCATTGGCTCGGGTTCGACTGGCACGACCGGCTCCGACACGCGTCCGACTACTTCCCGCGGATCTACGCGTTCGCGGTCGAGCTCATCAAGAAGGGCCTCGCCTACGTCGATCATCTGAACGCGGAGCAGATCCGCGAATATCGCGGCACGCTCACGGAGCCCGGCAAAAACAGTCCGTATCGCGACCGTCCGGTCGACGAGAACCTGCGGCTGCTCGAGGGGATGAAGCGCGGCGACTTCGAGGAAGGCGAGTGCGTTCTGCGCGCGAAGATCGACATGGCTTCGCCGAACATCAACTTGCGCGACCCGACGCTCTACCGCATCCGCAAGGTCGCGCATCAGCGCACGGGCGGCGAGTGGTGCATCTATCCGATGTACGACTACGCGCACACGCTGTCGGACGCGATCGAGGGCACGACGCATTCGCTGTGCTCGCTCGAGTTCGAGGATCACCGCCCGCTTTACGACTGGTTCCTCGATCAGCTTTGGGCGGGGCCGAGCCGTCCGCGCCAGATCGAGTTCTCGCGGCTGAACCTGATGTACACCGTGATGAGCAAGCGGATCCTCAAGAAGCTCGTCGACGACAAGCATGTCGACGGCTGGGACGATCCGCGGATGCCGACGCTGTCCGGCATCCGACGCCGCGGTTACACGCCCGAGTCGATTCGCGAGTTCGTGCGCCGCGTCGGCGTGACGAAGAAGGGCAAGGTCGCGGAGCTCGGCCTGTTCGAAGGCTGCATCCGCGAGCATCTGAACGAGACCGCGCGCGCGCCGCTTCGCGGTGCTGGATCCGCTCAAAGTCGTGATCGACAACTACCCGGCGGACAAAGACGAGTGGCTCGAGGCTGCGAACCATCCGAGCAAGCCGGAGCTTGGGGTTACGCAAGGTGCCGTTCGCGCGCGAGCTCTGGATCGAGCGCGAGGACTTCATGGAGAACGCGCCGGGCAAGTTCCATCGCTTGAAGCCCGGCGGCGAGGTGCGGCTGCGCTACGCGTACATCGTGAAGTGCGAGCGCGTGGTCAAGAACGCGGCCGGCGAGATCACCGAGGTTCACTGCAGCTACGATCCTGCGACGCGCAGCGGCTCGGACGAGGCGGGGCGCAAGGTCAAGGGCACGATCCACTGGGTGTCGGCCAAGCACGCGCTGCGCGCGCCGGTGCGGCTCTACGATCGGCTGTTCACGGCCGCGTTTCCGAGCGGCGATCTCGCGAAAGAGCTGAACCCGGAGTCATTGAAGACGATCGAGCGCGCTGCTCGAGCCCGCGTTGAGAGACGCGGCGCCCGGTGAGCGCTTTCAGTTCGAGCGCGCTCGGCTACTTCGTCGCGGATTCGGTGCTCTCGAAGCCCGGCGCTCCGACCTTCAATCGCACGGTGACATTGCGCGATTCGTGGGCGAAGCTCGAGCAGGAGGCGCTCGCGTCGCTCGCTCGCTAGGTGTCGCGCAAGCCGAGCGTGATCGGCACGCGCGCCGCGCGCAGGCTCGGCAGCAGGCCGCCGACGAAGCCGAGCACGAGCGCGTAGACGAGAGCTCTGCACGAGCAGCGCCGGCGTCACCGTGAACGCGAACGTGATCTGGCTGAACGACGACAGTTCATCGTCGACGCGCGTACGCCGTTGAAGCCGACGTAGGCGATCACTCCGCCGATCGCGCCGCCGACGAGGCCGAGGAACAGCGCCTCGACGAGCACCGAGGTCACGACCGGGAAGGCGCCGAAGCCGATCGCGCGCAGCGTCGCGATCTCCGTCGCCCGGCTCGAGACGGCCGAGTACATGGTGTTCAGCGCCCCGAAGATCGCCGCGATCCCCATGAGCACCGCGATCGCGCGGCCGAGTATCGTCACGAGCGTCACGAGTCCACGAGCCTGCTGCGCGTAGTACTCGCGCTCGGTGAACACGCGCACGTTGACGCGCGGGTCGCTCGTGAGCGCGTCCTTGAACGTCTGCGAGCGCGGCCGCGCTCTCGAGCCGCACGCGCGTCGACTGGTACGTGGTGCCGCGGTTGTACACGCCCTGCAACACGATCGCATCGCTCCAGATCTCCGATTCCGCGACGCTGCCCTTGTCCGCGAACACGCCGACGACGTTCCAGACGTTCGTGCCCTGGCGCAGCTCCGAGCCGACCGTCGAGCCCCGTGAACTGCTCCGCGGCGCCGCGGCCGACGATCACCTCGTTCGTGCCCGGCGTGAACATCCGGCCCTCGAGCAGCCGGAATCCTTGCCGCAGGCTCCCGGCCTTCGGTCCGACGCCACGCAATGGCACGTTCGCCGGTGTGCCGGTGCTCTTGAGCGGCACGTCGACGAGCACGTAGAGCTCGGCCGAGCCACCGGGTTCGCCGTCCTTGCGGAGCACGCCGGCCGCGTCGCCGATGATCCGCGTCTGCTGCTGCGAAAGCCCGCTCGTCATCTCGTCGGTGCCGCCGCCGCGCAGCACGATCGCGACGTCGTCGGCGCCCGAGAGCTGCGAGCACCGAGCGAAATCCCTCGTTGATCGAGAAGATGCCGATCAGCACGGCGACGACGCCCGCGATGCCGACGACCGCGACGAGCGACGGTGCCCGTGGCGTTCCCTCGATGCTGCGCAGGTTCATCGCGGTCACGGCCAGCGTCTGTTTCAACAACGACATGGAAGCTTCTCCGACGGCTCAGGCGCGCCGCAGCTGTTCGACGACTCTCGAGCCGCCAGACCTGCGGCACGGAATCGCGCACGACAGCACGCCGAGACCGACGGCCAGCAGCACGCCGATCGACGATACGAGTTCGGCGGCGTCATCATCAGGGGCAGGAACTGCTCCATCTGACTTGCCGACGGATTTCGCGAGCGCGTCGCCGAGCCAGAGGCCGACCACGCTGCCGAGCACGGTGATCGCGAGCCCTTCGAGCAGCACGAGCGTCGACGATGCGAGCCGTTCGAGAACCCGAGCGTGCGCATGACGGCGATGTCGCGCACGCGCTCGCGCACCGACTGCGCCATCGCGTTCGCGGTCACGAGCAGCATCGTGAAGAACACGGCCGCGGCCACGATCGTCACGATCGCGCCGACGTTGCCCATCTGGTTAGCGAAGCCCTGCAGGAACGCGCTCTCGGTCGTGGTGCGGGTCTCGGTCGAGGAGTTCGCGAACAACGCGTCGATCGTGCTCTCGAGATCGCCGCTGCGCGATTCGGATCGTCGATGCGCAGGATGATCCAGCCGACCTCGTCGTGGCCGTAAGTGCGTGCCTCGTTCAAGTAGTCGTAGCGGAGGAACAGGTTCGTGTTGTCGCCGTCCTTGACGTCGTAGATGCCGCGACGTCGACGTCCCACGTATCGCTGCCGTCGCGATTGCGCGCGAAATGTTCGAGCGCAGCGGAAACGGTCGCCGACCTTCCAGCCGAACGCTTCGCGAGTCCGCTGCCGACACGACCGACCGTGCGGGTCGTGAGCCAGGTCTTCAGCTGCGCCGCGGCAGGCGCGAACTCGGGGTACACCTCGAAGAACGATTCGTGGCTCGACCGCGTACGCGGTGATCTGGTTCCGGTCGTCGCGATAAGACGCCGCCGAACCAGTCCTCCGACGTCGCCGCTGCGCACGCCGTCGAGCGTGCGAATCCGCGGTCGAGATAGTTCCCCGGCAAGGACTGGATGATCGACACGTGGTGCTGCGTGACGAGCCGGTCCTGGCCCGCGAGCTCGGCGCCGCCCGTGAGCGCGTAGTTCACGGCTTCGAGCAGCCCGAACAGCAGAAACGCACCACGACCGAGGCAAAGGTCAGCGTCGTGCGCACAGGTTTGCGGCGTCAGATTCGCCCAGAGCAGAGGCAGGTACTTCATGCTTTCCTATCTTCTATGTTCGTGCCGACAGCACGGTGTCATGTATTGCCGGCATAATAGCGGCCGCCAACGCATCCCGGGAATCGTCTCCGCGTGAAGACGTGCGCGGAGTTTAGGTGTTTCTTGGACGATAAGACTTCACTGATCGAGCAATTGCGCATCGACCGACCGGCCGAGGACGAGCCCGCGGCTTGGCCGAAGTGGGTCGCGATCGCGGTCACGGTGCTCGCGATCGCGGGCGTCGCGATATGGCTGCTGCTGCCGCGCGGCATCCCGGTTCGCGCGGCCCTGGTCGAGGTCGCGCCGGCGGAGGCGGCCGCCGGTCCTGGCACGATCCTCGACGCGTCGGGCTACGTCGTCGCGCGCCGTCAGGCCACGGTGTCGTCGAAGATCACGGGCAAGGTCGTGCAGGTCTTCATCGAGGAAGGCCGGCGGGTCGCGCGCGACGAGATCATCGCTCGGCTCGACGACACGAACGCTCGTGCCGCGCTCGAGCAGGCGCGCGCCGCGCGTGCGCAGGCCGAGGCCAACCTCACCGCGGCGCAGGTCGCCTTCGACAACGCAGGGCCGACCTTCAAGCGCAACGAGCAGCAGCTCGAGAAGGCCGTGATCAGCCAGCAGACATTCGACACGGCGAAGGCCGCGTACGACGCCGCGCGCACCGGGCTCGACGTCGCGAAGCGCGCCGTCGAGGTCGGGCGCACGGCCGTGACGCTACGCCGAGCGCAACCTCGACGACACGGTCGTGCGCGCGCCGTTCGCGGGCGTCGTGACCGTCAAGGCCGCGCAGGAAGGGCGAGATGGTGTCGCCGATCTCCGCGGGCGGCGGCTTCACGCGCACGGGCATCGGCACGATCGTCGACATGGAATCGCTCGAGATCGAGGTCGACGTGAGCGAGAACTTCATCAATCGCGTGCACCCCGATCAGGCGGTTACCGCGCGTCTCAACGCGTATCCCGACTGGGCGATCCCGGCGCACGTGATCGCGATCATCCCGACCGCGGATCGCGCGAAGGCCACCGTCAAGGTGCGTGTCGGCTTCGACGCGCGCGACGACCGGATCCTGCCCGAGATGGGCGTGCGCGTCGCGTTTCTCGATACGCCGACGAGCGCGCAGACCGAGAGCGCTTCGGCGAGTGGCGCGCAGCGCGCGTTCGTCGTGCCGGCGGACGCCGTGCAAGCGAGCGGCGACACGGGCGTCGTGTTCGTGCTGAACGACGATCGTGTCGAGCGCCGTGCGGTGCGACTCGGCGCGCGCGTCGCAAACGGGCAGATCGTGTTGTCGGGTCTTACCGCCGGGGCGCGCGTCGCCGCCGGCGATCTTTCGCAGCTTGCGGACGGCGCGAAGGTGCGCGTCGCGAATTGACGCGCGAAGTTCGAAATTCGGGGTGAACGATGAGTGCGCTGGTCTCGATCCGGAACGTGATCAAGGGCTATGTCCGCGGCAAGCAACGCGTCGAAGTGCTGCACGCGCTGAACCTCGACGTGGACGCCGGCGAGTTTCTCGCGCTGATGGGACCGTCGGGCTCGGGCAAGACCACGCTGCTCAATTTGATCGGCGGTCTGGACAAGCCCGATCGAGGCGAGATCACGGTCGCGGGAGAGCGGATCGACCAGCTATCGTCGGGCCAGCTCGCGAAATGGCGCGCGCGGCACGTCGGCTTCATCTTCCAGTTCTACAACCTGCTGCCGGTGCTGACGGCGGAGCGCAACGTCGAGGTGCCGCTGCTGTTGACGAGGCTTGGCGCGAAGGAACGCAAGAGGAACGTGCACGCGGCGCTCGAGCTCGTGGGGCTCGCGGACCGCGCGAAGCACAAGCCGTCGGAGCTCTCGGGCGGCCAGCAGCAGAGGGTCGCGATCGCGCGCGCGCTCGTCGCGGATCCGACGCTGCTCGTCTGCGACGAGCCGACGGGCGACCTCGACCGCGAGACGTCGGAGTCGATCCTCGGGCTGCTTCAGCTCCTGAACAAGAAGCAGGGCAAGACGATCGTGATGGTCACGCACGACCCGCGCGCGGCCGACCATGCGTCGCGGCGGCTCTACGTCGACAAGGGCTCGCTGGTCGCGACGCCGGAGGGCGCGGCCGCCTGACCTGCGCCGCCGGGCGCAGTCCGCGGCAATTTCGATCAAGCGGGCTCGGCGGTGCGCCGCTAGATTGAGGGCGTCCTCGAAGAGAGTCCTCGAGATGAATCCCGTCAACACCGCGCTCTGGTACGTCGAGAGTCACTTCGCGAGCGACCTCACGCTCGAGGAGATCGCGTGCCGCGCGAGCGTGTCGACGTTTTATCTCAGCTCGCCGCGTTCGCCGACGGTCACGGGCCGCCCGCTGATGCGCTAGTGTGCGCGGCCGCCGGCTCGATCGGAGCGCAGCACGAGCGTTGCTCGGACGGGGCTACGGACATCCTCGCGGCTCGCGCTCGACGCGGGCTATGGCTCTCACGAGGCGTTCACCCGCGCGTTCCGCGATCAGTTCGGCGTCACGCCGGAGTCGATCCGCGCGCGCGGCCGACTCGACAACATCGAACTCGTGGAGCCCATCGCCATGGACCAAACACTTCTCGACGACCTCGAGCCGCCGCGCTTCGTCAAGCATCCGTCGTTTCTGATCGCCGGTCGTCGGTGAGCGCTACGGCTGCGACGACAGCGCCGCGATTCCATCGCAGTGGCAGCGCTTCGTGCCGAGCCTCGGCGCGATCCCGGGCCAGGTCGGCCGCGCGGCATACGGCGTCAACTACAACGGCGACGACGACCGCAACTTCGACTATCTCTGCGGCGTCGAGGTCGCGAGCTTCGCTGAGACTCGACCGCAGCTGGACGCGGCTCAGGATTCCGGAGCAGCGCTACGCCGTGTTCACGCATCGCGGGCACGTGTCCACGATCCGGCGCACTCACAACACGATCTGGACGACGTGGTTGCCGCAGTCGGGGCACGATGTCGCGGATGCACCGCATTTCGAGCGCTACGGCGACGACTTCGACGGGCAAGCGGGCGTCGGCGGGATCGAGGTCTGGCTGCCAATCGGGGGCTGACCTCGCGGGACGGCCGCATCGTCAGCCGGGCGCGATCGCGACCTTGCGATACAGGGTCTGCGCGTTGCCGGCTGCGTCGTACTTCCACTTGAGAGCGCGGTATGCCTCGCCGTTGTAGAGCGCGTCGAACTCGGGCTCGCTCAAGAACGACGACGAGTACAGCATCTTGATCCCGCCGAGCTCGAAGCACTTCTTGTCCATGATCTTCGTGTAGTAGTACGGCGGCTTGCCTTCGGGCCGGCGAACTTGGAGGTAGCAGCCGAGATTGAAGTAGAGCTCGTTCGGCTTGATCGGATAGAGCGTGGGCTGGCGCGGCGCGACGATCGGCACCACGGCCCACGGGCGGCCGTCGAGGTCGACCTCGGCGATCGAGAAGCGGATCAGCTCCTCGGCGTTCGCCCACGGCACTTCCCAGTCCTGGATCAGCGGCTCGTGCGTCGTGTCGTGGATGCCGATCGAGCCGAGCAGCTTGTTCTTGGTCGCGACGTACTTCGTGTAGAACGCCGAGTTGCGCCAGCTCTCGGGCGCGAACTTTCGGAACAGGTTGTAGAAGCCCGTCTCCGGCACGTTCCAGAACCAATCCGGGTCGTAGCGGAAGATGTAGTCGAACGTGTCGAGGTAGATGTCGCGGCGCTGCTCGACGAGACGGTAGAACACGCTCTTGCGCACGATGTCGTCGACGATGCCGGGCTTGTCGGTGAAGCGTCCCGTCATCAGGAAGAAGCGCTTGTCCTCGAAGTACAACCCCTCGACGAACGCGAGGTCCGGCGACTGCGTCGCGAGCCGCATCGCCTCGAGATACTCGGCCGCATCGTGAAACTTCTGCATGTGCAGATGCACGTACGGCGCCGCTCGATGCAGCTTGATCTTCGCGCGCAGGATGTAGCCGAGCGTGCCGTACGAGTTCGGTAGCGCGTTGAAGAGATCCGAATACGCGTTGTCCGCGCGCGCCGTCACGATCTCGCCGCTCGGTAACAGCACGTCGGCCTCGATCAGGCCGTCGTGCACGAAGCCGTAGCGAAAGCACGTCGACTCGATGCCGATGCCGACGGTCGCGCCGCCGACCGTGATGTGCTTGAGCTCGGGCGCCACGAGCGGCAGGAAGCCCTTCGCGAGGCACGCGCGGACGACCGTCTCGTACGTCGTTAGGCCTTCGACCTCGGCCGTTTGGGCCTTCGTGTCGATCTCGAGCACGTTGTTGAAGTCGCGCAAGCGAGATGCGCCGCGCGGCGGCGCCGCGCGGCTCGTAGCGGAACAAGTTCGAGATCGTCGACTTCGCGAGCCGGACGTGACCTGCGCCGCTTTGCCAGTTGCTCCTGAGGCGGGCGGTCTTCTCGTCGTAGCTCTACGGGTGTCCGACGTAGACATGCTTGCGCGTCCACGGCACGTTCGGGGCGCCGGAGCGCGCAAACAGCACTTGGAAGAGCTGGAGCTTGCCCGTCGTGAACGCGGCGATCGAGCCCGTGAGATACAGCCGCCACGCGCGCACGAAGGTCTCGTCGAACATCGCGCGCACCTTGTCCACGCTCTCCTCGTAACGCTCGAGCCACTGCTCGAGCGTGCGTGCGTAGTGCAGGCGGATGTTCTCGACGTCGAGCACGGACAGGTCGTTCGGCTCGAAGAGGTCCATCATCTCGCGCAGCGTCGGCGGATGAGCGCCCGGGAAGATCCGCTTGTCGATCCAGGCGTTCAGGTGTCCGGGCCTGTCGCGGCCGATACTGTGCACGAGGCCGCGGCCTTCCGTGCCGATCGCGCGGCTCATCAGCGCGCCGAGCTCCTTGTAGTTGCCCGCGCCGACGTGCTCGAGCATCCCGATCGACACGAAAGCGTCGTACGTGCCGGTCAGGTTGCGGTAGTCGTCCTCGATGAACTCGACGCGATCCGTCGAGGCCGAGTCGCTCCGACCAGGCCCGCGCGTACGCGACTTGCTCGTGCGAAATGTTGAACGTGCGGACCTTCACGCCGTAGTTCTTCGCCATGAACAGCGCGAAGCCGCCCCAGCCGCTGCCGGCCTCGACGACGGTCTCGCCGGCCTTGAGCTGCAAGCTTGCGGCACACGTGGTGCATCTTCGCTTGCTGCGCCTGCTCGATCGTCATGCTCGGGGTCGGCGAAGTACGCGCAGGTGTATTGCAGCGCCTCGCGGTCGAGCCACAGCGTGTAGAACTCGTTGCCGATGTCGTAGTGGTGATGGATGTTGCGCTTCGACGCGGAGAGGTCCGGGGCGATCGAGCGGCCGCGCCCGAGCACCTTCAGAATGCGGGTGCTCGGCGCCAAGCCGATACGCTTCCTCGAGCAGCTGCTGGAGGTTGCCGCGGACCTCGATCCGGCCGGCGCTGTAAAGATCGCCGAAGTGCAGTTCCGTGTGGTCACGACCTGGAACAGCGCCTTGCGGTCGTGGATCCGGACGACGACCGTGCCGTCGCGCGGTGCGATGTCGGGCTCGTCCCAGAGCGCGACGCGGATGGACGAATCGTCGAGCCGTTTGATGATCTGGCGCACGAGCCACCGGTCGAGCCCTTCGGGCTGTCCCGGTCTGCCGTGATGTCCGGAATCGCCGATAGTCGGTGCCGGGCACGCCAAGTGGCTCTAAACGACTTCTGTCCATGGTCTTTTGCCTCCGCCTGCAACTCTATCTGGCTGCCCCCGCGCACCGTGCGCGGCACTGCCCCGGTCTTTCGCCGGGTTCGAACCCCGCCGGGCGGGGTGCGAGCAGCTCGTTCTTTCTCAGAATGCGCGAATCCGCGCGTGGTGGGCGTGGGATTCGGTTCGTTCTTGGTGCGTAGGTTACTATACCGGCAGCAAATCGGCATGCGACGCGCAAAGCAGCGAACCAAAGGTATGACCCAAACCGTAACCCAGTGGCAGAACCAGGCGGCCGTCAAGGACCGCCTGAACCGGCCGCTGCGCGACTTGCGGATCTCGGTCATCGACCGTTGCAACTACCGTTGCCCGTACTGCATGCCGGCCGAGCTCTACGGCGACAACCACAAGTTCTTGCCGCGCGGCCACTGGCTCACACCGGGCGAGATCAAGCGCGTCGCGAGCGTGTTCCTACAGCTTGGCGTCAGGAAGATTGCGCCTCACGGGCGGCGAGCCGCTGCTGCGTCGCGACATCGTCGACATCGTGGCCGGGCTCGCGAGCCTCGAAGGCGCCGACGACATCGCGATCACGACGAACGGCTCGCGCTTGGCCGAGCACGCGGCGGCGCTCAAACAAGCCGGTCTGAAGCCGCGTCACGGTGAGCCTCGACAGCCTCGACCCAGACGTGTTCAAGGCGATGAACGGCGGGCGAGGCGAGCTCGCCGACCGTGCTCGCCGGCATCGATGCCGCGCGCAAAGCCGGCTTCCCGATCAAGCTGAACACGGTCGTCGAACGCGGCAAGAACGATCACACGCTGCTCGATCTCGTCGAGCACTTCCGTGGCACGGGCATCATCGTGCGGTTCATCGAGTTCATGGACGTGGGCACGGTCAACGGCTGGCAGCCGCAGCAGGTCGTGCCGTCGAAGGAGTTGCTCGAGCGATTGCGTGCGCGTTGGCCCTTGTCGCCCGTCGACAGCAACTATCGCGGCGAAGTTGCGAAACGCTACGCGTTCGACGACGGGCAGGGCGAGATCGGATTCATCTCGTCGGTCAGCGAGCCGTTCTGCGGCGACTGCCATCGCGCGCGGCTGTCGGCCGACGGCACGGTGTACACGTGTCTGTTTGCGTCGAGCGGCGCCGACCTGCGCGGCCCGTTGCGCTCGGGTGCGAGCGACTCCGATCTCGTCGGGCTGCTGCAGAACATCTGGCGCAACCGCACGGACCGCTACAGCGAGATCCGTGGCCGGCTGCTCGAGCACAAGAACCCGAAGGCGCGGAAAAATCCGAACGCGTCGAAATGTACCGGATGGGCGGCTGATGCTGACGCACGTCGACGCGGCCAACCGGCCGACGATGGTCGACGTCGGCGACAAGGCCATCACGACGCGCACGGCGGTCGCACGCGCGCGTCGTCGTGTTTCCGGCCGACGTGATGGTGCGCTCGGGTGAGGCGCTGCGCACGAAGAAGGGCCCGGTGTTCGACACGGCCATCATCGCGGGCGTCATGGCCGCGAAACGCACGCCCGAGCTGATCCCGTTCTGTCATCCGCATTGCGCTCGAAGACTGCAAGATCGCGATCGAGTGGGGCGAGGGCAACGAGGTCGTGATCGAGTGCTCGGTGCGTGCCACGCACAAGACCGGCGTCGAGATGGAAGCGCTGACGGGCGCGATCGTCGCTGCGCTCACGATCTACGACATGTGCAAGGCGCTGACCCACGGCATCGAGATTCGCGAAGTCACGCTGCTCGAGAAGACCGGCGGCAAGCGCGACTTCAGCCGCGCGGAGAAGGCGCCGCGATGATCGAGGTCACGGCGCGCTACTTCGCCGCGTTCCGCGAACGCGCGGGCCGCGATCGCGAGCAGCTCACGACGAATGCGCGCACCGCCGCCGAGCTCTACGGCGAGCTCGCGCGCAAGTACGGTTTCGCCGACTCGATGACGCGCTGCAAGGTCGCGATCAACGACGAGCTCGCCCACTGGAACGTGCGGCTCGAGGCTGGCAACGAAGTGCTGTTCTTCCCGCCCGTCGCCGGCGGCTGATCGCGAGCATGGCGTTCAAGATCACGTCGGTGCCGATCGACCCCGAAGCAGCTCAAGCGCGCGCTCGTGCAGAACGTCGGCCGGCGCGTGCGTCACGTTCGAAGGCTGGGTCCGCAATCACAACGAGGGCGAAGCCGTGCAGGCGCTCGAATACGAAGCGCATGCCGCGCATCGCCGAGAAAGAGGGCGCGAAGATCCTCGGCCGAAGCGAAGCAGCGCTTCGCGATCGAAGCCGCGACCTGCGAGCACCGCGTCGGCAAGCTCGCGATCGGCGACTGCGCGGTCTGGGTCGGCGTCATCCGCCGGGCATCGCGGCGCGGCGTTCGACGCGTGCCGCTACATCATCGACGAGACCAAAGCGCGCGTGCCGATCTGGAAGAAAGAACACTACCGAGCGGCGAGACGGGCTGGGTCAACTGCGCCACGCGCCCGGACGTGCCGGCCGCCGCTCCTCGCTAATTCAAATTCGCGCGAGGTCCTCCACCGTATCGACGTCGAGCTCAGCCTCGGGCATCTCGACGAGCGTGACCTTCGGCGCGCTGCGCAGCAGCGCGCGCGCGCCGACGTCGCCTTCGAGCGAGCGGGCCGCGTGCCAGAGACGCCGCGGCAAGATCGCGGGCACGCCCGCGTG
>CAWJDS010000028.1:0-13001 GCA_963841645.1 uncultured Gammaproteobacteria bacterium | reverse complement strand
ACAGGCTGCGTGCGGGCGAGCTTCGCGGCGCCGCGGTGCTGACGACGGGCTCGACAAGCGCGAGCTGACCTCGCGAACGCCGGCGTCCCGGCGAATCACCCAGCCCAGCGGGAACCCGCCGCGGCCCCACGCATCCAGTCGAGATACGCACGCGCGTTCGCGTCGCCTTCCGCCGGCGCCCACGGAGCGAACTCGACCATCGTCGCGGGATCGTACGGGCCTTCCTTGATCTCGAAGAACGCCGCGTTCGCGCGACTGCACGACCAGCGAGTGCCACGTGCCGAGCGGAGTCTCGTAGCCGAAAGTGGGCGCGCCCTCGCCCATCGCGTAGCGCGCGATGACCGCGCCCGACGGATCGAACGTGACGACGTCGAACCTCCCGCGCAGCGCGAGCGCGGTCTCGATCTTCGCGGGGTGGCGATGCGGACGGAAGTACGAATCGCGCGTCGCAACGACGAAGAACCGCTGCACGAGATCCGACGGCGCCTCGTGCAGATTGTGATTCGTGCGCATTCGCGGGCTCGCGGCCGCTCTGGCCGCGAGCTCGTCGAGCATCGTCGCCGGGATGAGCTTCAGACGTGTCTCGGTGTCATGGGCCGCCCTGCCCGGCACGCGCGCTGGCGCGACGCCTCGGTCCGATCAGTAGTGAACCACCGAGCGGATGCTCTTGCCCTCGTGCATGAGATCGAACGCGTGGTTGATCTCCTCGAGCCCCATGGTGTGCGTGATCATCTCGTCGATCTTGATCTCGCCGTCCATGTACTGCTTGACCATGCCGGGCAGCTGCGTGCGGCCCTTCACGCCGCCGAACGCGCTGCCGCGCCAGACGCGGCCCGTGACGAGCTGGAACGGCCGCGTGCTGATCTCCTGGCCCGACGCCGGCGACGCCGATGATGATCGACTCGCCCCAGCCGCGGTGGCAGCACTCGAGCGCCGCGCGCATGAGCTGCGTGTTGCCGACGCACTCGAACGAGTAGTCGACGCCCCAGTCCGTGAGCTCGACGATCACCTGCTGGATCGGCTTGTCGTAGTTCTTCGGGTTCAGGAAATCGGTCGCGCCGAGCGCGCGCGCCATCTCTTCTTTGCCGCGGTTGATGTCGACCGCGATGATGCGCTCGGCCTTCGCCATCACCGCGCCCTGGATCACGCTCAAGCCCACGCCGCCCAGGCCGAACACCGCCACCGTCGAGCCGGGCTTCACCTTGGCCGTGTTGAGCACCGCGCCGATGCCCGGTCGTGATGCCGCAGCCGAGCAGGCACACCTTCTCGAGCGGCGCCTTCTTGCGCGATCTTCGCGAGCGCGATCTCGGGCAGCACCGTGTACTCGGAGAACGTCGACGTGCCCATGAAGTGCAAGATCGGCTTCTTGTTCTTCGAGAAGCGGCTCGTGCCGTCGGGCATCAGGCCCTTGCCCTGCGTCGCGCGAATCGCCACGCAGAGGTTCGTCTTGCCCGACTTGCAGAACTTGCACTGCTTGCACTCGGGCGTGTAGAGCGGGATCACGTGGTCGCCGGCGCTTCACGCTCTTCACGCCGGCGCCGACCTCCTCGACGATCGCCGCCGCCCTCGTGACCGAGGATCGACGGGAACGCGCCTTCGGGATCGGCGCCCGACAGCGTGTACGCGTCGGTGTGGCAGACGCCGGTCGCGACGATGCCGCACCAGCACCTCGCCCTTCTTCGGCCCCGCGAGATCGACTTCTTCGATGCTCGAGCGGTTTGCCGGCTTCCCACGCGACCGCGGCTCTTGTTTTCATTCTTGCGCTCTCCTTTCGAACCAGTGAGTGGTTGGTTGGGCGTCGATTGTATGGGCTTGCTCGGCGCACGAACAGGCGCAGCGGCAATCCGGCGGCGACGCGTGACAGCGCGAGCCGCCTGCGCTCCGTTCACTCGCTGCGAAGCACTTCCGCGGGAGTCGTGCGTGCGGCGCGCAACGTCTGGCCGAGAACGGCGAGGCACGCGATCGCGAGCGTGGTCACGACCGAAAGCACGAACGGCCACGGCGTCAAGGCAGTCGGTCCGGGGAACCGGTTCAAGTAAGCGCGCGCAGCCAGGTAACCCGCCGGCCATGCGATCACGTTTGCGAGCAACACGGGCCTCGAGAAGCCCGTGAGCAGCAGCGCGACCATCTGGGCGGTGGTGCCGCCGAGCGTCTTACGCACGCCGATCTCGCGGCGCCTGCGCCCTGCGACGAAGACCGCCATGCCGAACAGCCCCGCGATGCAAATCGCGAACGCCATCACCGAGAGCGTGCCGAACAAATGATTCATGCGGGTGTAGCCCGCGTACGCGCGCTCGAAAATCTCATCGAGGAAACGCCGGTTGATCGCAACATTGGGCGCGAGCTGCCTCCACGCCGCGTCGATGCCGGCGAGGCCGGCGTCAAGGTCGCTCGCCGCGACGCGAGCGACGGTGGTCCCGAGGTTCGCCTGCAGCGTGTACATCGCTCCCGCGGGACTCGCCCCGATCACCTTCGCGAAGCTGAAATTTCGGTCCTCGACGACGCCGATGATCCGTAACGGCGGCTGAGCCGGCGGCGCAGCCGCGAGCGCGACGGAAGGCGGCGGCCGGTAGACGAGCTTGTCGACGGCGTCGTTCGGCGTGCCAAGACCGAGCGCCTCGACGAACGACCGGTCCACGACGATATTCTGCGGAAGCGGCGCATCGTCGCCCTGCGGGCGTGGCGCACCCGGCGGCGGTTGGACGTCCTCGGCATGGTCACGATCGAAGACCCGTCCCGCGATGAGCGGCACGTTGAACACATCGAAAAAGTCGAGCCCGACCTGCCGAACCATGGGCGAATGGTGTGGGCTCGAAGGATCGGGAGACGCGGTAACGTCCGTAATGAGCAACGACTCCCAAGGCGTTGCGAGCGTCTCGGTGACGCCGCGAACCTGCGGCACCGCGGAGAGCCGATCGCGGAGCGTGTCGACAGCCACTTTCGTCATGCTTGTGGGATTGTCGATCACGACGAGCGGATCCGGAATCGCGCTGAGCGCCGTGCGCCGCATCGCGGCGTTCTGAAGCGAGATCACTGTCAGGGTAATCAGCAGAAAGCTCGCGATAGCGAACTGCGCGCCGACGAGCACCGTCGAGAACAGCGACGAGCCGAGACGTGCTTGCGCGGCCGCGATCGCGCTCACCGGCCGCACGCGCGACAGCACGAGCGAGGGATACGCGCCCGCCGCCAGCGTGACGGCGAGCACGAGGGCGCCGAGAGCGGGCCACACGTCAAGCCGCGAGAAAAAGACGACGCCTAAGCTCGCGCCGAGGAGATCCTTCACGAGCGGTTGGGCGAGCGCGAACGCTCCGAGCGCGACAACCAGGGCGGCCAGCGTCAAGACGGCAGCCTCGAAAAAGCTCTGTAACGCGATCTGGCTCGGCGACGCGCCGAGCGCCTTGCGCACTCCGATCTCGCGAACGCGGCGCGCCGCGCGAGCAGTCGCGAGATTCGCATAGTTCACGCACGCGACGCCGAGCACGAGGCCGCCGAGCACGAGCAGCACGGCGGCGTACGAGAGGCCCGTGCCATAGAAGTCGCTCGTGCCGCCGAGCATCTTGCCCACGGGCTCGAGCCCGAAAGTCATTTCCTGGTTGCGCAGCATCTGCGCCGGCACGTGCCGCGCGCCGAAGTCGGCAATCTGGCGAGCAAGCGAATCGGCCGACAGCCCGGCCGTCGCCGGCAAATACAAGTAGGTAAACGTGCCGAGCATGAACCACCCCGCCCCAGGCGACATCGGAGCACCCGCGGGCAGTCCGAACGGATTGGTGCGAACCGCATCGTAGACGTCACGCGACGTGAGCACTTCGAACGGCAGCTGCGCGTTGGTCGAGCGGGCAAACTGCGACGGCTCCGGGATCGCGTCGATCACGCCGGTCACCGTGGTGTCGACCTTGTTGCCGATCACGATCGTCTTGCCGATCGGATCGGCGGAGCCGAACAGCCGCGCGGCGGACTGGCGCGTGAGCACGGCGCTGCGCGGGGACGCGAGTGCCGAGCCCGCATCGCCTGCAACGAAGGGCAAATTGAAGATCTCGAGGAACTCGGGATCGACCGCGACGCCGAATAAGCGCACCGCGTTGGCGCCGTACGCGACCATCGTCTTGCGGTCGATGATCACGGCACGCGCGATTTTCGTGATCCCCGGGTAGTCGGCTTTCAACGCCTCCGCGGCAACATCGGGCGCGGTCGTTCCGTTGCGAAGGCCCAGGCCGTTGTGGCGGTTCTTGATGCTGATCGTTAGGACGTGGATGTCGCCGACATTCCGGAATTGCTGCTCGGCCGAGCTCCAGAAGATTCCGGCCGCGTACGCCGTCACGAAGCAAACGAGCCCGACCGCGAGCGTCACGACGTTGACGGCTGAGGCGAACGGCGTCGCGCGGATGCTTCTTAGAGCTGTGGCTACGTAGTGTGCGAGCATGGCGGCTCTCCGCGCCCGGCGGTGCAACCCGGTCGCCGGTTGGGCATGATTGTAGGCACTCCTCCACGCGGCGAACAGCGCGCATGAAGATCTATCTCGGGCTCGGCTCGAACGTCGGCGACCGGCGCGCGAATCTCTCGCTCGCGCTCGCCGAGCTCGCGAACGGCGGCGCGCGGTTGCTGCGCGTGTCTCCGGTCGTCGAGTCGCCCGCGATGCTGCCCGACGACGCGCCGGCGGATTGGAATCGGCCGTTCCTGAATATCGTTGCCGAGTACGAAGCGCAGGAATCGCCGGTGGAGCTGCTCGACCGGCTCAAGCAGATCGAGAATGCCCTCGGTCGCGGCGACCACGCGCGTTGGGCGCCGCGCACGATCGATCTCGACATCCTGCTCTGGGGTAACGAGCGCATCGCGACCGAGCGCCTGACCGTTCCGCATCCCGGCATCATCGAGCGCGCGTTCGTGCTCACGCCGCTCGCGGCGCTCGCGCCGCTCGCGACGATTCCAGGTCGCGGCGCGAAGACCGTGCTCGAGTGGGCGCGCGCGCCGGGGCGCCACATCCCGCTGTGGATGGGGATCGTCAACGTGACGCCGGATTCGTTCTCCGACGGCGGACGGTTCGAGACCCTTTCGGCTGTCGACGCGCACGTCGATGCGCTCGTCGCGGCAGGGGCGTCGTTTGTCGACATCGGCGCCGAGTCGACCCGGCCCGGGGCGACGACGCTCGACGCCGACCAAGAGTGGACGCGCCTCGAACAGGTGCTCGCACCGCTGATCGAGAAGCACGCGTCGTCGGCGCTGCGCCCACGCTTCAGCGTCGACACATATCACTCGGCCACCGCGCGTCGCGCGCTCGCGCTCGGCATCGACCTGATCAACGACGTCGGCGGTCTCGCGTCCCCCGAGATGCTGGAGCTCGCGGCGACGAGCGGCCGCGATTGGATCGCGATGCACAACCTCGGGCTTCCCGCCGATCGCGCCCGCACGTTACCCATCGATCGTGATCCGGTCGTTGAGGTCGAGCGCTGGCTCGAGCAGAGGCTCGACGCCTGGCAGGCCTCAGGCCTCGACCTCGGCCGAGTCGTGTTCGATCCGGGGATCGGCTTCGGCAAGAATCCGCTGCAATCGCTGCGGCTATTGCGCGGGATCGAGCGCTTCGAACGCTATGGAATCCGGATCCTCGTCGGCCATTCGCGCAAGTCGTTCATGCACGAGCTCGCGGGCGACGGGGCCGCGCGCGAGCTCTTCACGATCGGCGCTTCGCTGAAACTGTGCGCGCGCAGCGTCGAAATCCTCCGCGTGCACGACGTCGCGGCGCATGCCGCGGCGTATCGAGGCTGGTCGCACCTAGACTAAGGTGCGCGGACTCGCGAGAGCGGCGATCTAGCTCGCCTCGACCGGAAACCCGCCCTCTTTCCAGCCCTTCATCCCGCCGTCGAGCGCGGCCGCGCGCAGAAAGCCGAGGTCGCGCAGCGTCGCGGCAGCGAGCGTCGAGATCTTGCCGAACTCGCAGACCGTGACGATCCGCGCTGTAGGGTCCGGCAGCTCGTCGTTGACGCGCAGCTCGAGCTGGCCGCGCGGCAAGTGGCGCGCACCCGGCACGTGGCCCGCGGCGTACGCGTCGCGCTCGCGCACGTCGAGCACCACGATGTCGCGGCCGCGCGCGACGCGCGCGGCGAGCTCGGCGAGCGACATGAACGGCGTCTTAGCTCCAGCCTCCGCGAGTAGCTGCGCGACCGTCTTGCCGCCCGTCATGTTGGTGCGCAGCGCTTCGGTGAGATGAGTCGGCGCGGTGAGATTCAGATGGCGCATCATCTCGACGAATTCCGCGCGGTCGCGCTTCTGGAGGCGCGGATTGTTCGCGAGCTCGTCGGCGATCGTGCTCGACTGACGCTGCTTGTAGTCGTGCGCCGGAAAAACCTTGAGCGCCGGATCGAGCTTCAAGATTCCGTTGAACAGGCTGTCGTAGAGCGCCTCGGGGTCGCCGGTCGGGAGATCCGTGCGGCCCGTCGCGCCGATCAGCAGCGTGTCGCCGGTGAATAGCCGGTCGCTTCCGAGCAGGCACATCGAGTCGCGCGTATGGCCCGGCGTGTGGATCGCCTGCAACTTGATCGCGCCGATCACGAGCATGTCGCCGTCCTGCAGACGCAGATCCGCGTATGGCGCGGGGCTGTCGCGATGCGTGACGACCGGCACGCCGAGACGCTTGGCAATCTCGTGCGCCGCCGAGAAGTGGTCCGCGTGCGTGTGCGTGTCGATCACGTAGCGCAAGCGGACCCCGTCGCGCTGCAGTGTGCCGAGATAGCGGTCCATTTGCCGGATCTCGGGATCGATCAGCGCCGCGACGCAGGCGTCCGGGCAGCCGACGAGATACGACTGGCAGCCGCCGGTCACTATTTGCTCGAAGATCATCTTCTACTCCCCGTCTCCCAATCAGCGCGCAAGGTTGCTGGCGCCTTCGTTCAGCACCGCAAGCAACGCGGCCGCCTTGTCGAGGCTCTCTTGATATTCCGCGTCGACGTCGGAGTCCGCCACGACGCCGCCGCCGGCCCACGCATAGATCGAGTCGCCGTGCTGCACGAGGGTGCGGATCGCGATGTTCAGCGACAAGTCGCCGTCGTAACCGACGTAGCCGATCGCGCCGCAGTAGACGCCGCGGCGCTGCGGCTCGAGCTCCTCGATGATCTGCATGGCGCGCACCTTCGGCGCGCCGGTGATCGAGCCGCCCGGGAAGCAGCCTTCGAGTAGATCGATCGCGTCCTTCCCCGGCGCGAGACGCCCTTCGACGGTGCTGACGAGCTGATGGACGCTCGCGAAGCTTTCGATGTCGAAGAGCTTCGTCGCACGCACCGAGCCCGGCACGCACGTCTTGCCGAGGTCGTTGCGTAAGAGATCCACGATCATGACGTTCTCGGCGCGATCCTTCGCGCTCGTGCGCAGCGCTTCGGCGAGCGCGCGGTCCCGAGCGCGGTCCGCGGCGCGCGGGCGTGTGCCCTTGATCGGCTTGGTCTCGACGCGATCGCCCGCGACGCGCAAGAACAGCTCCGGCGACGAGCAGAGCACGCGGCCGTCCGGAAAATCGAGATACGCCGCGAACGGCGCGGGGTTGATCTCGCGGAGCCGCAAGTACGCCGCCCACGGATCGCCGTCCGCGCGCGCCTCGAAACGCTGCGTGAGGTTGACCTGATAGCAGTCGCCCACGCGGATGTGCTCTTGCACGCGGCGAAACGCGTCGGCGTATTCGTCGCGGCTCACGGTCGAGCGCGCGCGCGCGAGAACGCGAAACGGCGCGTCGGCCTTCGCGGCGCCGCGAGCCGCGAGCCGCTCGAGCAGACTCGGCCACCGCTCGAAGGTGCGTTGGTCACGCCCGAGACCGACGAGTCGCGCACGGCGCTTCTCGTGATCGACGACAAGGGCCCAATCGTAGATGCCGATCGCGAGCTCGGGCATGTGGACGTCGGCGGACGCGATGCTGGGCAGGCGCTCGAGGCGACGGCCGAGGTCGTAACCGAAATAGCCGATCGCCCCACCGCAGAACGGCAAGTCGTCGATCGGCGCACAGCTACTCCCAAGTTGCGCCCTAAGCAGCGCGAACGGCGAGCTCGGCGAGTAGGCGGTACCGCCGCCGTGCGTCGCAATCTCGGTTGTCTGGCCGCGCGTACGCAATGTGATGTACGGGTCCGCGGCCACGATGTCGTAGCGTCCGCTGGGACCGCCACGCGCCGCGCTGTCGAGCCAAACCGGCCACGGCAAATCGGCGAGAGCGCGAAACCGGCGCGCGACGTCGTCGGAATATTCGAGCTCGGTCATGCGCGCGGGGCTCACGGTCAGCCGCCGAGACGCGAACGCGAGCGCTGGGACTGGAGTGTCATCGCGAACGAGTGTACGGTCGCACCGCAGGGAAAAACAGCCGAGAACGAACGAACAAAACGGAGGCCGCGACATGATCGACTTCGAGCGCCGCACTCTCTCCATCAACGGTATCGACACGGTCGTGCTGACGGCCGGGCGCGGCACGCCGCTCGTGTACCTGCATGGTGCGGGCACCGTCACGCGCTTCGACTTCGCCGAGCCGTGGACGCACCAGTTCAAGGTGATCGTGCCTTTCCACCCGGGCTTCGGCGAGTCGGCGGACGACCCGGGCGTCACCGAGATTCACGACTTCGTGCTGCACTACCTCGATCTCTTCGCGGCACTTGGTCTAACGCGTGTGCGAGTCGTCGGCCAGTCGATGGGCGGGTTCATCGCCACGAAGCTCGCGTGCGAGCACGGCCATCTCGTCGACAAGCTCGCGCTCGTTTGCCCGATCGGGATCCCGACGCCCGGCATCACGACGACCGATTTCTTGAAGGTTCCGCCCGAGCAGCTGCCGGCGGTGCTCGCCGTCGATCCGCAAACGGTGATCAAGCATCTACCGAAAGGGCCGCCCGGCGAGGCGTTCATCGCGGAGCGCGTGAAAGAGACGGTCGCCGCGACACGGCTGCTCGGCGCGGCGACCTACGACCCGAAGCTACCGCGCTGGCTGCACCGGATCACGATGCCGACGCTGCTCGTCTGGGGCAAGCAGGACAAGCTCACGCCTACGGCCCAGCATCGACACTGGGCGAAGCTGCTGCCGAAGGCACAGGTGAAGCTCTTCGACGGCGGCCATCTCGTGCTCGACGAGTCGGCGGCGTCGGTCACGGCGATCCAGGAGTTCATGCGCGCCTGACGATCGCGCGGCGACTCGCGAGATGCGGATCAGGTCGCGAGGTCCAGCGCCGCGAACATCGCGAGCCTCTGCTCGCGCAGCGGGTCGTTCTGCACCTCGCTCGCGTTGTCGAACACCATGGTCGGCACGCTGCGTGGCGTCGAACGCGGGCCAGTGCGGTAGCTTCGGCGTGTTCGGATCGCCGCTGCGCGCGAACGCGAGCCACGCGTCGCTGACCTTGTCGGCGAGCGCCTGCGCGCCGGGCGCGCCCGACGTGAGGCGCGACGCCTCCACGTTGTCGAACGCGAACGGAATCTCGATCGTGTGCGGCGACTTCAGCCGGCCGCCGTCGAGCGGCGTCTCCCAGCGGAAATAGTAGAGATACACCGGACCCTTGCCGAGCGCCGCGCGCCGCTCCGCGATCTTCATCGCCGGCGCGCCATAGCGATGGTCGCTCGCGATCAGGAAGTACAGCTCGGACGGCGTCGCGCTCGGGTTCGCTTTGCGATAAATCGTCGATGATTCGCGTCGGTCGCCGCCCCGACGAGCTCCCGCACGCGTCCGCGCAGCGCGACGTCGTCGAGCGAGAACGCGGCCGCGTCGGTTTGTAGCGTGAGCTCCGTGCGCGTCGAGCCGATCATGAGCGGCACGTCGGCGGAGACGTCCGACGCCGTGCGGATGGAACGGGTGGCGCGGCACAGCCGTGCCGTCGACGGTCGGCGAGAAGCCCATCGTCATCTGGTCGACGTTCATGCTCGCGACGGTCGCGAAGTAGGCGCGCATGAGCCGGTCGAGCGGCACGGTCTGCAGCTCGTGCACGACGGCTTGCTTCAGCCCGAGCTTCGCCGCGAGCTCGCGTGCGACGCGCGCTGCCTGGTCGCGCTCCACGAGCTTGATCGTCGCGCCGCTCTCGATGATCGCGCGATGAAATAGGCCTTTCGCGGACGGCATCGCGAGCAGCGTCGCCACCTTTCGTCCGCCGCCCGACTGGCCGAACATCGTGACCGTATTGGATCGCCGCCAAACTGCGCGATGTTCGCGCGCACCCACTTGCAGCGCGTGCACGATGTCGAGCATGCCGACGTCGCCCGACTGCGCGAAATCCGGCCCGCCGAACTCGCCCAGGTTCGTAAACCCGAGCACGTTGAGGCGATGGTTGATGGTCACGACCACGACGTCGCCGCGCCGCGCGAGATTGGTGCCGTCGGTCACGGCGACGATCCCGAGCCCGTCGCGAAACCGCCGCCGTGGCACCAGAACATCACCGGCCGTTTGCGGCCGTCGTTGACGCGCCGGTGTCCAGACGTTCAGCACGAGGCAGTCCTCGCCCTCCGCCGGCAAGCCCGCGCCGCGACCGAAAGGCCGGCGCCGCGGCCGGAGCGGGCGCCGCGGATCGCGCTGCGGAGCGCTCGCGCCGTAATCGAGCGCGTCGCGCACGCCGCTCCACTTCGCGGGATCGGCAGGCGGCATGAAGCGGTTCGGTCCCGCGGTGCTCGCGCCGTACGGAATCCCTTTGAACGTCTTGATGCCGTCGACGTCGATGCCGCGCACGCGACCGAACGACGTCTCGGCTTCGACGAAACGCGGCTGCGCCAGCGCGCGCCGCAGCACGGCGCTCGTAAGCACGCCGCCCGACAACGCGAGCAGAGAGCTTCGCTTCAAGAAACTACGTCGGGACGGTACGAACATCGTGAACCCCCTTGCGCTTCAATCGCGTGCCCAGGCTTAACTCGGACCGATGGAACGGCGTCTTCCCTCGATTGCCTACTGCGCAGGCGCGTCGAGCCCGCCGCTCAGATACACGAACGCAAACAACACGGTCGCCAGCCCGAGGCCGATCAGGAAAGCCGAATAGGCGATCTGGAGATAACGGTATTTCCGGTTCAGCGACTCGCCCATGTGGTAGAGCTGTCGCGCGAGGTGGTCGTAGAGCAGGTCCGGCTCTTTCATCAAGACGCGCACCGACTCTTGAAACTGCGGCAGCGACATGCTCGTGAACTGCGCGAAGAACAGCAGATTACCGGTGTTGTTGCGTATGTCGTCGACGTCGACATGAGAGCGACGCACGCGCGGCCGCACCGCCGTGACCGCGAATACCAACGAGACGAGGCAGCCCGCGAGCAGCGCGAGCACCGGCACGAAATGCCACGAGACGGTAGCCGTCTTCGTCACGAGAGCGATGACGACGGAGATGATGCCGCTGTTGGCGGCGATCAGCATGCTGATCTTGTTGTCCGCAAGCCGGCTCAACGCGATGTGATTCGAATACGTCACGCGGAACATCGTCTCGATGCCGCGGCTCCGCTCCTTCTTCTTTTTCTTCTTCTCCTTGTCCTTCTTGGGCTTGTCTGGCGCGGCGACCGCCGCCGCGACCGGAGGCGCCTCGATCGGCACGATCTCTGCCGGCACGATCTCTGCCGTCGTCTGCTCAGTCATGGCCGAATCCCCCGTAGCCATCGATATCATGCGCTGCGCGCCGTTTCGATCAATCCGGCCGCATAGAGACCCGCGGTACGGCTCTCCACCACGGCCGGCTGGTCCGTCAGCACCCCCATGAGCTCCACATAGTATGCGGGCCGCATCAGCGGGTTGTGACCGAGGCATTGCTCGAGCACGGTGCGTGCGGCGTCCTTGCGCCCGAGCCGGCCGAGCACGTTGGAATAATGCATCCATCCGATCGAGAATCGCGGCATCTCGCTCGTGCACTCCTCGGCCGGCGCGATCGCCTGCTCGCACTCGCCCGCGCACGCGAACGCGACCGACTTGTGGAACAGCCAATAGGAGCGGCCGGGATGCTGCGCCGAGGAGGTCGCGAGCAGGCGGTCGACGATCCCGTGCAGCTCCTTGAGGTCGTTCGGATCGCCCGTCGCGACGAGCGGCCAGCCGAGGTAACCCCAGGTGCCGAGGTCGTACGGCGCGAGCTTCACGGCGCGACGCAGCAGCTCGATCGAGCGGCGGTACGAGCCGGCGTAGGCGTACACGCAGCCGGCGGCACGCAGCACGACCGGGTCGCGCGGCGCGAGCTGCTCGGCACGCTCGATGGTGTCGATGGCCGCGCGGCGATCCGCCGCGACGTCGGTGCTCAGCGCGTTCAGCGTCTTTTCGGCCATGACCTGCGCGAGGGTCGCGTACGCGACCGCGTACTTCGGGTCCACCTCGACCGCACGCTGGAGCATTTGTAGCGACGCGGCGATCGAGCTCGGCGTGTAGTCGAGCAGGTACGAGCGTGCCTTCTGCACGAGCTGCCAGGCCGTCGCGTCGGCCGTAGCCGACTCGTTCGCACGGCGAATGTCGACACGCATCCGCTCGCCGCCGAACGTCGCGACGACCTTCTCGCTGATCTCGCGCTGCAAGCGCTCGACATCCTTGGCGGCGACGTCATAGCGCTCGGACCAGAGCAGCGTGTCGTCGACCGCATCGTCGAGCTGGATGTTGATTTGCAGCCGCTCGCCGAGATCGGCGACGCTGCCCGAGATCACGTACTGAACCATCAAGTTGCGCGCGATCGTCCGCAAATCAGTGTGCGCCGCGGAGCCAGCGACGGCAGACTGGCGCGAGACGACACGCAGATCGTGCACGCGCGATAGCAGAGACTGAAGCTCGATCGGGATCGCATCGGCGAGGTACCCGTGCGGCGTGCTCGGCGTGAGGTTCTCGAACGGAAGCACGACGACGGCCGCGACCGCGGAATCGACCCGAGGACGCGTCGGCTCGACGGGCTGCCTCGGGTCTTCCCCTCGAAACGCTGCCGTGAATCGCACACCGAGCGGCGTGATGTCGTAGGCCCAGCTCAAAACGAAAACGATCGGGCCGCCCGCAATCATGCCGACGAGCACCCAATACGTGACGCCGTGAGGCCAATCCATCGCGTCGACGACCGACGGGGCTAGCT
>CAWJDS010000027.1:0-8584 GCA_963841645.1 uncultured Gammaproteobacteria bacterium | reverse complement strand
GCCAATATCAACACTCGCGCGGACCTCGCGGCGGTTGCAACGCGGCTCGACTACCAGCGATAGAAATCCGCGACGAAGCCGGCGGGCAGGTCGGCGGCGCCCGGCGGCAGCTCGACGAAGCCGTCGGTGCCCGCCAACGCGAGGAAGTCGCCGGATCCGTGCGGGGCGCGCGGCACGGCCACGGTACGCTCCGCAGCGTCGAGCCGTAGCACGACCGGAACGAAGTGCGCGAGGCGCGGCGCCGTCGGCGCGGCCGATGCGAGTGCGACGCGTTCGGGCAAGCGCGGCGCGGCACCGAGCGCCCGCTGGATCGCGGGCACGACGTAGCGGCGCAAGCACGTCAGCGCCGCGACGGGATTGCCGGGCAAGCCGAACACGGGCCGTCCTTCGGCGCTCACTCCGAACCACATCGGCTTGCCGGGCTTCTGCGCGACTTGCTGGACCACCTTCTCGACGCCAACCGCCGCGAGCGCCGCGCGGACGACGTCGAGCTTGCCGTGGGAGACGCCGCCCGTGAGCACGATACGCGTTGCCACGGATTTCGGCCGCGTCGACGAGCCGCTCGTAGTCTTCGAGCGGGATCACGGCGTCCGCACCCGCGGGCAGCACGGCGCCGGTTGCGACCTCGATCGCGTCGCCTGGGGTCGCGAGCGTGAGCGCCGGCGCGCCGGCCGGCTGAGCCCCTTGAATCCGGAACCGGCGCATGCCGGCCGCGAAGGACGCGCTATCGATCGCGATGCCGTCCATGCAGACGCGGTCGAACGGCGGGTTGTCGCGCTCGGCATAGACGTCCTCGCGCAGCGTTTGGCCGAGGCAAAGCTCGAGCGCGCGAGACTCGATCGGCAGGCGGGTCACGCGAGCCTCGATAGCCTTCTGAGCCGCATGCGGCGTGATGAGCGTGGCGGCGGGTCTGGTCAAGTTCGCTCGACTGGTGGCCGGGGGCAACGCGGCGCACATTGTAGGCTTGGCGCGCCCGCGCCGCTCGCAGCCGCGGTCTGTATAATCAGCGACCCCGTCCGAGACGCGGACGCCGACCGTTTGTGCACCCAATGACCGCCGACCAGCAAAGGAATGCCGATATTCGCCGCCTCGCCGAGGCAAAGGCCGCCGAGCCCGGTGCGCTGCTGCCGATCCTGCACTCGATCCAGGACGAGCTCGGCTACGTGCCGGAGACCGCGTCGGCATCGTCGCCGAGGTGCTGAACCTCTCGCGCGCCGAGGTTCACGGCGTCGTGACGTTCTACCACTTCTTCCGCACGCAGCCGGCCGGCAAGCACACCGTCTACCTGTGCCGTGCCGAGGCGTGCCAATCGATGGGCTCCCGCGCAGCTCGAGGCAGTACGCTCGGCGAGAAGCTCGGCGTGGATTTTCACGAGACGACGGCGGACGGCCGGTTCAGCCTCGAGCCGGTGTACTGCCTCGGCAATTGCGCCTGCTCGCCGGCGGTGATGGTCGACGAGACCGTCTACGGCCGCGTGACGCCGAGCGCCTCGACGAGATCGTCGCGTTGAGCCCATGAGCACCACGTCAGCCAAAGTCTTCGTTCCGTCGGATACGACGGCGCGCTCGCTCGGCGCCGATGCCGTCGCCGCTGCCATCGCGGCCGAAGCGAACAAGCGCGGCGTCTCGATCGAGATCGTCCGCAACGGCTCGCGCGGCCTCTACTGGCTCGAGCCGCTCGTCGAAGTCGAGGTCGACGGCGTCCGCGCACGGCGTACGGTCCGGTGTCGCCGGCCGACGTGCCGGGTCTGTTCGATGCGAATTTCCTGAGCCGGCGGCAAGCACGCGCTCGCGCTCGGCCCGACCGAGAAGATCGACTACCTCGCCAAGCAGACGCGGCTCACGTTCGCGCGCGTCGGCATCGATCGATCCGCTGTCGCTCGACGACTACCGGGCGCATGGCGGCTACCGCGGGCTCGCGAACGCGCTGAAGATGACGCGGCGAGCAGATCGTCGCAGACGGTCACGGATTCCGGCCTGCGCGGCCGCGGCGGCGCGGCGTTCCCGACCGGCATCAAGTGGAAGACCGTGCTCGGCGCGCCGGCCGACCAGAAGTACGTGGTCTGCAACGCGGACGAGGGCGACTCCGGCACGTTCGCCGACCGCATGATCATGGAGAGCGATCCGTTCGTGCTGATCGAAGGCATGACGATCGCGCGGCGTCGCCGTCGGCGCGACGAAGGGCTACGTCTACATCCGCGCCGAATACCCGCAGGCCATCCGCACGATGCGCGCGGCGATCGAGCGCGCGAAGGCGGCCGGCTTCCTCGGCGCCGGCATTCAAGGCAGCAAGCACAGCGTTCGATCTCGAGGTCCGCGAGGCGGCGGGCGCCTACATCTGCGGCGAGGAAACCTCGCTGCTCGAGAGCCTCGAAGGCAAGCGCGGCATGGTCCGCTACCGGCCGCCGCTGCCGGCCATCAAGGGCCTGTTCGGCAAGCCGACGATCATCAACAACGTGATTTCGCTCGCGAGCGTGCCGATCATCCTCGACAAGGGCGCGCGACTTCTACAAGAACTTCGGCATGGGCCGCTCGCGCGGCACGCTGACGATCCAGCTCGCCGGCAACATCAAACGCGGCGGCCTGATCGAGATCGCGTTCGGCGTGCCGCTGCGCGAGATCCTGTACGACTTCGGCGGCGGCAGTGCCACCGGTCGGCCGATCCGCGCGGTGCAGGCCGGCGGACCGCTCGGCGCCTATGTGCACCCGTCGCAGTTCGACACCGCCGTTCGACTACGAAAAGTTCGCGGCCGTCGGCGCCATGGTCGGCCACGGCGGCCTCGTGGTGTTCGACGACACCGTGGACATGGGCGAGCAGGCCCGGTTTGCGATGGAGTTCTGCGCGATCGAGTCGTGCGGCAAGTGCACCCCGTGCCGCATCGGGGCCGTGCGCGGGGTCGAGGTCATCGACCGGATTCGCAGCGGCGAGAACGCCACGGCCAACCTCGTGCTGCTGCGCGAGCTTTGCGACACCATGATCAGCGGTTCGCTGTGCGCCCTGGGCGGCATGGCGCCGTTCCCGGTGATGAGCGTTTTGAACCACTTCCCGGAAGATTTGAGGGCCCGCGCCTAGACTACCCGGTGGCACCGGCCAGCCGGGCGACGGAGCAAATATCATGAGCACCGCCTACACACCCTATCGAACGTGCAGCCGATTTCGGGACGCCGCCCGCCGAGGCGTCGACGAAAAAGATCACGCTGACGATCGACGGCGACGACGTCACCGTTCCGGAAGGCACCACCGTGCTGCGTGCCGCCGCGCTGAACGGCATCAACATTCCGAAGCTGTGCGCCACCGACAGCCTCGAGCCGTTCGGCTCGTGCCGCCTGTGCCTCGTCGAGATCGAGGGCATGAAGGGTCTGCCCGGCGTCGTGCACGACCGAAGCCAAGCAGGGCATGAAGGTCACGACGCAGAACAAGAAAGTGGCCGACGTTCGCCGCAACGTCATGGAGCTCTACATCTCCGACCACCCGCTCGACTGCCTCACGTGCGCCGAGAACGGCGACTGCGAGCTGCAGGACATGGCGGGTGTCGTCGGGCTTGCGCGAAGTGCGCTACGGCTACAAAGGCGCGAACCACTTCGACGTGCCGAAGGACAAGAGCAACCCGTATTTCACGTTCGATCCGAGCAAGTGCATCGTCTGCTCGCGCTGCGTGCGCGCCTGCGAGGAAGTGCAGGGCACGTTCGCGCTGACGATCCAGGGCCGCGGCTTCGAATCGAAGGTCAGCGCGAGCCAGAACCAGCCGTTCCTCGATTCCGAGTGCGTGTCGTGCGGCGCCTGCGTGCAGGCGTGTCCCACCGCCACGCTGACCGAGAATTCGCTGATCGAGCAGGGCATGCCCGAGCACTCGGTCGTCACGACCTGCGCCTACTGCGGCGTCGGCTGCTCGTTCCGCGCGGAGATGAAGGGCCAGGAAGTGGTGCGCATGGTGCCGAACAAGGACGGCCATGCGAATCACGGGCACTCGTGCGTCAAAGGCCGGTTCGCGTTCGGCTACGCCACGCACAAGGACCGCATCAAGAAGCCGATGATCCGCGAGACGATTCACGAGCCGTGGCGCGAAGTCTCGTGGGACGAGGCGTTCGACTTCACGGCGAACAAGATCAAGGGCATCCAGGCGAAGTACGGTAAGGACTCCGTCGGCGGCATCACGTCGTCGCGCTGCACGAACGAGGAAACCTACCTCGTGCAGAAGCTCGTGCGCGCCGCGTTCGGCAACAACAACGTCGACACCTGCGCGCGCGTGTGCCACTCGCCGACGGGCTTCGGTCTGAAGGCCACGCTCGGCGAGTCCGCCGGCACGCAGTCGTTCGACTCCGTCATGAAGTCCGACGTCGATCATCGTGATCGGCGCGAACCCGACCGACGCGCACCCGGTGTTCGCGTCGCAGATGAAACGCCGCCTGCGCGAAGGCGCGAAGCTCATCGTGCTCGACCCGCGCGAGATCGACCTCGTGCGCTCGCCGCACGTCGAGGCGGACTATCACCTGCAGCTGCGGCCCGGCACGAACGTGGCCGTCGTCAACGCGCTGGCGCACGTGATCGTGTCCGAAGGGCTCGAGGACAAGAAGTTCATCGAGGAGCGTTGCGACGCCGAAGGCTTCAAGGCGTGGAAGGAGTTCATCCTCGATCCGGTGAACTCGCCCGAGCACGTGTTCGAGGAGACCGGCGTTGAGCCCGAGATCGTTCGCGGCGCGGCGCGCCTGTTCGCGTCGGAGCCGAACGGCGCCATCTACTACGGCCTCGGCGTCACCGAGCACAGCCAGGGCTCGACCACCGTCATGGCGCATCGCGAACCTCGCGATGTGCACGGGCAACATCGGCCGCGAAGGCGTCGGCGTGAATCCGCTGCGCGGCCAGAACAACGTGCAGGGTAGCTGCGACATGGGCTCGTTCCCGCACGAGCTGCCGGGTTATCGCCACGTGTCGGATCCGGCCGTGCGCGCGCTGTTCGGCAACGAGTGGGGCGTGGAGATTCAGCCGCATCCCGGCATGCGCATCCCGAACATGTTCGACGCCGCGGTCGCGGGCACGTTCAAGGCGCTGTACGTCCAGGGCGAAGACGTCGCGCAATCGGATCCCGACACGCATCACGTGACGAACGCGTTGTCGTCGCTCGAGTGCATGATCGTGCAGGACATCTTCCTGAACGAGACCGCGAAGTTCGCGACCGTGTTCCTGCCGGGCTCGTCGTTCCTCGAGAAGAACGGCACGTTCACGAACGCGGAGCGTCGCATCTCGCCGGTGCGCAAGGTCATGGAGCCGCTGGCGGGTCTCGAGGACTGGGAAGTCACGCAGCGCCTGTCGAACGCGCTCGGCTACCCGATGAACTACTCGCACCCGAGCGAGATCATGGACGAGATCGCGCGGCTCACGCCGACGTTCACGGGCGTCAGCTACGCGAAGCTCGACGAGCTCGGCAGCATCCAGTGGCCGTGCAACGACAAGGCCGTCAACGGCACGCCGACGATGCACATCGGCGAGTTCGTGCGCGGCAAGGGCATGTTCAAGGTCACGCCGTACGTGCCGACCGACGAGGTCACGACGCGCAAGTACCCGCTGCTGCTCACGACCGGCCGCATCTTGAGCCAGTACAACGTCGGCGCGCAGACGCGCCGCACGGAGAACGTGCAGTGGCACGACGAGGACGTGCTCGAGATCCATCCGCACGACGCCGAGAACCGCGGCATCGAGAATGGCGACTGGGTCGGCCTCCAGAGCCGCGCGGGCGAGACCGTGCTGCGCGCGGTCTTGAGCGAGCGGATCCAGCCGGGCGTCGTCTACACGACGTTCCACCATCCGTTCTCGGGCGCGAACGTGGTCACGACCGACAATTCGGACTGGGCCACGAACTGCCCCGAGTACAAGGTCACGGCCGTGCAGGCGTCGAAGGTCACGAAGCTCTCGGACTGGCAGCAGAAGTTCGCGAAGTTCACCGAAGAGCAGCTCGAGCACCTGAAGCGTGCGCGCCAGCCGGAGAAGGTGAGCTAACGCTCCGGTTCGCGATGGACGTCGAAAAGCTCGTCAAGATGGCGAATCAGATCGCCGCGAACAGCGACTATGGCCCCGACAAGGAAAAGGTCGCGGCGACCGTCGCCGATCATCTGACGCGCTTTTGGACGCCCGCGATGCGCAGCCATCATCGAAGGCCACAGAAGAAGCTCATCGACCTCACGCCGATCGCCGCGCAGGCCGTCGAAAAGCTCGTCATGCCGACGAGCGGCTTCTAACGCCGCCTGATAGCGCATACGCCATGTCCCGCACGCGTGTCGAGCGCTGCTACAACATCGCTGAGCTGCGCAAGCTCGCGCGAAGAACATGCCCGCGCCGATGTTTCACTACATCGACGGCGCGGCCGACGACGAGTGGACCCTGCGGCGCAACACCGCGGCGTTCGACGACCTACGAGTTCCTGCCCGCGCGCGCTCGTCGACGTGTCGAACATCGACATGTCGACGACGTTGTTCGGGCAGCAAGATCGACTGGCCGTACTTCTGCTCGCCGACCGCGCTCCAGCGCTTGTTCAACCACGAGGGCGAGGGCGCGACCGCACGCGCGGCGCACGCGAGCGGCACGATCTTCTCGCTGTCGAGCATCTCGTCGACGAACATCGAGGACGCCGCGAAGCTCACCCGCGGCCCGAAGGTCTTCCAGGTATACATGTTCAAGGACCGGAGCCTGAGCCGCGAGTTCGTGCAGCGCGCGAAGGCGAGCGGTTACGTGCGCCTTGCAGCTCACGGTCGACGTCACGGTTTCCGGCAATCGCGAACGCGACATCGTGACCGGCATGACCGTGCCGCCGCAGCCTCGCGCTCATGAGCTTGCTCGACATCGCGATGAAGCCGAAGTGGGTGTACAAGCACCTCACGACGCCGAAGATCGAAGTCGCGAACGTCGCGCACCGGCCGCCGCCCGGCAGCGAGAACCTCGGCGGCATCATTCAGTACCTCGAACGCGCAGATCGACCGCAGCGTGACCTGGAAGGACGCGGAGTGGATGATCAAGGAATGGGGCGGCCCGTTCGCGATCAAGGGCATCATGACCGGCGGCGACGCGAAGCGCGCGGCCGACATCGGCGCGACGGCCGTGATGGTCTCGAACCACGGCGGCCGGCAGCTCGACTTCTCGCCGGCGCCGTTCGACGTGCTCAAGGAAATCGTGCGACGCCGCCGGCGACCGGCTCGAGGTGATCCTCGACGGCGGCGTGCGGCGCGGCACGCACGTGCTCGAAAGCGCTCGCGCTCGGCGCGCGCGCGTGCTCGGCCGGCCGTCCGCATCTCTACGGGCTCGGCGCGGGCGGAGAAGCCGGCGTCACCCAGGCGCTCAAGATCCTGAAGACCGAGCTCGCGCGCGACATGGCGCTGCTCGGTGTCGCGAGCCTGCGCGACATCGACTCGAGCCTGATCCGAAGGTCGGCGGCGGGCTGACCTCCGTGGGCAGCCGCTCGAAGAGCTTCGAATCCCGAACGCCGACAGCGCCAACGAATGAACGAGCGGACGAAGCAGGGCGGCGGCAATCCGTGCGGCGATTCGCCAGCGCGAGCGGCGCCCGGACGCGTGCCGACGCCGATCGCGGTCGCTACCGAGGAGCCGCTCGGCATTCGGCTCGGCTACTCGCGGCGCGGACGGCAGCCGCGCCGAGGAGGACGTCTCGATCACGATGCGGACGCCGGGCCACGACGACGACCTCGCCGTCGGATTCCTGTTCACGGAAGGCATCATCCACGTCGCGCGCGCCGAGGTCCAGGGCGTCGTCCCGCGCGGTGAGCGGCGCCCCGAATGGCCTCGTGAACGTCGTGCGCGTCGACCTGCGCCCGGGCGTCAAGGTCGACTTCAAGCGCCTCGAGCGCCACTTCTACACGTCGTCGAGCTGCGGGATCTGCGGCAAGGCGTCGATCGAATCCGTCGCCGTTCAGGGCCGTTTCGACTTGCACTCGCGCCGGTATTCGAATCATGCCGAGCTGCTCGGCGCATTGCCCATGCTGCTCAAGGGAGAGCAGGCGGTGTTCGAGCAGACCGGCGGGCTGCATGCGTCGGGCTTGTTCGATGCGACCGGCACGATCGGCGCTGTGCGCGAGGACGTCGGCCGGCACAACGCGCTCGACAAGTTGATCGGGCGCGCGCTGCTCGACGGTCGCGTGCCGCTAAGCGATTTCGGGTTAGTTCGTGAGCGGCCGCGCTAGCTTCGAGCTCATGCAGAAGGCGAAGATCGCGGGCTGCGCGTTCGTCGCGGCGGTCGGCGCGCCGTCGTCGCTCGCGGTGGAGCTCGCGCAGGAGTTCGGCATGACACTCGTCGGGTTCTTGAAGCCGAACGATTCAACGTCTACAACCGGCCGGACCGGATTCTCTGAGCCGCCGTCGGGACAGGCGGGAACGAAGATCCTGCCATCACGACTCGCTCGGCGCCGTCGCGGAATCGTACTGCACTTGGCAGCGCACGACCGTCCCGCCGCCGGCGCGCAGGGAGCACGCTGAGCTCGCCGCTGATGCTGCGCGCGCGATAGCTCATGATGTGCAAGCCGAGGCCGCCACCTTCCGTTGCGCTCGGCGGAATTCCGATGCCGTTGTCGGCAACGGTGATC
>CAWJDS010000026.1:0-167213 GCA_963841645.1 uncultured Gammaproteobacteria bacterium | reverse complement strand
CTGCAAGAACCTGCGCGCGTTCTCGAGGTTGCACGCGATCGGCGCGAACGTGACGTCAGGCCGATAAGCCCACCCCGCCGTCCCCTGCACCGGGGCCGTGAGGTACTCCGGGTCTTCGAGCGTGAACGTGTACGTGAGCGCGGCGCGATCCGGCGTCAGCTCGAAGCGTTCGGCAAGGTGCTTGCGCGTGCTCGACGGCAATCCCGCCGCGTTGCCCATCCCGTGCTCGGCGAAGAGAGCCGTGTCGACGACGAGCGCGTCGCCTTCGAAGTGCCCGATCGAATCGCCGAGCAGGGACTCCGCTGCGCCGGCGTGCGTCGCACGATTCATGTGCACCGTGCGGTCGACGGCGTCTTCCTCACCGCGAATGACGATCGCATCGCCGGCGATCTCGATGCGGCGGTATATCGGCAGAATCATGTAGAGCGGCACCCCATACGGCACGCAGTCGCGGCTTGGATTCGCGGTGGCGTCGGTGAAGCTGCTGATGGCCGCGGCGCCGCGCGGCGTGGTCGGGAGCTTGGACGAGTTGGTGAGAAGCTGGGGAAACGTGGGCCCGACGAGCGTCGCCCACGTGCCGGCGAGACTCTGCGCGCGAGAAGCCGGCGCGCCGCCCGGCTGAGGACCGCCCCGGCGTTCTGCGGCGGGCCGCCGGGCGGTGCGGCGTTCGGCGGCGGCGCGCCGGCGCGGGCCGGGTTCACGTACAGCACGCTGCCCGCTTTCTCGAGCGACTGGAGAAACGCGGTGCTCCGCTCGGCGCTGCGCGACGGGCTCGCCGTGACGGTCACGCGATCGCCTTTCGCGAGCGTCGCGGCGGTCCAGCCGTACTGCCTCAGATTCGACGGCGACGCGAGCTCGATGAGCCACGTGCGCCCGTCCGCGTCTTCCCGCAGCGAGAGGTAGGCATGCGGATTCGCCCACTCGAAGCTCGCGACGGTGCCGACGATCGTGACTTGCCTCGTCATGTCGAACGCGGCGGGGCTGTGGTGGGCCACCGCGGGCGCTGCCGCGAGCAAGCACGCCGCGGCGAAGGTCGATCGAGCTCGGCTCATGCGATACCTCCCGATGATCGGTAAGCGGCCGCCGCTCGCTCGAGCTGTCGACCGACTTCTCGCCAGCGTACCAAGCCGGCGAGGGACACTATCCGGCGACACCGTCACGGCAGCAAGAGCGGTGTGACCCAACGACGACCTTCTCAGTCTGCGATCGACGGCGCCGACTACTCGATCTCCTCGTGGCCAGTGGCGAAACGGTGCCGTCGCCGGCACAGGCCAACGAAATCGTATGACCCTCCCGGAAATCAACGTGTCCGCCCTACCCGCGCGCTCCGATACTGACCGAGGACGCTGGACATGTGGATACGTCGAGGTCATAGAATTGGCAGCCGGGACGTGAATCAATGGACTACTCTGTGGAAGCACGCATCGCTCGGCTCGAATCCGACGTCTCGCACCTCCGCACGGACGTCGCTGACATAAAGACAGACCTGCGCTCCCTGCGCGACAGAATGGACGCGAAGTTCGACGCGCTCACGCATGCGATATCACGCGCACAGATTTGGGCCTTGATGCTGTACATCGCCCTCGCCGCCGGAATGTTCGGCACGATAGCGGCTTCGGCTGGATCTGAACAAGCTTTATCCACGCGCTTTGCTCGACTCGAGGCGGACGTCGCTCACCTGCGCACAGATGTGGCGGACATCAAACGCGACCTTCGGGCCCGTTTCGACAAGGTCGACGCACGGATAGATCGCATGGACGCGAAGGTGGACGCGGTCGAGGACTCGCTCTCGTCAGCGAAGGTCTGGGCCCTCGTTCTCTACTTCGCCTTGGCCGGCAGCATGCTCGGCGTCATGGCGCGCGGATTCGGCTGGATCTAGAGTGCTGTCTCGACTTCCGTCTTCCAGACCGAAACGTCGTCGGTGTCACGCCTGTTGCGCTTCGAAACAGGTGATTGAAAGTCGACAGATCGCCGAAACCGGCGGCGGCCGCAACGTGAGCAATCGGTTCCGCCGTGCTTCGAATCCTCGCCGCGGCCAGGCGCAGTCGGCGACCGAGAACATATTGATGGGGCGTCAGGCCTGTCGCGCGCTTGAAGGTGCGAAGAAAGTGATAGCGACTCATCGTTGCCTGGTGGGACAGAGCGGCAAGATCCAGATCCAAGAGCAGGTGAGATTCGATGTACTCGAGGACGCGCGGAATACGGCGCATCGCTGCAGTGCTCGGCCGTCGCGCGGGCGTGTGATTGGCGGCCGCCACGCTTGCCACCGCGGCGATGAAGTCGAGGACGGTCTCCTCCAGCGCTAGGCGAGACGGATTTGGGTTTTGCAACGCAACGGCGATCGCAGCAAGACCCGGCGCGGCGGGTAAAGTGGCTCTGCGAAAAGCGTGGTCACTCAATCCGGAGGCACCGGAGGCGATCTCGGCATAAAGATCGCGATCGATGTGCAACGCGAGACAGCGATCTCCGTGACTGTGTTCGTGCCCGCATTCATAGCAGGCGCCCGCGTTGCCCAACAACAGAGCTCCGGGATACAGAAGTCCCTCCCCAGAGTCTGTCCGATAACGAAACGTGCCCGACGCGACCAGCGCCAGTGAAACGCGGTCGTGTCGTTCTTCGAAAGGTCGATCGTGAGGGCCCGCCGAGCAAACGTATTCAGATAAGGACCACAGCGACTGATCGGCGATGGGCCGGACCGTAAGCGGAGCGCTCGCGACATCCGGCGTTTGCGTGCGTTCATTGAACGTCTTGAATCGCATCTGAGCAATTTTCCCCAAGCCTCCTGAACAAGCCAAGTCCTAAGATTCGAGAACCGACGGCGCCGTCCTTAGCAGGGCGGATTGGCGTCTGTATCTAAAAGGAGTCGAGTCATGGCAACCATCGCAGTAGAAGTGACGACCGCGGCTGCGCCGGGTCTCGTCTGGGACGCGATCCGCGATGTCGGCGCCTTGCACACGCGCCTTGTGCCCGGGTTCGTCGTGGCCACCGAGCTCGTACCCGGCGGGCGAAGAGTGACCTTCGGCAACGGCCTCGTTGTCGTCGAACCGATCATCTCCTCGAATGACGAAACCCGCCGTCTGGCGTGGACCGCACAGAGCGAGGGCTCGGGGGGCCCGACGCACTACAACGGTGTCGTTCAGGTATTTGCTAGGGAAATTGGGGGTAGCCGAGTCGTATGGACCGCCGACGTCCTTCCCGACGAGGCGGCGGGTACGGTTGGGCAGATGATGAAGGCTGGAGCGGAGGCCATGACTGGCGCGCTGGCCAACTCGCGAAGTCAGCGGCCCGGTGACACACGCGTGCGCGAGTCGATGGCGGGCCCCTGTAAGCTCGACGCTCTCACTCGAACGCAAATACTCTGGAGTCAGGGTCGGGATTGCCGCGCACGGCGCGAGCGATCGCCGTTGCCGCGAGCATCGAGAACGTGATGCCGTTGCCCCCGTACCCCAGCACCGCGAAACAGCTGGGGTAACCTGGAATCGCACCGAAGCTCGGCAAGCCAGTCGTGCTGGCGCCGAAGCTGCCCGTCCACGCGAACGCCGCGCGGGTGTCGAGCCGCGGGAACAGCTTCGCGAGCTTCTTGCGCAATCTCATCGTCTTCGCAGGAATGAGTGCGTCGCGGCGCGCCTCATCGGCGAAGTCCTCGTCCTCACCGCCGCAGATCACGCGCCCATCGTGCGTCGTCCGGGCGTAGAGGTAAGGCTCGGACGCCTCCCAGATCAGCGCGCGCTGCGGCCACGGCTCGTGCTGCTGCACGGCGGTCGCAAGCGCCCAGGTCGATAAGATCCGGTGTTTCGCCGCCGGCACGATCTTCGGCAGCTCGTAGCCCGTGCAGATCACGACGTGGCGCGCGCGAACCTCGAGGCCATCCGCAGTCGCAATCGTTACACCTCGTGCGGCGGCCTGTATGTCGGCCACTTCATGGGGCGCATGCAACCGAGCGCCGGAGCGAATGGCGACGCGGAGAAACCCCGCCGCGAGACGCACGGGATCCGCCTCGGCGTTGCCATGACTCAGGATGGCCGCCGCCCGATCGATGCCGAAGTGATGCCGCAACGCTCGGCGCTCGAGGAATTCGCTCGGCAAACCGAGCCTCTGTCGCGCACGCGCTTCGCGCCGCAAACCGCTCGCGCTCAATAGATTCCCTGCGATATAGAGAGACGGACGCGTTTCGAATTGCGACTGAATACCGAGCTGACGAGCGAGCGTCCGCAGCTCGTTCACCGCCCAGTGCGAGCACAGCCACGCTCTCTGCGCGGCGCGCTTGCCGACCTTGCGCGCCAGGTGCACGAGCGGCGTATCGAGCTCGAACTGGAGCAACGCAGTGCTTGCCGCCGTGGAGCCGAGCAGCGCACTGCGCCGTCGCTCGAGAATCAGCGGCCGCCGCCCCGCTTCGCACAGGCGCTGCGCGACGAGCGAGCCGCTGATACCGGCGCCGATCACGACGACATCCGCGCGAGTCCTTCGTCGCAGCGGCGATTGCTTGACGAGTGGATGCCTAGAGGCAGCCCAGATCGGCGCACCGGTTCGCAGGTTTCGCTTTCGAGTCAGGCTCATCGTGTCGAAATGTCGAGCGACGCCTGTGAACGTGTAGATACCGGTCCGCGCAGGTCAACGGTGCAGGAACCATGCCGGGGGCGCGAACTGTCGCCTCGTCGAGCTCGCACAGGTGAAAACCGGAAACGGCAGCTTTCACTCGGGCACAGGTCTTGCAGCTCCTCTCGGGTTTCCACATGAACCTGGAGCAATCATGGACAAGGACAGAATCAAGGGCGCCGCTAAGGAAGTGACGGGTAAGGTCAAGACGGCGACTGGCAAGGCGCTCGGGGACGAGAAGCTCAAGAACGAGGGCCGTGCCGACCAAGTGAAGGGGAAGGTGCAAAACACGGTTGGCGGAATCAAAGACACGATTCGAGAAGCCAACAAGGAATCTGAGAAACCGCAGCGATAAAGCCGGCCGATATACGCGACGGCGCGCGTCGCGCGCCGTTGCTTCTGCTGCACAGGTGACAGCGGAAATGTCAGTCCCGTCGGGGGTCGGGGCCGGACCGATCTCGCCTATCGCCCTGCGTCTCTGCCCCGCCGATCTTGCGCAGCAACGCGTGCGCCATCTCTTCGCGTGTGTCCTTCCCGCTAACAAACGTCGGCAACACCGCCTCGTATCGCCGGCCGATACGTCGGCCAGGCGCGATCGAAAAGCCCGGTCTTGTAGAGAACCGTCGTGCCGACGGTCGACTCGTCGCCGCGCTGTTGGGCGACGCCGGGCGTTGCCGCGAGCATCATCATGCCAAGGATCGCCGCAGCGGAGAACGTGCGCGTGTTCATGCGCCGACCATACGCGGAGACAGCAGCGCGCTCTTGAACGTTTCGGACGCCACGCGACAGAAACCGAGCCGAACGGTCCGTAAGGTGCCGAGCGGCGCGACCCGCTTGATCGAACCGCAACATGGCGCGATTCAACCCGAGAACGACGTGGTGGGCAAGCGAGGTTCGGTGACGGCACTCTCCGCGGACGCCTCACTAGCGACAGGTGCGGGCCGATTGTCACCTCTTGTGACAAATATCCTTAGATCGTCCAGGCATGTGACAATCGCTGAGGGCCACCCATCACTCAAATACCCCTTCGCAGTCGCTGCTCACCGCCGACGAACGCGCGGTGCGCGACGCGGCATGAACGCGGAACGGGCGAGTTCTCGCTTCTGCGGTTCGGCGACGCCGACGCGTGAGCGGACGGACGCGCGGGCGGGACACTCCGCGCGGCGTGTTGCTACGCAAGCCGCAGCCGCGCCAAGGAGGCCAACGCATCTCCCCCGCTGATGTCGGGGATGATGCTGAGCTCGAGCGCCGTTACCGCCTGCAGGTCGACCCGATGGTCCTCCGCCTCGGAGGTCGCTCCCTGCGGGCTGAAGTTCCATTGCTGTCGCGTGATCTCCCGGTAAGACTGGCCGCCATCCGCCGACCAACGCAGAACGTATTCCTGTGTGCGCACAGTCACGGGCTCTTCATAGACGAGGCAGATGCGCTTGAGTCGTTGCGGACGTGTAAAGAGCAGCCGGATCGTCTGCTTTCCGGGCGCCGCGGCGCTCCAGCCCGAGCCGTGCCCGGGAAGCAACGCCGCCTCGATCGGATGGGCGACGTCCTCCGACGTCACTTCCACATCGGCGAGACTCTCCAAGTCCAACCAGTCATCGGAGAACGCCGTTTCCCGCTCGGGCGATGCAACGATTCGTTTACGCATGAGGGATCCCTCCAGGTACCGCCGCCAGTCCAAACACGCGCTCGCGAAGACGCAAGCGAATGGCTCTATCGCCGCCCCAAGACGTGCAACAACGATGCCGGCCCGGCGTGATGGGATGGCTTCGGCGAAAAACTGCAGCCGCTCTGGCTCCATTCATCAGCGAGTCAGGGAGTCTGAGCTATAGTCATTTCATCATTATCGGGCCTCAGGAACCGTTGATGCACGGACCGTTGATTGCCACCCTCGCGGTGATCGCCACTCTAAGCAGCTGCGTCCAACCGCAGCCGCACGCACCTGCCGCAGCGCCGACAAGCGAAGCGTCGCCAACCGCTGTTGTGCCTCCGGCGCCTCCAACAACGACGCCGAGCCCTGTCGAGGCGAACAAGAGCCAAAGCCCGGCACCCGCTCCGCCGGCACCGCCTAAGGAGACCGCGCGGAATGCACCGTCGAACCCGCCGCCCGCGGGCCGCAGTGCGCCGAGCGCTACGCCGTCACCGCCCCAAGGATCGTCGACACCTGCGAAGCCGCCGGTCGCCGCCGCTGCGCCCGCTGAACCCACAGCCTCGCCGACGCTGGATTTGGACGGGCTCGAGCAGCGCCTGCGAGACACCCACGCGATTGGCGTGTTCACGAAGCTCTCTCTGAAGAATCAGGTCAATGACCTGCTCGATCAGTTTCGGGGATTCCACGAGGGCAAGATCAAAGTCCCGTTGGCGGACCTTCGGCAGCGATATGAGCAGTTGTTGCTCAATGTGGTGACGCTCTTGCAGGACTCGGACGAACCACTGGCAAAGGCTGTCGCCTCCTCACGGGAAACGATCTGGGGCATTCTCGCCGATCCGAAAGCGTTCGGGAAAATCTGACTTGCCGTACCGGAGAAACGAATGAAGCAGCCGGTATCCGTTCTTGCGTTGACGATGCTCGCGCTCGTTGGCAGCGGTCCTGCGTCCGGTCAAGACGCCTTGGGCAACGATCTTAAGGTGACCATCGTTCTGCACGGCTACGCCTGCGATCAGATCGTCAGCTCGAAGCGCAACGCCGACAGCGACTACACCGCCACCTGCAAAGATGGCAATCGCTACCACGTTTTCGTGAATGCGCAAGGACGGGTGGTCGTCGAAAAGCTCTAGTCCGCGCGCAAGATCGGCATCCATCTTGCAGCCTCCTTTCGCGGATCAGCCGCAGAGGAGGCCGAGCTCGACATGGACGCGCAAGACCAACAACCCCAAGCACCGTTCCAGCGCCTGGTCGCGACACTGGATTACCCCGTGTACATCGTGACGACAGCCGCACAGAACCAAGCCAGCGGCTGCCTCATCGGCTTCGCCACACAATGCAGCATTCACCCGCCGCGCTTCCTCGCTTGCATCTCGAAGAAGAATCGGACGCTCGAGATCGCGCGCCAAGCGGACGTCCTCGCGGTGCACGTCGTCGACGAAAGGAATCGGGATCTCGCCGAGATCTTCGGCGGCGAGACGGGCGACGAGGTGGACAAGTTCGCTCGAGTGAGCTGGCACTACGCGCACGGTGTGCCGATACTCGACGCCTGCGAACGCTGGTTCGCCGGCACGGTTTTAGGAAGGATCGCGCTCGGCGATCACGTCGGCTTCCTGCTCGAGCCGATCGACGCCGAGAAGGGCGCGCAGTCCGAGCAGCTCACGTTCCAGGAGGCGCGCGACATCGAGCCCGGCCACCCACCGTAACGGCACAACCCTAATTGGTTGGGCGTGGTCAAAAAAACATGCAGCCAGCCCCCGACGGCAAGAACGTGTTGCGGATCTTCCCCGGCCCGCCGGAGCAGGCGCCGTTGCACGGGCTCTATTTGCGCGAGCCGTTACGACCGACGGCCCGGGGAGCGGAGCCGTTCGTCTACACGAACTTCATCACGAGCCTCGACGGACGCATCTCGCTGCCCGATCCGCAAACGGCGAAGCGCGCCGTGCCGCGAGCGATCGCGAACGCACGCGACTGGCGCCTGTTCCAGGAGCTCGCGGCCTGCGCCGACGCGCTCGTGATGAGTGCCCGGTACGTCCGCGATCTGCCGCGCGTCACCGCCGCGAGCTTCCCGGTTAGCGGCAAGCCCGACCACGGCGACCTGCTTCAGTGGCGGCTCGCGCAAGGTCTCCCGCCGCAGCCCGCCATCGTGATCGTCACAGGGAGCCTCGAGCTGCCGTCTTTGGCCCCGCTGGTCGAGTCGGGACGCTCGGTGTACGTGGCCACGGGCAACGCGGCGGATCCGCGCAAGATCGCGCGTTTCGAGGCCGACGGCGTGCGCGTGCTGCGCGTCGGCGACGGCGCGCGCGTGGAAGGCGGCAAGCTGATCGAAGCGTTGGCGCAGGAGCAGCATCGAACCATCGCGATGCTCGGCGGCGGCGAGGTGCTGCATGCGCTGATCGTCGACGACGTCCTCGATCGCCTCTATCTCACGCTCGCATGCCGGATCCTCGGCGGCCTGGCGTTCGACACGCTGCTCACCGGCCCCGAGCTCGAGCCGGCGGCGCACTTCCGGCTCGCGGCGCTGCACTACGACGCGGCCGAGGCAGGGGCGTCCGACGTCGAGCAGCTCTTTGCGATGCTCGATCGCCCACAGGCACGCTCCGTGCATCCATTGCGTCGTCCCTAGACCAATACACATCTTTCGCAAGGAGAAGCGAGTTGCAGACAACACGGACACAAAGCGAGAAAGGCAAGCTCACGACGGCCCTATTCACTGACCGAGAGGCTGCGGAGCGAGCGTACGACGACCTTTCGTCACGCGGGTACGACAGCAAAGAGATCAACGTCGTCATGTCGGACGACACCCGTACCAAGTTTTTCGATCACACCACGGGCCGCGAAACCGAGCTCGGCAACAAGGCCGCCAAAGGTGCCGGCGTCGGTGGCGCGATCGGCGGCGCCGTCGGCATCGCAGCGGCGCTCGCCGCGGTTGGGGCGAGCATCGCGGTCCCGGGCCTCGGCCTCGTGATCGCAGGCCCGCTCGCGGCGGGTTTGGCGGGCGCGGGGGCCGGCGGAGCGGCCGGTGGCCTGATCGGCGCGATGGTCGGGTGGGGCATACCCGAGGAACGCGTGAAGGACTACGAGGCTGGCCTAAAGAAGGGCGGCATCCTCATGGGCGTGAAGGCCCGCTCACAGGAAGACGCCGACTATCTGGAAGGCGAATGGAAGAACCCCGGCTCGTCTAGGCATTAGGTCTAGCTAGGTACTAGGAGTTGCGGCCGGTGGCGCGCTACGCGCCACCGGCCGCTCACTGCGGGACGCGCGCCGTACGATCGGGACCCCCACGTACAGATACTGAGAGGTCCGATTGAACAATTTGAGATCGACGCCGGCGATTCGCGCCAGCACCGCCCGCTGCCCGGCAGGCGGCGGCAGTGTTGTTGTCGCCCCTCATTTCCGCCTGCACGGCACGCCCGGCACGTTGGAAGGATTCCATGATCGACGTAAGGTTGCCGCCGTCATGCGGCAGGCTCGGCGCTGCCGCTCGAGCCACTTGGTCCGCCGTGTACCGGCGTCAGCGCGCGAGATAGCTCTCCAGCTGCTCGATCAGCGCCTGCTGATCCTGGATCACGGCTTTGACGAGATCCCCGATCGACACCATGCCGATGACGCCCGAGCCGTCGACCACCGGCAAATGCCGGATGAACTTCTCGGTCATCACCTGCAGCCCGTCCTGCACGGACGCGTCCGGGCGAATGGTGAGCACCGGGCTGCTCATGATGGCGCTGACCGGCGTCTCCCTCGAGCGCAACCCGCGAAGCGCGAGCTTGCGCGCGTAGTCGCGCTCGGAGAACAGGCCGACGGGTTTGCCGTTCTCGAGCACGAGCAGAGCGCCGATCCCGTGGTCGGCCATCTGCTGGAGCGCGTCGAACACCGTCACGTTCGGATCGATGGACCGAACCGTCGCGCCCTTCTCGCGCACGATGTCGCGGATGCTATGCATTCATCCCCCCGCGACGTTGAACCGAGCCTCCGCGAGCGGCTTACACGCTCAACTATTTCTACCACGGCTTCGAGCCGCTTTTGCAGTGGCGCCTGCTCTTTGCCGGCGCTTTCGCCGTGCTCGCGGTCCCAGCTCTCGACTCGCTGGCGCCGCAGCTGCTCGCGGGCGTCGAGCCAGCGGACGCGGGCGGCGGGCTCCATGGCTTGCGCGACTCTGCGCTTGCCGACCCGGAAAGTCTCGATGAGCCGAATGTTGCTCGGGCACACGACGTCGCAGCACCCGCACTCGATGCAATCGAAGAGCCCCAGATTCTCGAGCAGAGTCGAACTCGCCGTGCTCGGCGGCGGCATTGAGCTCCTGCGGCATCAGATACGCGGGGCACGCGTTCGAGCAGTTCCCGCAGCGAATGCACGGCAGAGCCGCGTCCTTCGCGTAACTCTTCGCGCGGTGGCCGCCACGATGCAGTTCGTGGCGCGGCCGACCGGCACCTCGTCGTTCTCGAGCGCGACGCCCATCATGCTGCCGCCCATGATCAGCCGGGCGACCTCGCCCGTGTACCCTCCGCACGCCGCGACCAAGTCCGCGATGCGCGTGCCGAGACGCACTTCGAGATTGCGCGGTGTCGCGATGGCGCCGCCCGTCACCGTCGTGATGCGGCTCGTGACCGGTTCGCCGCTGCTGCGAGATATCGATAGAGCGCGGCCGCGGTGCCCGACGTTCTGGCAGAGGTAACCGATGTCGGTCGGCTTCGCGAGCGACGGCACCTCGTGTCCCGTGAGCGCCTGGATGAGCTGACGCTCGCCGCCGGCGGGATACATCGACGGCACGGTCACGATGGAGAGCCGCTGCTGCGTGTCGAGCGCGGGCAGCGCGCGTTGCGAGCGCTTTGAACGCTTCCGGTTTGTCCTCTTCGACCGCGACGACGCCGTCGGTCCGCGCCCGGCGAGCTCCACGAGCGCGAGCGCGCCGGCCAACACGTCGCGCGGCGCCGTTCGCATCAGCATGTCGTCGCAGCTGATGTAGGGCTCGCACTCCACGCCGTTGACGATGACGAGGCGCATCCGACGGCGTGCCGCCGCGGCGAGCTTCAGGCCCGTCGGGAACACGGCGCCGCCGAGCCCGGCGAGGCCCGCTCGCGACAGCGCGGCGGCGAGCTTGTCCGGCGTGTCCCACTGCGTGGGATCGGGCCGCGCGAGCTCGGGCGCAGACGTTCGTCGCGACCGTCGACCTCGATCACGGCGCACAGAGCCTCGCGGCGGCGCGGGTGCGCGATCGGCCGCCTTTCGAGCGACCGCACGACGCCCGACGTGCTGGCGTGCGTCCAGGTGGACAGCGGTCCGCCGCCCTGCACGAGCGGCTGCCCGCGCAGCACGCGCTGCCCGGTCTCGACGGCGGGGCGCAGATCGCGCGCGGACAGCCCGCCTTCGAGCGGCAGGATTACTTCGCTCGGCAGAGGCGCGGGGTCGAGCGGCCGTTGCGTGCTCGCGGTTTTGTGCGACTGGCAGCGCGATGCCGCGGGCGCCGCGTCCGCGGCGTGTCTGAACTTTGGGCGGGGGCGGACTCCGTCATCGGTCTATTTGAACTCGAAAATCGATTCGTCCGGCTGAGGCCTCTTCATGCCCTCCTCGAAATACTCCTCCCACACCTTCGCCCAAGGGCGATCGAACCAATCGGGCGCTCGATATTCGATCACCTTACCGGGCACGACCGTCTGGAGCCGGCCGTTCACGTTGAAGAGCGTCTGCTGGCACTCCTTCCACTGGTAACGCCGCTCGGACTCTGGCCCGTCGAGATAAGTGTAGAGCGCGTCGACGCGCAGTGGCGCGACGAATGCCTTCGGGTCGTAGAGCGTGATCTCGAGGTGGATGTTGCGCGCCTCATCACGCGTGAACACCTCGATCGCCTCGAGCTCGCTGCTGTACTCGGGCAACGCGTGCGACATCCACCAGCCTTGGATGTTCTTCGTCCAAGCGACGAGCACCTCGCCGTCCCAGAAGCCGACGCTCTCGCCATACCACTGCGAGATCGTCGTCACGTGCTTCTGGCCGATCAGGATCTGGCGAAGGAAGTCGAGCGCGGTGCCCGACACGAGCTGCACTTGGTGCGGCGTCACTGTGACCTGGATGTCGCGAATGCCCTGGGCCCACCAGCGGATCATGCCCTCGGGATAGCAGGTGGACGACACCCACTGCGGCGAGTTCGTCACCGCGACGTGATAGAGCACCTGCGCGAACCGGCGCCGGTACTCCGGAGTGAGCATCTGCATCAGCGTGCCGGCTTGGACGTTGTTGCCGAAGGTCCACTGCTTCTGCTGCAGGCCGCGCGAGTTGTAGTAGCCATCCCAGTCGGGCGGCAGGTGCGTGCGGTCGTAGGTCGTCGGGCCGCCCTTCGCGCGCGCCTTCTCTCGCAGCGCCGCGTAGTGCTCCTCGGCGGTCCTATATGAGTACGGGCTCGCGAGCTCTTTCGTGGTGAGTCCGGCTTTGCAGTCGCCCCACTCGCCGACGTTGTTCGCGACCCACATCTGGTCGATGCGCTCCGGCGAGTTGCAGCGCGTGTAGCGAGGATCGGCCCAGACCTCGGAGTCGAGGTAGAAGTCCTTCGTCGTGAAGAGATCCACGGGCAGCGGCTTCACGCCTTTCGGCGGCGTGCGCGCTGCGATGGTCTTCGCGAGCTCGGGCGTCACCTGCGCGAGCAGGGGCGCTGCGCTCGACAGCAATGCCCACGCCGCGAGCGACGTGGACAGTGGAGAAATACGCATGGCTCGAGTCCCCGGGAGCGGACGGCGCTCCGCGCGCTACTCTACACGGGCGCGCGGGCGAACCCGCGTGCAGCGCGGCCGAACCCATTGTCCAGGAATGTGACAATCCCGCGGCACCCCATGTCGGCGTGCGCCTCCCCTTGCGGCGCGCCGAGCCGTCAGTTTTTTACAAGCGCGCCAGCCGCGTCATCGGCGACGATATTCGCACCTCAGGAGGCCGCCCATGCGCAATCGTTCTGCTCCCGGTGCCGACGTCGTTCCGATCCTCATCTACAGCGATGTCGCGAAAGCCGTCGACTGGCTGTGCGCAGCGTTCGGATTTGACGAGCGCCTACGCGCGCCTGATCGAGACGGAGTGGTCAATCACGCCCAATTGACCGTTGGTGACGGGGCGATCATGGTGGGCCGCTCGCGCGGCCCGCTCGAGCCGCTGCAGGCCCGCGACGTCCGTCAATACGTTCTCGTCGACGTGCCAGACGCGGACGCGCACTGCGAGCGCGCGAAGCGGCACGGCGCTGCGATCCTACAGGCGCCCACGGACATGCCATTCGGCGCGCGCCAATACACGGCGAGCGATCTCGAAGGTCACTGGTGGACGTTCTCGCAGAACGTCGCCGACGTCGAACCGTCGGCGTGGGGCGCGATCGAGAAAGCTCACCTGCGGCAGTCGTAAGGCCGCACTTGCTCGCCCGGACGCCACTCCCATTGCTTGGTGAGCGTGACGGGCTCCGTGAACGTCGCGGCGTCGGTCACCTTCATCGTGTAGTCGAGCCGGCTGCCGTCGGCATTCAACGCAAAGCGCTCCTCGACGTGCGCGTCGCGACCGAGCGGAATGCCGCGACCGTCGAAATGCGGGTAGTCGATGTCCGTGGTTTCGACGACGAGCGCCAGAGCCGTCCCAACGCCCGCTGGAGATGCCAAGGCGCGCGGGAGTCGGTTGCGCCGGGTTCGGCCGCCCCGCCATTCCGATGCGCCGGACCGTGTCGTACTCCTCCATCTTGAGCAGGATGTCGTCCCCGTCTTTGACGAACTCGATCGGATAGGGCTGCTCCATCACGTACGTCATGCCCTTCGGCGTGCAGTTCTGAGTCGGATCGTCGACTACCGGCTTGAAGGCCGCGAGTTTCGCCGCGGCCGCCGCCGTGAGCGGATAACTCTGTTTCCAGAACGCTGGCGGCGACGTTACGTTGGTCCAGACTCGGAAAATCCCGAGCTTCTGCGAGTCAGCCGCTACGGCGCTGCGCGTGTCCGTGCCGACAGTGCGGCTCGACCAACGCGCTGGGATCGCGGCGCCGAACAGGATCTCTTGCCCATCGGGCAGCAGCATGTTCGTCACCCAAAGGATGTCATCCCGCGCGCGGCCGGCGTTGCCGGCGAGCTTCACATGTTCGCCCACTTTGACGAGCTCGGGCGAAAGCCCGAATCGGCTCACGATGCTGACCGAGTTCGACTCGATGTCCCAGACTTTCCCGCTCGCGCTGCGCACCTTGAAGCGCACGTGCGGATTGGTCCATGACACATCCGCGATCTCGCCTTCGGCTTCGACGATCGTGTCGCGATCGTAGACGGCAGCGGACGAGTGATGGGCGTGAGCGTGCGGCGCGAGCAGCGCAAGAAGGCCGAGGGTGGCGAGTGCGGCGGCGGTCTTCATACGGTGGCTCGAGCGTGGGTCGGGCCAAATGCATTCGACGTCCTGACCCCGCAGGCCAGCCCGCGCGATCAGGGGCTGCCGACGGGTGCCGCCGTCGCCGACTACGGTTTCCCGACCGGCACCGCCGTCGCCTTGTAAGGCTTCACGGGCGGGGCGGCGAGCCCGGCGGCGCGAACAGCGCCGCGAGCTGACCCTCGAGCACGTACACGTTCTCGCCGACCACGGTCACCGCCACCGGGCCGTCCGGAAAGCCGGACTTGAGCACGGTGTGCTTGCCTTCGGTCTTCGCGCCGTTCAGCACGATCTTGCTCACCTTGCCGCCTCCGCCGCCTTCCGCGACGAGCAGCGCATTCGCGCCGAACGAGCGCATGCCGTCGGGGCCTTCGATCGCGGAGTCGAGCTTCACTTCGTTGACCTTGCCGGCCTTGCCGTCCTTGTCGATGGCCACGCTGAAGATCTTGTTCGTGCGCAACGCGTTCACGAGCAACGTATCGCCGAGCACCGAGATGCCGTCGACCACGCCGCCCGTGGGGCCGAACGCGCCATCGGCGCCCGCCCACACTTCGAGCGACTGCGCGCCGGGCTTGAGCCGCGCGACCTGCATGTTCTGCGTATCGCTCGCGTACGCGGTCCCGTCGCTGCCGACGGCGATGTCGTTGCAGAACGCACCCGCGGTCGGCATGTTCCACTTGCCCTTCGGCGCGCCGGTCTTGAGATCGAACGCATAGAGCGCGGACGGCGGCGGCGCCGGAGCGCCGGCCGGCGGCGGCCCCGGCGGAACGTGCCGGAGCACGCCCAAAGCGTGTTCGACTTGTCGTCGGCGAAGACGCCGAACACGGCGCCGATGCCGTTCGTCTTCGGCGCGATGAACGGCTCCGCCGACGCGGCGCCAGCCTTCGCGCGGAAGATCTGGCCGGTGCCGACGCTGCCGACGTAGACGGTGCCGTCACGGCTCGACGTCAGACTCTCGGTCGCGAGCTTCTCGCCCGGGACCACGATCTCGGCCGGCCCGGCGGCGAGTGCGCGCCCGGCTGGCGCGGCGGCGGCAGCGGCGATGCCGAGTGCAAAAAGGCCAGCGTGCTTGGCGGCGTTTTTCATGTTCTCTCCTAGCGAAACGTGGTGCGGCGCAACTCGCAGAAGTCTGCGGGCGCCGCTGCTTTATATGCTAGGTGGTTCGATCGGTCCATAGCCGCCTGGCGGGATGCGCTCGCCTCGCCGGGCGCGCAAACTGCGCGCGAGGTAACCGACCCATGCCCGCGAAGCCGACGTTCGACCCCACCGACCCGCTCTCCCTCGACACGCAGCTCACCGACGACGAACGCGCCATCCGCGACGCCGCACGCGCCTATTGCCAAAAGCAACTCGCGCCGCGCGTGCTCGAAGCGTTCCGCCACGAGAAAGTCGACGCCGCGATCTTCCGCGAGATGGGCGCGGTCGGGCTGCTCGGCGCGACGATCCCGGAGCGCCACGGCGGCGCCGGGCTCAACTACGTCTCGTACCGGCTGATTGCGCGCGAGCTCGAAAGCATCGACTCGGGCTACCGCTCGATGATGAGCGTGCAGTCGTCGCTCGTGATGCTGCCGATCGCCGAGTTCGGTAGCGAGGCCATGAAGGAGAAGTACCTCCGCAAGCTCGCGAAGGGCGACCTGATCGGCTGCTTCGGCCTCACCGAGCCGAACTTTGGCTCCGATCCCGCCGGCATGCTCACGCGCGCGAAGAAAGTAGCGGGCGGTTGGTCGCTGACCGGCAGCAAGACGTGGATCTCGAACAGCCCGATCGCCGACGTCTTCGTGATCTGGGCGAAGGACGACGACGGCGCGATCCGCGGCTTCGTGCTCGAGAAAGGCGCGAAGGGCCTTTCCGCGCCGGCGATCCACGGCAAGATCGGCCTGCGCACGAGCGTCACGGGCGAAGTCGTGATGGACGGCGCGTTCTGCCCCGACGAGAACGCGTTTCCCGATGTCCGCGGGCTCAAAGGTCCGTTCACGTGTCTCGACAGCGCTCGCTATGGAATCTGCTGGGGCGCGATCGGCGCAGCCGAGGACTGCTATCGGCGCGCACGCCAATACGTGCATGGATCGCAAGCAATTCGGCAAGCCGCTCGCCGCGAACCAACTGATCCAGAAGAAGCTCGCCGACATGCTCACCGAGATCGCGCTCGGCCTACAGGCGTGTCTCCGCATGGGGCGGCTCCGCGACGACGGCGCGGCGGCCGTCGAGATCACGAGCCTGTTGAAGCGCAACAACTGCGGCAAGGCGCTCGACATCGCGCGCGCGGCGCGCGACATGCTCGGCGGCAACGGCATCAGTGACGAGTTCGGCGTCGCGCGCCATCTCGTCAATCTCGAGGTGGTGAATACATACGAAGGCACGCACGACATCCACGCGCTGATCCTCGGCCGCGCGATCACGGGGATCGCCGCGTTCTGATCTAGGCCGCTCGTCGAGAAACAGACGTTGCGCGCGGCGCACGTGAGAACTCAAATGCCCGGCAGGAGCACTGGACTCGGCCACAAGTCGGGGGCATAGAATTGGCCGCGGGACCATTAGGGACGGAGAGACCGATGGAAGCGCGTGTCGCGCGGCTCGAAGCAGACGTCGCGCATTTGCGAACCGACGTCGCAGACATCAAGGCTGATGTGCGCACGCTGCGCGACAAGATGGATGCGATGGCCGAGCGCTTCGACAGGAAGTTCGACGCTCTCAGGGACGGCATCGCGAGTCTGAGCGACCGAGTCGCGGCGGCGGACGTTCGCATCGCCGACGCGAAAGTCTGGGCGCTCGTGTTGTACATCGCGCTCGCGGCCGGCACGTTCGGGACGATGGCGCGCGCGTTCGGTTGGCTCTAGTCGCTGGCGCGACGGCAAAAGGTCGGCGAAGCGAACGAGCAGCCCGGAAGAGACGCGCCAACTCGTCCCTGAACCGGGACTCCTCTGCCCGATCGCGGGACGGCCCAACACGCGACGTCGATCGACAGCGCGTCCTCGACCCTGTCGCATCAATGGCTTGGCGGCGTGCCGTCGTTGGCACGGTCGTTGCGAAGACGCTCCATCGGCCCCTGCGCACGGTGGAGCACAACCTATGAATCATTCCGCCGCAAGATCGCTCCTAGACGCTCTATCCCAAGACGTTCGCTACGCCGTCCGGATGCTCGCGCGCACGCCCGGCTTCACCGTCGTCGCCGTGCTGATCCTCGCGCTCGGCATCGGCGCGAACACCTCGATCTTCAGCGTCGTGAGCGCCGTGCTGCTGAAGCCGCTGCCGTTCGCGGAGGCCGATCGGCTCGTGTTGCTCTGGGAACAGTCGACCTCGGTCAGCTTCAACGGTCACAGCACGGTCGCGCCGGCCACCTACGTCGACTGGAAAGAGCGCAGCCGCTCGTTCGAGGACATGGCGCTCTACAACGGCCTTCAGGAATACAACCTCACGGGCGGCGGAGAGCCCGAGCACATCGGCGCGATCAGCGCGACGGCGAATTTGTTCTCCATCCTCAGGCTGACGCCGATTCTCGGCCGCACGTTCTCTGCGGACGACGAAGGCGCGAGCGCCGCGCCGGTCGTCGTCTTGAGCCGCACTCTCTGGGTGCGACGCTTCGGCGCCGATCCCGGCATCATCGGGCGCGACATCGTTCTCGACGGCGTGAAGCACACCGTGATCGGCGTCGTGCCACCCGCCTTCAACTATCCGAGCAAGAAGGCGGAGGTCTACTTGCCGGCCTCGTTCACGCCGCAGCTGCTGTCGCAGCGGGACAATCATTCGCTCTGGGTCGTGGGTCGCCTCAAACCCGGCGTCACGCTGGCCGAGGCGCAGGCCGAGATGAGCTCCGTCGCGAAGAGCCTCGAGAAGGATTATCCAGCAGTCGAACACGAATATCGGCGTCGCGGTCGTACCGCTGCGCGAGGAGCTCGCGAGCGGCTCGGCGCTGCTCGGCGAGAGCGACGTTCGCAGCACGCTCTTCATCTTGCTCGGCGCCGTCGCGGCCGTGTTGCTCATCACGTGCGCCAACGTCGCCAATTTGCTCATCGCGCGCGGCACTGCGCGCCGCAAGGAGCTCGCCGTGCGCCAGGCGCTCGGCGCGAACCACGCGCGAGTGCTGAGGCAACTCCTCACGGAGAGCGTCGTGCTCGCGAGCCTCGGGCTCGTCGTCGGCGTCGCGTTCTCCGCCGTCTCGCTCGGTTATCTCTCGCGCCTCATCCCCGGCACGCTGCCGAGCGGAACCGCGCCCGCGCTCGACGGCGTGTGCTCGGCTTCACGTGCGGCGTGACGTTCCTCACGGCGCTGCTCTTCGGCGTGGGACCCGCGCTCGCCGCGGCGCGCGTCGATTTCGCCAACGCCGTGACGAGAGGCGTCGGTCGCAGCGCCGGGCCGCGCGCGGCGCTCGCGCGCAACGCGCTCGTCACCGGCGAGATCGCGCTCACCGTCGTGCTGCTCGCGGCGGCGGGTCTGCTGCTGCGCAGCTACGCGCGCTTGCTCGACGTCGATCCGGGCTTTCGCCCCGATCACTTGCTCGTGGCCGAGACGGACTGGTCGCCGTCGAAGTACGGCGACGCCGCGAGCCGCAAGGCGTTCTACGCCGACGTGCTCGAGCGCACGCGCGCACTGCCCGGCGTCACGAGCGCGGGCTTCGTCACGAATCCGCCTCTAACGTTCCAGGGAGGCAAGTTCTTGATACTGGGCGAGGGACAGCCGCCGCCGCAGCCGGGCGAGTTCGAGCGCAACATCATGAGCGTCCGCACCGTGAGCGCCGGCTATCTCGAGACACTCGGCGTCCCGCTGATCCGCGGCCGCGGCTTCGACACCCGCGACTCGGCCGAAGCCGCGCCCACCGCCGTGATCAACGAAGCGATGGCGCGAATGCGTGGCCGGGCGAAGACCCCGTCGGCCGCCGGTTCAGGTTCGCTTTCCCGAACGCGCCGTGGATGACCGTCGTCGGCGTCGTTGGCGACATGAAGCAGATGGGGCTCGATACCGCACCGTTTCCGGAGTTCTACACGCCGACCGAGCAGACGAGCACCGCGTCGTTCCTGTGGCCGCGGTATCTCGTCGTGCGGACGAAGGACGATCCGCTGTCGCTCGCCGCCGCCGTGCGCGAAGTCGTTCATCAGGTGGACCCCGATCAGCCGGTGGGTGTCCAAGCGATGAGCGACGTGTTCGACGCCGCGGTCGGCAACCGGACCACGCAGCTCACGCTCGTCGGCGGCTTCGCGGTGCTCGGGCTGCTGCTCGCTTCGATCGGGCTCTTCGGCGTGCTGTCCTACACGGTTGCGCGGCGTACTTCCGAGATCGGGTTGCGGATGGCGCTCGGCGCGCAGCGTGCGACCGTTGTCGGCTCGGTGGTGCGAAGCGCGCTGCTCACCGCGGTCGTCGGGCTCGCGGTGGGTCTGGTCGGATCATTGGCGCTGTCTCGCTTGCTGGCGTCGTCGTTGTTCGGTGTACAGCCGACGGACCCCGCGACGCTCGCGGCCGTTTCGGCGCTCGTGCTCGTCGTCGCGCTGCTCGCGAGCTACGTGCCCGCGCGCAGGGCGGCCGACGTCGACCCGGTGTCCGCACTGCGCACCGAGTGACGCAGTAGAATGGCCGCATGCAAACCCGCAAGCTCGGCACGGGCGGTCTCGAGGTCTCGGCCCTCGGCCTCGGCTGCATGGGACTGAGCTTCGCCTACGGACCGGCCACCGAGAAAGCGCGAGCGATCGCGCTGATCCGTGCCGCCGTCGAGCGCGGCGTCACGTTCTTCGACACGGCCGAGGTCTACGGCCCGTTCACGAACGAAGACGGTGGTCGGCGAAGCGCTCGCGCCCGTTCCGCGACGACGTCGTGATCGCGACGAAGTTCGGCTTCGACCTCGATCCCGACACCGGCGCGCAGCGCGGGCTCGACAGCCAGCCCGAGCACATCAAGCAAGGTCGCCGACGCGTCGCTGCGAGCGCCTCGGCACGGACCGCATCGATCTCTTCTACCAGCACCGCGTCGACCCGAGCGTACCGATCGAGGACGTCGCAGGCGCCGTGAAGGAGCTGATCGACGCCGGCAAGGTGAAGCACTTCGGCCTGTCCGAGGCGGGCGTGCGACTGATCCGGCGTGCGCACGCGGTGCAGCCGGTCGCCGCGCTGCAGAGCGAGTACTCGCTCTGGTGGCGCGAGCCCGAGCGGAGATCTTGCCGGTGCTCGAGGAGCTCGGCATCGGCTTCGTGCCGTTCAGCCCGCTCGGCAAAGGCTTTCTGACCGGCGCGATCGACGAGCAGCACGACGTTCGACAAGAACGACTTCCGCAACGTCGTGCCGCGCTTTACGCCGAGACGCGCGCAAGGCGAACGCCGCGTTCGTCGAGCGGCTCGGGGAGATCGCGGCGCGCCACGACGCGACGCGCGCGCAAATCGCGCTCGCATGGGTGCTCGCGCAGAAGCCGTGGATCGTGCCGATCCCGGGCACGACGAAGCTCAACCGGCTCGACGAGAATCTCGCGGCGGCGGACTTGAGCTTGACGGCCGATGACCTGCGCGAGATCGACGCGGCGCTCGGGGGCATCGCGGTGCAAGGCGACCGTTATCCGCCGCACCTCGCGAAGATGGTCGAGCGCTGAGACCGCGGCCGCTCGCGCCGGAAGAACCAGCAGGTGTACAGTCGCCGCTCATGCGTGGATGGTGGCTCTCTCTCACTCTATCGCGATCGCGACGACTTGCTTCTGCGGCGCTAAGGCAATGGCGCAGCAGAGGCCGCCGCAGCAGAAGCCGTGGAGCATGCCGCGGCTCGCGGGCGGTCGGCCCGATCTGCAAGGCACCTGGGAGAACAACAGCGCCACGCCGCTCGAGCGCCCGGCTCAGCTAGCGGGCAAGCCGCTGCTCTCCGAGGATGAATTGGCCGCGCTGAAAGTCCGCGCAGCACAAATTTTCAATCCGAATGCGGATGCGGTGTTCGGGGACACGCTGTACCTCGCGTTGCTCGACGACAAAGTCTCGCGCCAGCTCGGCGCCACGGGCACCTACAGCCAGAACTGGGTGCCCGATCGGTACTTCGAGCGACGGACGTCGCTGATCGAAGATCCCGCCGATGGACGCCTGCCGCCGCTCACGCCCCAAGCCGTGGAGCGACGCGCGGCGCGAGCCGCCGCCCAACCGCCGCGCCCGCGCGGGGTGAGCGATATGGCCATCACCGATCGCTGCATCACGTACGGCTTCCCCGACCTCTTCGCCGCATACATGAGCGTCTACCGGATCATCCAGACGCCCGACAACGTCGTCGTTCAAATGGAGAAGATCCACGACGCGCGAGTGATCCCGCTCGACGGCCGACCGCACGTGTCGCCCGCGATTCGGCAGTACCTCGGCGACTCGCGAGGCCGCTGGGAAGGCGACACGCTGGTCGTCGACACCACGAACTTCCCCGCTTCCGGCAGCCCGATGGGCGGCTACTTCCGGTTTTCGGACGAGCACCTCAAGCTCACGGAGCGATTCACGCGTGTGAGCGACGACACGCTGCGCTACGAGTTCACGGTGGACGATCCCACGGTCTGGACACGCCCGTGGACCGCGGCGATCTATTGGAAGAAGAGCCGCGGGCAAATCTACGAATACGCCTGCCACGAAGGGAACTACAGCCTGCGCGGGATGCTCTCCGCCGCGCGCGCCGAGGAAGCGGCCTCCGCCGGCGCGCGGTGATCAGCGACGGTTCGTCGACCTCGCACCGCCGATGACCGAGCCGATCAGCGTCGCCCAGTATTTCCCGTGGGACGGCGGGGCGATTTTCCTCGGCACCGCTGGCGCGATTCCCGCGCATGCCCATCAAGCCATCCAGATTTGTTTCCTGTTCGCCGGCCGCATACGGCTGCGTACGAATAACGAGGAGCCGTGGACCGACTACGAGCTCGCGCTCGTTCCGTCTCGGCAACGTCACGCGATGGACGGCTCGCGCGTTCACTATGGCGCGACAATCTTCGTTGAGCCCGAGACGCGCGAAGGACGGGTGCTTGCCGAGCGTTACGCGCGCCACGGCATTGCGGAAGTAGGGCGAACGCTCGTCGAAGAGGCCCTGCCCTTGCTCCGCGCGACAGCCTTGGAACGGCGTGGCCGCGCCGCAATCGTCGAGCGCGCACGCGGCGTCGTGCAGGCACTCACGCAACAGAACGGAACCGAGCGCGGCCGGCGACGAGCGGGTCATGCGTGCGGTGAAGTACGTCAACGAGCATCTCTCCGCTCCGCTCACGCTCAAGCAAGTCGCAGGCGTTGCCTACCTCTCGCCGAGCCGTTTCCGCCATCTGTTCGCAGAGCAGACCGGAATGGGCCTGCGCCAGTATGTTCTCTGGCGTCGCTTCGTGAGCGTGTGGGAGCACCGAATGAACGGTGCATCCCTCTCGACGGCCGCGCATGCGGCCGGCTTCGCGGACTCGGCCCATCTCACGCGCACGAGCCGGCGCATGTTCGGGATGCCACCGTCTTCGTTGGATATTTCGGAAGCTACTCGCCCCACAGAATAGCCCTTTCGTTCAAGGCGCAGCCTCCAGCCCGCCGTAGATTGTGCTCGCACTTCAACTTAAACCCTTTAAGGAGACCCGTCATGAACCAAGCCAAGAACGATCGCTGCCGTTGCAATCCCTGCGCCGGATCGCAGTGCAATTGCGGGTGTCAGCAGAAGGCGGCACCGACCGAGTCCATCGCGCAGACGGCGTGTGGATGCGGTCAGGAATGCCGCTGCGGGAGCGGGTGCAGCTGCGGGAACACGCGCCGCGCATAGTCGTCCGCAAGCGCGGCAGCCAGGTTGCTGCCGCGCTTGGGGCGGCGCGGCCCAGCCGATCTCCGGACGCGGACCGGCCGACCTCCCCTGCCCAGCGTCGCATTTCTAACTACGCGGTCGCCTTTCGTGGTCGCAGCGGTGCATTGCGACTACGCAGTCGCGTCCTCAGGCGGCAGTGTCGCATTCGCGCCACGCGTCGCGTTTGAACCACCGCGCTCTTCGCCGGCACTCACTGTCCGCGTGAAACATTCACGTTCGAACAATCAATGAAAGGAACCGAGTCATGAAGACTTTCGCTCCCATCGCGGCGAAATGGTCACGGCTGCTCTCACTATCCGCGCTCGCGGTCGCGCTCGCGGCTTGCGGCAGCAAGGACTACAACGGCTCCAGCAACGCCGGCAGCACTCCCGCGCCGACTGCGACGCTGAGCGTCGCTCCGACGACGATCACTGTCGGGCAGAGCGCGAAGCTCACGTGGTCGGCGAGCGCGGGCACCGACTGCACCGCTAGCAATGGCTGGACCGGCGCGCAGGCAACGACCGGCAGCGTCGACGTCACGCCGACGGCAACGGGCACCGCCACCTACACGCTCTCGTGCTCGGGCTCGGGGTTCCTGGGCACCGCGACGCAGACCGCAACGCTCACCGTCCAAGCGGCGAGCGCGTATCTCGCGACGACGCTTGTCGAAGATTTCGCCGGCGGCACCGCGAGGAAGCAGGACACGAACCTCGTGAACCCGTGGGGCCTCGCACTCGCGGCGACGTCGCCGATGTGGATCGCGAACAATCACACCGACACGTCGACGCTCTACAACGGCAACGGCGATATAACCCCGCTCGTCGTGCACCTCGCCGCGTCGTTCGGCGCGACCGGCATGGTCGCGAACGCGACGACGGACTTCGCCGTCACCGGCAGCGCGCCGCCGACCGCTGCGGCCGCGTTCATCTTCGCCGGCGAGAGCGGAAAGATCGCCGGCTGGGCGGCCACCGTGAATGCAGGCGTTCCGGTCACGCCGTTCACGGCGCCGGATGGCGCCGTCTACAAGGGTCTCGCGATCGCGAACAACGGCACCGGCAACTTCCTCTACGCCGCCGACTTCCACAACAGCAAGGTCGACGTGCTCAACGCCGCGTACGCGAAGCAGACGCCTACCGCGACGAGCTTCGGGTTCGCCGACGCGACCCTGCCGGCCGGCTATTCGCCGTTCGGCATTCAGGCGGTCAACATCGCCGGCACGACGCGAATCGTCGTGACCTACGCGAAGCACGACACCTCCTCGCCCGACGACGAGGCAGCGGGTGCCGGCCTCGGTGTCGTGAACGTGTTCGACACGAACGGCGTCTTGGTCACGCACCTCGTCGCCGCGGGCGGCAAGCTCAACGCGCCGTGGGGCGTCGCGGTCGCGCCGTCGGACTTCGGCACGTTGAGCAACGCGCTGCTCGTCGGCAACTTCGGCGACGGCAAGATTCACGGCTACGACTCGGGCACCGGCCGCTATCTCGGCGAGCTCGGTGACGGAGCGAGCACGGCGTTCGCGCAGCCCGGCCTCTGGGGCATCTTGTTCGGCAACGACGCCGTGAACCAACACCACGCGACGCTGTTCTACGCCGCCGGCATCAACGGCGAGGTGAACGGCCGCTACGGCCGCATCGATCTCGGCACGACTCCGCCGGCCTTCGGCACCCCGCCGACGGTGACGTTCACAGCGCCGGCAGGCAATCAGACCGGCACCGTCACGCTGACGGCTACCGCGACGGCGCCCGTCGCGATCGCGAACGTGAAGTTCTACGTGAACGGCCTCACCTTGATCGGCACCGCGACGACCTCCCCGTACACCGTGCAGTGGGACACGACCAAGGTCGCGAATGGCGCCGCGGCGCTGAAGGCGGTGGCGACGGACGCGAACGGCAACGTCGGCGCGCGCGCTGGGACGGCGACCGTCGCGAACTGATATCGAGGGCTACCGGTGCCAGGGACGGCGCCGGCTCCTCGCTGTCTAGTTCGAGCGCGTCGGTTTGCGCGGATGGCGTCAGCTCGCGTCCCGTTCGGCCCGAGCCAGGCGTTGGCGAATCACGCGACGACTTGCGTCGCCGTAGCGCGGCGCTCGAGCGCCTCCTTCGTTGGTGCGACCGGTAGCTTCGGCGTCCAGTCGGTACACGCTGAAGGATCTGGCGCTCTTCTTGGGACTGAGAAGGCCAACTTGCGTCGCCCGTGACGAGATGTAGCCGTCGTCGCCGATACGCTAGCGAGGCGTGCATGGCGACGCCTTCGCGCCGCAACGGCCAATCTGGGTTGCCATCGTGTTTCGCCGCCGGCATCTCGCGGCCGCGGTTCTGCGAGGAACAGCGTGGTCGGCCGCGAGCTCGGAGCTGCCGCGTCGGCGTGCCAAGTACAGGTCTTCAACAGACGTCGCGGTGACGTGTTGGCCGCCGATCGAGCCTGTGGCGCCGACGCGCCGCACCGATTCCTGGAGCCGGGGTCAACTGCGAGCACGACGTCGCGTCATCGGCTCTTGCAGCGCGAGGCCAACGCTAATCGCGCACAGCACAAGCGACGCGGCGAAGATCGCACCGAAGCGCGCATTGATCGTTATTGCAGCTCTCCAGTCCCCTCGACGAGCGCACCATCCACCCGAGCGGTGTCCGCTATACTCGGCGCGGGCACTTCGCCGCCGGCACGTCGCCGCCGGCAAGTCGCCACTGGGGGCAATAGACAATGAGAACTCCGCCAGGGGTCAGTTCGGCCGATTTCGAGGCAGCCGTCGAGCAGTTCGGCGGCGCCGTCGGCAAACAGTGGGTGTTCACGAGCGACGAAGCCGTGAACACCTATCGCGACGCGTACTCACCGCTCTGGGGCGAGCCCGGCGAGAAGATCGCCTCCGCCGCGGTCGCGCCCGAGACGGTCGAGCAGGTTCAGCAGGTCGTAAAGATCGCGAACCGCTACTCGATCCCGCTCTACACGATTTCGACCGGCCGCAACCTCGCGTACGGCGGCTCCGCGCCGGTGTACTCGGGCAGCGTCGTGCTCGATCTCAAGCGCATGAACAAGATCCTCGAGGTCAGCGAGGACCAGGCCTACGCGCTCGTCGAGCCGGGCGTGAGCTACTTCGATCTCTATCGCTACATCCGCGAGCACAAGCTGAAGGTCTGGATCGACTGCCCCGATCCCGGCTGGGGCAGCGTGATCGGCAACGCGCTCGACCACGGCGCGGGCCGCACGCCGCTGCCGTACCGCGATCACTTCGGCGCGCACTGCGGCATGGAAGTCGTGCTCGCAAACGGCGAGGTCGTGCGCACCGGCATGGGCGCGCTGCCGACCGCGAAGACGTGGCAACACTTCCAGTACGGCGCGGGGCCTTCGTCCGACGGCTTGTTCGCGCAATCGAACATGGGCGTCGTGACGAAGATGGGCTTCTGGCTGCTGCCGGAGCCCGAGGCGTCGATGACGGGCCAGATCCGCGTGCCGAAGCACGACGACATCGTGCCGTTCGTGAAGATCCTCGCGAGCCTCGCGTTCCAGGGCGTCGTGAACTGCGTGTTCTCGCTGCCAAAGCCCCGTGTTCGCGCGGCGCGCTCGACGCGGAGAAGTCCGCGCTGCTCGACAAGCCCGGCGGCGGCTCCGCCGCGGAGTGGGACGCGTACGCCGCGTCGAAGGGCCGGCACTTCTGGCAGACGGAGCTGCGCTTCTACGGTCCCGCGCAAGTCATCGCCGCGCAGTGGGAGCACGTGAAGGCGAAGGTGTCCGCGATCGCGGGCGCGCAGTTCACCGACGGCCCGACCATGCACTTCCCGCTCACCGACGAGCAGGTCGGGAAGCTCAACGATCCTGGCTCGTTCGGCGTGCCGAGCTTGAACGTCTTCTCGACGCTGCCAAGGCAGCTCGGGCCATCTCGACGCGTCGCCGATGCTGCCCTACGACGGCCATGCGATCCTCGAGGCGCACAAGGTGTTCCTGAAGCTGTTCCGCGACGCCGGCATCGAGCTCATGCTCGGCTTCGCGATGAGCTACCACTGGCGCGCGTTCATCATGTTCCAGAGCATCAACCTCGTGCGCGACCCGGCGCAGATGGCGAAGGCGCGCTCGCTGTACGAGCAGGTGATCAAGGTCGCGTCCGCGCACGGCTGGGGCATCTACCGCGCGCACGCGGCGTTCATGGACACCGTGATGGAGCAGTACTCGTACAACGACCACGCGCTGATGCGCCTGAACGAGACGCTGAAGGACGCGCTCGATCCGAACGGCATTCTCTCGGCGGGCCGCTACGGCATTTGGCCGAAGCAGCTGCGCAAGGGGCGCGCATGAAGTTCGCGACGATGTTCGTTCCTGGCGATGGGCGGTTGCCTCTTCAGCACGGCGGGGTCTGCGGATCCCGCGACGTCGCGCGCAGACGGCCTGGGCGCCGTTGCCGGCGAGCGCGGCCGGCGCGCTCAAGGATCCGCGCGAGCAGCGCGGCCGCGAAGTGTTTCAGCAACGCTGCACCGCGTGCCACGCCGCGATCCCGAAGGACGGAATCGGGCCGCCGTATATGCCGGCGATGGCCGGCACGCAGGCACTGCAAGCGCGCTACAAGGGCGCGAAGCCCGCGGAGCTCGAGCAGCGCACGCGATCTCACGGTCGACTTCGTGAAGGCGATCGTGCGCGGCGGCTTGAACTCGATGCCGTTCTTTCGGCCGACCGAGCTCAGTGACGACGACCTGGGCGCGCTCGGCGCGTACCTCACGCGCAAGCAGCGCTAGCGGCGTCGCGGATGCTCGCGAGCGGCGTCTCCAACGACCGCACTCGCCGACTCGCAGAGTCAGCTCCGATGTGCGTGATGGGTGCCGCACGGTTGTCAAGACTACCGCCGTGAATAGAGAGTCCGCGAAGCACCGTCGCGAATGGCGGACGCGAGCACTCGCCGTCGCCGTTTCGTGGATCGCTCTGCCGGTGGTGGCCGCCGAGACGTTCGACATCGGCCTCGCAGGCAACGGCACGCGGATCGACGCGCTCGCCGTTCCCGGCCGCGCCGCGGACGCGCCGACGGTGCTGATCGTCGGCGGGCTCGACGGCGACGACGCGGCAGCCGCCGCGGTGCGGGCTGCCGTCGCGAGCTACGAGAAGCTGCGCGCCCGAGACCGCGCATTCAATCTGCTCGCAGTGCCGGTCGCGAATCCAGAACGCGCAGCGCTCGAGTTTCCGCCGACCGGCGTCGCGTATCGCGAGCATTCCGAGTCGCACGCGCTCTGGCGATGGATCGGCACGCACGGTCCCGACCTCGTGCTGATCGCCGGCACGAACGCCGCAGGTGGCGCGCCGAGCTCGAGCGCGCCAACGCTGCGCTGGGGACGCAGCGAGCTCGAGCGCGGCGAACGCTGGCGGCGCATCGGCCGACGCGCTCGCCGCCGCGCTGAGCGGACAACCGGTCGCCGGCATCGGCAAGATTCCGAGCCGCCGCTGGACGAGCCCCGACGAGCTTCGCACGCTGCGCGCCGCCGACGTGCCGATGTCCGAAGCGCATCGCGAGCTCGAGCGCCGCGTCGCGCGCTCGCCGCGCGCGCTCGCCGAAGAGCTCGCGCAGCACTACGGCCACGACTTCGATCCGCCGTGGTACATCGGCGCGATCGCGCTGATCGCGCGGATCAAGCTCGGGCAGATCGACGACGTGCGCCGCATCGTCGAGCCGTACGTCGACGGTACGAAGAACAGCCTCGCGCAGCCGAGCTCGCTCGTGCTCGGCGGGCACATCGTGTTCACGGAGCTCGCGCGCCGAACCCACGACCCCCGCTACGTCGCGGCGGTGCGCAAAGTCGGCGATCTCGGCTTCGAGCCCGACGGCCAAATGAAAGAGTCGATGCCGTATCACCAGGAATTCAGCGACTCGATCTTCATGGGCACGGCGATCGTCGCGCAGGCCGGCGCACTGACCGGCGAACGCAAGTACTTCGACATGGCCGCGCGCCACCTCGCGTTCATGCAGAACCTCGACCGCCGCGCCGACGGCCTCTACCGCCACCAGCCCGCGACCGACGCGGCCTGGGGCCGCGGCAACGGCTTCGCCGCGCTCGGCCTCACGCTCACGCTCGCCGAGCTGCCGCGCGATCATCCCGCGCACGCGAGCACGCTCGCGAGCTACCGCTCGCTGATGGCGGCGCTCCTGCCCTATCAGAACCGCGACGGGCTCTGGCGCAACGTGATCGACTATCCGGGCGCCTACGCGGAGCTCTCGGGCACCGCGATGATCGGCTACGCGCTCGCGCGCGGACTGCACGAAGGCTGGATCTCGGGCCGCGACTACGAGCGCGCGATCGCGCGCGCGTGGAGCGCCGTGAATGCACGCGTATCGTCGAGCGGCGAGCTCGTCGACGTCTGCGAGTCGACGGCGCGGATGACGTCGCTCGAGCAATACGTGCGCCGCGCCGCGATCTTAGGTACCGGATCCGCGCGGCGGCGCGATGGCGATGCTGCTCGCGACCGAGCTGATGCAGGGCGCGACTCACCCCTGACGGATCCCGCGTCGCAGAAGGCCGCACTACGCTAGCGACGCACGGCGTCGTCTCCTTTAACATGCGCGCAACGCCGTTGACCGCGGGAGCCCCATGGAGCTGAAGGTCGGATCGCGCTTAGCCCACTTCGAGATCCTCGGCCTTCTCGGCGCCGGGGGCATGGGCGAGGTGTACCGCGCGATGGACACCAAGCTCCGGCGCGAGGTCGCGATCAAGGTGCTGCCGCCGCAGTTCGCGGAGCAGTCCGACCGGCTCGCGCGCTTCGAGCAGGAAGCGGTGCTGCTCGCGTCGCTGAATCATCCGCACGTCGCGGCGATCTACGGTGTCGAGCACGTCGACGGCGTGCCGTTCCTCGAGCTCGAGCTCGTCGAGGGTCCGACGCTCGCGGATCGGCTGATCAGCGGGCCGATCCCCGTGCCCGAGGCGATCAAGATCGCAGGCCAAATCGCGGACGCGCTCGAGGCGGCGCACGAGAAAGGCATCGTGCATCGCGATCTCAAACCCGCGAACGTGAAGCTCACGCCCGACGGCAAGGTGAAGGTGCTCGACTTCGGGCTCGCGAAGGCGTTCGGACCCGAGCAGACCGCGCGCCTGAGCGGCGCGACGCGCATCGGCGCCGCGGCCGTGACGGAGCCGCGCGGCCACCAAACGCAGGCCGGGCTCGTGATGGGCACGGCGTCTTACATGAGCCCCGAGCAGGCCGAGGGCAAACCGGTCGACAAGCGCACCGACGTCTGGTCGTTCGGCGTGCTGCTCTACGAGATGCTCACGGGCAAGCGACTCTTCGACGGCAAGTCCGACGCGCATGTGCTCGTGCACGTGATGGAGCAAGAGCCCGACTGGACGAAGCTGCCGCCGCTGCCGAACGGCGTGCAGGCGCTGATCGAGCGCTGCCTGCAAAAGGACCCGGCGCAGCGGCTGCGCGACATCGGCGACGTGCGGATCCAGCTCCAGGCGTCGCTCACGCATCCGATCCAACCTCGCGCCGGTGCGTCGCCGCGGAACGCGACGGCGCGACGCTGGTTGTGGCCCGTGCTCGGCGTCGTCGGCGACCGTGATCGCCGCGATCGTCGTCGGCGTGCTCATGCGGCCGCACCCGGCGCCGGTGGTCGCGGCCGACGCGGTGCGCTTCGACATCGAACGACTGGAGAATGAGTCGTCGCCGTTCGTCTCGATATCTCCCGACGGCCGGCGGCTCGCGCTCATCGCAAATCGCGATGACGGCACACCGAGATCTGGGTGCGCACGCTGGCGACGCAGGAATCCCGGCCGCTCGAAGCCGCGATCGGCGTGGCAGGCGTACCGTTCTGGTCGGCGGACAGCCGGTACATCCTGTATTCGTCGCTGAGCAAATTGAGACGGATCGACGCCGTCGGGCGGACCCGCCGCAGCTGCTCGGCAACATGCAATCGGTCACCATCGGCGGCTTCACGACTCCGGACGACCAGATCGTGTACGCGGACCTCAGCTCGGCGCATGCAGTGCCCTCCGCGGGCGGCACGCAGACGCCGCTGACGATCTCGGCCGGACAGACAACAAGGGCATCTGATGCCCTCGCCGATGCCGGGCGGGAACATCGTCTATTGCCGCTGTCTCGGCTCGAGCGAGCACGGGATCTACATCGCGACACCGGGCGGCGGCGAGCCGCGCAAGATCTTGCCCGACGAATCGATCGTGCAGTACGCGCCGTCGCCCGACCCCGAACTGGGCTACGTGCTGTTCCTGCGCGGCGGAAACGGGCCCGGATCCGTGGGCACGCTCATGGCTCAAGCGATCCAGCCGCGTCAGCTACGCCTGCTCGGCGACCCCGTCGCGATCGCCGAGAGCGTTCGCGGCTTCTCGGCGTCCAACGGCGGCGTGCTGGTCTACAGCAGCGACAGCACCGTTATCGCCTCAACTATCCCGGGCATCCTCCAGGGTCAGCTCACGTGGTTCGACCGCGAGGGGCACGTCGTGAGCACGGTGGGCGACCCGGGCATCTTCCGGATCCCGGTGCTCTCGCCGGACGGGCAATTCGTCGCGATCGAGCGTGCGGATGCGTCCACTCAGAACCTCGACGTCTACTTGTTCGAATTCGCACGCGGCGTGAGCAACCGGTTCACGTTCAATCCCGAGCGCGACGTTTCGCCCGTGTGGTCGCCGCAGACGGCGCGAGCGTGATCTTCACGCGCATGAAGGACGCCAACGGCGAGTGGTATCGCCGGGCTGCGGACCTCGCGGGCGAGGACGAGCTGCTGTTCCGCGCGCCCGGCTCCGGCGTAGCGTCGTCGATATCGCCGAACGGGCGCTTCGTGCTGTTCACGGGCCCGCTGCCGGGTCCCGCGGACATTCAGGTCGTCGACATCTCGAGGGTGGCCGAAGCGCGCGAGGCGATCCCGCTCGTGACATCGGATTTCAACGAGGCGAACGCGCGCTTCTCGCCGAACGGCCGCTGGTTCGCTTACGCGTCGAACGAATCGGGCACCTACGAAATCTACGTGCGGCCGTTCAATCCCGACGCCGCGCCCGGCGCGCCGCTTTCGGTGGGCGGCCGCGTGATGGTGTCGAAGGGCGGCGCGAACGCGGTCGGCGCGATCTGGCGAGCCGACGGCAAGGAGCTCTTCTACCTCGCGCCGGACCGCAGCCTGATGTCCGTGGCCGTCGAGACCGAGCCGACGTTCCGGGTCAGCGGCTCGCCGCAGCCCTTGTTCAAGCGCCGCGCGGACCTCGTTGCTGTTCTTCGACGTCTCGCGCGACGGCCAGCGCTTCTTGATGCCCGTTCCGTGACGGCGCCGGCACGACGCTCCGCCGTACAAAGTCGTGCTGAACTGGACCTCGACGCTGAAGTAACCACGCGGGCGACGCGTCAGATCGCGACGAGACAGCCGACGCTGAGACGGTAGCCTTGCAGAATCGCCGCCTGCGCGAATGCTCGCGCCGGCGCCGAGTCTATTGTGCATGGTTGCTTCTGACATTCATCGCAGCACCCTGCCCGCGCGGCTCGACGCGCTGCCGTGGTCGCGCTGGCATTGGCGCGTCGTGATCGCGCTCGGCGTCACGTGGATCCTCGACGGGCTCGAGGTCACGATCGTCGGCTCCGTCGGCCCCGCGCTCCAGCAGAGCACGACGCTCGCGCTCACCGCGACCGAGCTCGGTTGGGCGGGATCGGCGTACGTCGGCGGCGCCGTCGTCGGCGCGCTGCTGTTCGGGCGGCTCGCCGATCGCTTCGGCCGCAAGCGGCTGTTCATCATTACGCTCTTCGTCTATCTCGCCGCGACGCTGCTCACGGCGCTCAGCTGGAATTTCGCCGCATTCGCGCTCTGCCGGTTCTTGACGGGCTTCGGCATCGGCGGCGAGTACGCCGCGATCAACTCCGCGATCGACGAGATGATTCCGGCGCGCGTGCGCGGCCTCGTCGACCTCGCGATCAACGGCAGCTTCTGGGTCGGCGCGGCCGCGGGCGCGGCGCTCAGCATCGTGCTGCTCGATCCCGCGCTCTTCGCGCCGAACGTCGGCTGGCGGCTCGCGTTCGTGCTCGGCGCGGTGCTCGCGGTCGCGATCGTGCTCGTCCGCCGGCACGTGCCCGAGAGCCCGCGCTGGCTCATGACGCATGGCCGCGTCGCCGAGGCGGAGGCGATCCTCGAGCGGATCGAGACGGAGGTGTCGCGCGGTCACGTTCTCGGCACGGCACACGAGCCGTTCGCGATTCGCGTGCGCGAGCTCGTGTCGTGGCGGGAAATCGCGCGACTGATCGTCACCCAGTATCGGCGCCGCGCGGTGCTCGGCTTCGTGCTGATGGCGAGCCAGGCGTTCTTCTACAACGCGATCTTCTTCACCTACGCGCTCGTGCTGACGAACTTCTTCGGCGTCGCGGTTTCGAGCGTGGGCTACTACATCTTCCCGTTCGCGATCGGCAACTTCTTGGGGCCGCTGTTGCTCGGCGGGCTCTTCGATCGCGTCGGCCGGCGCAAGATGATCGCGGCGACGTACGCGCTGTCGGGTCTCGGCTTGCTCGCGACGGCGTTCGCGTTCGAGCGCGGCTGGCTCGGGCCGGTGAGCCAAGCCTGGTGCTGGTCCGCGATCTTCTTCTTCGCGTCCGCGGCCGCGAGCTCGGCGTATCTCACGGTGAGCGAGGTGTTTCCGCTCGAGATGCGCGCCGTGGCGATCTCGCTGTTCTATGCGATCGGCACCGGCGTCGGCGGACTCGTGGGCCCGGCCGTCTACGGCGCGCTGATCGATACGGGCAACCGCGGCTCGCTGTTCTGGGGCTACGTCGCGGCCGCGGCACTCATGTGCGTCGCGTCGGTCGTCGCGGCCTTGCTCGGCGTCGACGCGGAGCGGCGGTCCGCTCGAGACGGTCGCACGGCCGCTGTCGGCGGCCTGACACTCGCGGCGCGCCGCACCTTGGAACTGCCTCGTCGCGAAGGCCGTGTCTGTCTTATGTGCCTCCGCGCGATTGTTACCTCAGGTGACAAATTCGCTTAGATTGTCCAGGAATGTGACGATCGAGCGGCGTACCACTGTAGGATGCGAACTCGAAGCGGCGTCGAACTGCCGCCGTGCCTCTCCGGGGGAACGATGCGCACGACGAATCTTGCGGCCGTTCGGCGCCGAGGGTGCTGCAGCCGACTACCGATTCTCGGCCGCCGCACTGACTGCCGCTCTGGCGCTGTGCAGCTGCACCGCGACGCTGGCGACTCGCCGTGCGCTCTCCGGCTGCACCCGTGACGTTGGCCACTCGCAAGCCGCCGCTGGCTCAACCGAGCGCGAACCGCCGCGCCGATGCGCCGCGCGCGTCGACGCACCCGCGCCGATGCCGCGCGCGTCGACGCCGCGCGTCTCGTCGCGGCGGACTCCGAGCCCGGTCAGTGGCTCTCCTACGGCCGCAACTACGAAGAGCAGCACTACAGTCCGCTCGCGCAAATCGACAAGAGCAACCTCGCGCGTCTCGGCCTCGCGTGGTTCGCCGACATTCCTCTGAATCGCGGCCAGGAAGCGACGCCGCTTTACGTCGACGGCGTCCTGTATCTCTCGTCGTCGTGGAGCAACGTGTTCGCGTTCGACGCGCGCACCGGCAAGGAGCTCTGGCGCTTCGATCCCGAAGTGCCGCACGAGTGGGCCGTGAACGTCTGCTGCGACGAGGTGAACCGCGGCGTCGCGGCGTGGGACGGCAAGATCTTCGTCGGCACGCTCGACGGCCGGCTCATCGCGCTCGACGCCGCGACAGGGCGCAAAGTCTGGGAGGCGCTCACGATCGATCGATCGCAGCGCTACTCGATCACGGGCGCCGTGCGCGTCGTGAAAGGCAAAGTGCTCGTCGGCAACTCGGGCGCGGAGTTCGGCGTGCGCGGCTACGTGTCCGCGTACGACGCCGAGACGGGCAAGCTCGCGTGGCGCTTCTACACCGTGCCCGGCAATCCGGCGAACGGCTTCGAGAACGCGACGATGGAGATGGCCGCGAAGACCTGGAACGGCGAGTGGTGGAAGCTCGGCGGCGGCGGCACGGTGTGGGACGCGATCGTCTACGATCCCGCAGCTCGATCTCCTCTACGTCGGCACCGGCAACGGCGGCCCGTGGAACCAGAACGCTCCGCAGCCCGGGCGGCGGCGACAATCTGTTCCTCGCGTCGATCGTCGCGCTGAGGCCGGACACCGGCGAGTACGTCTGGCACTACCAGACGACGCCCGGCGAGACGTGGGACTTCACCGCGACGCAGCCGATCATGCTCGCGAACCTCGACTTCGGCGGCACGCACCCGCCGCGTCGTGATGCAGGCGCCGAAGAACGGCTTCTTCTACGTGCTCGATCGCGAAGACCGGCGAGCTGATCTCGGCGGACGCGTTCGCGCCCGTGAACTGGGCGAGCGGCGTCGACCTGAAGACCGGCCGGCCGATCCAGAATCCCGAGACGCGCTTCGACCAGACGGGCAAGGTCGCGTTCGTGACGCCGACGGGCCGCGGCGCGCACAACTGGCAGCCGATGTCGTTCAACCCGGCGACCGGGCTCGTCTACTTCGGCTCGCGGCACAACGCGCAGGCGTACATCCCGACGCCGCCGGAGCGCTTCAAGATCTCGAACGTCGGCACGAACATCGGCCTGATACGGCCCGTGCCATCCGAGATCGACGCGCAGCTCGAGGCGCGGCCCGATCTACAGTTCAAGGACAACGGCGCGCTGATCGGATGGGACCCGGTCGCGCGCAAGCCGCGCTGGCGCTACGTCGACCCGGGCGGCTTCGCCAACGGCGGCACGCTCGCGACGGCCGGCGGCCTCGTGTTCGCGGGCGGCGGCGAACGCGCGTTCGTCGCCCACGACGCCGCGACCGGCGAGCGGCTCTGGTCGTTCGCGGCGCAGACGGGCATCGCGGCGGGGCCGATCAGCTTCGAGATCGACGGCGAGCAATACATCGCGGTCGCGGCGGGACGCGGCCTACAGCCCTACTACCAGCCGAACTACTCGCGCCTGCTCGCGTTCAAGCTCGGCGGCACGGCGACGCTGCCGCCGCCGATTCCGTACACGCCGCCGAAGCTCGATCCGCCGCCGAGCACCGCGAGCGCGGACACGCTCGCGCACGGCCGCGAGGTCTATGGCGTGAACTGCGTGCAGTGTCACGGCAACACGATCGGCACGTTTCCGGATCTGCGCGTGTCGCCCGCGATCCAAGCGCAGGAAGCGTTCGACGCGATCGTGCTCGGCGGTGCGCGCGCCGCGAACGGCATGGTGTCGTTCGCGTCTCAGCTCACGCCATCCGACGCGCAGGCGGTACGCGCGTACGTGATCACGCTCGCGATCGAGCAGAAGACGTTGGACGATGCGGCCGCAGCGCGCGCCGCAGCGCGCTCGGCTCACCCACAGGCGGACGGTTCCCCGCGTGATCACCTCTGAATCGCTCGGCCGCACGCGGATGGTGGTCGCCATCGCCGTGTTCGTCGCGCTCGTCGTCGACGGCATGGACTTGCAGATGCTCGCGCTCGCTCTGCCGAGCATCTCATCCGACATGCAGCTCTCCGGCGTCGCGGCCGGCGCACTCGGTACGTTCACGCTCCTCGGGATGGGCGTCGGCGGCCTACTATCCGGCTGGCTCGCGGACCGCGTGGGGCGGGTGCGTGTCGTCTGGTGGTCGGTGCTCATGTTCACCGTGTTCACGACGGTGATCGCCGCGTGCCAGACGTATTGGCAGATCGCGGCGATGCGCTTCGTGTCGGGATTTGGAATCGGCGCGCTGTATACCATCGGCACGCTGCTCGCGGCGGAGTACGTGCCGACGCGCGTGCGCACGACCGTGCTCGGCACGCTGCAAGCCGGCTGGGCGGTCGGTTTCGTCGCCGCCGCACTGCTTGCCGCGTATCTATTGCCGCGCTTCGGTTGGCGGCCCCTGTTCGGGTGTGCGGTCGTGCCCGGCGTCATCGCGCTTGCGCTGCTCTGGAAAGTGCCCGACCCGCCGAGCTGGGTCGCATCGCGGCGCGCGATCCGTGCCGCGCCCGCGGCCGGTGGCGCTCTCGCGGCGCTCTGGACCGATCCCTCGGTGCGCCGCCCGCTTGTTCTTTGGACCGTGACCTCGATCGCGCTGCAGTTCGCGTACTACGGCGCGAACAACTGGCTGCCGAGCTATCTGGTCAAGGATCTCGGCGTCGATACGCAGAGCATGGGCTGGTTCATCGCGAGCACGTACGCGATGACCGTCGTCGGCAAGATCGTCTGCGGCTACCTCGGCGACGTGCTCGGGCGCCGCGCCGTGTGGCTCGTGGCCGGCGGGCTCACTGCACTGTACCTGCCGCTGCTCATCGGCGCTGCGCACGCGGCGAACGTGCCGTACCTTTTGCTCGCGTTCGGCTTTATCTATGCGGCGCCGTACGCCGTCTGCTCCACATACCTCGCCGAAAGCTTTCCGGCCGGCGTTCGCGCGACCGCTGTCGCCGTGTCTTACAACGTCGGCCGCATCGGCGCAGCCGCCTCGCCGCTTCTGATCGGCCTCGCCGCCGAGCGCTACTCGATCGGGGCTCGGAATCGCCCTGCTCGGCGTCGCTTACGCGCTCTGCGCTTTGGTTCCGGGCCTCTTCATCCCCGACAAGCTCCACGACCCCGCCGCCGTGCCGACGAGCTCGACTTCTCACGACACCCGCGCCACGGCGCTCGTCGCACGTGCGCGCCGCGTAAGCGCATGTATTACGAGACAGACAAGAACGATCACGGCTTGCCCTACAACCCGCTCAAAGCGTGCGTCGTGCCGCGACCGATCGGGTGGATCACCACGCTGAGCGCCGCCGGCGTCGTGAACCTCGCGCCGTTCAGCTTTTTCAACGTGCTCTCGTACGACCCGCCGTTCGTGCTGTTCTCGGCGGGCGCGCACGAGCTCGATGGCGGCAAGAAGGACACCGTGCAGAACGCCGAAGCGACGGGTGAGTTCGTCTACAACATGGCGACGTGGGCGCAGCGCGAGCAGATGAACCGCACGTCGCTGATCGTCGCTCGCGGCGTCGACGAGCTGCGTGCGGCCGGTCTCGATGCGCAACCGTCTCGGCTCGTACGCCCGCCCCGCGTCGCGGGATCTCCCGTGCAGTTCGAGTGCCGGCTACACGACGTCGTGAAGCTGCCGGGCCGGATTCGCACGTCGGAGCACCATGTCGTGATCGGCCGCGTCGTCGCCGTGCACATCGACGACGCCATGCTTACGGCCGACGGCCGCGTCGACGTGCTCAAGATCCGGCCCATCGCCCGGCTCGGCTACAAGGACTACACGAGCGTCGATTCGCTGTTCGAGATGGACAAGCCGATGCCCGAAGACCACCGGCGCTAGCGCGCGAGCGTCTCTACTTCGACTCCTTGCGCAGCGACACCGCGTTGATGCAGAACCGCAGGCCGCTCGGCGCCGGGCCGTCCGGAAACACGTGGCCCAGGTGCGCGTCGCAGACGTTGCACGTCGTCTCGACGCGCTGCATGCCGTAGCTCGTGTCGAGGTGGTAGGCCACGACGTCGGGCGTCAGCGGCGCGGTGAAGCTCGGCCAGCCCGTGCCGCTCTCGAACTTGGTGGTCGAGTCGAACAGCGGCGTGCCGCAGCAGACGCAATCGTAGCGGCCCGGCTCGAACAACGAGCACATCTCCGAGCTGAACGCGCGCTCGGTGCCCTTGCGGCGTGCGACGTCGTACTGCTCGCGCGTGAGCTGCGCGCGCCAGTCCGCATCGCTTTTCTCGACGCGCCGCGGCGGCGCGACGTTACCGCGCCGCGCGACCTCGATGACGCCGCTCCACCGCAAGACATCCGGGGTTTCGCCCTTTTGCGTGCTCATGTCCGTCACGCCGTCCGCGCGCTCGCGCGCCGTGGGAGCCGCCAGTTCGGTCGCGGGAAGTGGCACGTGTAGCCGCCGGGATAGCGCAGCAAGTAATCCTGGTGCTCCGGCTCGGCTTCCCAGAACGCACCCGCGGGGCGCACTTCCGTCGCGACGCGCCCGGGCCAGAGGCCCGATGCGTCGACGTCGGCGATCGTGTCCTCGGCGACGTGCAGCTGCTCGTCGGAAAGGTAATAGATGCCCGAGCGATAGGACATGCCGACGTCGTTGCCCTGCCGGTTCTTCGTGGTCGGGTCGTGGATCTGGAAGAAGAACTCGAGCAGGTCGCGGTACGAGAGCTTCGCCGGATCGAAGACGACCTCGATCGCCTCCGCGTGCGTGCCGTGATTGCGGTAGGTCGCGTGCTCAACGTCGCCGCCGCTATAGCCGACGCGCGTGCGCGTGACGCCCGGCAGCTTGCGGATCAAGTCCTGCATGCCCCAGAAGCAGCCGCCCGCGAGAATCGCCGTTTCCGTGTTTGCCATGTGCGTGACCTCCTGTGGCAGAAGAATACCGCCGAATGGTCCGAGAAACTCGCGTTGCCGCGGTCAGGCCGGCTGGCGTCGAATCAGCGTCGAGGGCCCTGGACTGGGCGAAGCTCGAGGACATAGAATTGCCAGCGGGACCGGTACCGGTGGAGAAACCGATGGAAGCGCGCATCGCTCGGATCGAGTCGGATGTCGCGCATTGCGAACTGACATCGCCGATATCAAGGTCGACCTGCGCGCTGTGCGTGACAAGCTCGATCGGCTGGATCTAGCCACGACCCGACGCCCGAAGCCTGAGAGCAGCTCGGCCCAATACCTGACAGCACCTGTCACTCTCTCCGGTACAATAGCGCCATCCCCCGGAACGTCGCGCTGGATCACGCCCGTTCCTGTGCCGATGGAGCCGATCGTGTTCGTAAATACGCCCTGGCCGCGCGGCGGAAGCCCTTCTTTTCTCCGTTACCGGCCATCGCCGCCGCGGCGCTGGCTGCGTGCGGCCACCCTGCTCCGCCGCCGGCGTATTCCCGCCAACCGAGGTCGACGCGCTCGAGGTGCAGCCGCGCGACTTGCCGCTCGCGCTCGAGTACGCGGCGCAGCTGCGCGGTGTCCGCGAAGTCGAGGTCCGCGCACGCGTGTCCGGCATCCTGCTCGAGCGCCGCTACGACGAAGGACAGCCCGTCAAAGCCGGCGACCTGCTCTTCCGCATCGATCCAGCGCCGTTTCGCGCGGAAGCCGAGCGTACGAGAGCGGAGCTCGGCGTCCAGCAAGCGAATCTGCAACAGGCGCGTCGCGAGCGCGACCGGATCGTCGCCGCTGTTCGACCAGAAGCTCGCTAGCCAGCGCGACCGCGACAACTCGATCGCGGCGTTCGAGACGTCGCAGGCCGCGGTGACTGCGGCCGAAGCGACGCTCAAGAGCGCCGAGCTCAATCTTTCCTACACGGACGTGCGAGCGCCGATCGCGGGGCTCACGAGCCGCGAGGTCCGCTCCGAAGGCAGCCTCGTGACGGCCGGCGACGACTCGAGCCTGCTCGCCTATCATCGTGCAAGCGGACCGGCTCTACGTCGAAGTCGCGTTGCCCGAAGCCGACGCAGAGCTCGTGCGTGCGGCGAACGACACGAACGCCGGCCTCGTGAAGGTGATCGTGCATCGACGCGCGCGGAAGAACCCTCGGCTCCGCCAGCGTCCATCGAATACATCTCGCCGCGCGTCGACGACTCCACGGGCACCGTCGCGATCCGCGCCGTGCTCGACAACGGCGGCGGCGGCGGGCTGCTGGCGGGCCGCGTTGTGCGCGCTGCGCATCGACGGCGTCAGCGTGCCGGGCTCGCTCGTGATCCCGAAGCGTGCGCTGATGCACGGCGCGCAGGGCCCGTTCGTCTGGGTGATCGGCGCCGGGCGAGCAGGTCGCCGCGAAGCCCGTGCAGCTCGGCGCGAGCTCCGGCAACGACGTCATCGTCGCGAGTGGGCTCACGGCCGGCGACCGCGTCGTCGTCGACGGCATTCTCAAGGTTCAACCCGGTGCACGGTGCACGCGACGATGCTCACGTCGACGGTGCGCGGCCGGCGAATGCCCGCGAGCATGGAATGGCGTCCGCCCGCCATGGAAGCAACCGGGCGACCGAGCGCCGGCTCCGACGGGCGCGCAAGGCTCGCCGTGATCTCGAACTTCTTCATCGATCGGCCGCTGTTCGCGACCGTCGTCTCGGCGTTCATCGTGATCGCCGGGCTCGCGGCGTTTCGCGAGCTGCCGGTCGCGATGTATCCGAACATCGCGCCGCCGCAGATCAGCGTGTCGACGGTCTACCCCGGCGCGAGCGCGGACGTGATCGCGGAGACGGTCGCGGCGCCGCTCGAGCAGGCGCTGAACGGCGTCGAGAACATGCTCTACATGCGCTCGGGCAGCTCGTCGACGGGCTCGCTCACCATCGCGATCACGTTCGCCGTCGGCACGAACGCCGACATCTCGGTGATCAACGTGCAGAACCGCGTGCAGAGCGCGCTGCAGCTCCTGCCCGAGGAAGTGCGCCGGCAAGGCGTCACGGTCGCGAAGTCGCTGCCGAGCTTCCTGATGATCCTCACGTTCGATTCGCCGGACGGCCGCTACGACGACCTGTTCGTCTCGAACTACGCGACGCTGAACGTGATCGACGAGCTGCGGCGCATCCCGGGCGTCGGCAACGTGCAGGTGTTCGGCGCGCGCGACTACTCGATCCGGATCTGGCTCAGGCCCGACCGGCTCGCGGAGCTCGGCCTCACGCCGGCCGACGTCGCGGCCGCCGTGCGCGAGCAGAACACGCAAGCCGCGGCCGGCCGGCTCGGCGACGAGCCGACCGACGAGCGCGTCGACCTCACGCTCAGCGTCACGACGCAGGCGCGGCTCACCGACCCCGACGAGTTCGAGCGCATCGTGCTGCGCACCGGCGCGAACGGCGAGATCGTGCGACTTGAAGGACGTCGCACGCGTCGAGCTCGGCGCACGCGACTACGGCTTCGGGCTCACGCGCAAGGGCCGGCCGACCGTCGGCGCGGCGCTGCAACTCGCGCCCGAAGCGAACGCGCTCCAGTCCGCCGCCGCGGTCTACGCGAAAATGGACGAGCTCGGCAAGAAATTCCCCGCAGGCCTCGTCGTGGGCAATTCCGTACGACACGAGCAAGTACGTGCGCACGTCGATGCGCGAGGTCGCGTTCACGTTCTTCGAAGCGCTCGTGCTCGTGTTCGGCGTCGTCTGGCTGTTCCTCTACAACCTGCGCGCGACCCTGATCCCGTCCGTCGCGGTGCCGGTGTCGCTGATCGGCACGTTCGCGGGCATGTACCTGCTGCACTTCTCGATCAACTCGCTGACGCTGTTCGGGATGGTGCTGTCGATCGGCATCGTCGTCGACGACGCGATCGTCGTGCTCGAGAACGTCGAGCGGCACATGCGCGACGAGCACGTCAACGCGCGCGACGCGACGCGGCGCGCGATGGCCGAGGTCAGCCGTCCCGTGATCGCGATCGTGCTCGTGCTGAACGCGGTGTTCCTGCCGGTCGCGTTCCTGGGCGGGCTCGTCGGCGAGATGTACCGGCAATTCGCGATCACGATCGCGGTGTCCGTCACGATCTCGGGCTTCGTCGCGCTCACGCTCACGCCCGCGATGTGCGCGCTGCTGCTCAAGACCGGCGAGGTCGAGCCGCGCGGGCTGCTCGCGCGCTTCGACGCCGCGTTCGTGCGTCTGACTCATCTCTATACGAACGGCGTGCAGCTGGGTGCTGCGGCACGGCGCGATCGCCGCGATCGCGATCGTCGCGATGGTTGGGCGCAACCTGGCTGCTCGAACGCGCGACGCCGACCGCGCTTGCGCCGACCGAAGACCAGGGCTACGTGCTCGCGATCGCGGCGCTGCCGCCGGCGGCGTCGATGCAGCGCACGAAGACCGCGCTCGAGCAACTCGACAAGGCCGCGTTTGCGCACCCGGCGTTCGACGACAACATCAGCGTCTCGGGCTTCGACGTGCTCACGAACGGCGAGCGCAGCAACGCAGGCGTGAGCTTCGTGCTGCTCAAGGACTGGTCCGAGCGGCATAACCCCGCGCTGTCCGCGGACGCGGTCACCGGCGCGCTGTTCGGCGCCGGCATGGGGATCAAGGACGCGTCGATCTTCTCCGTTGCGCCGCCCGCCGTGGAAGGCATGTCGAACACGGGCGGCTTCGAAGGCTTCGTGCAGTCGCGGACGAACGACTATGCCGGGCTCGAGCAGGCGACGCAGGCGCTCGTCGCGGCCGCGGCGCAGAGCCGCGAGGTCGCGGGCGTCGGCACGTCGTACTCCGCGCAGGTGCCGCGCGTGCGGGTCGACATCGACCGCGAGAAGGCGAAGCTGCTCGGCGTGAGCTTGGACGACGTGAACCTCACGCTGCAGAGCACGTTCGGCGCGCTGTACGTGAACGACTTCAACCGCGACGGCCGCGTATACCGCGTGCTGATGCAGTCCGACTCGCAGTTCCGCGCGCATCCCGAGGACCTGCGCGAGGTGTCCGTGCGCTCGAAGAGCGGCGCGATGATCCCGCTCACCGCGATCGCAACGGTCAACGAGACGACGGGTCCCGATTTCATCGAACGCTTCAACCTATTTCCGTCGGCGCGGCTCTTCGGCGGTCCCGGCCAGGGCTACAGCTCTGGGCAAGGGCTCGCGGCGATGGAGGACCTCGCGGCGAAAGCGCTACCCGACGGCTACACGCTCGCGTGGTCCGGCGAGTCGTACCAGGAAAAGACGAGCGGCCAGAACACGCTCGGGATCTTCGGGCTCGCGGTGCTCATGGTGTTCCTGATCCTCGCAGCCCAATACGAGCGGATCACGCTGCCGTTCGCCGTGATCCTCGCGGTGCCGTTCGCGGTGTTCGGCGCGTTCGCGGCCGTCTGGCTACGCGGCATCTACGACGACCTGTACCTGCAGATCGGGCTCGTGACGCTCGTCGGCCTCGCCGCCAAGAACGCGATCCTGATCGTGGAGTTCGCGGCGCACCTGAGCCGCGAGGGCGGCAGGTCGCTGCGCGAGGCCGCGATCGAGGCTGCCCGCCTGCGCTTCCGGCCGATCGTGATGACTTCCATCGCATTCATCCTCGGCGTCATGCCGCTCGCGCTCTCGACCGGCGCGGGCGCCGGCAGCCGTCACTCGATCGGCACCGGCGTGATCGGCGGGATGCTCGCGGCCACGTTCATCGCGGTGCTGTTCATTCCGCTCTTCTTCGTCTGGACGTCGCACGCGAGCGAGGCCGTACGGAGACGCTTCACGATCGCGCCGCGCTCGCTGCCGATCGACGAATAGACAGCCGCCCCCGCGCGCCGCCGATCGCGGGATGCGATACTGAGCCGCATGCAAACCATCCAATCGCTCGTCGCGGCGTCGTGGCTCGTGCTGATCGTCGTCTGGTTCGTCGCGGCGATCGTGCTCGGCATCTCGGGAATAGGTAGGACATCGACGCTTGCTCGCGTCATCCGCCTGCTGCTCGTCGTCGCAATCTGGGTCGCGGTCGGCTACGGCTACCGCATCCCGACGCCGATCTCGACGCCGACGATGCTCAAGCATCGCGGCGGTCGGCGCCGCGCTCTGCGTCGCGGGCTGCGCGTTCGCGATCTGGGCCCGATTCTCGCTCGGCCGCAGCTGGGGCATGCCCATGACGCGACATGCGCAGCCCGAGCTCGTGACGTCGGGGCCGTATCGCTTCGTGCGCCACCCGATCTATACCGGCATCCTGTTCATGCTCGTCGGCACGTCGCTCGTCTATTGGCTAGCAGCCGGACCGAGCCTCGCGTTCATCGCCTACTTCGTCTACAGCGCGCGCCGCGAAGAGAGCGACATGGAGCGGCAATTCCCCGACGCGTATCCGGCCTACAAGCGCCGCTCGAAGATGCTGATTCCGTTCTTGGTCTGATGGCGCTCTGGACACGCTCGCGGCGCGGCGCTTTCATATAGGCTACTGGCGCACGAACGTCGAGGCTGGAGAGCATGTCACGCCGCCCGCGCCAACAAGGGGAAACGCCATGATTCATCGCATCGCCGCTGCCTCCGCCATCCTCGCGGCCGCCGCGCTCGCGGCCTGCTCGCCTAACGCGCCGCCGGCGTCCGGCGCGTCGAGCGCGTCCACTGGCGCAGACGGGATCCGCCGCACCTCGTGGGGCGAGCCGAACCTCGAAGGCCTCTACACCAACAAGGACGAGTTCGGCACACCGTTCGAGCGGCCCAATGACCTCGCGGGCCCGCGCAGCGAATACGGCCCCGAGAAGATGGCGGAGCTCATGAAGGATCGCACGGCGCGCGGCAAGGCGATCGCGGCGTCGATCGGCGGCAGCGCCGAGAACGACACGGGCGCCGGCCCGCCGCACTGGTACGAGTACCTCGACGCGATCAACGGCCGGCCGTGGTACGTGTCCGAGCCCGCGGACGGCAAGATCCCGCCGCTCACCGAGGAAGGCACGGCACGCGCCCAAGCCGCGCGCAAAGCCTTCGCAAAGAGCGACTCGCCGGACACGTACACCGACCTCGGTCTCTACCAACGCTGCATCACGATCGGACTACCGGGCTCGATGATGCCGATGATCTACGGCAACGCGTACTCGATCACGCAGTCGCCGGGTGTCGTCGCGATCCGCTACGAGATGGTCCACGAGACCCGCGTGATCCCGACCGACGGCTCGGCGCACCTCGGCAAGACGATCGGTTCGTACATGGGCGACGCGCGCGGCCACTGGGACGGCGACACGCTCGTCGTCGAGACGACGAACATCCGCGAGGCGTCCGCGTATCGCAACGCGAGCGCGAACTTGAAGATCACCGAGCGCTTCAAGCCGGTCGACGCGGACACCGTGAGCTGGACCGTGCGCTTCGAGGATCCCGCGACATGGACGGGCCCGTGGGCGATCGAGATGCCGCTCAAGCGCAAGGCCGACGCGGCGCCGTTCGAGTACGCGTGCCACGAGGGCAACCGCGGGCTCCAGGACATCCTGAGCGCGGCGCGCGCCGGAGAGCGCAACGCCGGCGGCGCGCCGAAACACTAGCGCAACGCGTCAGCTGCGACGCCGACGAGGAAGCACCGCGGATCACTTCTTCGGCACGCGCTTCTTGAGCTCCTCGGCCCAGTTCTGCACGACGACGACGCTCGTCAACGCGGGCTCTCGCCGGCGCCCAGCGACTCGAGCATGAGAAACCGCCCGTCGCGAGCGACGTCGTACGAGTGGATCGCGTGGACCGGGGAATGTCACGAAGCGCCCAGTGAACAGGAACAACTGCGCCGGAGCGTCGAACGACAGCTCACCGCCGGTTTGCACCACCTTGGCCGCCATCATCGTGGTGCCCTGGATATAGAACAGCTCGCGGCCGTCGGCAGACCAGCGCGGCTCGTAACCGCCGTTGTTCGAGACGCGAACGACGGGGCCTTCCGGATAACCCTGCACCCAGACCTCGGGCGGACCGGTGCGATTGGATACGTACGCGAGCCAGCGCCCGTCCGGCGACAGCGCGGGATCGCTCTCGAGGTACTCGGTTGCGACCACGGGCCGTGGCGCGTCGCTGCCGGCAACGCGCATCGCGACGACGTCGCTCGCCTGAGTCGGTAACGTGGTCATGAACAGCTCGCCCGCGGCGGACCAAACCCGCGCGAGCGCGCGAATGGGCTGCTTCCGCAACGGCTCGGGCGTGAGCATGCTTCCATCGGCGAGCACAGAGTAGAGATTGGGGGTGGGCGCAAACATGGTGAAAACGATTCGCTTGCCGTCCGGGCTCCAAACGGCGCTTCGATCGTCGCCCGTCACCGCGAGACGAATCGGTTGATGGCCGCGCAGATCGTATTCCCAGATGTCTCCGTTGCCCTGCGCCTGAGTCGTGAGCAACAGACGCGTGCCGTCCGGCGACAGTGCCGGATCGCGCGGGGCGTCGACGGGCTCGTTGACGGCGCGGCCGACGACCTTACCGGCGCGATCGACCCAGACCACCGACAGCCGTGTTCCGTCGCCGCCGCCGCTGGGCACATAGACGAGAGTGCCCGACGCCGATAGCCCGAAATCGGCCGCATTCTGGACCGTCGGATGACGAATATCCTGGACCAACGCGACCGGGTCGCCCGTCACGGCGAGCTCCTTGGCGTCGAACGGCACGGCCATCAGCGTGGTGCCGCGTGCAAACACGATGTGACCCGTCGCGGAATAGGTGGCGTTCTGCGCTCCCTCGACAACGATCTTCTGCTCGCCCGTGTCGAGATCGAGGACGCCGGTGCGCTCGACGCCGTCCTCGACCAGCGCGTACAGCACGGCATGCCCGCCCGGCAACGGCACCGGGGTTGCGATGAAGCCGCTGCTCACTCTCCAGCTCCTTCGTCAAAGCCTGCGGCGTGCCACCGCCGCCGGCGGAGACGCGATACAAGGCGCGGCCCGACGAATAGTAGAGCGTGTCGTCCGCGGTCCACGTGCCCCCGAGAAAGCCCGAAGTGGGCGTGTCCACGATCTTGATCGGTGGCCCACCGTCGATCGACACGCGAATCACCCCGCGATCAACCGAGCGGTAACCCACCGATCTGCCATCGGCCGAAAAGAATAGATTCATCGCGCCTATGCCTGCGCCGTTCTCGGTTCCCGGGATGAGGCGCGCCTCGAGCGCGTCGAGCTCGCGTACCCAGAGCGAAACGGCGCCCGTCTCGGCGTTCTCCGAGAAATACGCGACGCGCTTGCCGTCGGGCGAGATCGCAAGATCCAGGCCGGCCAAGTTCGCGAGCGGCGCGGTCGCGGGCGGCGTGAAGGTGAAGCGCGTCACCGGTGCGGCCGGCGCCTGCGTCGCGAGTTGCGCGGGCTTCGACGTGCTCGCGAAATACGCGGCCGCGACGAGCGCGCCGATAGCGAGCGCGGCCGCGACTGGCAGCGCGCGGCGCCAGAGCGGCGCGCGCGGCTCAGCGTTGGCGAAACCCGCGAGCCCGCCCTCGAGCGCGAGCCGCACGTCGCCGATGTCGCGCAGGCGCTTCTTCGGGTCCTTTTGGAGACAGAGCTCGAGCGTCCGGTACACGGACGGGGCGAGACCCGCCGGCAGCCGCCGCATGTCGGGCTCGCGCTCGAGCACGCGCGCCAGCGTGGTCGTCACGTCGTCGCCGAGGAACGCGGCCTCGCCCGCGAGCATCTCGTAGAGCACGCAACCAAACGCCCAGATGTCCGCGCGCCGGTCGACGGCCTTCCCGCGCGCCTGCTCGGGCGCCATGTACGCGGCCGTGCCGAGCACCACGCCGGCTTCGGTCATCGCGGGCGTCGTGAGCGCGACAGGCTGCGGGCCGCTCTCCGTGCGCGCGCCGAGTGCCTTCGCGATGCCGAAGTCGAGCACCTTCACCGTGCCGTCGGGCCTGACCTTGATGTTCGCGGGCTTGAGGTCTCGGTGCACGATGCCGCGCTCGTGTGCGGTCTCCAGCGCGGCCGCGATCTGCAGCGCGACGGCAAGCGCCTCGCTCGGCGGCAGCGCGCCCTGCCCGATCCGCTCCGCGAGTGTGGGGCCGTCGACCAGCTCCATCGCGAGCGCGGTGCGGCCGTCGGCCGTGGCGCGCTCGATCCCGAAGATCTGGGCAACGTTCGGGTGGTTGAGCGCGGCCAACACCTCGGCCTCGCGCTGCAGCCGCGCGAGTCGTGTCGGGTCGGCTGACGAACGTTTCGGGCAGCACCTTGAGCGCGACGTCGCGCTTCAAATTCGTGTCGGTCGCGCGGTAGACCTCGCCCATGCCGCCGACGCCGATCAGCGCGGCGATCTCGTACGGACCGAAGCGTGTGCCACGAGCGATCGACATCGCGTTCGCCTCCCCAGAGAGCGGCCACTGCGGCTGTTATCGTTCGTTGATAGCTGTGGCGGGTACCGACGATAACACACGCCCCGGGACGTTTGGATGTGGCGAGTCGGCCCGAAGCGCGCTAGCTCTTCGGCCCCGGCATCACTCCCGCGACCTTCATCTTGATCCGATACACGACGTCGCAGGCCGTGACGTAGAGACCCTTGCCGTCCGCGTCGCCGAACGCGACGTTCGTCGCGCAGATCTGCCGCTTCGGCTCGCCGCCGTAGATCGGGAGGTTCAGAAGCCCGAGCAGCTTGCCGCTCGGCGCCGTGACTCGGACGATGCCGGGGCCCGCGCCGCTCGTCGAGTAGACGTTGCCCGAGCGTGTCCGTCTTCATGCCGTCGCCGATGCCGGGCCCTTCGGTGAACAACGTGCCCGGCGCCGAGCGAGCCGTCGGGCTTCACCTCGTAGCGCATCATCTTCGAGAGCGCGGTCGCATAGAGGTACTTCTCGTCGGGCGAGAGCGCCACGCCGTTCGGAATGCCGCCGAGCGTCGCGGCGTCGAGCACGAGCGTCGACTTGCCGTCCTTGATGCGCCAGATGCCGTTCGGCATCTGCTTGTCGGGGCTGCGGCCCGCGTCGCGCAGGCCGAAGTCGTTGTCGGTGAGATAGACGCGCGTCGTCGCGACGCGACCGCGATGTCGTTCGGACCGCTGAAACGCTTGCCGTCGGGCGCGCCGGCCGAGAGCACGGTGCGCGAGCCGTCCTTCTCGAGCCGCATCACCGTGCGGTCGTTGTCCGCGCACCAGATGAGCCGGCCTTGCGAGTCCAGGCTCGCGCAGCTCGGTCCGATCAGGAGCACGTGCGAGCGGCCGCTGCGCGTCTGCGCGCCGACGTGGTCGACGTCCGTGCCCGAGTAGCCCGCCTTCTCCATGAACACCGACACAGTCTTGTCGGCCGCGATCTTGTAGATCACGTTGTCGAGCAGACCGCCGACCAAGAGATACCCGCTCTTGCCGTCGCGCACCCAGACCGGCCCTTCGTTGAGCCCGAAACCGCGCGCGATCTCTTCCGCCTTCGCGTTCGGCGCGACGACCTGGTCGAGCGCGGGATCCGAGCGAGTGATGTTGAACGGTTTCGCGGCGGGCGGCGGACCGTCGCCGCGCATCGTCGGGCCTTGCGGCGGCGCCTGCGCCAGAGCCGCGGCTTCGAGCGACAGCGAAGCAACGATGAATCCAGTGAGCCAAAAGGTGCCATTCACGGCGGCGCGTGCGCTCATACTTGCCTCCCCACTACCCGCGTTCGCGCTGGACGATAGCATGGCCGCATTTCGCCGAGCAGCGCCTGGATTCATCCACGGCGCAAGCGCAGCGGGTCGCAAGTCCGTGAACGGCGCCGCGGCCAGAGGCCGCGGCGCGCTCCGATCACTTGAACGTGAAGATGTCCTCGCCCTGCGGCTTCTGCCATGTCCTTCTCCCAGTACTTCTCCCAGTATGGGCCCACGGGCGGCCGTACATGTCGGGGACTTCGTACTGGATCACGTTGCCCGGCGACTCGGGCGTCGACTGGCCGTTGACCGGGTAGATCGTCGGCACGCACTCGATGTAGACGTACGGATCGCCTTCGTTGAGGTCGTTGAGTCTTCACGTAGTTGCGCACGATCCGGATCGGCTGCACGAGCGCCTCGGGATCGTAGAAGATCGCCTCGTGGTTCAAGCCGAGGAACTTGCCGCTTCGCGTCGCGGTTCGGCGTGTAGATCTCGATGGTCTGCAGCTTGCTCGAGAACTCCGGACGCGGAGTGCACCTTCCAGCCCTGGATGTTCGACGTCCACGTGATCAGCGTGTCCTTGTCCCAAAAGCCGATCGTCTCGCCGTACCAGCGCGGCACGTCCGCGCCGAGACGCGGCACGTTGCCCGTCCATGTTGAACGAGCGGCCGATCTGGATGTTCGTGATGAAGTTGCGCGCGACGCCGGCCATGATCTGCACCATGTCCGGCGTGACCATGATGTAGTGCTCCCACACCGCGGCCTCGTGCCAGCGGCGCATGAAGCCCTCGGGCCAGCAGTACTGCGACGGCCACATCGGCTTGTTGTCGTTGCCGTGGTGGTAGGCCTCTTGAACCATCCGCATCTGGTACTCGGGCGTGAGCAGCGACAGCACGGTCGGTCATCTGCACCTTGCGCATCTGGTACCAGTAGTTGTTGTTCGGCGTGCGCGCCGGATGCATGTAGCGGCCGTTCCATTCGTTCGGCAGCGTTTGCATACGTCTGCTTCGTCGGGCCGCCGCGCTTCTTCGTCTCGGCCAGCAGCGCTTCGTAGTGCGCCTGCGCGGTCTTGAACGCGATACGGGCTCACGATCGATTCGCGCGGATAGTCGCGGTCGCAGTAGCCCCACGCGGCCGAGGCCGGGCGGGTGATCGCCGATCGATGCCGCGGCCGTTGCCGCCCCACGAGTCCTCGATCGCGGCCGGCGCTGTTGCAGCGGAAATAGCGCTTGTCGCTCCAGAGCGCGCGGTCCTTGTAGAAGTCCTTGGTCGTGAAGATGTCGACTGGCAGCGGCTCGATGCCGGGCGGATGATCGCCGTTCTGCGCGCTCGCCGGTGAACTGCGGCGGACCGCGGCGGCGGGCCCGGCGGCTGACCCGCGGGCGGTTGGCCCGTCGGGAATGGCCGGCGCATCGTCGGCCCGACGAACTCGACCTTGTTCGCGTCGGTGCCGAGCGGGGCCGCGCGGCCCACGCTCTTGAAATCGATCTTCGCGGTTTGCTGCGCGTGCGCAGCGAAGCCCAGCAGTGCCGCCAATCCAACGGCGAGCACCCGCTCGATGGTCTGCCTCATTTTTCTCCCCCGAATTGCAGAGTCGGAGGATGGTAGTAACAAACGCCCGCGCACGCCATGCGTAACCGGGCGCGCAGCGCGGCGCAAAGGAATCTTGAGAACGGCGCCGTGGAAAGGCCGCGCCTCCGCCTGTCGGCTCGACGGGTGTTCCGGCGAGCGGTAATCTCGCGCAGCCGCGGCCCTCGCAGCCGCGCACCGAATGAATCCAGGCTGGCCGGACGAGTGACACCCATGAAAATCACCTACGCGTTCGTTCTCTCCGCTCTCGTCGTCGCGTTCTGCGCTCCGCGCGCGCTCGAGGCGCAGGCGAAGCCCTCTTGCGACCGCACGTGCCTCAAGGACGTGATGACGAAGTATCTCGATTCCCTCGTCGCGCACGATCCGAAGAAAGCGCCGCTCGCCGCGAACGTGCGCTTCACCGAGGACGCGAAGGAGCTCAAGGTCGGCGAAGGGTTCTGGAAAACCGCGACGAAGCTGCGGCCGTTTCGCACCGACTTCCTCGATCCGCAAACCGGCACGGCCGCCGTGCACGCGGTCATCGAGGAGGACGGCAAGCCGATCCTGTTCACCGGGCGGCTCAAGGTCGTCGACAAGAAGATCACGGAGATCGAGACGATCGTCGTGCACAACCAAGCCGAGGGTGCGCTGTTCGCGCCCGATGCGCTCGCAACGCCCTCGCCCGCGATGGTGACGCCGCCGCGCAAAGACTTGCTCACGCCGCGCCAGCAGATGATCGACATCGCGCTGCGCTATCCCGGGGGACTCAAGATCGGCAGCTTCGAGAAGTCCGACGTGCCGTTCGCGAAGGACGCGTATCGCTTGGAGAACGGCGTCAAAATGGCTGGGCCCGGCTGCACGTTCCAGCCGCCGAGCTGCGAGAACCTGCGCTCGCAGCGGCTGCCGACGCTCGCCGGGATCAAGTCGCGGGTGATCGCCGTCGACGAGGAGAACGGCACCGTGCTGCTCTGGATGGACTTCGGCGCGGGCTCGCTGCCGCGCGGCGAAGGCAAGGCGCTCGTGACGTTCGAGGCGTTCAAGGTGTACGGCGGCGAGGTGCACGCCGTCGAGGCGATGTTCAAAGGGATGCCGGCGGATACGCCGCCGGGGTGGAAATGACCCCAGGGAGTTTCGCTCGCGTTTCGCTCGCGACTCGACCCGCGCGTTGCTCCGCGCCACAAACTGAAAACCGGTCGCCCGATCGCATTCCTCAACGGACCTTTCCGCGTAGCGAGTAGAGAGGTTCGAGTGCCCATTCGTAGAGGCGTCTAGTTTCGAGCAATACGTCCGCTTCGACGGCCATGCCGGCGCGCAGTGCACGCGGCTCGCCATACGCGATCACGTTCTGAGATTCGAGCGCGACGACGACTTGATAGACGGGCTCGGCGCCGATCGCGTCGGCGCGCGCGGTCGGCAAAACGGCGGTCTGCGAGACGGCCTCTACCCTGCCGCGGTAATGGCCAAACTTCTGATACGGGAACGGCTCGTAGCGCAGCAGCACCTCCTCTCCGACCGAGACGAAACCGACGGCGCGGCTCGGAGCATAGAGCTCCGCGCGAAGTCGCGACCCTGCCGGCACTATGAATGCGAGCGGCGCGGAATTGTCGACGAGCTGGCCGACGACGGCCGCTATTCCGGTCGCGATTCCGTTCGCTGGAGCCACCACGACGATTTCGCGTCGCGCCTCGTTCTCGGCGATGTCGAGCTCCGCGGCGGTCACCGAGCGCTCGAGCTCCGCGATCTGATTGCGGTAGCGCAGCTCGAGCGAACCGGCGCGCGCAGTCACATCCTCGAGCTGGCGAGCGACACCGTTGGTCTCGCGCTCGAGGCTCTGCAACCGGCCGCGTTGCTCGAGCAAGTCGGCTTGCTTCGCGAGCAAGAGGTCCTCCGATGCAAAGCCTTGAGCCCGAATTCGCCCGTAGCGCTCGACCAGCTCTTCGGCCATACGCACGCGCTCTCGCTGCGCGTCCATGCTCTGCTTCAACACCGCGGTCTCTGCCACTAACGATGAGCGCGATTCCGCGAGCGACGCGCGTTCGAGGCGCTCGAGCGCGTGCGTGTCCTCGATCTGCGTCTCGAGACTCTGGCGGCGGCCGGTGAGTCGCTCGCCGACGGCCGACTGAGCTGGCCCTAGCGCCTTCGTGAGCCGCTCGCTCGACACTACGAACAGGACTTCGCCGCGCGCAACGTGCTGCCCTTCGGCGACGTGCTTCTCGACGATGGTGCCGAGCTGCGGGCTATGAACGTCGATCACGCCGCGATCGGGGACGAGCCGCCCGCGCAGCGTGCTACGCGCGCTGTAGGCGCCGAACGCGAGCAGCGCGCCGAGAAGTAGCGCAATGAGGACCGCAACTCCGGAAAGAATGCCGAACGACGCCGGCCGTGCGAGCACGATCGGGCCGAGCGCATCCTTGCGGTTCGCCGCGAGCGCGGTCGACCGAAACAGTGGCAACGGGGCGTTCATCGGCCAAGGGTTTGCGCAAGTCTCCGTCCAAGATCCTAACGGCGCCCGACCGCCTACGCCGCGTCCCTTTTCTTGCGAAAGCAGCGCGAATCGCGCGCTGCTAGGCGCACAGGCTGCGTGCTGTGCTATCGGCCGAGACAAGGATCGTCGGAGGACGGTATGCGCCGGAATGTTGCGGAGGTGGATCTGCAGCCGCGCATGGATGCGCTCGCAGCGCGCGTACGCGAGGAAACGCAAATACCCGGTATCGTCCTCGGCGCGAGCGTCGACGGCCGGCGAACCTACGCAGCCGCCGGCACGAGCATCGCCGGCGAGCGGCGACGCCTCGGAAAATCGGCGACCTTCGCGCTCGGGTGCGCAAGCAAGCTGCCGCTAGCCATCCGGGCGCACGAGCTCGCACGCCGTGGCGCGCTGGACTTGCGCAACCCGATCGCCGCGTACTTGCCCGAGCTCCACGACTCCGCGTGCGGAGAGACCGTCCTCTGCGAGCACCTGCTCTCTCACACCAGCGGCTACCGCGGCACGAGCATTTTCGACGGCCGCACGCGCGCACTCAGCTGGGACGGCTTGGTGGCGTATTTGAAGGCAGCGCCGCAGCTGTTCGCACCGGGTCGCGTGTTCAGTTACGAGCACACCGAGTCCGTACTGTTGTGTGAAATCATCCGGCGCGTCGGCGGAACCGCACCGGACGATGGACACGCAGCAGCTCGTGACGCGGAGAACGCGGGGCGGCACGTCTTCGACGAGCGTGCGGGTCGGTTCGTCGTGCTCGACACGGCCGACTCCATCCCGCCGTTCTGGCAACCGGCGTTCTCGGAACGCGCCGTCACCGTCGATGATCTGCTCGACCTCGGCCAAACGGCGCTCGGCGTTCCCGAGCTTCAGCGTAGCGTCGTCCGCCTTCCGCCATCCGCGGGTGGCCCCCTTTGCGAGCTCATGCCGCTCGCATTCGGCCTCGGCTGCGCCGAGCTGCGCGGCGGCTTCCGCGGGAGCACGGGCGTTGCTGCGGGACAGTGTGTCGGCCTTCGCTTCGCACCTGGCATAGGCGTCGCCGTGGGCTTGAACGCGATGGTTCCGCACTTGCGCGATTTCGTTCTCACCGCGCTCTGCAACGAAATCGCCGGGGTCGCGCCGCGCGAGGTTCTTCAACGCTTCAGCTTCGATTTGCGCGACCTCACCGGACGATACATCGGACCCGGCACCGCGCTGGTCAGCGTCCAGCATGCCGACGACCGGCTGGTCTGCACGCTCGGCCACGAGGATCGTCGCGCGAGCCTGCAGGTCGATTTCGTGCTCGACGACGACCTGCGGCCCGTCCTGCGCTCGCCGGTTCCGCAGTTGTCGCTGGCATTTTTTCGGGAGCCTACAGAGGGCGCGATCGGTCTGATGCTCGGCTTGAGCGCGTATCGACGCGTCGCGCGTTGAACCGTCAGCGCCTCGAGCGTGGCGGGATGCCGTTACCGATTCGCGCTCGTCTCGGTGCCTGAGGGCCGAGCGATCGGCCGCGCGCGCGGCGCGCAGGATGTTCGCGAGCCCGTAGTTTCCCTCGTGGCACGCGTACTCGAAGATCTCGCCGTCGGTGCGGCGGATCGCCATCTCGCCCTTCCAGGGCGTCGTCCACGTGTGCGGATCTTCGACGGTATACGAGTAGTCGATCGTGTCGGGTGCCGAGCGCGTGAAGCGCTCGACGACGTGCAGGTGCTCGGTCGCGAAGATGTCTTGGCGCGTATTCGACGGCGAGCCGCGGAAGTTCGTGCGGTCCGTGAAATTGGTCGTGTCGACCACGAGCGTCGCGCCTTCCCAATGACCGACGGAGTGACCTGACATCCATTGCACCTCGGGGCCCGGGTGCGCACGGCCGTCCGTGTAGATCAGGCGCGTGTCGTGCATGAGCTCGTGACGAATCACGACAAGGCCGCGGGTCTGCACGATCTCCATGTTCGCCGCGTACGTGGGTGGCATCATCGGCGGACCGACGTTGCCCCACGAGATGCAGCGCTCGCCGAGCGAGCGGCTCTTCGCGCTGATCGTTTCGGGCGCCGCGCGCTGGGTCGCCTTCTGATGCGCGAGGCGTGCTTGGCCCTCCGAGGTCAACGGCGGCACCTTGCCGTCGCGCGGCTCGAGGATCAGCGACGTGCGCCGGTTCTCGATTTTTCCGTAGTTCTCGGCCTGCCAGATCGCGTCGTCGTAGTGGATGTCGGTCTTCGACTGGCCGCGCAGGCGGTCCTCGCGCGCCTTGAAGAACGCGGCGGCTTCCTCGGGCGTGAAGTACTCCTTGCCTGCGAGCTCGGCGGGCCGCTCGAGCGGGGTGTACGTATCGTTGGTCCAGGAACCTTGGAGGTCGGGCTGTCCGTCGGCCGTTCGAGGCGCTGCCCAAGGCTTCGCGGGAGAATCGGCCGGCCTCGGCGCTTGCGCGAGCGCCGAAAAGGCGACGCATGCCGTCAGCGAAACAGCGGTCCGCAGGCATCGGGTCTCGAAGGCCATCGGATCTCCTCGGTACGAACGCTACGGCCACACGCCGCGGGCGTCAATCCGCACGCGCCGCCGGGGGCGTTTCGTGTCGATACGGCTGGGCCGGCGCTAAAATGCCGGCGCTGTGCCCGCACACCCCCACAAGCCGACCGATCTCGAACGCGCGCGCGCGGCGTATTCCGCACGCGCCTGGGACGACGCCTACGTCGCTTTCTTGGCTGCCGACGCGCACGCACCGCTCGCACCCGCAGACATCGAGCGGCTTGGCTGGGCGGCTACCCTCACGGGCCGCGACGAGGAGTCCTTCCGCGCGCTCGAGCGCCTCTACCAAGCGCGGCTCGATGCGGGCGAGGAGCTCCTGGCCGCGCGCGCCGCATTTTTCGTCGGCATACGCATGCGCATCGCTGGCGAGCACGGGCGCGCGAACGGCTGGCTGTCGCGCGCGCAGCGGCTCGTAGAAGGCAAGGACTGCGCGGAAACCGGGTACCTGCTCCTTGCGGAGATCCGGCGCCTGGACGCGACCGGAGACTTCGAACGGATTGCGGTTTTGGCGCGGCGTGCCGTAGAGATCGGCGACCGCTTCGCCGACAAGGACTTGAGTGCGTTCGCCCGCGCGCTCTCGGGCAGAGCCGCCATGCGGCTCGGCCAGACGGACGCAGGATTCGCGCTGCTCGACGAAGCGATGCTGTCCGTCACGACGGAGCCGCTGTCGCCGATGTTCGCCGGCCTCATCTATTGCATCGTGATCGCGGCTTGCCACCAGGTGTATGCGCTCGCGCGCGCGCGCGAGTGGACGGAGGCGCTCGCAGCGTGGTGCGACGCGCAGTCGCAGCTCGTGCAGTTCACGGGTGCCTGCGCGGTACACCGCGTGGAGCTCATGCAGCTCGGCGGCGAGTGGGGCGAAGCGATCGAAGCCGCACGCGCGGCCGCCGAGACTTTCAGAGATGCGCGGGGCGAAGGTTACGCAGCCGTCGGCGACGCGTGCTACCAAGAGGCCGAGATCCGTCGTCTGCGCGGCGAGCATGCCGCGGCCGAAACGGCGTATCGCAATGCGAGCGAGCGCGGCCGAGACGCGCAGCCCGGGCTCGCGCTGCTGCGCCTCGCGCAAGGCCGCATCGCCGACGCCGTGAGCTCGATCCGCACGGCGCTCGCCGCGGTGCCGGAACCGTTGCGGCGCGTGCGCTACTTGCCGGCGAGTGTCGAGATCCTGCTCGCGGCCGGTGAGATCGACGAAGCACGCAGCGGCCGCGCGCGAGCTCGCGGCCACGGCCGCGGCGGTGAAGACCGATCTCCTTGGCGCGATGGCTGCACATGCAGAAGGGGCCGTCGCGGCCGCCGAGGGACGTCCGCAGGCCGCGCTGGCTCCGCTCCGTCAGGCGCTGAACGCTTGGGCTGCCGCGGGCGCCCCGTACATCGTTGCACGCCTGCGCGTGCTCCTCGCGCGCACGTGCCATGACTGCGGCGATGCCGACGCCGCCGCGCTCGAGCTCGGTCACGCGCGCGTCGCCTTCGCGGACCTCGGCGCCGCGCCGGACATCGCCGCACTCGATGCCGTCGAGCGGCACGCCGGCATCCGCACGCCCGCACGGGCTGTCTCAGCGCGAGCTCGAGGTGCTGCGCCTCGTTGCGACCGGCAAGACGAACAAGGCGATTGCTCGCGAGCTGCATCTCAGCGAGAAGACCGTCGACCGGCACGTGAGCAACATCTTCAGCAAGACGAACGTCGCGTCGCGCGCTGCCGCGACCGCGTACGCATACCAGCAACGCCTCGTCTAACCCTCTCGTCGTCGTTCGGCCCTATGGGTGGAACTACCCACATCGAGGCCGCGCGATGATGGGGGTTTTGGCCGAAGTCGCGCGCGAGCGCGCGCACTAACGTGGCTCCCACCCAACCAGAGGAGGGAGTCATGAGCGACTTGGAACTACACAACGCCCCGGATCGCAAGACAGAGCTCGTCGAGCCCGGCGACGCATTCGCCCGTCTCGAGCGGCGCCGGTTGGCGGCCACGCTCACCGGGCACTACGACGTGATCGTGATCGGCGGCGGCCAGGCGGGTCTCGTTACCGGCTACCACCTGCAGCGCGCCGGGCTGCGATTCCTGATCCTCGACGCCGGCGAACGGATCGGCGATCCGTGGCGCCGGCGTTGGGACTCGCTGCGGCTCTTCACGCCCTCGCGCTACGACGCTCTGTCGGGCATGAGCTTTCCGGGCCGTCAGTGGTATTTCCCGACCAAGGATCAAATGGCGAGCTACCTCGAGGCTTACGCCGCGAAATTCGCACTGCCGGTGCGGCTGCGGTCGCGAGTCGAGCGGCTGTCCAAGCAAGACGGCGTGTTCGTGGTGCAAGGCGATGGCTTCACGCTGCGCGCCGACCAGGTCGTCGTCGCCATGTCGAGCTATCAACGTCCGCGCGTGCCCGAATTCGCGCGCGCGCTGAAGCCTGGCATCGTCCAGCTGCACTCGTTCGACTATCGGAACCCGGCACAGCTTGGTGACGGCGGCGTGCTCGTCGTCGGCGCCGGAAACTCGGGCGCCGAGATCGCGCTCGAGCTCGCGCGCACTCGGCCGGCCTGGCTGTCGGGTCGCGACGTCGGAACCGTTCCGTTCGACATCGAAGGCACGGCGAGCCGACTGTTCCTGGCGCGGCTCGTGATCGGCTTCGTGTTTCACCACGTGATCACGGTTAGGTCGCCGATCGGTCGCAGGATCCGCCCCCGGTTCATCTCGCGCGGCGCGCCGCTGATTCGGATCAGACCCGGCGAGCTCGAGGCCGGCGGCGTGAGACGCGTGGGACGCGTCGTCGGTGCACGCGACGGCCTACCGGTCCTCGACGACGGCAGCGTGCTCGACGTCGGCAACGTGATCTGGGGCACGGGCTTCCACCACGGCCTCGAGTGGATCGATCTGCCCGTGGTCGGGTCCGACGGCGAGCCGCGGCACGCGAGCGGTGTGTCGACGACGCATCCGGGCCTCTACTACGTCGGCCAGCATTTCCTGCACTCCTTCTCTTCCACGATGATCCGCGGCGTCAGCCGCGACGCCGAGCGCATCGTGAACGCAGCCGTCGCGGCTCGTAGCGCAGCGAGCTCACGAGGTGAGGCGGCGCGCAATTCGCCGAGTGCGGCGCAACCGTGAGATCGCGCGAGCCCGAGCCGCGCGCGCGTCCGAAAATGAGACGCCATCGTTTGACGTCTCGACGCGGAGATGGTGAAGTGCGCCGCCGTGACGCGCTCACAAACCAAAGCCTTCTGGTCGATTTTCGGCGGGTTCTGCGTCGGCATGACCTACTCGCTGGGCGTCCAAGGCGCGTTCGACGGCATCTCCCTCGGCGAATCCTTGTTGTTCGTGGCGGCCTACCTCGGCGTCGCGGTCCTGATTAACTACATCGTCAAGGGCCTGCGGTTCACGGCCGAAGAATAGCCGGTCGGCATAGCCCCGACCGCGCCTCATGTGACAATCGCTCGCGGCCCACGCGTGGAGTGTGCCGCCCGCAGCCGCGTTTGCTTGCAACCATTCGTCGAGAACTCGCATCTCAACGCGGAGCGAACCGTCAAAGGGGCAACACTTCATGCGTTCGACGACTTGATCGCAGCAGTCGCGGCGCTCGGCGCGTTCGCGGCGACCGCGCAGCCGGAGTGGCGTGATCCGTCGCCGCACACGGCTCGCTTCGTCACCGTCGCGCCCGACGTGCGGCTCGAAGTGCTCGACTGGGGCGGGACCGGACGACCGGTCGTGCTGCTCGCGAGGCCTCGGCAACTCGGCGCACGTGTTCGACGACTTCGCGGCGAAGCTCACGAGCGAGTACCACGTGTCGGAGTCACGAGGCGCGGTTACGGCGCCTCGAGCGCGCCCGGCATCCGGCTACGAGTCCGATCGCTCGGCGACGACGTGCTCGCGGTTCGTGACGAGCGGTGCGGCTCGCCCGCGCGAACCACTACGTGTTTCTATCGAACGAAGCCGACGTGCTGCGCGAGTTGCACGCGTTCGTCGCAGGGCTGCGGCTCGACGTGGCGGCGCGTCCCTGACGCCGCGAATCGTTCGTCAGTTCGCGCCGCTGTAAGTCCAGTCCGTCTCGATGATCTAGAACGAGAAGCTCAACGTCACGCCGACCTCGCGCGACCGGCCGACGATCGCGAAGTCATAGCCCCAGGTGTCGCGAGTATCGAAGCCGCCATTGATGTAGAGCTCGTCGGTCAAGTTCTTGCCCCAGACCTCGAAGCTGTATTTCCGGTTCGCGGGCTCGTAGACGAAGCGACCGTTCAGTATGCCGTAGGAGGGCTCGAGCACGGGCTTGCCGTTCGCGTCGATCAACGTTCGTTGATACGCCGCGTCGCGCGCGTAGGGACCCATGTAGCCGTAGTCGCCGACGAGCACGATGTGGCCGCCGCTGCTGAGCGGGATCTCGTAGTTCGCGCCGATCGTGCCGCTATGCTCCGGCGCGTAAGCGAACGGCGATCCGGGATAGTTGCCGGTCGTGCCGTCGAACACGCCGGCTTGGATGTAGTTCGTGCTGATGAGGCCGAGCCCGAAGTTCAGGCGCAGCCGCTGCGCCGCCAGCCAGACCACCTCGAACTCCCATCCCGAGGCGGTGCCCTTGCCTTCACCGGATTGATACGGGAACGGCTGCGTGTTGCCGCCCGCGTCCTTCGGGAGCAGCGTGACGCGCATGCCCGTCCAGAGCGAGTCGAAGTACGTCGCGTTGAAGCGCAGTTTCCCTTGGAGCCAGTCGGATCGCAGTCCGACTTCCTTGTTCTCGACGACTCTCCACCGGGAGCGTGCAGAAGACTTGCGTCGTAGAGCCGGGGATGGCGGACCGGTCCGTGCAGCCAGACGGCGGCACGGCCGTGGGCCCGATCGTCGTGAGCGGCGTGCTCTGCGACGTGAACCCCTCCGCATACGTGGCGTAGATCATCATCGAGTCGCGCAGGTGATACGCGGCCGAGAACTTGTACGTGTCGTTGCTTGGGTAGGACGGGTCAGGGTGATCCAGCGTGATCGCGCTGAACGCGAACGGGTCGCCTTGCGGCGGCACGGCCGGGTCCGGCGTTCGGAACGCGTCGCTCGGCGTATACGACTTGTCGCCGCCGGTCTTGTCGCTGACCCGCGCGCCGAACGTGAGGTCGAGCTTCTTCGTGACGCTGAACGTCGCCTCGCCGAAGAACGCGTGGTCCTTGTCCCAGCGATTCGTGAGCAGGTCCGTCGCGATATTGCCGAAGTTCCACGGATAGCGGTTCGTGGGGCCGAAACCGACGCCCGCCGTGTCGGCCGTCAGCATATTGCCGCCCGTGAGGCCGTTGAGCCCTAGCAGCGTCGCAGTCTGACGCACGTACTCGCTCGTCGTCGTATTGACCGCCGGGACGGGGGGTCCGTAGTTCGGCACCACGAACTCCCACATGCCCCAGCGCGTGTTGCGGAAGTCGAGACTCTGGTCGAGGCGGTAGTAGCCCGCGAGCCAGTTGATACGGCCGTTCTTCGTCTGACCAGTCAAATGCAGCTCGATGGAGTCGTTGTTCCGCTGCTGCTTGAGGTCGTCCGTCGTGATCAGGAACTCCGTGCCGTCGAAGTCGATGACTTGGCGTTGATACTGATCCCAGCTTGCGAGGATCGCCTGGAAATGCAGCTTGTCGTTGATGTCCCAATCGCGGTGAGCGTCGCGTAGTCCAAGTCGGCGGTGATGCCGTTTTCCATCGAGTCGGACTTCGTCTCCCATTTGCCGACCTGGCCCGGGCCGTTGAACGAGATGTCGGCCATTCGCGGATTCGGCGACGTACACGCCGTTCACGATGTCGCCAAACGCGCTTTTCAGGCCGCCTTCGTAGTCCGTCGTATGCGTCACCGGGTTGAAAGCGGGGCTCGCGATGCCCGTGTAACGGGTGCCGAACCCTACGCTCGGCGGCGCCGACCAGGTGTTGGCGGCCGCGTTGAAGTAGTTCGGAAGCCCCGCGGGTCGGCCCGCGACGCCGGCACCGATCGAGGCGCATCGCGCGAGATCCGCCTGCAGGCCGCGGCGGCCTGCGCCTGATAGGCGCCGAGCATGATGTTGTACGCGTAGATCTTCGAGTTGTCGTAGCGCGTCATCCGATGGATGCGCGGGTCCGTGCCACGCTTCTTCTCGTCGTCGTACGTGAAGCGCAGCGAGAAGGTGTCCGTCGGTTTCCACAGGAAGTCCGCCTTCAGAATCGTGTCGTCCTGCGCGCCGAAGTTCCAGGGCGTCGTGAGCCCCTTGAGGAAGCCGTCGTTCTGATACGTCGCGCCGATGAACTTCGACTTGAGCTTGTCGGTGATCGGAAGATCGACAGCGACCTGCGCGTCGCGGCGGTTGAAGTCGCCGATGCTGAGCTTCACGCGCGCACCGAACTCGTCGGCCGGCTTCTTCGTCGTCATGTTGACCGCGCCGCCGTTCGTGTTGCGCCCGAACAGCGTGCCTTGCGGGCCGCGGAGCACCTCGATGCGCTCCATCTCGGTGAAGTCCATTTGCTGGAACCCGAACCCGTCCTGCCACACGCCGTCGACGTACAGGCCTACGCCCGGCAGTCCGCGCACGTAGAAGTTCGACTGGGCGCCGCCGGTGTTCGGATTCAGCACGACGTTCGGCACCATGATGCCGAGGTCGCGACCGTTCGTGATGCCGCCGAGCTCGAGCTGCTCGGAGGTGAACGCTTGAATCGACACCGGTGTGTCTTGCAGGTTCGTCTCGCGGCGAGTGGCCGTGACGACGATCTCTTCGAGTTGCGCAAAGGCGGGCGCAGGTAGGCCGCATATCACCGCCACAAGCGCCGACATGCTCAGAGCAGCATTTCGCATCGATCCTCCCCCCCGAGATGATGAAACGAAACGAACGCGTGGTACTTATACCGATATTGTGAGCGCTTGCCAATGAAGCGACGCGCCGAACGAAGGACGTACTGGACGATTCGGCTTACGCACCAATGGCGAGGCCGGTTGGGCCGTCGCCGCTCGCACGCGGCGGGCTCAGCCGCGTCTATTCGTAGCGCAGCGAGGTCACGGGATGCGCGCGCGCGGCCTTCATCGACTGCAGCGCAACCGTGAGGTAAGCGATCCCGAGCCCGGCGAGCGCGGCCGCGACGAAGATGAGCGGGTTGATTCCTGCGCGGAACGCGAAGTTCTCGAGCCACGCCTTCATCACGACATAGGACAGCACGCTCGCGACCGCCGCCGCGCCGAGCACGAGATAGACGATCCGGTGCGCGAGCAGCGAGATGATCTGACCCGTGCGCGCGCCGAAGACCTTGCGAACGCCGATCTCGCGCGTGCGCTGCGCGGCCATGAATGAAGCGAGCCCGAAGAGGCCGAGGCACGCGATGGCGATGCAGAGCCCCGCGAAGATCGCGATCAGCCGCGTGAGCCGCTGGTCCGCGACGTAGAGCCTGTCGAGCGAGTCGTCGACGAACTCGAACTCGAACGGATGCATCCCGTCGAACTTGCGCAGCGTGTCGCCGACGAATCGGATCGTGGCCGGCACGTCCCTGCCCGCGATGTTGACGACCATCGTGCGCTCCTCGTGCAGGCGCAGCACCTGCGGCACCCGAGAGAAGTCCTCGATTTGGCGATAGATCGCGAATGGCCCCACACCCTCGTGCACGGAGCTGAAGTTGAAGTCCTTCACGACGCCGACGACGGTGCCCTTCTGCGCCTGTGGGCCTTGCCCGAGCTCGAACCGCTTGCCGACGGCCTCCTCCCAGTGCAGCGCGCGCACGAGAGCCTCGTTGACGAGGATCTCGTTGATGCGCGAAGCGGGAGCTCCGCCCGGACCGCCAGCCCCGGCCGCGCTTGCGACGTCGTCCGCGGGCGCGCGGCCCGCGACGAGCTTCATGCCCATCACGCCGAGGAAGTCGGGTCCCACTCCCATGTGATTCACGGTGGTCGTCTCGATCGTGCCCTGGTTCGTCTCGAGTCCGATCGCGTTGATCCCGAAACGGCCGCCCATCGGAGCCGTCGCCCACGACACGCCGAGCACGTTCGGATTCGACATGAGCTGCGTCTTGATCGCGTCGGCGCTCAGGATGGTGTCCGAGCCGCGGAGCGTGACGTTCACGCGGTTCTCGCGCTCGAATCCGAGCGACATGCTCGAGATGTAGCGCATCTGCGCGCCCATCACGAGCGTGCACGCGATCACGGTCACGGAGATCAGGAACTGCACGAAGACGAGACTCTCGCGCAGCCCCGAGCTCCGGCCGCCGCCCTTCGCGCCGCTCACGAGCGCCGACACCGGCACGGCCGCCGACAGATAGAACGCGGGATAGAGCCCGGCCCCGATGCCCACGAGCAGCGCAAGCCCCACGAGCCAGAGGTAGATCTGCGGCAGCTGCGTGAAGCTCAGAGAGAGCGTCCTGCCGAACAGCTGGCTGATCGGCGTGAATGCGACCGCGAGCTTCGCGAGCAGCAGACCGAGCAGCACGGCGACGACCGCAAGCAGCAACGACTCGGCGAGGAACTGCACGATCAGCGCGCGCCGGCTCGAGCCCAGGATCTTGCGCATCCCGACCTCTTTCGCGCGCTTCGCAGCGCGTGCGGTCGCGAGATTCATGTAGTTGATGCAGGCCACGAGCAGCGTGAACACGGCGACTGCGACGAAGCCGTACAGGTAATAGCGATTGCCCGTCGGTAAGTCGTTCGACACGTCGGAGTACAAATGAATGTCGGGGAGCGGCTGTAGCCAGCTGCGCCACTTCGCGCTGATGCGGTCGCCCATAGTCTTCATGTTGCGGTCGAAGAACGAGCTCGACACTTCGCCCCACTTCGCGGGGTCGTATCCGGGACGCATCAAGAGATACGTATAGGGGCTGACGTTGAAAAGCAGCTGCCGACGGATGTTCTCGTCGTTCGGCGCCGACAGCATTCCGAGGTTCGCCGAGAACAGCGCGTCGTACCTCAAGTGCGTGTTCTCGGGCAGGTCCTCGAACACGAGCGTGACCTGCGCGTCGTTACCGTCGGACGTCAGAGTTTCGCCAATCGGATTGCGCTCGCCGAAGTAATGCCGCGCGACCGAGTGGCTGATCGCGATCGCCGTCGGAGAGTCGAGCGCGTGCTTCGGGTCGCCGTAGAGGATCTTGTGCGTGAACACGTCGAACACGTTCGTATCGACGACGTAAGTGTCGCGCCAGTAATAGCCGTCGTTGCCGTGCTGGAGGAAGTTCCGGCTCGCGCCGCCGCCGAGGAAGCGCACGTACGCCTCCACGTCGGCATTCTCTTCCTTGAGCATCGGCCCGAGCACAGGCGAAGTCCGGGCGAAGTTATCGTGCTTGCCGTTGATCTCGAACTCGTTCGCGATCCGGAAAATGCGCTTGTAATTCTCGTGGCTCTGGTCGTACGTGAGCTCGCTGTGCAGATACTCGCCGAGCAGCAGGCAGCACGCGATCGCGATCGAGAGGCCGGCGACGTTGATCAGAGCGTAGGACTTGTCGCGCGCGAGCGTGCGCAGCGCGATCTTCCACATCGTCGAGTTCATTGAGCGCCCCGTCATTCTGATACCCGATGAGTGCGCGCAGAATAGCGCACCCGCGAATACAGGCAATTCGCTTCTCAGCCAGCACCGGCTTGAGCTGGCTCTTTTATCGCGGGCTCGTTACGAGGCGGGACCGTCCGGCGCGGCAATGTCGCAGTCTTTCTGCTGCTTGCAGAGTGCGACAAGCGAGTCGGCCGTGTCCTGATGGACCTCGGTGGTCTGCCCTCGTCCGTGGCCACCCGCCTTCCCTAGAGCCGCGTCGACGGGCGTGAGGCCCTGCGCGTCCGCGACGTCGATCTTCGCGCCGCGCTCGACGAGGAGCTTCACGACCTCGCTCCAGCCCCAGAACGCGGCGCCGAACAGCGCCGTCTGCCCGTGCGCTCGGCCGCTGCCGCGATCCGCCGTCGTCCGCATGTTCACCTGCGCACCCGCCTCGAGCAGCACCCGCAGCGCCTCGATCGACTTCTGCTCGACGTCGGCAGTGAGGTAGTGCGGGATGCCGGGCCCGTAGCCGCGCGGGTCGCATTCGACCGACCCGTAGCCCGCCGCCGCCATCACGGGCGTGATGCCGGAGACGTTCGGCAAGTCCACGTCGCGCGCCGTGCTCGATCAGCAGCTTCATCGCAGCAGCGTCGAAGGTCTTCGCGGCGCGCAGCAGCGGCGTGGCGCCCATCGTGAGCATGGAGTCGCAGCCGCGGTCGTCGCCGATGTGCCGGTACGGCGGCACCAGCTTCAGCTGCACGTTCGCGTTCGCGCCTTTCTCGAGCAGGAGCTCGACGATCTCGAGGCTCGTCGTGCGGTCAGTGGACATCCGGTCCGCGCGGCCGCCGTGCGGCAGCGTGTTCAAGTCGACGGCCGAGTAGAGCGGCGTGCGGCCCCACCAGTCCCACTTGTTCGGATTCGCCCCGGCCTCGATGAGGTACTTCGCGAGATCGAAGTGGAAATTGTCGACCGCGAGGAACAGCGGCGTCACGTTCTTCGGGTCCGGCAGGTTCGACGTTTGCGCCGCCCTCGACGAGCGCTCGCGCGCACTCGAGACAACCCTCGCGCGCCGCGAAGAGCAGCGGCGTGAGCCCACCGATCGGCCGGTACATGCGGCGCGGCTCGCCCGTAACCTGACGCGGCCACTCGTTGACCCTCTATCGCGCGTCGACGTCGGCGCCGTGCCGGACGAGCAGCTTCACCATCTCGGCTTGGCTCTGCGCGGCGGCCCACATGAGCGGCGTCTGCTCGCGCCAGCGCTCGCGCGCGTTCGACGTTCGCGCCGCGCTCGAGCAACAGATTCGCGGCGGCCACGTTGCCGCTGCGGGCGACGATCATGAGCGCCGTCTCGCCGTCGGCGCCGGGCGACTCGACGTCGGCGCCCGCGTCGAGCAGCTTCCGGATGACCTTCGCGTTGCCGATCGTCGCGGCCTCGGTCATCGGTGAGGAGCCGAATTGGTTCGCGGCTCGTGACGTCGGCGCCGCGTGCGATGAGCCGATCGACGAGCGCGAGATCGTCGTGGTACACGGCCCAGTGCAGCGCAGTCGTGCCGTCGGGAGCGGCTTGCCGCGGGTCCGCGCTTCGCGTCGAGCGCCGCGAGAGCAGCGGCCGAGTCGCCGCGCTGCGCCGCATCGAGCAGCGCACTGCCCGCACCGACGGAGCGCGCCAGCGCGAGGAGCAGTAGCGCGGCCGCGAGAGGTGGCCGAGCTGCCAACGCTCAGACCTCGGTCATCTCGCCGACGCTGTCGCCGACCTTGTCGACCGAAACGCCGGCGCGCTCGCAGCAGCGTGAGCAATAGATTCGCGAGCGGCGTGTGGTCGGGATACACGAGGTGCTGGCCGCCCTTGATCGTGCCCGCGCCGCGGCCGAGCACGAGCGTCGGCAACGGGAACTGGTTGTGCGACGTTGCTGTTGCTCATGTTGCTGCCGTACAGAAAGATCGAGCTGTCGAGCACGGAGCCCGCGTCGCCGTCCGGAATCTTCTCGAGCTTCTGCAAGAACTCGGTGAACACCTGCGTGTGGTAGCGCTGCACGATCACGAGCTTTTCCATCGCGGCTTTGCTCTCCGCGTGATGGGAGAGCGGATGGAACGCGTCGGGCACGCCGACGTGAGCGTACGACTGGTTGCTGACTTCGGCGGCCATCATGTACGACGCGATGCGCGTCATGTCCGCCTGGAACGCGGCCACGATCAGGTCGAACATCAGCCGCAAGTGCTTGTCGAAGTCCGGCATCGCGACCGGGACCTCGGGCAAATCCACGCTTCGAGAGGTCTCGCTGGCCGAGCAACGACACGCGCCGCTCGATCTCGCGCACGCTGTCGAGATAGTCGCCAACGAGCACGCGGTCGCTCGCACCGAGCGTCTTCTTGAGCGCATTCGCTTCGCCGTTGACCATGTCGAGCAGGCTCAGGTAGTCGCTCGACACGGCCTTGCGCTGCGCCTCGTCATTGCCGCGCCCGAAGATCTTCTCGAACGCCTTCTTCGGGTCGAACTCCATCGGCAGCGGCGTGGTCGGCGTGCGGAACGAGATCGTGCGGCCGTAGCTGCAGCCGTACGTGCCGTCGCACGCGGCGCCGCCGCCTTCTTCCTCGGTCGCGACCTCGAACGACGGCAGCGGCGTGTCCTGGCCGATGTGCTTCGCCGCGATCTGGTCGATCGTGACGCCGCCGTACGGCGCGTGGCTCTGGCGCGGATGCACGCACGAGAGCCAGGTCGCGGGCACGATCGCGTGCACCGCGGAGCTCTCGCCGGGCTTGTTGCCGAGCCCGCTGACGACGGTCAGGTACTTCTTGACCGGCGTGAACGGCTCGAGGATCGGCTTCAAGTCGAAGTCGCGTACCCGTAGTGCTCGGCGTCCAGCGGTTCATCGCCTCGCCGTGCGAGGTGTTGTTCATGATCGCGCCGTGCGGCAGGTAGAAGAATCCCATGCGCGGCTTCGGCGCCGCGGCGGTCGCCGCGAGCGCGGTGGCGGCCGGAATCATCGCGTCGAGCAGCGGCAGCCCGATCGCGACGCCGCTCGCCTTGAGCATCGTGCGTCGCGACAGATACTTCTTGGTGATGAACATGGGGTGCGTCCGGGCGCTCATTTTGCGTCCGCGGCCGCGACGGCGCCATCGTCCGAGCCGGCTTCCGGCGCGCTCGCGCATCGTGAACGGCGCGGATCGTGCGACGCCCGTCACGATGGCGGAAAAGCGCCAGCCCTGGGCCTTCGCGTCGCGCACGATCCCGCGCACGACCGGCATGTCGGTAGTACGCGAGCGCCGCGCCCGAGCGCGTAAGTCATGAGCTTCTCGACGACCACCTGCACGAGGTGGTCGGGGTCCTTCAGCAGCGCGTTGCGCAAATCCTCGGGGCCGCTGCACCCTGCCGCCGCCCGCGAGCTGACCCGTAGAGTCGATGCGCGCGCCGTTCTGCCGCTCTATCTCGCGCCATTCGCCGGTCACGTCGAAGTTCTCGAGCGCCTGGCCGAGCGGGTCGATCACGCCGTGGCACTGGTTGCACGACGGCTTGGTGCGGTGGCGCGCGAGCCGATCGCGCACGGATAGCGCGACGCCCGTGTCGAGCGCGGGCAAGTTCGTCTCGACGCCGGGCGGCGGCGGCTGCGGCGGCGTGCCGACGATCTGCTCCATGATCCACGCACCGCGTAGCACCGGCGACGTGCGATCGGGGTACGACGACACCAACAGCACGCTGCCCTTGCCAAGCAGACCGCGGCGGCGCGGGTCGTCCAAGTGCACGCGCCGGAACTGCGCGCCGCGCACGTCCGCGATGCCATAGTGACGCGCGAGCCGCTCGTTCACGAACGTGTAGTCGGCCGAATAAAGATCGAGCACGCTCGCGCGCTCGTCGCGCAAGATGCTGTCGAGGAAGAGCCGCATCTCCGTCCGAAACGCGTCGCGCAGCTCCGCGTCGAATGTGGGGAAGAGACGCGGGTCGGGATCCATGGCGTCGAGCCGGCGCACGCCAAGCCACTGGAACGCAAAGCTCGTCACGAGCGACTCGGAGCGCCGATCGGCGAGCATGCGCCTCACTTGCTGCTCATAGACCTTTGGCTCGTGCAGCTTCTTGGTCTCCGCAAGCGATAGCAGCGCGTCGTCAGGCCCCTCGCTCCAGAGGAAGAAGGCGAGCCGCCACGCGAGCTCGAGGTCCGTCACGGGATACGCGGCGCCGGGCTGCGAGCCCGGGCGGCGCGCCGCCGGGCTCGGCGCGATAGAGGAACTTGGTGCTCGCGAGGATCGCCATGACGCCTTTCTGGATGCCCGCGTCGAAGCCGCCGGCCTCGCGGCCCTGCGCGTAGAACGCGAGCAGCGGCTCGAGATCGTCGGTGCCGACGGGACGGCGGAACGCGCCGCGCGCGAGGCGGCCCAGGATTCGCGCAGCACACGGCCGTCTCTTCGGCCTCGGTCTCCGGATGGCACACGAAGATCCGTTCACGGCTCGCGGTCGTGCCGCTCAGTCCCTTCGCGTCGTACGGCCCGATGATGACGATGCCGTGCAGCCGCGGCACGTCGGGCACGCCTTCGCCCGGAATCAGCGCCTGCAGCAGATAGTCTCCTTCCGCACGGCTGCGCGCGACGAACGCGGCCGCCACCTCGTGCACGCCCGCCTTCACGTCGAGCCGGATGTTGCGGAAGCGGTTCTTGATCTCCTCGACTGCGGTGATCTGCCGCTGGTCGAGCGCGAGCGAGTCCTCGACGCCGCCGATGTGGTCCTCGAACACCGGCACGCCGTCGATCGTGAGCACGACGCGTGTGCTCGTACTCCATCCAGCCGTTCGGGTAGCCGCGCAGCTCGTCGCCCTGCTCCGACGAGATGCTGAGGTCGAACACGTACGTCCCGTCGTGCGGGAAGTCGTGAGCCACGACCATGCCGTCGCGCGTGCCGAGCGGCAGGCCTTCGACGTGCACGGTGTGGTTGCGCACGTTCGAGCGGTAATCCGCGCGCGCGGGATCGGGCGGCGCATTGCCGACGGCGCGGATGCTGATGTCGCGCGCCGCGGCGAGATATTGATCGAGGTGCGTCGGCGAGACGTGCAGCACGTCGGCGACGTTGTCGAAGCCGTCGCTCGCGGCGTCCGCGGGCAGCATGCGCGCGCGCGTCGATTTCGATGCCGAGCAGATCTCGAACGGCCGTGGCGTACTCGGTGCGATTCAGCCGATGCACGGCCTCGCGACCGGGCGCGGGTCCTCGTTGTGCCGCGGCCGCGTCGAGATAGCGCTCGAGCGCACGTGACGAACGCGTCGACGTTCCGCCGCGTCCGGGCGCGGCTCGCCCGGCGGCGGCATCAGATGCCCGCGCAGCTTGCGCACGACCTTCTCCCAGACCTCCGGCTTCGCCGCGACGTCGGCGGGCCGCGCGTGCTCGAAAGACCGCTGACCCGCGAGCTCCGCGTCGTTGTGGCAGTCCGTGCAGTAGCGCAGCACTCCCCAGCGGCTCGCGACCGCCTCCTCGGGCGAGCGCGAGCACGCCGCGAGCGCGGCGACGGCGGCGAGCGCGGGCAGCGCGAGCGCTCTATAGCGAGTTAGTGAGCCGTCCCGTCCACCACAAGCCGTCATACATGTTCCTGATGAACTGCGGCGCCTTCGCGGCCGAAGCGCGCGTCGAAGTCGGCCGTGACGCCCGACGCGATCATCTCCGCTGCGCTCTTACCTTTGCGCATGAGGTTTTCGACGCGCTCGCGTACCGTGCGCAGCATCGCGAGCTGCGCCTCGAGCTGCGCGCGCGACTGCGCGGGGCCCGAGTGCGGCACGATCAGCGTCTCGTCGTTCGCGAGGGCCAGCAACTTGGCCTGCGCCTCGACTAGCCCGCCGATCCAGCCGCCCGTTGCCGGATCGAGAATCGGATAGGCGCCGCCGCCGACGGCGCCGCCGGACGCGATCACGTTGCGCTCGCGAAAGTGTACGTAGACGTCGCCGTCGGTGTGCGCCTCGCGCAGGTGTCCGTACTCGACGCGCTCGCCGGCGAGCTCGATCGCGAGGGGCTGCGGGTCCGACGAGAAGAACGTCGCGTTCGGCAGCGCCTCGGGCGCCCGCGGCTCGTACGTGCGATCTTGCCAATCCACGTAGTACTCGGTGCTCATCCAGAGCCGCGTGTTCTCGTGCGCCACGATCCTCGCGCCGGCTTTGCCGAAAGCGTCGTTAGCGCCCGTGTGATCCGGGTGCCAATGCGTGTTGATGAGCGTGCCGACGCGCGCGTCGCCCAGGCGCTCTGCCACGACGCGGCCGAGATCGGCGGAAGTCTCGGGTGTGCCACTGTCGACGAGCAGCGCACCGTCGCGCCCCGCAAGCAGCACGGCGTTGCTGCTCGCGCCGCGAAGCTGGACGAGCCCTTCGCGCAACGGCACGACCTCGAAGGATCCTGTGGAGCTCTGGGCCACGCCGCGTCCCGGACGGGCGAAGGGCGCGATCGCCGCCGCGCCAAGCAGGCGTGCGGACGTCCTCAGGAAATCGCGGCGGTCTCGGATTCGGGGCATCGCGTTCGAACCGGCGTCTACGGGCGCGCCGGCCGCTAGCTTAGCCCATGTTCGCGCGCGCACCGCTTACGCTTCAGCCCCCGTCGAACGTTCCGTGCGCTTGCGCCATTCGCCGCAGGTCAGGCCGACGTACTTCTTGAACGCGCGCTGGAACGCGGCCTCGGAGCGGTAGCCGACGCCGTCCGCGACGCGGCCGATGCTCTCCCCGTCCGTGAGCAGGCTCGACGCGATCTGCATTCGCCAGCGGCCGACGTAGCGCATCGGCGGCTCGCCCGTGAAGCGAGCGAAGCGCTCGGCGAGCACCGAGCGCGACGCGCCGCTCTTTTTCGCGAGGCTCGCGAGCGACCAGTCGGCCGCGGGCTGCGTGTGGATGAGCTGTAGTGCGCGGCCGACCTGCTCGTCGCGCAGCCCCGCGAGCCAGCTCGACGCGCTCTCGGGCATCGAGTCCATGTGCTGGCGGACCGCCTGCAAGAACATGAGCTCGCCCGCGCGCGCGACGAGCGCCGCGGCGCCCGCCCTGCCGCTCGCCTTCTGCTCGATTGCGGCGCGCAAGAGCTCCCTCATCAGCCCATCGGTGCCGAGCTGCGCCTTCACGATCAACATTCGCGGCAGCGCGCTCGAGCAGCGGATTGAACGGCGACGCGTCGCAGCCGAGGTAGCCGCAAACGAAGCTTCGCGGGCTCGCCACCGCCGTCCATCGTGCAGAGCGTGAACGGCGCGTCGCTCCTGGCGGCCGCCGCGTAGAAGGTCGGATCGGCGCCGCGGCGCCTCCCAGCGATCCGCGTCCGACGTGAGCAAGTGCCCCTCGCCGTGCGGAAACATCACGATGTCGCCGGGCTCGAAGGTCTCGGGTCGCACGACGGGATCGTCGGGCCGCGCCCAGCCGCGAGCGGAGACCATCGCATGTGGAACGGGATCACGTGCCCCGCGCCGGGCATCATCGTCGCGCCGACCTCTTTCATGTGCAGCGTCGCGGCGATCCAGGGCTGCGAGGCGCTCACCTCGAAGCACAGCGCGCTCGTGAGCCGCACGGCGCGCAACACATCGGACAGCACGTCCATCGCGCTAAGCGCTCCGGCCCATCTTTCAACCCCTTCGTGAGAATTCGCCACGCAACGACGGCCGCGGACGATCGAGCATGAATTAGAGACGATCCGGTATTCCCTGACAACGGCCGCCGGCCGACCATGCGCGCCCACTGCAACCATACCCGGAGAGCACGCCATGAGCACTGTCGCCTCGCGAACCCTGGCCCCGCGGACCCAGGCCTTTCGAACCCTCGACGGCTCGACCGTCAACCTCGAGCGCACCGCGATCGGAACCGCGCTCGGCACCGACGTCCTGTTCCCGGATTCCGCCGGCTACTCCGACGCGCGCGCGATCTGGAACGCGATGATCGAGCGGCAACCGGCCGCGATCGTCCGCGCCGCGACCGAGACCGACGTGATCAAGGCGGTCACGTTCGCGCGCGCGAACCGCTTGCTGCTCGGCGTCAAGGGCGGCGGCCACAACATCGCGGGCAACGCGCTCGTCGAGGGCGGCCTCGTGATCGATCTGAGCCCGATGCGCAAGATCGCGGTCGACGCGGCCGCACGCATCGCGCGCGTCGAGCCCGGCGCGACGCTCGCCGACGTCGATCGCGCGACGCAGCAGCACGGGCTCGTCGTGCCGACCGGCATCAACTCGACGACCGGCATCGCGGGCCTCACGCTCGGCGGCGGGTTCGGTTGGACGACGCGCAAGCTCGGCCTCACGATCGACAACCTCGTGTCCGCGCGCGTCGTGACCGCCGATGGCGAGATCACGCGCGTCGATCGCGAGCGGCATCCCGACCTCTACTGGGCGATCCGCGGCGGCGGCGGCAACTTCGGCGTCGTGACCGAGTTCGAGTTCGCGCTGCATCCGCTCGGGCCCGAGGTCGTCGCCGGCATGGTCGTGCACCCGTTCGCCGACTTCGCGCCGGTGCTGAAGCAGTACCAAGCCGCGCTCGCGCGCGCGTCCGACGATCTCACTTGCTGGGCCGTGATGCGCAAGGCGCCGCCGCTGCCGTTCCTTCCCGCCGAGTGGCACGGCCGCGAGATCGTCGTGCTCGCGATGTGCCACGTCGGCCCGCGCGCCGAGGCCGAGGCCGCGACCGCGGAACTGCGCAAGATCGGCAAGCCGATCGCGGATATCGTCGGCCCGATGCCGTTCGTCGGTTGGCAGTCGGCGTTCGATCCACTGTTGACGCCGGGCGCGCGCAACTACTGGAAGAGCCATGACGTCGCGGCGTTCAGCGACACGTCGATCGAGATCCTGCGCGACGCGATCGCGACGCTGCCGACCGAGGAGTGCGAGGTGTTCATCGCGCACGTCGGCGGCGCGATGACGCGCGTGCCGGCCGCGGCGACCGCGTGGCCGAATCGCGCGCCGCACTTCGTCGTGAACGTGCATACGCGCTGGCGCGACGCGAACGACGACGAGCGCTGCCGCGGCTGGGCACGGCGTCTGCACGAGCGGCTCGCCCCGCATGCGATGGGCAGCGTCTACGTGAACTTCATCCCGGACGACGAGGCGCGCGTGAACGACGCGTACGGCCGCCAACTTCGAGCGGCTCGCGAGCGATCAAGCGGCGCTTCGACCCGGCCAATCTGTTTCGGACGAACCAGAACATCGCGCCGCGCTGATCGCGGGTCGCAACGCAGCGAATCGCAATCGCAATCCGAAGCCCCGTCGCGTTCCACGACGCGGCGGGGCTTCGCGCCCTCGTCCGTGCCACGGCATCGAGAATCCTCGGCTGTACTTGACGGAACTCCGGCCGTCAGGCACTAAGAGGCCGTTGCGCCGCGCTTGGGGCAAGCTCCCGGCCGCGGCATTGGGCTCGAAGGGGATTCGGCATGACGATCGGTTCTTGGCGGCTCGGTGCACTCACGCTCGCGATAGCCCTGCCCGGCTTCGCGCTCGCGCAGGCCGCGCGTCCCGCGCAAGGCGCGCACCCGGACTTCAGCGGGATCTACTTCCCGGCCGTCGGCCCCGGAATGCGGAGCCAGACGCCGAGTCAGCTGCCGTACAACGACGCGGCCAAGAAGCTGGTCGCGGACTACCAACAACACTTCACGCTCGACGACGACCCGGGCCGTTATTGCATCTGGCCCGGCATGCCGCGCGCCGTCTGGGGCGCGCCGTTCTCGGTCGAGATCCAGCAGCGGCCGCAGGACCTCTCGATCTACTGGGAAGGCTACGGCATGTACCGCAAGATCTACATGGCCGACCACAACCCGCCGAAGCAGCTCGTGCCCGTCGGCGATGGGGCACTCGGTCGCGCATTGGGAAGGCGACACGCTCGTGGTCGAAACCGACAAGCTCAAGCCCTACCCGTACATGACGCGAATGGCGACCTCGTCCGCCGCGCACGTCGTCGAGCGTCTGCATCTCGAAGAGCACGCGGCGGCGAACGGGCAGCCCGCGAAGTTTCTCGTCGACGAGCTCGTGGTCACCGATCCGAAGGTCTACACCGAGCCCGTCAAGATCAAGGCGACGCTGCAGCTGCGACCCGACCTCTCGTTGATCGAATACACCTGCACCGACACGCTCTGGGACGACTACCTCACGCAGCGCGGCCTCACGCTGCCCGACCTCGACGAGCTGCCGGGCGGAGGCAAGGAGTAATCATATGAATAGGACGATCGTTGCCCTGCTCGGCGCCGCGCTCGCGGCGCTCGCATTGCCGGCGGCCGCACACCACTCGTTCGCGGTCTGGGACATGACGCAGAACATCGAGTTCAAGGGCGTCGTCGAGACGCTGAAGTTTCGCAATCCGCACATGGCGATGACGCTCACGCACACGAAGCCGGACGGCACGAAGGAGACGATCAACTTCACGGAAGGCGCGCCCGCGAACATGCTCGTGCGGATGGGACTCGACCCCGCCGTGATCGCGCCCGGCCAGGAGATCACCGTGATCGGCGCGCCGCGCAAGGACGATCCGAACGAGTATTTCATCAAGGCGATCGTGCTCAAGGACGGAACGCGGTTCCAGAGCATCGGCCCCTAAAGGCGAGTGCTCCTCGCCGCGCTCGCCGAGACCTCCGACGCCGTCGCGGCAACCCGCAGCCGGCTCGCGAAGATCGAGCTCCTGGTCGCGTGCTTGCGCGCGCTCGACGCCGACGAGCGCGAGACGGCGGTCGCGTGGCTCGCGGGCGCGCTACCTGGCGGCCGACTTGGGCTCGGCCCCGCGACGGTTCATGACCTGCGCGGCGTGCCGCCGGCCGCCGACGCGACGCTCGCGATCTCGGCGGCGCGCGAACGGCTCGAAAGCGTCGCTGGCGTGCGCGGCGCGGGCAGCGCAACCCGGCGCCGCGCGATCCTCGAGAGCCTCTTCGCTGCCGCAACCGCGCGCGAGCAGAGTTTCCTCGCGCGCCTGCTCGTCGGCGAGCTCCGCCAAGGCGCGCTCGAAGGCGTGATGGCCGACGCGATCGCCGCAGCCGCCGAGCTCCCTGCGCCCGACGTGCGCCGCGCGATCATGCTCGCGGGCGCGATCGCGCCCGTCGCTGTTGCGGCGCTCGCGGAAGGCTCTGCCGGGCTCGGGCGCTTCAAGCTCAAGCTATTCGAGCCTGTGAGCCCGATGCTCGCGAGCCCGACACAAGACGTCGAGAGCGCGCTCGCCGAGCTTGGGCTCGCGGCGTTCGAGCACAAGCTCGACGGCGCCCGCGTCCAAGTGCACAAGCAGGAGCGCGACGTGAAGATCTACTCGCGAACGGGGCGCGACGTCACATTCAGCTTGCCCGAGATCGAGGCGGCGATCGCTGCACTCGACGCGTCGAGCTTGATCCTCGACGGCGAGGTCATCGCGCTCGATGCGGCGGGCCGCCCGCGGCCGTTCCAAGAGACGATGCGCCGCTTCGGACGCAAGCTCGAGATCGAGGACACGCGCGCTTCTGTTCCGCTGTCGTTGTTCTGCTTCGACTGTTTGCATGCGGACGGCGCGGATCTGATCGATCGCCCGACCGAGGAGCGCGTCGCGGCGCTCGCCCGACACGTGCCGGCGAACCTGGTCGTGCCGCGCATCGTGACCGCGGAGCGTGAGACGGCCGAGCGGTTCCTGCGCGACGCGCTCGACCGGGGGCACGAGGGATTGATGGCGAAATCGCTCACGGCGCCCTACGAGGCCGGCAGCCGCGGCGCCGCGTGGCTCAAGATCAAGGTCGCCCACACGCTCGACCTCGTCGTGCTCGCGGCCGAATGGGGCAGCGGCCGGCGTCGCGGTTGGCTCAGCAACCTGCATCTCGGCGCGCGGAGCGACGACGGCTTCGTGATGCTCGGCAAGACGTTCAAAGGGCTGACCGACGAGATGCTCGCTTGGCAAACGGAGCGGCTCAAAGCGCTCGCGGTCGATCTGGGCGCGGGCAACTACGTCGTCAACGTTCGGCCGGAGCTCGTCGTGGAGATCGCGTTCAACGAGCTGCAGGTGAGCCGGCGCTACCCGGGCGGGCTCGCGCTGCGCTTCGCGCGCGTGATCCGCTATCGCGACGACAAGACGGCGAGCGACGCGGACACGATCGAGACGGTCCGCGCGATTGCTGCCGGCAAGCCACCGTCGGCCGAGAAATAGCCCTCTATCGGACGATTTCTACTAAATCCTGCCTGATTCCGGGCAGAATCGTAGAAATTTCTAAGGCCGCCGCGGCAAACTGCGCCGCATGCCCGATCTCGACGACCTCCGCGAGCTGATCGACTACCTCGCGCGGACCAGCCGGCTCACGAGCGCGGAGGCCGAGCGCCTCGTCAACGAAGTGCTGACCTTCCTCGGCGAAACACCCGAGGCGTTCATCCGCCGGCGACACCACGCGCTGCAAAGCGAAGGGCTCGCGAACGACGAGATCTTCGAGCGGCTCGCGAAGGAGCTCGGCCAGCGCCGCTTCAGCGCGCCGGCATACACCACTCGGCAGATCCGCCGAATCATTTACGGTTGAGAGGCATAGCGTATGTGCGGAATCGTCGGCTATATCGGCAAGCGGGACGCCGCGCCGATCCTGATCGAGGGGCTACACCGGCTCGAATACCGCGGGTACGACTCCGCGGGCGTAGCTCTGCCGCGCAACGGCAAGCTGCGCATATATAAGAGCCGAGGCAAGGTCAGGGACCTCGAGCGGCAGCTGCCGCAGAAGCTTCGCGGCGCGGCCGGCATCGCGCACACGCGCTGGGCGACACACGGAGAGCCGAGCGACGCGAACGCACATCCGCACAGCGACGAGGCGAACCGATACGCGATCGTGCACAACGGCATCGTCGAGAACGCGGCCGAGCTCAGGTCCCGTTTCGAGGCCGAGGGCGTCCGCTTCCGCTCGCAGACGGACTCGGAGGTGCTCGCGCACCTGATCGCCGCGACGCCGGGCGAGACGCTCGAGGAATCCGTGCGCGGCGCGCTGCGCCGCGTCACGGGCACGTATGGGCTCGCGGTCGTCGATGCCGAGCGGCCCGACTCGATCGTCGTTGCGCGCAACGGCAGCCCTGTGATCCTCGGCATCGGCGACCGCGAGATGTTCGTCGCATCCGACGCGGCAGCGCTCGTTCGCCACACGCAGCGCGTCGTGCATCTCGACGACGGCGAGGTCGCGGTCGTGCGCGCGGACGGCTACGAGACGTCGACGCTCGCCGGCGGTGCGACGATCAAGACGCCGCTCACCGTGACCTTCGGCGACGGAGGCGATCGACAAGGGCGACCACGCGCACTTCATGCGTAAGGAGATCGCCGAGCAACCGGACGCGATTCGCCGCACGTTGAGCGGGCGCCTCGAGGAGCGCTTCGCGACGGCGCATCTCGGCGGTCTCGTGACGGCGGCGCGCGAGCTGCTCGAAGTGCGGCGCGTGAAGATCCTCGGCTGCGGCTCGGCGTACATCGCGGGCTGCATGGGCGCTCAGATGATCGAGCAGCTCGCGCGGTTACCCGCGAGCGCCGAGCCCGCATCCGAGTTCCGCTACCGCAATCCCGTCATCGAGCCGGACACGCTCTACGTCGCGGTGAGCCAATCCGGGGAAACCTTCGACACGCTCGCGGCCGTGCAGGAAGTCAAGCGCAAGGGCGGCCGCGTGCTCGGCATCGTCAACGTCGTGGGCAGCACGATCGCGCGGGAATGCGGGCGCGGGATCTATCTGCACGCGGGGCCGGAAGTCGCCGTGGTCGCGACCAAGACCTTCACCTGCACGGCCGTGGCTTTCGCGCTGCTCGGGCTTCATCTCGGCCGGCTGCGCGACCTGTCGACCGGCCACGGCGCGCGGCTGCTCGCGGCGCTCAAAGCGCTGCCGGAGCAGGTCGAGCGCGTGCTCGCGGCGGAGGCGCAAATCGAGTCGATCGCGCTCAAGCTCGCCGACGCGCGGGACGCGTACTTCGTCGGCCGGGCGGGCGGCTTTGCAGTGGCGCTAGAAGGCGCACTCAAGCTCAAAGAAGTCAGCTACTTACACGCCGAAGCTTATCCAGCATCGGAGCTCAAGCACGGCCCTCTCGCGTTGATCTCCGAGGACACGCCGACGGTCGTCGTCGCGCCGCGCGACGACTTGCTCGCGAAGAACGTGTCCACCATCGAGGAGATTCACGCGCGGCGCGGCCCGACGTTCGTCGTGACGCACGAGGGCGCGGCGCTACCCGCGTTCGTCGCCGGCGTCATCGAGGTGCCGAAGTCGGAACCGGAGCTGGACCCGCTGCTGCTCAACTTGCCGCTCCAGCTTCTCGCGTATCACGTCGCGCTCGCGAAAGGCCGCGACATCGACCAACCGCGTAACCTCGCGAAGTCGGTCACGGTCGAGTAGCACTGCTACTGCCCGAAGCACGCGCCGCTGCACCCGCGGCGTTCCGGTCAATTCATCCGGTGCCCCGATCATTATCGTCGCCGGTGGCACCGCCGACACTGCAGCCGTAGACAACCTGCTTCACCAACTCGGGGAGAACGCCAGTGTCAGCCGTACAACCGATAGACGAGAACGCTCGATACAGCCGAAGCATCCAGGCCTCGAAACGCATCCGCTGGGATATCGACGCCGACGTGATCCGCGGTCGCTCTCTCGACCGCCGCGAGAAGTACCTGCCCGACGGGCTCTCGCTCATCGGCGAGCTCCCGTTTCTCACGCCGCACGAGCGGTTGTTCATGAGCCAGGTACAAGGCAGAACGTACGCGAACATCTTCGGCCTCGTAGAGCGCTTCATCACTGCGAAGATGCTCGAGATCAGCAAGGACCACTGGTTCGCCAATCAGGTCGCCCTGGAAGCGCTCGTCCGTTTCAGCGACGAGGAGATCAAGCATCAGGAGCTGTTCCGCCGTGTCGAGGCACTCGCCTCCGCAAGCATGCCGCGCGGCTACAAATTCGTGCCGAATCCGAACGATGTCGCGCACTTCGTCCTAGGCAAATCGACGTGGTCTGTAGTCGCACTCACGTGCCACATCGAGATTTTCACGCAGGCCCACTACAAGAGCAGCATCGAGCACGACGAAGCTCTCTCGAAGCTCTGGAGAGACGTGTTTCTGCACCACTGGCAGGAGGAATCGCAGCACGCGATTCTCGACGAGCTCGAGTGGCTTCGCGAGGACGCCAAGCTCGACGACGACGCGCGCGACCGCGCCGTCACAGACTTGATCGAGCTCGTCGCGGGAGTGGACGGCATCCTACAGCAGCAGTCGCGCGCGGACGCCGACTACTTCATCGCAGCGAGCGACCGGCGATTCGACATGGCCGAGCAACTTGCGATTCGTGACACGGTGCTCAAAGCCTATCGGTGGCAATACATCGTATCGGGCGTCAAGCACGGTCGATTCGTCACGATGCTCAACAGCATGATCACGCCGGCACAGGCGGAGCGCGTCGCGACCGCGCTCGCGCCATTGCTCTGAGCCCTCAGTCTGTCGGCGTGGCGGACTTCTCCGCCGCGCCGGCGGGCGCTCGAGCTACTGCGAGGATTCGACCGAACTGTCGATCGACCTATGGAAGGGTCGGAGCCGCGCGGTGGCCGCGTCGGGCTAAAGTCCCAGCGCGTTCAGCAGCGTGTCGTTGTACATGATGAACCGGCCGAAGAAGATCACGCCGAACCAGGCGATCAGCGACACGGCCGCGACCACCTTTGCGCTCACCGGCGCGGAGCCGTCAGGCGCGGTCGCGTTCGCGATCCGTGCGATACCGAACGCGTAGAACACGAGCAAGTTGACGCCGGCGATCACGATCAACGACATCTTGATCAGGAACGCGAGGTTCGTGAGGTACTCCTGGGGTCCGCCGACCGGATTGCCGGCGACGAAGATGAAGCCGGTGATCATGTTGAGCAGCAACCCGAGCACGCCGATCGGCACGAAGCGCTCGAGCGACGCGATCGGGATGCCCTTGCCGATTCCGAGCATCCGCGCGTCGACGAGACCCACGGTGCCGATGATCGCGGCCATTCCGAAGAAGTGGAGGATCTCGCAGACCGGCCAGACCCAGTCGTGGGTCGCGACGTAGTTGTCGAGACCGGTCTTCAGCATCAGATGAGCAATCGTTTCTACCATTGCAGTGCGTCCATCAGTGGCCGAAGAGCATCCCGACCCACTTCTCGACGAAGTTCGGGTATTCGACGAGGCGCCCCGCGCAGATCGCGAGGTACCAGAAGACCATCGACGCGATCGCGAAACGGTGCGCCTCCGCCGGAACACCGGTGCCATTGATCACGGCCGGAGTATCGAACACTCGAACCTTCGTGAGCTCGAGGTTGATCATTGCGCACAGGATCATCGTGAGCTTCACGAAGAACATCCAATTGTGGACGTCGTTCGAGAGGTTCGCGGCAAGGAGCGAGAGCCCCGAGAACGCATTGATCGTAAAGCCCACGTACATCCACGGATAGAGCTGGCGGAGCTTGTTGATCGGGATGTCGGAGACAAACCCGAGCAGCCGCAAAGCGACGATCGTGTTGATGCCGACGATGATCGCGAGACCCATCGCGTGCAACGACAGAATCGTCGTGTACGCCCAAATCGAGGGCGACTCGCGCACCCAAACCGCGTACGCGCTGTTTTGAATCGCGTCGATCAAGAGACGATACTCCCTCCGCTGGACCTCGTAACCTATTCTTATCGGCGCGTGCTCGACGGCGCCCTTGGTACTTATACTTATCGGCCGTGCGCGACGGCGCCCTTGAGATCGGGTCGCCCGTGGCCGCGCGCATCCTCCTCGACCGCCGAAGCGTTCGGCGTCTCGGCGCTGAGCTTCAGCATCGACAGCACGCCCGCTGCGAGCAGCGAGCCGAGCGACATGATCATGGCGACGGTCGGCAGCTGCAGGTTCGCTTGGAACAAGAAGCCCGCGATGATCGGCGCGAGCACGGAGCCGCCGCGGCCGACGCCGACGGCGAAGCCCGTGCCCGACGCGCGCACGTGCGTCGGGAACGCCCTCGCGAAAATCGCATACATACCGGTGATCGCGCCGTTCGTGAAGAAGCCCGCGGCCGCGCAGATCATCGACAGCTTCACGAGATCGGGCGCAGTGCGGCCGAACAGCGTAACCATGATCGTCGACACGAGCATCACGGCGATCGTGATGCGCTTGACGCTGAAGCGCAGAGCGAGCAGGCCGACGACGATGCCGCCGCTCGCCCCCCCCACGTTGGTCCAGCTCAGCACGTTGCCGGCCGACGACGGCGCGAAGCCGAGATCCACGACGATCTTCGGCACCCACTTCACGATGAAGTAGAACGTCGTGATGTGGAAGAAATACGCCGCGGTCACGAGCACCGTGATGGCGACGAAGGCGGGACTGAAGATGTCGGACACCGAGCGCTTGCGCATCGCGTCCGACACGGCCGGCAGCGCCGCGACGGTCGAGTGGCCGAGCCGCTTGAGCGTGCTGTTGATCTTCGCGATCGCCCCTTGCGGCTGCTTGCGCGCGAGCCAATGCACGGACTCGGGCACGAAGAAGAACACGAGCGGAATGAACACGAGCGTGGCGGTCGCAGCCGAACTGGAACACGTAGCGCCAGTCCGCGAGCGTGAGCGACGCCGACGTGATGAAGCCGCCGAGCGCCGCGCCGACCGGATAGCCGATCGACATGATCGCGACGCTCCAGTCGCGCCGCTTCGCGTTCGAGAACTCCGCCGCCACCGCGTTGATAGCGGCGAGCATGCCGCCGATGCCGAGGCCGGTGATCACCCGCCAGGCCGCGAGGTCGCCGAGCCGGTTGTCGAGCTTGTAGTCGAACAAGGCGGCGATCGGCGTCACGAGCCAGCCGAGCACGCCGGTCGACTGCGTAACCATGAACATGCCGGTCGCCATGACGACGAGGCAGCCCAAGATCGTCGGCCGCCGGCCAATCTTGTCCGCGAGGCCGCCGAGGAAAACCGAGCCGAGCGCCATGCCCAAGAGCTCCGCGGACAGCACGAAGCCGAGTAGCGCACGGTCGATGTGCCATTCGGCCGCGATGCCAGGCGACGCGAAACTGATCGACAGAACGTCGAAACCGTCGAGCGCGTTGAGTCCGACCGTGATCGCTATGATGGCCACTTGCAGCGCGGCCATCGGCGCCTTGGCAATGATGTCGCGAGGATCGTTGCTACTCACCGTTGTGCTTCCCCCGAAGAAACGCCGTCTAGCGCGGCTTAGTGGCTCGTGAGCGTAGCATTTTCCGCCGCCAGTCGCGCACTAGAACGATTCTCAAGAAACCCAACGTTGCTTTGCTACCGACGTCGAATACGGTATTTTCTCGGCCTCTCGACACGCCGGGTACGGAACATAATGGTCACGCTTCTCAAGACGATCCTGCTCGCTGCCGTGCTCGCGGCGATCGGACTGCCCGCGTCGGCGCAGTGGCCGGCGTATCCGTCGCCGAACGTTCCGCATAAGGCGGACAACTCTCCCGATATGAACGCACCGACGCCGCGCGCGGCGGACGGTCATCCGGATCTCACCGGTCTCTGGGAAATCTACTTCCAATCGATCGCCACGGCGCCGCGGAACGGTCAACCGGGTCCCATCGCGCTCGCAGCAGAGTCAGGGCGACGGCTCGACAGCTCGGGCTCACACCATCGACGCCGCCCACGGATCCCAAGGCGCCGCCGCGTGCGACGTTCTTCGATATCGGCGCGAACATCCCGGGCGGAGCTCCGTATCAGCCTTGGGCGAAAGAGCTTCGCGCGAAGCGGATGGCCGCCAACAACAAGGACAATCCCGACGCTCATTGCCTGCCGATGGGCCTGATGCAGCTGCATGGCCATCCGCAGCCGCGCAAGATCGTGCAGACCCCGCGCTTGATCGTCGTGATGTACGAAGGCAATCAGGGCCTGCGGCAAATCTTCACCGACGGTCGAAAGCTGCCGAAGCTCGACGACGACCTGCAGCCGTGGTGGTACGGCTATTCGGTCGGCCATTGGGAAGGCGACACGCTCGTCGTCGAGACCGTCGGCTTCCGCGACGACGTTTGGCTCGACGTGCAAGGAAGCCCGATGACCTCGAAGGGCAAGATGACGGAGCGCTGGCGTCGAACCGACTTCGGCCATCTCGAGATCGACGTCACGATCGACGACCCGACCGCATACACGAAGCCGTTCACCGTTCGCGTCAGCCATCAGCTCACGGTCGATCAGGAATTGATCGAATTCGTTTGTAACGAAAACGAGAAGTCTTCCACGCACTACGACAAATGAGCTACGACTAGGTCGTTGCAAAGCCGACGAAAAGCGCCAAGATCTTAGGAACAGAATTTTCAGGAGCAATGAGATGAAAGCGTATTGGATGTTCGCGGCTCTGGGCCTCGGCGCCTTGCTCGCGCAAGGCACGGTTTCGGCGCACCACTCGTTCGCGGCCGAGTTCGACCGCAACCAGAAGGTCACGATCACGGGCAGCGTCACGAAGGTCGAGTGGGAGAACCCGCACGCCCGCTTCTATGTCGACTCTAAGGACGAGGGATCCGGCGAAATCGTGAACTGGGACTTCGAGCTCGCGAGCCCGAACGGCCTGATGCGCCGCGGCTGGACCCGCAACTCGATGAAGATCGGCGACGTCGTGACGGTCGAGGGCTTCCGCGCGAAGAACGCCCCGCACGTCGGCAACGCGAGCTCGGTCACCCTCGCGGACGGAAAGAAGCTGTTCGCGGGCTCGTCGTCCGAGACCGAAGCGCCGCCTGGCGGCGCCGCTCCGCCCGCCAACTAACCGAGTCGACGCCAGCGAACGGACGCGCCACGGCGTCCGAAATCGACGCCGGTTTAGCGGCTAAGAGACCGCTATTGGCCTGATGAGTGCGCCCCGAGCCGCGCAGGATGTGGGGAGCTCTGTCGACCGCGTCGGTCTGCCTCGCGCTCGCGTGCCATCGCGAACGAACGGGTCCCGGAATAGGTAGAAGCCGGGATGCAGCGAAGCGGAACAACACGGTAAACAAGGGCCCAGAGTGGAAACCCAACCGCATCGCTACGTACTGGCCGTGCTCGCCGTCACGGCATTCGGCGCGGCTGCAGCACGAGCGCAGCAGGCTGACCCCAACGGTGTGCCCCCTGCGCCCAACGAGTCTTCCGCCGGCGCGGCCGCTCAGGGCGGCGAAGCAACCGGACGAAATCGTCGTGTTCGGCCGCAACCTCGAGCTGCTCGGCACCGCCGAGGCAGCGAGCGAAGGCTCGGTCGGCGGCGCGGACCTCCTCGTGCGCCCGATGCTGAAAGTGGCCGAGCTGCTCGAGTCGGTCCCCGGCCTCGTCGCGGTGCAGCACTCGGGCAGCGGCAAGGCGAACCAATACTTCCTGCGCGGCTTCAACCTCGATCACGGCACCGACTTCACGGCGGTCGTCGACGGCATGCCGTGGAACCTTCGCTCGCACGGCCACGGCCAGGGCTACCTCGATATCAACGGGATGATGCCGGAGGTCGTCGAGCGCATCGATTACCGCAAGGGCCCCTACCGCGCGGACCTCGGCGACTTCTCGATGGCCGGCGCCGCGTTCATCACGACGATCGACCGCCTCGACCAGCCGTTCGTCGCGCTCGAGGGCGGCGACTACGGCTGGCGCCGGTTGGCGGGCGGCGGCACGCTCGAGCTCGACAACGACGCGAACGCTCACGGGCATGGCCGAGCACACGGAGTACGACGGGCCGTGGGAGCAGCCCGAGAACCTGAGCCACACGGCGGTCTGGGGCAAGTACTCGCGGCCCACCGACTTCGGTCAGCTCGCGATCACGGCGTGGGGCTATCACGCGACGTGGATCCCGACCGAGCAGATTCCCGAGCGTGCGATCGGCACGTCCGCGTGCGCGAACGAGTTCTGCGCGCTCGATCCGACCTCGACCGGGGTGACGGATCGCCTGGATCACGACGGCCGTGCTCGATGGCGACAAGTGGCGCGCTTCGGCGTACGCGCAGTACTACGACTGGCAGATGCAGTCCGACCCGACCTACGACTTTCAGCTGAATCAGTTCGACCGGCGCTGGACGACGGGCGGCCGCTACAACCGCACCGTGATTCGGACGATGTCGCTCGAGCTCAACGTCGGCGGCGACTTCCGCTACGACGACATCGGCAACGTCGGCGTGGATCATTGGAACCAGGGCCAGCTCGTCGAGAACATCGCGCAGAACGCGATCAAGGAAACCTCGCTCGGCGTCTACGCCGAGGCGACGCTGGCAGCCGACCGACAAGCTGCGTCTGCTCGGCGGCCTGCGCGGCGACATCTACAACTTCGACGTCACGGCGAAGAACGATCACAGCTTCGCAGGCAACGAGAACGACAGCCGCGCGTCGCCGAAAATCGGCGTCGCGTACGAGCTCACGAGGTCGGCGGAGCTCTACGGCAACTGGGGCAAAGGGTTCCACTCGAACGACGCGCGCGGCGTCGTGAACCCCGACGTCGCCCGTCGCGGGCCTCTCGCCGGGCACCGGCTACGAAGGCGGCGCGCGCTTCGAGGTCGGCGCGCTGAAGATCACGGCCGCCTACTTCTGGCTCGATCTCGACAGCGAGCTCGTGTTCGTCGGCGACTCGAACGCCGTCGAGCCGAAAGGCGCGTCGAAGCGCAAGGGTTACGAGCTGACCGCGTTCTGGAAACCGCTGACCTGGCTCGGCATCGACGCGGTCTACACCGGCAACCACGCGCGCTACGTCGACAACCCCGACGGTCCGTTCATCGAGCAGGCGGTCGAGCACTCGGGACAAGTCGGCATCTCGATGACGCGCAAGAACTGGGAAGCGAGCGCGCGACTGCGCTATCTCGGCGAATATCCGCTCACCCCGGACAACGCGCACCGCGCGAGCCCGGAGACCGACCTGAACCTCCGCGGCGCGTACACGATCGGCAAGACGCAGATCTACGGCGAGCTCTTGAACGCGCTCGACGAGCACGGCAAAGACATCGTCTATTGGTATCCGGCCTACGTCGCCGGCGTCGACCCGCCCGGCGAGACCTCCAATGACATCGACTGCGACTCGGGCGCGGTCAACTGCCGGATGAGCCGTGCCGAGGAGCCGCGCACGCTGCGGCTCGGCGTCAAAGTCAGGTTCTAGCGCACTACGCGACCGGACTCGAGGGTCCACGCGCGGCGCGGACGCCCACACGCGCTCACGACGCGTCGATCCGCGGAATCGGCCGCGCAGGCTTGCGGCCAAACCGCTTCGCGACCTTCTCCTTTAGATAAGCGAAGCTCAGCCGGTCGCGCCACGAGCCCCAGCCGTAGTGGAACCCGTGCGTGATGCCGCTGTTCACGTAGAACTTGCGCTCGCGCCGGCCGTGGATGCGGCGCGGGCTGAACACGGGCTTGGCCGTTAGACGCACCCCGTCGTAGCGGCTTCGATTCTTGAAGTACATGCCGGTCAAATACCACGGCCCGGTCACGAGGCAGACGTCTGTGGACTCGGCCGCGTGCGGCGGGTGCTGCTGGAGGTTGTCGAGCACGTCGCGCCAGAACGGATGGCCGGGCACGGACGCGAACAGATAGTTTGCGACCTGGTCGACCGGGTCGCCGAACGCGACGTCGTATTCGAGCGAGAGGACGATGCTTGCGTCGCCGTAGTCGTACGGCCGGACGAACTCGTAGTCGAGATCGCAGTAAAGGCCGCCGATGTCGTGCATCAACACGTAGCGGAAGACGTCCACGCGCATGATGTGGCGATTCATGCCGGCGAACACGGGATAGAAACGCGGATGCTTCGTGCGCACGTAGTCGTCGACGAGCGCGTCGGTCCAGAGCCGATATTCCCAGCCCTTGTGGTAGCGCTGCACGGACGCGACGGCCTCATGCCAGCGAGCGGGAACGTGCTCGTCCTTCCAGAGCTGATGGATGATGCGCGGAATTTGCATGCTCGAAGCTCTCGCCGACTGCGCGTCGAGTCTCGCCCGCGCCGCCGAGCCGGTCAAACGTGGTCTGCCTGCCGGCCCGCGGCTATAGTAGCGCGCAGTTCCCCCCGAGCCGTCGTCGCGCAATGTCCGGAAGGATCTACAAGGGCAAGTGCTCCTGCGGAGCCGTCGAGGTCACCGCGACCGGCGCCCCGCTGCTCATGGCGTACTGCCACTGCGACTCGTGCCGCCGGTGGGCGGCGAGCCCCGTGAGCGCCTTCGCGCGCTGGAAAGCCGAAGCGGTCAAGGTGACGGCCGGCGCGGAGCACGTTGCAACGTTCAAGAAGACGCCGAAAACCGCGCGCAAGTGGTGCTCGCAATGCGGCGGTCATCTGCTGATGGAGCACGCGGGCACAGGGCTCGTCGACATCTACGCGGCCGTGCTGCCGGGCCTGGAGTTCAAGCCGCGCGAGCACTTCCACTATCAAGAAGCCGTGCTGCGCATCGTCGACTCGTTGCCGAAGAACAAGGACGTCGCGAGGGCCGCTGGCGGCTCGGGCGTGCTGCTGCCGTCCTGATCGGGGGTCGACCGGCGCGCGCGTCAGGTCCGGAGGCGATCGATCTCGTCGCGCAGAGAAGCGACCCTCCTCGGGCGGAGTATCGCCCGATCAGCGCAGCCGCGCGAGGGTGTACGCGTCGACGTACGCGCCGTCGCGAAAGGCGTAGCGGCGGAGCAGCCCCTCGATCTCGAAGCCGAATTTTTTGTAAAGCCGCAGCGCGACGTCGTTGTCGACGAACGCGGTGAGCTCGAGCCGACTCAAGCTCAGCCAGCGGTCCGCGAGCTCGACGGCGGCCTTCAACAGCCCAGTGCCGATCCCGCGGCCCTGCCACTGGTCGTGCACGACCATACCGATCGAGCCGACGTGGGCGCGGCGCGGCGATCTCTCCGGCACCACGAGCCCCAGGCTGCCGACGATCAGATCGCGCGCGCACGCGACCAGCGCGTAGTGATCGCCGACCTGCTTTTCGAGCCGTTTGCGCCAGTTCTGGGCAGACGGATACGGCAACTGGAGCGTGCCCCAGGTCGCGCGCGGCTGCTCCTGGATACGCTGCAGCTCTCGAAAGTCCTCCGGCTCCGCTCGCCGGATCACGAAGTTGTCGATTTTTTCCTGGCTCATAAACAAAAAACCCCGGTTAGCGACTGCCTTCCAGGGTTGTCAGGTTAGGCAGTCGCGGTTGCTGATGACTGCCGACTCTGCACAACGCACACGATCAGGCAGCCCACCTCGAGTGGAGTACGTATTGCATGTTGGCGGCGCGTTTGCAGTTCATAGGGGCGCGCATCCTAGCGCCGCGGACGCTGGGCGGCAAGCCGTCGTCACACGGCGACACGCGACTCTCATTCCGCAGCTACGCCGGGCCGCGCGTGGTCGTCGATGATCACGCGTGCGAGCTCCCGAGACTGACGCTGACGCACTCGCAAAATCAGGAACAGCGCGACCATGACGAGCCCGACGACGAGGCCCCACCAAAGGCCGACGGCGCCGTAGCCCGCGCCGAACCCGAGCCAGAGGCTCACGGGCATCCCGAGGCACCAAAAGCCGACGATGTTCGTGACGACCGGTACCTGCGTGTCGCCGAGCCCTCGCAGCAACCCGATCGACACGACCTGCAAGCCGTCGAACACCTGGAACACGCCGGCGATCGGCAGCAACTGAACCGTGAGCGCAATAACGGCCGCGTCGTTCGTGTAGAGACGCGCGAGCAGCTCCGGCGCGCAGACGAACAATGCACCTGCGCACAACATGAAGCCCGCACCGACGATCAGCGCCGCGGCCGTCGAGCGGCGAACGCCGGCCGCGTCGCCTCGGCCGACCGCGTGTCCGACGACCACCGCGGCCGCGGACGACACGCCGAGCGGCACCATGAACGTGAGCGACGCGAGATTCAGCGCAACCTGGTGAGCGGCGACTTGCACGACGCCGAGCCAGCCCATCAAGAGCGCGACGGCGCCGAACACGCCGGTCTCGAGCACCATCTGCGCGCCGATCGGCGAGCCGAGCTTGAGCATTCGTGCGAGCGCGCGTGGGTCGAGCAGATTCGGCGCCCGACGCGAGAGATACGGCCGCACGTCGCGCCACCCGACCGCGAGCAGCAGCGCGGCCATGAACCAGCGGCTCGTCGTCGTCGCCCACGCGGAGCCGAGCGCTCCGAGCGGAGCGAAACCGAGCTCGCCGTAGACCCAAAGGTAGTTGAGCCCCGCGTTCAGCAGGTTCGCGCGCCACGATGGTGAGCACGATCGGCGCGGTGCGTCGGTGCGCCTGGAGCGTCTGACGCAGCACGATGAACGCAAAGAACGGCCAGACCGACGGAATCAGCCGATCGATGTAGCCGACGGCCTGAGGAATCACGGAGTCGGGCTGGCCGACCCAGGTCAGCACCGGTCGTGACGTGAGCATCAGCAACGAGATCGGGATTGCGAGCGCGACCGTCAGCACGAGCCCGCGCTGCAACCCGCGCGCGACCGCGAGCTCGTCCCGCGCCCCGAGCGCTTGCGCGATGATCGGGTCGAGCGCCATCAGCACGCCCATGCCGAAGATCGACAGCACGAAGTAATACAGATTGCCGAGCGCGACGGCGGCGAGCGCCTCCGCCGACACCCGGCCGACCATGATCGTGTCGACGACGCCCATCAGCATCGCACCGACTTGGATGAGCACGAGCGGCGTCGCGAGCCGCAGCAGCGCGTCGAGATCCGCGCGCGTCGGCCGATGCTCGCTTGGCTGCGCGGCCATTGCGATTCGTCCACTGGGGAGAAAAGGGTGCGCAGATTATCGCATCGGCGGCGCAAGTTCCTTACGCCGAACGGCCGCCGAACGCTCGCTCGGACGCGCCTGCCCCCGGGCGCCGGCACGCGCCGCGCTAGACTGGTGAGCTCCAACCTTCGCGCGGTCCCAGGCGTCTAACCCGTCGGATGAGCGAATCTCCGAGCAATGTCCTGCAGCCGGACGCCCTTTGCGACGAGCGCGCGCTGCTCGCCGCCGCGCGGCGCGGCGACACGCGCGCGTTCGAGGGCCTCTACCGAGCGCTCGCCCCTCGAGTCTACGGATTCTGCCTGCGCCTCGCGCGCGACTCGACCGAGGCACAGGACTGCGTGCAGGAGACATTCGTGCGCGCGTGGCAGCGCCTCGGCGATTTTCGCGGCGAAAGTCGGATCGGCACGTGGTTGCACCGGATTGCGCTCAACGAGGTGCTTGGCCGGCGCCGGCACCGCGCAGTCGAGCACCGGCACCTCGCCACAGTCGACCCGAGCATGCGCCGCTCGTTCGACGACTCGGCCACGATGCAGGACCTCGAGGAAGCGATAGCGCGGTTGCCCGAGCGCGCGAGAGACGTGTTCGTGCTGCGCGCGATCTACGGCTACACGCACGAGGAGATCGGGTCGATGCTCGGCGTGACCGAGGGCACGTCGAAGTCGCAGCTGCACCGGGCGCGCAAGCTGCTGATCGCGTCGCTGCCCGGTGGCTATACCGATGACACAACCGAAGAAGATCCGCTTGCTGGCGCGGCGAACGAGGCAAACGAATGACGCGCGAAGGCGACAACGAAGAGCTCGGCAGCCTCGCACCGCTCGTGCGCCAGTTGCCGCGCGAGGTCGCGCCGCCGCTCGATCTCTGGAAAGGGATCGCCGCGCGACTCGACCCGCGCGGCCGGCTCGATCATCTGGCCGCTTCGCTGCCGACGCAGATCGATCCGCCCGAGGATCTCTGGCCCAAAATCGAGGCGCGCATCGCGCCGCGTCGACGGATGCGACGCGCTGCCTTCGCGCTCGCCGCGTCCATCGCCGTCGCGGCAGCAGTCGCGGTCGGCCTGCGGCTCGGCGAGCACAACGACGCGGGCCCCGAGCGCGCAGTGGCGTCCGTCGCGGCGGACGATACGGCAAGTGACGGTGCGGGCGCCGCGATCGATTTCGGCTGGGTGCTCGGCGCGCCGGCAGTTGCCGGCGATATCGCGGCGAACTTGAGCGGCGAGCTCGCCCTCGTGCGCGACGAGCGGCTTTCGATCGAGCGCGCGATCGCGAAGGAGCCCGACAACATCGACCTTCGCGAGCTCTGGGCGTTCACCTACGAGACCGAGCTCCAGCTGGCCGACGCTTGTGGCCGAACCGTCATGGAATATCAAAGAGACAGAGGATGAGCCGATGAATCGCTATTTGCCGTGCCTACTCGTCAGTGCGCTCGCGCCGCTAACGGCCGCGCACGGCGCGACGCCGTTCGATCGCACGGTCGATGCAGACGCGCGCGGTACCGTCGAAGTGCATAACATTTCAGGGTCCGTCGAAATCCAGGGTTGGGACCAATCGTCAGTGCACGTGTCCGGCAGCCTCGCCGACAACGTCGAGCGCGTCGACGTCCGGCGCGACGGCAACCGGGTCATGGTCGAGGTCGTGATGCGCGAAGAATCGCGCTCGCGCTCGTACGAGGGCACCAAGCTCACGATCGAGGCACCGCGCGCGTCGATGCTCGAGGTGAGCACGGTCAGCGCGAGCATCGCTGCGCGCGCGATCGAGGGCGAGCAGCGGCTGCAGTCGGTCAGCGGCTCGATCGACGCCGAGGCGTTCGCAAGCGATCTGAACGTGAGCTCGGTGAGCGGAGCGGTGACGGTCCATGGCCGCGGGAGCGTCGCGGTGACTCGCGCGCGCGCGATCAGCGGCTCGGTGCGCCTCACCGATATCGCCGGCCAAGTCGAGGCCCAAGCCGTGAGCGGGTCCGTCGAAGTGGCGGCAAATCAGCTCGACCGCGTGACGCTGAGCTCGATCTCGGGGCGCGTGTCGCTGAGCGGTGCGCTCGGCGAGCATACGCGCGTCGATCTCACGACGACGAGCGGCTCGCTCAACATGTCGTTCGCGGGCAAGGCCGCCGCGGAGTACGACCTCACGACTTTCAGCGGCGCCATCGACCCGTGCTTCGGCCCGCCGGTCTCCGAGCCGCGCAACGGACCGCAGCGCCAACACCGGTTCCGTGAGGGCGAGTCGGACGCACGCGTGCGCGCGAACTCGATGAGCGGCTCGATCACGCTTTGCCGGAAATGAGGACTCCGCCGGCGCCCACATAGCCCTCTCGGCGCGCGACTCGCGCGGCGGATGCCGCGCTATCATCTCGAGTGATGAACGCGCGCCGCTCTGTCGCATTCGAGCTTCTCGCGATCGGCGTTGCGGCCGCGATCTTCGTCGCGACGTTCCGGTTTCGGCCCGCGTACGTCGACTTCGCGCTCGCAGGCATCGCGGTCGTACTGATCGCTGCCAGTGCGCGACGGAGCCGCCGATTCTGGGATGCCGCTCCGCTCGTGCCAGGCAGCGGCGCGAGTCGACGCGCGTGGATCGAGAGCGGCATATTCACGGGCGCGGCCCTGCTGGTGCTCATCGCGCTCGCCGCCTGGACCGCCGGCAGTGCCACGGCGCTCGCCGCGCGCGCAGCGAACTGGCATTTGGCCGTCGCGCTCCCGCTCTACTTCGGTTGGGGATTGCTCCAGCAGTACATCTTTCAACGCTTCCTGTTCGGGCGCCTGCTCCAGCTCTTACCGCCGGCGGCCGCAATCGCGCTCACCGCGATCGCGTTCTCGAGCGTTCACTTCCCACGTTGGCCGGTGATGGCGCTCGTTCTGATCGCCTGCTCGGTTTGGTCGACGATCTATTACCGCACGCGCGCGCTTCTGCCGCTCGCGGCGTCGCACGCGCTACTCGGCTCGGTGCTGCACTATTGGGTATTCGGCAACGACTTGTTGCAGCGCTGGCTGGGTTAGTATGTTGGCGCGTCCGTGAGACGCGAACGTCGAGCTGCGAGGGGGAACGAGAAATGAGCGAACGACCTGCCGACTCTGCGACCGATCTTCACTGCGACCGTCGCACCGTGATACTCGGCGCAGGCCAGGCGGCGGTGGCCGGCATCGCGGCCGTGGCCGCGGCAGCACCCTCGACCGCGCGCGCCGAGAGCAGCAAGGGTCAGGAGTGCATGACGATCCTCTACCCGAACGGTCCCGATGTGCATTTCGATTTCGACTATTACGAGCGAACGCACATCCACAACATCATGAACGCGTACGGCAAGTCGATCAGCCGTTTCGAGCTCCGGCGCGGCCAACCGGGCGCGGACGGAGCGGCGCCGCCGTACATCGCGACGATCACGATCTGGATCTCGGATCCGAAGGCGTTCGACGACGCTGCGGCGAAGCATCAGGCCGCGCTGCGCGCAGACGTCCCGAAGTTCACGAATTCGATGCTCGTCGCGCAGCGCGACAAGATCGTCGCGATCGCGACCTGACGATCGTCGTGGCATGCGAGGCTACGACCTCGCACGCGGCTCGCCCTACTCCTCGATTTTCCCGCGCGCGCGCTTGAGCGCGCCGCGGCGAGTCTTATCGTCGAGCCTCCGTAGCTTCGACGAGCGAGTCGGCTTCGTCGGCCTACGGCGCTTCGGCACGATCAGCGCTTTCTGCACGAGACCGCGGAGGCGCTCGAGCGCGTCGGCTCGGTTCTGCTCCTGGCTCCGGTGCTGCTGCGCCTTGATCACGATCACGCCATCGGCCGAGATCCGGTGATCGCGCTGCGCGAGCAGCCGCTCCTTGCAGTCCTCCGGCAACGCACGCGATGCGCGCACGTCGAAGCGCAGATGCACCGCGCTCGACACCTTGTTGACGTTCTGGCCGCCCGCGCCCTGCGCACGCGTCGCCGTGAGCTCGATCTCGCTCACGGGGATCGCGATCGAGCCGACGCGCAGCTCGCCGTCAGCCGGCGGGCTCGATGCGGATGATGGCGCCATCGTCCTCGTCGGTCAGCGCGTAGATCAGCTCGTCGGGTCCCTGGCGCACGTCGCGGATGCGACGATGCCAATCCTCGAGCAGCCTCTCGCGGCGGAACTCCTCCATGTTCTCGTTGAAGAGAATCCGCTCGAGGTGGCCCGTGCCCGGGATCTCGCCGAATCGCATCGAGCCCACGAACACGTCGCCGTGCCACTTCGGCGAGCTTCGTGCCGGTGTAGAACAGCATGCCGGAGACCGCGATTGCGGGCGTCCAATAGACGATCGGATCCTCGAAGCCCTCGTGCGAGAAACCCTTCGATTGCCACGGGCCTTGGTACGTGCGCCCCAGGCTCACGAGCGGCCAACCGTAGTTCGCGCCGGGCTTCAGCACGTTGATCTCGTCGCCGCCGTTCGGACCGTTCTCGTTCTCCCAAATCGCGCCGGTGTTCGGATTCATCGCGAGACCGAGCGTGCTGCGGTGGCCGAGCGTGTAGATTTCCGGCTTGTATCCCTGCTTGCCGACGAACGGGTTGTCCTTCGGCACGGAGCCGTCGTCACGCAAGCGCAGCACCTTGCCCTGCAAGCTCTCCGGCTTCTGCGCCGCGTCGGCCATGCCGCCGGCAGTCGAAACGTAGAGCGTCGCGTCGCGGCCGAACGCGAGGCGCGAGACGCCGCCCGCACTCTTCCGCAACGTAAACGTCGCTCACCTTCGTGAGCGCGTGGCCGTCCCAAACGCCGCGCGCGATACCGAGCGCGGTGTGGCCTTCGGCCGCGGGCTTGTTGTAGCTCAAGTAGACGAAGTGATTCGTCGCGAACTGCGGATGCAGAGCGATGTCGTGCAGACCCGAGAGGCCTTGCGCCTTCACCTCGGGCAATCCCGCGACCGGTTGCGGCTCGAGCGAGCCGTCCTTGTGCACGAGGCGCAGCTGACCGCCGCGCTCGGTCACGAGCATGTCGCCGTTCGGCAGGAATGCGATGCTCCACGGCCGCTTCAGCCCGTGCGTGAAGACGTAGGCACGAATGTCTTGGCCCTCGGCCGTGTGATAGACGACCGGCTTGTCGGGCATCGGCGGCACGACGAGGCCGGTCGGCGCGACCGGTATGCCGTTTCTGATCGGCACGGTTTGCTGCGCCGCGGCCGGTACCGCAACGCAAATGAACAAAGCGAGCGCCGAGCAGGACACAGTCGTACGCATGAGACCCCCTCTCCGGGCGGCGACGCGCCGCCTTCTCGGCCGCGATCTTACGCTGTGCGACCGTTAGTGTCCGCCGGTACGACGCGTGACAGAACGTGCCCGGCGCTAAGAAGCCTGTAGAGGACTTGTGCGGACTCACGGCTGTTGTCACGATGGTGAACTAGCCGTCGGCATCGGCAACATCCAATCAACAACTAACGGGGATGACCATGAAACACGTTCTGCTCGGCTGCTTGCTCTCCACCGCCATCGCCGTGCCCGCTTTTGCGGCGCTCAAGGAAGGCGACAAGGCTCCGGCCTTCACGGCGAAGGCGTCGCTCGCGGGCAAAGCGTTCGACTACTCGCTCGCGGACTCGCTGAAGAAGGGACCGGTCGTCGTGTACTTCTATCCGTCGGCCTACACGCAGGGCTGCAACATCCAGGCCCACACGTTTTCCGAGAACATGGACAAGTTCAAGGCCGCCGGCGCGAGCGTGATCGGCGTGTCGCTCGACAGCATCGAGCGGCTCAACGACTTCTCGAAGGACCCGGAATATTGCGCTGGCAAGGTCGCGGTCGCGTCGGACCCGAGCGGCTCGATCGCGAAGTCGTTCGACCTCATGGTCGGCGCGGCGCGCGATGGCGCGAAGGACTCGCGCGGTCAGGAGATCGGCCACGGCTTCGCGGAGCGCACGACGTTCATCGTGACGCCGGATGGCAAGGTCGCGGCGACGGTCGGCGGCGTGAGCCCGGCCGACAACGTGACGAAGTCGCTCGAGACCGTGCAGCACTTGCAGCACGCCGGGCACTAGTTCTCTCTCGATTCGAAGGGGGCGCACGGCGGCGACGCCGTGCGCCCCTTCTTTTTCCGCGGCGAGCGCCGCCTAGCGAGGCATGAAGACGATGACGACCAACTCCAAGCCCACTCTCCTAGTGACCGGCGCGTCGGGCCAACTCGGTAAGCGCGTCGTCGAGCTTCTGCTCGACGCGAAAGCCGGTCGCGTGATCGCAACGACACGCACGCCCGAGAAGCTCGCGGCCCTCGCGGCTCGCGGCGCGGAGATCCGTCCCGCTGACTTCAAGGACCCGGCGTCGCTACGCGCCGCGTTCTCAGGCGCGGAGCGGATGTTGCTGATCAGCACCGGCGACCTCTTCCCGCTCGGGCTGCGGCTCGGACAACATCGCGCGGCCGTCGCGGCCGCGGTCGCCGCGGGCGTCAAGCACATCTTGTACACGTCCGGTCCCGCGCCGTATCCGATCGCGGGCGGCGGTCTCATCGACGATCACTTCTGGACCGAGCAGGCGATCTTCGCGAGCCCGCTCGAGTGGACGATCCTGCGTCACCAAATCTATATGGACACGCTGCTGATGTCGGTGCCGCAGGCGGCGGCATCGGGGCAGTTGCATTCGTCGATGGGCAACGGCGCGTCGAACTACGTGACTCGCGAAGACTGCGCGCGGGCCGACGCGGCCGCGCTCGCATCCGACTTCAGCGGCCGTCGCATCCTCGACATCACGGGTCCGAAGCCCGTCACGCAAGACGAAGTCGCCGCGATCGCATCGGAGCTCACCGGCCGCCCCATCAAGCACGTAAACCTGACTCTCGACGCCCAACGCACCGGCATGGCGTCGGCGGGCTTACCGCCCTTCCTGATCGACGCACTCCAGCGCTTTCAGATCGCCGCCTCCCAAGGCTTCCACGCAATCACCACGCCCGCAGCTTGCGGAGCTCACGGGCCGCCCGCCGCAATCGGTGCGCGACTTCTTGACAGCCAACCGCGCGAAGCTCACCCCGAAGTAACCCCACGCTCGACGCGAATCGGCCGAACCGAGCGAGCGCGATAGACAAGGTGTCCGCCGCCGCGCAGCGGCAGGCGACGTGCGACGGATGCGTCCCGGGGGCGTCGGCGCACAGGGATGTGCGCCGTCGAGCCCCAGGGATGGTGTCTTAGCGTCCCCCGGGATGCGTCCGTCGCGCGGCGCCTGCCGCTGCGCGGCGGCGGACTCCTCGATCAGCCGAGCCAGCCGGCCGCGAGCTGCTTCTCGTGCGCGGTGATCGCGTTGCGCATGAACATGGAAACCGTCACCGGCCCCACCCCGCCCGGCACCGGCGTCACCCAGCTCGCGACCTCTTTCACGCCGTCCGTATCGACGTCGCCGACGATCATCGGCTGGCCGTCCGGGCCCGTGACCTGATTGATGCCGATGTCGATCACCGCAGCGCCCGGGCTTCACCATGTCGGCGTGTAGGAACTTCGGTTTGCCGACCGCGACGAGCACGGCGTCGGCGCGCCGCGAATGCGCGGCAACCGAGCGCGTGAGATGATGGCACACGGTCACCGTCGCACCCTCGGCCATCAGCATGAACGCGGCCGGCTTACCGACGATCTCCGAGTGGCCGATCATCACGACCTCGAGGCCGTGCAAATTCAGGCCCGTCTCCTTGATCAGCTCGACGGACGCGGCCGCCGTGCACGGCGCGAGCGCGAGATCGTTGTAGACGATGTCGCCGATCGACGCCGGGTTCATGCCCTCGATGTCCTTGAACGGGTGAATCGCGGACGCGAGCGAGCGCACGTTGATGTGCCGCGGCACCGGCCGCTGCAAGATCACGCCGAGCACGTCGGCGTCGTCGTTCATCGCGACGAGCCGGTGCTTTGCCTCTTCCTGCGACAGCGTGCTCGGCCAGATCTGCTTCCTCGAACCGGATGCCGACGCTTCTTCGCGGCACTCGCCTGGCCGCGCACGTAGACGGCGGCGGCCTTGTTCTCGCCGATGCTGACGGACAGCAAGCGGCCGATGGGATGCTTGGCCGACGCAGCGGCGACGCGCTCGGCGACGCCCGCAAGAATCCGATCGCGCACCGCGCGACCGTCGAGCAGTCGATTGTCTTTCATGCCTGAGGAGGGTGATTAACGAGCTACCGCGGAAAGTATCGCACGCATTGGGATCGCCGGAGTCGAGGCCGGCCTTGAGCCAACTGCTCGCGTTGCTCCGACGAGCCGTGCGTGAATGAATCCGGCGTGACGCGCCGCCCCGCGTTGCGCTGCAACCGGTCGTCGCCGATCGCTTCCGCGGCGGCGAGCCCTTCTTCGACGTCGCCGGGCTCGAGCACGTGATTCCGTTGATTCGCGTGATGCGCCCACACGCCCGCGAAGCAATCGGCCTGCAACTCGAGCGCGACTTGCAGGCGGTTGCCTCCGGCCTCGCCCGCGCCCCCTTGCGCCGCGCGCACCTTGTCCGCCGTGCCGAGCAGGTTCTGCACGTGATGGCCGACTTCGTGGCCGATCACGTACGCCTGCGCGAAGTCGCCCGGACCGCCGAGACGCGCGAGATCCGCGAAGAACGCGGTGTCGAGATACACGCGGCGATCGGACGGGCAATAGAACGGTCCGACCGCGGCCGTCGCGTAGCCGCAGGCCGACTGCACGGCGCCGTCGAACAGCGTGAGCTCGGGCGCTTCGTAACGCCGGCCGGAGGACGCGAAGATCTCGCCCCAGACGTCCTCGGTGCTGCCGAGGATCGCGGCCACGAACTGGCTCGCCTCGTCGTTGGCCGTGAGCGGCGAGCCTTGCTCCGCGGTCGGAGCGCCCCCGCCGCCGCCCTCGAGCAGATTCTCCACGGCCTCAGGGCCGCCGAGCAGATAGGCGACGACGAGCACGGCAACGCCGGCGAGCGCGCCGCCGCGACCGAGCGAGATCGGCATCCCGGCGCGCATCCCGCCACCGCCGTCCTCGCCACGGACGTCGCGGACGTTGTCACTGCGCCTCAAGTCTCTCCAGCGCATCGTGCTCTCCTTTGGGACCCGCCGTCTGGCAGCTTAACGGAACGCTGGCCCTCATTGAACGCTGTTCCCTCGGGGCTACAATGATCCTTTCGCATCCGCGGCCGAAGCCGCGGTATAGAAGCCAGGAGCGACGTTTGAAGCTCGTCGAACAATACGCCGGAGTCGGCACGCTGCGCTGGCGGGACCGCAGCTTCGCTCGCGTGCCGTATCGGATCAGTCGTTTCCAGGGCCTCGCGAGCTCCGGCCTGCCCGTGCCGGGGCTCCATCGGATCGAAGGCTCGATCGACCTCGACGAGGTCGAGGACGCGGCGAGCCTCGTCGGCACGCCGTTCACGCTCGAGCTCGAGGACGGCCGCTCGCTGAACCTCACGCTCGCCGACTCCGTCGGCCGCGTGCTCGCCGAAGGCCACGGGCCGAAGCACGGCTGCTCCTGCTGCTGAGCGCGCTCAATTCGAGCCTCGGCGCGCTCCTCGACGCACGGCGCCGCCCATGAACATCATCCTCGCGAACTTCGAGCGCGACTACGCCGCGATTCGGGGCGTTCGCTTCGCCGTGTTCGTCGACGAGCAGCAGATTCCGCGCGAGCTCGAGATGGACGACCGCGACGTCGCGTGCACGCACTGGCTCGCGACAGACGAGCGCGGCGATCCGATCGGCACGGTGCGGCTCGACATCGAAGCGGGCGGCAAGGTCGGAAGGCTCGCCGTGCTCGCACACGCGCGCCGCCGCGGCGTCGGCCGCGCGCTGATGGAGCGCGTCCACGAGCTCGCGCGAGCTCGAGATCTCGCGAGCGTGTGGTGCCACGCGCAGCAATCGGCCGCGCCGTTCTACGCGCGGCTCGGCTATCGAACGACGAGCGAGCCGTTCGACGAAGCGGGCATCGAGCACGTCAGGATGGAATGCGATCTATCGACTTAGCTTCTTCAGATCAATAGGTTGTCGCCTAAATCTGCAGTCGCCTCTAACCAGCGCGCCGACCCACCGGTAGCGCATCGTTCTCGCGTCTACGCGGTTCAACCGGGCCTCGTATGCGGGAACGGGATCGGCAGGCCCGTGATCCATTGGTGTCCGCCCGCGACGAGCGCCACGTACACGGCGAACCCGAGCGCGATCGCGAGCGCATCGTTCCACTTCCACGGCGGTGCCATCCGGATCGGTCGTGCCGGACGTCGTTTGAGCGAGATCCGGACCGCGACGGCCCAGGCGAGAATCGATCCGAACAGCACGACGTCGTGAAGACCGCCGTTGACGAGCAAGTGCAGCGTGGCCCAGAGCTTCACCGCGACGAGCAGCGGATGCTTGAGCACCGTGCTGATGAGCCCCGGCAAGTACGCGGCAAACGCGACCGGGAACACGAACGGCATCACCATGATCATCGTGTCGCGAACCCAGACCGGCGCGACATAGAGGACGACGGGATTCTCGCGCGCTCGGCCGAAGCCGTATGCAATCACCGCGAGTCCGGCGAGAGACACGAGCGCAAACGCTGCACGCCACGCACCCGTGCCGACCCTCTGCACGGTCGCGTCGCGCCAGCGATAGCTCACGATCGAGATCGAGTGCACGCCGAGAAACAGCACTAGGCCCGCGATCAGATAGAGCACGTTCGGTTCTCCGCGGCGGAATCACTCGAGAGGACGGACACGCTCGATTGTGGCAAGCGGCCCACGCAGGGGCAATTCCGAGGCGCACGGCAGCGTCGGCCGAGCGTGGGCGCTTGCAGAACGGTCCGCGATCCCGTGTAGACTAATCGCAGCGATTTTTCGAGAACGCTCTGGAGAGAACGAGATGAAAGCGATCCACATCCTCGCCGGGCTTTGCCTCGGCGCGCTCGCAACGACGGCTTTGGCGTGCGAGATGCCGCCGCTCGTCGCGATTCCGGCGAAAGACAAGGTCGGCGACCAAGGCGCGGCCATTCGGGACGCGACCAAGATCTACTTCGATGCGATGAAGGCTTACACCGACTGCGTCCAGGCCGAGCTCAAAGCCGCGGGCGGCGACGCTGCGCCTAAGCTGACGAAGACGGTGCTGATCGCGCGCAACAACGCGGCCGTTTCGGAAGCGGATGCCGTCAAGAAGCTGTTCGAGACGAACGTCGGCGGCCTCGCCGGCAGCGTCGTGCCGGCCTCGCAATTCGACCAAGGCCCGGCCGACCAAAAGAAAGACCAAAGAAGAAGTGATCCCGTTCGGCCGGCGCGATGCCGCGCCGGCCGTAGCGAGCGCTGCAGTCGAACCCGGCCACGTGCCGGGTTTTCCATATTCGGCCCCCTCAGCCGCCGTTCAGCCTTGCCCCGCTGTAATGCGTCCGTCGTCGCGACGAACGCACGCACCGGAGGCTCGACATGAACGCCGTCACGCTGTCTTCGCTGTCGCTCGCAGGCTTGCTGCTCGCAACGCGCGGGCTGGCAGCCGACGCGGCCGGTGCAGAGCCGCCGGCCGACGCCGATCGCGCGCTGCGCGCGGCGCAAGGCTTCGCGTCGGAGCACGCACCGGACGAGCTCCGCGACCCGCGGAGCTTCGCCGAGACGATCACGCCGGCCGAAGACGTCGTGACGAAGCCGCGCGAGAGCGGTGCGTTCGGCCCGAAGATCGCCGCGGCAACGCTCGGCGACTCGTACGTCTACGACGGGTCGACCGACCTCTTTTCGGACCGCGACCGGGACGGCTACTTCCACCATCTGCGCGTCACGTTCGACGCCGACACGATCTTCGACACCTCCACCCTCTATGCCGTGATCTACGTGAGCGCGGACGGCAAAGCGTGGGAGCAGCTGTTCACGACGGACGACTTCACGATCCACGGCTCCGCGCCCGATGACGATTACGAGGTCGAGACGGATCTCGTCTCCGGCTATTCGACCGGACTCTACGACGTGCTCGTCGAGCTGCACGACGCGAAGACGAATGAGCTCGTGGATTCCTTCGGGCCGAACGAGTCGTCCGACTTCTCGGTGCTGCCGCTCGAGGACTCCTATCGCGACGGCGACCCGCCGCCGCCCGATCCGGCACCCGATCCGGCGTCTGTCGGACGGCGGCGGCGGCGCGATCGACTGGTTCACGCTGCCCGCACTACTCGGAGCGGTCGCGTGGCTGCGGAGCCGACGACGCTCGGTCGCGTGCTAGCACATCGAGACGACGGTCAGCATGGCGCGCGATCGTCGCCGAGCGCGCGCCGGCAGAACCCACCAGGCTCTATACTCCCGCCCCAGTTTTTCGGGAGACGTGCCTTGCGACTCGACGTTCGTCTATCGGCGCTGCTGCTCTTGTCCACGCTCGCGGCCGCGCACGCGCTCGCGCAGCCGCGGCCCGCGGCCGGAGGCGGCGGTCCTCCGCGCACCCCGCCGCGCGAGATCACGCAGATCGCGCCCGACCTTTACCGCGCGAACAACGGCAACTGGTACACGATCTTCCTCGTGACCGACGCCGGGATCCTGCTCGGCGATCCGATCAACGTCGATTTCGCGGCGTGGCTCAAGGGCGAGCTCGACACGCGCTTCAAGGGCAAGCCGGTGCGCTACGTCGTCTACAGCCACAGCCACTTCGATCACGCCGAAGGCGGCCGCGCGTTCGCGGCGACGGCCACGTTCGTCGCGCACGAGAACATGCTGCGCAACATGGACGGCCGCTACCCGCAGATGCCGGGCGACATGATCGACCGCAACGGCAACGGCGTGATCGATCCCGATGAGATCGACGATCCCGACGAACACGCGCCCCGGCGTCTGCGGCATGAGCAACAACTGGTTCGCGACGCGCGACTACGACGGCGACGGCAAGATCCCGCCGCGAGAGCTCCAGCGCGACATCGTGCGGCCGAGCGTCGTGTACTCGGAGCGGATGCGGATCGAGCTCGGCGGCAAGATCGTCGAGCTCGTGCATCCGGGCTTGAACCACTCCGACGACGCGACGGTGATGCTGTTCCCCGCGCAACGCGTGCTGTTCGCGACGGAGTTCCTCGCCGACGCGCTCGTGACGACCGACATCCACTCGCTGCCGAGCGCGTGCGGGCCGTTCGACGGCAGCCCGCTCGCCGAATGGATCAAGTCGTACCGGACCGTCGAGGCGCTCGACTTCGACGTCGTCGCGCCGGGGCACGGCGCCGTGTTCCCGAAGTCCGGACGTCACCGAGACGCGCGAGTACTTCGAGGATCTCGTCGCTGCCGTGTCGGCGGGGATGGCGGCCGGGCAGTCGCTCGAGCAGCTCAAGGAGAGCGTGAAGCTCGAGAAGTACAGCGGTTGGAAGTTCTACGACCGGCTACGCACGTACAACGTCGAGGCGGCGTACCGCAACCTGCAGCTCTACCGCTGACAAAATGGCTCCGTTTACGACGCAAAGGATCTCCCGATGAAGGTGCGCGTCTTCTTTCTGGGCAGTGTGGTATTGCTCTGGTCCGCAACTACGCTCGCTCAGGACGCAATGGGATTCGGGCTCAAGCATCTGAAGGTTCTGAACGAAGACGACAAGGTGCGCGTGTTGGAGTACTCGCCGGGCAAGGGCGACAAGACACCGATGCATTCGCATCCCGCTACCGTCGTCTACGTTATTAAGGGCGGGAGAGTCAGGTACACCCTGCCCGACGGCAGCGTCAGCGTTGTAGAGCTCAAGACGGGCGCGGCGCTATTGCGTCCGCCGGTCACGCACGCAGACGAGGCGCTGGATCCTCTCGACGTGATCCTGATCGAGCTCAAGAAGTGACCCGCGGTCAACTAAGCGCGATGGAGCGCGTTTTGAGGCTCATCTCCACTTATTGCCGCTCGCTCTGAACCGCGCAGTCACCTGCATCTGCCGCCAGAAGACGAACGAAGGCGGCGCGGCGGACGGCGATCCCTCCGCGGAGGGATTTTGCACCACGATCGCGCACGATTCCGCGGAATCGCGCCGCCGACCCTCATGTTCAGCCGCACTCCCACTCTCCGCTGCTCGCGGGACTCTTGTTCACCAGTGTGCCAGCGCAGAATTGAAGCGTAGCTTGGGTTATTGCCTCGGCGTGGGTGCCGGCGCGGGAGCCTGCATCATGCGCGGGCCCATCATCATCGACTGCTGCTGCATCATGTGGCCCATCATCATCTGCTGCATCGGCATCCAGCGATCCATCATGTACTGGCGCTGCCTGAGCTGCTCGGGCGTGAGCTTGCTGTAGTCCTGCCACATCATCATCGGGCCGCCACCCATCATCATGTGGCCGCCGGAGCCCATCGCACCCTGCATCAACGTCATAGCGCTTTGCATCGTGCTCCAGTGCTCTTGCATGAGCTTTTGACGCTCGGCCGGATCCTGCGTCTTCTGCATGTCGGCCATCTGTTTGTTCATCTGCGTCATGAGCTCTTGCATCTTCGCGACCTGCGCGTCGACCTCGGCGGGCGTAGGGGCGGCCTGCGCCGTGGGCGGCGTCGCCGGGTCGGTGCTCTTCGGCGTAGGCGCTTGAGCGAGCACCGCCGATGAGGCGAGAACCAGGGCGACGAGCGATAGCCTTTTCATCGCAACTCTCCAATCGTTGACACTAGCCGAGACTCTATTCCCAGCCCCAAGCCCGTCGTATAAGGACTTGTACCTAACCCGCATTCGTGGCGTATGCAGTCGCTGCTCGATTGGATTTCGGCTACGCGCGTCGCTCGGGGTGTCGCCGACTCGGCAACGCTCACCGCGTGGCTCAGCGCCGTGCACGCACTCGCGTTCACGCTCGTGATCGGCTCTGCGCTCGTCGCGAACTTGCGCGCCCTCGGCGCGCTGCTCACTCGGACGGAGCTCCACGATATCGTTGCGCCCGCGAACCGAGCGATCCTCATCGGGCTCACCGTCAGCGTCGTGACGGGCGGGTTGTTGTTCTCGGCGCGAGCGGTCGAAGCCGCCGCAAACGGGTGGTTTCAGCTCAAGATGCTGCTGCTCGTAATCGCGGCCGTGTTTCAGTTCACGATCCTAGCGCGCGGCGGCGCGCGAACGGTCCGTTGCGCGCGACCGCATCGTCGCGTCCGGAGCTGTGGGTCTGTTGTTGTGGCTGGGCCTCGCGGTGACCGCATGCGCGTTCATCCTGCTCGAATGAGCCTGACGCCAACGCAAGTTGTGCAGAGGACACCTCGGCCATGACGTTGCCCGAGATCCTCGAGTGGCTTCAGTCCACGACGATCGCGACGACGATCCAGGAATCCCAGTACGGGTTTCCGCTCGTCGTCGGCGTGCACATCCTCGGACTCTCGCTCTCGGTCGGCACGTTGGTTTGGGTAGACCTGCGGCTGCTCGGCGTCGCGCTGACTCGCTCGAGCGTCTCGTACGTCTATCGCGGTGTCGCGCCGTGGTTCCTATTCGGCTTCGCGATGATGCTGGTCAGCGGCACGATGCTATTCACCGCGTACGCGACGACGGCGTACCCGAACACGTATTTCAGGATCAAGATGTCCGCGCTCGCGTTGGCGGCCGCGAACGCGCTGTTCTTCCACGTCGTCACGCAGAGAGCTCAGGCGGGCTGGGACGATTCGCCGCGGCCTCCGCTCGGCGCGCGCGTCGCGGGACTCACATCGCTGGTGCTCTGGGCGGTGGTCATCTTCGCGGGACGCATGATGTCGTACACGGTCTTCTCGCCTCCCTAGAGACGTCCGGGCGCGCTCCGTCGTCGCGTCGCGCGCGCTCAGAAACGCAGGCGTACGCCCGCGAGGCGACCTACCCCAACCTTCAGCTCTAAGAACGGCGATCCCTCCGCGGAGGGATTTTGCACCACGATCGTGCACGATTCCGCGGAATCGTCGGCGCGGCGAATGCTCGGCGCTCGGCACTCTGCCCTATCCCCGCGCGACACGGGTTGACCACTCCATTCGTTATTGCCGCTCCCGCCGAACCGCGCAAAGATCTCCCCCGGGCCGTCATAAGAAGGAAAAACGCAATGCCCCGCCGATACGATCTCTGTCTAATCGCCCTGGCAGGCGCAACGACGCTCCTCTGCGCCGGAGCCGCCACAGCTGCCGAGACCATGGCCCCGTCGTTCGAGGTCGATCCGTTCTGGCCGAAGCCGCTGCCGAATCACTGGGTGCTCGGCTCGACGATCGGCGTGTCGGTCGACTCGCGCGATCACGTCTGGATCGTGCATCGACCGGGCAGCGTCGACGAAAACTTCAAGGGCGCGGACCTGAAACCGAGGGTCGGCACGTGCTGCGTCGTCGCACCCCAAGTCCTCGAGCTCGATCCGGACGGCAGTGTCGTCGGGTCGTGGGGCGGACCGGGCCAGGGCTACGAGTGGCCGGACAGCAATCACGGCATCACGGTCGACCAGAAGGGCAACGTCTGGCTCGGCGGCAACGGCGACAACGACACGCAGATCCTGAAGTTCACGAAGGAAGGCAAGTTCCTGCTCCAGATCGGCAAGCACGGCCAGCACATGGGCAGCAACGACACCGCGAATCTCTGGCGCGCGGCGAAGATCTTCGCGGACCCGCGACGCGAACGAGATCTACGTCGCGGACGGCTACGGCAACCGCCGCGTCATCGTGTTCGACGCGGACACCGGGAAGTACAAGAGGCATTGGGGCGCGTACGGCGCGAAGCCGAACGACGATCCGCTGCCCGCGTACGATCCGTCCGCGCCGCCGTCGAAGCAGTTCAACATTGCGCACTGCGCGAACGTCTCGAAGGACGGGTTCGTCTACGTCTGCGACCGCCAAAACGATCGCGTTCAGGTGTTCCGCAAGGACGGCACGTTCGTGAAGGAGGCGTTCTTCGACAAGGACACGCTGCGCTCGGGCTCGGTTTGGGACATGACGTTCTCGCGCGACCCCGAGCAGAAGTACATCTACATGGCGAACGGCGTGAACGAGAAGATCTACATCGTGCTGCGGAGCTCGCTCGAGGTGCTCACGTCTTTCGGCGACGGCGGCCGGCAACCCGGCCAGTTCTACGGCGTGCACAACCTCGACACGGACTCGAAGGGCAACCTGTACGCGACGGAGACCTACAACGGCGCGCGCGTGCAGCGCTTCGTCTACAAAGGTTTGAAGCCGATCACGAAGACCGACCAGGGCGTGCCGTGGCCCGAGCGTCGCTGAGCCTCTCGTGCGTCCACGCCAGCGAGTCCGTGCCGGCTCGGCTGCTTCTCCCCGAGTCCCGGGTTCCATGACGAGCACATTGAGCGGCGCGGCGAGCGCGACGTCGACGCGCTCTACTCCCGAGCACTCACGGCGATCGCTCGAGAACGCGCTCCGAACGAGCATTCGCTGCCGAGCTCCGCGCGGCGACTTGCCGCGATCGATCGAGCGGCGTCGGACTTCTCGAGCGAAAGCCGAAGACCTTCTCACGAGAGCGTCGGAACGCACCGTGAGATCGTCGAGGGCCGCGCTGAGGTTCTCTGTCACGGTGATGGTCAGGCTGCGAGCATCGGCCTCGTGCGGCGCGCGCGCGGTCGCCGCGTAGGTGGGCATCAGCGCGACGATGCGAGACCGCCGCGCTTCATCTGGGACTTCCATGAACTCGTGTTGCTAGGCGACCGCTCGGATAGATGCCGACGAGGAACGCCGTCGACCCCCGGCATCACCGATATACGAGATCCGCGGTGAGCCTGTTCGCGCGCCTGATCCGAGTAAGAGTGCATACGTCGGGAGCGCCGACACTGCGACGCGGCCAGTGCGACGAGATAGGTTCGTGCCGCGAGGAGCGCGACGATTGGGAAGGTTCATTGACGAGCTCTCGGCCGTATCTCTCGTACGCCTGCGTGCACGAGCTCATCGAGCTCGTCGCGTCGACTGACGCACCGATCCCGAACATCACGAGCAAAAGAATGAAGAATCCGACTCTCGGTAGGACTGCACCGGCGATCAGGGGCACCTGCGCGCCGTCTGGAACGTCGCAATGAAGCCGACTCGCGGTACGTCACGACGAGCCGTGGCGCTGCTGCGCGGAGCCTACTCCGCGGGCTCGATGCGCAGCATCACGCCCGGATTCTCGTCGGTCAGCACGTAGAGCAACTCGTCCGGCCCCATCCGCACGTCGCGGATGCGCTGGCGAAGCTCGCGCAAGATCGGCTCGCGCTGAATCGGCAGGCCGTCGTCGCTGAACGTGATGCGGCGGATGTGGCCCGTCCACTTCGTGCGGCCTTCCATCATCGAGCCGACGAACGCGTTGCCCTTCCACGCCTTGAGCTTGTCGCCCGTGTAGAACGTCATGCCGGAGATCGCAATCGACGGCACGAAGTACATGAACGGCGGCTCGAGATCGGGGCGCGTCGCGAGGTCGCTGATCTTCTTGCCGTCGTAGTCGCGGCCGTAGGTCACGAGCGGCCAGCCGTAGTTCTTGCCGGCCTTTACGATGTTGATCTCGTCGCCGCCGAGCGGCCCGTGCTCGTTCTCCCAAAGCTCGCCGGTGACCGGATGAAACACGAGCCCCTGCGGGCTTCGGTGACCGACGGAGTAGATCTCGGGCAAGTAGTCCTTCTTGCCCACGAACGGGTTGTCGGGCGGCGCCTTGCCGTCTTCCGTCAAGCGCAGCACTTTGCCGCCGTGCTCCAGCGTGTTCTGCGCGCGTTCCTGCTCTTGGCGCTCGCCGACGGTGAGATACAGCATTCCGTCCTTGCCGAACACCATTCGGCCGCCGAAGTTCGTCGGCGAGTTGCTCCAGTTCTTCGCGACGAACACGTCCTTGATGCCTTGGATCTCGTGACCGACGAGCTTGCCGCGCGCGACCGCGGTCGTCGACAGATTGCCCTCGCCGCCCTTCGAGTAGCTGAAATAGACGAGCGCGTTCTGCGCGAACTTCGGATGCGGCAACACCTCGAGCAGTCCGCCGAGCGCGGTGATCCGCACCTCGGGCACGCCCGCGATCGGCGTCGGGTCGAGCTTGCCGTCGTGAAAGACACGCAACCGCCCCGCACGCTCCGTGAGCAGCAAGTCGCCGTTCGGCAGCCACGCCATGCTCCATGGGTTCGACAGACCGTCCGCGAGCTTCACGACGCGGATCTTCTGGTCGGCGGTCTCGTAGACCTGCGGGAACGTCGGCAGCGGCAGCGGAGCGGTCGCGCCTTGCGCTCGCGCGAGCTGAGGCGCAGTCGCCAGCCCGAGAGCCGCGGCCGCCGCGGCGAACGAAAGTCTCGTCATGCTGATCCCCCGAAGCGCCAGGCGCGAAGGATAACAGCGAAGGCGCGCGCTTCAGAATCGGAGCCGCACGCCTGCGACGAAGCGCGTGTCGCCCGAATCGCTGCCGGCCGCACGCGCAAGATCCGCGCTGCCGCCATACCGGCGCTCGCTGACGACTCCGACGTACGGCGCAACTTCGCGCCGAATCTCGTAGCGCAGGCGCAGCCCACCCTCCGAGCGCGCGAGCCCCGACGCAAGACCGAGCGCGAGCTCGTCCTGCCCAAACCACTCGAGCTCGAGCCGCGGCTCGAGGATCCAGCGTTGCGTGATCAGGAGCTCGTACGTCGCCTCGACGCGCGCCGCGCTGTCGCCGCCATCGGCGACGAAACGCGGTCGCCTCGATGTCGAAGCGGTACGGCGCGATGCCCTCGACGCCGAACGCGGCCCATGTGCGCGACGGCGTCGGCTGAAAGTCCGTGCGCGCGCCGGTCACGAGGTTCCACCACCGCGTGATCGTGTGCGACCAAAGCACCTGCAGCTCGGCGCGCTCCGTGTCGCCGCCGCGCTGCTCGCCCTCGGTCCGGATCGCGAGCTTGTCGGACGAATGCCCGACCCACGCATGCGCCTTCCACGCGAGAACATCGTCGCCGTCGGCCTGTTGCGACTCGAGCTCGTCGATCCGCAACGAACGATCGAACGGATCCTCGAGCATCCCGTGCGAGTGCCCGCCGAGGTCGGGGAACGCCGCGGCACGATCGGCGTCGGTGATCGGCGGCAGCTCGGGCTGCGCCGCGACGCGGCGTCGCGACGCCTGCGAGCACGACGGCGACGAGCACCGCGCGCACGAAACGCGACCCGCGTTTATTCGTGCACATGCTGCGAATGATCGTGCGCAGGCTCGCCCGCCGCGGGCGGAGCGCCCGCGTCGTCGTGCACGTGCTGATGCGGGTGCTCGGCCGGCGGCGCCGCGCCCTCCTCGACTCGCGCACCTCGCGGAACATCCCGGCCGTCATGTGATAGAGCAGATGACAATGAAACGCCCAGCGGCCGAGCGCGTCCGCGGTCACGCGGAACGAGCGCTCTCGTGCCGGGCGGAACGCTGATCGTGTGCTTGCGGACGAGAAACTCGACCCTGCTCGTCCTCGAGGTCGCTCCACATCCCGTGCAAGATGGATCGGGTGCTCCATCATCGTGTCGTTCACGAGCACGAAGCGCACGCGCTCGCCGTAGTTCAGCACGAGCGGCTCGGCGCCCGAGAACGGCACGCCGTCGAACGACCAGAGGAACCGGTCCATGTGGCCGGTGAGGTGCAGCTCGATCGTGCGGCCCGGCGCGCGGCCGTCGGGATCCGCGAACGCCGAGCGCAGATCCGCGTACGCGAGCACGCGGCGGCCGTTGTCGCGCAGGCCGACGCCGGGATCCGCGAGCCGCGGCATCGGCATCGAAGACTGCATGTCGACCGCGGGATTGTGCGTCTCGGTCGCGGGGTGAGTCTGGGGCTGCATCGCGTGCGCGGCGTGATCCGGCGCGGCGTGCGATTCGTGACCCGCGTGCTCGCGTCGTCGCCACCGCGTCGTCGTGACCCGCATGCTCGCTCGTCGGCGCGCGCGCGTCGCCGTGGCCCGCGTGCTCGGCTGCGGGCGGCTTCGGCGACGGCGCGCGTGGCCGCGCATGCCCCATGTCCGCCATCGACAGATAGATCGGCGCGATCGAGCGTCGGCACCGCGGCTTCGAGGCCGTTCGCGCGACCGCGAGCGTCGCGCGCGCGTAGCCGCTGCGGTCGAGCGACTGCGCGAACAGCGTGAACGCGTCCGCGCCGCGCGGCTCGACGAGCACGTCGAGCACCTCGGCCGCGCCGATGCGGAACTCCTCGACCTCGACCGGCCGGACGTATTGGCCGTCGGCCGCGACGACCGTCATCGCAAGACCCGGGATCCGCACGTCGAACGTCGTCATCGCCGACCCGTTGATGATCCGGAGGCGCACGCGCTCGCCGGGTGCGAAGAGTCCCGTCCAGTTGCCGGCCGGCGTCTTGCCGTTCACGAGATACGTGTACGCGTGGCCGCCGACGTCCGCGAGATCGGCCGGGGTCATGCGCATCCGCGCCCACGCGAAGCGATCCTCGAGCGCGCTGCCGAAGCCGTCGCGCTTGCTGTCGCGCACGAAGTCGCCGAGCGTGCGCTGGTTGTAGTTGAAGTAGTCCGAGTGGCGCTTGAGCAAGCCGATAGAGGTCGAGCGGATCTCGATCGGTCCAGTCGGAGAGCAGCACGACGTGCTCTCGGTCGTACTTGAACGGCTCGGGCTCGCGCGGCTCGATCACGATCGCGCCGTAGACGCCGGTCTGCTCCTGGAAGTCCGCGTGCGCGTGATACCAGTACGTGCCGCTCTGGCGCGCGCGAAAGCGATAGTCGAACGACTCACCCGGCGCGATGCCGTGGAAGCTCATGCCGGGCACGCCGTCCATGTTCGCGGGCGTCAGCACGCCGTGCCAATGGATCGCGGTGTCTACGCGGAGCTCGTTGCGCACACGCAGCGTGACATCGTCTCCTTCTCGCCAGCGCAGGATCGGGCCCGGCAGAGTGCCGTTCGCGAGCGTCGCGGTCCGCGTCGCGCCTGTGAAGTTCACCTCGTGCGCGCCGATCGCGAGATCGATCACCGGCCCGCGCAGCGTCGCAACTTCGGCTTGGGATGCGGCCTGCGCCATCCGGCGCGGCAACCACGCGCCCACGCCCGCGAGCACGCCACCCGCGGTCAGCCCTTGAACGAATCGACGCCGCGTCGTCTCGCGCTCGAACGGCCGTGTCACAGCTTCGCCTTGCGCAACCGCAGCGCGTTGCCGATCACGGAGACCGACGACAGGCTCATCGCGAGGCTCGCGAGCGCGGGCGACAGCAGCAAGCCGAGCGCGGGATAGAGCACGCCCGCGGCGATCGGCACGCCGAGCGCGTTGTAGCCGAACGCGAACAGCGAGGTTCTGGCGGATGTTGCGCATCGTCGCGCGCGACAGCAGCAGCGCGCGCGCGATGCCGCGCAGGTCGCCCTTCACGAGCGTGACGCCGCGCCGACTCGATCGCGACGTCGCTGCCCGTGCCCATCGCGATGCCGACGTCCGCACGCGCGAGCGCCGGCGCGTCGTTCACGCCGTCGCCGGCCATGGCGACGACCTGACCCGCGCGCTGCAGCCGTTCGATCGTCGCCGCCTTGTCTTGCGGCAGCACGTCCGCGATCACCTCGTCGACTCCGAGCGCGGCGCCGACTGCGCGCGCGGTCTTCTCGTCGTCGCCGGTCAGCATGATGACGCGCACGCCGGCGCGGCGCAGCGCTTCGATCGCATCCGACGTCGTCGGCTTGATCGCGTCCGCGACGACGAGCACGCCGGCGGCCCGACCGTCTACACGCACGAATACCGCGGTCGCGCCTCCCGCGCGCGCGTCCGCGGCGAGCGGCGCGAGCGCCGCGACGTCGACGCGCTCCGCGCTCATCAGTTGCTCGTTGCCGACCACGACCCGCCGTCCGCCGACGTGCGCGCTGACGCCGCGCCCGGCGTCCGACACGAAGTCGACGACGCGCGTGCGCGCGCGCGCCGCGGCGGCGAGCGCGCCAACCAGCGGCGCTGCCGGCGGCGCGCGGAGGCGCGAGCCCGCGACGATCGCGCGAGCGAGCGGGTGCTCGCTCGCGTCCTCGACGGCCGCCGCCAGCCTCAGCACGTCGGATTCGTCGAAACCTTTGGCCGCAACCACGCGCTGCAAGCTCGGCCTTGCCCTCGGTCAGCGTGCCGGTCTTGTCGACGACGAGCGTCGTGACCTTCTCGAGCCGCTCGAGCGCCGCCGCGTCCTTGATCAGAACGCCCTCGAGCGCACCGCGGCCGACGCCGACCATGATCGACATCGGCGTCGCGAGCCCGAGCGCGCACGGGCACGCGATGATCAGCACGGACACGGCCGCGAGCAGCGCGTTGCGCGGCTGCGGCGGTGGTCCGACGAGAGCCCAGACGATCGCGGCCGCGACCGCGACCGCGACGACGGTCGGCACGAACCACGCCGACACGCGATCCGCGAGCCGCTGCACGGGCGCGCGCGAGCGCTGCGCCTGCGCGACGAGCCGCACGATCTGCGCGAGCAGCGTGTCGCCGCCGACGCGCTCGGCGCGCATGAGCAGCGTGCCGCTGCCGTTCGTCGTGCCGGCCGAGAGCGATGCGCCCTTCGTCTTGCCCACCGGATCCGGCTCGCCCGTCAGCAGCGACTCGTCGACGTGGCTCGCGCCGTCGACCACCACGCCGTCGACCGGCACGTTCTCGCCGGGACGCACGCGCAGCGTGTCCGCCGATCGCGACAGCGTCGAGCTCGACGTCACTCTCGCGGCCCGCCGCGTCGACGCGGTGCGCGATCTTCGGCGCGAGCTTGAGCAGCGCGCGGATCGCGCCCGAGGTCTGCGCACGCGCGCGCAGCTCGAGCACTTGGCCGAGCAGCACGAGCGTCACGATCACGGCCGCAGACTCGAAGTAGAGCGGCGGCGCGCCGCTCTCGCCGCGGAACGACGGCGGCAGCGCGCTCGGCGCGACGGTCGCGAGAACGGAGATAGAGCCACGCAGCGCCCGTGCCGAGCGCGATCAGCGTGAACATGTTCGGGCTGCGATTGACGATCGACTGCCAGCCGCGCTCGAAGAACGGCGCAGCCGCACCAGATCACGACCGGCGTCGCGAGCGCGAGCTGCGCCCATGCGACGGTCGTGTGGCCGAACAAGCGCATCGGATCGAGCGCGGGCACGAACTCGGCGAGCATCGCGACCAGAGCAGCGGCGCCGTGAGCGCGACGCCGATCCAGAAGCGGCGCGTCATGTCGGCGAGCTCCGCGTTCTCGCCCTCCTCCGCCGTCGGCTCGAGCGGCTCGAGCGCCATGCCGCAGATCGGGCACGCGCCCGGCGCGTCGCGGCGGATCTCGGGATGCATCGGGCACGTCCAGACGGTCGCCGCGAGCGAGCCGTCGCTCGCGGATCGCCTTCGCATGTTGCGCCCGCACTCGCCGACGGCTACTCGCAGAGCCGGGTCGCCTTGCACCTTGGGCGAGCTGCAGCGCCGAGGTATCGGCGGGATTCGCGGCGAACGCAGCGCGGCAGCCGTCGCAGCAAAAGTAATGAGTCGCGCCGCCGTGCTCGAACGACACGGCGGTGCGCGGATCGACCGTCATGCCGCAGACGGGATCGATCGCGCTCGCCGCGGCGCTTGTCCGTCGCGCTTCGCACGTTACTTGCGCGCCTCCGCCGCGTCGCGCGCTCAGCGCCGCGACGATCGGACAGGTCGCGAGCTCGCCGTGACCCGGGCACGCGTCGATCAGCGTCTTGAGCCCGCGACGCACTCGCTTGAGCTCGTCGATCTTGCGCTCGACGTCGGCGAGGCGTTCCTCGGCCTTGCGCTTCACGCCGCGCACGTCGCTCGGCGGTCGTGCGATAGCGACAGAAGCTCTCGCGATGTCGGCGAGCGAGAAACCGAGCTCCTTCGCCCGGCGGATGAACGAGAGCCGCGCGACGTCGTCGGCCGCGTACTCGCGATAGCCCGACTCGCGACGTGCGGCGCGCGGCAGCAAGCCGTGACGCTCGTAGTAGCGGATCGTGTCGATGTTCACGCCGGCCGCCTTCGCGAGTCGGCCGATGGTCATGGTTTGCAAGACGTGTCTCCGGTGAACCACGTACGCACCATAAACCCTGGACCATGGTCCAGAGTCAAGGGTTCGCGCTTCCGCTCAGCGCGTCGAAGACCGGCCTGCTCGCAGCAGGCGCGTTCATCGGCGTCGGCCTGCTGACTGCGCAGTGCAGCGACGATTGCGGGAGCACTGCCGATTCGAGGCGCGTGCTGCCCTTGATCCCCGCCCCGCACTTCCGTAGCTTCCGCGCGCCACGAAACATCAGCGGCTCGCGAACGGCGACGGCGCGCCACAACTATCGGGGAACTCATGCTCAGTCGTCGCACGTTCGTCCGCGGCTCGCTCGCAGCCGCCGTCGCATCCTCGCTACCGCTGCACCGCTCGTTCGGCGCGATCCTCGGCCCGACGCCGAAAGTCGACCGCGACTTCGACGCGATCACGGGCGCCGGCAAGTCCGTCACGCTCACGCGCGCGATGGTGCAGGAGCTCGGCGACAGCCTGCGCGGCAACCTGCTGCTCGCCGGGCCATCCCGCGTACGAGGAGGCGCGCCGCGTGATCAACGCGCAGATGAACAAGCACCCGGCGCTGATCGTGCAGCCGCGCGGCGCGGCGGACGTGAAGCAAGCCGTCGACTTCGCGCGCGCGAACAACCTGCTCGTCGCGGTGAAATGCGGCGGCCACAGCCCGTCGGGCAAATCGACCTGCGACAACGGCATGATGATCGACCTGTCGCTGATGCGCAGCGTGCGCGTCGACCCGAAGGCGAAGATCGCGCGCGTCGCGGGCGGCAGCCTGCTCGGCGACATGGACAACGAGACGATGGCCCACGGCCTCGTGACGACCGCGGGCACCGTCTCGCACACCGGCGTCGGCGGCCTCACGCTCGGCGGCGGCTTCGGCCGCGTCGCGCGCCGCTTCGGTCTCGCGCTCGACAACGTGCGCAGCGTCGACATGGTCACCGCGAGCGGCGACATCGTGCACGCGAGCGCGGACGAGAACCCCGAGCTCTTCTGGGGCACGCGCGGCGGCGGCGGCAACTTCGGCGTCGTGACGTCGTTCGAGTTCGACCTGCATCCGATGCAGCGCCAAGTCATCGGCGGCAACATCATGTTCCCGCGGAGCGAAGCACGGCAGGTCTTAAGCTTCTACTCGGAGTACGAAGGCATTGCGCCCGACGAGCTGTACTTGAGCGGCGTGATCGTGAGCAACCCGAAGCTCGAGGGCGTCGGCTTCACCGTGTGCTACAGCGGACCGATGAACAAGGCCGACGAGATCATGAAGAAGATCCGCAGCGCCGGAAGCAAGCCCGTGCTCGACATGCTCCAGCCGATCGACTACGTCGCGCTGCAGCGCTCGGGAGACATCGACGACCCGCGCGCGATCGGCTCGTACACGAAGACCGGCTACGTGAAGAAGATCAAGCCGGAGCTCATCGACGTGATGGTCACGGGCCTCGAGCCGCACCCGGAGCGCTCGACGACCGTCGGCTTCCAGCACTGCGGCGGCGCGATCTCGCGCGTCGCGGCCGACGCGACCGCGTTCCCGCATCGCGAAATCCACGCGACGTCGCTGCTGCTCGTGGACTGGCCGGCGCAGATCGACCCGACGCAGCACATCGCGTGGCTCAAGAAGTTCTGGGACGCGATCCTGCCGCACACCGACGGCTTCTACACGAACGACGTCGTCGACGAGACGCAGAAGCAGATCGACGAGAACTACCTCGGCAACTACCCGCGGCTGCTCGCGCTGAAGAACAAGTACGATCCGACGAACCTGTTCCGGCTCAACGCGAACGTCGTGCCGAAGGCCTGACGCGATATCAAAACGGACTCTTTCTCGCCGGATGCGCTCCACAGTAGAAGCACTGGCCCGTACGAACTGAAATCGTGTGATTGCAGACCGGGCACATTTCCGGCGCGGTCGTAACCCTGCCGTCGAGTTTTCCGTCCCGTATGTCGACCTGCTGCATCATGTCCATCAGCGTCGCGTCGTCGAGCTGTAGTCTGTCCTTCAGGACGAACCACATCGACTCCGTGATCAGCAGAAGTCGATCGACTTGGGCCTGTAGGTCGCCGATCTTGTCCACTGCTTTGTCGAGCCGTCTTTCGGCGTCCGACAGCGTCTTGCTCGGACGCCGTCCGAAAACCCGGGGAAGCGAACGCTATCGCCATCTGAATAGACCTCACTCATGGCAAGTTCGAGGCAGGCTCGGGCGGCTTGTGTGCGACGTCAACGCGCGGGTCGTCGCAGATCTTGCCCGTCCGACGCCGCGGCTCAGCCGCCCGAGTGCTCGATCACGAGCAGCCCGAACGAATCCGGCAACACGGCGCCGCGCCGCGCGCCGGCGGCCGGCGGCCCGAACTTCGCGGTCACGACGAAGATCTTGTGCGTCGTCGGATCGAGGCCCATGTTGCGCGAGCCCGGCGACGTCGCGAGGTTCTGCACGACGGTGTACTTGTCCGGCGAATCCTCGTGGATCACGGTCAGCGTGCCCTCGCCGTTCGCCGTGAACACGTCGCCGGTCGCCGGATCGAAGCCCGCGCCGTCGACGCCCATCCCGATCGGCGCGGTCGCGACGACTTTGCCCGCCTTGTAGTCCGACACCGCGAGCACGCCGCTGCGGCAACCGCTGAAGAGCCGTGCGTGCGCGGTGTCGATCGCCATCGCGACCGGCTGCGTGCACGGCGCCGTCGACCAGCGCCGCGTGACCTTCGCGGCCTTGGCGTCGACCTCGACCACCTCGTTCTTGTCGACGAGATTCACGTATACCTTGCCGTCGCCGGCCGATGCGCCGTATTCGGGCTTACCGCCGAGCGCGATGTCCGTCACGCGCTTGCCCTCGCGCGGCTCGATCACGGTCGAGTTGTTCGCGTCGCCGTTGAAGCTGAACACGCGTTGCGACGCGGAGTCGTAGATGATCGCGTCCGCGTCCTCGGCCGCCGGTATTTTCGCGAGCTGAGCGAACGTCTTCAGATCGAACATCACGACGGCCTTGTCGCCGCTCGCGGTCGCGAAGCCGTGGCCCGTGTCCGCGACGACCGCCGTGCCGTGCGCGCCGTTGATGCCCTGCACTTCGCCGAGGAGCTTGCCCGAGTCCTCGTCGACGACCATCACGCGCGTCTGGCGCGCGACGAAGAGACGGTGGTTCGGCGGGTCCGGGACGACGTAGTCCCAGAAGCCGTCGCCGCCGAGCGTGTAGGTCTTCGTGATCGAGTAAGGCGCAGACGATTGGGCGAGCGCCGCCACGCTGAGCACGCACACGGCCGCTATCAATACGTAACGCATGACCCCCTCCTCGTGACTGCTGCAAGTGTACGCCGTGGCGGCGCACGGGTATCGACGGCGGCGCGAGTCAAGGCCGACGCGCGCTTGACGCGCCACGCGCCCTGCGCGTAGCGTCGGCCGACCGCTCGATCCGGAGCCGCCAATGACGATGCACCGCCGCGAATTCATCGAGCTCGCCGCTATCGCGACCGCACTCTCCGCATTGGGTTTGACGGCGCGTGCGGCGGAACCGGTCGCCGGCCTGATCTTCCCGCCCGCGAACTATCCGCTGCCGCCCGACGTGCAGCGGCTGTACCCGAGCGGCGTGAAATTCATCGGCAACGGCCTCGGCTTCAACGGCATGACGATCGAGAGCTACGACGAGGCGATTCCGCGCGCACTGCCGCGCGCGCAAGAGCTCGCGAGCCAAGGCGCCGAACCTGATCTCCGTGTTCGGCTCGTCGATCACCTTCTATAAGGGCGCGAAGTTCAACCAGGAGCTCTGCGACAAGGTCACGGCGCTCACCGGCCTGCCCGCGACGACGCAGAGCAACGGCCTGATCGACGGCCTCAAGCACGTGAACGCGCGCCGCGTCGCGGTGGCGACGGCCTACACCGACGTCGTCACCGAGCGCCTGAAGGTCTTCCTCGGCGAGCACGGGTTCGAGGTCGCGTCCGCGAAAGGGCTCGGCTACGAGCGAATCCCGGAGGGCGCCGCGAACGAGGACGTGCTGCACGAGCTCGGCGTCGCGTCGTACAAGCTCGCCGGCAAAGCCGACGCGCTCGTGATGTCGTGCGGCGGGCTGCGCACGCTCGACGTGATCGTGCCGCTCGAGAAATCGATCGGCGTGCCGGTCGTGTCGTCGACGCCGCACGGCCTCTGGCACTGCGCGCGGATGCTCGGCGTGAAGACGAAGATCGCGGGCTTCGGGATGGTGATGGCCGCCTGACCTAGGGCGGCGCGCTGAGCGGCGAGCCGGCCACCGCCATCGCGACTCGGCGCGCGAGATCGTCGAGGTTCGCGGGATCCCCGGTCAACGTCTCGAACCAAAGCTTCCGGTCGCGCGCGCCGTCGATGACGATCGCATCCACCTTCAGCGCTCCGTCCTGCGCGTTCACGCGCGCCTCGAGCAAGAGGTCCGCGTGCAGGTCGCGCGCAATGTCGTGCGGCGGCGCGCGCGAATCCGCGAACGGTCGCGCGGCGCTGCTCGCGACGACCGAGAAACGTCCGAGCCGCACGAGCTCGCCCGTGACGGCATCGGTCAGCCGCGTCGCGAGCATGCGTGCGTCGGCGTCGGTCGAGTACGTCGTGAACGGCAGCACCGCGACGACGGTCTTCGGCGGCGCGGCAGCGCCGCGACGAGCGCTGCGCCAAGACGCCGCGCCGACGACGAGCGCGGCGACAATCACGGCCACGATTCCGGCGATCGCGAACCGACGGCGCGTAGCCAGCTCGGCGTCCACGACTCGGCCGAGGTTCGGGCGGCGCCATGCGGCCGACGCGGACGGGCGCCGTCCGTACCGGACTCGTTGAGGGCCCCGCGGGACCAGCAGTCACGTGCAACGCCGGCGCGCGAACGCCTCGGGCGCGTAGCGCCCCTTCTCGAGCACGATCGCGACCGCGTCGCCCGCGCCGGCGCCGCGGTAGTACTCGTCGAGCTTCGCACGCAGCCGCCCGGCCTCGACGCGCACGATCGAGTCGATCCGCGGGTCGTAGCGCTCATCGCGGTCGAACACCTCGACCCCGATCACGTACTCCTTGAGCCTCTCCGCGTTCGCCCGCGAGCGACTGCTCGACGACGATAGCGCAGAAAACGGCTCAGGCCGGCTCGTCCCCGCGAACGAGCCGCTCGCGAGCACACGGTCGAGCGCGGCGCGGACCTCGTCGGGCGTCGGCTGCATCGCGCGATTCTCACACGGAGGGCGGCGCCGCGCCGAGTCGGCGCGGAGACGTTCGGGATTCATCGGGGCACCGGCGAACAAGACTTCGCGCGAGTCTGCCCTGGCGCCCACGCCGCGGCGAGGTTAGTAACCGTTACTTCTACGGCGACTGACTGCCGGCCGGCGTCCTCGAGCGGAGGATCGTGCTTCGGCGGGCCGTTCCGCTGCTCATCCACTCGAAGGAGAACCGTCATGTCGACTGCCGCTCGTTGGCTCAAGCCTTGCGTCGCGCTGGCCGCGACCCTGCTGATCGCGCAGGCCGCTAGTGCGGGTCCGCCGCTGATCTGCCATCCGTTCACGACCGATAACGCGCCGTCGCTGCCCTGGACGGGCGAGCGGACCTGGCGAGCGACGGAAGCACACTACGACGTCGGCCGGCTCACGGCCGACACGCTCGCGCTGCTCGGCGCCGACGTGCCCGTGATCGCGCGGATGGAGACGCTGCGCCGCGCGACGATCTACGCCGCGTCGAGCCCACGAGCGGCGACCGAGCTCTTGAACGCGCTGCTAGCGCTCTCGAAGGCGCCGGCGCGCGATCCTGATGTGGCCGCGCTAGCCGAATTCGACGCGGGCTATCTGATCGAGTCTTACCGACAACAGAGCGAGATCGACAAGACGGACATGCTCGCGGCGTTCGCGCGCTCGAGCGGCGTGCCGCTCGACACGCTCTACGGCTACGCGCTGGTCGAGAACGCGATCGCGACGAAGCCTCGAGACGTGGCGGCCATGGAGTTCGCGGCGTCGCTGATGACGAAGGACCAAGCCGCGGCGGAGCGGCATCGAAGCAACGCGTCGGCCGGCGCGGCGCCGGGCTCGTTGCTCGCCGCAAACATCAAGGCGCTTTGGGGGAACACTTGAGGTAACAGTCCGCGGCGCCGCACCACGGCGCCGCGGACCTCCCCGGCTACCCCCCCGAATTCAGAAGCTCTTCGTGTACGTGACGCCCCATTTCTCCGGCTGCGCCTTCCACACGAACGGGTACGAGAACTCGTCGTTGTACTTCTCGTCTTGTACGTTCTTGCCCCAGAGCACCAATTCCCAGTCCTTGCCCTGAATGCCGGCGCGCACGTCGAGCACGTTGTACGGATCGCGCGGGATCTCGTCCCACGGCAGCGGCGTGATCGTGACGTCGCCCGGGCCCCACCACGTCTTGCCGACGCGCCGGTAGTCGGCGCGGAGCACCAGGCTCGCGCCGCTCTTGCGATTCAGCGGCTTGGTCCACGTCGTGCCGAGGTTCATCGTGTATTCCGGCACGAGCGGGACCTTCTTGCCGACGATGTTCGGCACCTCGGCGTCCGCCTTGATCGTGCTGTCCGTGGTCGCGTACGCGAAGTTCACGTTCCAGTTGTCGGTCAAGAGCGCGTTGAACTCGAACTCGACGCCCTTGTAGTGCGACTTGTCGATGCTGCCCGAGGTTCTGCGTGCTCGACGCGACGAGGAAGATGAAGTAGTACGCGCCCGTGAGATCGGTGTCGAACACCGCGGCGTTCAAGCTGATCCGGTTGTTGTTGAGCTGCGTCTTGATGCCGACCTCGACCGTGTCCGCGATCTGCTCGTCGAACGTGTTCTTGACGCCCGCGACGCCCGCGAGCGCGACGCCCGACTGATTGAAGCCGCCGCTGCGGAAGCCGCGGCTCACGTCGCCGTACAGCGTGACCTTGTCCGTCGGCCGCCAGCGCACGGTGAACTTTGGCTGCATCGCATCCCAGGTCTCCTTGCGCTTCTGCCCGGTGACGAGATCGCTGGCGAGCACGGCCGGAATGAAGCCCGGCGGCGTGAGCGTGGTCTGCTCGCGCGTGTCCTCGTCGTAGCGCGCCGAGAACGTCGCGTCCCACTTGTCGGTGAAGTTGTAGGACACCGAGCCGAACACGGCCCACGCGAAGTTGTCCTGGCCGTCCGGCGAGGTACGTCCACTGCGGATTCGGGATCGAGAAGTCGGCCGGGAAGCCGGTCGTCGTGCGCGGCGTCTTGTAGACGCGATTCACGCCGTCGCCGGTGTCGATCATGTTGCCGGTGCTGATGTAGCGATTGGTCTGCAGCAGGTAGATGCCGGCCGAGCCAACTGAACTTGCCGCTCGTGTCCGAGGCGTAGCGGAACTCCTGGCTCGTCGTGCGCACGCTCAAGTACTGGCTCTGGTTCCAGTCCGTGTTCAGCGCGCGCGCGATGTTGCGCCGGCAGGCCGGGCGGCGTCAGGAAAGGTCCCAAGATCAGCTGGTTGAACGACTGCGTTCTCCGGCCGGAAGTCGAACGCATCGCCGGTCAGGATCTCGTTCAGCGCGTCGTAGGACGTGATCGAGGTGAACGTGCCGCGGTCGGCTCTTGATGTCCCATTTCATCGAGAGCTGATCCGCGGACTTGATGCCCTCGCCGGGGTTGTTCACGCGAATCGGCACGCCCGTGTAGTTCGGATTGTTGTATTGGTTTCCGCTCACGTTGACGCCGGTCAGCGCCGGGGCCCAAACCGTAGTCGTTGTTGATCACGAAGTAGAGCGCCGTCGTGTTGATCTCCGACGCCGAGTAGCGGAAGTCGCCGGTGACCTTGTCGGTCGGTTCCCACGTGAAGCGCAGGCGTCCGGAGAAGTCCTTGTACGGATCGGCCTTCTGGTTCAGAGCACGTGTTCTCGAGGTAACCGTCCGTGTCGCTGTAAGACAGCGCCGCTCGATACTTCCACTTGTCGCTCATCGGGCCGCTGACCGCACCCTGCGCGAGCCAGCCCGGGACCGTCGTCGAATCCCGCGCGAATCTTCGCTTCGAACTTGTCCGTCGCGGGCTTCGTGACGATGTTGATCGCGCCGCCGATCGCGTTGCGGCCGTAGAGCGCGCCCTGCGGGCCTTTGAGCACCTCGATCTGTTGGATGTCGTTGAGCTCTTGGTTGAACTCGGCCGGGTTCGTCATCAGCACGCCGTCGACGACGACCGCGACCGGCATGTCGCTGTTGCGCGCCTGCGAGATACCGCGGATCGTGATGAACGTGTTGCCGGGATTCTGCGTCTGCACGACCGTCATGTTCGGCGTGAGCTGCACGAAGTCGTGCACGCGGTCGATGCCGGCGGCTTGGATCTCGCCCGCCGTGAACGCCTTGATCGCAGCCGGAGTAGTCGCGTAATTTTCGGTTCGTAGCCGCGCGGTGACGACGATCTCCTCGAGCTCCTGTTGAGCGAGCGCGGGAAACGCGATCAGCGGCGACAGGAAGAGCGGAATGCGCACGACCATGCGCGAACAACGGCGTGTCATGAATACCCCCTGCAAATATCGACAGCCGAGCAATCCTATCCTCAGCGTGCGATATTCACAACGAGACCGCGGTTGCCCCGCCAGGCCGCCATGAATTTTGTCGCAACCACGCAACGGTTCGCCCCCGGGTCGGGCCGGGCGATCAGACCATTTAGCCCCGCCAAGTACCCCTAGCCGAGCCATGTCCCATCGGCAGCGCCTCGAGCGGCAGACCGACAACCACTACGTGCTGCCGCGCGCCGGAGGCATGCGCGCGGAGGTGCACGCGTTCCTCTCGCCGGCGCTTCTCGCGCAGACGGACGAGGCGCTCTGGCAGCAGGCCGCGCAGGCCGCGAGCTATCCGGGAATCATCGGGCTCTATCTGATGCCGGACACGCATCTCGGTTACGGCATCCCCGTCGGCGGCGTCGCCGTGACGGAAGACGTGATCATCCAGGCCGGCAGCGGCTACGACATCTCGTGCGGCGTGATCTATCTCCAAGCGCCCGAGCTGCACGCCGAAGACGTCGCGGACGAGGAGAAGCGAAAGCGTTGGATCCGAGCCGTCGAGTCGCGGATCGCGACCGGTGTCGGGAGCCATCGGCCGCGGCAGATGCCGCGCTTCAGCGAGCCGGAGGTCGAGGAGATCCTGCGCTACGGCGCGAAGACGCTCGGCGTCGACGAGGATCTCTGCGAGCGCCAGTACATCGCGATCGACGAAGCCTTCCTCGATACGAACCGGATCGCGCGCGCGCGCGACAAGGCGCAGCCGCAGCTCGGCTCGGTCGGCGGCGGCAACCACTTCATCGAGATGCAGGTCGATCGCGACGACGGCTCTGTGTGGGTAATGATCCACTGCGGCAGCCGCGGCTACGGCTGGCAGACCGCGAATCACTACTTCTTCGCGGGCGCGGAGCTGCGCGGCCTGCCGAAGAACCGGCGCGAAGAATCGTGGCTGCGCGCCGACGAGCCGCTCGGGCGCGAATATTGGGCGCATCACAACTCGGCCGCGAACTACGCGGTCGCGAACCGTCACGTCATCGTGCGCGGCGTTCAGCAGGCGCTCGAAGACGTGTTCTTCGCGAGCGGCGAAGTGTTCTACGAGATCTCGCACAACCTCGTGCAGGAAGAGACGCTCGTACTGCCGGACGGCACGACGAAGCGCGGCTTCGTGCACCGCAAGGGCGCGACGCGCGCGTTCCCCGCGGGTCATCCCGATCTCGTCGGCACGGTCGTGGGAGACGACGGGCCATCCGTGCCTCGTCCCGGGCTCGATGTACGACGGCGCGGCGATCCTCTACCCGCTCGACGGCGCCTACGCGCTCGGGCTGCTCGGTGAACCACGGCGCGGGCCGCCTGCTCGCGCGCGGCGCGGCGAAGCGCGACCTCGCGCCGCTGCAAGGCCGGATCGACGCCGAGATGCGCGACGTCGTGCGCACGCTCGGCGGCGTGCGAGATTCCGCGGCATCGTCGGCAACACGGAGCGCACGCCGCTCGACGAATGCGCGCACGTCTACAAGGACCTCGACGAGGTGCTCGGCGTGCTCGAGCGCGAAGGCATCGCGCGAGTCGCGCACCGGCTCTATCCGGTCGCGAACCTCAAAGGCACGGACTGAGGCGCCGGGCTCCGGGCCTTCGCGGCTACGCGCCGGGCGCGGCGCGCCGCGCCTCGGTCCCCATGAGTGCGCGAATGTACTCGACGAACTCGGGATCTTCACCCTGCAGCAACGTCGGCAGCTGCGCGCAGAAATCCTCGCGGCGGCACCACTCGCGCATGTAGTCCTCCCACGACGACCAGCGCCGCGCCTGCTTCGACGACATCCGCGGCTCGTACAGAAGAAGGAACGCTCGCTCGAACAGGGAGATCAGCATATTGAAGATGATCACCATGCGCTCGCGCTGCTCGATGCTGAGGTCTCGGGTCTGCCCGGACGAGAACAGACGCAGGTCCGGATTGTCGAGCAAGATCTTCAGAAAGTCCTGGTAGTTGTCGGACAGGAGCTGGTAGACCTCCTCCTCGTCGCTGTCCCGCTCCTTCTTCTGCTCGTAAAGAAACGCAACGATCGCGGCCGGAAAGCCGATCGTGGTCACGACGTAGCTCAGCAATTCCCAGGTCTCGAGGTCGAACATCGAAGCTATCCGGTCAGTTCTGGACGGCGCGCAAGGCCACGGTACATGATCGCGTATGGCCTCGTCTTCCTCCGATCCGCGCCGCGATTGCGCGCAGATCGCGCGCGAGCTCGCGCGGGTTGCGTTCCCGTGGGATACGACGCGGGCGCTCGAGCTCGCGCTGTTTCGAACGTTCGCCAGCCCACGGATCGGCGGCCTATTGCACGCGACCGGCGAATTCGAAGCGCGCTCCCAGAAACGCTACGACGACACCGATTTGATCGTGAGCGAGATCGTCGAGCACGGCTACGACAGCGACCGAGGCCGTCGCGCGATCGCGCGCATGAACGCGATCCACGGGCGCTTCAAGATCGCCAACAACGACTTTCTTTACGTGCTGTCCACGTTCGTGCTCGAGCCGATCCGCTGGAACGCGCGGTTCGGCTGGCGCACGATGACCGAGCATGAGCGGCTCGGCTGGTTCTGGTTCTGGCGCGAGGTTGGCGAGCGGATGGGCATCTCCGGCATTCCCGAAAGCTGCGACGAGCTCGAGCGGTACAACGTCGCGTACGAGCGCGACGCATTCCGTTTCACGGATGCGAACCAGCGCGTGGCGGTCGCGACGCGCGAGATGTTCGCGCGCTGGTTCCCGGCACCGCTGCGGCCGATCGTCCGCCGCTCGATCCACGCGTTGCTCGACCCGCCTCTGCTCGCGGCGTTCGGGCTGCCGCCCGCATCGCCGTGGCTCCAGCGCACGATGGCCATGGCGCTGCGCGCCCGCGCGCGCGTGCTGCGCTGGCTGCCCAAGCGCCGGCGCCCGCAGTTGCGCACCGAGATCCGGCGCGCGGACTATCCGAACGGCTATCGCATCGAATCGCTCGGTCCGCCGCCGCATGATTAGCCACTACGCGCACGAGCGTACGCTCGACAACACGAACAAGGAGGACCCATGACGTTGCTACAGATCCACGTCGCGCTGAGCTTGCTCGGCATCGTCGCCGGCCTCGCCGCGATGATCGCGATGAGCCAGGGGAAGCTGCCGAGCGCGCTGACCGCGATCTTCCTCGGCTCGCTGGTGCTCACGAGCGCGACCGGGTTCCCGCTACCACCGTTCGGCATCGATCCGCCGCGCATCGTCGGCATCATCTCGCTCGTGCTGCTCGCAATCGCGATCGCGGCGCTCTACCTGTTTCGCCTCGCGGGCGCGTGGCGGTGGCTCTATGTCGTCACGGCGACGGCCGCGTGCTGGTTCAATTGCTTCGTCGGCGTGGCGCAGACGTTCATGAAGATCGCATTCTTCAACGCGCTCGCGCCGACGCAGCAGGAGCCTCCGTTCCTGATCGCGCAGCTCGCGGTGCTCGCGCTCTTCATCGTGTTCGGCTGGCTCGGCGTGAAGCGCGTCAAGCGCACGGGCTGACGATGACCGCGGGAATCGCCACCATCCGCACTCGCTCGAACGCGCGTTCGCGTTCGCCGAGCCGCAACTTGCATCGTCACGTCGCCTCGCCTTCTGCGCTCTCGCCTCGCTCGCGGGAGCGCGCGTGGCGTCGGCGCAGCATGCGACCGCCTACGACGTCGAGGATGGCGCGCGGACCTTCGCAGTCGACGTGCGCGAACTGCCACGGGCCGGACGGCAACCTGATCCCGGGCATCGACTTAGGCCACGGCCAGTTCCGCCGCGCGCTCACCGACCGCGAGCTCGAGAACATCATCGAGAACGGCATACCGAACACCGCGATGCCTCCGTCGCCGTTGCTCGGCGAGGAACAGGTGCAGCGTCTCGTCGCGCTTCTGCGCTCGAACGCGGAGCAGAAGCCCGCTCCGGGCAAGAGCGGCGATCCGGCGCGCGGCAAAGGTCTGTTCGAAGGCAAGGGCGAGTGCACGGACTGCCACCGGATCGGCACGCTTGGCTCGCGCACCGGACCGGACCTCACGCGGATCGGACTGCAGCGGCGAGCGGTCGACATCGAGCGCTCGCTGCTCGACCCGACGGCAGAGATCCAGGCGAGCAATCGCCTCGTGCGGCTCGTGACGGCCGACGGCAAGGAGGTCAAAGGCCGCCTGCTGAATCACGACACGTACACCGTTCAGCTCATCGACTGGGACGAGCACCTGCGCTCGTTCAACAAGGCCGATCTCCGCGAGTTCGCTTTCGAGGACACGCCGATGCCGTCGGCCAAGAAGAAGCTCAGCTCGCAACAGATCGCGGATCTGGTCGCTTATCTCTCGTCGCTGCGAGGGCCGTAACTCGATGAAGTCGTCAAGGGCGTTGCTCGCATTCGCGCTGCTCGGCGCAATGACGACTTCGCGCGCGCAGGTCACGTTCGAGCGGATCTTGAACGCCGAGCGCGAGCCCGCGAACTGGCTCAGCTACTCCGGCACCGTCACGAACCAGCGCTACAGCCGGCTCGATCAGATCACGGCGGCGAACGTGAAGGACCTGAAGCTCCAGTGGATCTGGCAGGCGCGCGTCGCTCGAGAAGTTCGAGGCGACCGCGCTCGTGGTCGACGGCGTGCTCTACACGGTGCAGGCGCCGAACGACGTCGTCGCGCTGGACGCCGCGACGGGCCGCATCTTCTGGACGTTCGGCTACGAGCCGGCGGCCGATGCGCGCACGTGCTGCGGCCGCGTGAACCGCGGGCTCGCGATCCTCGGCGACACGCTCTACATGGGCACGATCGACGCGCACCTGCTCGCGATCGACGCGAAGAGCGGCAAGCTCGTGTGGAACACGACGGTCGACGAGCTCAGCGCAGCACTACTCGATCACGATGTCGCCGGTCGTCGTGAAGGACAAGGTGATCGATCGGCACCGCCGGCGGCGACATGGGTATTCGCGGCGTGCATCGCGGCGTTCGACGCGAAGACCGGCAAGGAAGTCTGGCGCATCCACACGATCCCCGGCGCCGGCGAGCCCGGCAGCGAGACGTGGGCCGGCGACTCGTGGAAGGAAGGCGGCGCCGCGGTCTGGAACGCGGGCGCCTACGACCGCGAGACGAACCTCGTGTTCTTCGGCACCGGCAATCCGGCGCCCGATTGGGACGGACGCGGACGCGCGGGCGACAACCTCTACAGCGACAGCGTGCTCGCGCTCGACGCGGATACCGGCAAGCTGAAGTGGTACTACCAGTTCACGCCGCACGACGAGATCGACTACGACTCGACGCAAGTGCCCGTGCTCGCCGACATCGACGTGGCACGGCGACGCCGCGCAAGCTGATGCTGTGGGCGAACCGCAACGGCGTCATGTACGTGCTCGATCGCGTCACGGGCAAGTTCCTGCTCGGCAAGCCGTACGTCGAAGGTCAACTGGATGGACGGCTTCGACGCGAACGGCCGTCCGCACAAGACGTGCCGCGCAGCCGAGCAAGGAAGGCACGCTGATGCGGCCGCACGTGCACGGCGCGACAACTGGGCGCCGCCGTCGTATCAGCCCGAAGACCGGCCTCTTCTACGTCGCGCACTGGGAGCACTCCGGCATCATCGCGATCGCAGGGCGAGTTCCCGCGCGCGCGTCGGCGTGAACACCGCGCAGACGCAAATGGGCCAGACGAACCTGCTGCCGTTCTTCAACAACGACGACGAAGCGTACGGCGTGATCCGCGCGTACGACCCGCAGACGCTCGACGCGAAGTGGGAATACCGGATGGCCGACATCACCTGGGGCGGCGTGCTGTCGACCGCGGGCGACGTCGTGTTCGGCGGCGGCAAGGAAGGTTACTTCGTCGCGCTCGACGCGCGTACGGGCGAGCTGCTCTGGCGCCTCGCGGTCGGCGGCCAGATCAACAGCGGCGCCGATGAGCTACTCGGTCGACGGCAAGCAGTACGTCACGATCGCGGCGGGCAGCTCGCTGTTCGCGTTCGCGTTGCCGTAACGGAAATCGGCCAACCGGGGTCGCGAGCACCGCTCTGACGAGCGCCGGCGATCGTCGCGAGGACCGGTCGCCGCTCGGGCCTTCGACTCCTCGATGGTGTCGTAGACGCGCCGTTCTTCGAGGTGCGGCGTGAGTCTCAACGAAGTTGCAGCGGCCGCTCGTCGTATCGCTCGCGGATCATGCGCCGGGTATGTCACGGCCGCCGTCGACGCTACGCGATCAGCGACGCGAGCGACGTGCTACGATCCGGCCGCGATTCGATTACCGGATTCGACGTGATTACGCATCGCTCCGCGTTCCGCGCGGCCGCGCTCCTCTTTCCCGCTCCACTCCTCTTTCTTGCTCACTTGACCGCGAATGCGCAGACGACCGCGAGCGCTCCTAACGCCGCGGCCCCCGTGCCGCAGACGCTCGAGGTGCAAGGCGGCCACATCCGCGTCGTGACCGTCGCGAGCGGCCTCGCTCATCCGTGGAGCCTCGCTTTTCTGCCGGACGGCAAGACGCTGCTCGTCGCAGAAACCGGTCGCCTGCGCGTGATCCGGGGCGATGCGCTCGATCCCGAGCCGGCGTGGACGCTGCCGGCCGGCACGTCGCCGCAGAACAACGACACGCATGAAGTGGATCGCGCTCCACCCGGACTTCGCAAAGAACAAGCGCGTATACGTTTCCTACCCGCTCAGCGGCGAGCGCGGCACGACCCTCGCGATCGGCTACGGTACCTTCGATGGCAAGAAGCTCTCGGGCTTCAAGCAGATCTTCGTGGCGGACGCGTGGGAGAAAGGCGGCAACATGGGCGGCAAGCTGCTGTTCGGCCAGGACGGCACTCTGTACGTCACCGTCGGCGATCGTGACACGAGGTGTTGTCAGCCGACCGACGACAACAGCTTGCGTCTGAAAGCGCAAAGCCTCGCGAACGACGTCGGCAAGACGCTGCGCATCCGCGACGACGGCAGCATCCCGAAGGACAATCCGTTCGTCGGCCGCGCCGACGCCAGACCTGAGATCTTCACGTACGGCCATCGCAACGGCTACGGCCTCGCGTTCAACCCCGACACGGGCGAGCTCTGGCAAGCCGAGATCGGCCCGATGGGCGGCGACGAGGTGAATATCCTGGTTGCAGGCCACAACTACGGCTGGCCGCTCGTGTCGATGGGTCGCAACTACACGGGCTCGCTCGTGTCGGAGCAGTGGTATCACCGCGAGGGCATGGACGACCCGCGGATGTTCTGGGTGCCGTCGATCAGCCCCTCGAGCCTTGCGTTCTACACGGGCGACAAGTTTCCGCGCTGGAAGGGCAGCATGCTCGTCGGCGCATTGAACGGGCAGAACGTTCAGCGCGTCTCGTTCACGCCGCCGGGACCGAACGCGACCGCCACGTCGCAGGCCGAGCGCCGAGAACCGTTGCTGCGTCAACTCGGCGTTCGCATCCGTGACGTGCAACAGAGTCCGGATGGCTATTTGTACTTCGCGACGGAGCTGCGCTCGGGCGGCACGGCGACGGACGGCACGGTGCTGCGGATCGAGCCCGTCGACGGATTCTGAGATTTGACGCTCGCAGCCTGCGAGCCGCTCTACGGAGTCGCGACGCCCTCGACGTCGTGAGCAGCGATCCAGCGCGAACGCTGGACGAGCTCACTCGGGTGCGCGGCCGACAGCGACAGCTCGCTCGCGCTCTCGTACACGCCGATGCCGCGCTCGAGGCAGAAGCGCAGCGTCTCGAGCCAGATCACGCCGCGCACGAGCGCGCCCTTCTCGCGCCGACTCACCACGGTGAGCTTCTCCCGCAGGGAACGCACGTCGTGGAGCACGATGCTGAAGCCGGCCAGGGCGCCGTCGCCGCTTCGCACGAGTAGGCACTCGGCGGAGACCGCGCTCGAGCCCAACAGCGCTCTGAAAAACGTTTCGCCGATCTCCTCGAGCCCGGCATCGCGGCAGAGCGCGAGCATTCGCTCGATGTCGCGATCGAGATCGACGTGCCAATCGCGGTCGTATTGCGCCGACTGTGCGCAGATGCGCAGCAGCCGCTCCCGCAAGCCGTCGTCGAGGCAGCTCAAGTAGTCCGCGAGCGACCAGCGCGGCAACGAGATTCGTGCCGCCGAGGCCGCCTGTCTACACGCGAGCCGCAGCGACTCCGCCCGCTGACCGACCTCGCCGAGCGCGTCGGCGTTGCCGCTGACGAGTAGCCCATCGAGACCCCGAAGCACGGATTCGTCGCGCGCCGCCCGCAACAGTCGTCCCGCGAGGAGCCGCCGCTCCGCCGTGGTCGTTCGCGGCGCGACGCCGATCCTGCAGGCCGCGGCGAGCGGCGAGCCGAGCACGAGCGCACGCGCCGGCGAGCGCCGCCACTGCGCGCGCCCGCGCGTGCGCCACGGCTCTGCAAGCGCGCGGCGGCCGACGAAAGCCGGCGCAGCGGCGACGAGCCGCCCGCGGCTGCGGATCGCGAAGTAGATCGGCTCGCAGCGTTCGACCTGCGCGCGCTCGAGCGCTCGCAGGTAGTACCAGTCCTCGAGCTCGTTAAGAAAGAGAGAGTCCCATTCGCGACGCCCGATCTCCTCGATCGAATGCGCGACGACAGTCTCGAGAGGCTCGACGATCGGCTCGACGATCGTGGGAAAGACAAGCTCAGCGCGTCCCCGAACAAAGCGGCGCGCGCGGATAGTGGCGTCGTTCCGGATGACGCGCAGCACGACGGTCATGCGACCGCTCCTCCTCCACTCCGAACCCCGGTTAGACGGTGTCGGCGGCGGGAAGCCGTCGCGCTACGACTCCTTAACGGGGAATCCGCAGAACGCGAACGCGACCGTCCTGCGAGCGCTGCGTGCTCGGCGGCAACTGCGAATCGATCTCTTTCTCGGTGTCGGGCTCGCACAGCACGAGAACGTCGTGGACGCCGCGGTTCGAAGCGATCAGATCCCCGAGCATCGAAGCCGTGAGCTTGCGCTGGCGCGCCTCGGGATATGACAGCCCGTAGTTCATCTCGCCCGGGTTCACGACATAGACATCTTGGCGATTGAGCTCCCACGCGACCGCGCCGGCTAGCGACGCGTCCGAGACGAGCACGGTATCCGCCGGCGTCGCGACGTAGTGCGCGATCGCCGTCGACGGCGCGAAGCCGTCGATCGCGCGCTGCGGCAGCGCGACGTCGAGCGGCAGGAAGAACGCGACGGCGGTGCACGTGAACGCGACCAGTCCCGTGCGCGTGCCCGTGCTCCGGACCGCGATCACCGCGCACACGAGCGCCGCGGCCAGCAGCGCCGCCATCGTAGCCAACTTCCCGTGCTCGTCGGGCCCATATGCGGGCGCGCCGAGTCTGCCCGCCTGCGACGCGGCGAGCAGGACGAGCAGCAGCGCGAGCAGCACGGCCGCCAGGCCCGCTGCGATGCGGAACGCGCGCGTGCGACCTGACGTGAAGTAACGCTCGAGCCCCGCCGCGAGCAGTATCGACAGCGGCGCGAAACACGGCAGCACATAGGTGAGCAGCTTGCCCTTCGACGCCGAGAAGAAGAGAAGCGGCATCACCGCCCACAGCGCCGTGTAGAACAAGAAATCCTTCGACCGACCGTCGCCGCGAACACCGATCACCGCCGCGGGCAGCAGCCAAATCCACGGCCAACCGATCGCGGGCAAGTACGCGACGAAGAACCACGGCGGCTGCGGGTGCTGTGCGTTGTCGCCCGCGAAGCGCTGCAGATGCTCGACGATCACGAAGTAGCGCCAGAAGTCCGGCTCGCGCAGGTGCACGAGCACGCCCCACGGCAACGAGACGAGAATCGCGACGCCGAACGGCAGCCACGGTGAAATCAGCAGCGTTGCGCCAGTTGCGGCGCGCGATGAGGTACGGCGCGGCGACCACGGCTGGAATCGCCCACGCGATGAAACCCTTCGTGAGAAATGCCGCCCCGCACGCGACGCCGCACAGCGCGAGGTAAGCGTATCGCTCGCGGCGACTCTCCGCCGTGACAGCGACGTAGTACGCGCCAACCGCGGCCGTCACGAATAGCGCGAGGAATGCATCGAGCACGGCGACCGAGCCGCAACCCGCGACGATCAACGTGGTGAGGAAGATCGCGCTCGAGAGCACCGCGGTGGAGCGCGCGAGGAAACGGCGCGCGAGCAGGAAGACGATGAGACCGCTCAAGCCCGTCGCGAGCGCGACCGGCAGCCTCACGGCGAAGCGGCTCTCGCCGAGCGCTGCGACCGACACCGAGTTGAGCCAGTGGCCGAGGATCGGCTTCTCGAAGTAGCGAACGCCATTGAAGTGCGGCGAGACCCAGTCGCCGGAAGCGATCATCTCGCGCGCGATCTCGCCGTAGCGGACCTCGTCCGGCGACGACAGCGGCCTCACGCCGAGCGGCAGCAGATACACGAGCGCGAACAGCACGAGCAGCGCGATCGCGCCACCGTGCGAGACGATATCGTTCGACGCGTCGGACGAAGCGCGCGCTGCGGCGGAGCTCATGGTTGAACCCGTGCTCGATTCCGGGCGCGAACCGTAGCACCGCCGCAGGTTTTTCGACAGGGGCTGTCAATCGAGTAAACCTCAAGCGCGTTGCCGCGCGGTTTCGGGCGTAGACGATGGGGCACGAACGCTGACAGAGCGCTGACGGGCCAGTACCTTTCGTCCCTTGGTCGGCTGATGTTGCCGCCTGTGAACTTGCCGAGGCGCTGCGTGTCAACGGGGACGTGTCTCGCGCGTTGGCGGCTTGTTCGGCCGGACCGGATCGGTCCAAGGAGACTGAGATGAAATCTCACTGGCGAGCATCGTTCCTCGTAGTCCTGAGTGCCCCGGTGGTGGCCTGGGCGCAGTCCTCTACGACGCCGTCGACGTCACCTTCGACTCCATCGTCTTCTTCGACGCCCTCGACGTCACCCTCGACCTCCTCGTCGTCTTCGACGCCGTCGTTCGATAGCCTCGACACCAACCACGACGGCGTCTTATCGAAGGACGAGTTCAAGGCCGGGGTCTCCCAACAAAGCGACCAGCAGCAGGCTGGCCACGGCGGTGGGCACCACGGCGGCGGATTTGGCGGACCGGGTGGCGGCGGCGCCGGCGGTGGCTTCGGCGGCGGCTCATCGGGCGGCGGATTCGGCGGCGGGTTCGGCGGTCAACGGCCGACTGGCGGCGGCTCAGGCGGCCAATATGGCGGCCATCACAGCGGCAACCGCGAGCGAACGAATGCCGACCAGATGTTCGAGAACCTGGACACGGATCACGACGGCGTGCTCTCGCGCGACGAATTTGCGGCGATGGCCCACGGCGGAGCGAGCAGCAAAGGCAGCGGCAGCGGTAACTACCACGGCAGCACCCCGCACGCGTCTAGTAACAACCCGAGCCCGTCACAGAACTAGACGGCGGCGTCGCGGAGGTTCGACAGGGACTCAGCTCCAGCTGAGATCGTGCTGCCGGTACGGCAGATCGCGATAGCGCTTGCCCGTGATCTGAAACACCGCATCGCCGATTGCGGACTGCACGGACGTGCCGCGGTCGTGCCCCATGCCGAGCAACCAGTGGCCCGTCGGCGAAGAAGCGGATCGCGATCTCGGGCGGATCCTCATCGATGCGCGACAGCGGGAAGCGGTGGAAGTTGTTCTCATCAACGCGGCCATCGACGATATGCACCGCTTGGTGCATCGCGTCGTTGTAGAACCACGTGATCTGACCCTCGATCTGCTTCTTCACTGACAACGGGTTCACGAGGCCGAAGCCTTGGTCGTGCGCGACATCGACGCGCTCGAGCCGCACCTTGCCGTCGCGACTCACGGAGACCGTGTGCACCATCGCGCTGATCGTCGCCGAGCCGCCGGTCTCGGCTCCGCGCTCCTCGAGCGCGATCGACTGCGCGGTGCCCTTCGGCAGCGGCTTGCCCCAGCCCGACATCTCGGCTGCGATGTCGAGCGCTTTGATCATGTCATCCTTGAACGGCAAGCTCGTGCGCGCGATGAGCTCGCGCCGGTAGCGGTACGGATCTTTGCCCGCCGCGCGCGCGAGCTCGTTCATGAAGCTCTCGCGGTAGAACTCGTGCGCGGCCTGTCCCACTCCGCGCCGCGTGCCGACCGGCACGTGAAAATCCGTCGTGTGGTTCGAGAACCGGTAGCTCGGCACGAAGTAGCGCGACGCGACGTCGAAAGACGCATCGGGGCCGAAGCCGTCCTTCTGCATCCCGGTACGCACCTCGAGCGCGATTGGCCAGCCGTCCGCGTCGAGCGCGGCGCGCAAGCGAGCGACGCCCATCGCGCGATAGGTCGTGCCGATGAAGTCTTCTTCGCGCGTCCAGAGCAGATGGATCGGCGTGCCGCGATTCGCGTTCGCGATCATGATCGCCTGTTCTGCTTGTGGACCGTTCCCGTTGCGGCCGAAGCCGCCGCCGAGATGGCACATGTGCAGATAGACGTCAGGTTCCGGGATGCCCGTGATCTGCGCCGCGCTGAACCGAGTCTCCTGCGGGCTCTGGTCGCCGGCCCAGATATCGACGCGGTTGTCCGTGACGAGCACGGTCGCGTTGCCGGGCTCCATCCGCGCGCGCGGAAGGTATGGCGTCGAGTACGTCGCTTCGACGATTCTCTTGGAGCGCGCGAACGCGGAATCGACGTCGCCGACGTTCACCCGTACGGTGCCGGGCTCGTCGAGCGCGGCGAGGAGCGCGGCATGCATGTTCGCCGTGTTGAACGCGGCGTTGCGCGCCGGGACGCTCCACTCGATCGGCATCTTTTCGATCGCGGCCTTCGCTTGGTGCCAATGATCCGCAATCACCGCGACACCGCCGCTGAACACATGCCCGCGCGTGAGCTTCGGATCCGGTATCGGGAAACGGACTGCGGAGCGAACACCCGGCATGTTGCGGACCGCGTCGAAGTCGTAGCTCTTCACGTCGCCGCCATACACCGGGCACGACTTCGCGGCGGCCCACTTCATGCCGGGGACGCGCACGTCGATCGAATAGACGGTCTCGCCCGTGACCTTCATCGGCACGTCGCGGTTCTTCTGCTCCGTGCCCATGAGCGTCCACTGATCGGGCGACTTGATCGCGATCGCTTTCGGGTTCGGATGCGGCGTGCGTGAGGCGAGCGCGGCGACCTTGCCGTATGTCGTCGTGCGGCCGCTCGGCCGGTGCGTGATCACGCCGTCTTTCGCGACGAGCTCGCCGACCGGCACCTTCCAGACAGACGCCGCCGCGAGCAACAGACGCTCGCGCGCTTCGGCGCCCGCGAGCTGCAAGTAGTAGCGGCCGTCCTTGACCGACGACGCCGCGTTCGTCCGCATCCTCCGGTAGACGCTGTCGGGGATTCCGGCCACGCCGGTGCGCGGGCGATTGCCGAAGCCCGGCTCGCCGCCGCCCTTCGGGTCCGTGCCGCCGTTGCCGGGCACGTTCAGCGTCCAGTCGGGCGCCATCTCGCGCGCGTCGCGATTTGCCGATGCGTACTGCGAGCGGACCTTGCTCCAGTCGCACTGCAGCTCCTCGCAGACGATCATCGCGTTCGACGTCCAGACGCCTTGGCCGAGCTCGGTCTGCGCGATCCGGACCGTGACGGTGTCATCGGGCGCGATCACGATCCACGCGTTGATCTCGGGCGCCGCCGCATCCTCGTACCAAGCCGCACCGTGCGGCGGCGTGACGTTCTCGCCGGCGCGCGCCGCGCGCGGCGGCAGCCAGAAGCCGAGCACGAACGCACCGGCGGCAGATGAAGCAAGAAAATCGCGGCGGCTTTGCGTCATCGCTTCACGCCTTCATGAGCTCGGCCGCGCGATGGATTGCCTTGCGCACGCGGTGATAGCTGCTGCAGCGGCACGCGTTCGTGACGTTAGCGTCGATGTCGGCGTCCGTCGGGTGCGGAATCTTCGCGAGCAGCGCGAGCGCGCTCATGATCATGCCGGACTGGCAGTAGCCGCACTGCGGCGCGTCGAGCTCCTTCCACGCGACCTGTATCGGATGATTGCCGTCGCTCGAGACGCCTTCGATCGTCTTGATCGCTTTGCCGATCGCGAGCGACAGCCGGGAAGCTGCACGAGCGAACCGGCTGGCCGTCGACGTGCACGGTGCATGCCCCGCACTGCGCGATTCCACAGCTGAACTTCGTGCCGGTGAGGCCTAAGTAATCGCGGATCACCCAGAGCAGCGGCGTCTCTGGATCCGCGTCGACGGAGTGCGACGCGCCGTTGACCGTTAGATCGAATGCCATGCTCCCCCTCCGGCGTCACTGCGTCGCCAGCGAGGCGCCGAGTAGACGCCGCGACGTGTGCGCACGCGTCCGTGCTAATCTCGGGAATATGGGCGTTCTGCGCAAGACCTTGCGCGTGGTTCTATGGGCGTTCGTCGCGATCGTCGCGATGCCGATCGTCCTCTACCTCGTCGTGCTCGCGATCAACTTCCGCGACCGACCGCCGTCGGCCGAGTCGCTCGCACTCGTAGCCGACGATGCGCGACGTCGAAGAGGTCGCCGACGCGGACAATGCATACGTCTACTTGCTCGGCTTCAGCGTGCCGCGCGACGGCGATCCGGCTACTGATCGGCGCCGCGCGCGCGGCTTGGATTCGCAAGACTGCGCAGCCGACCCGTCGCTCGGGATACACGATCCGATCCCGGTCCCGAAGGACGCTCCCCGATGTCGCGGAATTCTACGAGTCGCTGCGTGGACCTCAGCTGCGACCATCGACGCGGGCACATCGTGCTTCGAGGCGCTCAGCGGCGCGCGAGACACGATCGAGCGAGTGACCGCGGAGCAGTCATGGCTCATCGATCGTTATCGGCTGCTGTTTGTCGTACGCCGCCTGGGCCGACATCACCTCTAGCGACTTCCGATCGGTGTATCCCGACACGTCGGCGTTCCTTCAAGCGCGAAGACTGTACTACTTGCGCACCTGGCTTCTCGCCTGAACTGCGACGCTGACGCGTGCCGCGACCGGCAACGGCCCCGCAGTTCGTGACGCGCTCGATGCGGACCTCGAGCTCTGGCGTCTGTGCTCTGCGAGACTCGAGCACCTGTGCTCGGCAAGATGATCGCGGAGCGCCGCTTCCGCGAGCACCTGGACTGGGGCACCCTGATACTGCGTCGCCTGCCGTCCGCAGCTCGCGCCGACTGCGATCCCCGCCTCGTGGCGCCGACCGCTGTCGGACGACGAGCGCTCGCTGGCACGCGCGTTCCGCGGTGAGTGGAGGTACGCGCAAAACACGACGCGCGCAATGATGAAGGCGCGTTGATCATAGCGGTGACGACGCCGACGCAGTCCAGACGCGGCGACTCGCGCGGAGCGCACTCACTCGAGCGAATCGACACCACGCTAGCGATGCCGTTCTTCAAATTCCGCAAGCGACGCTGAACGATCACGCGGCAGCGCTACTCCGTCTCGATGCGCTGCTCGATGTGCCGTACGCGGGACTGCCCGCCGCGCTCGTGCACGTGCGTGAGGTCGTCGAACAAAAGTCGGAAGGCATCATCGACGCGACGTACAACGTCGTTGGCCGACTTGATTCTCGCTTCGGGCGGACGAGTACGCGGACTACGGCGCGCGCGTAGCTGATCTCGAAGGGATGCGCCGCGCCGCACTGCTCGCGGCGGAGCTGCGCGCGCGCGGCGTACCGCTGACGGCGTTGCGGCTTCAATCGAGCTCGACGACGCGCGCAATCCGTACACCGGGGAGGCATTCGAGTGGATTCCGGCGCGCTCGTCGATCGGCTTCACGGGCCTCCGGCATGAATATCGCGGGCGCAGCGAGTTTCTGTATTAGCTAGGCGAGCCGTGAGTGGCGGCGCTTCAGAAATAGGGGGAGCGGCGGCTGGCAGCGTCAGGGGGGGAAGACGCCGGGTCGTCCAGCCGCGCTCCGGGGGACGTTTATGCGATACCGACCGTGAGGTCGGCCGCGTAGTCGCCGGTGGCCGCATCCGCGGTCATCGTCGGTACCTGATATCGGACACTGCGACGTCGCGTGCAGGTCGCGCTCGAGCCGGAACCGCCGCCCGAGCACGCCGTGAGCGTGACGCCGCTGAGGCCGCCGAGCACCGAGCGCCGCGTCCATGCGCGCTCGGCGAGCAGTTGCCGGCTCAGCCATCGGTCGATGCCCGGCCGGTGTGCACTTGCGGGAGTCCTACACGAGTGGGGGCTCGAGTTCCGGGTGTGCAGCTCTGCTCGATGAATCCTTTCTGCTCGGTCGTTCACTACTCCTCCTTGGGTGATCGGAAAGGAGACGGCGCGGCGAGCGCCGTCTCGTTCGTGCTACTTCGTCGCCGCGCCGTTGGGCGCGCTATTGGTCGTGCCGTTCGACGTGCCGGCGCCCGTGGCGCCACCGGGCGGACCGCCGAAGCCGCCGCGCGGCGGCTCGAGCAGCACCTTGAGCTTCGTGATCTGCGCGTCGCTCAACACGTTGCTGAGCTTGCCAATCAGATCCTGTTCCGCCTGTGCGCGGCGAGCCTGCATCTCTTGGAACGACGGCCGAGCGCCGGCCGCCTTGTCGCTCTGCCGCTCGGCGTGCATTGCGTTGCGCTGGTCCGTGAGCGCCTGCTGCACCTGGCCCTTCTGATACGGATCGAGATCGAGCAGCACTGTGAGCCGATCGATGTCGAGTCCGGGTGGTCCGTGATGCCCGTGCCATCCATTCGGTGCGGGAGGCGGTGCGGGCTGATCGGTGGGTGCTTGCGCTTGCGTCGCATAAGCCTTTGCCGCGAAGCAGAGCGCGAAGATCGTTGTGCGAATCGCTTTCATCGACTTGCCCTCCGTATGGCGTTCGAGTCCATGGAGAGCAATCTAGCGATCGCGCTACGCGCGTGCTGTAAGCAATTGTGACGAACTGTGCGGGTGCGAGCGGGGCGGTCGGTCTTCACGCAGCCGCGCGAGTGCGGCCGGTTCCGTGCAACCGGCCGCGCTATCGCCGAAAGATCGGACTAGGCCGCGCGGTACGCGCGCAGCCACTTCGGCGCAAAGCGGCGGCCGAGCGTGACGAGCGCGAGCAAGCCGAGAAGATCGAGCGCTCCGCCGCCGCCACCGCCGCCGCTACTGGGTGTCGATGCCGAGGGTTGAGTGCCGGCGGTCGTGACCGTGACGTTCGCTGACGCTGAGCGCGTCGTGTCCCGCGCCGAAGTCGCGGTTACGGTCACGGTTGCAGGTGATGGCACGGCCGCTGGAGCGGTGTAGACACCGAACGCGCTAATGGTGCCGACCGTCGCGTCCCCGCCGGCCTTGCCATTGACTGACCACGTTACGGTAGTGGTGGCCGTATTCGTGACCGTCGCGGTAAACGTCTGCGTGCCGCCAGACGCCGGGACGCTCGCCGTCGTCGGAGTGACGGTGACGCTAATCGCCGGCGCTTGGTTAATGGTCACCTGTGCGGATCCCGAGCGCGACGGGTCGTCTGCCGACGTGGCCCTGACCGTCACGGTCGCCGGCGTCGGCACGCTGAGCGGCGCCGAGTACACACCGGCAGCCGAGATGGTGCCGACCGTCGAATTGCCGCCTGCGACGCCGTTGACATCCCACGTCACGCCGACGTTCGGCGTGTTCGTGACGGTTGCGGTGAAGGTCTGCGTGCCGATGTCCGTCTGAAGGGTCACAGTCGCGGGCGCGACGGTGACGCTGACGGGCGGAGGCGGAGAGATCGCGGCAGGGCAAGCGTTGCTTCCGGCGTTCGCCGGCGCAGCGGAACTTGTAGTCGGCGTGCTGATCGTGACATCCGCCGTGTCCTGCTTGCCAACATCGTCGGTCACGGTGAGTCGCAAAACGGTGACGGAGCCCGAGGTGGGCGCTGCGTCCAAACTTGTCGCAGCCGTGTTTGTGCTCGTCAACGAGCCCGTGCCACTCAATTTCGTCCACAAATACGTGGTAATCGTTCGATTGCAAGCGCCGGCGCTACCTGCGCCGGACAGCGCGACCGGTTGACCGGCGACGACGGAGGCGGGACGCACGACCGCAGCGATCGGTCGCAGCGCGGCGTTCAACGCGCCGACTGCATTGGCCATGCCGGCGCCGCACGTAGTGCGTCGTTCGTGCAGCTGCACTCCGCCGCCTGCACGTCTTGCGCGTTCGCCGGGACGTGACACATGGGAACGGTCGGGTCAGCCGAAACTGGGAATGGAGTCGTCGCGCCTTCCTTCAGTCGCGCGAGCAATTGCGCGGCATTGAGGTTGCCGTTGACCGACGCCATCAATCCCGCAATGCCTGAAACGATCGGTGAAGAGAAGCTCGTGCCGACGTTGATGTTGAACTGGTCCGTATACGTGAAATTGTTGGCCGTCGTCGTGCCGTCGTTCGTCGTCGTGTCGATCGAGAAGAGGCACGGCTGGCCAACGCCGGTGTTGACGCAATTGCCGCCCGGCGCGCCGAGCGCGACTTCGGTTCCGAGGCTCGCAAATCCGACCTTGGTGCCGGCGTGGCGCAAGACCCGTGATCGCCGCGACACCGGGGCAGTTGGCGGGCGCATCCACAGGACCGCCTTCGTTGCCGGCGGATGCGACGACGAGCACGCCGCGTGGTGGCGAGATCGGCGACGACGGACGCATAGCTCGCGGGGCAAGCCTCAGTCGAACCGAGGCTCAGGTTCTCGATCTTTGCCGGATACGGGTTGTCCGGAATCCCGTTGACATGCCGGCCGGCAGCCCATGCCATCGCGTCGATGATGTCTGAGTCGAAGCCACCGCACTTGCCGAGGGCACGTGCCGGCAGAATCCACGGATTCCAGGTAATTCCCGTGACGCCAAGCGAGTTGTTCGATAGCGCGCCGATGATCCCCGAGACGCGCGTCCCGTGCCACGAGCTGTTCGAGGCGCCGCAATTGCTGAACGTGCCGTTGGTCGCGTTGCTTTCCGCGGACGTCACCCAATCGCCCGCGTCGGTCGGATCCGAGTCACGACCGTTGCCATCGTTCGCTATCGCGGCGTTCGAGATGAAGTCGTAGCCCGGTAACAGGCGCCCGCCGACGTTGGCGCGCTTCAGATCGGGGTGTCCGTAGAGGACACCGGTGTCTATCACGGCGATCACGACGCCGGCAGTGCCGACGCTCGTGTCCCACGCCGCTTGTGCATTGATCGCGGAAGGCTGGGCATTTTGCAGATACCACTGGCCCGTAAAGAGCGGATCGCTTGGGAGTGCGTGCGGGAAACGCCGCTCGTCCGGGACTGCGAACTCGACGTCGGGGTCCGCGCGAACGCGTGCGAGCTGCTCGGCGAACGACTCGCCGGCTCTCGGCTCGATTCGCAGCGTGCTCATGCCCGCCATCAGAGCGCGCGTTTCGAGAACCCTCGCGCCGGCGCGCGCAGCAAACTTGCTCGCCGCCGCGCTCGATGCCGCTTCGCCGGTCGCCGAGGATTGGATCTGCGCAAAGCCGCTCGGGCTTGCCGAGCGAAACTTCACGATCATCCGCGGCGTGTCGCCAAACCGCGAGCTCGGATCCGAGGGCGGATGAACAACAGGGTTCTCTTCGGCGGGCGGTGGCGTCGCCTGCTGCGCGATTGCGCTACACGCTACGACTGCCGACATCAGGCCGACGCTCAACGAGCTCGCGCGCATGTTCTCTCTCCGTTCGCCGTGCATCCGCTACGGCTACTGAATCTTGCGGCGCGCGTCGACGTCCACCGAGCGAACCCGCGGGTCGCCGCGCAAACGTTCCATCGCCGCCTTGCACTCGGAATCGTCGCCCTGCGCCTCGAGTGCGAGGAGGTGCAAGTTGGATGTCATCGTACGAATCAGCTCGAGACGCGCGCCGCTGACGCGCGAAAGATCCGCGAGCAACGCGGCATCCGGCGCTGTGTCGAGCGCGACAATCACGCGTAGGGTGCATGTCGAGGTCGCCGCCTCGGCGACGTCTGTCCGCGGTTGCGCGCACGCGGCCGCGGCACAACCGAGCACCAACGTAAGCAGCGTGCGCACCCGGCTAACCGCCATCAGTCGGCTCCTGCCCCGCCATCCTTGCTCCGCCGCCTAAAAACGCACGGTGCGATGATACAGCCAATCGCCCGGCCAACTTAGCAATTCCGCGCTCGGCAATTCCCCGACGGCCTTCACAGTCGAGCCCCCGACGACGCAACTATTGTCGAATGCTTCGTCGCCACTTGGCGACGGAAGGGCCGCGTCCGGCGCGGCGCAGCGTGTCGGCGCGCGCTCGAGCGGTAAGTTCGCGCTGAGCCGAAACTCCCGCGGTGTGAAGCCCGGCGCCGCAACCTCTTGCTCGAGCGCCGATGGCTCGCGCGCGAGATTCGCGGCGTGCCACGCCAGACCTGAATACTTCGCACCCGCATCCAACAGCACGGCGAGCGAGCCGACCGCGACGGCCGCCACTAACGTACGACCGACGGTCTTCGCGAGTGCAGAGTCTTGCCAATTGATCACGTGCGTGTCCTCATTTTTTCGATTTCCGCCGCACGCTAACGAGCCGCTTCTGTGTGGGCTGTAAACAATTGTGACGAAGTGTGAATGTCGCCTTGTCGAGCTGAACGGGCGATGAACGCTCCGCCTGCATCGCACGCGCCGAGTCGACTCCAGTCCAGGCGCGCTCTACGCCGCGCGCACCTGCGCCTTCGGCAACGTCAGCACGGCCTCGAGGCCGTGCGGAGAACGATTGCGCAGCACGAGTGAGCCGCCGTGGGCCTGCGCGATGTCGCGCGCGATGCCGAGCCCGAGACCGACACCGCCCGTCGTCGAATTCCGCGAGCTCTCGAGCCTGAAGAACGGCTCGAACACTTGCTCGAGCGACTCGGCCGGAATGCCGGGACCCTCGTCGAGCACGCGCAGCACGAGGTCTGCGCCGTCCTCGACGACGACGGTCGCGCGGTCACCGTACTTGATGGCGTTCGACAGCAGGTTCGTGAGGCAACGCTTCAGCGCCTGCGGCTTCACGACCACCGGCGCATTCGCCACGCCTTCGATCTCCACCGTGCCGCCGAGTTCCGCGAACTCGCGGCGCAGATCTGCGAGCAGCGCGCCGACGTCGGTCGGCTGCGGCGGCTCGTCGTCGAGGCCTTTGAACAGGTTCAAGCAATTCGCGACCATCGCGATCATCTCGTCGAGGTCCGCGCCGAAGCGCTCGCGCAGCGAGTCGTCGTCGAGCGTCTCGACGCGCAGCTTGAGCCGCGTGAGCGGCGTGCGTAGATCGTGCGACAGCGCCGCGAGCACTTGCGTGCGGCTATCGAGATAGCGGTGCAGCCGCTCCTGCATCACGTTGAACGCGTGCGTCGCCTCGCGGAGCTCGCGCGCGCCGGTCTCGGGCAACGGCGCTTGGCGCTCGCCGCGACCGACGGCGTCGGCCGCGCGCGCGAGACCGGTGAGCGGCCGCGTGATCGTGCGCGCCATGAGATAGAGCACGACGCCGAGGACGAGCGTGAGCGCGCCGAGCTCGACGAAGATCTGGATCGACAGCGGCGGGCCCGCGCGCGGCACGTCGGCGCGGAACCGTACCTCGTCGCCGTCCGGCAACGTGACCGCGACCTCGACCTCGCGGAAAGCCGACGGGCCCGCGCGCGAAGAATCGCGCGCCGGGCCGCCAAACGGCGCCGAGCCGCTCGGTGGGCCGCCGGCCCCCCATCTGGCGCGCCGCCCGGGGCCGCGGGCCCATCGCTCGGGGCAATCGTCCCGGTCCTGGTGCGGAGCCGGTGGACCGACTGGCGCACGGGTCCGCCCGGCCCGCCCCCGCTGCCACCGGGCTCGCCGCCCTCGACGGCGAACGGCGGCAAGTCGCGCGACCCTTCGCCCTCGCGCCCTCCGAACCCTTCGCCGCGTCTCGGCTGTCGTGCGCACGCGGATCTCATCGCCGCGCGCGCGGACCGGGCCGCGCGGGCCGCAGCCCAAAGCCGTAACCCGGCGGCAGCTCGCGTTCGAGGCGCGAACGCAGCGAGCTCAGCGCCGCGACGTAGTCGCCGGACTCAGCGGCTGGCGGAAGTCGCCGCTGCGCGAGATCGTGATCGGTTCCGCGGCGCAGACGCGCGATCTCCGCAGCGCGCGCGTCGCGGGAGAGCGCCGCGAGCGTGACGCTCGTCTCCGCGACCGCGTTCGCGATCGCACCGGCCTCGCCGCCCGTGAACAGAAACGCGCGGCGCTCGCGCACGATCAACGCGACGAAGATCAGCATCGTGATCACGACGACCGCGAGCAGCGCGCTGATCAGCCGTCCGAACAACGTGTCGGGGACGAAGCGGAGCTTCATTGCGTCTTCTCGACGGGCACGCCGACCACGTAGCCCTCGCCGTAGACGGTCTTGATGATTTGCGGTGCGCGCGCGTCCTCGCGGAGCGTCTGCCGAAGCCGGCTCACGCGGACGTCGACGCTGCGGTCGAACGGATCGAGATCTCGGCCGCGCATCAGCTCCATGAGCTCCGCGCGCGCGAGCACGCGTGGCGCGTGTGCAAGCAAGATCGCGAGCAGGCGGAACTCCGCGCCGCCGAGCGACACGGTCTCGCCCTTCGGCGTGGTGAGCGAGCGCGAGGTCGTGTCGAGCTTCCAGCCGCCGAAGGTGTACGCGCGCACGTCGTTCGGCTCGACGAGGCGCGGCGCGAGCGTGCGCCGCAACACGGCGCGTATCCGGCCGAGCAGCTCGCGCGGGCTGAACGGCTTCGCGAGGTAGTCGTCGGCGCCAACCTCGAGACCAACGATGCGGTCCACCTCCTCGCCGAGCGCCGTGAGCATCACGACCGGGATATCCGAGCGCGTGCGCAGCTCACGGCAGATTTCGAGCCCGCTCTCGTGCGGAAGCATGAGGTCGAGCACGATCAAGTCGAAGCGCGTGCGCTCGAGCGCGCGCCGCGTCTCTTGGCCGTCGGCGACCGCCGTGGCCTTGAAACCGTTCTTCTCGAGGTACTCGCGCAGCAGCGTGCGTATCTCGCGATCGTCGTCGACGACGAGAATGTGTGCGGTGTCGCTCATGCGAATGTGTGCGGCGTTCATCCTGCGCTCTAACCCCCCGGCCGCGCAGTGGTTTCCCCCCGCACGCGCAACTATACGGGTCATGAAGCAGGCGCGATGTAACGAATTGTTAGCCGACCTGTTCAGCAATGGCGGCTTTGCGGGGCCAAGGTCGCACAGTGAGCTACGCGGCACGCGATTGCTCCGATGTCCGGCGGTCCGCGGCGGCCGAATTCGGCGCGATTTGGATCCCCGGGCATCGACCGAGTAGTCCCGGCCAATCGACAAGGCACGGAACGATCTCGCGCCGATCGACAACCCGGTTGTCTATGGGATCGACAATGTCGTTGTCGATCGTCTTGGAATCGTTTCGACACTTGTCGATCGCCGCGAACCCTCTCGTCGCGTGGGCCTCGTTCCCCGTCCTCACCGGACGCCTTGAACGGCGTACTTCGCAAGCGCAGACTGCCGCGCGATGTTGCGCCGCGCCCGACTCCTCGCTCCGGCAGCGCTCGGCGTCGTCGCGACGCTTGCAGCGACGGGCGGCGCTCAACCCAACCCCTACCGCACGATCGACGCATGGCTTCGCGCGCCCGACGGGCGCACGCTCGGCTCCGTGAGCAGCGTCGCAGCGGCGCGCGACGGCACGGTTTGGATCGCGGAGCGCTGCGGAGCGAACGACTGCACCTCGAGCGACCTCGCGCCGATCCTGCACGCAGACGCAAACGGCAACGTGCTCGGCAGCTTCGGCGCGAAACGCTTCGCATGGCCGCACGGCATCCGCGTCGACAAGGACGGCAACGTCTGGGTCACGGACGGGCGCGGCGGCAGCGGCCGCGGTCATCAAGTCTTGAAGTTCAATGCCTCGGGCTCGCTGCTGCTCGCGCTCGGCGAGGCCGGCGTCGCGGGCAGCGATACGGCTCACTTCAACGGCCCGACCGACGTCGCGGTCGCGCCGAACGGCGACCTGTTCGTCAGCGACGGCCACGAGGACGCGTCGAACAATCGCGTCCTGAAGTTCACGCACGACGGGAAGTTCATCAAGCAGTGGGGCGGCACGGGATCGAAGCCCGGCGAGTTCCTGGTTCCCCATCAAGCTCGCGTTCGACTCGCAAGGGCGGCTCTTCGTAGCGGACCGCGACAACAATCGGATCCAGATCTTCGATCAGGACGGCCGTTTCCTCGCGGAGTGGACGCAGTTCGGAAGGCCGAGCGGCCTGTACATCGCGCCGGACGACACGCTATACGTTTCGGACAATCAGTCGAACGCGGAGCGCCATCCGGGCTGGGCTCGCGGCATTCGCGTCGGCAGCGCGCGAGACGGCAAGGTCACCGCGTTCATTCCCGATCCCGAGTTCGATCCAAAGCGCGCGCAAGAGACCGGCGCGCACGGCTTGAGCGCCGACGCGGCGGGGAATATCTACGGAGCCGAGGTCTTCGGCTTGCGCGTGCAGAAGTACGTGCGCGGCGACTAGAGGCGCGCGGACATCGTCTGCTGATACTCGCGCAGCTCCCGATCCTTCACGGCGCGCTCCGCGGTCAGCGACTGCGTCGCGTTCGTGAGCTCGCCGTAGCGGCGGCCGAGCTCCGCCGAGTGCGACACCATCAGGACGCGATCCTCCGGCTTCGTGTCGCTCGAAATCATCGCGGCAGCGATCGAGGTCAGCTCGCCGCGGATCCGCTCCTGCTCGTAGTTGTTGCTCGCGATCTGCGCGTCGATGTTGCGGACCGCCGATTCGAACTCGTAGAGCCTGCGGCCCGAGTTGTAGTTCGCGAGGAACTCGGGCTCGAGATTCTTCGGGCAGACACCTTGATATACGGCGCCGCTGTGGCCGGCCTCGAAGCCATTGCCGGCGCGGCAATACACTTCGACGCCCTGCGCGTGACCTTCGCGATACGCGTCGAGGTTCGGCTGCACGCCGTGCTCGGCGCACTGCCGCTGGTAATTCGCGATCGTCCCCTCGGAGCGGCCTTGCGTGCCGTCCTCGAAACCGACGGTCCGCCAATCGCTGCTCAAGCAGGCCTGCTGGCTCATTCCTGCGCAGCCGCCGAGCAAGAGCAGCAAGACCGGGACGGAGACGGCACGGACGGTGTCTGCATGCAACATAATCTGCACCCTCGGGCTAGAATCGCGGCCGCAGTATAGGAGCGCGATCGCGCGGTGCCTCGGACACCGGTCACACGAATGACATCGCTTCCCGAGCTCGACATGAGCGGCTTCCTCGCGGAACCCGGCGGCGCCGCGGGCCGCGCATTCGTCGCCGCTTTGCGCGACGCGTGTCATGGGCCGGGCTTCTGCTATCTGATCGGTCACGGCGTGCCGAGCGATATCGATCGCGCCGTGATGAGCGCCGCGCGCGCGTTCTTCGCGCTGCCCGAGCGCGAGCGGCGCGAGCTCGCGATCGCGAAGTCGCCGCACTTTCGCGGCTACACAGTCCTCGGCGACGAGATCACGAAGGGCAAGCGCGATTGGCGCGAGCAGCTCGACGCGGGCGCCGAGGAACCCGCGGCGGCCGTGCGCCCCGGCGATCCATCGTGGCTGCGCCTGCGCGGCCCGAACCAGTGGCCCGCGCGCCTGCCGCAAATGCGCGACGCGGTGCTCGCATGGATGCGCGCGATGGACGTCGTCGGCGTCGCGATCTTGCGCGCGCTCGCGCTCGGGCTCGGGCAGCGGATCGATCATTTCGACTCGGCAGTGCTGCCGCGCGGCGATCCGCATCTGAAGATCATTCGCTATCCCGCCCAGGACGAGCCGCGCGACACAGGGCAAGGCGTCGGCATGCATCACGACTCGGGGCTCGTGTCGTTCGTGCTGCAAGACGACGTCGGCGGCCTCCAAGTAGAGATCGACGGCTCGCTCGTCGACGCGACGCCTCGGCCGGGCACGTACGTCATGAACCTCGGCGAGATGCTCCAGGCCGCGACCTCGGGCTACTTGCGCGCGACGAAGCACCGGGTCTTGAGCCCGCCACCGTGGCCACGAGCGGATCTCGATCGCGTACTTCTTCCATCCGCGGCTCGACTGCGTGTTCGAGGCCGTAGAGCTGCCGCCGGACCTCGCGGCGGAGGCGCGCGGCGGCGAGAACGCGGACCCGAGCGATCCCGTGCTCAAGTGCTTCGGCGACAACTACTTGAAGATCCGCCTCCGCTCGCATCCCGACGTCGCGGCGGCGCACTACGCCGACGTGCCGGCGCCCGTGGACACTCGGCGATGATGCGCATCGGATGAGCAGCATTGATGCCTTGGCGCGCGCTCGTCGTCTTCAGCGCGATCGCGGTCGGCGCGACGACGGCGATCGCCGTGCTCTGCCACGCGAACGGCTGGACGGTCACGTCGCACGAGTGGGCGATCCTCGCGCCGCTCGCGATGTGGGCGCCCGCGCTCGCGCGGCTCGTCACGCGTGCGACCGTCGACCGCGGGTTCGCGGGCACGCTCACGCTGCGCCGCTGGGGAGTTACCGGCGCGCGCGTGATCCTCGAGCCTCTCGCGTTGCCGCTAATGGTGTACACCGCGGCGTACTTCATCGCCTGGACCAGCGGCCTCGTACAGTTCAGCCCTGGCGCCGGCAAGTGGACGAGCGGCGCGCAGATCGCCGCGAACCTCGTGGTCAATCTCGCGATCCTCGTCCCGTTCGGCACGTTCACTGCGCTCGGCGAGGAGCTCGGCTGGCGCGGCTATTTGCAGCCGCGACTCGACGCGGCCGGCGTTCGCTTCAGCGTCGTCGTCGTCTGGCTCGTGCAGCTCGCCTACCACCTGCCGCTGATGGTCGGCGCGGACTATCTCGGCGGCGGCAACCTGCTCGCGACGGCCCTGCTCTTCGCGGCCGGCGATCTGTCCTTCACGTTCCTCTCCGCGTGCCTCGCCTATCGCGCCCGCAGCCTTTGGCCCGCGGTGTTCTTCCACAGCTTCCACAATACGATCTCGCAGTGGCTGTTCCCGAAGTTCTTTGTCGGCGGCGACGCCGGCCTGTTGCTCGGCGAAACAGGACTGTTGCCTGCGCTCGGCTACGTGGTGCTCGGCGTCGCGGTGCTGCTCGCGCTGCGGCGCGAGGGACCGCCTTGGCCGAGCTGGCGCGGAGCGCGCGCCCGATCATGTAGACTCGCAATTTCTGCGACTACAACGATAAGAGACCGCCGGGAAACCCCGATGCCGCTGCTCAGACTGGAGCACTATCTCGTGCTGTCCGACGACATCGACGGCACGCGCGATTTCTACTGCGACGTGCTCGGGATGCGCGAGGGCTTCAGGCCGAAGCTCGGCTTCCCGGGCTATTGGCTCTACGTCGGCGACGTGCCGTCGATCCACATCGCCGAGTGGGAGTCGTACGCGGTCTGGACGAAGGAAGTCGGGATCCCGATCTCGTCGCGCGCGGAGAGCACGGGCGCCGTCGATCACATCGCATTCAACGCGAGCGGCTTCGACGAGGTCCGAGCGCGCTTGCAGGCGCGCGGACTCGAGATCCACTCAGAACCTGCTCGACGAGATCGGCTTGCGGCAACTCTTTATCTACGACCCGAACGGCGTCCCGATCGAGCTGAACTTCCGCTCGTGAGCCGGAGATTGAAGCAACTGACTGGAGGAACGGAGTGAAGACCACGGACTACGGATTCATCGGTGTCGGCCGGATGGGCGGGCACATGGCGCGGCGTTTGCTCGCGGCCGGACACAGCTTGACGGTGTTCGACACGTCGAAAGAAGCCGCGGACGAGCTCGCGAAGAGCGGCGCGCAGGTCGCGAGCTCGGCGCTCGAGGTCACGAACGTCACCGAGATCGCGTTCTTGAGCCTGCCGACGCCGGACGTCGTGCAGAAGGTCTGCTCGGGTCTCACCGGCGCGAAGAAGGCGAAGATCATCGCGGACTGCTCGACGACGGGCCCGCGGGTCGCGCGCATCGCGCAGGCCGAGCTCGCGAAGCACGGCATCACGTACGTCGACGTGCCCGTAAGCGGAGGCATGAAGGGCGCGAAGGACGGCACGCTCGCGGTGATGGTGTCGGGGCCGAAGCCCGCGTACGAGAAGCTCGAGAACGTGCTCAAGAACTTCGGCAAGGTATTTTTCTGCGGCGAGGGCGCGGGCCAAGCGCAAGTGATGAAGCTCGCGAACAACCTGCTCGCGGCCGCCGTGATCGTGCTCTCGTCGGAAGCGATCGCGATGGGCGTGAAAGCCGGGCTGAACGCGCGCCAGATGTGCGACATCATCAACGCGGGCAGCGGCCGCAACAGCGCGACGCAGGACAAGTTCCCGCGCTCGGTGCTCCCCGGCACGTTCGACTTCGGCTTCGCGACGGGCCTCTCATATAAAGACGTGCGCCTGTGCCTCGAGGAAGCCGATGCGCAAGGCGTGCCGATGATCGCGGGCGCCGCGGTGTTCCAGATGCTCGGCGTCACGAAGGCGAAGTTCGGCGCCGACTCCGACTTCACGTCGATCGCGCGAGTCTACGAGGAGTGGGCCGGCGTCGAGATGCGCGGCTGACCGGAACCCAAGCGATGGCCGTCACGAGCACGCGAGTCGTGCAGCAGCGCAAGCCGCTCGGCGTCCGGATGGCGGACGCGCTCGGTCGCGTGCTCGTGGCGAGATCTCTCGCCCGAGGTCATCGCGAAGGCCAAGCTCTGCGTGCTCGACCTGCTCTCCTCCGCGCTCGCGTCGACTTCGCTGCCGTGGAGTCGCGCAGGCCGCCGCGGTCGCGCGCCGCAACTCGGGCGACGCTCGCGAGGGGCGGCGCCGGCATCATCGGCACGGGCGACGTCGTGTCCGTGCAGGACGCGGCCTTCGCGAACGGCGTGACCGGCCACGGTCTCGTGCGCGACGACATGCACGTCGGCAGCGTGAGCCATCTCGGCACCGTGCTCGTGCCGGCGCTGCTCGCGCTCGCGGAAAGCACGCGCGCGAGCGGCAAGGAATTCTTGACGGCGCTCGTCGCGGGCTACGAGGTGGGCGGCAAGATCGGCCGGATGGTCATGGACTCCGACGTCACGAAGATCTTCCGGCCCACGGGCGTCACGGGCCCGATCGCGGCCGCGGCCGCCGGCTCGAAGCTGCTCGGCGCGAACGCCGACCAGACCGTCACGGCGCTCGCGCTCGGCGCGAACGCGGCGGCCGGCTACAACGAATGGGCCGCGACGGGCGGCAGCGAGATGTGGTTCCACACGGGGCTCGCCGCGCGCAGCGGCGTCACGGCCGTGCAGCTCGCGCTCGAGGGCGCGTACGTGTCGCGCACGGCGATCGACGGCGAGGCCGGCCTGCTCGCCGCCTTCCACCGCGACCTCGCGCCCGCCGATACCGGAGCTGTTCGCGGACCGGCCCGAAATACTCTCGGTGTTCTTCAAGCCCGTGCCGGCCTGCAACTTCGCGCAGTCCGCCGCTCAGGCCGCGCTCAGCATCGCGCAGCGCAAGAAGCTGCGCGCGAACGATGTCGAGCGCGTCACCGTGCGCGTGACGAAGGCCGCGGCGCTGTATCCCGGCTGCGACGTGAGCGGTCCGTTCGAGCACGTGCTGCAGGCGAAGATGAGCATCCACTACAACGTCGCGGCCGCGCTGCGCTACGGCAACTTCGACGAGCGCAACTACGTCCCGCAGCAAAACGCCGACGTGCTTACCATCGCGACGCGCACGCGGCTCGAAGTCGACGACGAGCTCACGAAAGCATTTCCCGCGAAGCAAGGCGCGGAGGTCATCGTCCACACGCGTGCGGGTGACGAGCTTCGCGAGCGCGTCGAGGACGTCGTGCCGACCGACGAGGCGGGCGTGCGCGAGCGCTTCGCTGCGGCGGCGACCGCCGTGCTCGGCTCCGCGGCAGCCGAGCAGCTCGGCGAGCTCGTCGACGGGCTCGATCTCGTGCTCGACGCTGCGGACCTCAGCCGCGCGACGCGGCTCGGTACCGCAGCTTCGGCGCCGCGCGCGAAATCCGCCCGCGCGAAACCGGCGCTAAGCCAGTCGGCCCGCTCCGGCAAAGCGCCGCTGCGTAGGGCCGCGCAAGGGACTCCGGCGAAGAACAAAACCAAGCGCGCGCGGCGCGCGGCGAGACGACGCTAGGCGCCGCAGTGCAAGCCGGGCAGCGGATCGAGGACGCAACGATGCAGAAAGCGCAGAGCGGTTCGGCGCCTCGCGAGTCCGTGCGACGGGTCGCGCTCGCGAGCATGGTCGGAACGTCCGTCGAGTGGTACGACTTCTTCGTCTTCGGGACTGCGTCGGCGCTCGTCTTCGGTCGCCTATTCTTCCCAACCTTCTCCGAGCTCGCGGGCACGCTCGCCGCGTTCGCCTCGTTCGCGGTCGGGTTCGTCGCGCGGCCCGTCGGCGGCCTCATATTCGGCCACATCGGTGACCGGATCGGTCGCAAGACGACCCTCGTGCTGACGTTGACGATGATGGGTGTCGCGACGTTCCTGATGGGATTGATGCCGACCTACGCCACCATCGGCGTATGGGCGCCGATACTGATGGTCGCGCTGCGCTTCGTCCAGGGCCTCGCGGTCGGCGGCGAGTGGGGCGGCGCCGTGCTGATGGCCACCGAGCACTCGGGCGGCGAGCGGCGAGGCTTCTTCGGCAGCTTTGCTCAGATTGGCAGCGCGGTCGGCGGGCTGATGTCCAACGGCATGTTCCTGCTCGTGCGCCAACTCCCCGGCGACGACTTCTTGTCTTGGGGCTGGCGCGTGCCGTTCTTGGTCAGCATCGTGCTCGTGTTCGTCGGCTTGTTCATCCGACTGCGGATCATGGAGTCGCCGATCTTTGCGAAGATCAAAGAGACCCGCCGGCTCGTGAAGGTGCCGGCGATCGAGCTGCTGCGCTTCGATGCCCGCAACGTGCTGCTGGCCGCCGGGCTGTACATGGCGCACGGCACGCTGTTCTACGCCATGACCGTCTACACGGTGGCCTACACGAGTAGCAAGTACGGCTTCGCACAGGACACGTACCTGATCGGAGTGACCATCGCGGGCGCGGTGCAGTGCCTCACCATCCCGATGTACGGTGCGCTCTCGGACAAGATCGGTCGGCGCCCGGTGATCATCTTCGGCACGCTGTTCATCATCGCGTTCGCGACCCCCCTCAACTTCATGATCACGTCGCAGATCCCGGTGCTGATATGGCTGGCAGTGGTCATCGGCATCTGCATCGGCCACAACGCGGTGTACTCGCCGACTGCCGCGCTGTACTCGGAGATGTTTCCCGCGCACGTCCGCTACAGCGGCGCCTCGCTCGGCTACCAGCTCGGCGGTGCCATCGCGGGGTTCGTCCCGTTGACCGCTGCTTCCTTGGTGGGCCGCGCCGGCGGCGCCTACTGGCCGATCGCGGCCCTGATCGCAGGCGGCGGGTTGATCGGCTTCGTCTGCATATTGCTCGTGCGCCCGCGCGCCGGCTCGCAGCCAAACGAGAGCGCGGCGGACCTGAGCCAAGCTCGCGCGGAAGCATCCTCCACCTAGCCCGTCGCGGAGCATCGCAGCACGCCGGAGGATCGAATGGCAGCGCAGCGACTGAAGGCGGCCGACATCGACTCGTACATCGCGGCCTTCCCTCCTGCCGTCAGGGCACGCCTGCGGAAGATTCGAACGACGATCCGGCGCGCGGCGCCGCATGCGCGCGAGAAGATCAGTTATCGAATCCCGACGTTCGCGCTCTGCGGCAACCTCGTGCACTTTGCCGCCTACGAGCACCATATCGGGTTCTATCCGGGCGCATCCGGCGTAAGGAAGTTCGCGCGCGAGCTCGGCGCCTACGAATTCGCGAAGGGCTCCGTGCAATTTCCGCACGACCGACCATTGCCGCTCGAATTGATCGCGGACATCGTAACGTTTCGCGTCAAGGAGAACCTCGCGCGTTACGCGCCAGAAACCGGCGCGAAGCCGCGCGCGCCAGGCCGCTCGCGTCGCAGTTCCGCCGCTACTTGATCAGACGCAGCGCAAACGGCACGCGATAACGCTGTCCGTTCGTCGCCGCGATCGCGCCGAGGATGCAAAACACCACGTGAGCGATCGAGACGACGGTGTACGCGATCCAGCCGAGGAAGAGCAGCGACAACACCAAGCCGCCCGACGAGCATGACGAGCGCCGCGGTGATCGACCAGTTCAACGCCTCGACACCCTGATCGAGGACGTAGGCGTCGTCCTTCTTGAGCAGAAAGGCCAGGAGGCCCGGCACGAACCAAAGAAAAATCGTGCCGATCCAGACGAGCACCGCGATGTTGCGTGAGTCCTGGTTCAGGCGGGAGCTTCCTCGACGCGGCCGTCCGCGTGGCGCGCGAATCGGCCGCGCTCGCGCGAGTGCACCGGCTCGTTCTCGCGCGAACGGCCAGCCGCCGAACTGGGTGCGCCGGTAATCGTTGAAAGCCTGCTCGAGCTCCGCGCGCGAGTTCATCACGAACGGTCCGTACTGCGCGACGGGCTCGGCGATCGGCCGGCCCTGGAGCACGAGTATCTCGACCGGACCGTCGAGCGCGGCGACGCGCACGGGCTTGTCGCTCGCGACGTCGATTGCGGACGGCTGCGCGATGACGCGCCCCGCGATGTCGACCTTTTGCCCCGAAAAGAAATAGAGCCTGCGGCCGACGGTCGCGTCTCGCGCCGGCGGAAGCGTCCAAGCGGCATCCGGCTCGAGCTTGATCGACCAGATCGCGACGTCGGCGTCCGCGCGCGCGGCCCACGAATCAGGCGGAGGCGCGGGCGGCTCGAGGCCGCCGAGTGAGCCCGCGACGAGCGTGACCTCGACCTGCCGGCCGTTCGCGTCCGTCTCGCGGTAGCGCGGCATGTCGCTATCCCAGAACATCGTGAAGTACGGCGGCGCGAACTTCGACTTGGCCGGCAGGTTCAGCCAGATCTGAAACAGCTCGAGCCGGTTCGGCTGCTCGCGCTCGAGCAACGGGAACATCTCCGAGTGCACGATGCCCGCGCCCGCCGTGAGCCACTGCACGTCGCCGCGGCCGAAGCGCGCGACCGCGCCGAGGGAGTCGGAGTGATCGATGTAGCCCTCGCGCACGAACGTCACGGTCTCGAAGCCGCGATGCGGGTGCTGCGGGAAGCCGGGCACCGCTTGGCCGTGATACATCCGCCAGCCGTCCTTGCCCGCGAAATCCTGACCGATGTTGCGGCCCGCGAGCGACGCGGCAGGGCCGAGCCGGTCGTTGCCGCGCGGATAGGTGTCGACGTGGTGAACGCAGACGAGGAACGGGTCCTTCGTTTGCCAAGGAAACTCGAGCGGCGCGACGGCGAGGATTGGGTTCGACATGCCAAGCAAGCTTAGCGCAACCCTCCGGGCCGCGCTAAGCCGCGGCGCCCGTTGCGCATTCGGTCCGCGTACATCGAAAGCGTGTCTCGGCGGCCGTGCATTTGCCGAGAGGCTCGTGCCCCACTAGCATCTGCGCTCGCAAATGTCGCAACGACGCTGGCTTTACGTCGCGCTCACCGTGGTGCTCGTCGCGGGCTTGGCCGCCGGCGTCCGGCTGCTGTTCACGCCCGTCAATGTCCTCGTCATGACTACGGGCCCGGCGGGCAGCGCCTACGAGACCTTCGCGCAACAGTATCGCGCGATCCTCGCGCGCGAAGGCGTCGAGCTGCGCCTCGAGCCGTCTGCGGGAGGCGTCGAGAACCTGCGGCGCTTGAACGACGCGAGCGCCGGCGTCAGCGTCGGCTTCTCACAGGGCGGCCTCACGGACGCGGACCGGTCACCCGACCTCGTCTCGCTCGGCACGATGTTCTACGAGCCGCTTTGGTTCTTCTGCCACGGAGGCGACTGCGGCACGCGCGCGCGCGATCTGCGCGGCCGGAGGATTTCGGTCGGACACGAGGGTAGCGGCACGCGGGCGTTGACCGAGCGGCTCCTCGCGCTGAATGGCCTCGAGGACGACGCGATCACTCGACTGCCGCTGGGCATCGCGGAGTCCGCCGACGCACTCTTGCGCGGAGACGCCGACGCGGCGGCGATGGTGGCGTCGTGGAGCACGCCGGCGGTCCAGACGCTGCTCGCTTCGAAGGACATCGAGCTGCTCGACTTTCCGCGCGTGGACGCCTACGTCGCGCTGTACCCGTACCTCACGAAGCTCACGGTGCCCGCGGGCGTCGGCAACCTGGCGGACAACCGTCCACCGAGCGACGTGCGCTTGCTCTCGCTCAAGGCGAGCCTGATCGCTCGTACGGACATGGATCCCGCGCTCCAGTACCTGCTCCTAGACGCCGCCACTCAAATCCACTCGGGCGCGGACATCTTCCAGAAGGCCTCGCAATTCCCGGCGCCCGAGGCCGGGGATCTCGCGGTGTCCGCGGACGCACTGCAGTACTACAAGTCCGGACGCCCGTTCCTGCAGCGCTACCTACCATTCAAGCTCGCGCATCTCGCGGGCAGGCTCCTGATCGTGCTCGTGCCGCTCCTCGGCATCGTGTATCCGCTGCTCCGTTTCGCTCCCGCGCTGTACGCGATGGAGCATTCGGCGCCGAGTCTTCCGGCTATACGGCGAGCTCAAGCTCATCGAAGCAGACCTCGACGCGCACACGGCAGACTCGGCGACTCTGCTCGGCCGCCTCGATCATCTCGAGGAACGCGCCGATCACCTCCGCGTGCCGCTCGGGTTCGCGCAGATCCTCTACAACATGCGCAGCCACATCGGCCTCGCACGCGCGAGGCTTCAGTCGCGCGCGACGGGGCCGCCGCCGCAGGCGACGAACGGCCGCTGAGGAGTCGCGCAAGCATCTGCCAGAGCGCAGCATGGTCGCCAAGCTCAAAACTCTCGATGTGCGCAGCCGCGCGCGCTGGCGCGCGTGGCTCGAGGCGAATCACCGCTCCGCAAGCGAGGTCTGGCTCGTGTTCCACAAGCCGCACACGGGCAATGCATCGATCGACTACGAGGACTCCGTCGAAGAGGCGATTTGCTTCGGCTGGGTCGACAGCCTGATCCGCCGGCTCGACGACGATCGCTACGCGCGCAAGTTCACGCCGCGGAAGTCCGACAGCTTCTGGTCGGACTCGAACCGTAGACGCTACGCGAAGGTCGAAATGCGCGGCTTGCTCGCGCCGGCCGGCCGCGAGCGTGCGCCAACTGAAACGAATCGATACCCGCCACGGTGGAAGAGATCGACTGCAGTGCCGGCGTACATCGAGAAGGCGGTCAAGACCGAGCCGCGCGCGTGGGCGACATTCGAGCGCCTCACCTCCGCGACCGACGTTTGTACGTCGGCTGGATCGACGATGCGAAGCGCGAGGAGACGAAGCGCGGCGCTCGCAAGGCTATCGGCTACTCGCAGGGGGTAAGAAGCTTGGCCTAGTGTGACTGCTGCGAGCTGGCGCCCGCCGATGGGCGCACGGCTACGGACGCAGCCAGGCGTTGCCGAATACGACGTAGATGGCGCGATCGTCGGAGCTGCCCGCAACGTCTAGCCCCAAATGCAACCCATAGCGGCGCGCGATCAGATAGCGAAACCCGGCGCCGCCGGCCGTCACGCTCTCCACGCGATCCGTCGCCGACGAGCTGCGCACGGAGCCGGCGCCAGCGAAGCCGAGCACGCTGAATCGCGGGTAGAGCTGCCAACGGATCTCCGCCTCGATCTCGGCGACTCGATCACCTTGATAGCGCAGCGCTTGCACGCCACGGAGAGAGACGAACGGACGTAGGAAGAACGGCGTTTCGTCCGTGCTGTCCTGGCCGGTGGCGCGCACGCCGAGATAGAGAGCCCGGCCGAGTGGACGGTAGTAGAGCGCCGTGAGGTTCAGCGTCTCGAAGTCGCGGTCGCTGCCGAGCGACTGCCGATAGACGGGAAGGGAAAGATCGACGTACCAGCCGCTCGTCGGCGTAAAGAAGTTGTCTCGCCGATCGAACGTGATCGATGGCGTGACGGCGCCGAGGCGGAGGTTGTAGTCGGCCGCCGACACGCTAGGCAATTCCTGCGACGCGGAGTCGAAGCCGACCGTCGTGCGCATGGACAAGAAACGCATGCCCATCCAGACCTGCGAATCGCCGATACGGTAGGTACCGCCTGCGACGCCTCCACGGGCCTTGATCGAGTAGCCGAGCCCGGCCCCCTCGACGCGATCGCCGCCGAGCCCGAAGAATTCGAGGTTGACGTCGACGTCCGCGAGCGCAACCAACGTCCGCAGGTGGTCGTCGAGCCACGTGCCAAGGTGCGCGCCGAACCATCCCTCGGTGCCGTTCTCGGTTCTCACCCCGCCGACGGCCGCGATATTCGGGCGGACGAATTGACCGCCCTTGTCGGCTTTATTGCCGTAGATGAAAACGGCCCCGAAGACCGCACCATAGCCAACGGCTGGCTCGGTGATCGGCACGAGTATCGGCAAGAAGCCCTGCGCCGAATCGAGACGCGCGCTGATATCGAAGCGACCGTCTTCCGGGTCCTTGAATTTCGACGGTGCAGGCACGGACGGCGATTCCGTGACATCGTCCGCGCGCGACGGTGCTTCGACGGCGAGGATGGCCGCGACGAGCACGAATCTTAGGGAATCCGGGATCCTGGCTTGCATACACGCAGCTTGGCTGACGTCACGCAGCCCGCGCCTATATCGGGTTGCCGTGATGCTCATTGTATGACCTCTGACGAGGCCACATACGGTCGTGCACGCTCAGTTCCCGGGCCGCACAACGGAAATCGTCTGCAAAGACAGGGACCCCGCGCTCCAATACGTGCTTGTTGCCTAGCGCCGGTGCGCTGCGATACCGTCGCGCGATCGTTCTCCGGGGGGACTTCGATGCCCGCGACTCGCTATCCGCAAGAGCAGATGCATCGCATCAAGTACACGAAGCTCACGGAGGCGCAGATCTCCGCGAAGCTCGGCGCCGTCGCGGGACCGACGAGCGCATCGCCACTCTCCGATGTGCTCGCCGGCAAAACGCTCAAAATCGTCACCGACGACGGGCTCACGTTGAGCTATCGGTTCGCGAGCGCCAACAAGCTCACCGTCACCGAAGGCGACGGCAAGTCGGCGCAGGCCGGCTACGGTGCACTCGCGCTCGACAAGGTCGCGATGTTCTCGCATCTCGTGCCCGGCACGCAGCGCGGCTACCACGTGATCGTCGACCGCGACGCGAACCTCGCGACCGTGTTCGAGGTCTGGTTCAGCGGCTACGACGACAAGCGCGAGGTGCAGCGCCAGATCCACTACGGCTACGTCGAGCAGTCCGGGAAGCAAGCGCCGACCGCGCGCCACGGCATCACGAATCGAATCGAAGGCAAGGGCTTCTACTGGAAGCAGGACAACGGCGTCGAAACGCTCGAGTACTATCCGACCGTGCTCTACTCGAACTTCGTCGAGCTCACGCGGCTCGGCGGCGAGCTCTCGTTCTGCGGGCCTTCGGACTACATCAAGATCGACGACGACCTCTATATCTACTCGCGCGTCGAGTGCGAGATGTCCGGCACGATGACGCTCTACGTGCTCGACGCGAATCGCGCCGAGCAGGTCGGCGTACGACTCGGCCTCGACGCGAGCGACGCGCTCGAGTACTACATATTCCGCGGCCACGGCGAATGGCTCGGCCAGATCGCGCAGTTCGAGCCGTTCGGCGACGTCGGCTTGGACGTAGCGCTCGGCAACCGCCAAGTGCCGCAGGCGAAAGGCGGCCGGCTCGTCTACCGGCCGATGAAGACGAACCCCGCGATGAGCAAGCCCGACCTCGAGGCCGCGATCGCGAAGACCACGAGCGTGTTCGCCGAGAAGAATCCGATGGCCGGCAACAAGCTCCCGGTCAGCGAGCACCTCAAGGGCAAGGAGCTCACGCTGCGCTACGACGGCTGGCTCGCGCTCGACTATCGCTTCGACGACGTGCAAAAGCTGCGCTGGCGCCGCGAAGGCGAAACCGCGTGGCACGAAGAGCGTTACGAGTCGTGGGAAGCCGCGCCCGGCGTCGTGATGTTCGGCCACTTGATGAGCGGCGCGCCGGACCACGACGCGTGCTCGATCGTGATGGACCTCGATCAGGCGCTCGTAACGTGCCTGCACGGCACGATGGGCACGCCGTACATGGCGAACGAGGCGGCCGTGAAGACGCGCTTCGGCGTGATCGAGATGAAGGGCCTCACTCCGCCGAAATACCGGCGCCATCAGTTCACCGACGAGCTCGTCGGCCGCGCGATCACTTGGAACTATTCGCCGGGGCTCACCTCGATGCACCTCTATTCCACGCCGCACTCGCTGTCGTGGATCATCTTCCTCGAGAACGGCTCGGGCGGGCTCGAGTGGAGCGGCCCCGCGTCGTACGTGAAGATCCGCGACGAGCTCTACTTCGCGTATTGGCTCGAAGAGGCGTGCAACGGCACGCTCGGCACGATCCTGATCAACCTGCGCACGATGCACGACAGCGGGATCGGCTACCACGCCGGGCCGGAGGGCTTGCGCCTGAGCTCGATCGGAGCTCACGCGCGTCACGCGGGCCGATTCGACGTGCTGAAGTATTTTTCGACTTGAGATCGCGGAGGCACTCACTATGAAGACCACCGTGAATTCCGCGCGCCGCGGCTTCCTCTGGAAGGCGAGCGCGGCGCTCGCAGCGCCGCTGACCGTCAGCGCAGCGAGCGTGAGCGCCCGCGCGCCCGACGATCGAGACGCGTTGCAAAGACGTCTCGCGCAGCTCGAGGACGTGAACGCGATTCGCGAGCTCACGCGCCGCTACGTGCGGCATGTAAACGCGGGCGCACACGGCGAGGCCGCGGCGCTATTCGCGCAACCCGCGCACGCCGATGCGCGCTTCGCGCTCACGACGCTCGCGGCCGATCCTCTCGGCGGCGAGGACGCGATCGAGATCGAGGCGAGCAGCATGACCGCCACCGCGCGGCTGCACTGCACGGCCGAGCTCGCTACGCCGATCGAGCCCGTGACGCCGCTCGTCGAGATGGCGCGCGCTCAAGGCGGCGGCGTGCTGAAGCGCTCCGAGCGCGGAGTGCTCGAAGGCGTTTACGTGAAGCGCGACGGCTGCTGGAAAATCGAGCGGCTCGCGTTCCGCGCAAGCTAGACGCATCGAGCCGGATAGGACGCGCCCGCTTGGATGTGGGCGTCTAACCGTGTCGTCAACTTTTGAACCTTCGAAACGGAGCGCGCCGATGAAGAGCAAGTACATCATGATGTCGATCGCAGTGGCGGTCCTCGCCGCGGCGTGTCAGCAACAGCAACCGCCCGACCCGCGTATCGGCGCGCTCGCCGAGCGCCAGGCGATCGATCAGCTCGTGGCGGGCGACTATCCGCGTGCGCTCGACGCCAGCGACTGGGACGCGTACGTCGCGACCTACACCGAGGACGGCGAGCTACTGCTTCAGGGCGTGTCGTCGAAGGGACGCGCCGCGATCAAGTCGTTCCTCGCGGCGCAACCTGCCGGCGCGCGCATCAACCACGTGATCAGCAATCTCTCGTACAAGATCGACGGCGATACGGCGACCGGCGGGCGCGTACTGGCAAGACATCGGCAACGTGAACGGCGCGCCGGGCGTCATCGTGGCCGGCCACTACGACGACTCGTTGCGCAAGGTGAACGGCGCGTGGAAGTTCACGAAGCGCTCGATCGTGATCGACTTATCCGCCCGCCGGCGGCGTGCCCGCGGCCGCCGTGCCGAGCGAAGGGACCGGCAAGCCATGAGCCGCTCGGCGCGCTTCCGCGAGTTGCTCCGGAATCCGCCGTTCGTCTGCCTCGGCGCGCACGACGCGGTCACGGCGAAGCTCGCCGAGCAGGCCGGCGCGCCCGCGATCTACGTGAGCGGTTTCGTCGCGTCGGCGATCGTCGCGGGCGCGCCCGACTTCGGCGTGCTGACGCAGACCGAGATGTTCGAGCACATCCGCCGAATCTGCCGCGTGACCACGCGTTCCGGTATTCGCGGACGCGGACACGGGCTACGGCGGCGTGCTCGAAGCGCAGCGCACGATCGAGCTCTGGGAGGAAGCCGGCGCGTCCGTGCTGCATCATCGAAGACCAAGCGATGCCAAAGAAGTGCGGCCACTTCGCGGGCAAGCAGCTGGTCCCGGCCGAAGAAATGCGGCAGAAGTTGCGAGCGATGCTCGCGGCGCGCCGCGATCCCGACTTCTTCGTCGTCGCGCGCACCGACGCGATGGGCGTCACCGACCTCGACGACGCGATCGCGCGTCTCGAGTCGTATGCCGCGGTCGGCGCCGACGGTCTGTACGTCGACGCGCCGCGCAGCGTCGAGCAGCTCGCCGAGATCTCGCGGCGCCTGAAGCCGCTCGGCTTGCCTCTGCTCTTCAACATGGTTCGCTCCGGCAAGAGCCCGTATCTCACGCTGCGCGAGGTCTACGAGCTCGGCTTCGACTACGCGCTCTGCCCCGTCGAGCCGATGCTCGCGATGCACAAGGCCGTCAAGGAAATGATGGAGACCTTCATGCGCGAAGGCTGCTCGACGAACGCGATCGCGGATCGGCTCACTCCGTTCGAGGAGTTCAACGACTTCATCGGCCTGCGCGACGTTCGTCGCGCGCGAGAAGCGCTTCGGCTCCTGAGGCGATGGCCGAGCTCGCACGTCGAGCGCCGCGGCCGCGTCGCCGTGCTCACGCTGCACCGGCCCGAGCACGGCAACCGCCTCACGACGCCGCTCGCGCGCGAGGTCGTCGCGGCGCTCGCGGCGGCGCGCGACGACCGCGACGATCGGCGCGTGCGTGCTGACGGGCGCCGGCGACGTGTTCTGCCTCGGCGGCGACTAGCGCGGCGCCGGGCTCGACGGCCGCAGGCCGCGACGACTACGCGCGAGCGCTGGTCGAGATGGACTACGCGATGGCCCGGCTCGGCAAGCCGCTGATCGCGGCCGTGAACGGCGACGCGCATGCGGGCGGATTCGCGACCGCTGGTCGCGTGCGACCTCGCGGTCGTGGCCGACGACGCGACGCTCGGCCTGCCGGAAGCCGCGAACGGCCTGTTCCCGTTCATCGCGCTCGCGATCGTGAAGGACGCGCTGCCGAAGGCCGTGCTGTTCGACTTGATCTACCGCGCGCGCCTGATGCCGGCCGGCCGAGGCGTGCGCCGCTCGCATCGTCAACGAGGCCGTGCCGCGCGCCGCCGTGCTCGAGCGCGCGGTCGAGATCGCGGAGCAAGCCGCCGCGCATCGACCCGAGATCGTCGCGCTCGGCCGCGACCTCTACTATCGGCTGCGCGGCGTGCCGGCCACGGAAGCGCTCGAGGACGCGCGGCAGACGTTGCTAGTCGCGCTCGCGGCCGCGGAGCGGAGCTGACGGCGCGCCGCACCCGTTCGCGCGACTTCGTCTGTCGGTTCGAGGCGCTCGGCGCATCGCGCGGTCAAAGCCGGCGGCGCGCAGCTCACGCTCGAACGTCACACCGCGACCGCCGGGCCGGTTTACCATACGCCGCGCGACGCACGTCGCGCCGCACGTTCACTTCAGCAAAGGAATACGCAATGAACAAAGAGATGTTCGACAAGGGTTTGGCGATTCGTAAATCGGTAATCGGCGCGGAGTTCGTCGACAAGGCGCTCGCGACCGCCGACGACTTCAACATGCCGCTCCAGGAGCTCGTGACCGAGTACTGCTGGGGCGCCGTCTGGGGCCGCGAGGGCCTCACGAAGAAAATGCGCAGCCTGCTGAACATCGCGATGCTCGCCACACTGAACCGTCCGAACGAGCTCAAGGTCCACACGAAGGGCGCGATCCGCAACGGCGCGACGAAAGAAGAGATCCGCGAGACGCTAATGCAGGTCGCGATCTACGCCGGCGTGCCCGCGGCCGTCGACTCGTTCCGCCTCGCGAAGGAAGCGCTCGCCGAGCTCGACAAGAAGTAGGGCCTGGCGCGCGGCGCAGCTACTCGTGTTCGAAGATTTCGCAAACGTATGGACCCCCGTCGCCTACAGCGAGCAGCTCCATGCGAACGCTCCACTCGGTGTCACGGTCGCGCGAACGAACGTGGCGCTGTTCCGTGCAGCGGACGGCACGCCGCGCGCGTTGCTCGACCGTTGCCCGCATCGCGGCGCCGCGCTCTCACTCGGCAAAGTCGTCGACGGCTGCATTGAGTGCCCGTTCCACGGGTGGCGCTTCGACGCGAGCGGCGCGACCGTTCGTGTGCCCTGGAACCCCGATGCGAAGCTTCAGAACCTGCACGCCGACGCGGTGCCCGCGCGCGAGCTTGCGGGGCAAGTCTGGATCTTCACCGCCGTCAACGAGGCGGCGCCACTCGAGCCTTCGGTCAACGAGTATCTGCTCGAGCCACGCGTCCGCGTCGCGGGCACGGTCGTCGAGTGGCGAGCGCATTGGACGCGCGCGATGGAGAACATGCTGGACTGGTCGCATCTCCCTTTCGTGCATCGCAAAACGATCGGCCGCGAGCTCGCGAAGGAAATCGGGGGCCGACTCGAGATCGTGCGCGAAGAGCAGCCCTGGGGCGTGCAGTCGCGGGTCACCGTCGACGGCGTCGACCGGCCCGGGAGGCTCGACTATCGTTGGCCGAATCAGATGAACCTGCACATCACGCTGCGTGGCCAGAAGGTCCTGCTCGCCGTCGCGTGCGTGCCGGTCGACGCGCTCCGGACGCGGATGATGTTGTCGATCGCGCGGCCGTTCCTGCGCGCACCCATCTTCGATGGGATCTTCAACTACTCGAACAAGCGGATCGCCAAAGAAGACCAGGCGATCGTCGAGTCCTCGTTTCCGGCCGAGATGCCCGAGGCCGGGCTCGAGAAGTCGGTTCGCACGGACTCGCTGACGCTGCGGTTCCGCAAGGACTATTTCGCGCGCCTCAAGGGGACACGTTCCGAGCCAATCGCCCGCTCGAGCTCCACGGCAGACCTGACCTCGGCTGACGCG
>CAWJDS010000025.1:0-4261 GCA_963841645.1 uncultured Gammaproteobacteria bacterium | reverse complement strand
AGCACCTTGATCGCGGCCCCGCGGCACCAGCTCCCCCAGAAGTCGCCCCACTCAGTCGGTGCGACGGTCACGGTCTCGCCGTCCTGCTCGATGCGGATCTTCTCGTGCTGCTCGGCCGTAGCGCTCACCGTGATCCGGTTCACCGAGCCCGGCACGAGCTTCGTATCGAAGCACCCTTTGAGCTCGAGCGTCGTGAACGGCTTCAGATCCTGAGCGCGCTCGACGGGTTGCGAGAACGCGGCCGTGGGGCTCGCGAGCCACGCGGCCACGATGACGATCGGAACGATATGCGCTTGCATGAGAGCTCCTTGAGGATTCCGCCCGAATGTTCGCGGGTCACGGTTTGAGCCAACCATGCTTAGATGCGCGAGAGCGGCGTCGCGTCACGCGCGTCGGACACGCAGGGCCGGCGGGGCTCGTGGCGCCGACAATAGGGCCGGTGGCTGCTCGGCTATTCGGGGCTGGCCCCGGGTGTTTCGGGCCGGCGCGGCAGGTTGTAGAGCAACGTGCCGTCGGCGAGCTTCGCGCTGACCATGAACCCGCCCTTGCGCCCGTCCTTCAACGGATGCACCGCGACGGTGATCTTGTCGCCCGGCTTCAGCGTGCGCTTGGTCCAGCCGTTGCGCGACAGGTAGTTCGGGCTCATGCCCTCGAGCCCGTAAATACCGGCGGCGTTGCCGCCCTCCACCGCGACATTCGTCCAGGTGTGCGGGTTCGTCCATTGGAAGTCTTGCACCGTGCCCGTGATCTCGACGGTCTTCTCGAAGTCGAACATGGCGGTGGAATGGTGCGCGAGCGCCGGCGTCGCGGCAGCACCGAAGGCCGCGAGCACGGCGATGGTTCGGATTGCGTGACTTCTCATGGCTACTCCAGTCTGATGCCGGGCCTACCCTTTTCGTCGGCGCTGTCGCGGTTGTTCTCGAGGCAAATGTACTCGCGGATCTCGTCGTCGAGATGCCGGTACGACGTGGTGCTCGTGTACGGCTCGGCGAGCACCTCGGGATCCGTCAGCGTCGTCTCGATCTCGAGCCAGTCCGGGTCGACGCGGTGAATTCGCTCGACGATCCGCAACTGCTCGCCGTGCTCGACGCCGGGCGCGATGCGGTTCTGCGGATTGAGGCCGACGGTGTCGATGACCAACGTGTCGCCCTCCCAGTGACCGGTCGAATGCCCGTAGAACGTGAGGTCCGGATCGTCCGGATGGGCGCGGCCGTCCGTCCAGATGTGCCGGAACTGCATGTAGGCTTCGGTCAGCATCACGACGTTGTCCGGCTGGTAGAGAAACTCGATCGGATACGGCTGGGTCATGATCCCCGGTAGACCCGGCGGCACGCAGTTCGCCGCCTCGCTCTGCAGGTTCTCGCCGTTCGACTGGGCCGCGCGATACGCGTCGGCCTTTGCCTGCCACTCGGGCACGAGCTTCATCGGCGGGCGCCGCGGCATTCCGCGGCTATTGCGCCAGTCGACTTCCCAAACGCCGCTCCAGTCCGGGTACTTCGCGAGCGCGGCCCATTTCTGCGTGGCCGCGTCGAGGGCGGGCGGGGCCGGCGGCGTCGGTGGTGCGCATCCCGCGACGAGCAGCGCTGCACCGACCGCCGCGGCAAGGAATGTCGTCTTCACGCTGGCTACTCCCTCAATGCGCGTCCGCGACCTTTGCACTCGGAACTTTGCAGCCTTGCGCCTGCGCGCACAACTCCGCGAGCAGCGCGGCCGTCTCGGGCCGCGCGCTTTGCGGCGGATCGAGCGGCACTGGCTCGTAGCGCGCCATCGCCATGTCGAACGCAGTCGCGCCCTTCGCATCGACCACGTCGATGCGTGCGCCGTTCGCCACGAGGAACTTGATGATCTCGTTATAGCCGTGCCTGGCTGCGCCGAAGATCGCGGTCTGACCATCGGTCGGGATATGCACGGAGTGATAGCGCACGGGCCCGCCGAGATCGCGCGGCGGCTCTTTCTCGAGACGCCGGTGATCGGCGATCGAAGCATTGATGTCGGCGCCCGCCGCGAGCAGCATCCGCACCGACTCGAGGCCCATCGCCTCCGTCTTGTAGCGCCCGCGATTCGACCGCGGGCTCAGCCCGAGACCCGCGGCCGCCATGAAGGGTGTGAGCCCGGTGGCATTCGGCAAGTCGACCACCGCGCCGTGCTCGAGCAGCAGCTTGATCGTTTCGTTGTCGCTCGCGTGCGCGGCGCGCAGCAGCGGCGTAGTGCCGGTCGCGAGACTGTTGTCGGCGCCGCGCTCGCCGATCGCGTTGCGGAACTCTGGACGCCGCAGCTTCAGCTGCGTGTTCGGATTCGCGCCGCGGTCGAGCAGCTTCTTGATGAGGTCGCGTCCTGCGAACGAAGGAACCCCGGGCCGATCCGGCGACGCGATCGTGTTCATGTCGACGGCAGCATAGAGCGCGGTGCGTCCGAACAAGTCCCAGCGGTCGATGTCGGCGCCGGCCTCGACGAGAAAATCGGCGACGTCGAAGTGGAACGTCGTGATCGCGAGGATCAGAGGCGTCACGGCCTCCGGGTCGGGCAAGTCGAGGTCCGCGCCGCCCGCGACCAAGCGCTTCACGCACTCGAGGCAGCCGCCGCGCGCAGCGTACAGCAGCGGCGTGAAGCCGCCCGCGTTCATGTCCTTGGGCCGGCCCTCCGCCGTGATCCGGCGCTGCCAATCGCGAACGGCGCCGCGCGCGTCCACGTCGGCGCCGCTCTTGATCAGGAAATCGACCATCTCCGGCTGGAGCTGCGCGGCCGCCCACATCAGGGCCGATTGCCCGCCCCAAGCTTCTTCCGCGTTGACGTCCGCGCCCGCGTCGATCAGCAGCTTGGCCGCAGCGACGTTGCCGGTGCGCGCAATCGTCATGAGCGCGGTTTCGCCTTCGGGGTTCGCCGCGTTTGCTTGCGCGCCGCCGTCGAGCAGCACCTTGATCAGCTTGGGATCGCCGGCCGTGGCGCCTTCCGACATCGCAGTCGCGCCGTAGTCGTTCGCATGGGCGACGTCCGCGCCTGCCTTGATCAGCGCGGCCGCAAGCTCGGCGTCGCCGTCGTACGCCGCCCACATCAGGGCCGTGGTGCCATCCGGCTCCGCGGCGTTCACGTCCACACCTTGCTCGAGCAGGCGGGACACGGCTTGATCGTTCGATGCTTTTACCGCCTCGATGAGCGGAGTGCCGGCCCACGCGCCGACCTCCCCCGCGAGCAGCACCAGCGCCATGACTAAACGGGTTCTCATCGCGATCTCCATGACCTCTGCCCTACCGCTCAAACTCCCGTGCCGCTCAAACTTCCGTGAGGTCGCTCGTGCTGTCGCCGACCGCCTCGACCGGAACGCCTGCGCGCTCGAGCAGCGTGACGAGCAGGTTGGCGTAATACGAGTCCGGCGGATAGACCAGATGCTGCCCGCCTTTGATCCGACCGTAGCCGTGGCCGAACACCACGAGCGGCAACGGCGAGCTGTCGTGCTTGTCGCTGTTGCTCATGTTGCTGCCGTACAGAATGATCGAGTGGTCGAGCAACGAGCCGTCGCCGTCTTCGGTGGTCGACATTCGGTCGATGAAGCGCGCCAACAGCTTCGAGTGATAGGCCTGGATCCTCGTGAGCTTCTCGAGGTTGGCCGGATCCTCGGCATGGTGGGACAGTGGATGGAACGCCTCGGAGATGTCGACTTGCGTGTAGGCACGCATGCTGATCTCCATTGCCATCTGGAACGTGGCGACGCGCGTGAGATTCGCCTGATACGCGAGCGCGATGAGGTCGAACATGAGCTTCATGTACGCCTCGAGGTCGTCGGGAACTCCAAGCGGCGCCGTCGGGATGTCGAGCGCCGACAGGTCCTGGTCGATCATGTTCTGGACGCGCCGCTCCACTTCGCGCACGGACTCGAGATAGCTGTCGACGCGCTCGCGGTCGGGCGCGCCGAGCTTCGCCTGAAAGCGGGTCGACTCGGCCTGCACGCGGTCGAGAACGCTGCCCGTGTGCGTGAGGATCGACATGCGCTGCGCTGGTGAGTCGCCCGGGCCGAACAGCCGGTAAAAAATCGTGCGCGGGTTGTACTCCATCGGCAGCGGCTTGCCGACGCCGGCATAGCAATGCGTGCCGCCGCGCGTCTCGGTCTTCATCTCGAGCGACGGGAACGGCGTTTCCTGGCCGATGTGCGCTGCCGCGATCTGGTCGACCGAGACGCCCGCGTTCGCGACACCCGAGCTCGCGACCTTGCTCGGGTCGATCCCCGTGAGCCACGTTTCCTCCATGAGCCCGTGCGCGGCGGCGA
>CAWJDS010000024.1:0-8531 GCA_963841645.1 uncultured Gammaproteobacteria bacterium | reverse complement strand
CGGCGCCGTCCGCGGAGCAGCCGTCGGGGGTCAACGCGGCGGGCACGCTGAGCGGTGCGACGCAAACGACTGCGCAACGCACCCAGAAGATCGCGCCGGCCGGCGAGCCTGCGAACGCGTCGCCGCGTGTCTCGAACGTCTCGGCGGCGGCCGACGGCAACGCGCAGGCGAGCGCGTCGCGCAGCGGCCGCAACGTCGATGCATCGGCCTCGGGCGACGCGGCGGCGAGTGCGTCGGTGCAGCGCTAGATCCAGCTTCTGTTCTCGCGCTAGAGCGCGATTCGAGGCGGGGCCTGCCAAGGCCCCGCCCTTTTTTGGGGTGCTCGGTCCGGCGCAGCTTGCTAGCATGCCGTCCGAGAAGCGATAGCCGCGACATGACATCACGTCCACTAGCCGTCAGCTGGCTCCTCGCGACGCTTCTCGCGACCTCGCCAGCCCCAGCTGCCGAGCCGGCACCGCAACGAATCGAATCCTCTGGCACGCAGCGCGAGTATCTGCTCGTCGCGCCGGAGCGGTCACCCGCGGCACCGCGCTCGCTCGTGCTCGTGCTGCACGGCCACCTCGGCACGGCTGCGAACGCGCTCGGCGGCGGCCGCGTGCCGTCGCCGCTGTCGGCATGGCTCGACATCGCGGAGCGCGACAACGTGCTCGTCGCGGCGCTCCAGGGACTCAAAGGCTCCGACAACCGCACGGGCTGGCACGACTGCCGCAGCGACGCCGACGACAATCCGCAAACCGACGACGTCGCGTTCGCTTCGCGGGTCGCGAAGAAGCTCGTCGACGATGGCCGAGCCGACGCGAAGCGAATCTACGTGATGGGCATGTCGAACGGCGCGATCATGACACTGCGGCTCGCGCTCGAGATGCAGCCCGCGCCGGCCGCGGCCTGCAGAGCGCGAAGCCGGTCGAAGCCCCTTTCCCGCACGACGGCGAGGACGCAACGCGCGCGCGCAGAGTCTCGTATGGCCCGGACGTCGGGCCGCAAGTCGTCGTGATCACGATCGATAATGGCGGCCACGTCGAGCCGAGCAGACGCTTCCACTATCCGGCGCTCTACACGCGCATCGTGGGCGTACAGAACCAGGACTTCGAGGCCGCCGAAGAAGCCTGGTCTTTCTTCAAGACGAAGTCGAATCCGTAACTTTCGCACGCCTTACGGCATTTCGTTAGGGCACGCGTAGGCGTACTCTATTTGGATCTGAACCGGGGGCACAGGCGTGACTATGTATCCGATCAAATCGACGCTCAGACTCACGTTCGCGGCGACGACGTTGGCCCTTGCGACCTCAGCCTACGCGCAAATCAACGATTCCATTCGCGGCGCGCCGAGCGAGGCCAATCACTTCGTAGAAACCCCGAAGGGTTGGAAAAGCCCGATGATGCCTTGGGGCGAGCCCGATATTCGCGCCAAGCTCGACATGATGCAGGCGTCGGGTGTCCCGCTCGAGCGCTGCGCGAACAGCTACCGGCCCGGCGCACCGCCCTGCGACCCGAACAAGAAATGGCTCACCGAAGAGGAGTACAAGCAGCGCGTCGAGGCCGTCGCGGCGCGCGGCGACCGAAGCCAACAACTAGCAAAGCAAGGCAACTTCGGCGGTGCGCTGCTCGCGGGTCTCACGGATCCGAACATCCCGCAACGGCAGACCAACCTGATCGTCGATCCGCCGAACGGGATGCTGCCGGCGCTGACGCCCGCTGCGAAGAGTCTCGCGCTCAAGGTGGGCAGCGACTGGGCGCTGCCGGGCGAGAACATCAACTTCCAATCGGCCAAGGATTTCGACAGCTGGGACCGCTGCGTCACACGCGGGTTGCCGTCGATGATGATGCCGTATCGCTACAACGGCGGATTCAGAATCGAGCAGGGGCCGGGCTACGTCGTGTTCAACGTCGAGATGATCCACGAGGCACGCGTTATCCCGACGGACGGTCGCAAGCCGATCGATCCCAACGTCAAGCAGTATCTCGGTGTGTCACACGGCCACTGGGAGGGGACGACGCTCGTCGTGGAGACGACCAACTTCCGCACCGAACCGTCGGTCAACCAACCGCTGATCAACTTGGCGGTGGTCGGGTCGCCGGCCGGCAACCGGTTTCCGATCAGCGACAAGCTGAAGACCACGGAGCGGATCGTTCGTCTCAACGACAGCACCTGGCTGTACGAGATCAAGACGGAGGACCCCGACATCCTCACGGCGCCGTTCACGGTGCGCTACCCGATGCGGAACAACGCGAACTACATCATGCCGGAGTACGCGTGCCACGAAGACAACCAGATCGTGCACAACTACGTGACGACGAACCGTTACGAGCGCGCGCACCCGAAGCCCGAGCCGGCTCAGCCGCCACTCACCGTAGCCGCGGACGTCGCGAACCTGTTGGCTGGACGTTGGGTCGGCACACCGAAGATTCCGACGATCGACGTCAACATCGAGCTTGAGTTCACGAAGAACAAGGACGGCACCGTGAGCGGCAAGCTGATCGGCACGAACCTAGGCAAGATCGACAAGCCGCTCCGCAACTTCAAGGTCGATGGACGACAGGTCGACTTCACGTTCCCGAACGTCGACCCGTGGAATGTCTCGGGCAAGCTCGCCGACGACGGCACGATCAGCGGCATCGTGTTCAGCATTCAGGGCGGCACGACGGTGACGTTCAAGAAGCAAACGGGCGGCTGAGCCCGACGGCGCACGGCGCGTCCGGCTGACGCGCCGCGTTGCGCGGCCGCCGCGCCGGCCGGCGCGGCGGCGCAAGACCTCAGTGGTGGTGCGGCGACTGCGAGCGCCGCCACGCGTAATAGCTGTCGAGCGCTTCGAGCTGCGGCAAGTTCGGCAGTTGCCGCGCGCTCGACTTCGCGTCGAACACCATCGCCTGCTGCTCGCCTTGCGTGAACGCGGGCCACTTCGGTAGACCGGCGCCGTTCGGATCCCCCGTCTTCGCGAAGTTCACCCAATAGCTGCTCACGAGCTCCGACATCGCAGTGTCCTCGGCGCGCGGCTGGCCGCCGCGCGCGTCGAGCGTGCGAAACACGTAGCCGAGCTCTGCGGCGTGCGTCGCGCCGGCCGGCGTCTCCGGCGTGCGGTGATCGAAATAGTAGACGTACGCCGCGCCCTTGCCCTTCGACGACTGGAGTCGCGCCCAAGTCCACGTCGACCACGCGAACAAGCTGTCGCGCATGATGTTTTTCGTCGCAGTGGCCGCGTCCGCGTCGCTCGCGTGCGGATTCGCGGCGAGGATCTTGTCGGCGCCGTCACCGTAACCGTCGCGGATCATCTTCTCGTACGCGGCGGACGTAGTGCTGCCGCGCGAGAACAGCGCGCCTTCGTCCGAGTTCGTGCCGATCAGCACCGGCGTGTCGTTGAACTTGCTCGCGCTGTAAAGCATGTATTGATCGGTCGGCAGCACGTCCCCGTCGAAGTTGGGCCAGAAACCGCCGCCGAGCCCGGGCGGGAGCGCCTTCTGGAGATCTTCGGCAGATACCTTGCGCGCGTCCGCGATCGACTTCGCGCCGAGCTTCGCGAACAGATTCGTGCCGGCCTGCTCGGCGACCGCGAGCGTCGGCGTCTGCTGCCCGCCCTCGGCCGCATGACGCGGCGGCGCGAAGTTGCCGCCGCTCTCGGAGATCGCCTTCGCGAACAGACCCTTCGCGGCCGGCGATGCGCCGAGCATGCTGACCGCGATGCCTCCGGCCGACTCGCCGAAAATCGTCACGTTCCGCGGGTCGCCGCCGAACTGCGCGATGTTCGTTTTGACCCATTCGAGGCTCGCGATCATGTCCTGCAGACCGTAGTTACCCGACCCATGTCCGCTCTCTCGACTGAGATCCGGATGCGCGAGAAACCCGAGCGGCCCGACGCGATATGCGACGCTCACGAGCACGACCCCCTTCTGCGCGAGCCGCGTGCCGTCGTAGGTCGCGGAGCTCGTCGCGCCGGCCGCGAAACCGCCGCCGTAGATCCAGACCATCACGGGCAGCTGCTCGCTCGCGGTCTTCGCCGGGGTCCAGACGTTCAAGTAGAGGCAGTCCTCGCTCACGCCCTCGGGCGCGCCGATGAACTTCAGCATGTTCGCGTCTTGCATGCAGGCGGGCGCGTAGGCGCTCGCCTTCTTCACCCCGCTCCACGCGACGACCGGCGCCGGCTTCTTCCAGCGCAGATCGCCGACCGGGGGCGCTGCGAACGGGATGCCTTTGAACGCCGCGACGCCGTTCGCGGCGGTTCCTTCGAGCTGTCCGCCGCTCACGCGAGCGGTCGTGACTTGCGCGGTCGCCGCGAAGCTCAGCGCGCAAAGCAATGCGGCAGCGGTGCCGCTTCTCGAGTAGCTCATGCTCATGATCTTCCCCCTCGTTGAAAACGGTCGCGTGAGGCGACGGAGTCGCCCTACTCTTTCCAGCCTTCCGGCAGCTCGGTGCCGCCCTTGATCTGGCGCGTCTTGTAACGCCAGCGGCCGTCCACTTTCACGAAAGTGCTGTATTCCTTACCTTGCGTGGTCACCTTGAGCGGATCGCCCTGCTTCTCGATGACGTACTCGGTATAGACGAGCTGAGCCGTCGCCGTCTTGCCGTGGACTACGATCAACGGATTGCTGACGGTCACGATGAACGAATAACGCGTGGGGCGCGGTGGTCGCGGCGGCTGATCGGCCTGCGGAGGGCCGCGGCCATAGGCCTGCATGATGCCGTCCTTGCCCTTGAAGTGCCGGTCACCGAGGATCAGCTCGGCATCGTCGGCGTAGAAGTCGGAGAAGTTCTCCGGATTCTCCCGGCCGAAGTTGTTGTAGTAGCGCGTGATCAGGTCCTGGATCTGCAGACGGTCGACCACGTTCTCTGCCTTGAGCTCCTCGGCGGACCACGCCGGGGAAGAAGCTAGCGCGAAGGCCCAGGCGAGACCCACCGCGCTCAAGAATGCCCCGCTTCGAGTCCCGAACGATTTCACGGCGATCACCCCGCGGATTGTTGTTGTCCGGCCAGCCTAGAGGAATCCTGAAAATGCGGCAAGCAACCAGCCGCCAAGCTGCGCTGTACAGCCGGGTTGCCCGGCCGCAAAATCGCGGTCTGAAGGCTGGTGGCAGAAACGTGCTCCAATCCTCGACGCCGAACAGCGCGGCCAGCGCTGGCGTAACGATCACGCCGAGACGGCCCGTCGGTCGGGCGGCGTTCGCGCTCTGCTTCACGCTCGTCTGTGCGCACGCCGCGCACGCGGCCGGCACCCTTGCGGCGCTGATCCAATCGGGCGACCGCGCCGCCGCGCTCAAAGAGATCGCCGCGGGCGCGGACGTGAACGCGGCACAGGGCGACGGCACGACGCCGCTGATCTGGGCCGTTTACAAAGTCGACGCCGACCTCGTAGCGACCCTGCTCAAGCACGGCGCTAAGCCTAACGTCGCGAACAAATACGGCTCGAGCCCGCTCGCCGAAGCCGTGAAGATCGCGGACGTAGGCGATCTCGACGCAACTGCTCGACGCGGGCGCCGACGTCGAGTCGCCGAACGCGGACGGCCAGACGCGCGCTGATGCTCGCGGCGCGCACCGGCGCGCTCGAAGTCGCGAAGGAGCTCGTCGCACACGGCGCGAACGTCAACGCGAAAGAAGCGTGGCGCGGGCAGACGGCGCTGATGTGGGCCGTCGACGCTAACCAACCGGAGATCGCGCAGCTCCTGATCTCCAAAGGCGCGGACGTGAACGTGCGCGCGCTCGCGAACGACTGGGACGCGCAGATCACTTCCGAGCCGCGCGCGACAGTACCGTCCGACCGGCGGTCTCACCCCGCTGCTCTACGCCGCGCGCTCGGGCTGCTCGCGCTGCGTGCGCTCGATGCTCGAGGCCGGCGCCGACATCGACCACCCGAATCCCGACGGCATCACGCCGCTGATGATCGCGATCGACAACTTCCACTACGACACCGCGCGCCTCTTGCTCGACTCGGGCGCGAATCCGCACGTCTGCGATTGGTACGGGCGCACTGCGCTGTACATCGCGGCCGACATGAGCAGCTTCAGCTTTCGGCTCGGCGCCGCGCCGCCCGCGAGCGAGACGACGGCGCTCGACGTGATCAAGCGCCTGCTCGACGCGGGCGTGAACCCGAACCCGCAGCTGAACATGCATCGGCCCGGGCCGCGGCGGCAACAGCGGCCGCTTCGTCGACGACCTGCTCACGACCGGTGTCACTCCACTATTGCGCGCCGCGATCGGCCATGACGTCGAGGCGGTGCACGCGCTGCTCGAGCACGGCGCGCTCGTCGACCTGCCGAACGTGATGGGCGTGACGCCGCTGATGGGCGCGGCGGGCGTCGGCGTCTCGCGGCGCGATCGGCGAGTCGGATCTCGACGGCGACGTGCAGGCGCGCGTCATCGCAACGCTCGATGTGCTGATCGCCGCGGGCGCCGACGTGAACGCGCGCGTCACGGACATCGACAGCCGCACGGCGCGCATCGCGCGAATCAGCACGATGACGGAGCGCAACGGCCAGACGGCGCTGTACGGCGCCGTGAAGTTCGGCTGGACGCGCGTCGTCGAGTTCCTGCTCGCGCACGGCGCGAAGACGGACGTCATGGACGCGCTCGGCAAGACGCCGCTCAACGCGGCGCTCGGCCAGACCGGCGGCCGCGACAACACCGTGTCGCCGGAGATCGCCGACATGCTGCGCGCGGCGACGAAGAGCGGCGGCTGACGGCTGACCTCGCGAGACTCGACGCCGGTTTGACGTACCTTTAACTGGCAGGTATTGCCTGGCGTCCGGAGCATCGTGTCATGTTCGGGCACTACCTCACGGTCGCGTTGCGCAACCTCGCGCGCTACCGCCTTCACTCGGCGGTCAGCGTCATCGTTCTCACGCTCGGCCTCACCTGCTTCCTCGCTGCGTATCTCGTCGTGAGCTATCTCACGAGCTACGACCGGCAGTTTCCGAACGCCGACCGCAGCGTCGTCATATTTCAAAGCATGCACGGGCCGAAGTTCGGACTGGAGTGGCCGTCGTATCCGTACAGCTCCGTTCTGCTCGGAGAGCAACTCGCACTCGATGTTCCCGAGCTCACGGCTGTTGCGCGCTATCGGACGATCGGAGCCTCCGTGTCCGTCGACGGCGAGCAAGAGCCGCGCATCGGCATCGCGCTTGCCGAGCCGAAGTTCCTCACGATCTTTCCGTTCGAGACCGTGGCCGGCGATCTCGGCGCCGGGCTCGTCGGACACAACGCCATCATCACCGCCGGCGCGGCGCAGGCCATGTTCGGCGGCACCGACGCGGTCGGCAAATCCGTCACCGCGACGGTGACCGAGGGCGGAGCCGTCGATGTCACGATCGTCGCCGTCGTCGCCGATTCGCCCCTGAACTCGCACTTCAATCCGCGCGGTCTGTGGTCGCAAGGATTCGAGTTGCTGCTTGCGTGGGACGCGGTCGAATCCGTCTCGCCATTGCCGGCAAGCGGTTGGTTCAACACGTCGGTCCAGACCTTCGCGCTGTTGCCGCCGGACCGTTCACTGACGGCATCGGATCTCGATCGCCGGCTCGCGGCGCTCGTGAAGGGCCATGTTCCCGATCAAGGCATCGAGGTGAAGATGAACGCGCGCCCGGTCAGCGCGATCGCGACCGGGCTGATGCAGAGCCAGTTCCAGGGGTTCCAGGGCTCTGCTTGGCGCCTGGACATCTTCACCGTGCTGCTCGCGTTCGGCGCGACGGTGCTGGCCGTCTCGTGCTTGAACTTCATCAACCTCGCGACGGCGCGGGCCGCTGGACGTGCGCGCGAAGTGGGCGTGCGCAAGTCGGTCGGCGCCGCGGCCGGGCAAGTGGCACGTCAGGAAATGCTGCAGACGGCCCTCGTCGTCCTGTGCTCGATCGCGCTCGCGCTCGCGGTGTTTGCCGCGTTGCGCGGGCTCGTGCGGAATCCGTGGCGCCTCGCGTTCGTGATCCCATGGCGCGAGCCGAAGCTCTACGTCTTCCTCCCGGCGCTGCTCGCCGGCGTCACGCTGCTCGCAGGGCGCAGATCTGCGCTGGTGCTCGCGCGGGTTCGACCGACGACCGCGCTCAGGCTCGGCGCGGTGCGCGCGGGATCGAGCACGTTGCGTACGCTACTGGTGTGCTCGCAGTTCGCGCTCGCGAGCTTTCTCGTCGTTGCCGTGGTCGTGGTCTTTTCGCAGCGCGCCAACCTGCGCGAGATGCTGCTCGGCCGCTTCGCGGATCAGTACGTGATTGTGATGCCGGCCAGAGCGGGCGGAAACGGCGATCCCGACGTGCTCGCGGCGGAGCTTCGTAGGGAAGCCGGCATCAAGGGCGTCACGGCCTCGGCCTTTCCGCCGTGGCAATTCCAAGGCAGTCGCTCGCGCTATTCCCTGAGACCGGGCGATGACCAGCCGATGATCACCACCGAGCCCGGCATCGTCGGCTACGACTATTTCGACGTGCTGGACATTCCGCCGCTCGCGGGCCGCGTGTTCGCGCGCGAGCGCAACGATGAGTCGGAGGCAGCACCGGCGAAGTCGCGTGCGCCCTCCGCGCCTCGGGCGGTGCTCGACCGCAACGCCGCGCGCGCTCTCGGCTGGG
>CAWJDS010000023.1:0-27068 GCA_963841645.1 uncultured Gammaproteobacteria bacterium | reverse complement strand
CGCAATGGCTCGGGCGGCCGGCTGCGGAGTTCATACGCGGCTACGACTGGTAGCGACGCCGTATTACGCCGGCGTGCTAATTGACGCCTAATCCCGCCGGTGTTCTATTGGGAACAATCACTTATGCGGGACGAATTCATGCTATTTCGGAACTTTGCTGCATTTCATTTGCGGCGTATGCCGTTTAACTATTGTTAGGCGACTCATGAAAGCGAAGCGTTTGCGACTGAACATCGCTCAGATCCGCCCGTTGGCGGAAGGCTACGGTTCGTGCTTCGCGACTGACCGAATCACGATGAAACGCAAGCGTGTGGGATACATGTACCGCCAAGCGCCAGTCGACGATGCAGACAGTGGTTGGCGGTTTCTGGCGGGCGACGAGTCGGACGCCTACGTCACCGATCTCGACAATCACGGCATCTACGACGTAAACATAATCGCGAACTTCGACCCAGACATCATTCCGTTTCTAGACGCCCCCGAGCATTCTGCGTTCCAGCGACGAGACGGTTCCGGGCCTTTCGAACCTGTTACGGTCAAGATCGCTGAGTGAGTCGCTCGTGGATACGCGTAAGAGTCGCCTAGACAAGCAATTGCCAAATCACGGTGTGGACGCGCCGCGGCTGAACTGCGGCATAAGACCATGGACGACGCGAACGTATTGGCACGGACCGCGTGAGTGGGCCCGCGGGAGCGCGCACGAATGGACGAGGCGTGGAGCTCACCGGTCAGAGCGCCGCAGTTTGGCCACTACACAGATGAGCGGTGAAATGCGATCTCCCGTGAGTCGAGAACGCGGTTTTGCCGCTGATGGAGTGCTGGCGGCACGGAGCGTGGGCGTGATTAGTGGGCCAGACGGCAACCGACCACACTCCCGTGCTGTATGAGTTGGGGGAGGTGATCATAGGAGCGTCTAGCATAGACATCTCGAACCGCAACTCAGAGAGAGGGCCGAGGACGGAAGTGGTGGCAAATAGTGCTGGGAAGGTGATCGCAGCGAACGCTTTTTACGGCGGCCGGAGTGATGTTTCATCGACTCCGGCGCCCCGAGGACGGCGGTTGGCTGACGAAGTTGCTAGCGCGGCGCAACCGCAACATCGCCGCCGTGGCATTAGCGAACAAGAACGCGCGGATCGTGTGGGCGCTGCTCGCACATCAGCGCGAGTACCGCGCGAGCTCTCTGCTGCAGCGGCGTAAGGACCTTATTGGCATCACATCGAGCAGTTGCAGCGGACGGTGATGGATAAAGTGCCGATTCGCTTGCGGCATCCGCCGCTGAGCTGCGGCGTTACGCCGATTAGGGCGCTATCGCCGTGCCCTGGTTGCGGTGCCCTGTTTCCACCGCACGACGGACCTACGCATCGATACATCGGCGCATCCGCTGGATGTTGGGCTTTGTTTAGTTGGTCGGTTGTGAGCGGGCGGACCGACGTTACTGAGCTGCTCGCGCAATCTAGGATTCCCGAGAACCGAGCGCCCATCCCAGCTCGCAGCGATGCACGACCGATCGAATCGCTCTGGGGTGACGCGTATGGCGTGCAGCATCACGGGGGCAACTCCCCGCAGGCAATTCAGTCCGTGGCAGTCCACCTTTTGAATCTCCATGCGATCATCAGTGGAAGGACGACGCGTCCCGGCTGGGCGATCACACGTGCGCTTCGCGTACGTGGCGTTTTTCACAAGCTCGACCCTCCGCCGCTCGGGAGTGCACTGACGTTCAGGCACCTCTTCCCTGGCGGGGGAGTTGGCAGTCCGGCCACGCGAACCCCATATGTCGTTTCGGTCTACGAAGCTTGGATGGCGCTTCATCGTCCCATCGTGCAACAGTGGTACGAAAGCTATGTGGTTCCCGACGAAACTGGCGGAACGCGTTCTCGGCAAAGGCGCTGACGATCAGCGGCCGTTCGGGTTCGATCGGGTTGAGCTCGGCTACGCTCTAATGCCGGCGGGCGGTGCTAGGCGGTTCTGTCTGGGGCCCGTGCTGTGACCGTGCCCGTTTGGATGTTGCTGGGCTTTGCCGCGTGGACGTTGCTGTTGTTGATCGGCACAGTCGGGATCTACCGCTGGAGCCGCGTCCTGACGGGAACAGCGCACATCGCGAGCTTTCGGGCTGACGGCGTCGAGGGTGCAACTTGGTATCAGCGTGGGACGCGGGCGCATGCGAACTGTGTCGAAAACCTCCCTGTCTTCGCCGCTATCGTTGTCGCATTGAAGGCCGCAAGCGTGACGGGCGCTCTCGCCGACGGGTTCTCTATAGCGATTCTGGCAGCCCGAGTCGTCCAATCGCTCGTTCACGTCTGCTTCGTGCAAACGGACGCGATCGTTTCAGTCCGCTTCGCTTTCTTTTCTGTGCAGATCGTCAGCTTCATTTGCCTGATCGCGATCATCGTCATCAAAGTCAGCGGAACCGCATAACGACCCGGTACCTCCAGCCCCGGGCGCGCTCGTGATCGGCGGCGGCAGGAATTATCATTAGGACCCCTGCAAGAACGAACACCATGCGTAGCTTCCTCTGGTCGATCGTCGCAGCGCTGAAGTCGCTCCAGGGCGGCTTCGAAGGCAGCCGGGCGCAGAAGGACGCGCTGCTTCGGCCGCTCTTGATCCTCGTCATCGTCGTTGTCGCTGGACCGGACATCTTCGCGCTGACGGAGCTCACCACGCTGCTCGAGCTGCTCGGTGCGACGCTGTTTGTCCTCGCATACCTGAGCGGCTTCAGGTTGCTCGGCGTTTCGCTGTTGAGCGGGCTCCGGAGCCTGTTCTTGCCACGCGAATATTTGATGCTCATTGGGATAAGCGGCCGGCCTGCCGCGATTGCTTGGGGTGTGGTGTTTCTAAGCGCGCACTGTTTGATTCTGGTGTTGATGAGCTTCTTTCTGACCTATTTCGGTGTTGCCGTTCTCACTGAGATCGCTAACAGCTAGGCATGAGCGCTGACACGTGGCGAAAACTCGCGGCGGGCGTCGACTGTCCGTTCGATTCGCCGAGAGCCGCGTCGACGGAGCATTGGGAGCACGTCGCGACGCTCTCGTGCTCGTCTTTGTATCTGCCGAAGAACCAAACCTATCGCGGCCACTGCATCCTCGTGCTCGATCTGCGACATGCGACTCGGCCCGATCAGCTCGCGCGCCAGGAATGGCAACGGTTCTGCGACGATCTCTACGTGGCGCAGCACGCGATCGAGCGCGTCGTGCGCGCGGACCACATGAACGTCGCGACGCTCGGCAACCTGATGCCGCATCTGCACTGGCACATCGTGCCGCGCTACGAAAACGATCCGCGCTGGGGAGGGCCGATCTGGACGTCGGATCTCGCGGACATGCCCGACAAGCGGCTCGAGGACACCGATTACGTGGCGCTGCTGAAACAGCTGCGGGACGCGCTCAAGACGTAGTCGCGAACCAAGAGGAGGCGAATGCCAACCGCGCCGACTTCGTTGCAAAGCTACGAGGGCCGCTGCCACTGCCGCGCGATCGGCTTCGTCTATCGCACCGCGCTCGCGCCAGAGGATTGGCCGATCCGCGCCTGCCAATGTACGTTCTGCCGACTGCATGCCGGTCTCACGACCTCTGACCCGGCCGGCTCACTCGTGTTCGTCGAAGACAAGCCCGAAGCGCTCAACCGGTACGAGTTCGGCCTGAAGACGGCGGATTTCCTCATCTGTCGAAACTGCGGCGCGTACATCGGTGCAATCACGCGCTCGGCAGCGAGCCGGTTCGGGATCATCAACGTGCGTGTCCTGCTCTTGCTAGCGGACCGCCTGAGAAGTCCGGAGCGGATGACCTACGACAACCAAGGAGCGTCGGAGCGCCAAGCACGCCGTGAGCTGCGCTGGACTCCCGTTTCGGCGTAAAGCAGAGTCTCGGCCGGTGTGGAATGATCGCCGAGGACATCGGCGGCGCGAGTATGCTGAAAAAAGTTGGCCCGACCGAGATCCGAGCGAAGCATCGCGCATCGTGTCACTGCGGTGCCGTCGTGCTCGAGCTCGACTTGCCGAACGGCATCGTCGATCCGCGGCGCTGCAATTGCTCGATGTGCCGGCGCAAGGGAGCGGTCGTTGCGGCCGTGCCGCTGTCGGGCCTGCGCGTCGTCAAGGGCGCGGACGTGCTGCGGCTCTATCAATTCAACACGCGGACGGCGAAGCACTACTTCTGCTCCGTTTGCGGCATCTACACGCATCACCAGCGGCGCGTGAATCCGAACGAGTACGGGTTCAATGTCGGCTGCCTCGAAGGTGTCGATCCATTCGAGATCGCAAACGTGCCGACGAGCGACGGCGTCAACCACCCTTCGGACCGTGCGGCCAAACGGTGAGCGAGTCGCGCGCGAACCTCGTCGTGAGCCTCTGGCTCAAAACCGACGACGTCGCCGCGTTCGAGCAGTTCGAGCGGGCGGCCGCGCTCGTGATGGCGAAGCACGGCGGACGAATCGATCGTGTCGTGCGCGGCTCCGACGCCGAAGCGCCCGATTGCCCGTTCGAGGTCCACGTCGTGAGCTTCCCGGATTGGGACGCGTTCGAGGCGTACCGTGGCGATCCGCAGCTCAAGGACCTATTGCCACTGCGCGAGCGCCTCATCGCACGTACCGAGATCTGGCGCGGTGAGGAGCGCGCTGTTTACGCGCCGTGATCGACCCGAGCCGTGGCTTGTGGCACCGTGCTTGGCCGCGCCACCGCGCGAACTCAGAGGCAAGCAATGAAAAGAAAGCTCATCAGCTCCGGCTCATCGTTCGAGGCGAAGATCGGCTACTCGCGCGCCGTCGTCGCGGGCGATTGGATCTTCGTCTCGGGCACGACCGGCTTCGACTACACGACGATGACGATTTCGGACGATCTCGCGAGCCAAACCGACCAGTGCTTCAGGAACATCGACGCGGCGCTGCGGCAAGCCGACTCGTCCTTGAAGGACGTCGTGCGCGTGACGTACGTGCTGCCGAACGGCGGTGAGTTCGAGCAGTGCTGGCCGGTGCTCCAGAAGTACTTCGGCGACGTGCGCCCGGCCGCGATGATGATCAGCGCGGGCCTCGCGGACCAGCGCATGAAGATCGAAATCGAAGTCACCGCGTTGAAGCAGACGCGCTAACGCTGACATGCCGACTCGTGGGCACTGCCCGCCGCCTTGTGCGGCCGAGCGCTGGCCTCCTCGACAGCGAAGGTGGATCATGGGTCTCATCGGGGCCAGAGTAGAAGAAGCCTAACGATGAGCGACGACGCCGCACACACTCACCACGCGATCGACTACATCGAGATCTCCGTGCGCGACGTCACCGCCGCGAAGCGCTTCTATGGCGCAGCCTTCGGCTGGCAGTTCAACGATTACGGCCCAGGTTACGCGGGCATCCGCGGCGCGCAACGCGAGATGGGCGGGCTCGCGCAAGCGGACAACGTCGCGACCGGCGGTCCGCTTGTCGTGCTCTATTCGCGCGACCTCGACGCGACGGTCGCAGGCGTCCGCGCGGCTGGCGGCGAGATCGTGCGCAAACCGTACTCTTTCCCCGGCGGCCGACGTTTTCACTTCCGCGACCCGAGCGGCAACGAGCTCGCAGTTTGGTCCGCCGCCTGATCTTCATCGACATGGAGCGACCTGCATGACCGCCTACCTGATCGCCGACATCGATATCCACGACGACAAGGGGTACGAGGAGTACCGCCGCCGCGTGCCTGCGATCATCGCGTCGTACGGCGGGCGCTATCTGGTTCGCGGCAGCACGGCGGAGGTGCTCGAAGGCGAATACAAGCCCGCGCGCGGAATCGTCATCGAGTTCCCGAGCATGGCGGCTGCGAAGCGCTTCTTGGCGTCGCCCGAGTACCGGCCGCTGCGTGTGCTCCGCCAAAAGTGCGCACGCACCAATCTCATCGCGTTCGAAGGCGTCGTCGCGCCGAGCCCGTAGCGAGGGAACATCGCCGTGCGTTCGAAGGAAGAGGCCAATGCGATTGCCGACGCGCTCCTGAAGCCGGGCGTCGAGCGGCGCAAGAAGTCTCGCGTTCGATACCCTGAGCTCCAGGGATTTCCGATCGAGCAACGCGACGACGCGCTCCGCGTCGCGATGCGCGCGGCCCGGAGCGGATGGCAGATGCCGGCTGCGGTAGCCGCGGTCGTCTTGTTGGGGGTGCTCGCGGTCGTGGCCGCTTTGGTTCGTCCGTCGCTCGCGGTCGGCCTGATACTCGCGACGTCGTTCGGAACCCTCGGCGTCGCCCGATTGCAAGACGTTCGGACTCGCAAAGCGCTGCAGCTCATGCAACGCGCCGACCGTACTTCGCGATGAAGCTCGCCGCGGTCCGGCGCTTCGCGTTGTCGCTCCCGGAGGCCACCGAGGAGCCGCACTTCGACCTCGCGTCGTTCCGCGTTAAAGGCAAGATCTTTGCGACCGTGCCGCCCGAAGAGAAGCACTTGCACGTGTTCGTCGACGGCGCGGTGCTCGACGTGCTGCCGGCCGCCCAGCCGAAGGCGTACGAGAAACTGTTCTGGGGCAAGCGTCTCGCGGGCCTGCGCGTGACGCTCGCCGCGGCGAAGTCCGCGGACGTCGAGGAGCTCCTGCGCAGCGCGTGGCGGCGTCGCGCGCCGAAGAAGCTCGCGGCCGCGCTCGGCGAGGGCTGAGGGACGCCGTCAGTCGAGCCGCTTGTGCACGCGCGTCACCGCGACGGTGAACACGATCACGATGAACACGCCGAGCGCTGCGATCGAATGCCAGAGCTCGCCGGCGCCCGCGCCGCGCAGCATGATCCCGCGCACGAGCCGCAGGAAATGCGTGAGCGGCAAGATCTCCGCGAGATACTGCGCCGGCACCGGCATCCCGGCGTACGGGAACATGAAGCCCGAGAGCAAGATCTGCGGCAAGAACGTGAAGAACGCCATCTGCATCGCCTGAAACTGCGTCTTCGCGAGCGTCGATAGCAGAATCCCGAGCGATAGGCTCGCGACGATGAACACGAGCGCGACGAGATAGAGCTCGAGCAGCGAGCCGCGCACCGGCACGTTCCAGAGCAGCGCGCCGAGGCCGAGCACGATCGTAACCTGCACGAGCCCGATCGCGACGAACGGCAGCACTTTGCCTAGCGTGAGCTCCCACGGCGACACGGGGGTCGCGATCAGCATCTCGAGGTTGCCGCGCTCGCGCTCGCGCACAAGCGCGATCGCCGTGAACAGCACCAGCGTCATCGTGAGGATCACCCCGACGAGGCCCGGCACCGTGTTCAGCGGCGCGCGCCGCTGCGGGTTGTAGAAGTTCACGACCTCAATCGGCGCGGTCGCCTTCGTCCAGCCCTCGCTGCCGTAGACCGGGAATGCCGCAAGCTGGCGCGCCGCGGACTGAATCACTTGGTCCGAGCCGTCGACGACGATCTGCACGGCCGGCCGGTCGCGGACCTCGAAACGGGTCTCGAAGTCGGACGGCACGACCAGCGCGGCGCTGATCTTGCCCTCGCGCACGAGATCGTCGACGTCCTGGGGCGTTTGCGCCAGGTGCTTGAAGCGCAGCACGTCGGTCGCTGCGATCTGCGCGACGAGCTCGCGCGAGCGCGCGGTATGCGCCTGGTCGAGCACGGCCGCGTCGAGGTGGCGCACGTCGAGGTTGATCGCGTAGCCGAACAGCACGAGCTGCATCGTCGGGATGCCGATGATCATCGCGAACGTGAGCCGGTCGCGCTTGAGCTGCAGCAGCTCCTTCTTCACGATCGAGCCGAGCCTCCGTAAGTTCATGCGGCCTCCTCCTTCGTGTCCTTACGCTTCTCCTTCTGCGTCGCTGAGACGAAGACGTCTTCGAGATTGGGCGCAATTGGCGCGACCTTCGCCTCGACGCCTTCCGAGCGAAGCCGTTCGCTGATCCGCCGCTCGAGGTCCGGTGCAGACGTGGCGAGCACGCGCAGCGCGGTGCCGATCTGCGCGAGCGCGATCACGCCCTCGAACCCGGTCAGCGCGTGTTGAGCACGCCGAGGGTCGTGCGTCTCGACCAGCAGAGTGCGGCCTGGCAACCGCTCGAGCAGCTCGCGCGGCGTGCCGTCGGCGACGATCCTGCCCGCGTCGAGAATCGCGAGCCGCGTGCAGCGCTCGGCCTCGTCCATGTAGTGCGTCGACACGAGCAGCGTCGTGCCTGCGTCCGCGAGCTCGAACAGCGAGTCCCAGAAGTCGCGGCGCGATTGCGGATCGACCGCACTCGTAGGCTCGTCGAGAAACAAGAGATCGGGCTTGTGCAGCACGGTGCCCGCGAGCGCGAGGCGCTGCTTCTGCCCGCCGCTCATCGTGCCCGCTAGCTGCGTGCGCTGCTCGGTGAGCCAATAGCGCTTCAGAAGCTCCTCGATCCGCGCCGCGCGCGTCTCGGCGCGGCACCTCGTGCACGGCCGCGAGGAACGACAGATTCTCGAGCACCGTGAGGTCCTCGTAGAGCGTGAAGCGCTGCGTCATGTAGCCGATATGCCGCTTCAGCGTCTCGGCGTCGCGCGGGATCTTGCAGCCGAGCACCTCGATGTCGCCGCTGCTCGGGCTCAACAAGCCGCAGAGCATCCGGATCGTGGTCGACTTGCCCGAGCCGTTGGGCCCGAGAAACCCGTAGACCTCGCCGCGGTTCACCGTGAGGTCTAGGTGGTCGACCGCGACGAGCTGGCCGAAGCGCTTCGTGAGCCCGACCGCGCGGATCGCGGGCGCAGCGGCCGGGCGATCCGAGGTGCCGCCCGCGGGCATAGGTCCCGATGCGCTCGGCGTGCCGCTCATGGCGCCTTCAAATACGCCGACACCGGCAGGCCGGCGGGCAAGTCGGCCGCGCTGTCGCCTTGCAGCACGAGCTCGGCGCGATAGACGAGCCGCGCGGCGTCGTCGCCCGCGAGCGCGTAGTACGGAGTGAAGCTCGCCTCGCTCCGAATGCTGCGCACCGCGGCCTTGAACGTCCGTCCGTCCTCGAGCTTCACGTCGAGCACGTCGCCTTGCTTCATGTCGCCGCGGCGCGGCGCCGGCACGAACACGCGCGCGTACGGCGCGTCGCCGACGAGCATGCTCACGAGCGCGGCGCCGACCGGAGGCTGATCGCCCGGATGAAAAGGCAGCGCGTCGACGCGGCCCGCGCGCGGTGCGCGCACCGTGAGTCGCGCTCGCGTGAGCTCGAGCTGCTCGAGCGCGCCCTTCGCGGCCGCGACCGCGGCATGCGCTTGATCGATCTGCTCGGGTCGCGTGCCGTGCGTGAGCTCGAGCAGCTGCGCCTCCTGGGCCTTGGTCGAGGCTTTGGCCTGGTTCAGCGTCGCGCGCGCCGTGTCGACGGCCGCGCCCGCGATCAGGTCACGCTTCTTGAGCTCGACGCTGCGGTCGTAGTCCATCTGCGCGTCGGACTCGACCGCGTGCGCCTTCGCGAGGTTCGCGCGCGCGGTGTCGATCGTCTCGATTCGCGCCCCGTTCGTGAGCTCGAGCAGCTTGCCTTCGGCCTGCATCAAATCGCCGTGCGCCGCCGCGATCCGCGCGTCCTGCCGGCGCGGATCCTGCTCGAGCAGCGCCGCGCCGGCTTCGACGCGGTCGCCCTCGGCGACATCCCACCGGAGCACGGGTTCGGCGAGCTCTGCGGTGACCGCGACGCGGTCCCACTCGAGCGAGCCGACGAGCGGCGGGTTCTTCTCTTGTGAGCACGCAGCTACTAGTGCCGCGAGCGCGGCGACGGAGAGCGCAAGCGGCAAGCGACGATCAGCGTGCATGAGTGCCTCCGAAGCCATGGTCGAGCAGAGCGAGGGTGTGTCGCTCGAGCGCGGCGACGTCGACATCTTCCGCGTCGAATAGTCGGCGCCAGATCGACTGCGCGGCGAGCGGGAACAGCGTGAGACCGACCAGCGAGACGACGAGGAGCCGTGGATCGAGGTCCGCGCTCACGGCGCCTTCCTTCTGCAGCGCTGCGAAGCGCTGCACGAGCAAGCGCGGCACGCGCTCCGCGACGTGCTTGAACAGCATCTCGCGCAGCGCGCCATGCTCGCCGATCACCTCGCGGAGCCAGAGCGCAGGGAGCCACGGGCGGCGTACGACAGCGGCATGCAGTCCGCGGACGAACGCCGCGATCAGCGCTCGCGGATCCTCGCCGGCTGCGCGTACCGAAGCCGCGAGCGTCGCGATCTCCGGCAAGATTCGCTCACTGATGAACGCCTCGAGCAGCCGTTCTTTGCTGCCAAAGTAGTAGTGGACCATTGCAGGTGTTACCCCGGCCGCGACCGCGATGCTGCGGAGGCTCGTCGCCGCGATGCTCGTCGTCTTGAAGCATTCGACCGCGGCGTCGAGTAGGCGCTCGCGGAGATTCGCTTGATCGGCGGGGGGCCGTCCGGGACGGCGCCGGCGTATGCGAGCCTTCTTCTTGGTTTGGGTTGCGGCGGTCATGCCGTCTAATTTAATCATTGCGTTAATTAATTACAAGTCACGACTCGGCGCCGCGCCCCCGTGACTGGCACTACTGGCAACACGAGCGACATGGCGCGGGCGTGACCGGCCCGCTATTCTTTCGCGCCTATGCCTGACCAGGACTCCGCGACCGCCGCGGTCGTTCGTTTCGTCGTCGGCGCGCGGTTCGCCGGATTCCCGGCCGAAGCCGTCGCGATCGCGAAGCGCTGCATCATCGACGGGCTCGGCGTGCTGCTCGCGGGCTCGACGCAGCCCGCGGGCGAGATCGTGCACGCGCATGTCGAAGGCACCGACACGCGGCACGACGCGACCGTGCTCGGACCGAAGCCGTTCAAGACGAGCGCGGCGAACGCAGCTCTAGTCAATGGCACGAGCGGCCACGCTCTCGACTGGGACGACACGCAGCTCGCGACGAGCGCGGACCGGATCTTCGGCCTCCTCACGCACCCGACGATACCGCCGCTCGTCGCCGCGCTCGCGCTCGGTGAGCGCGCGCGCGTGTCGGGCAGAAAGCTGCTCGAGGCTTTCCTGACGGGCTTCGAGGTCGAGTGCAAGATCGCCGAGGCGATCCACCCGGATCACTACAAGAAGGGCTTCCACACGTCCGGCACGGTCGGTACGTTTGGCGCGGCCGTCGCAGCCGCGAAGCTGCTGGACCTAAGCCCGGAGCAAGTCGCGCACACGCTCGCGATCGCCGCGAGCTCGGCGTCGGGCATCCGCGTGAGCTTCGGCAGCATGACGAAGCCACTGCACGTCGGCCGCGCGGCGCAGAACGGCGTCGTCGCGGCCGAGCTCGCTGCGCGCGGCTTCACGGGCGGAAAAGACGCACTCGATCCGCCTTGGGGATTCTTCCAAACGTTCAGCCACGGAGGCGGCTACGACCGCGCGCGGATCGTCGGCATGCTTGGGAACCCGCACGCGATCGTCTCGCCGGGCGTCTCGATCAAGCCGTACCCGTGCGGCGTGCTCGGGCATCCGACGATGGACGCGATGCGCCGCCTCGTGATCGGGAGCGACGTGAAACCGGAGACGATCAAGGCAATTCGGGTGCGCGCGGGCTCCAACATCTTGAACCCGCTGCGCTACGAGATCGCGAGCAACGAGCTCGAGGCGAAGTTCTGCCCGGCGTTCATGGTCAGCGCGATCGCTCTGCGCCGCAAAGCCGGCATCCGCGAGTTCAACGACGAGTTCGTGCGGAGCTCCCCCGGTGCAGGCCCTGATGCGCAAGGTCACGCGAGTGCTCGATCCCTCGATCGAGGCGAAAGGCTGGGAGAAGATCCGGAGCACCGTCGAAGTCGATCTCGACGACGGCCGCACCCTCGTCGAGCACGCGGACGAGCGCTACCGCGGCGGCCCCGAGCTGCCGTTCACGCGCGACGAGCTGTTCGAAAAATGGAGCGACTGCGCGTCTCTCGTGCTCGCGCCGGCCAAGGTCGAGCGCACGTTCGCGATGTTGGAGTCGCTCGAGACGGTGCCCGACGTCGCCGAGCTCGTGCGCGAGCTGGCGGCCTCCTCCGCCCGCCCATGAGCCTCGCCTTGGATCTCCGTCGTCGCGGTGCTCTTTTTCGTTTCGTTCGGCCGATAGCCAAAGGATCTCGTCATGCGCGTCGCAATCCTCGATGACATCCACGATGCGTGGCGCGGCACGCAGGGCGTCAAGCGCCTGCGCGAGCGCGCCGAGGTCGTGATCTTCACGAAGCCGTTCGGCGCGCCGTCCGCGCTGCGTGGCTTCGACGCGCTGATCGCGAACCGCGAGCGCACGAAGCTCACGCGCGAGCTGCTCTCGCAGCTCAAAGACGTGCGCGTGATCGCGCAGACGGGCAACCATGCCGCGCATCTCGACTTCAAGGCGGCCGCGGACCTCGGCATCGTGATCGCGCACGCGTCGGGTGGATATTCGATCGGCGCGGCCGAGCTCACGATCGGCCTCGCTCAGGCCGTGATGCGTCGAATACCCGAGTGCGACGCCGGACTGAAGCGCGGCGAGTGGCCGACGCCGCTGACGCCGGTGCTTTGGGGCAAGACTCTCGGGCTCGTCGGGCTCGGCCGCCTCGGCAAGCACGTCGCGGGGCTCGGGCGCGCGTACGGCATGCGTGTGCTCGCGTGGAGCCGGACTCTCACCGACGCGGCCGCGGCGGCCGCGGGCGCTGAGCGCCGCGATCTCGATGATCTCCTCGCCGCGAGCGACGTCGTGTCGATCCACGTGCCGCTCGCGCAATCGTCGCGCAATCTCATCGACGCGCGCCGGCTCGCGCTGATGAAGCCGAGCGCTTATCTGATCAATACGGCGCGCGGCCCGATCGTGAATGAATCCGCGCTCGTCGAAGCGCTAAGAAAGCGCGAGATCGCGGGCGCGGGCCTCGACGTATTCGACGAGGAACCGCTGCCGAAGAACCATCCGCTCACGAAGCTCGACAACGTCGTGCTCACCCCGCACATCGGCTGGACGACCGATCACGGCTACGAGGGGTTCGCGGCGACGGCCGCCGACGCGCTGCTCGCCTATCTCGACGGCCGCGAGTTCCCGATATTCAAGGTGCCGCACTAGCCGACTTGCCGTGCGACCACATGGCCCGCGTGCACTTGGCGCTCAGAGCGCGGCGGCTCTAAAGCGATAAACCCCTTTTGATTCGCGGACCTCCGCTGCCGCGGCGCTTCGGGTCACGTCGGTGATGCCGAATCCCTCCGCGGAGGGATTTTGCACAGGAAAGGTGCGAGGCTCCTCGTCGAGCTCGTACGCATGGACGATCGCCGCCATCCGCGCCTCCGCGGAGGGATTTTCGCCGGGCAGCGCGACCCCGACGTCGTCGAGCATGTCGTCGGCGCGATAGCCCGAGCGCGGAATCACACGTCCGTCCGGTCGTGCGGTAATAGATGCCGCCGTTCGAGTCGCGATGGATCGTGAAGCCGCCTTCGTGCAGCAACGTATGGTGATGAGTGCAGAGCAGCGTGAGGTTCTCGAGGCTCGTGTCACCGCCCTCGGCCCAGTGATGGATGTGGTGCGCGTCGACGTAGCGCGCGTGGCGGCAACCAGGGAACGAGCAGCCGCGATCGCGTGACCACAGGGCGCGCTTCAGCGCGGTTGGGACTGTGCGCTGCTTGCGGCCGACGTCGAGCGGTGCGCCATGTTCATTCTCGACGATCGAAATCACGCTGCCGTCACAGCAGAGGCGTTTCACCGTCTCGATTGGCAGATCCGAGCGACCGATCCCTCCGCGGAGGGCGGACTCGTCGACGTGCACGACGACTTGGTAGTGATCGGCCGCGGATGTCGCCTTTCGCAATGCGCTTTCTCTATCCTTCATGGATAACTCGTTCGACGTCGCGCCGCCGAGATAAGTCTTCGCGATCGCGACGACCGCATCCGCCTGCTGCGCACGCCACGCGTCCGCCGAGCGCTCGGGGTTCGACGCGAACTCCACACCGAACGCAGCGTCGCCCGCTGCAACCGCATTCTCGATCGCACGGCCGACGAGCTCGCCATCGGCCTCCGGTAGCTCGACCACGATCCGCACGACGCCGCGCGCACGATCTCTAAACAGCGTAAGCGAGCGCCGCTCCCAGACGCGTCTCGCCATTTCTACCGACTCGGGCTCGACGTTGCGGATCTGCCGGCACCGCTCTTCGACCTGGCTCGCGGTTGCATCGAGCGCGTACGCGAGCAACAGGTCTTCGTCGTGTACCGCCGCGACACGCGTCAATGCACGCACCTTCGAATACGAAAGCCGCCCATCGGCAAACGCCGCCGAGATCGTCGGCAGCCCGCGCAGCGCCTGCGCGGTGCGCACCTTCTCGCGCGCCGCCGACAGCGACAGCCCGCAGCGCCACGCGAGCCACTCGGCGCAACTCGGGAAGCCCCACTTCGCGAACCCGAAGCGATCGTCGAAATCGCGGACGAGCGTGAGCATTCGATACGTCTCGGCGTTCATTTGGCGTGCGAGCCGACCGATTTCGACATCGAGGTCTTCGATCGATCGGTCGGTCGAGGTCGCGACCTGGACCGGGCGGTGCCGTGCGCTCATCGGTTGCTCCGGGGTACGGTTGAGGTACTGATATTGTATACAGTTGTGCGTTGCCGGTCCATATATTTACTAGTCTTTTCAGCCATTTATGCTTTTGCTTTCGCTGCGAGCCCGACCCCGAGCCACTATTTCATGTAAGTCGCCGTACTCGTTCTGCCCTCGGCCCACAGAGCCTGATGGTTGGCAGGGCGGAGTACGATTTGACGCGTACGTCATGGTTTGCCGTGAGGGCGTTTGAGGGAGCCCGTGAGCCGTCCACTGGTTACGCTGCTCGTGTCGATCGGACTCGTCGTCGGCGTCTCGCCCGCCGCTAGCGGTCAGACCTACGCCGTCGTGTTGTCCGTCAACGACGGACGACCGATGGGCCAAGCGGTTCTATCGCTGATACGCAGCTATCCCGTCACGATCACCTACGAAGACCCTCGCTACGAATACGGCGGCGATCTCCGCGACATCACGGGACAAGTCAGCAAGACTCGCGACCCGCAGGTCAGGACCATCGTTCCGAAAGGCGGTGCGCTCCGGGCCACCTATGACGTCTCGCAAGAAACCGGTGAGCCCGTCGACATGGCCGACGCGATTCAGAAGCTCGTCGACGCGAACAACCAAGCTCGGCAAGGCGGACACTTCGAGGTGCTCCGAAGTGGCGAGACTTTTCATGTCGTGCCAACGGAGGTCCGGGACAGTAAAGGTCGTTGGATCCGGCAGCGGTCCGTTCTCGACACGCCGATCACGTTCTCGAGCGGTGGCGAGAGGGACGGCTTCGAGCTGATCGACGCGATCCTCCAAGAAGCGAGCGTCGCGAGCGGCCAAAAGATCGTCGGAGGTCGAGCGAACGTCGTGATGGCTTGCAGCAGCCTCGGGTGCATTCAAGACAAACGGACGGTCGACGCGAGGAACGAGCCTGCTCGCGACGTGTTGATACGACTAGTGAATTCGTTGAACCCGCGCTACACGTGGGTGCTGTACTACGGAGCGCCCGAAAGCTACTACGTCTTCAACCTCGTGCTCGGCGTGCAGCGCCCCGAACCGACACCGAAGCCGCGCGATCCGACGCCCGCGGGGGTGCCCTTCAACCTAGCGAGCACGAGGTGAGCTCGCCGCCGACGGCTACGCCGCGGGCTCGCGCTGCGCGTCCAACCAGATGCGCACGCGGTCGAGCGCGAGCTCGATCAAATGATCTTCACCCGACGGGTCCGGCATCACGCACGGCGGATGCCTGCGCAGGCGTTCCCAGTCGCCGAACTTGATCAAGCCCGAAAGGAACGTGAGGTTCTTGCGGATGAAGCGCACGTACGGGCTGTGCCCGCGCTCGAAGAACGCTTCCATGTAGCGGTACACGTGGTTGAAGTCGTTCTCGAGTCGGTGACGCGCGGACTTCTGGTAGAAGCCGAGCGTCTTCGCGAGCAGGTCGTGCGCGGAGCGATAGAGCACGCCGCCCGACGGTCGTTCGTCGATCGCGACGCCGCCGAGCACGAACTCGGGATAGAGGCGGTCGCGGCATTTCTCGAGGTAGCAGCGGTCCGCTAGTTGCGCGACCAGGTCCGCGGTGCCGAGCAAGTGGCCGACGACGCTGTCCTTCGGATTGTCGAGCTCGATCTGATCGATGTTCAGCTCGTAGCCCGTGAAGTGCACGATCCGCGCCACCACCGGCGTGAACTGCTCGAGCCCGACCTTGGGCAGGTACTGCTCGAGGAAGCGGCCGCTGCGCGTTACGTGCACTCGCGTGAACACCGCGCCGTTCACGGTGCCTGCGTCGAGCTCCTTGTGGCGGAGGTAGCCCGCGTCGTGAAAAAGCGCGCTCACGAGCGCGAGCTCGGCGCGCTTGGGGCCGAGCCGGTCCGCCGGCTCGACGCTCATCTCGTGACCCGCGATCAAGCGAGAGATCGCGAGCGTCATGTCGAGCGTGTGCTGGATGTCGTGATAGGTCGTGTCGACGCCGTGATAGCTCGGATGGCGACCGGTAAACATCCGGTCGAAGTCGTGGAACGCGAGCCAAACGGCATCGAAAGAGGCGGTCGGGTAAAGCGCGGAGAAAAGGTCCTTGACCGCCTCGCGCACCTTCGCCGGTGAGCTTACCTGGACGGTGTTAGTGACGTCGTAATCGTTGCGCCGGTCTTGCAGATCGTCCTCGATCAGCTTCGCGTTCTTATACGGCAGGAGCAATGACACAGTTTAGGGTATCGGGTAGGCGGCGAGCTTGGCGCGTGTCACATAACCGCTATGCGGCGCTGAATTCTGCGACGACCGGCGCATGATCGGACGGCCGCTCCCAGCCTCGCGGCTCCGGATCGATTCGACTATTCGTGCAGATTTGACTTAACGCACGCGACGCGAGCACGAGGTCGATCCGAAGTCCCCGATTGCGGCGAAACATACCCGCGCGGTAGTCCCACCAGCTGTACTTCGCCGGTGGTTGATCGAAGAGACGAAACGAGTCTCGCAAGCCGAGCTCCGTGATCGATGCGAGCGCCGCGCGCTCGGCCGGAGTGCAGAGCACCTGACCGGCCCATGCGGCCGGATCGTAGACGTCGCGATCGTCGGGCGCAACGTTGAAGTCGCCCGCGACGGCGAGCTGCGGATAGCGCGTGAGCTCGACGGAGAGCAGGTTGCGCAGCGCCGCGAGCCAGCCGAGCTTGTAGCGGTACTTGTCGGACTCGGGGTTCTCGCCGTTCGGCACGTACAGGCTGTAGATCCGTACGCCGGCGAAGGTCGCGCCGAGCACGCGCTTCTGCTCGTCGACATAGCCGCCGATCCCGTGCACGACGTCGGCAGGCTCGATCCGCGATACGAGCGCCACGCCGTTGTAGCCGGCTTGGCCGCTAACGATCGAGCTGTAGCCCCGCGCGCGCAGCGCATCGGCCGGAAAGTCCTCGTCCTTCGTCTTGATCTCTTGCAGCGCGAGCACGTCGGGCAGCTCGCGGTCGAGCCACGCAAGCACGTGTTCGAGACGAACCTTGATGCTGTTGACGTTCCACGTCGCGACCTTCACTGCGCAGGCGCAGGCGCAGAGATGCCGGACTGACGCAGCAGCGCATCGAGCTCGGGCGGGCGGCCCCGGAACTCGACGAATGCGTCGAGCGCGTTGCGGCTGCCGCCGACCGCGAGGATCGCGCGCCGGAAGCGGTCGGCCGTGGCGCGGTCGAACAGCCCGGCTTCATCGAACGCGCCGAACGCGTCGGCGGCGAGCACCTCGGCCCACTTGTAGCTGTAGTAGCCGGCCGCGTAGCCGCCGCCGAACACATGCGCGAACGTGTTCGGGAAGCGGTTGAAAGAGGGCACTTGAACGACGGAGACCTCGCGGCGCACCTCGGCGAGAACCTCGCCCACACGCGCGCCTCGCTCGGGCGAATACTCGTGATGCAGGCGGAAGTCGAACAGCGCGAACTCGAGCTGGCGAACCATGCTCAAGGCCGCGAGGAACGTGCGCGAGCGCTGCATCGTGTCGAGCTTGTCTTGCGGAAGCGGCGCGCCGGTCTGGTAATGACGCGCGAGGCTCGCAAGCACTTCCGGCCGCCAGACGAAGTTCTCGAGAAACTGGCTCGGCAGCTCGACGGCGTCCCAGGCTACGCCGTTGATGCCCGAGAGGGACGGATAGTCAACCTCGGTCAGCAAGTGATGGAGCGTGTGGCCGAACTCGTGGAATAGCGTGACGGCCTCCGTGTGCGTCAGCAGCGAAGGCGTGTCGCCGACCGGCGAGTTGAAGTTGCAGACGAGATACGACACGGGCGTCTCGAGTCGGCCCGCGAGGTTCGCGCGCGAGACGCAGCTGTCGACCCACGCGCCGCCGCGCTTGTTCGGTCGCGCGTAGAGATCAGTGTAGAAGCTGCCGACGAGCGAGCCGTCGCGCCGACGGATCTCGTAATAGCTCACGGCCGAATGCCAAACGCTCGGTGGGCGCGCGGGCGAGATCGTGAGATCGAACAGCCGGTTCACGATCGAGAACAGCCCGTCGAGCACGCGCGGCAACGGGAAGTAAGGCCGCAGCTCTTCCTCGGCGAGCCGCAGCCGCTCCTGGCGCAGACGTTCCGAATAGAACGCGACGTCCCACGGCTCGAGCCGCCGGCCCGCGTACTCGGTCAACACCGCGAGCTCGTGCTCGGCGACCGCCTTGCTGCGCCGCGCGAGATCGCGCAGGAACTCGATCACGCGCTCGGGCGTGTCGGCCATCTTGGTCGCGAGCGAAAGCTCGGCGAAGCTCGCGAAGCCGAGCAAGCGCGCGCTCTCGTGGCGCAGTGCCAGGATCTCCTCGATCAGCGGCCCGTTGTCGGCCCGCCCCGCATTCGGGCCTTGGTCCGACGCGCGCGTGACCCACGCCTCGTAGAAGCGCGCGCGCAGCGCCGGCGACTCGGCGTGCGCGAGCACGGACTGATAGGTCGGCGCGTCGAGCCGCAGCAGCCACCCGTCGAGCCGGCGCTCGGCCGCCAGCGCGCGGGCCCGCTCGAGCACGGCCTCCGGCAACCCCACGAGCGCTGCGCGGTCGAGCTCGTGATGCTGGAACGCGTCCGTCGCGTCCATGAGGTTCTGCTCGAACCTCGCTTGGAGCGCCGCGAGCTGCTGCATGATCGCGCGGAAACGCTCGCGCGGCTCGCCCATGAGCGTCACGCCGCTCAAGCGGAAGTCCCGCAGCGCGTGCGAGATCAGTTGCGCCTCGACCGGATGCTGCCCGTCGGCCGCGCGCGGCACGAGACTGCCGTACCGGCGATACAGCGCCTCGTTCTGCCCGAGATCGGTGTAGAACTCGGTCACGAGCGGCAGGCAACGGTTGAACGCGTCGCGCAGCGCCGGGCTCGAGAGCACGGAGTTCAGATGTGAGACGGGCCCCCACACGCGGTGAATCGCGGTGCCGATCTGCTCGAGATCGCCGAGCCAATCGAGCGTCGGCTCGGCGGCACGCTCGGCGCGCTCGAGCGCCCCACGCTGCGCCGTGAGCACCGCGTTGATCGCGGGCTCGACGTGCTCGGCCCGCAGTGCTTCGAACTCCGGTAGCCGGCCTGGTGCGAGCAGCGGGTTACCGTTCACGTGAGCGCGGGGATCTTGATTCGCGGCGGCGGCGCCGTCGGATCTATCGTCCATGTTCTCACTCTAACGCGGCGCACGGCGCCCAAGCTAATGTACACATTGCTCGCGACGTGTCGGAGGTTATGTGCGCAAGTTCGATTTGATCGTGCTCGGCGGCGGCAGCGGCGGTCTCGCGACCGCGCAACGGGCGGCGGAATACGGCGCGCGCGTCGCGCTGCTCGAGCCCGGGCGGCTCGGCGGCACGTGTGTGAACGTCGGCTGCGTGCCGAAGAAAGTCATGTGGAACGCGGCCGAGCTCGCGGGCGCGTTCGAGCGCGCGAGCGACTATGGCTTCGACGTACGCGTCGCGGGCCATGACTGGGCGCGGCTCAAGGCCGGCCGCGACGCATACGTGCAGCGTTTGAACGGCATCTATCAGCGCAACCTCGACCGCAAAGCGATCGCGACGATCCGCTCGGCCGGACGCTTCAGCGGTCCGCGCGAGATCGTCGCTGCGAACGGCGACGCCTACGCGGCCGAGCACGTCGTGATCGCGACCGGAGGCCGCCCGGACGTTCCGTCTTGCGAGGGTGCGGCGCTCGGCATTACGTCGGACGGCTTTTTCGACCTCGAGCGTCGGCCTCGCCGTGTTGGTGTCGCCGGCAGCGGCTACGTTGCGGTCGAGCTCGGCGGCGTGCTGAACGCGCTCGGTGCCGAGACGGTGCTTTTCGTGCGCGGCGAACGCGTGCTGCGCGATTTCGACGCACTCCTTTCCGACCAGCTCACGAAGCAAATGCGTGCGAACGGGATCGAGTTCGTGACGGGGGCGCGGCCGGGCCCCGTGCGCGGCGCGCCCGGCGACCTCACCCTCGAAACCGGGGACGGGCGCACCTTCTTCGGCTTCGATACGTTCATCTGGGCCATCGGCCGCTCGCCGCGCACGGACGGGCTCGCGCTCGAGCGCGCGGGCGTGGAGCTCGACGCGCACGGCGCAATCGTCGTCGACGCGTTTCAGAACACGAGCGCCGAGCGCGTCTACGCGATCGGCGACGTCACCGGCCGTGCGGAGCTCACCCCTGTCGCGATCGCGGCCGGGCGCCGGCTCGCGGACCGCGTGTTCGGTGGGCAGACCGACTGCCGCTTGAGCTACGACTTGCTGCCGACCGTCGTGTTCTCACATCCGCCGATCGGCACCGTCGGCCTATCCGAGGCCGCCGCGCGCGAGCGCTTCGCGGGCGAGCCGATCAAGGTCTATCAGACCGAGTTCGTGCCGATGTACTACGCGCTCGGCGACGTAAAGCCGCAGACCGCGATGAAGCTCGTGACAGTGGGCGCCGACGAGAAGATCGTGGGCTGCCACGTGATCGGGCCCGGCGCCGACGAGATGATCCAAGGCTTCGCCGTCGCGCTCACGATGGGCGCGCGCAAGCGCGACTTCGACGACACGCTCGCGATCCACCCGACGAGCGCCGAAGAAATGGTCACGATGCGCTGAGCGTCGCGTTGCCCGGCCGCGCCCGTTTTGCGCGGCCGGGGCGCGAGGCGCTCGCTCCTCAGCCAACGATCACGATGATCGCGGGTATCAGCTGCAGCGATGTGGCTTCGACGAGCGGGTACCTCGGGAAGTGCTCGTTGTAGACCGCCGTAAGCCGCGTGTTGTCGACCTCGGCGACGGCATCGGCAATCGCGCTTCGCTCGCACGCGGCGAACGAGGCCCTGAGGGCGAACTCCCCCGTGTCGTCGCATACCTCCTGCGCGGCCCGGTCGATGCGCGCATAGAGCAAGTGCGCGCCGCGGCTCGTCGCAAGCTGTGCTTCGTGATAGCGGATGCTCACGCTGTCCGACTTTGTCTCGATGGCGTTCGGCGATGCCGCCGTCGTGGCGCGCGCGGTGCCGGCGACGCCGATGGCAGCCAAGAACAGTCCGGCTGCGAGTGCTCCCTTGCTCATGATGTCTCTCCTTGAAAACGTTGATGGTCGGTGCGGCTAAGACGATCCGCTTTTTCACTGACCGAGCGCTGACTCGGCGCTGACGCGGCCCTGACACGAACGACTGCGTCCGCCGCGAGCGCCGTGGGCGTGCGCGAAGACGCTCAGAGCTGAAACTTCGGGTCAGTGCGCGAGCTGTTGCAGGATCGGCCTCGTGTCCGGCCGCACGCCGCGCCAAATGAAGAACGACTCGGCGGCCTGCTCGACGAGCATTCCCCAGCCTTGAAGCGCTCGCGCGGCGCCGTTCTCGCGCGCCCACGCGACGAACGGCGTGTCCTTCATGCTGTAGACGAGGTCGTAGCAGACGCTTGCCGGCCCGACGATCGAGCCTGGGAACGGCGGCTGCTCGCCCTTGAGACCGGCAGAGGTCGCATTGAGCAGCACGTCGAAAGGGGCGAGTTTCGCGAGCTCTTCGAAGGCTACGGTGCTGACGCCGGCTGGCGATTTGCAATTGCTCGACGAGCGCGTCCGCCCGCGCCTTCGTGCGGTTGGCGATCACGAGCTCCGCGGGTCGGGACGCGAGCAGCGGGCCGACGATCCCGCGGGCCGCCCCGCCCGCGCCGAGCACGAGGATGCGGCGGCCGGCCAGCGTCACATGCTGATTCGTCGTGAGGTCGCGGATCAGGCCGATCCCGTCTGTGTTGTCGCCGCGCAGCCTGCCGGCGACGAAGCTGATCGTGTTGACGGCGCCGGCCGCGTTGACGGCCTCGCTGCGCTCGTTGACGAGCGCAAACGCGGCTTCTTTGTGCGGCACGGTCACGTTCACGCCCTTGCCGCCCGCGGCCGCGAAGCCGCGCACTGCCGTCTCGAAGTCCTTGGGCTCGGCGTCGATCGGCTCGTACGTGAGCTTCTGCTGCGTCTGGCGCGCGAACAGCGTGTGGATCAGCGGCGAGCGGCTGTGGTCGATGGGATGCCCGATCACGGCATAGCGATCGAGCGGCGAAACATTCTTGGCCATCTTCGCGACTTTACGAGCTTAAGATTCTGTACGGACTTCGGTACCTTTATCACGGGCCGCCATGGGAAGTGAACTACGCTGATGCCAGACGCCAACATTCGCCGTTGTACCTGGAGCGAGGGCATCGATCCGCTGTACGAGAGGTATCACGACACCGAGTGGGGCGTGCCGGTTCGGGACGACCTCAAGCACTTCGAGTTCCTCCTGCTCGAAAGCGCGCAAGCGGGCTTGAGCTGGTGGACGATTCTGCGCAAGCGCGAAAACTACCGGCGCGCGTTCGCGGGTTTCGATCCAGCCAAGGTCGCGCGCTTCGACGGTCGCGCGGTGACGCGGCTCATGCGGGACGCAGGCATCGTCCGCAACCGTCAGAAGATCGAGGCGGCCATCGGCAATGCGCGCGCCTACCTCGAGATCCAAGAGGAGTTTGGGAGCTTCGACGCATACGTCTGGCCGTTCGTCGGCGGCGCGCCGATCATGAACCGCTGGCGCGTGCAGAGCGACATCCCCGCGACGACGCCGGAGTCCGACGCGCTGAGCAAGGATCTGAAGAAGCGCGGGTTCAAGTTCGTCGGCTCGACGATCGTCTATGCGCACATGCAGGCGACCGGCCTCGTCAACGACCATCTGCTGAGCTGTTTCGTGCGCGCGCGCAAGGAGCCGCGCGGGCGCGCCGTCAAGGCGACGAGACGTCGAGGATCGTGAGCGAGTAGAGGCCGTGCGGTGTCGCGTGCGAGACGGCGCCGAGGTAACGCGTCCCGGGCGCGAGCTGCGCCCACGACAAACCGAGGTCGACGCGGTCGCCCGCGTTCACGCTGCCCGGCCCGGTCACGGCGAGATTGCCGACCGTGTCGTCGATGCCAAACGACCAGACGAACAGCGAGTAGTTCGCGCCCGGGCCGCCAGCGACCTGATCCGTTTCGAAACCGTGCACCGCGACGATGTACATGCCGGGCGTCGGCGTCGCGACGTCGATCTTTTCGTTCGAAGTGAACGCGCCGCTCTGCCCGACCTGACGACAGGCGTTGGTCGTGCCATCCGGGCAGAAGAAGAGATAGAGATCGAGGTCGTCGTTGCCGTCGGTGTACTCGTCGAATAACGCGATGCGCAGATAGAGTTGTCCCGGCGGCACCGTAATGCCTTGCAACGTGATGCCGGGCCCGTTCGGAAAATTGAAGTTGTTAGTCGGGTCGTCGTCGACGTGCCCCGACAGCACGTGGCCCGCCGCGTCCGTGAGCGGCGCGCGTAAGCCGTGTGCGCCCGCGGTGTACGGTCCGCCGTAGCCGAATGCGACCGGAAGAGTCGCGGTGCCGCTCGCGCCCGAGAGCCGGAGCTCAGGAGGGGCGCGCAGCACGACCGGTTGCACGGCGATCGGGCTCACAACCGTGTGCTTGCCGTCGTTCCAAGTGAGCTGGCCGAAATCCCAGAGATCGAACGCCGTGCTCGTGCTCGTGAAGCGCAGCGAGAACTCGCGGCTCTCGCCCGTGCCGAGCACGAGCGTCGCGGGATCGACCGAGATCGCGACATCTTGCGGCGCGACGATCGACGCGCTGTAGCTCGAAGGCGGGCCGAGGTTCGTCACGCGCCGTTTCACGACGTCGCCCGTGATGAGCTCGGCCAGCGCGACGGAAGGCAGGTTCAGCGCGGTCGCCGCGCTCGACAACCCCGCGGCCGCGTATCCGGCGCAGTCCGCCTGCGAAAACGGCGGCGACAGCGTGCCGCAGAGATACGCGGCGTGATCGCGGAACTCGTTCGTGTAGACGAGGCCGGGGTCGACAGCGTGGTTCGGGTTGATGTGCCCCGAGCCGCGTTCGAGCGGATTCGTCGCGCTGCCGTCCGGGTGGACGACTTGCTGGTAGGTAGAAGTCATCAATGCCGACTTCAGCGCCGACGGCGACCAATCGGGATGCGCCTCCTTGAGCAGCGCCGCGACGCCCGACACCTCGGGCGTCGCTTGCGACGTTCCCGAGTAGTAGGTGTAGCGCTCCCCCTGCACCCCATTTGCGGGCGTCGGCGTCATCCCGGCCAGGATGTCGACGCCCGGCGCCGTGACGTCGGGCTTCAGGAAGTTCGCGTCGGTCAGCGCCGGCCCGCGCGAGGAAAAGTCGGCGATGATGTTGCCTGTCGTCGTGATCGGCACGAACACGCCCTTCGCGAGCTTCACCGTCACCTGCTGCGTGCCCGAGAGCGCGGTGAGGAGGCGCTGGCCGTCGTCGGCTCCGATCATCACCGCGGGGATGTGCACACTGCCCGTGTCGCCGTTCATCACGATCGGCTCGCCCGCGGCGTCGTTGTAGACGACCACACCGACGGCGCCCGCGGCTTCGGCGTTCGTGATCTTCACCTGGAACTCGCAGCCGCCGCGCTCGACGAGCACGATGCGTCCCGTGACGCGCGTCGCGTTCGTGAGCGCCGAGCACGCGTCGCGCGGGCTGCCCGTGCTGCTCGCGGTCGGCGTGGAGTCGACGGCGGCGATCAGCGGCGCCTCGATCGGCGACTTCACGGTGATCGCAGGGGTGAAGCTCGCTTCGCGCATCTCGATGTCGCCGACGAGGCTCGTGGGCGCCGTGATCGAGATAGCGTCGCTGAACGCAGTGCCAGCCTGGCTCGAAGCCGCGACGGTCATCACCCACGGCGCGCTGCTCGGCGACGTGATCGTGCCGTAGTTCGGGCCGTCGTTGCCGGCCGCGACGACTGCGAGCACGCCGGCGTCGAACGCGTTCAACAGCGCGAGGCCGTCGGGCTCGGTGATGTCGTTCTGATTGCTGCCGAGAGAGTAGTTGATGATGTCGACGCCGTCGGCAACCGCGTCGTCGACGGCGCGCGCGAGGTCCGACGTCGCGCAGGTCGGCTGGACTTGGTCCGGCTCGACCCAACACGCTTTGTAGATCGCGACCCGCGCGCGCGGCGCGAGACCCTGAACCTTCGCGACCTTCGTGCCGAATAGGGACGCGTCGACCGAGTTGCCCGCAATCGTCGTCGCGACGTGAGTGCCGTGCCCCGCCGCGTCGCGCGGCGAGCGAAACTCGTGCGGGTCGAGCTTGTGCCGGGTCAAGAATCCGTCTACGTAGTACCGCGCGCCGACGACCTTGTTGTTGCAGTACTTCGCCTCGAAGCCGGGCCCGGCTTGGCATGCGCCGCTGAACCCGACCGGCGGCGGGTAGGCCGTTTGCTGCACCGGATGACGACGGTAGGAGCTGCAGAGCATCAAGCCCAGGAACGAGCTCTTGGCCCAGTCGCTGCGACAGCCGCGCGGGATCAGGTCGACGGTGTCGAGCAGCGACGGATGGTTCGGCGCGACGCCGCTATCGATCACGCCGACGACCACGTTCTCGCCGAGCAGCTTGAGGCCGGCATGCAGCCCGCCGCTTTGGTTGTCGAGACCGAGAAACGTCGAGCTGTTGTTCGTGTCGAGATGTTGGTCCGTGTCGAGCCAGACGCGCGCGACCTCGGGGCGCTGCGCGAGCCGTGACGCTTCGGCCGCGCTGAGCTTCGCCGCGAAGCCGTTCAACGCGTACCGGTAGCTGTAGAGCTTCGAAGACGGTGCGCCGACGTCGGCGAGCAGCCGGTCGTGGGTTTGCTCGAGCCGCTGCGCGAACGCGGCGCGTGCCGCGCGCTGTGCGTTCGCGGTCTGCGCGGCGGGCCTGCCCGCCGAGTAGATCGACGCGTTGCCGTAGCTCGCCGCGCCGGGCTCCTTGAGCTTCACGATGTACACCGACGTCGAGCCGCTCTTCACCGGACGCGCCGGCGCGGCGAGCTTCACGGGTGTCGTGATGGCGACCGCAGCTACCGTCGGCGGGGCGACCTGCGTCGGCTGTGCGCCCGACGCTGTGACGCCGGCGCAAGACAGAACGACTAGGCCGGCGACCGCTCGGCGGAGGCGAATCATTTTCTTATTTCGGCCCAGCGCGTTGGCGCGATTATGTGGAAACGTTATCACAGGTCCCGGGACCGATGCGTGAACGGCGGGGAAACGCCTAACCGCGCGGCGGGTTGCAAAACGATCGGCCTCAAGCCGGGCGCAGGACTTTCCCTGTCCGGCCGTCCTTGATGACGGTCGGTTTTGCGAGCCCGCCGAGCGCGCCCGCGAGCACGTAGTCGACTTCGTTGCCGAGCTCGCGCCGTAGCACGCGCAGGTCGCGCAGCGGCGGTCTGCGGCTCACGTTCGCGCTCGTCGACACGAGCGCGTGGCCGACCGCCGCACAGAGCTCGCGCGCGAGCGGATGATCGGTGAGCCGCACGGCGACGCTATGGCGGCCGCCGCTGATCCAGCTCGGCGCGTGCGGCGTGGCCGGGAGCACCCAGGTCACGGGTCCGGGCCAGCTCGCGATGACCTCGCTACGCCGGGGCTCGTTCGGCAGCACGACGAACCGCTCGAGCTGTACCAAGTCCGAGCCGATCAGCAGCAAACCTTTGCGCCACGGCCGGCGCTTGATCGCGAGGACGCGCTCGACGGCCGCGCGGTTCTCGGGCAGGCAGCCCAAGCCGAACACGGCCTCGGTTGGATAGGCGATCACGCCGCCCGCGAGCACGACGCGAGCGGCACGCGCGACGTGCACGCGCGACGTCAAGCGTCGGGTGTCTCGCCGCCGCCGGCCCCGCCGTCACCGGCGTCGGCAGAGCCGCCGCTCCCGCCGGCGCTGCCGTCCGCATCGACGGGCGGCGAAGCCTTCTTGCGCGCGCCGGTCGACTTGCGCGCGGCCTTCTTCGTTTTCTTCTTGGTCTTTTTCGCGGCCGCGGCTGCGGG
>CAWJDS010000022.1:0-29653 GCA_963841645.1 uncultured Gammaproteobacteria bacterium | reverse complement strand
CCCAGTGGCTCGAGCGGCCGGCCGCGGAATTCGTGCGCGGGTACGACTGGTAAGACGCGACGCCGTATAACTCCGGCGAGCTAATTGACGCATAATTCCGTGCGTGCTCTATTGGAACAATCACCTATGCGAGACGGATGCACGTTATACGACACTTTCGCCGCATTTAGTTTACCGCGGCATGCGCCGTCTAATTATTGTTATGCGGCTCTCAGTCCATGCGTTATCTGCGCGTAGCGCCCGAAAGTGAACTCGCGCCTTACGATGGAGCGCGGCCGTTTCGGGCGGTCGTCGTGGTCGAGGCCGAAGTGTCGCCCGCGTGGCAGTTTGCCGCGAGCAAGTGGTTGGTCAGCTCCGGGTGCTTGTACATGCTGGCTTGGGGACGCGACTGCTTGAGCTGGGACGATTCAGTTGATATCGCCAGCGTCGTACTTGCTGAGGCTGGAGAGCGACCGGAGTCGGAGCTCGTGATGACAACGTGGCACGAACACGAGTCGCTATCGGAAGTGTTCGATTTTGCGAAGCGCTTCGCTGTCGCGGCGGACCCACGAGTTAGGATCGTTGAAACACTCGCGTTTCATGTGTCCGCGGTCGATCGAGGCGGAGAGTACCGTGAGCTTTACGCGGCCGCCTAACAACCGGTTGCAGCGGACGCGATAGTTCCTTCGGTTTAGTGGACACCCTGATCTAACAGTTCAGGAGTGTCGAGATGCCAAGACCAGGACCGAGAACGACCTACAAGTACAGCGATCAATTCAAGGCGACAGCCGTTCGGTTGAGCCAGCTGCCGGGCGTTGCAGTGCAGGATGTTGCGGAGTCGCTTTACATCCATCCGTTCATGTTGTCTCGTTGGCGCAAACAGGCGCGCGAGGGACGGATCGTGACGCAAGGGTGTGGAGGTGGACAAGGAGGTGGCTGCGGAGCTCAAGGAGCTGCGCCAGCTGAAGAAGGAGCATGAGCGGCTGAAGCTCGAGCATGAGATTTTAAAAAAAGCCATCGAGTTCACTTCCGCTCGAAAGGCGAGATCTTCGCCTTCATCGACGCACCGTCGAAGCGCGTTCCCGGTGAGAGTGATGTGTCGACTGCACGGGGTGAGTCCCGAGCGGCTACTACGCCTGGCGAGAGCGGCCGCAAGTGCACGACGCGATCGGAGGACGAGCGGCTGCTCGAGCAGATCGGCGAGGTTCACGCCCAGAGCCGCGAGACCTATGGCAGTCCGCGAGTGCACGCGGCGCTGCGTGCGACGGGGTGAGCCGTGGGCCGTCGCCGTGTGGAGCGGCTGATGCGCGAAAACGGCATCCAAGGCTGCTCGGCGACGCTGTATCGACGGCTGCCTGGGCTGGGGCGGTTCTTCGCCGAGCGTCGAGCAACCAGCGCATGCGAGCTCGCCGTGACGCGACCCGATCAGGTGTGGGTGGGCGATGTGACTTATCTGAAGGTCGCGGCGCAGTGGCGCTATCTGGCCACGGTGATGGATCGTCACTCGCGCCGGCTGCTGGGCTGGGCGTTGGGCAATCGAGAAGACGGCTGCGCTCGACGCGTCGAGCGCTGAGCCACGCGCTGAGGACGACGCCGAGCCGCAAGCCGGCACGATCTTCCACAGCGATCGCGGTGTGGAGTTCCTGGCCGACGGCTTCCGCGACCGCTGCAGCGCGCCGGCATCGTGCAGTCCGTGAACCGACCGCGGCGGATGACCGACAACGCGCACATGGAGTCGTGGCACAAGACGATGAAGTCCGACATGTATCACCGCCAGGACTTCCACAGCGATCAGCAGCTGCGTGTGCGCTGCGTAGTCTACGTCGAGTTCTACAACCGCGAGCGACTACATTCGGCGCTCGGGTATCGTTCACCGATCGAGTTCGAGAGCCAGTGTTCCTAACCAACGGGTGTCCACTTTTGCGAAGGAACTCTCCCGTGAGAGATAAAGTAATGGCATGGACGCCCCTCAACGGCACGGCATCGTAGAACGTGCCAAGGTGGAAGTGTCGAGCAACCACCGAACCGAGAGGGGCATCCGAATGAACATTACGACGATAGGGATCGATCTCGCAAAGAATGTCTTTCAAATTCACGGTGTGGATGAGCGCGGCAGAACGGTGTTGCGTAAGTCCGTGAAGCGCGCAGAGCTGATGAAGGTATTGGCGAACGTGCCGGCGTGCGTGATTGGGTTGGAGGCCTGCGGGAGCGCGCACTACTGGGCGCGGCGGCTGATGCAACTTGGTCACACGGTGAAGCTGATGGCGCCGCAGTTTGTGAAGCCGTACCTGAAGACGAACAAGAACGATGCGCGGGATGCAGAGGCGATCTGCGAAGCGGTGAGTCGGCCGAACATGCGGTTTGTGCCGGTGAAGAACGTGGAGCAGCAGACGGTGCTGGCGGTGCACCGAGCGCGGCAGGGATTTGTGGTCGCACGCACGGCGCAAGCGAATCAGATTCGCGGGCTGCTGTATGAGCTCGGGGTCGTGATCCCGAAGGGCGTGCGACATCTGGAGCAACAGCTGCCGGAGATTTTGGAAGACGCCGAGAACGGACTACGCGAGTGCGAGCCGGCCGGAGTTGTTCGCGCGACTGTTCGAGCACTTTCGTGAGCTGGGCGCACACGTGCGAGAGCTCGAGCAGCAGATCAAGGTGTGGCATCGAGAGAGCGAGGCGAGCCGGCGATTGGAGGCGATCCCAGGCATCGGCGCGCTGACAGCGAGCGCGCTGGTGGCGAGCGTTGGAGATGCCAAGACGTTCAAGAACGGCCGACAACTCGCGGCATGGCTGGGGTTGGTGCCGCGGCAAGCCTCCAGCGGTGGCAAAGAGCAGCTGCTGGGCATCAGTAAGCGAGGAGATACGTACCTGCGAACGCTGCTGATTCACGGCGCGCGCGCAGTGATGTTTCATCGACTCCGTCGCCCCGAGGACGGTGGTTGGCTGACGAAGTTGCTCGCGCGGCGCAACCGCAACATCGCCGCCGTGGCGTTAGCGAACAAGAACGCGCGGATCGTGTGGGCGTTGCTCGCGCATCAGCGCGAGTACCGCGCGAGCTCTCTCGCTGCAGTGGGGTAAGGACCTTATTGGCATCACATCGAGCACGCGTTGCACGAGCTTGGTTGTCAACAGCGTAATGGCGTGACGAGCTTCGTAAGACGTTCGCAATCGCGATTCGGCAGATACGGCGGTTGTACTGAGCTTTGGCACGGGCCAAGTATCTTGCGGACAATCTCGCTAAAGTGCGTATCAGGACGCCGTCACGCGTTACCAATATGCGATCCATCGGTCGGCCACGCGGACGTTGATGCATGGTTGTGTCGCTCCCACAGGTTCCGAGTACACATTCGTATGTCCGCTCAATCTTCTACCCGCCTAATCTCGAAACCAGAAACTGCGCTTTCGGCTCGCGGCAGCGACTCGGCCCTTTGCCGCAAGGCTTGCGTTCGTCGCGCCGCCGACTCCGAGTGTTTACGCGATCCCTGCTTCAAGGTTTACCAGGGCCAATTGATCAGCGGTTGGGTGGAGATCCCACCCAGTGCGTCGCCGGCAAAACAAGCAGTTGCAGCGTCCGGTCATGGATAAAGTGCCAAGTCAAATAGGCGAGAGCGCGGCCGCTGAACTGAAGCGTTATACGTCAGGGTTGACGCGCACTACGTTGTAGTTACACTGTCGGCATGGCCGACTTCCGCTTCGAGTGGGATCCGCGGAAGAGCCGCGCCAACAAGGCGAAACACGGTGTCTCTTTTGAGGAAGCTCGAACGGCGTTCTTGGACGAGCACGCGCGGGTAATTTCCGATCCGCAGCATTCCGAGGACGAGGATCGGTTCGTGCTTCTCGGCCTGAGTGTTCAGCTGCGGCTGCTGGTCGTGTGCCATTGTTACCGCGAAGCCGACCAGGTCCTACGAATCATTTCCGCACGCCGTGCGGATCCCACGGAGCGGCGTCAGTACGCCGAGCACTTACCATGAAGAAACGCTACGACTTTTCCAAATCGAAGCCCAATCCGTACCTTCAAAAGCGCAAGCGGCAGATCACGATTCGTTTGGACGAGTCGACAGTTGAGTACTTCAAGGGCCTGGCCGAAGGGACCGGAATCCCATATCAAAACTTGATCAACTTGTATTTGCGCGAGTGTGCTGCAGAGAAGAAGAAGCTCAAGTTGGATTGGGCGGCCTGACGTATAACAAGCAGTTGCAGCGGACGGTCAGGCATAAAGTGCCAAGTCACATAGGTCAGCGCGCCGCCGCTGAACTGCGGCGTTGATATGACTTTCGCTGTCAACGAGCGCGAGTTTTTTTGATCAACGCATGGATGGTCTCCGAGAGAGACGAAGGCGTGCGGGGCTGCGGTCAGTACGTCGACGGTGGATCATGCTGATATCCGCGGATTGGTTGCCGCATTACTGAGTTCCGTCAGGTGGATCTGTCCGCACTCTAGGAGCGCACGCGCAGAGGGCTGCGGTTGCATAACGCCGTCGCGGGTTACCCACGACACCGGACCACAGCGCACCGCACGCCTTCGATAGCTAAGCGTGCCTGGGTTGCTCGAGGAGCCGAGCGACATCCCAGATGAAGCCCGAGAGCTCGCGCGCCACGGCGGTGACGACAAGGTTGGCGTGTTTGCCGCGTGCGCTGAGACGTCGGTACTTATGAGTGAGCCGCAGCTGCGCCTTCCAAGCGACGTCGCGGATCTTCGGGTCGAGAGCTTGCGCGCGACGCTCGATGATCGGGCTGATCTTTGGCGTATAGCGATACGACCACGCGGCTTCGACCAAGAGCGTGCGGGCCCACCGGTTGCCGCTGCGAGTGATGGGGCCTTGATGGCGGGACGTACCGGAGCTGTGCTCGCTGGGCACGAAGCCGAGCCACGCCATGTAACGGCTTGGATGAGAGAAGCGGGCAAAGGAGCCCGTCTCGGCGACGACGGTATAGGCGACGGTTTTCTGGATGCCACGGAACGCGAGCAACGCTTGCGCCAGAGGGAACCCGGGCCACGAGGGAGCCAGCGCATCGAGCTGAGCTTCGAGTCGATCGCGCCGGCGCTCGCGCTCATTCACGGCATCGATGAGCTCTTGGAAGACGATCTGCTGCGCGGGACTCTGCAGCACGAGCCGAGCGAGCCAGCGCCGATGCGCAGCACTCCACGTGGCGCGGCCCTCGTAGCGGATGTCGTTGCGCAGCAAGAAGGCTTTCAGGCGCTGCTTCGCGGCGGTGACGTCACGTTTGCACTGCTGCCAGGCGCGCACGACGTCGCGAAACGCCTCCTCCTCGGGCGTCGGGATATGCACGGCGGTCAAAGTGCCGGCGCGTAGTGCGAGCGCGAGGTTGCGAGCGTCGAGTCGGTCAGTCTTGATACGCACACCGGGTCGACGCGGAATCAGGGAGGGAGCAGCGACGAGGCACTGTTGCCCGACCGAGTGCAGGTAGCGCCGCAGCCAGAAGCCGCAGGGACCCGCTTCGTAGACGAACTTCAGCGGGCCTCCCCCGGAGAGCTTCTTGATGAGCCGATCGATTGCGTATTGCTGTGTCCCGATCGTGCCGCCATCTACGACGGGCTCAGCCGGATTCTTGCCGACGTAGGCGGCGGTGATGGAGTCTTTGTGAACATCGAGGCCGACGAAGACGGTGGTATCGTTAGTCATGCTGACCTCCGCTTGAGGGAACCGATTTTGAGCGTACCTAACCGACGCTCCTGCGGCTCTGGCCTCCGGCCAATCCGCGAACATGGCCTCTCGGAGGTCAGCGCCTCATTCAGCGAAAGTCATACTGTCTAGGCGACTCATGAAAACGAAGCGTTTGCGACTGAATATCGCTCAGATTCGCCCGTTGGCGGAAGGCTACGGTTCGTGCCGCGACTGACCGAATCACGATGAAACGCAAGCTTGTGGGATACATGTACCGCCAAGCGCCAGTCGACGATACAGACAGTGGTTGGCGGTTTCTGGCGGGCGACGAGTCTGACGCCTACGTCACCGATCTCGACAATCACGGCATCTACGACGTAAACATCATCGCGAACTTCGACCCAGACATCATTCCGTTCCTGGACGCCCCCGAGCATTCTGCGTTCCAGCGACGAGACGGCTCCGGGCCTTTCGAACCTGTTACGGTCAAGGATCGCTGAGTGAGTCGCTCGTGGGTCGCGTAAGAGTCGCCTGACAAGTGTAGATTAGCGCGCTGTCGCCATGCCCGGGTTGCGGTGCCCTGTTTGCACCGCACGACGGACCTACGCATCGATACATCGGCGCATCCGCCGGATGTTGGGCCCTGTTTAGTTGGGCGGTCGTGAGCGGGCGGACCGACGTTACTGAGCTGCTCGCGCAATCTAGGATTCCGGAGAACCGACCGCCCATCCCAGCTCGCAGCGATGCACCAGCGATCGAATCGCTCTGGGGTGATGCGTATGGCGTCCAGCATCACGGGGGCGAACTCCCCGCAGGCCATTCAGTCCGTGGCAGTCCACCTTTTGAATCTCCATGGGATCATCAGCGGAAGGACGACGCGTCCCGGCTGGGCGATCACACGTGCGCTTCGCGCACGAGCCGTTTTTCACAAGCTCGACCCTCCGCCGCTCGGGAGTGCGCTGACGTTCAGGCACCTCTTCCCTGGCGGGGGAGCTGGCAGTCCGGCCACGCGAACCCAATACGTCGCTTCGGTCTACGAAGCTTGGATGGCGCTTCATCGTTCCATCGTGGAACCGTGGTATGAACGCTATGTGGTTCCCGAAGAAACTGGCGGAACGCGTTCTCGGCAAACCCGTTGACGATCAGCAGCCTTCGGCTCCGGAGCGTGACGGATGACACGGCCCACCATCCACGTCGAGGATCGCTAGCAACGTCATCAGCGACGCGCCACTAGTACAATAGCGAACACCATGCGTAGCTTCCTCTGGTCGATCGTCGAAGCGCTGAAGTCGCTCCAGGGCGGCTTCGTAGCCAGCCGGGCGCAGAAGGACGCGCTGCTCCGGCCGCTCTTGATCCTCGTCATCATCCTCGTGGCCGGGCCGGACATCTTCGCGCTCACGGAACTCACCACGCTGCTCGAGCTGCTCGGTGCGACGCTGTTTGTCCTCGCATACCTGAGCGGCTTCAAGTTGCTCGGCGTTTCGCTGTTGAGTGGGCTGCGGAGCCTGTTCTTGCCACGCGAATATTTGATGCTCATTGGGATAAGCGGCCGGCCTGCCGCGGTCGCTTGGGGTGTGGTGTTTCTAAGCGCACACTGTTTGATTCTCGTGTCGATGACCTTCTTCCTGACTTACGTCGGTGTTGCCGTCCTGACTGAGATCGCTAACAGCTAGGCATGCGCGCTGACACGTGGCGGAAGCTCGCAGCCGGCGTCGACTGTCCGTTCGATTCGCCGAGAGCCGCGTCGACGGAGCATTGGGAGCACGTCGCGACGCTCTCGTGCTCGTCTTTGTATCTGCCGAAGAACCAAACCTACCGCGGCCACTGCATCCTCGTGCTCGATCTGCGCCACGCGACTCGGCCGGATCAGCTCGCGCGGCAGGAATGGCAACGGTTCTGCGACGATCTCTACGTGGCGCAGCACGCGATCGAACGCGTCGTGCGTGCGGATCACATGAACCTCGCAACGCTCGGCAACCTGATGCCGCATCTGCACTGGCACATCGTGCCGCGCTACGAAAACGATCCGCGCTGGGGTGGGCCGATCTGGACGTCGGATCTCGCGGACATGCCCGACACGCGGCTCGAGGACGCCGATTACGCCGCGCTGCTGAAACAGCTGCGGGATGCGCTCACGACGTAGTCGCGAACGCGCTCCCGCGAAAGGATTGGCCGATCCGCGCGTGCCAATGTACGTTCTGCCGGCTTCATGCCGGTCTCACGACCTCCGACCCGGCCGGCTCGCTCGTGTTCATCGAAGAGAAGCCCGAAGCGCTCAACCGATACGGTTCGGCCTGAGGACGGAGCGGATGAACTACGACAGCCAAGGAGCGTCGGAGCCAGGCACGCCGTGAGCCTGCGCTGGACTCCGGTCTTGGGGTAAAGCAGAGTCTCGGCCGCGGGCGGAATGATTGGCCGAGGACGTCGGCGGCGTCAGTATGCTGAAAAAAGTTGGCCCGAGCGAGATTCGAGCGAAGCATCGCGCGTCGTGTCACTGCGGCGCCGTCGTGCTCGAGCTCGACTTGCCGAACGGCATCGTCGATCCGCGGCGCTGCAATTGCTCGATGTGCCGGCGCAAAGGAGCGGTCGTCGCGGCCGTGCCGCTGTCGGGCCTGCGCGTCGTCAAGGGCGCGGACGTGCTGCGGCTCTATCAGTTCAACACGCGGACGGCGAAGCACTACTTCTGCTCCGTTTGCGGCATCTACACGCATCACCAACGGCGCGTGAATCCGAACGAGTACGGGTTCAACGTCGGCTGCCTCGAAGGTGTCGATCCATTCGAGATCGCAAACGTGCCGACGAGCGACGGCATCAACCACCCTTCGGACCGGCGTCCGGCCAAACGGTGAGCGAGTCGCGCGTGAATCTCGTCGTGAGCGTATGGCTCAAGACCGACGACGTCGCCGCGTTCGAGCAGTTCGAGCGCGCGGCCGCGCTCGTGATGGCTCGGCATGGCGGGCGAATCGATCATGTCGTGCGTGGCTCCGACGCTGCGCCCGATGGCCCGTTCGAGGTCCACGTCGTGAGCTTCCCCGATTGGGACGCGTTCGAGGCGTACCGTGGCGATCCGCAGTTCAAGGACCTCTCGCCGCTGCGCGAGCGCCTCATCGCACGCACGGAGATCTGGCGCGGTGAGGAGCGCGCTGTCTACGCGCCGTGATCGACTCGAGCCATAGCTTGTGGCACCGTGCGGGGCCGCGCCACCCCACGAACAGAGACGCAAGCAATGAAAAGAAAGCTCATCAGCTCCGGCTCATCGTTCGAGGCGAAGATCGGCTACTCGCGCGCCGTCGTCGCGGGGGATTGGATCTTCGTCTCGGGCACGACCGGCTTCGACTACGCGACGATGACGATTGCGGACGATCTCGCGAGCCAAACCGACCAGTGCTTCAGGAACATCGACGCGGCGCTGCGGCAAGCCGACTCATCGTTGAAGGACGTCGTGCGCGTGACGTACGTGCTGCCGAACGGCGGCGAGTTCGAGCAGTGCTGGCCGGTGCTCCAGAAGTACTTCGGCGACGTGCGCCCGGCAGCGATGATGATCAGCGCGGGGCTCGCGGACCCGCGCATGAAGATCGAAATCGAAGTTACCGCGTTGAAGCAGGCGCGCTAACGTCGACACGCCGCCGTCGTGGGGGCACGGCCCGTCGCCTTGCGCGGCGGGGCGCTGGCCTCCTCGACAGCGAAGGTGGATCATGGGTCTCATCGAGAGTAGAAGAAGACTAACGATGACCAACGACGCCGCGCACTCTCACCACGCGATCGACTACATCGAGCTCTCCGTGCGCGACGTCGCGGCCGCGAAGCGCTTCTACGGTGCCGCCTTCGGTTGGCAGTTCAACGATTACGGCCCCGGTTACGCGGGCATCCGCGGCGCGGAACGCGAGATGGGCGGGCTCGCGCAAGCGGACAACGTCGCGACCGGCGGTCCGCTCGTCGTGCTCTATTCGCGCGACCTCGACGTGACGGTCGCGGCCGTTCGTGCGGCTGGCGGCGAGATCGTGCGCACACCGTACTCTTTCCCCGGCGGCCGACGTTTTCACTTCCGCGACCCGAGCGGCAACGAGCTCGCAGTCTGGTCCGCCGCCTGATCTTCATCGACATGGAGCGACCTGCATGACCGCCTACCTGATCGCCGACATCGATATCCACGACGAGAAGGGGTACGAGGAGTACCGCCGCCGCGTGCCGGCGATCATCGCGTCGTACGGCGGGCGCTATCTGGTTCGCGGCAGCACGGCGGAGGTGCTCGAGGGCGACTACAAGCCCGCGCGCGGAATCGTCATCGAGTTCCCGAGCATGTCCGCTGCGAAGCGCTTCTTGGCATCGCCCGAGTACCGGCCGCTGCGTGCGCTCCGCCAAAAGAGCGCACGCACCAATCTCATCGCGTTCGAAGGCGTCGTCGCGCCGAGCCCGTAGCGAGGGAACCTCGCCATGCGTTCGAAAGAAGAGGCCAATGCGATTGCCGACGCGCTCCTGAAGCCGGGCGTCGAGCGGCGCAAGAAGTCTCGCGTTCGATACCCTGAGCTCCAGCGGTTTCCGATCGAGCAACGCGACGACGCGCTCCGCGTCGCGATGCGCGCGGCCCGGAGCGGATGGCAGATGCCCTCTGCGGTAGCCGCGGTCGTCTTGTTGGGGGTGCTCGCGCTCGCGGCCGCTTTGGCTCGTCCGTCACTCGCGGTGAGCCTGATAATCGCAACGTCGATCGGAGCCCTCGGCGTCGCCCGATTGCAGGACGTTCGGACTCGCAAAGCGCTGCAACGCATGCAACCCGCCGACCGTATTTTGCGATGAAGCTCGCCGAAGTCCGGCGCTTCGCGGTGTCGCTTCCGGAAGCCACCGAGGAGCCGCACTTCGACCTGACGTCGTTCCGCGTGAAAGGCAAGATCTTCGCGACGGTGCCGCCCGAGGAGAAGCACTTGCACGTGTTCGTCGACGGCCCGGCGCTCGACATGCTGCCGGCTGCCCAGCCTAAGGCGTACGAGAAGCTGTTCTGAGGGACGCCGTCAGTCGAGCCGCTTGCGCACGCGCGATCACCGCGACCGTCAGCACGATGACGATGAACACGCCGAGCGCGGCGAGTCGAATGCCACAGCTCGCCGACGCCCGCGCCGCGCAGCATGATGCCGCGGATCAGGCGCAGGAAATGCGTGAGCGGCAGGATCTCCGCCAGATACTGCGCCGGCCACCGGCATGCCGGCGTACGGGAACATGAAGCCCGACAGCAGGATCTGCGGCAGGAACGTGAAGAACGCCATCTGCATCGCCTGGAACTGCGTCTTCGCGAGCGTCGACAGGAACACGCCGAGCGACAGGCTCGCGACGATGAACACGAGCGCGACGCGATAGAGCTCGAGCAGCGAGCCGCGCACCGGCACGTCGAAGAGCAGCGTGCCGAGCAGCAGCACGATCGTGACCTGCACGAGGCCGATGCCGACGAACGGCAGCACCTTGCCGATCGTGAGCTCCCACGGCGACACCGGCGTCGCGATCAGCATCTCGAGGTTGCCGCGCTCGCGCTCGCGCACGAGCGCGATCGCCGTGAACAGCACCATCGTCATCGTCAGGATCACGCCGACGAGGCCCGGCACCGTGTTCACCGGCGCGCGCCGCTGCGGGTTGTAGAAGTTCACGACCTCGATCGCGCGGCCGGTGCGCCTTCGTCCAGCCGGCATCGCTGCCGTAGATCGGGAATGCCGCGAGCTGGCGCGCCGCGGCCTGGATCGACCTGGTCCGAGCCGTCGACGACGATCTGCGCAGCCGGCCGGTCGCGGCGCTCGAGGCGCGTCTCGAAATCGGGCGGCACGACGAGCGCGGCGCTGATCTCGCCGGCGCGCAGCGAGGTCGTCGACCTGCTGCGGCGCTTTGCAGCGCGGTGCTTGAAACTTCATGACGTCGGTCGCGGCCAGCTGCGGCGACGAGCTCGCGCGAACGCGCGGTGTTGCGCCTGGTCGAGCACGGCGGCGTCGAGATGGCGCACGTCGAGGTTGATCGCGTAGCCGAACAGCACGAGCTGCATCGTCGGGATGCCGATGATCATCGCGAACGTCAGCCGGTCGCGGCGCAGCTGCCGCAGCTCCTTGTCACGATCGAGCCAGAGCCGCCGGAAGTTCATACGCGCCTCCACTGGGCTCGGCTCGTTCGCCTTGTTCTTCGACGTCGCCGCGACGAACACGTCCTCGAGATTCGGCGAGATCGGCTGCACCTTGCGCGTCGACGCCCGCCGCGCTGCAGGCGCTCGGCTATCCGGCTCTCGAGCTCATCGTCGCGTCGTCGGCGAGCACGCGCAGCGACGTGCCGATCTGCGCGATCGCGATGACGCCCTGCGAAGCCGGTCAAGCGCTGCTGCGCGTCGCGCGGGTCGGCCGTCTCGACGAGCAGCGTGCGCCCCGGCAGGTTCGCCATGAGAGCTCGCGCGGAGTGCCGTCGGCGACGACGCGGCCGTCGTCGAGGATCGCGAGCCGCGTGCAGCGCTCGGCCTCGTCCATGTAGTGCGTCGACACGAGCAGCGTCGTGCCGGCGTCCGCGAGCTCGAACAGCGACTCCCAGAACTCGCGTCGCGATTGCGGATCGACGGCGCTCGTCGGCTCGTCGAGGAACAGCAGATCGGGCTTGTGCAGCACCGTGCCGGCGAGCGCGAGCCGCTGCTTCTGGCCGCCCGACAGCGTGCCGGCCAGCTGATCGCGCCGATCGGTGAGCCAGATAGCGCTTCGAGCAGCTCGTCGATTCGCGCGCGCGCGCCTCGGCGCGCGACAGCTCGTGCACGGCCGCGAGGAAGTCGAGGTTCTCGCGCGACCGTCAGGTCCTCGTACAGCGTGAAGCGCTGCGTCATGTAACCGATGTGCCGCTTCAGCGTCTCGGCGTCGCGCGGAATCTTGTAGCCGAGCACGTCGATCTCGCCGGCCGCTCGGCAGCATCAGGCCGCACAGCATGCGGATCGTCGTCGACTTGCCGGAACCGTTCGGCCCGAGGAAGCCGTAGACCTCGCGCGGTCGCACCGTGAGATCGACGTTGTCGACTGCGACGAGCGGGCCGAAGCGCTTCGTGAGCCCGCGCGCGGATCGCGGGCGCATCGGGCGAGCGACCCGAGGTGCCGCCCGCGGGCTAGGTCTCGATGCGCTCGGCGCGCCGCTCATGGCGCCTTAAATCGCCGACACGGCAGGCCGGCGGGCAAGTCGGCCGCGCCGTCACCTCGCAGCACGAGCTCGGCGCGATAGACGAGCCGGCTCGCGTCGTCGCCCGCGAGCGCGTAGTACGGAGTGAAGCTCGGCTCGCTGCGGATGCTGCGCACCACGGCCGTGAACGTCCGGCCACGCCCTCGAGCTTCACCTCGAACACGTCGCCTTGCTTCAGTCGCCGCGCGCTGCGGCGCCGGCACGAACACGCGCGCGTACGGCGCGTCGCCGACGAGCATGCTCACGAGCTCGGCGCCGACCGACGGCTGGTCGCCCGGCACGGAACGGCAGCGCGTCGACGCGACCCGCGCGCGGCGCGCGCACGGTGAGCCGCGCGCGCGTGAGCTCGAGCTGATCGAGCGTGCGCCTTCGCGGCCGTCGACCGCGGCCGCCGCCTGCTCGATCTGCTCCGGGCGCGTGCCGTGCGTGAGCTCGAGCAGCTGTGCCTCCTGCGCCTTGCGTCGACGGCTCGGCGCTGGTTGCGCGTCGCGAGCGCCTGTGTCGACGGCTGCGGCGCGCGACGAGGTCGCGCTTCTTGCAGCTCGGCGACGCGCGTGTAGTCGGCCTCGCGCGTCGGTCTCGACCGCGTGCGCGCTCGCGAGGTTCGCGCGCGCGGTGTCGATCGTCTCGATTCGCGCGCCGTGCGTGAGCTCGGCAGCTTCCCTTCGTCCTGCATCAAGTCGCCGCGCGCGTCCGCGATCCGCGCGTCCTGCCGGCGCGGATCCTGCTCGAGCACCGCCGCGCCGGTTTCGACGCGGTCGCCCTCGGCGACGGCCCAGCGCAGCACGGGCTCGGCGAGCTCCGCGGTCACGGCGACGCGGTCCCACTCGAGCGTGCCGACCAACGGTGGGTTCTTTCTTGTGCGCAGCAGCGCTAGTGCGGCGAGCGCGGCGACGGAGAGCGCAAGCGGCAAGCGACGATTCAACGCGCATGAGTGCCTCCGAGCCCTTGATCGAGCAGCGCCAGCGTGTGTCGTCAGCAGCGCGGCGACGTCGACGTCGTCGCGCGTCGAACATGTCGCCGCCAGATCGACTCGCGCGGCGAGCGGGAACAGCGTGAGACCGACAGCGAGACGACGAGGAGCCGCGGGTCGAGGTCCGCGGCTCACGGCGCCTTCCTTCTGCAGCGCCGGCAAGTGTCTGCGCGAGCAGCGCGGCCGCGCTTGCGCGCGATGTGCTGCACAGCACCTCGCGCAGCGCGCCGCGCTCGCCGATCACCTCGCGGACCCACAGCGCCGGCGACCACGGGTAGCGCTCGACGACGCCGTGAATGCCGCGCACGAACGCCGCGACCAGCGCGTGCGGATCCTCGCCGGCTGCGCGTAGGAAGCTCGCGCAGCGTCGGCGATCACCGGCGTGATGCGCTCCGCGATGAACGCGTCGAGCAGCTTGTCCTTGCTGCCGAAGTAGTAGTGCACCATCGCCGGCGTTGACGCCGGCCTTGACCGCGATGCTGCGCTGGCTCGTCGCGGCGACGCCGTCGGTCGTGAAGCACGCGAGAGCCGCGTCGAGCAGCCGCTCGCGGTGATTCGCTTCGTCCGCGGGCGGCCGTCCGGGACGGCGCCGGCGTGCGCGAGCTTTCTTCTTGGTTTGTGCTGCGGCGGCCATGATCTTAATTTAAACAATCGTTTAATTAATTACAAGTCGGGACCCCTGCCCCGCACCCCGTGACTGGCGCTACCGGCAACGCGAGCGACATGGCGCGAGCGTGAGCGGCCCGGTATTCTTTTTCCCCTATGCCTGACCAGGACTCCGCGACCGGCGCGGTCGTTCGTTTCGTCGTCGGTGCGCGGTTCGCCGGATTCCAAGCCGACGCAGTCGCGATCGCGAAACGGTGCATCATCGATGGGCTCGGCGTGCTGCTCGCGGGCTCGACGCAGCCCGCGGGCGAGATCGTGCACGCGCATGTCGAAGGCACCGACACGCGGCACGACGCGACGGTGCTCGGACCGAAGCCATTCAAGACGAGCGCGGCGAACGCAGCTCTCGTAAACGGCACGAGCGGCCACGCGCTCGACTGGGACGACACGCAGCTCGTCGACGAGCGCCGATCGGATCTTCGGCCTGCTGACGCATCCGACGATGCCGCCGCTCGCGGCGGCGCTCGCGCTCGGCGAGCGGCAGCCGCGTGTCGGGCGCGCAGTTGCTCGAGGCGTTTCTCACCGGCTTCGAGGTCGAGTGCAAGATCGCCGAGGCGATCCATCCCGATCACTACAAGAAGGGATTCCACTCGTCGGGCACGGTCGGCACGTTCGGCGCGACCGTCGCCGCGGCGAAGCTGCTCGACCTGGATGGCGAAGCGACGTGCACACGCGCTCGCGATCGCCGCGAGCATCGGCCGCCGGTATCCGCGTGAACTTCGGCACGATGACGAAGCCGCTGCACGTGGGCCGTGCCGCGCAGAACGGCGTTGTCGCGGCCGAGCTCGCGGCGAGCGGCTTCACGGGCGGGCACGACGCGCTCGATCCGCCCTGGGGATTCTTCCAGATCTTCAGTTTCGGCAAGGGTTTCGATCGCGCGATCGCATCGTCGGCGTGCTCGGCAACCCGCACACGATCGTCTAGCCCGGGCGTGTCGATCAAGCCGTACCCGTGCGGGGTGCTCGGCCACCCGACGATGGACGCGATGCGCCAGCTCGTGATCGGCGCACGACGTGAAGCCGGAGCAGATCACGGCGATTCGCCTGCGCGCGGGCTCGAACATCCTGAACCCGCTGCGCTACGCGATCGCGCAGAACGAGCTCGAGGCGAAGTTCTGCCCGGCGTTCATGCTGTCAGCGCGATCGCGCTGCGGCGCAAGGCCGGCATCCACGAGTTCACCGACGAGTTCGTGCGCAGCGCCCCGGTGCAGCGATGATGCGCAAGGTCGACGCGCATCCTCGATCCCGGAGATCGAGGCGCGCGGCTTCGAGAAGATCCGCAGCACCGTCGAAGTCGATCTCGAAGACGGCCGCACGCCTCGTCGAGCACGCCGACGAGCGCTACCGCGGCGGTCCCGATCGGCCGTTCACGCGCGACGAGCTGTCACGAAAAGTGGAGCGACTGCGCGTCGCTGGTGCTCCCGCCGGCGAGCATCGAGCGAACGTTCGCGATGCTAGAGTCGCTCGAGACGGTGCCGGACGTCGCCGAGCTCGTGCGCGAGCTGGCGGCCTCCTCCGCCCGCCGATGAGCCTCGTCTTGGATCTGCGTCGTCGCGTTGCTCTTTTCGTTTCGTTCGGCCGATAGCCAAAGGATCTCGTCATGCGCGTCGCAATCCTCGATGACATCCACGATGCGTGGCGCGGCACGCAGGGCGTCAAGCGCCTGCGCGAGCGCGCCGAGGTCGAGATCTTCACGAAGCCATTCGGCTCGCCGTCCGCGCTGCGCGGCTTCGACGCGCTGATCGCGAACCGCGAGCGCACGAAGCTCACGCGCGAGCTGCTCTCGCAGCTCAAAGACGTGCGTGTGATCGCGCAGACGGGCAACCATGCCGCGCATCTCGACTTCAAGGCGGCCGCGGACCTCGGCATCGTGATCGCGCACGCGTCGGGCGGATATTCGATCGGCGCGGCCGAGCTCACGATCGCGCTCGCTCAGGCCGTGATGCGTCGGATACCCGAGTGCGACGCCGCGCTGAAGCGCGGCGAGTGGCCGACGCCGCTGACGCCGGTGCTTTGGGGCAAGACGCTCGGGCTCGTCGGGCTTGGGCGCCTCGGCAAGCACGTCGCGGGGCTCGGGCGCGCGTACGGCATGCGCGTGCTCGCGTGGAGCCGGACTCTCAGCGACGCGGCCGCGGCGGCCGCGGGCGCCGAGCGCCGCGAGCTCGATGATCTGCTCGCCGCGAGCGACGTGGTGTCGATCCACGTGCCGCTCGCGCAATCGTCGCGCAATCTCATCGACGCGCGCCGGCTCGCGCTGATGAAGCCGAGCGCGTACTTGATCAATACGGCGCGCGGCCCGATCGTGAATGAATCCGCGCTCGTCGAAGCGCTAAGGACGCGCGCAATCGCGGGCGCGGGCCTCGACGTGTTCGACGAGGAACCGCTGCCGAAGAGCCATCCGCTTACGAAGCTCGACAACGTCGTGCTTACGCCGCACATCGGTTGGACGACCGATCACGGCTACGAGGGGTTCGCGGCGACGGCCGCCGACGCGCTGCTCGCGTACCTCGACGGCCGCGAGTTCCCGATCTTCAAGCCGCACTGAGCGCTCAGGCGACTGCTGCTCGAAGCCGATACACACCTCGCCCTTCACGGACTTCGCTGCCGGAACGATCGGCGACGGCATCGGCATACGCAAATCCCTCCGCGGAGGGATTTTGCACGGTAACGGTGCGACGTTCGTCGTCCAGTCTCTGGCCGCCGGAGTACGATGCGACGCGTGCGCTATCGTTTGCCGACGCCGCCCGAACGGTGATGTCGTGAGCCGATCACCCGGTCTAATCGCGCTGCTCGCATCGGCCGCAATTCCTGCGAGCGTCTCGCCCGCCGCTTGCGCTCAGACCTACGCTGTCGTGTTGTCCGTCAACGACGCACGTCCGATGGGCCAAGCGGTTCTGTCGCTGATACGCAGCTATCCGGTCACGATCACTTATGAAGACCCTCGCTACGAATACCCCGGCGACCTCCGCGACATCACGGGAGAAGTCGGCAAGCCTCACCAGCCGCAGGTCAGGACGATCGTTCCGAAAGGCGGCGCGCTGCGGGCCACCTATGACGTCTCGCAAGACACGGGTGAGCCCGTCGACGTGAGGGGCGCAATTCAGAAGCTCATCGACGCGAACAACCAGGCTCGACAAGGCGGACAGTTCGAGATGCTCCGAAGCGGCGAGACATTTCACGTCGTGCCTACACAAGTCCGGGACATTCAAGGTCGGTGGATCCCCCAGCGGTCCGTTCTCGACACGCCGATCACATTCCAGAGCGGTGGCGTGAAGGACAGCCGCGAGCTGATCGAGGCGATCCTCCAGGAAGTCAGCGTCGCGAGCGGCCAGAAGATCGTCGGTGGTCGCCTGAACGTTGCGACGCCTTGCAGCGACCTCGGGTGCATTCAGAACGAACGGTCACTCGGCGCAACGAACGAGCCCGCTCGCGACGTCTTGATGGCATTGGTGAGCTCGTTGAACCCGCGCTACGCGTGGGTGCTCTACTACGATGCGTCCGAGCGCTACTACGTCTTCAACCTCGTGCTAGGTGTCGAGCGTCCCGAGCCGAAGTTCGAGCGGCGGACGCCGAAGCCGGGCGATCCAACGCCCGGAGTGCCCTTCAACCTAGCGAGTGTGAGGTAACTTAGCCGTCGTCGGCTATGCCGCAGGCGAGCGCTGCGCGTCCAACCAGATCCGCACCCGGTCGAGCGCGAGCTCGATCAAATGCTCTTCACCCGACGGGTCCGGCATCACGCACGGCGGATGCCTGCGCAGGCGTTCCCAATCGCCGCCCCTGATCAAGCCGGAAAGGAACGTGAGGTTCTTGCGGATGAAGCGCACGTACGGGCTGTGCCCGCGCTCGAAGAACGCTTCCATGTAGCGGTACACGTGGTTGAAGTCGTTCTCGAGCCGGTGACGCGCGGACTTCTGGTAGAAGCCGAGCGTCTTCGCGAGCAGGTCGTGCGCCGAGCGATAGAGCACGCCGCCCGACGGTCGTTCGTCGATCGCGACGCCGCCGAGCACGAACTCGGGATAGAGGCGGTCGCGGCATTTCTCGAGGTAGCAGCGGTCCGCTAGTTGCGCCACCAGGTCCGCGGTGCCGAGCAAGTGGCCGACGACGCTGTCCTTCGGATTTTCGAGCTCGATCTGATCGATGTTCAGCTCGTAGCCCGTGAAGTGCACGATCCGCGACACCACCGGCGTGAACTGGTCGAGCCCGATCTTGGGGCAGGTAGCTGCTCGAGGAAGCGGCCGCTGCGTGTCACGTGCACTCTCGTGAACACCGCGCCGTTCACGGTGCCCGCGTCGAGCTCCTTGTGGCGGAGGTAGCCCGCGTCGTGAAAGAGCGCGCTCACGAGCGCGAGCTCGGCGCGCTCGGGGCCGAGCCGGTCCGCCGGCTCGACGCTCATCTCGTGACCCGCGATCAAGCGAGAGATCGCGAGCGTCATGTCGAGCGTGTGCTGGATGTCGTGATAGGTCGTGTCGACGCCGTGATAGCTCGGATGGCGACCGGTAAACATCCGGTCGAAGTCGTGGAACGCGAGCCAGACGGCGTCGAAAGAGACGCTTCGGGTAAAGCGCGGAGAAAAGATCCGTGACCGCCCGCGCACCTTCGCCGGTGAGCTTACCTGGACGGTGTTAGTGACGTCGTAATCGTTGCGCCGGTCTTGCAGATCGTCCTCGATCAGCTTCGCGTTCTTATACGGCAGGAGCAGTGACACAGTTTAGGTTATCGGTAGGCGGCGGGCTTGGCGCATCTCACATAACCGTCATGCCGCGCCGAATTCTGCGACGACCGGCGCATGATCGGACGGCCGTTCCCAGCCGCGCGGCTCCCGATCGATTCGACAATTCGTGCAGATTTGACTTAAAGCACGCGACGCGAGCACGAGGTCGATCCGGAGCCCCTGGTTGCGGCGAAACATACCCGCGCGATAGTCCCACCAGCTGTACTTGGCCGGCGGCTGATCGAAGAGACGAAACGAGTCTCGCAAGCCGAGCTCCGTGATCGATGCGAGCGCCGCGCGCTCGGCCGGAGTGCAGAGCACCTGACCGGCCCATGCGGCCGGATCGTAGACGTCGCGATCGTCGGGCGCAACGTTGAAGTCGCCCGCGACGAGCAGCTGCGGATAGCGCGTGAGCTCCACGGAGAGCAGGTTGCGCAGCGCCGCGAGCCAGCCGAGCTTGTAGCGGTACTTGTCGGACTCGGGGTTCTCGCCGTTCGGCACGTACAGGCTGTAGATCCGCACGCCGGCGAACGTCGCGCCGAGCACGCGCTTCTGCTCGTCGACATAGCCGCCGATCCCGTGCACGACGTCGGCGGGCTCGATCCGCGATACGAGCGCCACGCCGTTGTAGCCGGCTTGGCCGCTAACGATCGAGCTGTAGCCCCGCGCGCGCAGCGCATCGACCGGAAAGTCCTCGTCCGTCGTCTTGATCTCTTGCAGCGCGAGCACGTCGGGCAGCTCGCGATCGAGCCACGCAAGCACGTGTTCGAGACGAACCTTGATGCTGTTGACGTTCCACGTCGCGACCTTCACTGCGCAGCCGCGCGGCGCGGCGATGCCGGACTGGCGCAGCAGCGCGTCGAGCTCCGGCGGGCGGCCGCGGAAGTCGACGAATGCGTCGAGCGCGTTGCGGCTGCCGCCGACCGCGAGGATCGCGCGCCGGAAGCGGTCGGCCGTGGTGCGGTCGAACAGCCCGGCTTCATCGAACGCGCCGAACGCGTCGGCGGCGAGCACCTCGGCCCACTTGTAGCTGTAGTAGCCGGCCGCGTAGCCGCCGCCGAACACGTGCGCGAACGTGTTCGGGAAGCGGTTGAAAGAGGGCGCTTGAACGACGGAGACCTCGCGGCGCACGTCGGCGAGGACCTCCTCCACGCGCGCGCCTCGCTCGGGCGAATACTCGTGATGCAGGCGGAAGTCGAACAGCGCGAACTCGAGCTGGCGAACCATCTCAAGGCCGCGAGGAACGTGCGCGAGCGCTGCATCGTGTCGAGCTTGTCCTGCGGCAGCGGCGCGCCGGTCTGGTAGTGACGCGCGAGGCTCGCCAGCACTTCCGGTCGCCAGACGAAGTTCTCGAGGAACTGGCTCGGCAGCTCGACCGCGTCCCAGGCCACGCCGTTGATGCCCGAGAGCGACGGATAGTCGACCTCGGTCAGCAAGTGATGGAGCGTGTGGCCGAACTCGTGGAACAGCGTCACGGCCTCCGTGTGCGTCAGCAGCGAAGGCGTGTCGCCGACGGGCGAGTTGAAGTTGCAGACGAGATACGACACGGGCGTCTCGAGTCGGCCCGCGAGCTTCGCGCGCGAGACGCAGCTGTCGACCCACGCGCCGCCGCGCTTGTTCGGCCGCGCGTAGAGATCGATGTAGAAGCTGCCGACGAGCGAGCCGTCGCGCCGACGGATCTCGTAATAGCGCACGGCCGGATGCCAAACGCTCGGTGGGCGCGCGGGCGAGATCGTGAGATCGAACAGCCGGTTCACGATCGAGAACAGCCCGTCGAGCACGCGCGGCAACGGGAAGTAAGGCCGCAGCTCCTCCTCGGCGAGCCGCAGCCGCTCCTGGCGCAGACGCTCCGAATAGAACGCGACGTCCCACGGCTCGAGCGGCCGGCCCGCGTACTCGGTCAACACCGCGAGCTCTTGCTCGGCGACCGCCCTGCTGCGCCGCGCGAGATCGCGCAGGAACTCGATCACGCGCTCGGGCGTGTCGGCCATCTTGGTCGCGAGCGAAAGCTCCGCGAAGCTCGCGAAGCCGAGCAGCCGCGCGCTCTCGTGGCGCAGCGCGAGGATCTCCTCGATCAGCGGCCCGTTGTCGGCCCGCCCCGCATTCGGGCCTTGGTCCGACGCGCGCGTGACCCACGCCTCGTAGAACCTCGCGCGCAGCGCCGGCGACTCCGCGTGCGCGAGCACGGACTGATAGGTCGGCGCGTCGAGCCGTAGCAACCACCCGTCGAGCCGGCGCTCGGCCGCGAGCGCGCGGGCCCGCTCGAGCACGAGCCTCCGGCAGCCCCGCGAGCACTGCGCGGTCGAGCTCGTGATGCTGGAACGCGTCCGTCGCGTCCATGAGGTTCTGCTCGAACGTCCGCTTGGAGCGCCGCGAGCTGCTGCATGACCGCGCGGAAGCGCTGCGCGCGGCTCGCCCGTGAGCGTCACGCCGCCCAACGGAAGTCGCGCAGCGCGTGCGAGATCAGTTGCGCCTCGACCGGATGCTGCCCGTCGGCCGCGCGCGCGCGAGGCTGCCATAGCGGCGATACAGCGCCTCGTTCTGCCCGAGGTCCGTGTAGAACTCGGTCACGAGCGGCAGGCAACGGTTGAACGCGTCGCGCAGCGCCGGGCTCGAGAGCACGGAGTTCAGATGTGAGACGGGCCCCCAGACGCGGTGAATCGCGGTGCCGATCTGCTCGAGATCGCGGAGCCAATCGAGCGTCGGCTCGGCGGCGCGCTCGGCGCGCTCGAGCGCCGCACGCTGCGCCGTGAGCACGGCGTTGATCGCGGGCTCGACGTGCTCGGCCCGCAGCGCTTCGAACTCCGGCAGCCGGCCCGGTGCGAGCAGCGGGTTACCGTTCACGTGAGCGTCGGGGATCTTGATTCGCGGCGGCGGCGCCGTCGGATCTATCGTCCATGGTCTCACTCTAACGCGGCGGACGGCGCGCAGGCTAATGTAAGCAACGCGAGCGATCGCGGTTTCGGAGGTCATGTGCGCAAGTTCGATCTGATCGTACTAGGCGGCGGCAGCGGCGGTCTCGCGACCGCGCAACGGGCGGCGGAATACGGCGCGCGCGTCGCGCTGCTCGAGCCCGGGCGGCTCGGCGGCACGTGCGTGAACGTCGGCTGCGTGCCGAAGAAAGTCATGTGGAACGCGGCCGAGCTCGCGGGCGCGTTCGAGCGGGCGAGCGACTATGGCTTCGACGTACGCATCGCGGGGCACGACTGGGCGCGGCTCAAGGCCGGCCGCGACGCGTATGTGCGGCGGCTGAACGACATCTATCAACGCAACCTCGACCGCAAAGGGATCGCGACGATCCGCTCGGCCGGACGCTTCATCGGGCCGCGCGAGATCGTCACTCCGAACGGCGACACTTACGCAGCCGAGCACGTCGTGATCGCGACAGGCGGCTATCCGATAGTACCGCCACTGCCGGGCGCCGAGCTCGGAATCACCTCCGACGGGTTCTTCGAGCTCGAACGGCGCCCGCGTCGAGTCGCGATCGTCGGCAGCGGCTACGTCGCCGTCGAGCTCGCCGGCGTGTTCAACGCCCTCGGCACGGAGACGGTGCTGTTCGTGCGCGGCGAGCGGCTGCTGCGCGGGTTCGATTCGCTGCTTGCGGAGCAACTCGCGAGGCAGATGCGCGCGGCCGGCATCGAGATCGTGACCCACGGCGTGCCAAGCGCAGCGCGCGGCGTGCCAGGCGAACTCGCACTCGAGACGCTGGACGGGCGGAACTTCTCCGGCTTCGATACGCTGCTATTGTGCATCGGCCGCATTCCGCGCACGGCGTCGCTCGGCCTCGAGCGCGCGGGCGTCGAGATCGACGCGGCGGCCGCGGTCGTCGTCGACGCGTTCCAGAACACGACCGCCGAGCGCACCTACGCGATCGGCGACGTCACGGGCCGTGCGCTCCTGACTCCCGCCGCGATCGCGGCCGGCCGCCGGCTCGCGGATCGTGTGTTCGGTGGCGAGACCGACCGCCGCTTGAGCTACGACTTGCTGCCGACCGTCGTGTTCTCACATCCGCCGATCGGCACCGTCGGCCTCTCCGAGGCGGCCGCGCGCGAGCGCTTCGCCGGCGAGCCGATCAAGGTCTATCAGACCGAGTTCGTGCCGATGTACTACGCGCTCGGCGACGTGAAGCCGCAGACCGCGATGAAGCTCGTGACAGTGGGCGCCGACGAGAAGATCGTGGGCTGCCACGTGATCGGGCCGGGCGCCGACGAGATGATCCAAGGCTTCGCCGTCGCGCTCACGATGGGCGCGCGCAAGCGCGACTTCGACGACACGCTCGCGATCCACCCCACGAGCGCCGAAGAGATGGTCACGATGCGCTGACCGCCGCGTTGCCCGGCCGCGCTCGTTTTGCGCGGCCGGGGCGCGAAGCGCTCGCGCCTTAGCCAACGATCACGATGATCGCGGGTATCAGCTGCAGCGATGACGCTTCGACGAGCGGGTACTTCGGGAAGTGCTCGTTGTAAACCGCGGTGAGCCGCGTGTTGTCGACCTGCGCGACGGCATCCGCGATCGCGCTTCGCTCGCACGCGGCGAACGCGGTCCTGAGGACGAACTCTCCTGTGTCGTCGCATACCTCCTGAGCGGCCCGGTCGATGCGCGCATAGAGCGTGTGTGCGCCGCGGCTCGTCGCAAGCTGTGCTTCGTGATAGCGGAGGCTCACGCTGTCCGACTTCGTCTCGATCGCGTTCGGCGATGCCGCCGTCGTGGCGCGCGCGGTGCTGGCGACGCCGATGGCCGCCAAGAACAATCCGGCTGCGAGTGCTCCCTTGCTCATGATGTCTCTCCTTGAACGTCGATGGTTGATGCGGCTACGACGATCCGCTTCTTCACTGACCGTGCGCTGACTCGGCGCTGACGCGGCCCTGACACGGCCGACTGCGTCCGCCGCCAGCGCCGTGGGCACGCGCGGAGACGCCCAGAGCCGAAACTTCGCGTCAGTGCGCGAGCTGTTGCAGGATCGGCCGCGTGTCCGGCCGCACGCCGCGCCAAATGAAGAACGCCTCGGCGGCCTGCTCGACGAGCATTCCCCAGCCTTGAAGCGCTCGCGCGGCGCCGTTCTCGCGCGCCCACGCGACGAACGGCGTGTCCTTCATGCTGTAGACGAGGTCGTAGCAGACGCTGGCCGGCCCGACGATCGAGGCTGGGAACGGCGGCTGCTCGCCCTTGAGACCGGCAGAGGTCGCATTGAGCAGCACGTCGAACGGGGCGAGCGTCGCGAGACTCTTCGAAGGCTACGGTGCCGACGCCGGCCGGCGATTTGAATTGCGCGACGAGCGCGTCCGCCCGCGCCTTGCGTGCGGTTGGCGATCACGAGCTCCGCGGGTCGGGAGGCGAGCAGTGGGCCGACGATCCCGTGAGCCGCGCCGCCCGCGCCCGAGCACTGAGGATGCGGCGGCCGGCCAGCGTCACATGCTGATTCGTCGTGAGGTCGCGGATCAGGCCGATGCCGTCGGTGTTGTCGCCGCGCAGCCTGCCGGCGACGAAGCTGATGGTATTGACGGCGCCGGCCGCGCTCGCGGCCTCGCTGCGCTCGTTGACGAGCGCAAACGCGGCTTCTTTGTGCGGCACGGTCACGTTCACGCCCTTGCCGCCCGCAGCCGCGAAGCCGCGCACGGCCGTCTCGAAGTCCTTCGGCTCGGCGTCGATCGGCTCGTAGGTGAGCTTCTGCTGCGTCTGCCGCGCGAACAGCGTGTGGATCAGCGGCGAGCGGCTGTGGTCGATGGGATGCCCGATCACGGCATAACGATCGAGCGGCGAATCATTCTTGGCCATCTTCGCAACTTTACGAGCTTAAGATTCTGCGCGGACTTCGGTACCTTTATCACGGGCCGCCATGGGAAGTGAACTACGCTCATGCCAGACGCCAACGTCCGCCGTTGTACTTGGAGCGAGGGCATCGATCCGCTGTACGAGAGGTATCACGACACCGAGTGGGGCGTGCCGGTTCGGGACGACCTCAGGCACTTCGAGTTCCTGCTGCTCGAAAGCGCGCAGGCGGGCTTGAGCTGGTGGACGATTCTGCGCAAGCGCGAAAACTACCGGCGCGCGTTCGCGGGTTTCGATCCGACCAAGGTCGCGCGATTCGACGGTCGCGCGGTGACCCGGCTCATGCAGGACGCGGGCATCGTCCGCAACCGTCAGAAGATCGAGGCGGCCATCGGCAATGCGCGCGGCTTCCTCGAGATCCAAGAGGAGTTTGGCAGCTTCGACGCAGTACGTCTGGCCGTTCGTCGGCGGCGCGCCGATCATGAACCGATGGCGCGTGCAGAGCGACATCCCCGCGACGACCCCGGAGTCCGACGCGCTGAGCAAGGATCTGAAGAAACGCGGGTTCAAGTTCGTCGGCTCGACGATCGTCTATGCGCACATGCAAGCGACCGGCCTCGTCAACGACCATCTGCTGAGCTGTTTCGTGCGCGCGCGCAAGGCGCCGCGCGGGCGCGGCGTCAAGGCGACGAGACGTCGAGGATCGTGAGCGAGTAGAGGCCGTGCGGCGTCGCGTGCGAGACGGCGCCGAGGTAACGCGTCCCGGGCGCGAGCTGCGCCCACGACAAACCGAGGTCGACGCGGTCGCCCGCGTTCACGCTGCCCGGCCCGGTCACGGCGAGATTGCCGACCGTGTCGTCGAGGCCGAACGACCAGACGAACAGCGAGTAGTTCGCGCCGGGGCCGCCCGCGACCTGATCCGTTTCGAAACCGTGCACCGCGACGATGTACATGCCGGGCGTCGGCGTCGCGACGTCGATCTTTTCGTTCGAAGTGAACGCGCCGCTCTGCCCGACCTGACGACAGTTGTTGGTCGTGCCGTCCGGGCAGAAGAAGAGATAGAGATCGAGGTCGTCGTTGCCGTCGGTGTACGTGTCGAACAACGCGATGCGCAGAAAGAGCTGTCCCGGCGGCACCGTGATGCCTTGCAGCGTGATGCCGGGCCCGTTCGGGAAATTGAAGTTGTTGGTCGGGTCGTCGTCGACGTGCCCCGAAATCACGTGGCCCGACGGGTCCGTGAGCGGCGCGCGCAAGCCATGGGCACCCGGCGTGTACGGCCCGCCGTAGCCGAACGCCACGGGCAGAGTCGCGGTGCCGCTCGCGCCGGAGAGCCGGATCTCGGCTGGGGCGCGGAGCACGACCGGCTGCACCGCGATCGGGCTCACGACCGTGTGCTTGCCGTCGTTCCAGGTGAGCTGGCCGAAATCCCACAGATCGAACGCCGTGCTGGTGCTCGTGAAGCGCAGCGAGAACTCGGCGCTCTCGCCCGTGCCGAGCACGAGCGTCGCGGGATCGACGGAGATTGCGACGTCTTGCGGTGCGACGATCGAAGCGCTGTAGGTCGAAGGCGGGCCGAGGTTCGTTACGCGCCGCTTCACGACGTCGCCCGTGATGAGCTCGGCCAGCGCGACCGACGGCAGGTTCAGCGCGGTCGCCGCGCTCGAGAAGCCCGCGGCTGCGTATAAGGCGCACTCCGCCTGCGAAAACGGCGGCGAGAGCGTGCCGCAGAGATACGCGGCGTGATCGCGGAACTCGTTCGTGTAGACGAGGCCCGGGTCGACGGCGTGGTTCGGGCTGATGTGCCCGGAGCCGCGGTCGAGCGGATTCGTCGCGCTGCCGTCCGGGTGTGACGACTTGCTGGTAGGTAGAAGTCATCAACGCCGACTTCAACTCCGACGGCGACCAATCGGGATGCGCCTCCTTGAGCAGCGCCGCGACGCCCGAGACCTCGGGCGTCGCTTGCGACGTTCCCGAGTAGTAGGTGTAGCGCTCCTCCTGCACGCCGTTCGCGGGCGTCGGCGTCATGCCGGCGAGGATGTCGACACCGGGCGCCGTGACGTCGGGCTTCAAGAAGTTCGCGTCGGTCAGCGCCGGCCCGCGCGAGGAGAAGTCGGCGATGATGTTGCCGGTCGTCGTGATCGGCACGAACACGCCTTTCGCGAGCTTCACCGTCACCTGTTGAGTGCCCGAAAGCGCCGTCAGGAGTCGCTGGCCGTCGTCGGCGCCGATCATCACCGCGGGAATGTGCACACTGCCCGCGTCGCCGTTCATCACGATCGGCTCCCCCGCGGCGTCGTTGTAGACGACCACGCCGACGGCGCCCGCGGCTTCGGCGTTCGTGATCTTGACCTGGAACTCGCAGCCGCCGCGCTCGATGAGCACGATGTGCCCCGCGACGCGCGTCGCGTTCGTGAGCGCCGAGCAAGCATCACGCGGGCTGCCCGTGCTGCCCGCGGTCGGCGTGGAGTCGACGGCGGCGATCAGCGGTGCCTCGAGCGGCGACTTCGCCGTGATCGCAGGGGTGAAGCTCGCCTCGCGCATCTCGATGTCGCCGACGAGGCTCTTGGGCGCCGTGACCGAGATCGCGTCGCTGAACGCCGTGCCGGTCTGGCTCGACGCCGCGACCGTCATCACCCATGGCGCGCTGCTCGGCGACGTGATCGTGCCGTAGTTCGGGCCGTCGTTGCCCGCCGCGACGACCGCGAGCACGCCGGCGTCGAATGCGTTCAACAGTGCAAGACCGTCGGGCTCGGTGATGTCGTTCTGATTGCTGCCGAGGAGTAGTTGATGATGTCGACGCCGTCCGCGACCGCGTCGTCGACCGCGCGCGCGAGGTCCGAAGTCGCACAGGTCGGCGAGACTTGGTCCGGCTCGACCCAACACGCTTTGTAGATCGCGACGCGCGCGCGCGGCGCGAGACCTTGAACCTGCGCGACCGCGTGCCGAATAGGTACGCGTCGACAAGTTGCCCGCAATCGTCGTCGTGACGTGAGTGCCGTGCCCGCCGCGTCGCGCGGCGACGGAACTCGTGCGGGTCGAGCTCGTTGTCGGACAAGAAGCCTTCGGAATCGAACGCGCGCCGACGACCTTGTTGTCGCAGTCCGTCGGCTCGAAGCCCGGTCCGGCTCGGCACCCGCCGGTGAAGCCGACCGGCGGGTCATAGGTCGGCTGCTGCGGTGGATCGACGCCGATAACGCGAGCTCAACCACAAACCGAGCAACGATGACTTCGCCCACGCGCCGCGGCAGTCCGCGGGACGAGATCGACCGGATCCGACAGCGACGGATGGCTGGGCGCGACCCGCTATCGATCACGCCGACGACGACGTCCTCGCCGAGCAAGCTTCAGATCGGCGTGCAGGCCGCCGTCCCGGCTCTCGCAGCCCTAGAAAGATCGAGCTGTTGTTCGTGTCGACCTGTCTGGTCCGTGTCGAGCCAGACGCGCGCGACCTCCGGACGCTGCGACAGCCGCGAGACTTCGCGCCGCGTGAGCTCGCCGCGAAGCCGTTCAGCGCGTAACGGTAGCTGTAGAGCTTCGCGACGGTGCGCCGACTTCGGTGAGCAGCGGTCGTGGATCTGCTCGAGCCGCTGCGCGACGTGGTTTGCGACGGCCGCGGCTGCGCGTTAGCGATCTGCCCGACGGGCTGGCTCCGCCGAGTAGATCGACGCGTCGCCTTGTAGCTTGCCGCGCCGGGATCCTTGAGCTTCACGATGTAGACCGACGTCGAGCCGCCCTTCGCCGGGCGCGCCGGCGCGGCGAGCTTCACGGGTGTCGTGATGGCGACCGCGGCGACGGTCGGCGGGGCGACCTGCGTCGGCTGCGCGCCCGACGCCGTGACGCCGGCGCAAGACAGAACGACTAGGCCGGCGGCCGCTCGGCGGAGGCGAATCATTTTCTTATTTCGGCCCAGCGCGTTGGCGTGATTATGTGGAAACGGTATCACAGGTCCCGGGACCGATGCGTGAACGGCGGGGAAACGCCTAGCCGCGCTGCGGGTTGGCAACACGACCGGCCTCAGGCCGGGCGCAGCACCGTCCCGGTCCGGCCGTCCTTGATGACGGTCGGTGTTGACGAGCCCGCCGAGCGCCCCCGCGAAGCACGTAGTCGACTTCGCCGCCGAGCTCGCGCCGTAGCACGCGCAGGTCGCGCAGCGGCGGTCTGCGGCTCACGTTCGCGCTCGTCGACACGACGCGCGTGGCCGACCGCCGCACAGAGCTCGCGCGCGAGCGGATGATCGGTGAGCCGCACGGCGACGCTATCGCGGCCGCCGCTGATCCAGCTCGGCGCGTGCGGCGTGGCCGGGAGCACCCAGGTCACGGGCCCGGGCCAGCTCGCGATAGACCTCGCTGCGCCGGGGCTCGTTCGGCAGCACGACGAACCGCTCGAGCTGTACCAAGTCCGAGCCGATCAGCAGCAAACCTTTGCGCCACGACCGGCATTTGATCGCGAGGATGCGCTCGACCGCCGCGCGGTTCTCGGGCAGGCAGCCTAAGCCGAACACGGCCTCGGTTGGATAGGCGATCACGCCGCCCGCGAGCACGACGCGAGCGGCACGCGCGACGTGCACGCGCGACGTCAAGCGTCGGGCGTCTCGCTGCCGACGGCCTCACCGTCACCGGCGTCGGCAGAGCCGCCGCCCTCGCCGGGGCCCTCGGCATCGACGGGCGGCGAAGCGTTCTTGCGCGCGCCGGGCGACTTGCGCGAGGCCTTCTTCGTTTTCTTCTTCGTCTTCTTCGCGGCCGCGGCTGCGGCTGCGGG
>CAWJDS010000021.1:0-25423 GCA_963841645.1 uncultured Gammaproteobacteria bacterium | reverse complement strand
GCCACCGCGACTTCTCGAACCCCGGGATGAACGCGAGATCCGCGAGCACGTTCGTGAGCACGGCGAACGGCGAGATCCCGATCGCGGCCGAGACGAGATAGAGCCCTTGCGGCTTGGGCAGACTCGGATCGTCCAGCGCGCGCACGGAGTACAGCGTGACGAGCGCGGCGCCAGTCGAATGGCCGGCCGTGATGAACGGCTTGCCGGGCGCTTGGCTCGCCGCGTGACGCGCAGCGAGCTCGACGGCCGCGTACCAGTCTCGCCAGGTCACGTCGACGAGCCCCGCCGGCACCGTGCCGTGGCCCGGCAGCCGCAGCGCGAGCACGTAGTAGCCTTGCGCATACAACGTATCGGCGAGCGCGCGCATGCTGTACGGCGAGTCCGACAGCCCATGAACGAGCAGCGCCGCGCCGCGAATCTCCGCAGGCACGAGCTCGAATGAGCGGTTGTACGGCGTCTCGAGCGCGAGCCGCGCCGGGATCGAGCCGGGCGTGTAGCGGCCGAGCAGTTGCGAGTCGGCCGCGGCGGGATCGTCGAGCACTCTGCGGCGCAGCTCGGCGAACAGTCGGTCCTCGAGCGCGTGATATTCGAGAAACGTTTCGGAGCCGTCGCGCCAGCGCGAAATTCCCCGGCGAGTGAGACCTGATGCCACGGACTTAGATCGGCGAGCCGCGCGCGCGCTTGGAGCGCGAACACGACCACGACCGTCACAAGCGCGGTGACGCAAAGGCCGGCCGCGTAGAGGAGCCATCTGAGCGCTCGTCGGCGCCAAGCCATCGATCGCACCCTCCGTAGACTGCGCAGCGGCGCAGCGCCGCGTGCGTCGACACGTACAAAGCCGCGGATGCGCCGGCGGCGAACGCTCCGGGATACGGCCGGTTTCTCGGCCGGCATTGCGTTCGCGATGCGCCAGCGTAGGCTACGCTACGGTAACCTCCGGACGCCAGTCATATGAGCACCCCGATCGACTCCGAGCTCACAGCCACCGAGAGCGTGATCGTTCCCGCGGTTCCGTCCAACCGCTCCTCGCGGCGCATGATCGAGCCCGCCGAGCGGATCGCCGAAGTGCTGTTCGGCCTAATCATGGTGCTCACCTTCACGGGCTCCCTCAGCATCGCGGAAGCCGGGGGCGAGGACGTACGCGCGATGCTCGTCGGCGCACTTGGCTGTAACCTCGCATGGGGCGTGATCGACGGACTGTTCTATCTGATGGGTTGCCTCGCCGAGAAGGGGCGGAACCTCGCGACGTACAAGGCCGTGCTCGCGGCCACGACGCCGGAGGAAGCGCGAATGCTGATCGTCGACGCGCTGCCGCCGGTCGTCGCGTCGCTCCTCGAGCCCGCCGAGCTCGACTCGCTGCGCGAGCGCGCATTGAGGCTGCCGCCGCCGCCGCACCGCGCGCGGCTCGACTTCAAGGACTGGTTGGGCGGATTCGGCGTCTTCCTACTCGTGTTCCTCGCGACCTTTCCGGTCGCGGTGCCTTTCATGTTCTTCCATGGCTTGGGGCTTGCGATGCGGGCTTCGAACACGGTCGCGGTCGCAATGCTGTTCATCGCGGGGTTCGCGTACGGCCGCGGTCCACCGCTCGCCGCTCGCACTCGGCGTAGCGATGGTGTTCATCGGCTTGGTCATCGTCACGTTCACGATCGCGCTCGGCGGCTGAGCCCCGATGCCGCGCACGCCGCCGTCGGAGCGCTGAGCAGGCGAAGGCCGGCATCCGAAGATGCGGCAGCGTGCAAACGCCGGGCCGACCTGCGAGACTCGTGCCGCGGCCCGGGCGCCGCGACACCAAAAATAAGTGGGGAACCCATGCAGACCGACCGAGCCGACGCAGACGGCAGCGCGAACGACGACGACCGCAAGCCCAAGCAGAACGACAAGAAACACAAAGACAAGAAGCACGACAAGCTGAAGGGCAAGGACTACGACAAGGAGCTCGAGAAGCTGCACGTCGAGCTCGTCAAGCTGCAGGAGTGGGTCGTGCACGAAGGGCCTCAAGGTCTGCATCGTCTTCGAGGGCCGCGACGGCGCCGGCAAGGGCGGCACGATCAAGGCGATCACCGAGCGCGTGAGCCCGCGCGTCTTCCGCGTCGTCGCGCTGCCGGCGCCGACCGAGCGCGAGAAGACCCAGATGTACATCCAGCGCTACCTGCCGCACCTGCCGGCGGCCGGCGAGATCGTGATCTTCGACCGCAGCTGGTACAACCGCGCCGGCGTCGAGCGCGTGATGGGCTTCTGCACCGAGGAGCAGGTCGAGCGCTTCCTGCAGAGCCGTGCCGCTGGTCGAGAAGGCGATCGTCGACTCCGGCATCATCCTGCTCAAGTACTGGCTCGAGGTGAGCCCGGAGGAGCAGACGCGCCGGCTCGAGGCGCGCATCGACGACGGCGCGCAAGATCTGGAAGCTCTCGCCGATGGACCTGAAGTCCTACAGCCGCTGGTACGACTACTCGCGCGCGCGCGACGAGATGTTCGCCGCGACCGACACGCGCTGGGCGCCGTGGTACGTCGTGCGCTCGGACGACAAGAAGCGCGCGCGGCTCAACATCATCACGCACCTGCTCGCGCAAGATCCCGTACAAGAAGCTGCCGCGCGAGAAGATCAAGCTGCCGAAGCGGCAGAAGGCCGACGGCTATCGCGAGCCCGACTACCCGTACAAGTATATCGACGAGGGCTGACGCGCCGCGCGCGATCGCACCGTCCGCGCCCCCTGAGTGAAGCCGCGGGCGCGGCGCGAACCCGCTCTCAGTAGCTGTACGCAGCGAAGATCATCCCGTAGATGAAGGTATCGGTGCGGCCGTTCGACTGCTCGATCGCCTTGCCCGGCTCGCCGACCGCGGCCACGAAACTCAGGATGAGGTTGCTGGTGACGCTCCAGTCCATGTACCAGTCGAGCTCGGTGCCGATGTCGGATCGAAGTCACCACGGATCGAACGACAAGGCTGATCCAGCTTGAAGTCGAAGAAGATGAGGCCGGTGGAGATCGATTCCGTGGGCTTCGCATTCAGGCGCAACTGGTTGGAAATCAGGTTCGAGTTCGAGATCAGGTAACCGCCGGCGATCTCACCCTGCCACCAGGTGCTCCAGTCGTAGAACCCGGTGAACAATCCGTCGAAGGCCTCGTTCTTCACGGTATTCGGGATCATCGCCTTCGAAGAAGGCGTAGCGGTAGGACAGCTTCAGCTTCCAGGCGTCTTCGAACTGCCAGGCCGCGAGCGCGTTGTAGGCGGTCGAGTCGAGCAGCGCGCCGTTGTCCTCCAGCGCGTACTCGAGTTCGAAGGACAACTGCTTCATGTTCGGGAACGGTGCGGTGAAGGCGCGCAGATTGTAGACGTCGAGTCCATCGCGCTGCGGAGCCACGCTTTGCTTCGCGGACCAGCTCATGTACGTCGCGCCGAGCGTCGTGTCCTCACCGATGGCGTATTCGTAGTTCACTCCCCACAGCTTGCTGCCGCTGTCGGACTCGGGCAGTTCGTCCCGATCCAGATAGAAAGCCTCGATCGTGCTGTTGCCCGGCTTGAAGCGGCCGATTGCCGCGAGCTCGAACGCCTTGCGCGCGTTGGTCCAGTAGCCGCCGCGCGATCCGCCCTCCGACGCGCCGTCGTAGAGCAACATGCCGTGGCCGAGCTTGAACCCTTCGCGACCGACGCTGAAATCCCACACGGCTTCTCGCCGCCCGAACGCCAGCCGATGTACAGGTCTTCGACGCCGAACGAGGTCGAGTCGCCGCCCACGAGCGATCGGTGACGAGCTGAATGTGCCCTCACCCACGGCGCTCAACTTGCCGTACCACTGCGACCCGCTGTCGGTGGTGTGCACGCCGCTCAGGCCGCCCTTGACCGTTCCCTCGTTCCAGTTGTCACCGAGATCGCCGGACGGATCATCGGGCCTTGGATTGCGGTACAGCGAGTTGCCGAAACCGAAAGTGCCGAACGTCGCGTCGAGATTGAAGGTCCAGTCCACGCCGGCCGGCAAGCCGGGCGGCGGCGCGGGCTTCGTCTCTTCGTCATCCGCGACGAGCCGCCGGACCGCTGAGAGCGCCAGCAGGACTGCCGCGGCGACCTTGCTTCGAGCAGTGAGTGGGGGGCATGACGGAACTCCTCTTTTGAAACATGTTAGGCAGTCGATCTCTCGCGCTTCATCGCCAGCTTGCGATCGCGGCCTGCGCCATCGAGCGCATGAAGAACGGATACAGCGGCACGCTGATCAGCAGCGCCACCAGTGCGTGCACCACGGTCTTGGGATCGCCGCCGACGACGGCCAACAGGCAATAGGCAACGGCGATGAGCGCGATGCACTTGTAGGTCACGAAAGTCCGGTGTGACAGCGCCGTGGTCGTGGAGCACCTTCACGACGGCGACCGACGCGTACACGTACGGCACGATGATGAGGATGACCGCGAGATCGACGATGCGGTTGAACTGCTGTGCCAGCGTCGGCGACATGGTGGCGAACAGCACCAGCGTCATGAGCGCCGAGACGATGATGAGGCCGACGCCGGGCACGCCGTGGCGATTGATGCGCGCGAAGATCTGCGGAAACATGCCGTCGTCCGCCGCCGCCTTGCCGACTGGCCGACCAGCAGCATCCAGCCGCCGAGTGATCCGACGGACTTCAGCACCGCGCAGACGCTGATGATCACCGCGCCCCAGGTGCCGACCGCGATGCGTGCGGCCTCGGCGAACGGCGCGTGCGCGGTGCGCAACTCTTCGTTGGGCAGCATGCCCATGATCACGGTGGAGCTCAGCACGTAGATGACGGCGGCCGCACCGAGACCCATGAGCGTGGCGAGCGGCACATTGCGCTTGGGATTCTCGATGACGCCGGCCGACACCGTGGCGCTCTCGACGCCCATGTAGGCCCATAGCGCCATCGAGGCGGCGCGCGAAATCGCGCTCGCAGTCGGAGTTGCCGCTGACGTTCCAGCCGGCCAGGAAGTGTCGCGGATCGAACCAGAACCAGCCGAACAGCGCGATCCCGAGGATCGGGATGATGGCGAGCAGCATCGTCCAGGCTTCGAGCGCACCGACCACGCGCGGCCCCAGGATGTTGACCACGGTCAGCAGCCAGATCAGCCGGCCGTGGCGATGACGCTCGAGATGGGGCTGTTGATGACGGGAACCAGCTCGGCGAGATAGCCCACCGCCGCCACCGCGATCGCGATGTTGCCGATCCAGTTGCCGAACCAGTACACGTAGTTAGTCTGGAAGCCGGCGTAGGGTCCGAGGAAGTCGCGCGCGTAGGCGTACGGGCCACCCGGCTGCGGATCGAGCTCACCCAGCTTGGCGAAGCACAGTCCGAGCGCGGCGACGCCGACGGTCGCGATGACCCATCCGAAGATGGCGATACCGCCGACCTGCGCGAGGTTGACCGGGAGCAGGAACACGCCAGTGCCGATCATGTTGCCGGCCACGAGCATCGTGGCCTGCAACAGTCCCATCTTCTTCCCGGGTTGGCTCACTAGCCGCCTGCGTCCGCCTTCAGGCACTGGACGTAGTAGACGCCGTCCCGGTTCTCGACGCCGTGCGTGTCGTGCCCGAAGCCGGGGAACCGCTGGTCCCAGGCCGACAGCGCGCGCAGATAGCCGAGGTACGGACCGTCGTCCGGCCCGGTCGACTCGCCGGGCATCAGCATCGGAATGCCCGGCGGATACGGCACCACGCTCGTGGCGAGCACGCGGTCGGCCAGATCCTCGAGCGGCACGTGCTCGATCTCGTCGCGCACCAGATGCTGATAGGCCGCGCTCGGCGTCATGACGGCGTCGGGCAGCGTCGAGAACGCCTCGCGCGAGCCAGTGCGTCTGCCGCGTCTCCTTGAGCTGGTCGAACATCTGATCGGCGAGATCGCGCAGCCCGAGCCCGCCGTAGACGCTCGGGATGGCCGGTCGACGAGGTCCGGCAGCACTTCCGCGAGCGGCGCGTTGCGTGTCGTAGTCGCGCTTGAAGTCGAGCAGCGCGTTGAGCAGCGTTCCCCACTTGCCCTTGGTGATGCCGATCGAGAACAGGAACAGGATCGTGAAGTCGGTCGTCTTCTCGACCTCGACGCCGCGATGGTGGAGATACGCCGTCACCAGCGTCGCCGGAATGCCGCGCTTGTCGAGGCCGCCCTTGTCGGCGACGCCCGGCGTCACGATCGACACCTTGATCGGGTCGAGCATGCAGTAGTCGTCTTCGAGGTCGCCGAAGCCGTGCCAGGTCTCGCCCGGGTGCAGCACCCAGCAGTCGGGATCGCGTGGCGAGGAGCTCGGGAGACGCATCCTCGAAGCGCGACCTTCTTGCCGGTCCTTCCGCTCCTTGACGGTGTCCGCGTTCCAGGTGTTGAAGAACCAATCGCCCTTCTTCGCGAACTCCGGTGCACGCGGCCCATGGTCTGCCGGAAGGCCACCGCCTCCTCGATCGACTCGTTGGTGAGCGCGAGGCCGCCGGGACCGTCCATCATCGCCGCCGTGACGTCGTTCGACACGATGATCGGATACAGCGGCGACGTCGACGCCTGCATCATGAACGACTCGTTGAAGCGCGCATGCGGAATCGGGCTGCGGCCGTCGCGGATGTGCAGCAACGACGCCTGCGAGAGCGCGGCCAGCAGCTTGTGCGTGGAATGCGTCGCGAAGACCGTCGGCCCCTTGTGGTCCTTCGGGTCGCCGTGCATCGCGTGGCGGTCGCGATAGATCGGATTGAAGCGCGCGTACGCGTACCACGCCTCGTCGAAGTGAATCCGGTCGACGCTGGGATCGAGCAGCTCCTCGCACGCGCCGGGCGTTGTAGCAGAGCCCGTCGTAGGTCGAGTTGGTGATGACCGAGTAGACCGGCCGCGTGTCGACGCCCTTCGGCACCAGCGGGTTCGCCTTGATCGCGGCCTTGATGGCGCTGCCTTGAGGCGCTCCGGCGGGATCGGCCCGATGATCCCGTAGCGGTTGCGCAGCGGCACGAAGTAGGTCGGGATCCCGCCCGTCATCACGAGGCTGTGCTCGATCGACTTGTGGCAGTTGCGGTCGCACAGCGCGATCTGGTCGCGGCCCACCGCCGCCATGAAGATCACGCGGTTCGACATCGACGTGCCGTTCGTGACGCAGTACGTGCGGTGCGCGCCGAAGACGCGCGCCGCGTACTTCTCGTGCTCGCCGATCGGGCCCGGTGTGATCGAGCAGCGAGCCGAGCGCGCCGACGCTGATCGACAGGTCGGAGCGCAGCAGGTTCTCGCCGAAGTAGTCGAAGAAGATCCGCCCGACCGGCGACTTGAGGAACGCGGTGCCGCCCGGTGTGGCCGGGCGTGTGCCAGGAGTACTCGTACTCCTGGCTGAACTTCATGAGCGCCGCGGCCAGCGGCGGCAGCATCGACCTCGATGTAGCGGCGGATGGCCGCGACCACGCGCCCGCCGACGAACGCCGCGGTGTCCTCGAGCGTCCAGATGAACTCGTCGACCATCTCCATCACGTCGATGGGGATCGAGGACGCCTCGCCGCGCTCGGCCATCAGGAAGATCGGGATCTTGTCGTTGCGGGAGCGCACGAACTTGAGCAAGCGCTCGCGAGCCGTCGCGTGCGTCCGTTGTCGTCGCCGAGCGTCCAGTCGATCAGCACCGCGTGGATCGCGGAATCGGAGACGATCACCGACGTGCCGTCCTCGGCCGACGTCGCCTCGACGACCTCGACGCGCGCGGCCCTGCAGCTCCTGCACGAGCGCCCGCGCCGCCCGGCCTTCGGCGGTCGGCGCTGCCGAGCTCGTCGTCGACGACGAGCGCGCGCAGCTGCAGGCGCTTGATGCTTCGCTCGATCATGTCGACGTCTGCCCTGAGCGTCCGATCATCGTCCGGCAGCGTGTTCCACCGGAAGAACGTGTCGCGCGTTCTCGTCGGGCGCGCCGAACCACTTCGTGTACAGGTCGCGGAAGGCGCTCCGAGGCGTAGAGCTCGCTCAGCGCGCGATCCACCAGCGAGGCGGAAGTCGTCGTCGCCGCGCGCGAGGGCCAAGCGCCAGCGGCTCGTACGTGAACAGGCGGTCGAGGACCGTCGAGGTTCTTCCGCGCCGCATCGTCGCATCGCGTCGAGCAGAGCGGCGCGCTCCCCGAAGAACACGTCGACCTTGCCTGCCAGCAGCGCCTGCATGCCCGCGTCGATAGTCGGCGACCGGCACGACGTCGGCGTCGACCTGCAGCGAACTGTGCGCCGGCCCTCGAGCCACGCTCGCCGTCGTCGTGCCCGTGACCACCGCGAACGTCTGCTTCTCGCAGCACGCTTGGCCGCCGGCGAGCCGCGCCACACGGGATGCGGGCTCGCGCTGTGGCCGACGAGGATGTCGCGCAGCGCTTGCGGCGCGTCGCGCGCGCAGCACCGCGCCGATTGCCACCGGGGAAGATCGGGATGGAGAACGACGACCTCCTTCCGCCGCTGCCAGCGTCACGCTCGTCGGCGCGCACAGGAGGTCGACCTGGCCCTGCTGCACGGCGCGCGAACCGGTTGTCGAGCGTGACCGGCACCCACTCGCACCGTGAGCTGCGGCCGACCCCAGTTCGCGTCTTGATGCGGTCGGCGACCTGCTGACACAGCGTCGACCGAGTAGCCCTCGGCGGCGCCTGCCCGCGCTCGCGATACGAGAACGGCCGCGCGTCGGTGCGGTAGCCGAGCTTGAGGTGTCCGGCCGCCTTCGGATCCGGTCCGATGCGTCTGCCGCCGTTGCGGGCAGCGCCGCGAGCGCGCAGGCAAGCAACGGCTGGGCCGTGATCGCGCGCAGACGCGAGGCACGCGTGTGCAGGCTTCGATTCGTTGAGCGTTGCATAGTCTGTTCTCCTTGCGACGATTGCGCGCGGCATGGTCAGCCGCCTTCGCGGACGGCTGTGCAGACTTCGCAGCCTGCGACGCCGCGAAGCGGGGCGCGATGAATCCCCAGATGATGAAGCCGATGCCCATGCACGAGCGTGCCGCCCATGCACGGCGTCCTTGCCCGAGGCGTAGATCGCGTACACGCTGTACAGCATCGCGACCACCGTGATCGCCACGTTGAGGCGGTACTTCCCGCTCGGCACCTTCGCGGTCTTCATCATCACGAGCAGCGCGGACAGCGCGACGATGTACGGGATCACGTTCGTGACGACCGCGAGGTTCACGAGCACGCTGAACTGCTCGCTCAGGATGGGCGAGATCGTCGACAGCGCCAGCAGCGACTGCACGACGCCCATGACGATCATGCCGGTGATCGGCGCGCCCATGCTGTTCACCTTCGTGAAGAACGTCGGGAACATGCGCTCCTCGGCCGCCGACTTGCCGGTCTGCGCGATCGTGAACTGCCAGCCGAGCAGCGAGCCCAGGCACGCGAGCACCGCCAGCCCCATGACGATCGGAGCCGATCGTCGGGTTGAACATCTGCGCGTACGCGAGCGCCGAACGGGCCGGTCGACTTCGCCAGCTCGGCGTTCGGCACGATGCCCTGGATCACCGTGGTCGAGAGGATGTAGATCACCGCGGCGCCGAGCGTGCCGAACAGGCACGCGAGCGGCACGTCGCGCTTCGGGTTCTCGACGGCGGCGGAGTTCTGCGCCGCCGATTCCATGCCGAGGAACGCCCACAGCGTGAGCGAGATGCTCGAGCCCATGCCCTCCGCCGAGGCTCAGCCCCTGCGGATTCCAGGCCATCCGCGAACGTGTCGTTCCTGAACCAGAACCAGCCGATGAAGGAGAGGCAGGCCGACCGGCAGGATGACGCCCCACACCGTGATCGAGCCGATCTTCCCGGTCACGGCTCGGGCCGCCGAAGTTCGCGACCGTCGTGAGCCAGAGCAGCCCGATCACGCCGATGCATGGTCGCGATCGGCGTCGCCGAGAGCCAGGGGAAGAAGCTCGCGAGGTAGCCGACGGCCGAGATCGCGATCGCCACGTTGCCGATCGCGAGCGACAGGAAGTACAGGATAGAACACGCTGAAGTAGCCTGGCTTGCCGTACGCGTCCTCGGCGTACGCCGACATGCCGCCGCTGCGCTGATTGAAGAGGCCGGCCTGCGCGAACCCGTAGGCGATGGCCATCGAGCCGACCGCCGTCACGATCCACGACAGCAGCGAGATCGCGCCGACCTTCGCCATGTTCGTCGGCAGCATGATGATCCCGGAGCCCATCATGTTCACCGCGACGATGAACGTGAGCTGCATCAGGCTCATCTTCTTCGTTTCCGGCATCCGTCGTCCTCTTTCCCGCTCTAGCGGGTCATTTCTGAACCACGTAGGTGTAGAACTTGATCCGACCGTCCACTGCGCAAGTGCAGGGCGTGTGCGCTTCTTGCATCGATGCGCGCCTCGAGAGCTGTGGACGGGATTGGGATCGTCGGGTCGTGGCTGCGTACTCGATCACGACTGCTACGTCGGCCCGGACGCACTCCTTCACGCAGTAGATGTGGTAGACGCCGTCGCGCTCCTCGGTGCCCTCGACTTCCTTCGCGAAGCCGGGGAAGAGATGCCCGTACTCCTGCAGCGTGCGCAGATAGGTGAGCCACGGGCCGTCGGCCGGCCCCATGCTCTCGCCCGGCATCACGATCGGAATGCCGGGCGGGTACGGAATCACGCCGACCGCGACCACGCGATTCGCCGATCTCGTCGAGCGGCGACCTTCTCGGCGTCGCCGGCCATCAAGCGCTGGAACGCCCGGCGCGGCGTCATCTTCGGCGTGGGCAGCGTCGCGTAGGCCTGCGCCTGCCAGTGTCCCTGCCGGCTCTTCCGCATGTGGGCCCACATCTCGTCGCCGAGATCCTTGAGTCCCATTGCCGGCGTAGCGCTGCGGCGCGGCCGCGCACGACGCGCGGGCAGCACCTCGGCGAGCGGCGCGTTGCGGTCGTAGTCGTTCTTGAAGTCGAGCAGCGTGTTGAGCAGCGTGCCCCACTTGCCCTTCGTGACGCCCACCGAGAACAGGAACAGCACCATGTGATCGGTCGTGCGCGACGGGACGATGCCGTGCCGCGCCGAGATAGGCCGTCACGATGTCGGCCGGGATACCCGTCTGTCGTCGAGCTCGCCGTCGTCGCTTCATGCCCGGGCACACGATGCCGAACTTGATCGGGTCGAGCATGCACCAGTCGTCGGGGATGCCCGTCGAACCCGTGCCAGCTCTCGCCAGGATGCAGCACCCAGCAATTCGGATCGGTGGCGAGCAGCTCGGCGGGCGCCTTGTGGAACGGAATTCGCTTGCCGTCTTCGGGTCCGGCACCTCCTCGGCGTTCCACGGCGCGAAGAACCAATCCTTCTTCGCGCGGAACTCCTCGCGTGACGCGCGCGACCGCCAGCCGGCACGCGACGGCCTCGTCGATCGACTCCTGCGTCAGCGCCTGGCCGGCCGGTCCGTCCATCATCGCGGCCGCGACCTCGTTCGACGCGATCAGCGCATAGAGCGGCGACGTGCTCGCCTGCGAGCAGTACGCCTCGTTGAACCGGCCGTGATCGATCGCGCCGCGGCCGTCGCGGATGTGGATGTACGACGTCTGCGACAGCGCGGCGAGCAGCTTGTGCGTCGAGTGCGTGGCGAACACCGTGGGGCCGTCTTTCGCGTGAGTCGTCGGGGCTGCCGCGCATCGCGTATCGGTCGCGGTACATCGGATTGAAGCGGGCGTAGCCGTACCACGCCTCGTCGAAGTGGACGCGGTCGACGCTCTTCGCGAGGCGCGCTTCCGCGCCCGCCGCGTCGTAGCACATACCGTCGTAGGTGCAGTTCGTGAGCACCGAGTAGACCGCGCGCTTGCTGGCCCGCGGCCTTGGCGAGCGGATTGTCCGCGATGCTCTTCGCGATCGCCTTCGGCTCGAGGCGCTGCGGGGGAATCGGCCCGATGATGCCGTAGCGGTTGCGGGTGGGGCTCAGGAACACCGGGATGCCGCCCGTGATCACGAGGCCCTGCTCGATCGACTTGTGGCAGTTGCGATCGCAGAGCGCGATCTCGTCGTCGCCGACGCACGCCGACATGATCGCGCGGTTCGAGGCCGACGTACCGTTCAGCACCGAGTAGGAGCGGTGCGCGCCGAACACGCGCGCGGCGTAGCGTCTCGCTCTCACCGATCGGACCGCTGTGGCCGAGCAGCGAGCCGAGCGCGCCGCGCTCGATGCCCATGTCCGTGCGAAACAGGTTCTCGCCGTAGAAGTCGAAGAACGCGCGGCCGATCGGGGACTTCAGGAACGCGACGCCGCCCTGGTGGCCCGGCGCGGCCCACGAGTACTCGCGCTCGCGGTCGTAGCGCGCGAGCGCGGCCGAGAACGGCGGCAGCAGATGCCTGGACGTAGCGCTCGATCGCGGCCTGCACACGGCCGCCGACGAACGCAGCGGTGTCGTCGAGGATCCAGACGAACTCGTCGGCCATCGTCGCGACTTCGACGCTGACCGTGCCCGCGAGCTTGCGGCTCGCCATCAAGAAGATCGGAACGTCGGCGTTGCGCGCGCGGACCGCGCGCAAGAGATCGTGTCGCCTGCTCGTGAGAGCCGGCATCGTTGTCGCCCTGCGTCCAGTTCAGCAGGATGCAATGAATGCCGGAATCGGACACGGCGACCGCGAGCCCGTCCTCGCACGACAAGGCCTCGACGACGCGGACGTTGCGGGCTTGCAGCTCCGCCACCAGGGCACGCACGCTGCGCGCCGCGGCGCTCGTCGTCTCGGCGAGCCCTTCGTCCACGACGAGGGCTTGACGGACCACCGCACCCGTTTCGGTACCTTGCATCATTGCGCCATGACTCCGCGCTGCGTTCGTGGTCGACGCCGCGGAGAGTCTGGCGCCGTGCCGCCGCCGGTCGCTACGTAAAATCGGCAATATGGGCTTTGCGGGACCTTCCTTTGCCATAAAGGCTGCAAGTGCAAAATAGAGCGAGTACTCTTGCCGGCTCGTAGCATTTGCCGAAATTACTTAGTCCCCGCTCGAACTGGGGCCGGCGCGCACTTGAAAAGAATAATCAGCAACGATTTCGAGCAGTTCGTCGAAGCCCTGCCTAAGCTCGAGGGCCGGTACATTCTGCGCACGCGTCAATCCCACGATTGGCGTCTGCGCCTACTCGACCTGAACGGCGTCACGCTCATGACCGGACGCGAAGGAGCCGGCCGGGTCTACACGGGCTCCGCGCACGACAGTTTTCATGCTTTCTCGTTGCTGAGCGGTGACGAGTCGATAACGTACGACGGCACCCGACTCGATCGTCACGAGATCCTTTGGTGCCCACCGGGCAGGCTTTTTCATGCTGTTACCGAGCGACCGATTCGGTGGCTGAGCTTGGCCGTGTCGGTCGATCTCGTGTCGGAATGGGCGCGCGCGCACGAGGACGAATTCGATCGCGCGCTGCTCGGCGAGTGTTTCACGCGGCGTGCCTCGCGATCCGCGGCGCCCCTGATTGGGCTCGCGCATCGGCTATTCCAGATCGACGCGCAGTCGCCGGAGCTATTGCGCACGCCTGCGGCCGAGCGCGCGGCCCGCGACGAGGCCCTCGATTGTCTGTTTCGCGTGCTGAGGCCGAGCGATGCGAGCGAGCGTCCGGCGCGGCGGACATGCGCGAATCGGCTCCGCGTGCTCGACAAGGCGATCGATTTGGTCGCATCGCTCCAAGACCACGCGCTCCGCATCGAGGAATTCTCCGCCGCGGCCGGCGCCTCCGAACGAACCCTGCGCAACGTCTTCCAGGAATGCCTCGGAATGAGCCCGCACCACTATGTGATGGCGCACCGGCTGCACGCGATCCGATCCGCGATACGTGGGTCGGGACCGAAGGACACGATTACGAGCATCTGCTCGCGCTTCGGCGTCTGGGACTTCGGGCGATTGGCCAAGCAATACGAGGCACAATTCGGCGAGCTGCCGTCCCAATCGCTTCTGGCACGCCGGCGGCTACCGGCGCTCAGAGCACCCGTCGTTCCGCACGTTGCGCGCCCCTACGCGCGAGCGTCGCGCTAGGATATTCGCCGAACAACGTGCGGTACTCCGCGGCCATCCGACCGGCATCGGAATAGCCGAAGCGTCGCGCGATTGCACTGACTGTTTGGCTCCGCGGATCGGCGGCCGCCAGAGCCGCGCGAATCACTTGCAGCCTGCGCGCACGAAGGTATCTGTTCGGGGCTACGCCGAAGGCTGCCGTGAATTTCGAGCGCAGCGTTCGCTCACTCACGCCCGCCGCCGCGCAGAGCGCGCCCAGACTCGGCAAGCGACCGCCGTGACGATCGACGAACCTCAGTGCGCGCGCAATTACCTCGTCGCGAGCGGCGCGCCGACCGTCGCGTCGTCGGCCCACGGCCAGCGCTCTCCGAGAATTCGCTCTGTCGCTCACTGAACCACCGTTCCACCGGGGCGCCGTCCGTCACGTTCGATGCGACCGTGCCAGGGATCGCCGGCGAGCGCTATGGAAAAACGGCAAGGGGCGACGGACGCGAGAAAACAAGACACCGGACGACGCGCTACAATCCGACACGTTGAAACTCTCTCCTCGTTTTGCTCAGCGTACGGTGGACTCGAGCAGGCTCGGTTCGGGCCCGGCGGTCCGTCTGTGGCCGGCGCCGTCCGTGCTAGTCCAGTCGATCAGCGGCAACCGCAAACCCAAGCGCCGACCCCGGAGGTAGCGTGGATATCGATCTAAAGGTGCGCATCGAGCGCCAGCCGGATTACACAACCTGCGGACCGACCGCGCTGCATGCGCTCTATGACTACTACGGCGACAAGATCACGCTCGACGAAGTGATCAGAGACACGCCGAAGCTGCCGGGCGGCGGCACACTCAGCGTCCACCTGGCGGTGCATGCGCTGCAACGCGGCTACGAAGCGGCCATGTGGCTGTGTAGCGTGCGCCATTTCGACCCCACGTGGTTTCAGAAGCCGACGGACCTGCTCGCGAAGCTCAAGGCGCGCGGCGTAGCGAAGAACTTCGCGAACGATCCGCGTTACGGACCGGCTCTCGAGAGCGCGGAGCAGTACCTGACGCTCGGCGGCCAGTACGTCTGGGGCGACCTCACTCCGGAGCTCATCGCGAAGACCCTCGGCGACGGATTCCCGATTCTCACGGGCACGAACGGCACGTATCTCTATCAGTGCTCGCGCGAGACCGAGGCCGGGGCTGACGACGTGGCCGGCGAATCATTCGGGCATTTCATCGTGCTGAGCGGGTATCGGGCTACGGATCAGTCCGTCGCGATCGCGGATCCGCTGCTCGACAACCCGGCGTACGGCACCAAGTACTATCGCGTGAACGTGTTCCGTCTAATCGGCGCGATCTTTCTCGGCGTCGGCTCCGACGACGGCAACTTGCTAGTGATACGGCCGAAGGGCGCGAAGAAATCGGTTGCGGAGAAAAAAGCATGAGCACCCGATCGGCGCGCGACGAGCTGCTGCTCACCTGCGAGCACGCGGGCAACCGGATACCGAGCGGCTACGCCAAGCTCTTTCGCGGCCCCGATGCCGAGCAGCTGCTCGCCTCGCATCGGGGCTGGGACCCCGGCGCGCTAACGCTCGCGCGGCGCTTCGAACGCGAGCTCGGACGGCCGCTGCACGCAGTGACTTGGAGCCGGCTGTTCGTCGAAGCGAATCGCTCCCCGACGAATCGGCGCATCTGGTCGAAATTCACCCAATCGCTGCCTAAAGACGAGCGCGAGCGAATTCTCGCGCGCTGGTGGCGTCCGCATCGCAAGACCGTCGAGGACGCCGTCGCGGCCGGAATCGCGAGCGGCCGGCGCGTCGTCCACGTGGCCGTGCACAGCTTCACGTCGGAGCTCGACGGCGTCGTGCGCAACGCCGACATCGGCCTGCTGTACGACAGCCGCCGCAAGCACGAGGCGGAGCTCTGCCGCCGTTGGACCGCGGCGCTGCGCAACCTCGATCCAACGCTGCGCGTGCGCTTCAACTATCCCTACAGCGGCGCTTCCGACGGGCTGAGCACGTGGCTCCGCAAGCGCCATCCGCAAACGCGCTATCTAGGCGTCGAGCTCGAGATCAATCAAGCGCTGGTCGGCGCGAAGGGTTGGCGCCGGTTTCAGGACAACGTCGCGAAGAGCCTCCGCGAGCTCGTGCCCGGAGCCTGAGCTCGACGAACCGCTCTGCCCCGTCGCAAGGAACGTCGGTATTATCCGCAGCCGCCGTAACGTGAACCTCGTAGCGTACCTGCGAGACACCTACGGGACTGTGCACCGACAAGAACAAGAAGGCGAAGCCATGCAGAGCGACGACGCCGCCGGCAAGTCCAAAGACAAGAAAAAGCAGAAGGGCAAGCACGACAGACTTTGCGGCAAGAGCCGGTACGCGTCGCTGTTGATTTTCGGCGCGTGGCTGTCGGCCACCGCGAGCGCCGAAGTGCGGGAGCCAGCGGCAGAACGCGGCAGCGTGATGCTCGCTGCGTTCAACACGGGACGAACCACGGACGCGCGCCTCGATTCCGACTCCCACAACGGTACCGACATCGACATGGAGGACGACCTCGGCCTGGAGCGGTACATGACGGTCGCCCGCCTCTCGGGCTACGTCTGGATTACGCCGCGGCATCGCATCGACGCTTCGCTGTTCGATCTCTCGCGCGAGGCGAGCAAAAAGATCGAGAAGGACATCGCGATCGGCAACAAGAGCTTCGCGATCGACTCGGACGTAAGCACGCACAACGAGCTCGAGATCTACAAGCTCGATTACACGTTTGCTCCGTTGAGCCGGGACCGAGGTTTCCTCGGCATTGTCGCGGGCCTCTACGTTGCTCGTACGGGCGTCGCGCTCAGCGACACGGCTCGCGGGACGGCCGAGTCGCGGCAACTGACCGCGCCACTTCCGGTGTTCGGTCTGCGCGGCGAATACGCGTTCGGCGAACGGTTCACTCTGCGAGGCGCGGCCGAGCTGTTCGCGATCGAGACGGGCGGCATCGACGGAAGACTCCACGACTCATATGTCGGCGTCGACTATTCGTTCGGCAAGAGATTCGCGCTCGGCGTCGCGTACAACGACGTCTCGATGAACGTCTCGGCGGAGGAGGCCGGATTCCACGGCCGCCTCGACGCGGGCTACCGGGGAGCGCTGCTCTACTTCAAGGTCGACTTTGGCGCTACTCGCTGACGTCGCCTAGCGCGCCTCAACGTCGCCGGCCGCCGCCTCCGCCCGCCCGCCCACCTCCGCCATACGACGGTCGCGACTGCATCGACGACGCGCCCGACTGGCGCGCGCGCGAATCCGTGCCGAGGTTCGACGGCGTGGTCCGCGAGGGCGAGGACCAGTTGCCCTGGTCTCGCGATTCCCACCCCTGCGACGTCTGGCGGTGAACGTTGCCGCCCTTGTCCGCGTAGACGTTGTTCGCGCCGGACGCGGGTCGGTCCATCGTCGAGACGCCGGGATTCCGTGATCCTGAGGAGGACCCGGGCACGACGCGGTCTTTCGCCGACGCGCCGTTGTACAGGTTGTTGCGCCCACCCGCCGGCAACTGACTTGCGCCATTGCCCGCGCCGACGCCGCCTCCTGCGCCGCCCGCCGGCAACTGACTCGCGCCATTGCCCGCGCCGCCGACGCCGCCCGGACCGCCAACGCCTCCAGCGCCTCCGACACCGCCAACGCCTCCGGCACCGCCGGGACCGGCCGGAAGCTGGCTCGCACCGTTACCGGGGCCGCCGACACCGCCCGCCGCCACGCCGCCGACGCCGCCGACACCGCCGACACCGCCGACGCCGCCGACGCCGCCGACGCCGCCGACACCGCCGACACCGCCGACCCCACCAACACCGCCGACGCCGCCGATTCCTCCGACGCCTCCGGGCCGGTAACCGCCCGGCGGGTAATACGGCGGCCGGTAGTACGCCGGTGGATAGCCAGGCCGGTAATAACCGCCGTAGCCGCCGCCGAACGTGAACCCGACCGTCAAGAACCCGAACGAGTAGGTGAGGCCCATGCCCCAGCCGGTGTAGGGGTTATAGGAGAGGTGCAGGCCCCACGGCGACGGATGCGGGTAGTAGCAGCAAGGTCCCCAATACGGGGGGTACGGATACCCCGTGCCGTAGATCGGCACGCCGTACCACGGGTACGACCACATGTACCCCGGCGTGTAGCCGACGTAGACGACCTCGGGCGTCGACTCGTAAACGTATACGTACTTCGTGTTGTAGACGGGTTCCGAAGCCGGGATCTTCTGGATCTCGTCCATCGGCACGCTATCGGCGACGGCCCAGGGTCCCTGCGCCTTGTCGGACGCGAACCAGATACCGTCATCGCACGCGTAGTATTTGCCCTTGATCCTAAGCACCTGCGTCGCGGTGTTCAGCGCGTACTCGACGCCCGTGCCCTCGATCTGCTTGAACTTCGGCTCGCCGTCGTACGTCACCTCGAGCTTCGCAGTTTTGCGGTCGACCGCCGCCGTCTGCGGCACGAGCGCGTCGAGCGCGGCGTCCTCGGCCTCCGGCGTACCGGCGACCGACGGGCGCGTCGAGCCGAGCTTCGAGGCGGGCTCGATGTCCTTGAAAGCCGTCGGCAGCTGGTCCGGCCGCACGACGGCCCACGGGCCCTCGGTGGTTGCCGCGCGGTACCAGCGCCCCGCGAGCAGCACGAACATGCCGTTCGTCGCCGCGTCGCGCACGACGGGCGTCTCGCTGTTCGCGGCGTAGAGCAGCTTGCCGTTCGCGATCGTCTGCCAGTTCGGCGGCCCGTCCGTCGAGATCAGCTCGGTCGGCTCGGTCGCGACGACGATCGTCGGCGGTACTTTGAGCTTCGGCGATTCGGACGCAGCCTGCGCCGGGATCAGCTTCGCGATCGCGTCGGGCGGCTTTTGGATCGACTGCCACGGACCCTTCGGGTCTTCGGCGTTGTACCAGTACTGTCCTCCGGCGAGGTAATAGGTCTTGGTCTTCTTGTCGTAGACGACTGCGAGCGCGCTGTTCGCGACCTGCTCGAAATCGGTGTTCGGGATCGGCAGCCTGCGCGGCTCGCCGTCGTAGAGCAGCAGCACCGCGATCTCTTCTTTGAAGATGATCTTCGGCGGATCGTGGCGCAGGTCGTCCATGCTCTTCTTTTGATTCTCGATCGTCACGAGGCTCGCTTTGAGCTGCTCGAGACTGATCGGAATGCTCTGCTTCGGCATCAGCGTCGTGAGGAACGCCGCGGACGTCTTCCTCCTCGACCGGTTTGCTGTCGGGCCAGCGAACCTGCGTGACGACGATGTCGCGGAGCACGGCGGTGCCCGCGTCGCGATCGGTATCGACGTGCGCCTTGAACCAGATCACGCCGAACGTCGGCTCCTTCGCCGTCTTCGATTTGATCGACGCGGCCGCGCGGCCCTCGAGCATGTTGCCGTCGAGCTTCTCGGGCTGCGGCTGATAGATCGTCAGTGTGCCGCGGTCGGTGTCGACCTTGCGCGGCCACGTGGCCTGGGCCGCGTTCGCAGTCGCCGCCGCGCACAACGCGACGGCTCCGACTACCGCCGCGACCGCAACCGCGACGATCGCACGGCTCGTGCGCACGCCCTTCGCTGTCCTATTGCTGCGTATGCTCATTGCTCGCTCCATCTGCTCTTCCTAGCTTCGCGGCAAAGTCCCTCACCGCGTTCTTAGTCACAAAATCGGCTCGCAGTCCGCGGCGCACGGGCTCGTTGTCACGGCGGCCACTCAGCGCGCCGGCGGGGAACTGCCGTCGCGCACCCACGCGACGAGCAGCGTGTACGTGACTGCGAGGAGCACGGGGCCTATGAACAGGCCCACGACGCCGAAGCCGATCAAGCCGCCGATAACGCCCGCGATCAGGAGCAGCAGCGGCAAGTCGACGCCGCGCCTGATCAGGATCGGCTTCATCACGTTGTCGATCACGGCGACGATCACGGTGCACACGGCGAGCGCGATACCCCAAGCCACGCTGCCGGACCAGAACAGCCAAACGACCGCGGGGACGAGCACCGGCAGCGGTCCGAGCTGCGCGACGCAGAGCACGAACGTGATCGCGAGCAGCACCCCCGCGCGCGGCACGCCGCTGATCCAGAGCGCGACCCCGGCGAGCAATGACTGCACGAGCGCGGTCACGACGACGCCGAGCGCGACGCCGCGTGCGGCGCTCGCTGCGAGGCGCACGGTCTGCTCCGCTCGGTCGCCGCCGATGCGGCGCGCGAACCCGATGACGCCATCCGCCGCAACCTCGCCTTGCGCGTACAGGATCGCAGACAGGATCACCGTCAACAGGAAGTGCACGGCGACGACGCCGACGCCGCCGGTCACCGTCACGGTCCAGCTCGCGGCCGAACGCGCGTACGGGCGCAACAGCTCGGCGACTCCCTCGGGGCCGTGCGCGGCGAAGTCCTGGTACCCCGAATTGAGTGCCTGCCCGAGCCACGGGATCGAGACGAGCCAATGCGGAAGCGGCGGCAGACCGCGATCGAGCGCGGTGCGCACGAGCTCGACACCCTGCACCGCGAGATCGAGCAGCACGGCCACCGCCATCCCGAACGGCACGACGAACACGGCCGAGATCACGAGAGTCATCACCACGACCGCCAACGCTCGCGAGCCGCCCATCCATTTTTGCACGTGCACCAACAGCGGCCAGGTCGCGACGACGATCGTCGTCGCCCAGATCAGCGCGCTCAAGAAAGGCGACAGCGTCCAGAGGCTCGCCGCGATCAGCCCGGAGAGGATGAGGATGAACAGGAACGTGCGCGTGAGATCGGGGGTCGGGGGATGGGTTGGCTCGGCCACTTTCTTACCCGTTGTTCGCGCGCCGTCGCGCGCGACGATTCTAGGCCCTTTTGGCGTCAATGCGGGATTCTTGCGAATGCTGGGCGGCTGATCGTCAGCGCGGCTTGACCGCGTACGGGTTGCCGTTCAGCGCGTTCGAGATATCCGCAATCGCCTTCTGCGCGCGCACGCTGTTGCCGGCCGTGTCGAGCGGCGGAGAGATCACCGCGATCCCGAACTTGCCGGGCGACACGGCGATGATGCCGCCGCCGACGCCGCTCTTCGCGGGCAGGCCCGTGTGATAGAGCCACTTGCCCGAGTCGTCGTAGAGTCCCGCCGTCGCCATCACCGCGAGCACCTCGGGGACGTTGCCGACGCCGAGCACCTGCTTGCCCGTGACCGGATTCTTGCCGCCGTTCGCGAGCGTCGCGGCCATCGTCGCGAGATCCTTCGCGTTGACGCCGACCGAGCACTGTTCGGTGTAGATATCGGTGGCCTGGTCCGGGTTGGCCTTGATGTGGCCGTACGCGTACATCAATCGGCCGATCGCCTGGTTGCGTTGGTTGGTCGCAGCCTCCGATTGATAGACGTCTTGGAGCACTTTGAGCTGCCGACCCGCGAAGTCGCTCTGATAAGCGAGGATCTTGTTCCAGACCTCGTCGCGGGTCGCGCCCGACACCATGCTCGTCGCCGTGATCGCGCCGGGGTTCACCATCGGATTCATCTCGGCGCCCTTGTACTGCTCGATCGCGACGATCGAGTTGAACGCCTGGCCGGTCGCGTCGACGCCCATGTTGTTCTCGATCGCCGTCGGGTTCTGCTCCTCGATGACCTTCGCCATCGTGAACACCTTGGAGATCGATTGGATCGAGACCTCCGACGTGATGTCGCCTGTCGTGTAGACGTTGCCGTCGGTCGTCACGAGCGCGATTCCGTAGATCTTCGAGTCGACCTTCGCGAGCGCGGGGATGTAGTCGGCGTTCTTGCCTTCCTCGAGGTCTTGGTACTTCGTGTACGCCGCGTCGAGCGCCTTCCGGATGTCGGCGGGCTTCAGCGCCTGAGCGAACGCACCGAGCGAGACCGCGCTGGCGAGCAGCGCCGCGCCAACGCGCAAAGCAGACAGGTTGTTCACCGTCGTTCCAATTTATCTTGGATGCGCTCGATCACAGCTTCGCGCCGAAGCTGTACTTCAGCGAGAACTGTATGCGGCTGTCGTTGCCCGAGTTGCCGTTGAAGTCTTCGCGCTTGCCCCAGAGCAGCTCCGCGCCGATCAAGATGTTGTCCGCGGGTGCATGCAGGATGTTCGCCGAGAAGTAGTCGCCCTTCTTGAACGCGCTGCCGTTTTGGCCGTTCAAGTTGTCGACCTCGTCGTAGCTGTAGCCGATCGAGCTGCTCCACTTCGAGTTCCAATAGTGGTCGAAGTACGCGCTCACGCCCGTGAGGTCCACCGCGTTCGCGTCGGCCGTCGCCTGGATCGGCGTCGTCGGCGCCATGTCGACGCCGCCGTCGTTCATGAACGTCGCGATGCCGGCGCCGGTCACGAAGCCGAGCAGTACCTTGTCCCGCTCGCCGACCTTGATGCTCGCGGTCACGTCGACGCCCCAGCCCGTGTCGTCGCGCTTCACGATGTTGGCCGGATTGATCGTATTCTCGAGACCGAGCTTGCGAAGGATGCCGGCGATCTGCAGATGACCCCAGTCCTGCACCTTCCGGTACTGCGCCGTAATGTCGGGGATCTCATTGTTAGGCTGGAAGTTCGCGAGCCCCTGGTCCTCGAAGCGCGAGAACTGACCCACGTCGATGTCGTTGCCCGGCTTCTCGATCGCGACCGCAAAAGTGTTATCGCCGTTGTGGATCGGAGTCCAGCGAATCTGCGGCGTGCGCACGAACACCATGCCGTTCGGGCCCCAGTAGTCGATCACGTTCGGGAAAATGTCCATGTCCATGAACAGCGTGTTCGTCTGGCCCGCGAGCCAGTTGCCCCAGGAACCGTACACGTGCCGCACGCGCATCGTCGTCTGGCCGGCGTCCACGCCGGTGCCGTAGAGGTCGAATTCGAACTTGAACTCGAACGTGTCATTGCCGACGGGGTTACTCCCGCGCACTCCGAACCGGCTCTGCTTGATGCTCAAGATCGCCTGGCCGTCGCTTCCGTAGAGGCCGTCGGTGGTCGGAATCTTCGACGGCCGTAGCGTGTCTTGCCATGCCGGATCAACTCGCTTGAAGTCTTGGATGTAGTCGGCCTGCGCGAAGCCATAGACTTCGAATGATTTCGCGTCTTGCGCACGAGCCGAGCCCGCGAGACTGATGAACGCCACGACCGCGGCGGTGGCTGCGCTGATAGGTCGCATGACTCGAGCACTCCTGATGGATGGATATCACTAAGGACGCCGAAGAGCGCCCGGCAAGGCGGTCAGCCTGGGCGTGCCTCGTAGTAGCGCTTGAACTCGGCGGCCGGCAGCGCGGTGGCGAACAAATGGCCCTGCGCGAGTTGCACACCCGCGGCGCGTAGCGTCGCGGCCTGATATTCGGTTTCGACACCTTCGGCAACGACTTCGAGCGGCGTCGCCCGTAATAACGCCGCGAGCCCGTCGAGCCACGCCGGTGCGGGCGCATCGACCGCGAGCTGCGCGATGAGGCTCCGATCGATCTTGACGAGATCGAAGTGGCAACGCGTGAGCAGCGCGAGATTCGCGCCCGACAAGGTCATGTCATCGAGCGCCACGCGCGCGCCTGTCTCCGGTATGCGGTTGAGGGCGTCGAGGCCGAGCTCGTCCGGTATGCCGCGCTCCGTGATCTCCAGTATTAGCTGCTTCGCGTACTGGCGAAGCCCCGACTTGACGGCCGCGTACTCGATCCCGCCACGACCTAGGATCTCGGGCGGGATGTTGATCGCCATTCGCGCCGCCCTGTGCTCACCGAGCCAATCGCCGAGCTCGCTCGCGATGGTGTCGATCACCCAGTAGGTGATGACGCCCGAGAGCGGAGTGCGGTCGGTCAACGATAGGAAGTCCGCGGCCTCAATCACAGCGTTGCCGCGCTGCCAGCGGATCAGTGATTCGGCACCGACGCATGCGCCGTCGCCGAGCGCGACGATCGGCTGATAGACGAGGAAAAACTCGCGGGCCGCGAACGCGGCCCGCAGGGCTTCGAGATCTACCGCATCAGTCACACGGGCAGCTCGCGATGGCTGCGCGGCCGGCCGACCGAGTCTCGCTACTTTTTCTTCGCAGGCTCGACGGTCAGCGCGAATGACTCTTGGTAGATTGCGCCGACCTGGTCGCCGACCTTGACCTTCGTGAGATCAATGTCCTTCGAGACCGGCAGCGAGACCGTTTGCTTCGGCCCCTTCAATGTCACCGTGCGCGTCGCCGCGTCGATGGCAGTGACCGTGGCGGTCACCGCGACGGTTTGTTGAATCGAGCCGCCCGGCTTCTCGCCTGGCGCCGTCCGTGTCGCCTGCGTGTCGTCGACTCGAATCGGCTCCTTACCGGGCGGACCGAGCGCGACGACGAGACCGACATTGTAGGTCGCGGTGACGACGTCGCCCTTGGCGACCTGCGCCAGATTGCGCGCCTCCGGGCTAACGACGAGAGTGACGAGCTCGCCATCGCTCTTGCGCAGCGTGACTTCGCGCGTCTGCATGTTCACCGCCTCGACGGTCGCCTGCACGGTCGTGGAGGCACTGGCTCCGACGGCCGGATGGTCGCGGGCCGGCTGCTGCGCGAGCACCGGAGCCGCGGCAAGCGCGAAGGCCGCAGAAGCCAGATACATTGTGATTCTTCTCATGTGATAGCTCCCGAAAAAGTTATTCGATCTAGAACTTCCAAACGATCTCGGCGCGCCACGTCGTGAGGTTCACATCCTTGGTCGCGTGGCTCGTGTCCATGTCGAGCTCGCCGTAGCTCGCGCGCAGCGCGATCGAATCGCTCAGGTCCCAACGAACGCCGGCCGAATAAGTGTAGGCCGTGCGCGTGTCGGAATAGGTGTCATAGAACGTCGAGCAAACGTAGCCCCACCACGGATCCCACCAGCAGCCCGTGCTCGGTGTGCCGCTGACCACGTTCGAGTCGACGTGAATCCAGCCCGCACCAACCTGGACGTACGGCGTGATCGGACCGTCGAGGAAGTGGAACGTGCCGTTGATGATGAACGTGCTGACGTCGAGGTTCGCGTTGACGGTCGGCCACGGGCTGCCGCTGTCCGGTACCAGCTTGAGCCGGTAGTCCGGGTTGGCCCACGTCATTTCGCCGCCGAGCTGGAACTTGTTGGTGAAGTTGTAGCCGCCGACGAGACCCCAAGCGACATCGCTGTCGACGTCCAACGAGGCGCCGTGCGTGCCGGTGGCATGAGCGCTCCCGAAATCCATGATCTGCAGGCCGAATTCCGCGGTTCCGGCGCGGCTCTCGGCACCACGCCTCTGAGCGAACGCCGGCGTCGCAAGCCCGATGGCCAATGCGGTCACGAGCGTAACGCCGAAGAGACCGAGTCGATGGGGATGATTCGCTGACATAGTTTTTCGCCTTCTTTCCTTGTCCCTGACGATTGCGCGGTCGCCAAGTTGAGCACGGCGACCCGCGCGCCGATATCAGGGCAGACCCTACCACGGTAGGTAGTTGTACGAATAGAGCTGTACCTTTCGCGCAACAATGCGGTACGCAGAAGGACTAGGCGGTTCGGCGTTGCGTTGTTCGTATCGCGCGCGCCGTTCAGTATCGCGCGCGTTTCAGTTTTCGTGCCGGATCATGTCGATCAGGGCCGTCGTCGAACGGCCGGGTTTCAAGCTGAGCGCGCGGACCTCGCCGCCGTTGCGCAGCA
>CAWJDS010000020.1:0-26756 GCA_963841645.1 uncultured Gammaproteobacteria bacterium | reverse complement strand
CTTCGGGCCGGTCGTCTCGTTCATCACGTACAAGAACGTAGACGACGCGATCGAGAAGGCGAACAGCACGATCTACGGCTTGCATGGTGCGGTCTACACCGAGAACCCCGAGCGCGGCTACGAGGTCGCGCGGCGTGTGCGCTCGGGCAGCGTCACCGTGAACGGGTTGATCGTCGATCCTACGATGCCGTTCGGCGGCTTCAAGCAGTCGGGCACGGGCCGCGAGGGTGGGATCGAGGGTCTCGATCCGTACTTCGAGCTCAAGACCGTCTACTTCGCCTGACTGCGCCGTCGGCTTAGCCCTTTGGCTTTAGCAGCTCAGCGCGAGCCGTGTCGGACTTGAGAACCGCCTCGGCTTGATCTTTGCAGTTGACTTGCGCGGTATCGGCCAACGCGTCGCAAGACGCCGCGGAGACTTTGTAGTCGCCATCCGCTTTGGCTAACGCCACTTTATAGTTCTCGGTCGCTTGGGCGTCGGTCACATCGCGGCGTTCCGCGTCGACGTCCTTCTGCTGCCGTTGCACGGCCTGCTCGCCATCCTGACGCGCGTCGGCCACGTCCGCGGTGCGATCCGCTTCCGCCTTTGAGACGTCGCGCTGCACGGTGGCAGGCGGGTTCGCCGAGTTGCATGCCGCCGTCGCGACACCAAGAATCAGCATCGATCCGATAGTGATGACTCTGTTCATTCTCTGCTCCATCCGTATTAATCGCTGCGTTGCCCAGCAACCAGCCTCTGCGACGAACGATCCTCTGATGCCCGGCGCGGGTCTGTGCGCTAGCGCGCCTACTTGGACCGTTGCCTCGCGCGACGCTCGTGTGCAAGGATGGCGCGCCTCACGTCAACGCCGCATTCGCCGGCAGAGCGAGAAGTGAGTCGACTTCGCAGCGGCTCGCCGCCTGCGAAAGGATCCGAAGGAGAAAGCGCCGTGCCGGAGACGCCCGTCGATCACTCAGAACCCGAAGTGTCTTCGCAACGTTCGCGTGTGAGCCGGCGAACGCTGCTCGCCGGCGCGCTCGGTGCGGCCGCGGCCGCTGCTACGGCTACGCGCGCGAGCGCGCAGGCGCCTGCGCCGAGCGTGTTGCCCGACGCGGCGCCGCGCGACTGGTCGGGCCGCGAGCCGATTCGCTACCCGGACCCCGATATCGTCGCGCTCGATCCGCGGTTCCAGAAGTACGTCGTGTTCAACACGGCGATCGTGCGGCTCTACACCGGCACGCTGTGGTCCGAGGGCCCGGCCTGGAACGCGGTCGGCCGCTACGTCGTCTGGAGCGACATACCGAACAATCGCCAGCTGCGCTTCATCGAGGACGACGCGCGTGTCACGACGTTCCGCCAACCGTCGGGCAACTCGAACGGCAACACGTTCGACTTCGAGGGACGGCAGCTCTCGTGCGAGCACGGCGGGCGGCGCGTCGCGCGCTACGAGCACGACGGCCGCGTCACGGCGCTCGCCGAGCGCTACAACGGCAAGCGGCTGAACTCGCCGAACGACATCGCGGCGCACCCGGACGGCAGCGTCTGGTTCACGGACCCGACCTACGGCATCCGCGGCGACTACGAAGGCGAGCGCGCTGAGCCCGAGCTGAAGCCGGCCGTCTATCGAGTGGATCCATCGGGCCGCGTCGCGCTCGTCACCGACGAGGTTGATCAGCCGAACGGCATCTGTTTCTCGCCCGACTACAAGAAGCTCTACGTCGCCGACACGGGCGCCCCTTCGGCGACCAAGGTCTGGGACGTGAATGGCGCGCAGATCAAGAGCGGCAAGACTTTCGTGAAGCTCGACATCCCCGGCACCGGACAACCTTCCGCGGCCGACGGAATCCGCTGCGACGTCGACGGCAACCTCTGGTGCGGCGCGCGTCCGGGCGTCCAGGTCGTCGCGCCGAACGGCGAGCGGATCGGCATGATTCGATTGCCCGAAGTCTGCGCGAACATCTGTTTCGGCGGCGCGCATCGTAACCGGCTGTTCATGGCCGCGAGCCAGTCGCTGTACGCCGTCTACGTCGGCGTGCGCGGCGCGGGCGTCGCGTGAGACGAGCTGGATGATTACCTCGCGTCGTCTGACGCTGCTCGTCATGCTCGCCGTCGCCGCGCATCTGGCGCCGGCCGAAGTCGCTGCCGCGCCACGGATCGCGCCGCTCGCGAGCGCCGAGCTCGACGACGCGCAGCGCGCGCTCACGACGCGATTCGCCGCGCTCGGCATGCGCAACGCGATCGCGACCTATGCGCGCTATCCCGAGCTCGCCAACGCGATGCTGCCGTATACCGAGTTCCTGCTCACGAAATCGACGCTGCCGCCGCGTCACCGTGAGCTGCTGTGGTTGCGCGCCGCGTGGCTCGCTCGCTCCGACTACCTTTGGGCGCAGCGCGCACCGGCTGCGCGGAGCGCGGGCGTCAGCGACGCGGAGATCGCACGCGTCGCGCTCGGGTCCGACGCGCCTGGCTGGGAGCCGTTTGAGGCCGCGTTGCTGCGCGCGGCCGACGAGCTGCACGTCGACGCGTTCGTGAGCGACGCGACTTGGGCGCGTGTTGGCGGCGCGCTACGACGCGAATCAGCTGACCGACCTCGTCTACGGCGTCGGCGAGATCGCGATGCACGCCGCGTTCGCGAGCACGTTCGGATCGAGATAGAGCCCGAGCTCAAGGACCGCCTACCTTCCGGCGGTTCGCCTACGCGCCCGCGGCGCGGCAGACGAACGTGCGCCTCGTCGGCAAGGCCGCGCGCATCGAGCCGCTCGCGCCCACGGGTTCCGGGCTCGGCGGCGCGAACGTGTTTCGGACGTTCGCGCGCAATCCGCCGGCCGACGCGCTGCGCAACACCGTCGGACCGGCACGTGCGCGACGAGAACACGCTGATGCCGCGCGACCGCGAGCTCGTGATCATGCGAGTCGGCGTGCTGTGCCCGCTCGGAATACGAATGGGCCGCGCACTCGCGCATCGGCCGGCAGACCGGCATGAACGACGCCGACGTCGCGCGTGTCGATGCAGGTCCGGCCGCGCGGCGGCGGCGCCGTCGAGGCCGCGCTGCTGCGCGCCGCGGACGAGCTCTATCGCGACGACGAAATCGGCGATGCGACCTGGGACGCGCTCGCGGCCGAGCTGTCGGAGCGGCAGCGGCTCGACGCGTTGTTCACGTTCGGCGCGTTTCGGAGCGCGACCTACGCGATCAACAGCGCGGGGGTGCAGCTCGACGCGAACATGAGCGAGTTTCGCTTCCCGCCGTCGTTGCGCTGACGACGAGCCTCAGGTCGGCGTCGGCTCCTCGCCGATGACGATTCGCGTCGGGCTTGCGAAACGGTGCGGCGGCACCGGAAGGTTGCGCGGTGCGGGCCCGCGCACGACGCGGCCGGCGTAGTCGTAGCCGGATTGATGGCACGGGCAGATGAACCCGCCTTGCCACCAAGCTCCGACCGTCTGCTTGCCGTCCGCCCCACGGAGCACCGGCACGCAGCCGAGGTGCGTACAGACGCCGCGCACGATGAGGAACTCGGGATTGATCGCGCGGTTCTCGCGATCGATGTACTCGGGGTCTGTGTACTCGGGGTCGGGCGTCTTGTCGAGCACGAGCGCGTCGGTCGTCGCGAGCGTCGCGAGCATCTCTTTCGTGCGTCGCAGCACGAGCATCGTCTCGCCGCGATAGAGGTGCGCCTGCACCGTGCCGGGCTCCATTTGGCTCAGGTCGACTTCGATCGGGTTGCCGAGCGCTTTCGCCTTCGCGCTCGGTAGGAAGCTCTTCACGAACGGAATCGAGCCGAAGAACGCCGCGACGGCGCCGAGCCCGGTGAGTGAGACACGAAGGAAGTCCCTGCGCTCCATACAATGCCTCCGGAATCGCGGCGAAGCGGCCGCGCGCGGCTCCATAGCATAGTCGAGCGCGCGGCGCTTTACTTCCCCGAGGCGAAGCGATGTACGGCGCGATCCGTGACGATCACGCTCATCGGTATGTCGTGCGGCTGAGGATGGATCGTCGCTAGCGCCGCGTCGGCGAAGCCGATGCCGATGCGCAGCGGTAGAGGAGTGAGCGCGGCGAGCGTGCGGTCGTAGTAGCCGCCGCCGTAGCCGAGCCGAAAGCACGCCGCGTCGAAGCCGACGAGCGGAATGATCAACGCATCGAGCCGCACGGGCTCTCCAACGGCCGGAACCGGGATGTTCCAGAACCCGCGGCGCATGCTCATGCCGGGCGTCCAGGGCCAGAACTCGACCGGGGCGTTCTTGCGCGTGATCACGGGCAGCGCGGCGATACCGCCGGCTTCGATGTGGCGGGTCGCGATGTCGCGCGCGTCGATCTCGGCGCGGATAGGCCAGTAGAAGCCGAGCACGCGATGCGGCGCGAGGTCGACCTCGGCGAGCAACCGCTGCTTCGCGCTCTCACCGCGTCGTTGCCGCTCGCGCAGCTCGACCGCGGCGCGGCGCGAAAGCAGCACGGCGCGCGTCTGCGTGCGCCACGGCTTGATCACGGGCCAGCTCGGCTCGCCGCCGTCGGCCGTACGCGCAAGCACCGGCAGCGCGTCGGCCGGCTCGGGCACGCCCGCCGTACGTGCTGCGTCGCGCTGCGCGGGCACGAGCTCGTCCGCGAACTCGTGCATCGAGCACGCGGGCGAGCTGAATGTCTCGCGCTCTTCCTCTTCCCTCGGCATTCTCGAGCTCACTCTCCACCGGATCGGTGTCCGGGCTCGGCCGACCTCGGCCAGCCGTCGAACACGACGGCCGCCGCGAGCACGCCGCCCGTGACCAGGCACGCGAGACCGGCGAGCTCGACCAGTAGCACCGCCGGCGACGTCGGCGCCGCCGGCCGTCGCAGCAGCGCGGCGCCGAGAAACACGGCCCACGCGCAAGTCATCGCGGTGGCATGCCAGTTTAGCGCGGCGCGCTTCTGCAGCGCCTGCGGTAGCCGCAAGAAATCGACGAACCCGAGAGCCATCGCCGGCACGCCGAACGCCACGCCGAGCCAAAGCAGCGCGAACGACAGCGCAGGCGGCTCTACGCCCGGTAGCGCCGCGGCCGCACCGTCAGGGATGAGATGAAGGAGCGCCGCGGCGTCGAGCAGCACCGCAGCTGCCCAGAACGCGATAGGGAAGTGCACGAGCAGCGGATGCCACGGATGGTTGCGCATCGGCGCCCGCGCGAATGCGTCAGAAGATTCCGATTGCCGCGAGCAACGCGCCGAATCCCGCAAGCGCAACGACGGCATGCACGACGACGACGGCAGACGGCGGGAACTGTTTGCGATAGTGGAACGACGCGAGGAAGAAACCACCGAGCGCGGCAACCACGAACAACCCGAGCGCGAGCGCAGCCTTGCCGCGCAAGCCCTGGATGACCGTGACCAGCACAAGCACGATTCCAGCGGCTCCGAGCGCAGCGTGGAGCAGGGACAGCGCCCACGGCGCGAGCTTCCCGCGCAGCACGTGCGCGGCGAGCACGATGCCGCCGAGCGCGGCAATGGCGAAAACGACAGCGGCGACGTTCAACAGCATGACTCTCTCTCCAGCCTAGTGGTGAATGTCCACAGGCTAGTGGACCGTCTGAATCTTTGTCAAGACATAACTGTACAAAGTTGCTTTAGTCGGCGAAGCGCTCAAAATGCGCCGCGATGCATGTCCCAACGATCGACGCTTTCGGCGAAGGCCAGCGACGGCTCTTGACCCTGCTGCTCGAGACCAAGGGCGGCCTGACGGCGGACGATCTCGCAGAGCGCCTCGGCGTCTCGCGCAGCGCGGTGCACCAACACCTCACGGCGCTCGAGCGCGACGGCTTCGTCGCGAAGAACGTGCTGGCGCCGAACGGCGGCCGCCCGGGCTATGGCTGGACCCTCACCGAGGGCGGCGTGCACCTATTCCCGAAGCAATACGCGCTGCTCGCGTCCCTGCTCGTCGGTGCCTTGAAGGAAACCCTTTCGAGCGCGGACCTCGTGCGCGTGCTGCGCACGCTCGGCGAGAAGCTCGCGGGCGAGCACGCCGCGCGGCTGCACGGCAAGAGTCGCAAGGAGCAGATCGCGATCGTCGCGGAGATCATGCGCGAGCTCGGCTATCACGCGCGAGTAGCTGCCCGATCCCGGCGCCGCCGTGCCGCTGATCGACGCGCGCAACTGCGTGTATCACCACCTCGCGGCCGAGCACCGCGAGGTCTGCGAGCTCGACCTCGCGCTGCTGTCGTCGCTGCTCGGGGGCAAGATCGAGCACGTCGAGTGCATGGTGCGCGGCGGCTCGTCGTGCCGCTTCCGGCTGCTCGAGAAAACAGCGGGCGCGAAGGGTGGGGCGCGGAAGGCCGCCGCGAAGAGCTGAGCGGCCGCCTCGCTCGAGCTACAGGCCGATCGAGACGATCTTGAGCTCCGTGTAAGCCTCGACGCCGTCGCGGCCGCCCTCGCGGCCGATGCCTGATTGTTTGAAGCCGCCGAGCGGCATCGATTGCTCGCGTGCGCCGCCGTTCACCGTGATGTTGCCGGCCTTGATCCGGCGCGCGAGGCCGATCGCGTTACCGACGTCACGCGTCCAGATGTTGGCTGCGAGGCCGTAGCTCGTGTCGTTTGCCTGCTGCGCGAGCCGGTCGAGCTCGCTCGCGTCGCCGAACGGTGTCGCGCAGAGCACGGGCCCGAAGATCTCGTCCTGGAATACGCTCATCTCGGGCCGCACGTTTGCGAGCAACGTCGGCTGCACGAAGTAGCCGTCGCGCTCGATGCGTTTACCGCCGGTCACGATTTGCGCGCCTTGCTGCTTGCCGGCGTCGATGTAGCCGAGCACGCGGTCGAGCTGCTTCTGCGAGATGATCGGTCCCATCTCGGTGTCGGGCGCGATGCCGGCGCCGATCTTGACCTTCGCAGCAAGGTTCTCGAAGCCGCTCGCGATCTTGTCGAACACCTTCTCGTGCGCGAACAGCCGCGTGCCGGCCATGCAGAACTGGCCCGTCTTGAAGAAGATCGTGCGCGAGATCGCCTGCGTCGCGGCCTCGATGTCCGCGTCCGGGAACACGACGACCGGCGACTTGCCGCCGAGCTCGAGCGTCACGCGTTTCATGTGCGCGGCCGAGCCCGTTACGATCGACTTGCCGACGCGCGTGGAGCCCGTGAACGAGATCTTGTTCACGTCGGGGTGATCGACGAGCGCTTGCCCGGCCGTCTGGCCGTAGCCCGTCACGACGTTCACGACGCCCCGTGGTAGCTCGATCTCCTCAATGAGCTGCGCGAGCCGCAACGCCGAGAGCGGCGCGAGCTCCGCGGGCTTCAGCACCACCGTGCACCCGGCCGCGAGCGCGGGCCCGATCTTGTTCACGGCCATCAGCAACGGCGCGTTCCAGGGCGTGATCGCGCCGACGACGCCGATGGGCTCGCGCAGCGTGAACGTGAACGAGCGTGAAGGCGCCTGCGACAGCGCGGTCTCGCCGGTGAGCTTCGTCGCCCAGCCCGCGTTGTAGCGCAAGCTCTCGATCGCCATCGCGACGTCGACGTTGCGAGTGCTGCGCAAGGGGTTGCCGCCGTCGAGCGTCTCGATCAGTGCGAGCTCGTCGGCATTGCGCTCGACGGCGTCCGCGAGCTCGAAGATGAGCTTCGCGCGCTCGGCGTGCGTGAGGCTCGCCCAGGGGCCGGACTGGAACGCCGTGCGCGCGGCCTTGACTGCGCGGTCGATGTCAGCGGCCTCGCCGGCCGCCGCGCGTGCGAGCCGCGCGCCGGTCGCGGGGTCCAGCACGTCGAACGATTGGCCGGATTGCGCGGCGGCCCAACGGCCGTCGACGAACAGCTGGTGGTCGTGCGCGAGAAAGCCCGTGCGCAGCGCTTCGAGGCGCGGATTCAAGGGAGACACGGCGCTCATAGGGAACCTCCTGTTTAGAGCGGGCATCCTGCGCGGTGCACCTACGCCCAGGAACTCGGCGTTCGGCGCGAGGTCATCCGATAGGCCCAAGTTTTACAACACGCACTGGGATCGGGGCCAGCGGCCGGAGATAATGGCCGCTATATCCAACTGTATCAATCGGAGGGTGAATGGCTGAGTCACGGCGTCGATTCCTCCAAGCCGGTGGAGTGGTTGCAGTTTTGGGCGCGCTCGGTATTTACACGATGCGCGCGCGGCAAACGGGCGCGGTCGAGAGCGAGGCGTTCGAGGTCACGCACACCGACGACGAGTGGAAGAAGATCCTCACGCCGAATCAGTTCAAGGTGCTGCGCGAGGCGGCGACCGAGCGGCCGTACTCTAGCCCGCTGAACGCCGAGCACCGGCACGGCATCTTCAGCTGCGCGGGCTGCGACCTCGATCTATATTCCTCGGAGACGAAGTTCGAGAGCGGCACGGGCTGGCCGAGCTTCTACCAGCCGCTCGACCAGGCGATCGGCACGACGCGCGACATCAGCTTCGTAATGGTTCGCACGGCCGTCCACTGCCGGCGCTGCGGCGGCCACTTGGGCCACGTGTTCGATGACGGCCCGAAACCAACGGGACTTCGCTACTGCATGAACGGTCTCGCGATGAAGTTCAAAGCCACGTAGCGCGGCAAACCGCGCGATAGGGAAACCGATGCTGCTGCTCGTCCTCGCGTTCCTCGGCGGCGTGCTCACGATCCTGAGCCCGTGCATCCTGCCCGTGCTGCCGTTCGTGTTCACGCGCGCCGACCAGCCGTTTCGGCGCAGTGGCTTGCCGCTCTTGGTCGGCATGGCGCTCACGTTCGCACTCGTCGCGACGATGGCCGCCGTCGGCGGCGGCTGGGTCGTTAGCGCGAACCAATGGGGACGCTGGATCGCGCTCGCGCTCGTGTTCGTGTTCGGCCTCGCGCTGCTCTTGCCGAGCTTCGCCGATCGGCTGAGCCGCCCGTTCGTCGCGCTCGGCAATCGGCTCACGACTTCGGCAGGCGCGGACGGCAGTCCGAAGTCTTCGTTCCTGCTCGGCATCGCGACGGGGCTTCTCTGGGCGCCCTGCGCGGGACCGATTCTCGGGTTGATTCTCACGGGCGCCGCGCTGCGCGGCGCGAATGTCGAGACTTCGCTGCTGCTGCTCGCATACGCGGCGGGCAGCGCGCTGTCGCTCGCCGCCGCGCTGCTGCTCGGCGGGCGCGTGTTCGCTTCCATGAAGCGTTCGCTCGGCGCGGAAGAATGGATTCGGCGCGTGCTCGGCGGCGCGGTCGTCGTCGGCGCGCTCGCGATCGCGTTCGGCCTCGACACCGGGTTCCTGTCGCGCGTCTCGACGCCCGGCACGACGCGGCTCGAGCAGGCGCTGTTCGGCAAGCTGATGCCCGACCGCAAAGCGCCATCGTCCGACCAGGACGACGTGCTGCTGCCGGATTCCGCGTCGGGCGGCGGTGCGATGAAGGGCGGCGCAATGCAAGGCGGGGCGATGCAAGGCGGCGGTGCGATGCGCGGTCCGAACGGCGCGACGAGCGGTGGCGCAATGATGTCCGCGCGCGGCCCCGGTGCGGGCGCGCTGCCGGTGATCGGCAAACTACCGCCGCTCGACGGCGCGATCGAGTGGATCAACTCGCCGCCGCTGACCGCCGACGGCCTGCGCGGCCATGTCGTCGTGATCGATTTCTGGACTTACTCGTGCATCAACTGCCTGCGCGCGCTGCCGTACGTGAAGGCGTGGTACGAGAAGTATCGCGACCAGGGCCTCGTCGTGATCGGCATTCACGCTCCCGAGTTCGCGTTCGAGAAGGACCTTAGCAACGTGCGCCGCGAGGTCAAGGCGCTCGGCATCACTTATCCGGTCGCGGTCGACAACGACTACAAACTCTGGCGCGCATTCGGCAACGAATATTGGCCCGCGCACTATTTCGTCGATGCGAGCGGCAACATTCGCCACACCCACTTCGGCGAGGGCGAGTACGACGCGTCGGAGCGCGTGATCCAGCAGCTGCTTGCGGAGGCCGGCGGCGGCAACATGCCGACCGATCTCGTGTCGGCAACGGGCAGCGGCGCCGCGCTCCCGTCGGACGAGGCGCACGTGCTGAGCCCCGAGACCTACATCGGCCACGCGCGCGCGGACAACTTCGCGTCGCCAGGCGGCCAGGTTCCGGGCGTCGCGCACGACTACACCGTGCCGCCGAAGCTCTCGTTGAACGAGTGGGCGCTCGGCGGCAAGTGGACGGTGGGCGAGGAGAACGCGACCGCGAACGGCGCGCAGACGCGCATAGCGTTCCACTTCCAGGCCCGCGATCTGCATCTCGTGCTCGGGCCCGGCCCGGACGGTAAGCCCGTCCGCTTCCGCGTGCAGCTCGACGGCGGCCCGCCGGGCGGCGATCATGGCACCGACGTCGATGCGGACGGCAACGGCACGGTGTCGGAAGAACGCCTCTATCAGTTGATCCGCCAGTCCGGCGACGTTCACGACCACACGTTCGAGATCGAGTTCTTGGACCCCGGCGTAGTCGGCTACGCGTTCACGTTCGGCTGAGGACGGGCGCCCCAGCAGCAGAAGGAGCGACAAATGAGCTTTCGAGTTTCGACGTCGGTGTGCGCGTTCGCAGGTCTTCTTCTCGCGACATTGGTCGGCTGCGCGCAGGCCGAGGAGAAGGCGGTCGCGATTCCGGCGCCCGCGTTCGACGAGATGCCAGCAAGCGCCGCGACGGCGACGGCCACGTTCGCGGGCGGATGTTTCTGGGGTGTGCAGGGCGTATTCCAGCGCGTCCAGGGCGTGCTGAAAGCCGTCTCGGGCTACGCGGGCGGCAAGCAGGAGACCGCGCACTACGAGATGGTCGGCAGCGGCACGACGGGCCACGCGGAGACGGTGCAGGTCACCTACGATCCGTCGAAGATCACCTACGGCAAGCTTCTGCAGATCTATTTCTCGGTCGCGCACGATCCGACGCAACTGAACCGGCAGGGCCCCGACCACGGGCCGCAGTATCGCTCGACGATCTTTCCCGCGGACGCGAAGCAGCGCGAGATCGCGACCAAGTACATCGCGCAACTCGATGCGGCCCACGTGTTCCCGGCAAAGATCGTCACGACGCTCGAGGACGGCAAGACGTTTTACCCGGCCGAGGCGTATCACCAGGACTTCCTGGTCCGCAATCCGGACTACCCCTACATCGTGATCAACGACATTCCGAAGGTTAAGAACCTGTCGCAGATGTACCCGGACATTTACCGGACGCAGCCGGTGCTCGTGACTCCGCGCGCGGCCGGCCGACCGGCCGGCTGACGGGCGACGTCGAGCTCCGGCTCGTCTACAACAAGCCCATCTGCTCCGGCGGGTAGGTGATCGCGGTGCCGTCGACGCGCGCGAACGGCGTGAGCTTGTGCATGCGCGCGCTACGCTCCGACAGGACCTCGACGACCGGAATGCCGCGCACCTCGAGCGCGTCGGCCACGAGCGAGCGGTGACAGCGCCAAGGGACGGCTTCCGCGCACATGATCGCGGTGCGCCGTTCGCGGCTCATATCGATCAGCGCGTCGAGGCCCTCCTCGAACGCGCGCGTCTGCATGTAGTCGGCGTAACCGCGAAAGCTTTCGTTGCGCCAACCGGTGTTCACAGAATCCTTGCGCGCGTGACGCAAGCCGCCGAGTGACGGCAGCGGCACGTACTCGATGCTCTCCGCTCGCAACGCGCTCGCCAGCGCATCGGCGTTGAACTGCGGATTGCGACGCGAGCGCGGCACCGTGCGGACGTCCGCGAGGCGGCGTATGTCGTATGCGTGCAGTAGCGCGACGAATTGTTCGATCGGCAGCGTGGAATGGCCGACGGTGAACACGGCGTCGTCGGGCCAGTGCGCGTCGCGCGAGGACGCGGGCTCCGCTTCCAAATCTTCGCGCGGGTTCATTACGCGAGTATAAGATGGGTGTCGACAGCGGCCAGATCGAGTTCCACACTGCGATGCTCAGCCGTCGGACTCTACCGATCTTTCTCTTCGCGCTGATCGCGGCCGCGGGCCTCGACGCGCAGCCGCGTCCGCAAGCCGCGCGTGCCGAGCCCGAGGAGCCGCGACCGATCGCGCCGCGCGGACCGCTCGCGCCCGACGAGCAGCAAACGATCGGCATCTTTCAGCGCGCGAGCCCGTCTGTCGTCTACATCACGACCGTGCAGCACGTTCGTAACCCCTTCAGCCGCAACGTGATGCGCGTGCCGCAGGGCACGGGCTCCGGGTTCGTCTGGGACGAGCACGGGCACATCGTGACCAACTTCCACGTGATCCAAGGCGCGCAGGAAGCGCTCGTGACCCTCGCCGATCAGCGCAGCTTCCAAGCCTCGCTCGTCGGCGCGAGCCCGGATCACGACCTCGCGGTGCTGCACATCGACTTGCCGGCGGACGGACCGCGGGCGCTGCCGATCGGCACGAGCGCCGATCTGCAGGTCGGGCAGAACGTCTATGCGATCGGCAATCCGTTCGGCCTCGACCACACGCTCACGACCGGCGTGATCTCGGCGCTGAACCGCTCGATCGACGACGAGAACGGCGGCACGATCGAGAACCTGATCCAAACCGATGCCGCGATCAATCCGGGCAACTCGGGCGGCCCGCTGATCGACAGCTCCGGGCGACTGATCGGCATCAACGCGATGATCTACAGCCCGTCGGGGGCTTATGCGGGTGTGGGCTTCGCGGTGCCCGTTGACACGGTCAACCGCATCGTGCCGAAGCTGATCGCGTATGGCGGCTACTCGCGGCCGACGATCGGTATCAGTGCCCTCGACGAGATCAGCCGCCGGCTGCTCTCGAACGCAAACTACGCAGGCATCGTCGTGCTGCAAGTCGTATCCGGATCTCCGGCCGACCGCGCCGGCCTCAAGCCCGCGCAGTCGAACGGCGGCCGCCGCGTGACGCTCGGCGACGTGATCGTCGCGATCGACGGCAAGCCGGTGAAGAGCTCGAACGAGCTCGTCTCGGCGCTCGACAAGCACGAGCTCGGCGACAAGGTGACGCTCACGCTGCGCCGCGGCCAAGAGAGCCGCGACGTCACCGTGACGTTGAGCGGGGATTCGCGCGGCGAGCTCTAGAGATTACTTGCTCGCGCGCACGTAGTACTGCGCGCCGAGCGGGAGCCACGTGAGGCTCGGCTCGAGCCCGCGCAACCCGCGCAATGCGTGCGGGAAGAAGATCCGGTAATTTATCCGCGCATCGGCAAACGCAGCGTCTAGAACGCGCCGGCGCATCTTCGGCGCGCGAATCAGCACCGCGTTCTCGTCGAACGGGCACGTGTCGACCGCGTGCCGCGTGAGCGGGTTCAAAGGATTGTGCTCGAACACGAACAATAGTCCGTGCGGCTTCAGCACACGGCGGATCTCTGCGAGCAGCGCGACGTGCTCCGTCTCGGGGATGTGGTGGAACACGCACGAAGCGAGCGCGACGTCGAACGTCGCGTCGGCGTACGGGATTCGCGTGCCGTCGAAGTGCGTGAATTCGGCGCGCGCGCCGTGCTGCGCCTCGCCGACCTCGAGGCTCTTCTGCGAGACGTCGAGACAGGTGACTCGTGCTGCTGCTAAGTGGCGCGCGAAGAACGGCACCGAGTAGCCGACGCCCGCTCCGAAGTCGAGGATTCGCGGCTCCGCGGATAGCGCGCCTAGCGCCGCGCTGTCGCGCACGAGGTCGACGATCTTGTATTCGGCGAAGTACTCGGGGCTCTCGCCGGACGCCTTGATGTTCGCGGCGTGCATTGCGCGGTACTCGGTCGCGAACTTGTCGAACTCGGCTTCGTCCATCCTTGCTCTCCGCTAGATGTCACGATAGCCGATCAGCCGCACGCCGTGCGCGCCGATCAGCTCGCGGATCCTCGGGCTCGTGAGCGCCGCGGTCTCGGCCGCCCAGGCGTAATGCCAGTGGCCGTACGGGCTCGCCGGGTCCTCGAGCCCCGGATGGCACATGAGCTCGACCGTCTTCCTCGCAGGTAACCGCTCGATCAAGGTGCGGAGGTTCTGCTCGTTCAAGCGGCCGCCGAAGTAGAAGCCGACGAAACGATCGACGCGGCGCAGGCGCCTGAGTGGCGACAGTGCGCCGAGCGTGCCGAGCGCGATCTGCTCGGCGAGACGTTTGACGCCCCCGAGATCCTTGAGCATGTAGCTGCGAGGTCGCTCGGTGGGCACACGCACTGCACCGATGCCGTGCTCGCGCGCGAGCTCTGCGACGACACGCGCGATTCCGGGCAGCACGTGCACGTGCTGATGGCCGTCGAGGTGCGTCGGGCGCACGCCATGCGCGCGGACGCGCCGGATCTGCGCGTCGAGCTCCTTGCGAACGTCGCCGAGCGCGATCGCGCCGCGCAACCAGCGCTTCGCGAAATCGGTCGCGTGCGGCGCGAAACGCCCGTCGGCGCCGACGAGGCTCGGCACGGATTCGGCGACCGGTCGTTGCTCCGTGAGCGTGAGATGCACACCGACGTCGAGCTTCGGACTGCGTGCCGCGAGCGCCGCCGCGTGCTCGAACGCGCCGCCGCCAGCCATGATCGAAGTCGAGGTCACGATGCCATTCTCGTGCGCCTCGATCACGGCGCGATTAACGGCCTCGGACAGGCCGAAGTCGTCCGCGTTCACGATGAGCCGGGCGCCGACGGCCACGCGCGTCATCTCGCCTCGGTGTCGAGGGCGCGCGGCGCGAACGCCCAGTGTTTGCACCCGAGGTAGTTGACGATGACGACCACGGCCGTGAGCGGAATCCACACCGCGAGCGATGGCAGGCCGAGCACGTCGACGAGAGCGAACGTGACGAGAGTGCCCATCGTGAGGCTGAACAGGCTTAACATCCCGAAGCGCAGCGCCTGCGGCAGTGCGTTGCCGGTCGTCGCGCGGAACGTCCAAGAGCGGTTCAGCAGGAAGCTGTTCACCATGCCCGCAAGGTACGCGATCACATTCGCCACGGCGGCCTGCGGCGGGTGCGAAGACGCGCCGCCGGCGCCGACGAGCCCTGCGAGCGTCGCGACGGCGCCGGGAGGCAAGTAGTTGAACGACAAGACGAACGCGGTGAAGCTCACGACGAAGTTCGTGCAGCCGACGAGGGCGAAGCGAGCGACCGAGTCCTCGGGTATGGAGCGGACCATGCCTTGAGCGGCCTCAGTCGAGGCGGGTGTCGGAGCTCGCGCGGCGCGGCTCCGCGGCGGCGCGCACGGCCCGTGTCGTTTCGCGGACGAGGAAGCGCGGCCGGCCACGGACCTCGACGACGATCCGGCCGACGTATTCCGCGAGCACGGCGAGGAACACGAACAGCACGCCGAATAGGAACGAGACGATCGCGACGGTCGATGCCCAGCCCGGGATCGCCTCCTTGTCGAGCCATTTGCCGAGGATCGCGTAGAGCACGCCGACGAGCGACGCGACCGACGACAAGACCCCGATGCTCATCGCGATACGCAACGGCACGAGCGAGAACGAGCTCACGCCATGCCACGCGAGCGAGAGCATCTTGCGCAGGTTGTAGCTGCTCGTGCCGGCGTGGCGCTTCGAGCAATCGAACATCACGCTCGTGGTCGCGTAGCCGACCCAGTGCACGATGCCCCGCAGAAACATGCCTTCTTCCTTGAACTTCAGGATCTCATCGAGCACCTGCCGATCGATGAGCCTGAAGTCGGCCGCGCCGGGCTGAATCTCGACGCCGCTCAAATAAGAGAACATGCGGTAGTAGAGCTTCGACGTCAGGCGCTTGAAGTACGGAACGCTCGGTGGATCGCGACGCAGCGCGTGCACGATCTGGTAGCCGTCTTGCCAGCGCTCCACGAGCTGTGGCACGACCTCGGGCGGATGTTGCAGGTCCGCGTCCATCGAGATCACGGCTTTGCCGCGCGCGGCCGCGAGGCCCGCGAGCAGCGCGTTCTGATGGCCGAAGTTGCGCGACAGGCGCACGCCGCGGACGCGCGAATCACGCTCGCTCAAGCGCATGATCGTGTTCCACGTGCCGTCCGGGCTGCCGTCGTCGACGATCACGATCTCCCAGTGAATGCGGAGCTTGTCGAGCTGGCCGAGCAGACGCGCGTAGAGAACGTCGAGATTGCGTTCCTCGTTGTACGCTGGTACGACGATAGAAATCATGGCGCGCGCCCCTGGAAGTTCGCCGGACTTTGACCACAATCCCAGGGTTGCGTTCGCGGCCGGCCGCGTCGCTGGCTCGCAGCCGCACCCGATCGCACCCCAACGCCTATTATAGTTAAGGGACGGCCCGGTTGGCGCATTCAAGTCTCAAAGTGTTCGATGGGTTGCCGCTCAAAGAGCGGCTATTCGTGCGCGGCCGGCTCGCGACCGCGCCGCTCGAGGCCCTCGCGGCGCAGGCCGAGGGCCCGCGTTTGCTCGACGTCGGCTGCGGTCACGGCGTTCTCGTCGCGCTGCTCGCCGTAGGCTCGCCGGGGCGGCATGTGGTCGGAATCGACCCGGACGAGCGCAAGATCGAATGGGCGCGCGCCTCGGTGGGCCGGCTCGCGAACGTCGAGCTCCGCGCCTGCACGATCGAGACGTTAGCGGCCGAGCGGGCGGGCGAGTTCGACACGGTGCTCGTCGCCGACGTGCTGTATCTGCTCGCGGCCGCCGCGTGGCGGCCGTTTCTCGCGGCCGCACACGAGTTGCTCCGTCGGGGCGGCCGGCTCGTGCTGAAGGAGGCCGAGGACGACGGCTCGTGGCGCGTCAAGAAAGCGCTGTTTCAAGAGCAATTGATGGTCCGTATGCTGCGGCGAACTCACTCGAGCGGCGCGGTCGGCTTCGCGCCGCGCGCGACGCTCGAGGCGGCAGTGCGCGCCGCGGGCTTCGCCGTCGAGGATCTCGTGCCGCTCGCGCGCGGCTATTCGACGCCACATCTCATGATCGTCGCACGTCGTTAGACTCTTCGTTTCGTCCGTCGAATCAGGAGCTCACATCATGAAACGGATCGCGTTTGGAGTGATTGCGTTAGCGTGCTCGCTGGCACTCGGCGGCACGGCGCTCGCGCAGATTCCCGATTACGTCGCCAAGGCCGTGGCCGACCCGGGGCGGGCTCAAGACGCGAAGAACGACGAGCGGCGCAAAGGCGCCGAGATCGTTGCGTTCTCCGCCGCGAAGCCTGGTGACAAGGTGCTCGAGCTGATTCCCGGCGGCGGCTACTTCACGCGCTTGTTCAGCAAAGTAGTCGGGCCGCAGGGACGCGTCTATGCCGTGTGGCCGACGGAGTACGACGAGAAGCCCGACCAGGTAAAAGCGATTGCGAAGGACTACGGCAACGTCGACTTGCTGATGCAACCGGCCGCCAAGCTGACCGCACCGCAGCCGGTGGACGTCGTGTTCACCTCGCAGAACTACCACGATTATCCGGACAAGTTCATGGGGCCGACGGACCTGAAGGTGTTGAACGCGGCCGTCTTCGCGGTGCTCAAACCCGGCGGCGTCTACATCATCGTCGACCATTCGGCCGAACCGGGATCGGGGTTGCGCGACACCGACACGGTGCACCGTATCGACGAAACTATCGTCAAGCAGCAGGTGGTCGCGGCCGGGTTCGAATACGTTGCCGAGAGCGACGTGCTGCGCAATCGCGCGGACGACCGTAAGACCAACGTGTTCAATCCCGCGATTCGCGGGCGCACGGATCAGTTCGTGTACAAGTTCCGCAAGCCGTTGAAGTGACCGGTGCATCTCGAGTCGACGTCGGCGCGGGCGCGAAGCGGCCGCGCGGCTTCGCTGAGCGAGCGCAGAGTCGCGCAGACGGCTAAACTCGCCGAACAGCGCTCGATGGGAGAGGCAACCATGATCAGGCTCGCAGCACTGCTTGCGCTCGGAGTTCTCGTGGCCTCGCCGGCGCACGCGCAGAAGCCGCAGATTCAGTGGGACAAGCAGTACGACTTTTCGAAGGTGAAGACGTTCCAGTGGCAGCAGCCGTCCGCGCCGTCGCTTGCCGACTCGAATCCGTTCATGCACAAGTTCATCGAGCAGTCGATCGAGACGGAGCTGCAGAACACCGGGTTCACGGAGACGACCGAAAATCCCGATGTCTACGTGACTTACCACGGGTCGGTCGACACCGAGGTTGAGCTCCGTTCGAGCTCGTTCGGCTTCAGCGTTGGGAGCTACGGTATGGGCCCTTGGGGGGGAATGTCGGGCGTTGCGGCCGGCCCGACACACACGACCACGCGCGAAGTCCAGACGAAGAAGGGCACGCTGGTCGTCGACATCGTGGACGCGAAAGAAAAGCAACTCGTCTGGCGCGGTACCTCGTCCGGCATCTTGATCTCGGACAGCCAGGAGAAGACCGAGAAGGCCGTCGGCAAGGCCATCCAAGAGATGGCGAAGCAGAACCGCAAGCTGCGCGCCAAGGAAGCGAACAAGAAGGGCTGACGCAGGCCGCGGGCCCGCAAGTTATGACACGAGCCGACGAGCGCGGATCGGATGGGCGCGCGCGTCCGTCGCGGGCCGCTGCAAACCTACTCTCAACGGCACGAGATCTCGTAGACTAGAATTGCGGCTCATGAGCGTACAACCCGTTACTTCTCCATCTACCGCCGAACGGCTCGACCTCCACGACCTGCAGCAGCTCGAGGACGTCGGGTTCATGACCTGCATGACGCTGGTGCTGCTCGGCAATTACGCGCAGACCGGACATTTCGGCGGGCCCTTGGCCTACACGCCGTTCAACGTCGTCACGCACCTCGCGGGTCGCGAGCGCGGCGGGCTGCATTTCGACTATCGGCGTCCGAAGCATCCGTATTGCGACAAGTTCATGCTGGCCGCGGGCCATTGCGCCCCGACCTGCTACGCGCTGTGGATGATCATGGGCGAGGCGCTCGCGCGGAAATACGCGGCCACGGGCGATCGGCGCTATTACGTGGCTCCCGAGCTCGCGATGTTGCCGGTCGACGCGCTCGGCTTCCGACGCGGCGCCGGCGCGCTCGCCACGCTGCTCGAGGACAACGGGCTCGCCGATCATCCGCTGTTCGCGCAGGCGAAAGGCCGCGGCATTCGCGCGCTGTCCGGCCACATCGAATCGACGGACGTAACGAACGACGTGAACGGCGGGCCGTCGGGTGTCGGCATCGCTACCGCGGCGGGCAAGGCCGCGTTCTGGGACATCTTCGGCGCCGACATCGGCTCGCCCAAGATCGTCGCGTTCGAAGGCGAGTTCGCGATGTGCGCGGGGCACGCGCAGGAGCTCAAGACCACGGCGATGGCCGTGCAGGCCGGCAAGCGCTTGAGAATTTTCTTCTCGGACAACAACGCGGGCATCGACGACGCGCTGCTCGGCGGCGTGGTGCCGAGCAAGCTAGCGGACGGCTACGTGCTGCGCGATCAGTGGACGTCGTACGGCTGGAACGTCTTCACGATTCCGAACGGCAACGACTACAAGCAGATCCTCGACGTGTTGAAGACGATGGAGGATTGGGATCCCGCCGATCGCCGGCCGATGATCGTGATCGGCAAGACGACGAAGGGCTACTGGCCCGCGCCGGTCCCGAAGCAGATCATCGGCTACGCGAGCCATCCGTACGGTTTCAAGATGAACGCCGAGTACATCGTCGGTCTCGCGAAGACCTACGAGGCCCGCTACGGCGTGAAGTTCGAGGGAATGTCGGCCGGGCCGGTCGCGGACATGCGCGAACGGCTGCTCCAGTTCAAGACGAACATCGACGTCGCGATGTCGGTGCTCGACAGGAACGGTCTCGGCGATTGGCTCGCGGATCGCCTCGTCGCGATCGGTGATCGCGTCGTCGACAAGATTCCTCTGCGCATCGACGTCAAGCGCGATCCGTTCCTCGATGACCGGCTCAAGGTCGCGAATCTGCCCGTCGAGCCGCAAGAGCTCGCGATCAAGAATTCGGTGTCCGGAGCGAGCAAGAACGTCAAGGTCGCGTTGTTCCGGAAGTCGGGCGAAGCGGCAGGCGCGCGGCGCGCGATTTCCGAGATCATCAAGTGGCTGAACTACGTCACCGACAACCGCGTGCTGACTGCGGCCGCGGATCTCTCGGAGTCCGTCAACCTCGAGCACGGCAGCCTTTGGGGACACTACGATCCCGAGACGAACCCGCTCGGCACGCGTCTCAAAGCCGCGATCCAAGAGGCCGGCAACGTGTCGACCGCGATCGGGCTCGTGAGCCAGAACGCCTCGGTGGATCCCGACAAGTTCGCCGGCGTCTGGGCGTTCAGCGGCACGTACGGCGCGTTCACGCCGCTCATGTATCTGCCGGCGCGCGTCTGGAGCCAGCAGAACCAAGACAGCAAGTTCAAGACCGGTGTCTTGCACATCCTCGCGGCGCATTCCGGTCCCGAAACCGCGGCCGACGCGCGCACGCACTTCGGCATCTTCTCGCCGCAGGTCTGGAAGCTGTTCCCGCGCGGCCACATCATCAATTTGAGCTTCTGGGACTACAACGACGTTGCGCCTGGCTATTTCGCGGCTGCCGAGATCGCGGCGCGCGAGAAGAAGGTCGGCATCATCGCGATCGAGGTCGCGAGGCCCGATCTGCCGGTCGCCGATCGCAGCACGTTCGCCGACACGGACATTCGCGCGGCCGCAAAGGGGCTCTACGTGATCCGCGACTTCGGTCCGGGTCCGCGGCATGGGTACGTCGTTTGTCAGGGCGCGTTCGCGACGTTCAACACCGTCAAAGTCTTGCCGAAGCTCGTGCAAGCCGGCGTCAACGTCAAGGTGATCTCGGCGGTCAGCGAGGAGCTGTTCGACCGCCAGCCGGAAGCGTACCGCCGGTCCGTGCTGTCGCCCGGGGCGAAGCAGGACATGATGTTCGTGATGGGTGGCACGCGCCGCTTCTGGCCGCTTCGCAACGTCGGTGCGCAGGCCGATGACTACTCGCTCACGTCGGACTGGGACAACCAATGGCTGACGGGTGGGCTCGAGGCCGACGTGATCGCCGAAGCGCACCTCGATCCGGACTCCGTCTTCGCGGGCGTCAAGCGATTCGCGGACGAACGTGCCTCGCGTGTCGAGGCGCAGCGCGTGGCGCTCGAGTCGCTCGACTGAGGCTCGGCGGGCGCGGGCGCGCTGCGAGAGCTGCCACCCCGAGAAGCTCGTCGCATTCAGTTGCGAGCGGCGGATGAAGGTCGCATGGGCTAGCTAGATTCTTTGCTGGCGCGACGCGCGAGCTCGAGCAACGCGCGCGCGCGTTTGACGACCGGCACGTCGATGACCCAGCCGTCGAGCGACGTCGAGCCGCGGCCGCGCCGCTCGGCCTCGTCGAACGCCGCGACCACGCGCTCCGCGTGCGCGATCTCCGCGGCCGACGGCGAGAAGCATTCGTTCAGCGCCTCGAGCTGCTCGGGGTGGATCGCGAACTTGCCCTTGAAGCCGATGCTCTTGGCCGCGAGCGAGTTCCAGCGCAGGCCGTTCGGATCGCGGAGCTTGAAGTACGGCGTGTCGAGCGCGAGCACGTGCGCCGCGCGCGCCGTCACGCACATCCGCTGGCGCGCGTACGCGACCTGCGACTCGTCCGCGAGCCGCTCTATCCCCATGTCGTTCGTGAAGTCCTCGCCGCCGAACGCGACCGCGACGATGCGTTCGCTCGCGCGGCAGATCGCGTTCACGTTCACGATGGCCTGCGGCCGTCTCGATCCACGGCAGCAGCTTCAGGCTGTCGAGCGCTAGCCCCAGCGCGCGCTCGTGCGCGCCGATGCGTTGCGACACGTCGCTGATGTCGGCCGCCGTGCGGACCTTGCCGATCGAGATGCCGAAGATGTCGCGGCCCGACCACGGCCGCGACGTCGTCGTCGAACCACTCGGTGTCGAGCGCGTTCACGCGTGGGATCACGGGCACGCCGCTCGCCGCGAGCTTCGGCAGGAACTCGGCGACGGTCGCGCGCGCGTTCGCCTTCTCGGCGGCCGGCACGGAGTCCTCCATGTCGGGCACGATACGCGTCCGGCGTCAGGCCGAGCGCCTTCTCGAGCATGCTCGGCTTTGTTGCCGGGCACGAACAGCAGGCTGCGCAGGATCGTCATCGCGGCTTGCTCGTCCGCGTGACGCGCAGCACGAGCTTGCCGAAGTGCTCGCTCGCTTCCATCGCGCGATGCGCCTCGGCGGCCTGCTCGAGCGGATACACGTCGTGGATCAGCGGCGCGATGCGCCGGTCGCGAAGTGCGGCAGGGCTTCGCGTTCGAACTGGCGGATGATCGCGGCTTTCTCCTCGACCGGCCGCGGCCGCAGCGTCGAGCCCAGGATGCTCAGCCGCTGCGTGAGCACGCGGCCGAGATCGAGCTCGGCTTTGCGCCCGCCCATGACGCCGATCAGCGCGAGCCGACCGCCCGTCGCGAGCGCTTTCTGGTTCTGCGCGAGGTACGCGCCGCCGAGGTGATCGAGGATCACGTCGACGCCGCGCTTGTCCGTGTACCGCAGCACGGCCTCGGCGAAGTCCTCGCTCTTGTAGTCGATCACGAAGTCCGCGCCGAGCGCTTTCGACGCGCTCGACCTTGCGCGGTGGACGCGGTCACGAGCACGCGCGCGTGCGGCCGCAGCGCTTTTCACGAGCTGCATCGCGGCGGTCGTCACGCCGCCGCCGCCGCCGTGCAGCAGCACGGTCTCGCCGTCGGCCAGGCGCGCGTACAGGAAGACGTTCATGTACGCGGTCAGGTACGTCTCGCAGATGCACGCGGCCTGCTCGAAGCTCAAATTGGGCGGGATCCGCATGACGTGGCCGGCGTGCGCCACGGCGAGCTCGGCGTAGCCGCCGCCGCCGAGCAGCGCGAACACGCGTTCGGCCGGCGCGAAGCCCGTGACGCCCGGCCCGACGGCTTCGACCGTGCCCGCGGCCTCGAGCCCCAGGATCGGCGATTCGCCGGGCGGGGCGGGGTAATTGCCCTGGCGCTGCACGACGTCCGGCCGGTTTACGCTCGTGGCATGCACGCGGATCAGGATGCGGCCGGCCCCGCGGTGGGTCGGTGGCCGTGCCGGGCTTCAGCACTTCGGGCCCGCCGTCACCGTCTTTGAGAATGACTTTCACTCAATCTACTTGCGCCGCGGCCGCTGCGCGCGCCTATTGTTGTGCCGGGCGATCTACATACTATACCGCCCGCTCGCGGGGGCACCCTGCGCATTCCTCGAGGACCCGTTGTGTTCGAAACACTGAAGCCGCTGCCGCCGGACGCGATCCTGGGGATCATGACCCTGTTCCGCGCGGACCCGCATCCCGGCAAGATCGACCTCTCCGTTGGCGTCTACCAGGACGAGCAGGGCCGCACGCCCGTGCTCGCGAGCGTCAAACGCGCGGAGAAGGCGATCCTCGACGCGCAGGACAGCAAGACCTACGTGGCGATCGCGGGCAACGCGGGTTTCAACACCGGCGTTGCGGAGCTGTTGTACGGCAAGGATCATCCGGCGCTCAAAGCCGGTCGCGTGGCGACCGTGCAAACGCCGGGCGGCAGCGGCGGCTTGAGCATCGCCGGGCATCTGCTCGCGCGCAGCAAGTCGAACGCGCGCGTGTACGTCAGCGACCCGTCGTGGCCGAACCACATTCCGCTGCTGAAGATGTCGGGCCTCGAGCTCGAGACCTACCCGTACTACGACTACACGCACCACCGCGTGGACTTCGACGCGATGGTCGGCAAGCTCGACAAGGCGAAGGCCGGCGAGCTCGTGCTGATTCACGGCTGCTGTCACAACCCGTGCGGCGCCGATCTCTCGCACGAGCAGTGGGAAGCGCTGACGCAGCTCTGCGAGCAGCGCGGTCTCGTGCCGTTCATCGACTTCGCGTATCAGGGTCTCTCCGAAGGGCTCGACGAGGACGCGTACGGCGCGCGCCTCATGGCCGCGCGGTTGCCGGAAGTCGTCGTCGTGACGTCGTGCTCGAAGAACCTCGGGCTCTATCGCGAGCGCGTGGGCGCTGCGAGCTTCGTGTCCGCGACACGCGGAAGCGTCGAAGCTCGTGCTCGCGAACGCGTCGAACGTGGCGCGCGGCATCTACTCGATGCCGCCGGATCACGGCGCCGCGATCGTGAGCCACATCCTGCACGACCCGGCGCTGCGCGCGCAGTGGGTCCAGGAGCTCGAGGAGATGCGCAACCGGCTGAACGGCCTGCGCAAGTTGCTCGTCGACAAGCTCGCCGCACGCAAGACGCCGATCGACTTCTCGTTCATTGCCAAGGAACGCGGCTTGTTCTCGTTCCTCGGCATCACGAAGGAGCAGGTCATTCGCCTGCGCGAGCAGTTCCACATCTATATGGTGGAGTCGAGCCGCGTGAACATCGCCGGCATCAACCACGGCAACGTCGACAACGTGGCCGACGCGATCGCGGCCGTCCTGAAGTAGGTCGGGCGCCGCGCGTATTCGGCGCGCGGTGCAAGGCGATGGGGCAGGTGCTCCTGCTCCGCTTTTGCCGCGGGCGTCAGGGAGTCTCGATGCCGGCCTGGTTGAAACCGCGAACGAACTTCGCAAGCAGGTCGTCATTCATGTGCCACTTCGCTATCTGGGTACGCGCCGTACGACTGAAGTCCGGCTGTTGCCGCAGCAATCGCTCGGCTGCCCGCTGCGCGATGTCGGGCCGTTCGTCGAGGCTCGCGGCCACGACGACGATCGCCGTGGCGACATACCAGTCCGGCATGTCGTAGCGAAGCGCGTACTGCAAAGCCCCGTCGTAGTTGCCGACTTGGAGATCGTGGATCGCGTAGCCGGCAGAGATCATCCCGGCCTTCTCCGAGCCGGACAACGCATACGCCTTGTCGATCAGCGGCAGGCCCTTGTCCCAATCTCCGGCGACGCCGAGCAGGATGCCGATCACCATCAGGTCGTCGGGCGTGCTCGAGCTCAAGGCCGCGACGCGCTCGGCGGCGTGCTCGAACTCGGCCATATCGCCGCGCGCGAAACGGACACGTGCCATCGCGACGTTGCCGAGCGCATTGCCGCCGTAGCCGTTGCATGCCTTGCGGGCAGCCTCGAGAGCCCGCGAGACCGCGTCCTCCGCGTCTGGTTGCACGTCGTACCCATAGAGATGCTCGTCGAGGTAGACGAGCGCTCCAGGCCCGCCCAGGCATCTGCGTAGCTCGGTTCGCGCACGACTGCGAGCCTGAAACAGTCGAGGCTTTGGCGATGGCCGCGCGCATCGATGTTGCGCCGGTAGTAGCGGTACTTCAGCACGCAATCGTAGGTGTCCAAACGCTCCGCCGGCTTTTGCGCGGCGACGAGAGCTTCGTTTTGGAAGATGGGTCCGAAAGGTCCCGCAATCGTGCTCGATACGCGCTCCGCGATACGTTCTTGGATACTCAGTAGTGCCTTGATGTCCGCCGGCTCGTCGAATCGTTCGGCCCAGAGCTGCGTGCTATTCGAGGCGAGGATGACGCGCGCCGCCACGCGAATTCGATCCGGCGCGGGTTGCACGCTGCCCGTCAGCACGTACTCCGCGTCCGCACCGGAGGTCGGCGAGATCCGAACCGTGCGCCTGCGCGTCGCGCAAAGCCGCCCCGCGCACGACCGCCACTCCGAGCGCGCCGAGCCGCGTGGCGACGTCCTCGGTGATGCCGTATGAGAAATACTCGAAGTCGACATCGCCGCTGAGATTCAGGAACGTCGGCACGAGAACCGTCGGCCGTCGCCGTGCGACGGGTGCGGCGGATTGCTCGGCGGCTTGACCGATCTGAGACCGGTAGGCCGGCGCGTCGTGCGACCTGAGCGAAAGCCAAAGCGCGAGACCAGCGGCCGCGGTGACCGCCAACGCGACGAGGAGGCGGCGTGGTGCGCGGGAGCGAGAAATGGGTTGCGACTCCGGCGGCAGCGACATGTGCGTGCCCCGCCCCCGTGTCGGAATACGCGAACCGAGGCGCGTAACCGCCGCGTGGCAGCTCGATGCGAACAGGGTCTTGCGCACCCTCGGCGAGTCGAGTAGTACTCGAGCAGGCGGCTCCGCAAGCGCCGAGCCTCTACGCGCGGACGAGCCGTTGCCGTCTGCGCATCGAAGTCGGGCGGCCGACGAAAACGCCAACGCCGATCGTGTAGCCCTTTAGGCGATCGCCGCGGCCCGCGAGCGTTTCGCCGACCACGAAGCGCAGGAATTCTTTCGCTCGGCCTGCTTGCTCGAAACACCGGCTGTCGATCACTCGCCGGAGCTCGGCCTCGACCTCGGCGGCGTCCGGCGGACGTTCCGCGTTGGAGAGCTCGGAGTGTCGGTCTGGCATTGAAGGGGCGGGCGCCGCGCCCTCCTCGAAACCCGTCGCGGCGGCTCGCGGATCATATTCCATGTTGCTGCGCGGGGCACGACCGCGGGGTCACGCCCGTTTCCGCGGCGCACGCTACGCGTTGTCCCCGTGTCACACGTCAAAACGCGCGGCGGCTGGGTCAGGATTCCGCCCCCTGGCCTCCCGCTCCGGGAGCGCCGAGCTCTTGGGAGGTTAAACGGATGGGCCAGTCAATGGACGGCCACGGGCGGAACGATGCGCGCAGCTCGAGGGCCGGTGCCGATTTCGTCGACGCGTTGCGAGAGCTTTGCATCGTGTTTCGGGCCGAGAGCGGCATCACGTGCCGTTCGGCGGTGGACGCGATCGACACCTGCTGCGACGCCGGCATTGCCGAAGCGATCCATCGCAGCGTGCGCTTGTTGCTGCGCGATGTCAGTGAGCGCCGGTGCGCGAACGCGGTGACGTTGTCCGTCGGTTCGCAAGCGGACGGTTCGGTGCTCGTGCGAGTCGAGATCGAGGAGCCGGCCGCTGCCCCGGGCATTTCGACCGCCGCGCGGGCGCGGCTCGTCGATCTGCAAAGCCGTCTTGCGGCGGTCGGTGTGCAGATGGAATTCGCAAGTGACTCCCTGCGAGTCAGGATCGCCGTGCCGCGGGCGCTCATGTCGCCGCAGTAGACGTCCGTCGATTCCTAAACCCGAGTCGCGGCGCGCAGCCCAGCACGACCCGATCTTCGGCGGCTTTTGCACCAAGGGGTCGAGGTGTGCGAACGAACGACGGCAGCGCCT
>CAWJDS010000019.1:0-44654 GCA_963841645.1 uncultured Gammaproteobacteria bacterium | reverse complement strand
GGCCTCGGCAGGCGTCTTGACCAGCAAGCCGTCGCGCTCCGCCGTAGCCGAAGTCTTGCCGCCCGGGCGCAGGCCGACGACGACGTCATAACCGGAGTCGCGTAGGTTCAACGCATGTGCCCGTCCCTGGCTGCCGTAGCCGAGCACCGCGATCTTTTCGCCGCTCAACAGTGCGGGCTGAGCATCCGCTTCCACGAAGATCTGCATTTCCGCTATCCCTTATTTCCTTTGGGCTTGTTTCGTTCTCGTATCAAAAAAAACCCCGCAGCCTTTCGGGTGCGGGGTCTTTCTAAATGGCGTTCGTCGTCAAACCAAGCGCCCGCACCTTTGTCGGTTGTTTACTACCGTAAGGGCGCGGCGCGCAGGGGTAATCTCAGTCTGATGATTCATCGGAACGGGCATGATCTAGAAAAGGGCTGGGCATGTCAAACGACGCCGGGTCGAGCGCCCGGGGGCGAGACGCGGCGCCGGCGACTCGCACGGGCGCAGGACACTACACATGAGCTTCACGAGTTAACCCAATGACCGGCCGAGGTATGTGCGGCCGATTCGATCGAGAGGCGTTGATCGCACGGCGGCGGCGCGCCCACAATCCCTCTCCTTCTTCTTTCTTACCGTCCAGGAGCTTCAAACTCATGACCATCAAAGTAGGCGACAAGATGCCGAAAGGCCAATTCTACGCGTTTCGGAGCCAACGGCCCCGAGCCGCTCTCGACCGACGATCTATTCAAAGGCAAGAAGGTCGTGTTGTTCTCCGTCCCGGGCGCGTTCACGCCGACGTGCTCCGCCAAGCACCTGCCGGGATTCGTCACGAACGCCGAAGCGATCAAGAAGAAGGGCATCGACACGATCGCCTGCATGGCGGTGAACGACGTGTTCGTGAGCGCGCGTGAGGCGATTCGAGCAAGGTCGGCGACAAGGTCTTGATGCTCGCGGACGGCAATGGCGAGTACGCGCGCGCGCTCGGCCTCGAGCTCGACGCGAGCAAGTTCGGGATGGGAACGCGCAGCAAGCGCTTCTCGATGATCGTGAAGGACGGCGTCGTCACGCAGCTCAACATCGAGCCGCCCGGCGAGTTCGGCGTGAGCTCGGCCGAGACCGCGCTCAAGCAGCTCTAGCCCGCGGGCAGAGCGAAGAATCGAAGCGGAGCACGCGGGATCGAGCCTCGACCGCGCGGAGCTCCACGCAAGCCACTCAACAGGAGGGAGTTATGAGCGACGACCGACAATTGTCCGGACCAGACCCCAGCGCGGATGACTTCTCGCGTCGCGATTTCGTCGCGATGTCGATGGCCGCCGGCGTAGCCGCGGCCGCGACGACGTCGGCGCCGGCGGCGAACCTGCCCGTCACCGAGACCAACGTGAGATCAAAACGCCCGACGGCACGTGCGACGCCGCGTTCATTCATCCGACGACCGGCTCGCATCCCGGCGTGCTGATCTGGCCGGACGCGTTCGGCCTGCGCCCGTCGATGCGCGACATCGGCAAGCGCATCGCCGCCGAGGGCTACTGCGTGCTGGTGCCGAATCCGTTCTATCGCGTCGCCAAGGCGCCGGTGTTCGAGACGCGTCGAACTTCAACTTCGCCAATCCGGACGACATGCGCGAAGCTGCAGCCGCTGATGGGGTCGATCAACGCGCCCGGCAACGCGGAGAAAGACGCCGTCGCGTACGTCGCGTTCCTCGACGCGCAGAAGCAAGTCAACAAGGCGAAGAAGATCGGCACGCAGGGCTACTGCATGGGCGGCCCGCTGGTGGTGAAGACCGCCGCGACGGTGCCCGATCGCGTCGGCGCGGGCGCCTCGTTCCACGGCGGCGGTCTGGTTACCGACAAGCCCGACAGCCCGCATCTGCTCGCGCCGAAGATCAAGGCGCGGATGTATTTCGGGATCGCGTCCAACGACGACATGCGGCAGCCGGACGCGAAGGACAAGCTGAGCGAGGCCTTCGCCGCGGCGCAAGTGCCGGCGGAGATCGAGGTCTATACGGCGCGCTGCACGGCTGGTGCGTGCCGGACATGCCGCGCGAACGGGCATGCCGATCTACAACAAGCCCGACGCCGAGCGCGCCTGGGGCAAGCTCGTCGCGCTCTACGCGACGCTCGCTTAGCGTTGACGGCACGCGCGGCTCTTGGTGAGCCGCGCGTGTCTGGCGCTACCCCGAGCGCAGCGCCGCGATGAGCTCGGGAACGGCTCGCGTCCAGTCGGCGACCAAGCCGACGTCCGCGATCTCGAAGATCGGCGCGTCGGCGTCGCGGTTGATCGCGACGATCGTGCGCGCATCCTTGATGCCGGTGAGATGCTGGATCGCGCCCGAGATGCCGATCGCGACGTAGAGCTCGGGCGCGATGATCTTGCCGGTCTGACCGACCTGCAGGTCGTTCGCCACGAATCCCGAGTCGACGGCGGCGCGCGAGGCGCCGACGGCCGCGCCGAGCGCGTCTGCAAGCTCGTAGAGACGCGCGAAATTCTCGGCGCTGCCGAGGGCTCGTCCGCCCGCGACGACGCGTGCCGCGGTTTGTAGATCTGGCCGGTCCGCGTGCTCGGAGCGCAGCTCGACGAACCGTGTATGGCTCGGCGGCGCGGTGCTCGGCGAGCGGATCTCGGTGGGCGCGGCCTGCGCTGCGCTGCCGGCGGCCGCATACGACGCGAGCCGCACCGTCGCGACCAACGTCGAATCGCTCGGCGCGCGAACCGTCGCGATCGCGTTGCCGGCGTAGATCGGCCGCTTGAATCGATAGGGGTCGAGCACGCTCATCACGTCGCTGACTTGACCGACGCCCACGAGAGCCGCGACTCGCGGCAGCAGGTCCTTGCCGAACGTGCTCGACGGGCCGAGCACGTGCGTAAAGCCGGCCGCGAGGCTCACGACCTCGGGCGCAAGGCTCGCCGCGAGCGGCGGCGACGGCCACTCGACGTGCACGACGCGGCTCACGCCGGCGAGTGCGGCTGCCCGGCCGGAGCCTCGGCGCCGCGCGGCGAGAACACCGCGACGACGACATCGCTCGCGATCTCGCTCGCGCAGGCGACGCACTTCGCCGTGCTCGTGTTCAGCCGCTCGCCGCTGCATTCGGCGATCACCAGCACTCGCGCCATCAGAGCACTCCTCGCTCGCGCAGCACGCCGACGAGCTCCGCCGCGTTCTGCACGCGGATTCCGCGCCCGCGGGGCGCGGGAGCGTCGACTCGCTCGACGACGAGGCCCGCGCGCGTGTCGACGCCGAGGGAGGAGAGCGGAAGCACGTCGAGAGGCTTCTTCTTCGCCTTCAAGATCTCCGGCAGCTTCACGTAGCGCGGCTGATTCAAGCGCAGATCGGTCGTGACGACGGCCGGAAGGTCGACGTCGATCACCTCGAGCCCCGCGTCGATCTCGCGCGTGACTCGCGCCCGCGCGCCGTCGATCTCGAGCCGCGATGCGAACGTCGCCTGCGGGCGGTCCCAGAGCGCTGCGAGCATCTGTCCGGTTTGCGCGTGGTCGTCGTCGATCGCTTGCTTGCCGAGCAGCACGAGATCGGGCCGCTCGCGCTCGATGAGCGCACGCAGCGCGCGTGCGACGATGAGTGGTTCCATCGGCAACTGGGTCTCGATCAGCAGCGCGCGGTCGGCGCCCATCGCGAGAGCGGTCCGGAGCTGTTGCTGCGCCTCGGAGTCGCCGACGGTCGCTACAGCCACGTCGGCAGCTTGGCCGCGCTCTTTGAGCTTGAGTGCCTCTTCGATCGCGATTTCGTCGAACGGGTTGATGCTCATCTTGAGCCCCTCGACCGCGACACCCGAGCCGTCGGGCTTCACGCGCACGCGAACGTTGTAGTCCACGACGCGTTTGATTGCGACCAGCACCTTCAACAACACGGTCTCCACGAGCAAGAAAACGTCGCGAGATTCTAGCGGCGTAGCGCGTCGAGCGTCCGCTCGAGTTTCGCGCGCTTTACAATGCGCACATGACGTCACCCTTGATCACGCCCGAGGAGCTGGCCGCGCATCTCGACGACCCGGGCTGGGTCATCGTCGATTGCCGCTTCACGTTGACCGATCCCGCGGCCGGGCCCGCGACGTACGCGCGCTCGCACATCCCGGGTGCGCGCTACGCCAACCTCGACGAGGATCTCTCGCGCCGGCCGGGGCCCAGCGACGGCCGCCATCCGCTGCCCGCGGCTACCGACTTCGCGGCGCGGCTAGGCGCCTGGGGCATCGACCACTCCTCGACCGTCGTCGCCTACGACGAGGCAAGCGGCGCGATCGCGGCGCGGCTCTGGTGGCTGCTCGGCTGGCTTGGCCACGATCGCCGCCTCGTGCTCGACGGCGGCTTCGCGGCGTGGAGCGCCGCCGGGTTGCCGATCGAGTCCCGGACGCCGCGCTGGCAGCCGGTTCGCTTCGAGCCGCGGACGGTGGCCGACGACTCGGTCGTCGAGGCCGCGGAGCTTCCCGCGCTCCAGGCCGCAGGCCATCTGCTCGTCGACGCACGCGCGGGGCCGCGGTACCGCGGCGAGCAAGAGCCAATCGATCCCAAGGCGGGGCACGTGCCGGGCGCCGTGAATCGCCCGGGCTCCGCCAACGTCGACGCGAACGGGCGCTTCCGGGCGCCCGACGCGCTGCGCGGCGAGCTCACCGAGCTCCTCGGCGACCGCCCGTCGAGCGAGCTCATCGCGATGTGCGGCTCGGGCGTCACGGCCTGCCAGCTGCTGCTCGCGCTCGAGGTCGCGGGGCTCGACGGCGCGAAGCTCTATGCGGGCTCCTGGAGCGAGTGGATCCGCGACCAAGCTCGGCCCATCGCCACGGGGCCGAAGCCCTAGGCGCGGCGCGTTTCGGCAAATTGTGGCGTCCGCTCTTGGTCTTAGGGCTTGGGCGTGCTAAACAGCGCCCTCAATACGATCGTTCAGGTGCACCGTGTTGCGTCATTCTCACGACGTCGAGATCAGCTCCCAGCTCAAGCATGTCCGCTACGAGATCCGCGGCAAGCTGGCTAGGCGCGCCCTCGAGCTCGAGCACCAAGGCTACGAGATCATTCAGCTGAACATCGGCAACCCGGGCCTGTTCGGCCTGCGGACGCCCGAGACGATGCGGCTTGCGATGATCGAGAACCTCGCCGTGAGCGAGGCGTACTGCAATCAACGCGGCATCTTTCCGGCGCGCGAGGCCGTCGTGATGCAGCAGCAGGCGCGCGGCGTCCCGAACGTGGGCTCGGACCATGTGTTCATGGGCAACGGCGTCAGCGAGCTGATCGACCTCACGCTGCGCGGGCTCTTGAACCCGGGCGACGAGGTGCTGATCCCGACGCCGGACTATCCGCTGTGGACGGCCGCGACCGTGCTGAACGGCGGCAAGGCGGTGCACTATCCGTGCCCGGAGTCGCAAGGCTTCAACCCCGACGTCGCGGCGATCGAGGCTCTGATCACCCCGCGCACGCGCGCGCTCGTCGTGATCAACCCGAACAATCCGACCGGCGCGGTCTATAGCCGCGAGGTGCTGACCGCGCTCGCGCGGATCGCCGAGCGCCACAACCTCGTGCTGATGTGCGACGAGATCTACGACCAGATCGTCTACGACGACGCGGAGTTCATCCCGCTCGCGACGCTCTGCAAGGACACGCTCGTCGCGACGTTCAGCGGCCTGTCGAAGGTGTATCGCGCCTGCGGCTACCGCGTCGGCTGGGTGTCGTTCAGCGGCGCGGTCGACCGTTCCGAGCGCTACATGAGCGCGCTCGATCTGCTTGCGGCGCTGCGGCTCTGCAGCAACGTGCCGGGTCAGTGGGCCGTGCAGACCGCGCTCGGCGGCTTCCAGAGCATCCGTAAGCTCTGCTCGCCCGGCGGCCGGCTATACCAGTCGCGCAAGGCCGTGATCGACGGCGTCGCTCAGAGCCGCTTCTTGGAGCTCGTCGCGCCGCGTGGGGCGATGTATGCGTTCGTCGGCGTCGACCGCCAAAAGCTCCCGGGCTTCGACGACGAGACGTTCGCGATGGAGCTGCTCGAGCAGCAGCACGTGCTTGATAGCGCCGGGCTCGAGCTTCAACACGAGCTATCGCGACCATTTCCGGATCACGATCCTGCCGGAAGAGGACCAGATCGCCGAGGTGTTCCAGCGCATGGAGCACGTGCTCGAGCAGCTCGCAGACCGACCGCCTCAGCTAGAGACGGCCTGAGGATCTATACTCAACTCGCTGATTTATAAGTGTCCTCATCGGGGACTGAACCGCTTTTCGACGAGCGATCCACGATCGTCGTAACCGACGGGCTAGCGGCGCGGCAGTGGGAGCTGCACCTCTCTGCCGAGCCGATCGCGACGCGCCGGCGCGCTTGGGTTACCCCGCCCATCCTCGGCTACGGGGCTTGGCTCGAGCACCTCTGGCAGCGAACGACGGATCCACGCGAGGCCGCGCTCTCACCGGCGCAGGCGCTCGCGCTCTGGCGGCGCGTTATCGCCGAGTCGGCGGAGGGCTCCGAGCTCCTCGGCAAGCGCGGCGCCGCGCAATGGGCCGCCGAGGCCTGGGATCTGGCGTGCCAATGGGGTCTCGATCTAGACCGCGAGCGCGCGGGTCCAAGCCAGAGTGACTATCGGGTATTCCTCGCCTGGAGCCGGCGCTACGCCGCCGCCCTCGGCGATCTCGGCTGCGTCGACCGTGCGCTAATCGCGCGCCGGCTGCCGGACTCGGACTGCCGCGCGCCTGAACGCGTGGTTCTCGCCGGGCTTCGAGGATTCGACGCCGCGGCAACGCGCGCTACTCGAGCGCCTTGAACGCGGCGGGTGCCGCGTCGAGACCTGGCCGGAGCCAGCGTCGCGGGCACATGTCGCGCGCGTACGCCTCGCCGATGCGCGCGACGAGCTCCGGACGGCCGTCGCGTGGGCGCGCGCGCGCCTCGCCGCAGCGCCCGACACGCGGATAGCGCTCGTCGTGGCGGGCCTGCACGACCGGCGTGTCGAGCTCGAGCGCGCGCTCGAGTCCCCGGGCGCGGAGGGCGCGCGTGCCGCTGTGGCACGGCGGGCGGCGGGCTTGCCGACGCTCCATGCCTCGGCGCCGCGCTCGATTCGCTGACGCTCGGCTCGTCGTCCGCGACGTTCGAGACGTTGAGCCGCTGGTTGCGTAGCCCCTTCTTCGGCGACGGGAGCGAGCGTTCGGCGCGCGCGGGGCTCGATCGCGAGCTTGCGCCGGCGACGCGCGCGCGCAGCTGCCGTTCGCGGTCGCCTATCGCGACACGGCACTCCGTGCGCTAATCGAGCACGCGGCGCCGCGAGCGGCGCGCACGCTCGCGGCCGCGCTGCGCGAGCTGAGCGGGATCGAGCGTGCGACGCCGAGCCGGTGGTCCGCGGCCTGGCAGCGTGCGCTCGCGCTGCTCGAGTGGAGCGGTGCGACAGACCCACGCGACACCGAGCGTTGGCAGAGCGGCGCTCGACGCGTTCACGCGGCTCACGCCGATCGTCGGCGAGATCGAGCGGGACACCGCGCTCGCGGAGCTCGAGCACTCCCTCGAAGCGGCGGCGCCCGCACCGCTGCCGGTGCGCGGCATCCACGTGCTCGAGCGCCTTGCCGACGTCGGGCCGGGCTACGACGCTGCCTGGGTCACGGGACTGACCGATCAGGCCTGGCCCGAGCCGGCGCGTTCGAACCCGCTCTTGCCGCGCGCGCTGCAGCGCCGCCTCGAGATGCCATGGAGCACTCCTAGCGACGTTCGAGCGCGCGCCGAGCGCGTGCTCGATCGGCTGAGCCGGCGCGTCACGACGCTCGTCGCGAGCTGGCCCGCACGCGTCTATGACTATGAGACGGAGCCGAGCCCTGCGCTGCGCGGCTGGCCGGATCTCGAAGTGCCCGAGCCGCCGCACACGCGCCCTGAGCGTGCACGCGAGACGGTCATCGATCGCGCGCCTCCGCTCCGGTACGCGGAGCTGCGCGGCGGCACCGGCGTGCTGAACAAGCAGGCGCGCTGTCCGTTGCGAGCGTTCTGCGAGTACCGGTTGCACGCGCGGCCACTCGAACGGCCGAGCGCGGGCGTGACGGCGTGGCAACGCGGCATGGCGACGCATCGAGCGCTCGAATGGCTGCTCGAGAGTCTTCCGCGGCAGACCGAGCTCGCCGCGAAGACAGCGGGCCTCGGCGCGCTCGCCGAGCGCGCACTGACCGCGGAGGTGTTTCGCGACGCACAGACGCCGCTGCGTGCGCTGCTCGCGATCGAGACGGAGCGGCTCGTCGGCCGCGCTCGCGCTGTGGCTCGATCTAGAGCGGGGTCGCGCTCCGTTTCGCGTCGTCGCGGTGGAGCGGCGCGACAAGATCACGATCGCGGGCCAGACGCTCAGCGTACGGATTGACCGGCTCGACCGGCTCGACGACGGTCGCCTCGCGATCATCGACTACAAGACCGGCGCCAAGGTCTCGAGCGCCGACTGGTTCGATGACCGGCCGCGCGACGTCCAGGTGCCGCTCTATGCCGCCAACGCGGCGGAGCCGGTTGCTGCTGCGGTGCTGACGCGCGTTGAGCGCGACGGGCGTGAGCTATCGCGGCTTTTGGCCCGATGGCGCGTTCCCCGGCAAGCCAAGCAAGTTGTCCGCGCCCGACTGGCCGGCCCAGCTCACACATTGGCGCGCCCGCATCGAGCAGCTCGTGCGCGAGCTCTCGAACGGCGATACGCGCGTGTTGCTCTCCGAAACCGAGGAAGCGGAGGGTGCATACGCGCCGCTTACCCGCATCGACGAGCAACTCGCGCTGCTGCGCGGCTCGGTGGCGCGCTGGTGAGCGAGCTCGACGACAGCGCGGCGCGCCGCGAAGCCCTCGACCCGACGCGGTCGTTCATCGTCCAGGCGCCCGCGGGATCCGGCAAGACGGAGCTTCTGATTCAGCGCTTGCTCGCGCTGCTCGCGACCGTCGAAGAGCCCGAGCAAGTCGTCGCGATCACGTTCACGCGCAAGGCCGCGGCGGAGATGCGCGCCCGCGTGCGGCGTGCGCTCGACAAGGCCGCGGCGGGCGAGGCCGGCGCGACGGCGCACGAGCGCACGACGCTGGAGCTCGCGCGCGCGGTCGTCGCGCGCGACGTCGAGCGCGGGTGGGAGCTGCTCGCGCAGCCGCAGCGACTGCGCGTCGACACGCTCGACGCGTTCAACGCGTGGCTCGCGCAGCAGCTGCCAGTGCTCGCCGACGGCGTCGCGGCCGCGCGAATCGTCGACGACGCACGCGACGACTACCGCCTCGCCGCGCGACGCACCGTCGCGGCCGTATCGTCAACCCGGCGAGCCCGGCGATAGCCTGCGCGTGCTCGCACGCGAGTTCGACGATCTCACGCAGCTCGAAAAACTGCTTGCAAGGCTACTCGCCCGCCGCGAGCAATGGCTGGAGCGTTTCGCCGTCGCCGACGCCGCAGCGCTGCGCCCGCTGCTCGAGGACGCGCTGCGTCGCCTCGTCGACGACCAGCTCGGTGCGTTAGGACCGCTCGTCGAGCCCAGCGTATTCGGCGAGCTGCGGGGCGCACTGCGCCACGTGGCGAGCCACGCGTCCGCCGAGAAGCTTCGCGAGGCGACCGAGCCGTGGCTCAGGATCGAGGCGCCCATGCCGCTCGAGCATGGCTCTCTGCAGGCGTGGCAGGGCGCGGCGCGTCTTCCTTCTGATCGAGAAGGGGGAGTGGCGCAGGCAGCTGTCGAAGAGGGAGGGCTTTGGCAAGGAGCATGGCGCGGCGCGCGAACGCTGCGAGCGCCTGATCGCGCGCCTGCGCGGCGACGATGCGTTGCGCGAGGCGCTCCGCGAGGTGCGAGAGCTTCCCGAGCCGCGCTACACGGACGCGCAATGGCGTCAGCTCGAAGCGCTGCGCACGGTGCTGTTGCATCTCGCGGCCGAGCTCAAGGTCCACTTCGCGGAGCGCCGCAACATCGACTTCGTCGAGCTCGGCCTCGCAGCGCGGCGTGCGCTCGGCAGAGTCGAGGCCCCCTCCGAGCTCCTGCTCGCGCTCGACCGGCGGATTCAGCACGTGCTCGTCGACGAGTTCCAGGACACTTCGCAGTCGCAGGTCGGGCTGCTCGAGCTTCTGACGGCGGGCTGGGAGCGCGGCGACGGCCGCACGCTGTTCTTGGTCGGCGATCCGATGCAGTCGATCTACCGTTTCCGCGATGCCGACTTGTCGCTGTTCCTAGAGGCCAAGCAGCGCGGTGTCGGAGACATTCGGCTCGAGCCGCTCGTGCTCGAACGTAACTTCCGCTCGGCGCCCGCGATCGTCGCGTGGGTCAACGAGACGTTCGCGCGCGTGTTTCCGAGCGTCGACCAGATCGCCGCGGGCGCGGCCGCGTTCCGCGCGAGCATCGCGACGCGTGCGGCGACGGCCGTCGAGCTCGTCGAAGTCCACGGTGAGATCGCCGCGGACGCGCGCGCGGAAAGCGCGCGTGTCGCCGAGATCGTCGCGGCCGAGCGCGAGCGCGCGCCGGAAAAATCGATCGCCGTGCTCGTGCAGAGCCGCAACCATCTCGTCGGACTCCGCGAGCGCCTGCGCGCGCGCGGCTTGCCCGTCCACGCGGTGGAGATCGACGCGCTCGGCGAGCAGCCGCTCGCGCAGGACCTGCTCGGCCTCACGCGCGCGCTCGCGCACTTCGACGACCGGATCGCATGGCTCGCGGTGCTCCGCGCGCCGTGGTGCGGCCTCACTTGGGTGGATCTGCATGCGCTCTGTCACGACGCGCCGCGCGGCGCGATCTGGGACCTCATTTGCGATTCCGCGCGAGTCGCGCGCCTCGGCACGGACGGCCGCGCGCGGCTCGAGGCGCTGCGCTCGCGGCTCGAGCACGCGCTCGCGGCGCGCTCGCAGACGCTCGTTCGCGACCTGGGTGGAACGAACTTGGCACGGGCTCGACGGACCCGCTTGCCTCGATCACGACGACGACTTGCGCACGGCCGAGCAGTTCTTCGCCGTCCTAGCGCGCGAGGAACGCCGCGGCGATCTCGACGATCCCGCGCGGCTCGAGGACGCGCTCGCGGCGCAGCAGCCGCAGGGCGATCCGCCACGCGGCAGCGGCATCGAGATCATGACGATGCACCGCGCGAAGGGTCTCGAGTTCGACACCGTGATCGCGCTCGGCCTCGGCCGCGATCCGCCGTCGGACGACGAGCAGGCGCTCTACTGGCTCGAGCGCGTCGCGATCGACGGCAGCAAGGACCTGCTGCTCGCGCCTGCGCTCGCCGATCGCGAATCGAAGCGACTCACGGAATTCGTACGCCGCGCGGATCGCGAGCGCGCGCGCGCCGAACGCGCGCGCTTGTTCTACGTGGCGGCAACGCGGGCGCGCGAGCGGTTGCATCTCGTCTGGCAATTGCCGCCGTCGCGGCCGCAGCCGAAAGCCGGCTCGCCGTTGAGCTGGCTCTGGGAAACGCTGCCCCCGCGCGAGGCGGGCCGAGGCCGGCCCAACAGAGCCGACGGAGCCCGAGGCGCTCGAACCCGTGCTGCGCAGGCTGTCGACGGTCGACCTCGGTGCCAGCGGTGGCGTCGACGCGTGTGACATCGCCGACGCGCCGCAGCGGCGCGGCCGAACGCGCCGCCGCAGCTCGCACTGCCGTTCGACGTCGACTCGCAACGCGCGCCGACGGCGCCGGCGTCCGCCGATCCCGAGCGCGCACGGCCGGAGTTTCTCTGGGCGAGTCGCACTGCCGCGCACGTGGGCACGGTCGTACACCGGCACCTGCAACGGATCGCGGAATCAGGCCTCGACTTCGAAAGCGCAGCCTCGATCGAGCAGCGCGCGCCCACGTATGCTCAAGAGCTGCGGCTCCTCGGCGTCGAAGAGGCGGACGTCGCGCCCGGAACCGCGCGCGTGATTGCTGCGCTGCACTCCGCGCTCGAGGATCCCCACGGGCGCTTCGTGCTCGGCGCACACGAGGACGCACGCTCCGAGCTCACGCTGACGCTCCGGAGCGGCGACGCGCTCGAGCACATCCGCCTCGACCGTACGTTCGTCGCCGACGGCGAGCGTTGGATCGTCGATTTCAAGACGAGCCGACACGAAGGCGGCGACCGCGCAGCGTTCCTCGACTCCGAGGTCGAGCGCTATCGGCCGCAGCTCGATCGCTATGCGGCAGCGCTCGCGGCGATCGAGCCCCGCAAGGTGCGAGTCGCGCTGTATTTCCCGCTGCTCAAAGAGCTGCGGGCGTGGCCGGCCGGCTGATTAGAGCGATCCGTTGAGCATCAGGCGGCGCCTGCCTTCGGCGTCGGGATCGCTGGCGATCACGTTGAGGCCGTCGACGAGCTCCTGCGGCGCGTCGGCGCGAGGCTTGATCAGTCCGTCGAGGAAGTAGGCGCGCGCAGCGTTGACCGCCAGCGTGCCCGAGACCTCGAGCGGCCCCCCGGTGTCGCTGAACGTCGCGTTGATCGGACCTGGGCCTTCGCTCAAGCGCACGTCGTAATTGCCGATCGGGAACAGCTTGCCGCGTGCGCCGGTGAGGCTCAGCGGCGTCGTCTCGAGCTGGAGCAGCTTGAGGTCGCCGACGACTTTGGTGGGCCAAGCCTTCGCGACGTCGAGCTCGAGCGCGCTCAGCGTCAGATTGGCTTCGCCGCGCAGACCCGAGATCGGCAGCACGGCGCGCAGAGTCGATAGCGAGGTGCTCGCGCGCACCTCGCTCAGTGAAACGTGGCTGCGCGTGGCTTTCACGTGCGCTGCCACGTAGCCCTCGTCGAGCTGCGCCCTGAGATCGGCCGCGACGCGGCCGAGCAGCAGCTGCCACGCATGCACGCTCCAACGAACGTCGCGCAGCGAGAGGTTGCCGACGTTGCCGGCGGCCGCACGCCCGGACCAGAGCGTGCCCTCGAGCCCGTCGAGCTGTAGACCCGCGGGCGCGAACCAAGCGTACGCGGTGCCGGCCGGGAACGAGCTCAGCGCGAACGCGAAGTACGCGCCGATGCCGAGAGCCACCCAGTGCCAGAGTTTCATTGGCTCACGACCTACGCAACGTGAGCTGGCCGTTCACGATGCCTTTCTGTTTCGCGGTGGTGAACGAGGCGGATTCCACCGCGACGGAGCTTTGCTTTTCGAGCGCCACGAGCCAGTCGAGCAACATGTCGAACGGCACGTTGCTGAACGCGACTTGCACGCCGTCGGGGCCATCCGGACGGCGCGTCGTGAGCGCGATGCCATGCTCGCGGGCGCTCCCGTCGATCACGACGACGAGCGTCTGGTTGTTCTGTTGCGCGCCCGGCGCGGGTCCTGCCGGTCGCGAGCCGACGCGCGCGAGCTCGACGAGCATGCGCTGCTTCGACGCGACTGCCTCGCGCAACACCTCCGTCTGGGTGTGCAGCTTCATCACTCCGAGCCAGACCGCAATCAGCAACACGGCGGCGACGCCGCCCAGTAGCATCAGGCGCTCACGCGGCTCCAGATTGGTGAACCAGGCCTTCATTTGGGCGCTATCTGCAGCCGGCCTTCGATGCCGCTGTTGTTTTGGTTGGCCGATTCGATCTTCGACGCGAAGCGGTGCGTCTGCTCGAGGTCGCGCGCGAACTTGTCGATCGCGCCGACGTCGCTCGCGATCAGTTGCACATTGGTGATCTTGTTGCGGTACGTCAGCGCATCGATTCGCAGCGAGGGATCGCGCATCGCAGCGATCGCCTCGAGCGTGGTGAGAAACGTCTCGGCGCTGCTACCGCGCTCATGCAGGCGCTTCTGAACCTCGGCGTCGCACGCGCTCGTCCGATTCGTGCCGACGACCTGCTGGCAAGTCGTCGCGAGCCGGTTGCCTAAATTCGTGTCCGCGCGCCGCAGGCTCCAATACTCGGCACCCTGCAGCACGATCCCGATCAGCACCGCCGCGCCGAGCAACGCGGCCGCGTTGCGCCAGGGCCGAGCGAGCTCCAGCCAATTGGACTTCGGCGCGTAGGGGCCTTGGAGCAGATTCGTCCCGGGCCGCTGCGCGAGCGTCGCGGCGAAGTGCGGAAAAAGGCCGTCGACGGCGACCTTCGCCTCGGCGGTCTCGAAGTCATCCGCGAGCTCGCGAATGTCGTCTTGCAGATGCGCGCGTGCGTCCGGATCGGCGTAAGCGATCGCGTGCTTGAGGTCCTCGGTCGCCGCCCGCGCGCAGCAAATTGACGACCTGTCGCAGCGGCACGCCTTCGAGGACGAAAGGCGGCTGCCCGGGCCGGCGCGCGTAGACCCGCTCTCCCTCGAGCAGCAATATCAGCGTCGCCGGCACGTCCGGCACGCCGTCGGTCTCGCTGTAGACCGCCTGCGGCACGATGCCCGCGGCGGAAAGCTCCGCGAGCCAGCCTTCGAGCCGCGCCTTGCTGACGACCGCGACGGCCGCCGCGGTGGCCCCGATGCGCCCACCGACCGCGAACATCAAGCCCTCGACGTCGTCGGCGAGGGAATCCTCGAGCGAGAACGGCACGATCTGCCGCATTCGAGCAGCGCTCGACGCCGGGAGCTCGGCTTGGGTCGAGAGCACATCGATCCCGGGGACCAAGGCAACCACGCGCCGGCCATCGGCCGCCGCGCGTGCGTCGGCGAGCGGGCCGCGTGACAACGCGCTCGTGATTTGGCCGGTCGGCGCAAACGTCGCCCACGAGGCGCCGTGCTCGCCGAGACGGATGAACAACGTGTCGGCCACGCTACTCGACCCCCAGGCTACGGAACAAAGCGCGCGTGATACCGCTGCGGTCGCGCTGCAGTACGGAGCGCATGACCATTTGATTTGTACCGAGCGTCACGGTGGCGGTCAACAAGAAGTGCTCGCTCGTGCCGTCGATGCGCTTCAACGTGTCCTTGTCGACGACATTCTGGAACGTGTCCTTGATGTCGAGGAACTCGCGGTTACCGCGCGCCTCGACCATGGCCTTCGCGGTGGACGCGTCGATCATATCGGAGAGCGAGGCGATGATGACGGGCGTCGCCGTATTGACGTTCAGTTTCGTCCCGGCGGGCAGCGCCGTCACGTAAGGCGCTAGGGTCGCATAGATCTTGCGGTCGAATCCGGTCACCGCCATGAGCTCCGAAGGCGACGTGATCGGCATGTTTGCGGTGCGGTAGGGCGGGGTGGCCGCCGCGTAGGTCGAGTCCTCGCCGCCGTTCGGAAACCGGACCTCGGTGTCGGGATCTAGCCAATCGAGCACGCCGCCGGCAAGCTGCGGATCGATCTCGAGTAGGGACAAGAGCCGCTCGAATTGCTTCAGCGCGATGGGGTCCGGCCGCCCGCGGTTATCGATCAGGCTGTTGAGGTTGAACCGGCCTTGCAGGTCTTCGAGCTTGCCTTGGATCGTCCCGCCATCCACTGGCAACGGCGGCAGCTCGGTCGCCCAGATCTCGCCCAAGTTGTCGCTCTGGGGCGAGTCGACTTCGTCCTGACGCAAGATGTCCGCCGCCCACGCCTCGGCTCCCTGCATGTAGAGCATGCCTTGGTCCGTCGCGAGCGCGGACTCGGCACGGCGCAGGTCGAGCGTGCCTTGCCACATCAGGTTCACGGCGATGATCGTGCCGACCGTGACCGCGAGCATCGCGATCAGCACGGCCACGCCGCGTTGACGGGAGCGCGGCGTCATCCCGTCGTCTCCACGAGCCGCGAAACGCGTCCGAAGTCCTTGAGCTCGATTGCGAACTCCACCGCGCGCGGGCGCTCGATCAAGCGCTGCGGCCCTGCCATCTGCACGGGCGGCCAGTCGAGCTGCCACATGTTGGAGCCGTCGAGGTAGCGCACCTCGACGTTCGAGACGCCGTCGAGCAGCTCCGTGCGCACCGGCGGCGTCGCCGTCGTGCGATCCATCACCGGCCAGTGGTAGCGGACGAGCTTGTCGTCCTCGAAGCCGTAGGCGACGCGCAGCACCGTGCCGCGCGGGAAGCCGCCCGGATTCGCCCAGCCGCCGCGGCTGAACTCGAGAGCGAACTGGCCGTTCGGATCCGCGAGCAGGCTCGGCATGAACGCTTCGCCGAGCTCGTCGCGCGTCGGGCGCGGTTGCAATTGGGAGAGATCCTGGACGATGACGCGCATCGCGAGCTGGATCGCTTGCCAGCGTGCGGCGCGCTCGCGCGCGAGCGTCTGCTGATGGATCACCTCGCTCAAGCCGGTCATCGCCATCACGCCGATCACCGCGACGACCGCCATCGCGACGAGCAGCTCGATCAGCGTGAAGCCATGCGCGCGGCGAGAGGTCATTTGTCGGGCTCCGGAGCGACGACCGGGATCGACCATCGCGGCGGCGGAATGCCCGCGGGCACGGGCGGCTCGACGAGGCCGGACACTTTGTCGAGGACGCGCTCGGGTTTGTCCTTGAGCGAAACCGACACGTCGACGCGATGCAGGTTCATCACGTCGGTCTCCGTCACGACGATGTGGCAACGCCACTTGCGTTGCGCGAAGTCGACGTCCTCGTCGTGTGTTCCGACCGCGGGCCAGGTGGTGCCCACGCTCAACGCCGTGATCTGGTTCGTTCCGATCCAGCTCGCGAGCGTCTTCTCCTCGACGAAGCTCGCGGCCACGACGTAGCGATTCAACTGACCGTTCACGGCCATCATTCCGAGCGCGACGATCACGAGCGCGACCATCGCCTCGAGCAAGGTGAAGCCACGCGCACGCGCGAGGTCAACGCGCCGCATAGCCGTCCTCCGCCACCGCGAGCTTGCCGTCGAGCTCGCCAGTCAGCGAGAAATGGCCGCGGACACCGTCGCGCGAGACGTCGAGCACGAACGGCGTGATTTCGCCGCTCGAGAGGATCATGACTTGCGGCTGCGGGTCCTTCTCTCGGTCGATCGTCTCGAACTTCTTCTCGAGCTTCACGTCTTTCCCGTCGAGCGCGAGCGCCAGCACGAGCTGATTGCGAACCGCATGCTCTGCGAGCAGCTTGTCGCCGGCCACTTCCAGCCACTTGAGCTGCTTGTAGTCGTAGACGTAGAACCGATAGCCGCCCGTGGTCAACATCAGGCCGTAGTCACGACTCTGCATCAGCGAGTCCTCGTGCAGCAGATCGATCAGCCCTTGCAGCCGCCGGGTCTCTTGCTCGGCTTCTCGATCGGAGCCGACGACGCTCACGGACAGCACGACGGCGCCGACGAGAATCCCGATGATCGCGACGACCACGAGCAGCTCGAGCAACGAGAAGCCGCGCTGCGTGGAGCGCGGGGCCGGCGAGCTAGTCGAGATCCCAGTTACCGATGTCGGCATTGATGCCTTCGCCGCCTTCCTGGCCGTCGGCGCCATACGAGAAGACGTCGAACTCTCCGTGTTGACCCGGATACGCGTACTGGTAGGGATGGTTCCAGGGGTCGATGGGCAGCTTCCTAAGCTGCGCCTTCCAATTCGGGGCTGTGGCCTCGCCCGGGTTCGTGACGAGCGCCTGGAGGCCGTCCGAGGTGCTCGGGTAGCGGAAATTGTCGAGCCGGTACAGGTTCAGCGCCGTCTCGATGCCGCGGAGGTCCTGTTTGGCTCGGCTTATGGCCGCCTTGTCGATGTTGCCGACGAAATTCGGCACGACGATCGCGGCAAGGAGCCCGATGATTACGACGACCACCATGATTTCGAGCAGCGTGAAGCCTTGCTCGGGGGCTCGGAGCGATGTTCTCATCATTGCCGCACCTTGGTTCGCGCCCTGAAGACGACGCACGACGGGCGCCGAAGATAACACACGCTTATCGATGCTCATTGTGAACGACGACCCTTTTGGCAAGTTTGGTTTAGGGGCAAAGCGACTCTGGCGCCGCGGCGCGGTGCCGCTCGTGATCGGCGCCTGCTGCTTCGCGTTCGCTCTCGGCGGCGAGGCCGCCCGTGACTGGGGCAGCTACGACCGCGCAGGGCTCGCGAATGGGCAAGTCTGGAGACTCATTACGGCGCATCTCGTGCACCTCGGCTGGGCCCACCTCTGGCCCAACCTTCTCGCACTGCTACTGATCGGCGGACTGCTAGAAGAGTTCCTCAGTCCAGTCGAATGGACGGTCGCCAGTCTTGTGACGGGGTTCGCAATTAGCACCGGTTTGTACCTGTTCCAGCCCGATACGCATTGGTACGTCGGCTTGTCCGGGGTGCTGCACGGGCTCGTGGCGTGCGGGGCCGTAATGATGATCCGGGCCCGTGCGGTGGGGCTCGGCGTCGGCCTCGGTCTAGGGCTCACCCTGAAGCTGCTCTGGGAGGTGATTTACGGACCCGTGCCGCTGACCGCCGCAAGTGTAGGCGGTGCCGTCGTCGTCGCGGCACATCTCTATGGCGCCATCGCGGGGGCGGTGGCCGGTCTCGCGTTCGCCGTTATGCGGTGGCGGACTGTGCCCGAAACCGCGCGGCTATAATCGCGCGTCATTTTCGCCGCGGAAGAGAACCGATGGACATTTCAACGTTGGCTCCATGGCCTGGGATCGCGGGCCGCGTCGCGCTCGTAACGGGTGCCTCGCGGAGCATCGGCGCCGCGATTGCCGAAGCGCTTGGTCGTCAAGGAGCGATCGTGATCGGCACGGCCACGAGCGAGCAGGGCGCGCGCGCGATCGACGCGAAGTTCTCGCAGCTCGGGCTGAAAGGGCGCGGCGCGGTACTCGACGTCGCGAACGAGGCCTCTGTCGAGGCCCTGCTCGCGGACATCAGCGCGCGCGAAGGGGCGCCCGCGATCCTCGTGAACAACGCGGGCATCACGCGCGACAACCTTCTATTGCGGATGAAAACCGAGGAATGGGACGCGGTGTTGTCGACGAACCTGTCTTCGATTTATCGCGCTCTGCAAAGGGTGCTTGCGCGGCATGGCGAAGGCCCGCTACGGCCGCATCGTGAACATCGGCTCCATCGTCGGGCTCAGCGGCAATCCCGGGCAGACGAACTACGCAGCGGCGAAGGCCGGCCTCATCGGCTTCACGAAGGCACTGGCGGCAGAAATCGCGTCGCGAAACATCACGGTCAACGTCGTCGCGCCGGGCTTTATCGACACGGACATGACACGCGCGCTCGACGAGAAGCAGGTTCAGGCGCTACGCGAGCGCATTCCGCTCGCGCGTCTCGGCAGCGTCGCCGACGTCGCAGCGGCGGTCGTTTTCCTCGTCTCGGACGCCGGCAGCTATATCACCGGCGAGACGCTCAATGTGAACGGCGGGATGCTGATGCACTGACCGAGACCATCCGAAAACCATTGATGGTGCGGAAATTCGCGACATTCGAGCCGATTCGGCCTGCCGCGCGGCCCGGTAGAACGGCCAGATTTATTCCAATACAATACGCGCCACCCCGGCTGGGCCCTATGGTCCGACCGGTCAAATAAACAGGGGTATCGCGCACATGAGCAGTGTGGAAGAACAGGTCAGAGGAATCATTGCCGAGCAGCTCGGCCTCAAGGCGGACGAGATCAAGAACGACGCCTCGTTCGTGGACGACTTGGGTGCGGACTCCCTGGATACCGTCGAGCTCGTCATGGCCCTCGAAGAGGAATTCGAGACCGAGATTCCCGACGAAGAAGCCGAAAAGATCACCACCGTCCAGCAAGCGATCGACTATATCAATGCGAGACGAAGCGACGCCTAATCTGCTGCGTCCGCTCGCACAGCTCCGTCCTTTCCCTCTGAACCTGAGGCATCGACCGTGTCGAACCGACGCGTCGTAGTCACGGGCCTCGGCCTCATTTCGCCGTGCGGCAACACGGTGGCAGAGGGTTGGGCGAAGCGTTCGCGACGGCGTCAGCGGCATCACGCCGATCGACCAGTACGACGTGAGCGCGTTCTCGACTCGCTTCGCCGGCACGATCCGCAACTTCGACCCGACCGCGTACATGGAGCCGAAGGAAGCGCGCAAGTGCGATCCGTTCATGCTCTACGGCATCGCGGCCGGCGTGCAGGCGATTCGCGACTCCGGTATCGAAGTCCAAGAGGCGAACGCGCATCGCTACGGCGTGGCGGTCGGCTCGGGAATAGGCGGCATTCACACCATCGAGCACAATCACTCGAAGATGCTCGAGGCGGGTCCGCGCCGTGTCTCGCCGTTCTTCGTGCCCGCGAGCATCATCAACATGATCTCGGGACATCTGTCGATCACCTACGGCATGACGGGCCCGAACTTCGCGATCGTTACGGCCTGTACGACCGGCACCCACAGCATCGGCCTCGCCGCGCGGATGATCCAGCACGGCGACGCCGACGTGATGGTGGCGGGCGGTGCCGAGTATTGCAGCACGCCGATCGGTCTCGCGGGCTTCTGCGCGGCCCGCGCGTTGTCGCAGCGCAACGACGCGCCGACGAAGGCGAGCCGGCCCTGGGACCGCGACCGCGACGGCTTCGTGCTGAGCGACGGCGCAGGCTGCGTCGTGATCGAGGAATACGAGCATGCGAAGGCGCGCGGCGCCCGGATCTACGCCGAGTTCGTCGGCTTCGGGATGAGCGGCGACGCGCACCACATCACGGCACCGCCCGAGAACGGCCAGGGTGCATACGTCTGCATGGTGAATGCCATGCGCGACGCCGGCCTCAATCCCGAGCAAGTCGACTACGTGAACGCGCACGGCACCTCGACGGAGCTCGGCGACGTCGCGGAGACCATCGCAATCAAGCGCGCTTTCGGCGATCACGCGAAAAGCGTCGCGGTCAGCTCCACGAAATCCACGACCGGTCACATGGTCGGAGCGGCCGGCGGCGCGGAAGCGATCTTCAGCGTGCTCGCGCTGCACGAGCAGGTGATTCCACCGACCATCAACCTCGAGAACCCGGACCCGGCCTGCGATCTCGACTACACGCCCAACGTCGCACGCCCGGCCAAGCTCTCCGTGGCGATGTCGAACTCGTTCGGGTTCGGCGGCACCAACGGCACGGTCGTCTTCAAGCGTTTCGCGTAGACCTGCATCACGGCACGGCGAGCCGCAAGCTGACGGCGCGCGGTTCTTTTTGTTACAACGCTGCTCTGATTGGCTCGAGGCGGCGAACGGCTTGAAGGCGCTCTGGCTCGTTAACGGACGCGAAACCGGCGTGGACCCGGCGGACCGCGGCCTCGCTTACGGCGACGGTCTGTTCGAGACGATGGCGTCTGCCGATGGCCGCATTCGTTGGCTCGACTACCACTTCGAGCGGCTCGAGCGCGGCTGCCGCCGGCTCGCGATCGAAGCGCCGGATCGCGAGGTCGTGCGTACCGAGATCGCCGCAAATTGCCCGCGCTCGGGACGTGCGATCGTGAAGCTGATCGTGACGCGCGGTCCGGGTGAACGCGGCTACCGGCCGCCGGACGCGCCGAAACCGACTCGTATCCTTGGATTCTCGGCCTGGCCCGAAATCCCAAGCTCGCACTACACTCACGGTATTCGCGTGCGCGTCTGCGCGTTGCGGCTCGGCGTTTCGCCGGCGCTCGCCGATCTGAAACACTTGTGCCGGCTCGAGCAGGTGCTCGCACACCTCGAGTTACGCGGTCACGATGTGGAGCAGGGGCTCTTGCTCGATACGACCGAGCGCGTGGTCGGCGGAAGCAGCAGCAATGTATTCGCCGTTCGCGGCGCCGAGCTGTTGACGCCCGCCGTCACGCGCAATGGGATTGCGGGCGTCATGCGTCGGGTCGTGCTCGAGACGGCTCCGCACGCCGGCCTCGCTCCACGCGAAGCGGACCTGACTCTGCGCGACTTGAACGATGCCGACGAGCTCTTCGTGACGAATGCATTGATCGGGATCTGGCCCGTCGCGCGGCTCGACGAGCGGGCGTTCACGCGCGGCTCCGCGACTGCGCGCCTCATGCAGCAACTTGGGATAGGCACCGATGCGTAGGCGCGGCTGGATCACGCTCGGCGTCCTCGTGGGCCTGATCGCCGGCGCCGCGGCGTTTGCCGATCTCGCCTGGCGCTCCCTGCACGCGCAACTGCCGATCCCGGCGGAGGGCGCTTGGCTCGAGGTGTCGAGCGGCACGCCGCTGCGCCGTGTCACCGCCGAGCTCGCGCAGCGCAGTCTCCTAGAGCACCCGCTGCTGCTCGACGTGTACGCGCGCTGGCGCGGCGATGCGACGCGAATTCGCGCGGGCGAGTACCAGCTCCTGCCGGGCCTAACCCCGCTGTCGCTCGTCGACAAGCTCGTCTCGGGCCAGGTCTATCTGCACCAACTCACCATCGTCGAGGGCTGGCGGTTTGCGGACCTTCTCGCCGCGATCCGCGCGCACACGGCGATTCGCGCCGGCTCGCTCGACGGCGCTCAGATCATGGCGGAGCTCGGCGATCCCGGCGTGCATCCCGAAGGCGAATTCTTTCCCGACACGTACTTCTTTCCGCGCGGCACGACCGATCTCGAGCTGCTTCGGACGGCCCACCAAGCGATGCGCGATCATCTTGCGAAGGCCTGGGATGGGCGCGATCAGGGCACGCAGCTGCGCGACCCGTACGAAGCGCTGATCCTCGCGTCGATCATCGAGAAGGAAACGGCGCTGCCCGTCCGAGCGCAAGCTGATCTCCGGAGTGTTCCAGCAACGCCTCAGGCGCGGGATGCGCCTGCAAACGGACCCGACCGTGATCTACGGCATCGGCGAGACGTACGACGGCAACCTGCGTCGCCAGGATCTCGAGCGCGACACGCCGTACAACACGTATACGCGCGCCGGCCTCCCGCCGACGCCGATCGCGCTGCCGGGCAACGCGTCTCTCGAGGCGGCCGTCCAACCGCAAGCCACGGATGCGTTGTACTTCGTCGCTACCGGGCGCGGCGACGGCAGCCACGCGTTCTCCGCGACGCTCGAGGAGCACGACCGCGCGGTGCGTGATTACTTGCGGCGGCTGCACAACCAGGAGCCATAGCGTCGTGCGCGGAGCATTCGTCACACTGGAAGGCGGGGAGGGGGTCGGCAAGACGACCAACCTCGCGCTAATCCTTGCGCATTTCGAGACGCGCGGAGTCGAAGTGGTTGCGACGCGCGAGCCCGGAGGTACGCCGTTGGGCGAGACGATCCGCGCGTGGATACTCGACGGCGAGCACGGCGCTCTATCGGCCGAGGTCGAGGCCCTGCTCATGTTCGCGGCGCGTGCTCGGCACCTCGACACCGTAATTCGACCGGCGCTCGCGGCGGGGAAATGGGTCGTTTGCGACCGCTTCACCGATGCGACGTTCGCGTACCAAGGCGGCGGGCGAGGTGCGGACACGCGCCTGCTCGAGGCGCTCGAGGCCGGAGTGCAGCGCGGACTCGAGCCCGACTTGACCCTGCTTCTCGACGCTCCGCTCGAGGTCGGCCGGCGCCGCATTGCCGCACGCGCACCCGACCATTTCGAGCGCGAGCAAGCGCCATTCTTCGAGAGGGTACGCCGCACCTACCTCGAACGGGCCCAGCGCGACCCGAAGCGAGTCAAAGTGATCGACGCGGCGGGCGCGCTCGGGCAAGTGCAGGCCGCCATCGTCCGCGAGCTCGACACACTGCTCGGAGCGTTCGGAAAATGACCGAGCCCGCGCTCCAGACGCTGCAACGCCGCTTGTGCCCGTGGCTCAAGGTCGCCTTGAGCCGCCTCGAGACCGCGTACGCGGCACAGCGTCTCGGGCACGCCTGGTTGATAGGGGGGCCGGCTGGGTCGGGAAAGCTCAATCTCGCGCTCGTCTTCGCGCGCCGCTTGCTCGAGCGTGGCGCGAGCCAGGAACCGCCGGATCTTGGACCCGAGGAAGCCGTCGCCGCGTACGCGGATCGACACTCTCCGGCCGACCACCACCCCGATCTGCATTGGTTGTTCCCGGAAGAGGACAAGACTGCGATCTCGGTCGAGCAGATTCGCGGGCTCGGGGCCGAGCTGAGCCTCAAGGCTCACGCGGGCGGGGCGAAGGTGGTGATATTCGAGCCGGCCGACGGCATGACCACTGCGGCGGCAAACGCGCTGCTGAAGAGTCTCGAGGAACCGTCGGCCGACACATACCTGCTACTGCTGGCGGACCAGCCTGGCCGTCTGCCGGCGACGATTCGTAGCCGCTGTCAGCGTCTCGACGTGGCGCGGCCGACTCCCACGGAGGTCGCGGCTTGGCTTGGCGTGGTTCCGGAGGATCTCGCGGCGGCATGGACGCTGACGGGCGGCGCGCCGCTCCAGGTCGCCGCCGTGATCGCTGGCGATAAATCTAACGAAACCAATACATTATCGGAGCAACTGACTTTAGTGTCTCAAGACAGAACGCCGATCCAGGCCGTGGCCGACTCGTGGGTCAAGGGAGACCCCGAGCTCGCTTTGATCTGGCTCACACGCGAGCTTCACCAGCAAATTCGTGCGCGACTCGCGCCCGGCTCGACCTCGGTCACAGATCGCGCCCCTGTCGCGTTGCATAATGCATGGCGCGACTTAACACTGAGGCGCCTGTTCGAGCAGCACGAGAAGGCGGAACGCCTGCTGAGCCTCGTGCGGCTCTGGCATCAACCTCGAGCTAGGACTGCAAGCACTGCTGCTCGGCTTTCAGCGAGGATCGACGTGAGTAAGCCCGGCCTTTTGACGCTGACGATCAAGGACAAGAGCGCGCTCTACTTGGCCTACATGCCGTTCATCAAGAACGGCGGCTTGTTCATCCCGACGAACTCGAGCTACAAGCTCGGCGACGAGGTTTTCATGCTCCTCAACGTGATGGGCGAGGAGGAGAAGATCCCGGTAGCCGGCCGAGTCATTTGGATCACTCCGAAGGGAGCTCAGGGCAAGCGCACCGCCGGAATCGGCGTCCAGTTCAGCGAGCAGGATCAGGGCAACACCCAGAAGCGGATCGAGAACTATCTCGCGGGTGCCTTGGGCGGCGACAAGCCTACCCACACGCTCTAACGCCTTCAGACGAGCCATGCGGCGGCGGATCAGGATCCGTCGCGGTTGAGGCCATCCTTCAGCACGTACGTCTGAAAGCCGCGTTCATTCAATATGAATGCGCCCGCGGAGCTCCGCCGCCCCGTGTCGCAGCACACGACGTACTTGATCGCGGGATCCAGCGTTTTGAGCTTCAGCCGAATGAAGTAGAGCGGCACGTTGAGCGCGCCTTCGTTGTGATAGGCCTCGAACTCCGACGGAAGGCGGACGTCGAGCCATTGACCGCCGGCGGCGATGATCTTCTCCGCGCCAGCGCGATCGACCCAATCGAGCATCGGCTCGTTCAGCAGCGTCTTGAAGTCGTCTTTCCCGAGCCGCATCAGCGAGCCGTCGGTCTCCATCGTCACCGTCGCGTTGCGTTTGGCCTCGGAGATCAGTGCTTCCTCGCCGAACGTATCACCGACCTGAAGCTCGGCTAGGCGAATCCCTTCCTTGTTCAGCGGCGTCTCGCGCGTCACGATGCAGCGCCCACGCGTGATCACGTAGAAGAAGTCGCCTTCCTCGCCTTGCTTGATCACGACATCGCCGGCTTTGTAATTCACCTGCTGCAGGCGCATGAAGATCGCCTGGATGTTGGCCGGCGGTATCTTGTGGAACGCCTTGGTCTGCAGCAGCGTCGTCATCCAGTCGTCGTTGTTGCCCGTTTCACCGCGCAACTCCGCGACCTCGTATGAGCCCGTCTGATCCCACGTCAGCATCACGTCGAGCAGATCGCTGTCGATCGTGATGTACTCGACGGAGGATGTCGCGATCGCCGTTTGTCGACGCGGCAGCTTCGGCGAGAGGGGATGGCGTGCCTCGTCGGCGCCGCCCAAAATCTTCGCGGTGGTCGCGTCTCCCTCGCGAAGCTCGACCGTTCCACTCAGCACGTAGACCGTGCGCTTCTCCGAGTCGCCTTCGCGGAACAAGACCTCGCCGGGCTGTGCGTCGCGGATCTTGGTCTTCTTGACGAGCGCGTGCAGGTTGTCCTTCTTCAAGCTGTCGATCGGCGACAAAGCCTTGAGCTGCGCGAGTTCGATTTGCTTGGTCATCGCCGAGCGAGAGTTCCTGCGGACAAGTCGCTGTCAGCGCGGGAGTCTAGCATGCGCGCTCCGGTCGAGGTGCCAACGAGATCACGGCCGCCCGCGCAGCCTGGCCCAGCCATCGTGCGGCGTGAATCGTGTCCCAAATTTGTTTGCTAGCACTGCAAGCTTGTCGACGACGGCGTCATATCCGCGCTGACGCGCGTAGTTCATCGGTCCGCCCCTAAACGGCGCAAACCCGGCGCCGAAAACCGCCGCCGCATCGAGCAGATCGGCGTCGCCGACGACGTCTTCGTCGAGACACGCGACCGACTCGTTCACAAGCGGCAGACAGAAGCCGGTCGATGAGCTCATCGTCGGGCGCCGCGAACTCTTTCTTCTTTACAGCGTGGCCTCCGACATAGGCATAGAAGCCGCGCCCGCTCTTCGCGCCGAGCTCGCCCGCGGCGACCTTGTCGGCCAGAAGCTGCGGAGGCTCCGCACGAAGCACGCCGCTCAGGATCTTCGCGACGTGCAAGGCGACGTCGAGTCCTACTCGGTCCGCGAGCTCGATCGGCCCCGTCGGCATGCCGAACGCCGTCGCCGCGGCATCGATAGTTTCGAACGAGTGGCCGTCCTGATGCGCGCGCAGCGCCTCGAGCATGTACGGGGTAAGTATCCGGTTGACGACGAACCCCGGTGCGCTGCGGCACGGCAGCGGCAGCTTGCCGATCTGCGATACGAACGACATTGCTTTCTCGAGCGTCGCGTCGCTCGTCGTGACCGCGCGGATGACCTCGACGAGCGGCAGGCTCGCGACCGGATTGAAGAAGTGCAAGCCCACGAAACGCTCCGGACGGGCGAAGGCTTGCGATAGCTCCTCGAGCCTGATGCTCGACGTATTCGTCGCGACGAGCGCCGCCGCCGGTAGCTTCGCGTCGACGTCGCGAAACAGCGCGCGCTTCGCTTCCGGCGTTTTCGACGATCGCTTCGATCACGATGTCTGCGGAGCCGACCTGGTCGGCTGCGAGATCCACCGTCAAGCGAGCCGCGGCGGCCGCGGCGTCGCCCGGCGCCTTGAGTCGTTTGCGAAACAGCTCTTGCGCTCGCGCGAGAGCGGGATCCACATATTGTTGCGCGCGGTCCTGCAACGTGACGGTGAGGCCGCGCAGCGCGCACCACGCGGCGATGTCGCCACCCATCGTTCCCGCGCCGACGACATGAACCCGGCGAAAGCCCCCTTGTTTCGGCGCGAGATTGCGAAGGCGTTCGCGCAGCTCGAACACGCGCACGAGATTGCGAGACGTCGGCGTGACGAGGAGGGCGCCGATCGACACGGCCTCTGCTCGGAACGCGGCTGCGCCGCGCCCACCGTATCGCGACCACAGCGCGACGATCGCGTACGGCGCAGGGTAATGCTCACGTGCGACGCGCTTACGGAGCCGCTTCGATATGGAGCGCGCGAGGATCGGGCGGACCGGCGCGGCGCTGAGCAGGCGGAGGTGCAGCGGCGCGCGTCGCGGTGCCGGCCGGCGCGCGATCAAGTGCGCGGCAGCGGCGGCGAGCTGCGCCCGCGGCACAACCGCGTCCACGAGGCCGACGCCGAGCGCTTCCTTCGGCGACAGCGACCGGCCCGTCAGCATCAAGTCGAGCGCGAGCGGAGCGCCGAGCAGCTCAACCGCGCGCACCGTGCCGCCGAAGCCCGGGTGGATACCGAGCTGGACCTCGGGCAACCCGAGCGTGCGCTCGTAACCCTCGGCCACCACGCGATAGTTGCACGCGAGCGCGAGCTCCAATCCGCCGCCGAGCGCAAAGCCGTCGATGGCGGCGACCGACGGAACGCCGAGCGCCGCAATCCGCGCGAGCAACGCTTGACCGCGTGCCGCGAGCGCGGCGCCTTGGGCCGCATTCTCGAGGTGCGCGAACTCCTTTACGTCCGCGCCGAGAATGAATCCGCTGCTCTTGCCCGACTCGATCACGAGGCCGCGAACGTTGGGGTCGAGCGGCCGCTCGAGCTCCTGCTCGAGCTCGTCCAATGTTTCCTGCGAGAGCGTGTTGACGCTGCTGTCGGCTTTGTCGAACGTCAGCCAGCAGATGCCGTCATCGACGCGCCGGCGCCAATGTCGCGAGTGCTTCATGAGGGTAGCGGGCTGCCGCCTCCGCCTTGTGCTCGATCTCGAAGTCGCAGATCAACGGTAGGTGGTCGGAGAAGCTGACCGCCGGAATCGCGAAATTCGTCACGTTGATGCCGTCGCCGTACAGCACGAAGTCGAGCTCCTTGCGCGGCGAGCGGCTCGGGTAAGAGGGAAGCCCACGCGCATTCGCGCTCCGGAGCTTTGCCGCTTTCATGAACAGGTAGATCTCGTGCTCGCCCCAGAACGTGTTGAAGTCGCCCGCAATGATCACGGGCTTGCTCGCGGCGACGACGAGGTCGTGCAGATAGTGGAGCTGCCGTTGACGGTGTCGGTACTTCAACGACAAGTGGACGAGAAACACGGCGCAGTGCTCGAGCTCGAGCTCGATGATCAGCCGTTTGATGCCTTTCTCGAAGTAGTGGAACCGCTCGCCGTGCACACGCGGCGCCGCGAGAAACGCGTTGCCTTGCTTGTTGAGAATCGGCAGGTATTGATTGACCGACGAGACGCCGTACTTGCACTGATAGACGGAGTAGTGGCCGAGAGCTCGTCCGATCGCTTCGGCTTGGTTCACGCGCCGCGTGCGAATAGAGCCGGTATCGACTTCGACGAGACCGACGATGTCGGGATCCTGCGCTTTGATGAAGTCCGTGATGCGTTGCAGATTGCCGCGATTGCCGAGCAAGAAGCCCGCGCCCGGAAGCGGCCAATGAACCGCGGCACCGAGCCCTAGGCCGTAACGAATGTTGTAGAGAAGCAAGCGCATCTCGGCGATTAGTGTACCGGAGCACCCCGGCGTTTGACGGAATTTTGGTCACGCTGGAAATGGATCGAGCATGCTCCGATTGCAAGATCCGTTTCATTGCAAATCCGTAACCGCGGTAGTAGGGTCCCGACGTCAGTCCACACTCAGGCGTGCGCCCATGTCCGCCAAGAAGCCGATTCGCGTGTTCGTTACACACTGCTTCGCGAGTCATCCGGACTATCACCGCGTGTTCGAGTACATGGAGAGCACGGCCAACTTTTTCTACCTGAACTGCAGCGTCCCGGATCACGCTCCGAAGGGCGGCGGCAAGGAAGCGTTGAAGGAAGAGTACCGTACGCAGCTCTCGACCGCGGAAGTGGTGATCGTTCTGAGCTCGCTATACGTCGAGGACGAGTATTGGACGACGTATCAGATGGACGCCGCGCAAGCTTCGAACCGGCCGCTGATTGCGCTCGGCTTTTTCGGCAGCGCGGCGAAGGTCCCGGCAGAGATCGAAAAACGCGCGGCCGAGATGGTGGACTGGAACGAGCGGCAGATCGTCGACGCGGTCCGGCGCCAGGCTCGTGGCGAGGCGACGAACCGCTGGGAAACGATCGAGTTCAAGCTCTGAGATGTCCGCCGCGCCGATCGTCATCGCCCACCGCGGTGCGAGCGGCTATCTGCCCGAGCACACGCTAGAAGCAAAAGCGCTCGCATACGGTCTCGGCGCCGATTACCTCGAGCAAGACGTCGTCGCGACCCGCGACGCACAACTCGTAGTTCTGCATGATCTACATCTCGACGACGTCACCGACGTCGCGAGCCGATTCCCGGGTCGGCAAAGAGCCGACGGTCGCCACTACGCGATCGATTTCGATCTCGCGGAGCTCCAGCAGCTCGCAGTGTCGGAACGGCGCAATCCCGGCAGTCGATTGGCGCGGTTCCCCGCGCGATTCCCGCCCGACGCCGCGCTGTTCCGAATCTCGACGCTCGATCAGGAGCTCGCGCTGATCGCGGGCCTCAACAAATCGATGCGCCGGACCATCGGAGTCTATCCGGAGATCAAGCACCCGCGTTGGCATCACGAGCACGGCATCGATCTCGCCGGCCGGCTGCTCGCCGCGCTCGCCGCACACGGCTATAGCGATGCCGGATCTGCGGCTTACGTGCAGTGCTTCGATGCAGACGAGCTGCGGCGAGTGCGCGAAGATCTCGGCTGCCGGCTGAAGCTCGTGCAGCTCGTCGGCGAGGAGCCGGAATATGCGCCTCTGCTCACCGCCGAAGGGCTCGCACGCGTCGCCCGCTACGCGGAAGCAATCGGGCCTAGCTACAAGCAGCTGGTCCTCACGACCGGTATTCCGCCGCTACGCAAAAGCCCGCTCGTCGACGCAGCAAAGCGCGCCGGGCTGAAGCTGCATCCGTACACGTTCAGGCGCGACGATTTGCCCGCGTTCGAGACCGACTTCGAAGAGCTGCTGCGCACGTTCTTCGCCGACATCGGCGTCGACGGGCTGTTTTGCGATCAACCCGACATCGCAGTTCGGGTCCGAGATCGAGTAGCGCGCAGAGCTTAGCTCGCTCGCCGCGCGGCGCTCGGCGACTCACTGAAGAAGCGCCGAAACGCGCGACTGAATCCATTCGCAGAGCGATAGCCCGCCTGCTCGGCGACGCTACGCACGGACGCTTTGCCGTGCGCAAGCTCGCGTCGCGCGTTCAAGAGTCTCCAGGTACGCAAATAGCGCAACGGCGGCTCGCCGACGAGGCGTTGAAAGCGTTCGGCGAACGCAGCGCGCGACAGCTTCGCCACGGCGGCCAGATCGACGACCGTCCAAGCTTCGTTCGGCGCCCGGTGGATCGCGTCGAGGCTCGCGCGAACCTGGGCGTCCGCGAGCGCGCCGAGAAAGGCGGGCTCGGCGGCTTTCGCGAGCACGCCCTTGCGAAGCACCTCCACGAACGCGATTTCGGCGAGCCGCGTAGCCACGAACTCGACGCCGACGGGCGCGTTCGCGAGCTCGGCCTCGAGCAACGCGATCGTGCGGCCGAACTCGGCCGGATCCGTCAGCAGCCGCGCGCCGAAGTGCAACACCGGCGGCAGCTGCCGCATGAGCGGATGGGGCAGATCGGCGCGTAACGTGTAGTCGCAGCGCACGAGAGGCTGTGCCGCCCCGGAGAGGCGTCGCAGATCGACCGTGTGGCCGGCCATCACGAGCAGAAAATCGCGTGCCGCCATGTCGTATTCGATGGAGCCGGCCGTCGCGGCGTATCGGCCTTCCGTCACGACGACCATCACCGCGTGTCCACGCTCGACACGCTCCTGGTGACCGTCGTCGAGACGCACGCGTTGCGCGCGTATCGCGCGCAGCTGAAGGGCCTCCAGTACCGCGGTCAGGATGTCCATGAACCTTTGCCCCATTTTCAGGGACTTCCGGAAGCATGCCGAGGACGCTGCGGCCCCACAAGGGACGCCCGGGACCTCGGCGTGGACACGTTCCTAGAGCTGACCTAGAGTTCGAACCTAGAGGAGACGTTGATGAGGCTCACGACGATCGGTGCCGCCCTCATGGTGGCCGGTTGTGCGGGCACGCAGACTGCCGACAGTACACAGGCCGTAAAGCGAGCCTGCGGCGGCATCAGCTGTTTCTACGAGCGTGAGGTTCGGGACTTCGAGGTCGTGAACCACACCACGTTGATCGTATACGTCGGCGCCCAACGGTGTCCGTACCAAGTCGAGCTCACGGGCACGTTCTGCGACATGGATTTCGCGGGCGAGCTGTACTTCGACTCGCCGAGTGAGCCGGGCCACAATACCTCGCCAACCAGCGCCAATGACGCCGTGGGTGCCGCGACGGCAACCCAACCGCCGCTCGACCCGCGGTCGCCCCAGAGCCACCTCAGCGATCTGCGAATTTGCGCCAACGACATCTCGATCGGCGTGAGCGGCGGCTCTTTCACGAACGACCCCGGCAACAACCAAGTAAGAACCGTGCGTGGCGGGCAGCGCAGCGATTGCCAAATCTCGAGCGTCGCCTCGCTGACCGACGACAAGCTCATGGAGCTCTACGTGCGCAAGGGCGTCGTCCCGCCGCCGCCGCCGATGGGGTCGGGACAGATACAGGTCGGCGCGCAGACGACGCCGCCACCGGGTGGCGAAGCGGGTGGGGCGGGGGCGCCCCAAGGCAATTCCCCGTAAAGCGCGGGACCTGCTTCTCGCCTCAACGGCGTCGGTCGAAACTAGACGATCACGAGCCGCTCAAGGCGGCGTGCAGTTCGGCTGCTTTCCGGCTGCCTGCGCCTTGTTGTATTCCGTCAGTGCCGGCGTGATGTCTTTGATGATCGCGTTGAGTCGAGTCCCGTCGGCCGGGTGGCTCGACAGGAACTCGGGCGGCTGGTTGCCTTTGGTCGCTTCCGACATGTTCTTCCAGAGATAGATCGCGCCGCGCGGATCGAACCCGGCCTTCGACATGTACTGCAGGCCCACGAGGTCCGCCTGAGACTCCTGGCTGCGCTCGAAGGGCAGCTCGACGCCGATCGTCGCGCCCTCGCGGATCAAGTCTTCTTGGACTCCGGTTGCGGCCGAGCCGAGCATGATCAGCATGTCGTTACGGGCGCCCTTTTTGGCCCGGTCCATCACGTGATTCAGCGTCGCGTGCGCGATCTCGTGGCCGAGCACCGCGGCGAGCGCATCCGGCGTGTCCGCGACGTGGAGAATTCCGCTCAGCACGGCGATCTTGCCGTTCGGATCGGCCGACGCGTTGATCGAGTCGTCATCGAACACGATGACTTCCCAGTCCATCGCCTTGTGCTTATCGTCGATGACCGCGATCAGGCTATTCGCGATGCAGGCCACGTACTGTTGAACGCGCTGATTCTGGTCGATCGGCACGTGCCGCTTCATCGACAGCCACTCGACCCGCGCCTCGCGCTGGACCTCTTTCTCGGAAACGAGGAGCCCCGCTCGAGCGACGCTGAAAACGCACACGCCGGCGCATACCGCTAATGCCAATCGGCCGATTTGCTTCATAGGTGGCACCGCCTCCCTGGGCAACCCGTTAGATCATGTCTTTGGGTCGACGTTCGCAAACCATAGCACACGACCGGCGAGCCGGGCGCGAAGCCGCCTGGCCCCAGATTCAGCCTAGTCGTGCGAGGGCCCGAAAACCCACGCATCGAGCTTGAGTTGGATGAAGAACACACCCGTTATCGAGGGATCGAGCGCATGGGCGTTAACGGTAGTGACGTCATTGACCGCGGAACCCGGCATATAGGTCACATTCACCGCAAGATAACGCGCGCCAAAGGTCATCGTGGGCAGCGCCCCGGGGAACGGCGCGTTGTGGTTGACGTTGTGCCGAGTCATATAGAAGCCAACCAGCCCAGCATCGAAATAGAAGTGGTCGGAAGGCGCCCGAAACCGCCTTTTGATGCTCACGCCCGCCATGTAGGACGGGTGGTCCATGCTGTCCTTGAAGCCGTTGGCGACGGCGGTCGTGACCCAGCGTGCCGAGGAGTTGAACTCTTTTTCGAACCCGAGTCCCCAGTTGTCCTCGTTCCATTGTTTCTCGGCGTTCAGATGAACCGCGTGGCCATTGAGCACGATGCCCCAGTCACCTTCGGCCATTGCAGGCCCGGGATATGCCGGCTGCACCAAGTGCAAGCACCGCGAGCGCTGTTCTGTACATGTCCCAAGCAATAGCAATGCGCATGCCATCGTTTAAAAACAGTATCTTGCGATAACAATCTTCGACGACTTGTAAAGAGAGCCGACGAGCTCGAGGGGTATCGCGCGTGGCACGGCTTAGTGCGCATAATGTATATTATGTTAAATCTACGGATCGGGTACGGTCGCTCAGCCGTCATGAATCGAGGAAATCGAGATTGGCCGCTACCCCTACGCCACGGTCCTCCAGCAGCTCCGAGGCACGCTGCACGGCGCCCGCGCCGAAGCGCTCTTTGACTCCGTCGATCGTTGTCTCGAGGCGTCGCGCGCGTCCGTCCACGATCGGCAGCGCGAGCTGCGGCTGATCGAGCGGCGAATCGAGGTCGTACGCGCCGAGCCCGACGAGTCGGAACGCGCCTACCGAGCTCGATGCTGTCCAGTAACGACACGCCGGTCGCGTACAGCTCCGAAGCGACGTCGCTCGGCTTGGCGAGCGCGCGTTGCCGCGTGACGATTTGAAAGTCGGCGCCCTTCAGCTTGATCCGAACGCCGTTGGCCCGCTCGCCGCGTCGTCGCAACCGCCGCGCAACCGTTTCGGCGGCGCTGCGTAGATACGCCTCGATCGCTGGCCGCGTCGAGACGTCGCTCTCGAGGGTTCTTTCCGAGCTCAGCCCGCGCGCGGCGCGCGCTCCGGAAACATCGCGCGGATCCAGGCCTCGAGCGAGATCGCCGAACCTGCGTCCGAGCGCGCCAAGCTCGCCCTCGAGCCGAGTCGGATCGAGCGCTGCCACGGCGCCGATCGTGCGTAGCCCGAGCTGCTCGAGCCTCAAGGCCGTCTTCGGCCCGGCGCCCCAAAGATTGCTCACGGGCTGCGGCGCGAGCCACGCGGCGGCGTCGGCCGGCGGGACGATCGTGAGGCCGTCGGGCTTTCCATGTCCGCTTGCGACCTTCGCGACGTATTTCGTGGCCGAGATTCCGACCGACGCCGTGAGGCCGCCCGTCGCGTCGCGGACGGCGCGCTTGAGCTTCGCGCCGATCTGCTCGGGCGATCCGAACAGCCGCTCGCTGCCCGTCATGTCGAGGAACGCCTCGTCGAGGCTCAGCGGCTCGACGCACGGTGAAAACTCACCGAACAGCCGCATGATCGTCGCGGAGACCTCTTGGTAGCGCTCGAAGCGCGGCGGCACGACGAGCGCCTGCGGGCAAAGCTTGCGCGCGCGCGCCATCGGCATTGCGCTGCCCACGCCGAACGGCCGCGCCTCGTAGCTCGCGGTCAGCACGACGCCGCGCGCGCTCGGCGGACCGACCAGGAGCGGCCGGCCGCGGAGCGCCGGATCGTCGAGCTGCTCGATCGCCGCGTAGAACGCATCCATGTCGGCGTGGACGATCACGCGCGGCCACTTCTCGTTAACTACGGCGCTCATCGCGGGCTCTCGCTGCGCAAACGCTCGAGCTCGTCGATCGACTTCGGCCAGTCCTTTTTCAGCAGCCGCGACAAAGAGCGGTCAGCGAGCAGCTTGCCCTCGGTCTGGCACCTCGGGCAGTAATTCGTCTCGTTGTCGGCGTAGCGAATGCGCTGCACTTTCGTGCCGCAGACGGGACACGGCAATCCGTATCGCCCATGCACGGCCATCTCGGGGCGGAACGCCGTGACCTTGCTTGGGAATTCGCCGGCGCTCTGCGACTTCAGGCGCTCGGTCCACTCCGCGAGCACGTCGAGCGTCGCTCGATGCAGGCGTGCGCCCTGCTCGTCCGTGAGCCGCGACGTCAGCGTCACCGGCGACAGCCTGGCCCGGTGCAGAATCTCGTCGGAGTACGCGTTGCCGATCCCGCTCAAAAGCTTCGGATCGGTCAGCGCGCGTTTGAGCGTGTGGTTGCCGGTGCGCAGCGCCGAAAGGAATTCGCGCGCGCTCGCATCCGCGATCTCGAGCCCGCCCGGATTGTGCTCCGCGAGCGCCGCCGTGCCGCGCACGACGTACAGCGACGCACGCTTCTTGGTCCCGGCCTCCGTCAACAACAAAGCGCCGTTGTCGAAGCCGAGCACGAGCGCGATGAGCTTCGTCGGTCCTTTCCGGCCACGTCGGGCGCCACTGGAAACGGCCCGCGATCATCAAATGAATCACGAGCCAGACGTCGTTCTCGAACCCGATCGCGATTCGCTTGCCGAGCCGGCGAAGATCGACGACGCGCTGACCGACGCGCCTCGTCGATCCGCGGCTCGACGCTGCGCAGCAGAAACGGCGATGTGACGCGTGCGCGCTCTAGGCGCCGGCCATCGATCCGCTCTCGCAGCGCGGAGAGGTAGAGCGAGATGTCGGGCAGCTCCGGCATGCGCTCATTGGACCACCTGATCGATCACGAGCGCCACGCTGCCGTTGCCTTCCTTCGGCCGATAGCTCGTCTGTGCGTACCAGTCGCCCGGCTGCTCCTGCGGCTGACCCGACTTCGAAAGCCGCGCGACGAGCGTAATTTCCTCGAAGTCGCCGATCGATCGGCCCGCGATCATGCTGTTCGCGTCGCTGAGCGTGAAGCGCCCGGGCACGGCGCTGGGCGGCTTTCTGATCACGGCGAGAGGCGGACCGCCGCCCGGCGCACGCGCCAAGATGAATAGCGCCGCGCTCGGCGGCAGCTGCTGGATCGACAAGCCGCCGGCGAGGCTCACGTCGAGCTGCACGGTCGGTCCCGACGGCGGACGCTCGCCGCTGGGTCCGCCCGGCGCGCCGCTCGCCGAGCTGCCGGCTTCCGGAGTTGCGCCGAGCGCCGCGAGCTGCGTGCGCAGCATCTTCGCGATCTCGGGTGGCGGGTTCATCGCGAGCAGCCGCGACCAGCGGGCCTTCACGTCGTCCTCGCGTCCCTGCTCGAACGCAACGAGGCCGCCGTACCAGAGCGCCTTCGGGATTCGCGGGCTCGCCGGCGAGGACTTCTTCGACCAATCGTCCCGCGTCGCCGCCCAACGAAGAACGATCGCTCAAGATCTGAGCTTCGGCGAACGTGAGCTTGAGATCGTCGTCCGGCTGCGGCGTGCGGCTCCACGCCTCGCGGCATGCGCGGACGGCGTTGTCGTAGTCGCCTAGCGCGAGGTAGCTGCGGCAGAGCAACACCCAACCCGTGACGTCTTCCGGGGAGCGTTCGAGACGCGCCGCGAGCTCGCCGACGAGCCGCTGCCCTTCCCGCTGCCCTTCGCTCGCGCGCTGCTGCCCTTCGGGATCCCAAGTCGACACGTAGACATACAGTCCGAACGCGACCGGCACGATCGCAAACGACACTGCGACGCCGAGAACCGACCAACGGCCCGAGGCGCGCCTCTGCCGGAGCAACGGCCAGAGCAGGATGCCGATCGCGATCGCGCACAACAGCGCCGCGACGATGTACAGCGTAGTCACGTCGGTTCGTCCTCGCCGAGCGGTTGATCGCGGCGCGCGCGCAGAATCCGCCAGAACACGAGCGATCCGACGACGAGCAGCACGAACGGGCCGCCCCACAGCGCGTACGTCAGCGGCGTGACTCGCGGCCTATACAGGATGAAGTCGCCGTAGCGCGACGACATGAAGTCCTTGATGTCGTCGTCGCTCTTGCCTTCGACGAGCAGTCGATGCACTTCTCGGCGAAGGTCTGCGGCGACGGGCGCGCCGGAATCGGCGATGCTCTCGTTCATGCAGAGCGGGCAGCGAATCTCGCGAATCAGACCCCAATAGCGCTGGGCCAACGCGGGATCGTCGAAATTCGCGTCATCCGCCGCATGCAGCGCCGTCGTGAGGAGCACGGCGGCGAAGATCGCGACAAACCGCGTCATCGCGCAGCAAGCGCCGTCAGGCGCGGGCAGCCGGCTTCGGACTCTCGGCATTGCGCCTGAATCAGCGGCAGGAAGTCGTGCTGCCAGACCTGCGCCGTCAGCGGCGAGATGTGCTTGAACAGCACTTTGCCGTCGCGGCCGATCAGAAACGTCTCGGGCGCGGCCGTAACGCCCCAATCGAGCGCGACCGTTCCATCTGCATCGAACGCCGACGCGACGTACGGATTGCCGAGACTCGCGAGCCAACCGAGCGCGGCCGGCCGATCGTCTTTCAGATTCAGCCCATAGATCGGCATTCCGGACTTCGCGAGCGTGATGAGAAACCCGTGCTCGTGGCGGCACTCGATGCACCACGTCGCCCACACGTTGACGAGCGCGATCTTGCCGGCAATGTCTCGCGACCCGATCTGGGCGTCCGCGTCCGAGAGCGTCGGCAGCGCGAACTCCGGCATTTGCTTGCCGATCAGCGCCGACGGAACCTCGTTCGGATGCAGCCCGAGGCCGCGAAGCAGGAAGGCCGCGACCATCACGAACAACGCGAGTGGAATCAGATAGCGCCACATCGAAGTCGTGCCCGGGTGATCAGGTAGAGCCCGTCGCCGGCGCAGAACGACTCGGCGCCGTGCTTTCGCGCACGGCGAGCCGATAGCGCCGATCCAAGACGGTGAAGATTCCGCCGAGCGCCATCAGCAGCGGCCCGAGCCACAGGAAGCGAATCAGCGGCTTCACTTGGATTCGCGCTGCCCACGCGTTGTCGCCGACCGGCTTGCTGAGCGCGACGAACACGTCGCGACCGATTCGCGAGTCGATCGCGGCTTCCGTCGTCGGAGTTTGCTGCACGCGATAAACGCGTTGTTGCGAAGCGAGCACCGTCACGAGACGGCCGCCTTTGCGGACCTCGAACTCGCCCTCCTCGCCCGAGTAGTTCGCGCTCTCGACCGGCTTCACGCCGCGCAACAGGAAATCGTAGCCGCCGACTTGGAAATGCTCGCCGGGCCGAGCTGAGATCTCGGTCTCGACGGTGTAGGCGGACACATAGGTCGCGCCGAGGATGAAGACCCCGACACCGAAGTGCGCAAGACACATTCCGATTTGAGCGCGTGTGAGCGGAGCCCCTTCGCGCAGCACCCACTTGCGCAGCGGATCGAGCAACGCGGCCGCGCAGACCCACAAGCCGACGACGCTCGCGACGGACGTGAGCACCGACGCATGCCCGTAGAAGACCAAAGGCAGCGTGACGCCGAGCGCGGCCGCGATACCCGCCGGCCAAATCAGTCGCTGCAGCAGACTCGCGCCCGACATCGTCCGCCAGATCGAGTGCATGCCGACGCCGAGCAGCACGGCGAGCGGCAGCATCGGCACCAAGAACATCAGGTCGAAGTACGGCGGGCCGACCGAAATTTTGCCGTAGCCGAGCGCGTCGACGAACAGCGGCGACAGCGTGCCGAAGAGCACCGTGACCGCGGCGATCACGAGCAGGATGTTGTTGGCGAGCAGAAACGCTTCGCGAGAGACGAGCTTGAAGCCGCCTTCGGCCTCGAGGCTTCGCGCGCGAAATGCGTACAGCAGCAGCGGCACGCCGGAATACGCCGCGAGCAAGCCGAGGATGAACAAGCCGCGCGTCGGGTCGGCCGCAAATGCGTGCACGGACACGAGCACGCCGGAGCGCGTCAAGAACGTGCCGAGCAAGCTCAGCGAGAACGCCGCGATCGCGAGCAGCACCGTCCAACTCTTGAAGATGCCCCGGCGCTCGGTCACGGCCAGCGAATGGAGCAACGCGGTGGCGATGAGCCAGGGCATGAACGACGAGTTCTCGACGGGATCCCAGAACCACCACCCTCCCCAGCCGAGCTCGTAGTACGACCACCAGCTGCCGAGCGTGATTCCGCAGGTGAGGAATATCCAGGCCGCGACCGTCCACGGGCGCGTCCACTTAGCCCAGTTCTTGTCGAGCCGGCCCGTGAGCAGCGCGGCGACGGCGAACGCGAACGGGACGGCCATGCCGACGTAGCCCACGTACAGCGTCGGCGGATGGATGATCATCCCGGGATCTTGCAGCAGCGGGTTCAAGTCGTTGCCGTCCGCCGGCGTGGGCGCGAGACGAATGAACGGATTCGAGGTGAACAAGCGCGAACGCGATGATTCCCGCGCTCACGATGCCGAGCACGCCGAGCACGCGGCTCGCGAACTCCTCGGGCTGCGACCGGCTGCCCGCGGCGACGGCGAGCGTCCAGATCGCGAGCACCGTGATCCAGAACAGCATCGAGCCTTCGTGGCCGCCCCACGCCGCGGTGAACTTGTAGAACGCCGGCAGCGCGGAGTTCGAATGTTGCGCGACGAACAGAACGCTGAAGTCGTCGTTGAGGAACGCGTACTCGAGCGTTGCGAACGCGATCACGATGAACACGAACTGCCCCGCCGCGGCCGGTCGCGCGAGCGCCATCCAATCGGTGCGTCCGGTCGCGGCGCCGGCGAGCGGCAGCGTCGCTTGAACCAACGCGAGGCACAGCGCGAGGACCAACGAGAACTGGCCGATCTCCGGGATCACTCGGCTACCGCCGTCCGCGCCTTGCTTTCGCGAGCGCATCGGTGACCTCGGGGGGCTCGTAGTTCTCGTCGTGCTTCGCGATCACTTCCTCGGCGCGAAATTCCCCGCCTTGGCCCATCCGGCCGCGCACGACGACGCCCTTCCCTTCCTTGAAGAGATCCGGCAGGACACCCGTGTACTGCACCGGCACCGAGTTCGCGAGGTCGCTCACCATGAAATGCACGGTGAGGCTGCCGGCCTCGCGCTTCAGGCTGTCATCGAGCACCAAACCGCCGAGACGGAAAGACCGCGTCGGCGCGTGCCCTTCGGCGACCTGCGTCGGCGTGATGAAAAAGGTCAGGTTCTCTTGGAACGCCCGAATCGCGAACGTCGCGGCCACGGCGACGCCGGCGAGAACCAGCCCGATCAGCAGCATTCGTTGTCTGCGCGGCGTCACTCGACTTGCCTCACTGTGGGCTTCCTTGAAACACGGCTTTCCGAGGAGAAGGCTCTCGCCCGCTCGAGAGCGTTTTGGTGCGTCCAACGCGCCCACCAAGCGTTGAAAAGCACGACCGCCAGTGTAATCCCGTAGGCAGACCAGACGTAGGCCGCTTCGCCGCCCATTCTTAAGAATTCCATCATGCTTCGCGGCCCCCGACGAGTTCCTTGACCCAGCGAGTGTCACGCTCTCGTTCGACAATCTCGCCCCTGAGCCCGTTCAGCAACAGCCAGTAGAAGCACACGGTGAAGGCGGCAATCATGATCAGGAACGGCGTCAGCATCTCCGGCGCGATCGACGGCTTGCCGAGCTTCATGAACGACGGGCCCTGATGCAGCGAGTTCCACCAGATTACCGAGTAGTGAATGATCGGCACGTTGACGACGCCGACGACCGCGAGGATCGCGCTCACCCGATCCGCCTTGTCGCGGTCTTCGAACGCGGCGCGCAGCGCGAGATAGCTCAAGAACAAGAACAGCAGCAATGTCTCGAACATGATCCGCGGGTCGCTCCACTGCCAGAACGTGCCCCATGTAGGCCGACCCCAGATCGCGCCCGTCGCGAGAGCGCAGGCCGTGAACGTCGCGCCGATCGGCGCGGCAGTCACAGCCACCGCGTGCGCGAGCTTGATCCGCCAAATAAAGCCTATCCCTGCGGACACCGCCATCACGACGTACGCCATCATGCTGATGTAGGCGACTTGCGGGTGCAAAAAGAGGATCCGATAGACCTCGCCTTGAACGCGATCGGGCGGCGCGACGACCAGTCCCCAATACGCGCCGACGACCAACAAGATGACCGCGATCGCACCGAGCCACGGCACGAGCCGGCCCGCGAGCCCGTAAACGAAGGGCGGCGACCCGAGCAGATGGAACCAACGAGGCAGGCGCATCGTTTCCCTACTCCACGCCGACTCTCAGAGCGGCGCCAATCGCGAGCGGCCCGAGCGCGAGCGCGAACGCCGCGAACGCCGCCAGCAAGTACAGCGGTCCCGCCGCGGGCTCGTCGTGCAACCCGAAGTCCGTGGCCCGCGTGCCGAAGATCAAAAGCGGAGCCGTCAACGGCAAGACGAGCAAGCCGACGATCGTTCCGCCGCGCCGCAAGCTCACGGTCAACGCCGCGCCGAGCGCGATCAGCACACTCAGCGTCGGCGTCGCGAGCACCAAAGCGCCGAGCATGATCGGCAGCGACGCGAGCGGCATCGAGTACGACAGCGCCAAAATGGGCACCAGCGCGATCAGCGGCAGGATCGTCATCAGCCAGTGAGCCGCGATCTTCGCGAGCACCGTGACGCTGATCGGCACCGGGCTCAGCATGAGCTGCTCGAGGCTGCCGTCGTCCGCATCGCCGCGAAACAGGCCCTCTAGCGCGAGCAGCGAGGATAACAGCGTCGACACCCACAAAACACCGACGCCGACCTCACGAAGCTCGTCTGCATTCGGCGACAACGCGAGCGGAAAGAGCGTCGTGACGATCACGAAAAACAGCAGCGGATTCGCCGCTTCGCTGAGACGGCGCATCGCGACCCGCACGTCGCGCCGAACGATTGCGCCGAACGCCGACATCGGCTCAGAGCTCCACCACGAGCGCGCCCTTCTGAGCGAGCTCGTCGGGTTGATGGGTTGCGATGACAGCCGTTCCGCCAGACACAAGGTGTGCGCGAATCCAGGCGACGACCTTGGCGCGGCCGTTGGTATCCAAGTTCGTCGTCGGCTCGTCGAGTATCCAAACCTTCGACGCGCCGAGCCGGAGCGTTGCGAGCGACGCGCGGCGTTGCTGTCCCGCCGACAGGTGGCGAACGCGAACGTTAGCGACGGTGCTCAGCGCCACCTCTTCGAGCAGCGCCTCGAATTCAGGGCGTCCGCCCCAGATCGTCGCGTGGAAACGAAGGTTTTCGAGCACGGTCAGGTCTCGTTTCAATCCGTCCAGATGGCCACGGTAGGCGATGTCGCCGCGATGCTCGAGCGGCAACGCCTCGAGCTTGCTGCCCCGCCAGGTGACCACCCCGGACGTCGCCGTCGCAAGCCCGGCTAGAACTCGCAGCAGCGTCGACTTGCCCGAGCCGTTGGCTCCAACCACGAGGCCGAGCTGCCCTGGACCGAGCTCGAGATCGAGTCCCTCGAACAGGCAGCGTTCGCCCCTCCACACCGCGAGCTCGTGCGCGCACAACTCCATGGGTCTCGTCATCCGACGTCCAAGCCCGGTTTGGCCGCGCGGATTGTGCCCGACGGCGGCCGATTTGCAAGTAACTGAGTCTGCCTTTTTCTTTGAATAACAATGGGTAGCCAAATTTTCGTCAACTGCCACTCAAGTACGCGATTTCGAACGCCGCGGGCTACCTGCGGGAATATCATTCATCAACAGCAGTTTACATAACTTTCCTCATGCCATAGACTTTCGCACGCCGTGATAACGATCCGATAAAAGAAAACTAACTATCTAAAAAGAAAAGGAAATGACATGGCGGAAGCACGGTGCTTGGTATCGCCCGCGAGGGTGTTTGCGAGACCAACGGCGGATCAAATCTGGCTCGGGCCGGACCAACAATCGGCCCTGAGCCAGCTTTCTCGCAGCGTCCGCATGCGTCTCTTGACTGGCCCGACGTCGAGCGGCAAGAGCACTCTGCTCAATCACGCCGCCGCCCAGATCGGCAAAGATAACGTCGTGCTGCATTGTCGGGGCCCGAAGGACACGGCGGTCGGGGTGCTTTCGAGTCTTCTGCTCGGCGCGGATCTGGCTCCTTGGGAGCTCTCGGAAGTCGAACAAAGAAACCTATTCACGGTCTTCGTCCACCAACGCCGCGCTCAGGGTAAACGCGTCGTCTTGGTCATCGACGACGCGCACACGTACGAGTCGGGCGCGTGGGAAGAGATCCAGCGACTTCTGGCGTTCAAGATCGACAAGCGCGGCGCCATCGAATTGCTGCTCGCGGGGCCGCCCGCACTCGCGCAGCAAATCGACTCGCTGCGAGCCACGCTCGTCGCGAAGGAGTTCGACGCGTGCTCCCTCGTTTCCTCCGTCGGACCAGGATCTCGCGAGCTACATCGACTGGCGGCTCGCGCGTTTCGAGATGGGAGACCTGATCACTCCTGACGCTGCGCAGATGATCGCGAGGTTGAGCGGCGGCCGATACGCGGGCGTCGACGTGCTCTGCCAAATTTCATTGCTGCTGCTACGCCAGCTCGGCGTCGATCGAGTCGACACGGACGTTGCGAAGAAGGCCACGGCGCTGCTCGTGGCGCGCCAGAGCGCCAAGCTCGAGAAGGACCCGGTCGTGAACGCCGAGTCACCCGAGGTGCCGCCGCAGGGATACCTACTGATCAGTCGTGACGGTAAAGTCTTCGACCGAATGACGCTCGGCCAGCGCACTCTGCTCGGCAGAAGCGAGCACAACGATGTCTGGCTGCCGAGCCCTTACCTAAGCCGGCATCACGCGGTCATCGTCGGTACGCCGCAGGGTTACTACGTAATCGACTTGAACAGCACGAACGGCTTGGCGCTGAACGGCAGACAAGTCCAGCGCGCCGTGCTCTCCGATCAAGACGTGTTGTCGATCGGCCCGTTTCGGATGAAGGTCCAGATCCCGGAATGGCTCACGCACGGCAACCCGCTCCCGCAATCGCCGTCGCTCGCCGAAACGGCAATGATGCCGCCGCTGGAACCGCGATCGCCGGCCGCGATCCACGCCGTCAAGTAACCGGTCGTGGACGCGCGCGGATACGGCGCGCCGCTAGGGCGTGTTCGAGCTCGAGGCGGACTCGTGCGTAACGGCCGCACGCGCTTTCAGTGCCGGCTGCGCCGGCTGTGCAAAGCGGTAGCCGAAGCCCCGAACCGTTTGGATAAAGCTGTCGCACTCGAAGGGCTCGAGTATGCTGGCGTAGCCGGCGCACGTGCACGTCGACTGTGCGATGTCCCGCCTTGATGTTCTTGGACCACGCTCGCCGTAACAGCTCATCGCGGCTGAATACGCGTCCTTGGTTCTCGAGCAAGAAGGCCATCAAGCGGAACTCGGTTGGTGCAAGGTCGATCAGCCGATCGTTGACCGTTAGGCAGTGCACGGCCCTGTCGAGAACCACGGGACCCGCAATAAGAAGGTCCGGGCGCGTCGTCGCGACTGCCGGGCGGCGCAGACACGCATTGACGCGTGCAACGAGCTCGGCTCCGTCGAACGGCACGGCGAGGCAATCGTCCGCCCCGAACTCGAGCGCATTGACTGCCTCGTGAATGTAGGAGTGTGCCGCCCAGACGATCACGCGGGCTTGCCGAGTGGCGCTGTCCTCTCGCAGTCTCGCGAGGGACTCGCGCACCGACTTCGAAGACGTCCACGGCAGCAGGATCAGATCGGGACGCGCCGTCTCGACGAGCCGCCATGCAGACGTCAGCTCGTGTGCTTCTTGAACGGCGTGACCGGCTAGCTCGAGCATGCCTCGGGCCGCATCCCGCAGGGGTTTCTCCCCATGTACCAGTAGAACAGCGCTACCCATGCGCACCCCGGGCCTATGCAGTCCGCAAGTCCAACACGGGGACTTTGCGGTTGCTTTACGCTCGGATTACGGATTTGTTACAGGCAGGTGCGGTTGGTCGATGGTGCCCGGGCCCGGATTTGAACCGGGATGACCTTTCGGTCAGCGGATT
>CAWJDS010000018.1:0-382278 GCA_963841645.1 uncultured Gammaproteobacteria bacterium | reverse complement strand
GCGGGCGTCCCGATCAGCGCAAAAAAAACAAAACACCGCTAGATATCAGGGCTCGGATGCATCCTCTCATGCTGACCTGCCTTACCCAAAGCACCAATTTGTTATCTGCCGCATTGTGCTGCGGGCAGGTTGACACTCTAGCATCGACCGTTCGGCCCGGAAACAACATAGATGAAGAACCGCGCCGTCGTCACGGATCCTACCCGCGTAACAACTATGTTGAATTCGTCGGCGACATTACCGAGGGGGAATATAGCGCGAACCGCAATCGCTCGAAGGCGATTAGCAAAGATCTGCCGAGCGTGACGGCGAGCATCCATTTCAATGCGCCAGGAGCAGGCATGGCCGCGCGTCTACCGCACCCTGCCTGAGCGCACCAGCGGAAGTCTCGCCACCTGATCGGGCACAGCGGCGAGCGGGACCGCGACAGTTGCCTGGGCGTTCTCCTGCAGGTTGCAGCAGTGAAGCAAGCAACGCCATGAGCCACACTTGAACCTCGCACTTGGAAAAGTCGGCGAAGATACCCGCGATCAGAACAACCATCAGACCGCCGCCGATTGCCGCCGCATGCACTGCGCGAGTGATCTGCTCTGGAGTAGGGTTCGGCACCGCGGTCTCTCGCCTCAACCTGCGCAAAGTCCGTGCGGTCCAAACACCACCCAAACGAGGAGCAACGCACCAGGGATGCCCTGCTCGACCAATACCGTCAAGAACACGTTATGCGAAGAGCGGACTCCGCAGTCTGGGTCATGAACTCCTTGGGGAGATACCGCGGGCTCAGTGACTTCCGAGCCGCGGTGACCCGCCCCAAGCGGATATACCTTGCCATGTCGAGTTGGGCGGCTGCCATCGCATAACGCGACACGGCGCTGGTATCCATCGCTCGTCATCGCCCGTCGCGGCGACCTCCACGGTGTTCATGCGATCCCAGAATTGCGTCGAAGCGACGCGAACGAACAGAAGGACCCCAAGCACGGCAAACGACGTAGAACATCCCCCTGTACGCGACCGGGCGCAGATAAAGGAGCATGAGGCCGCCCGCAATCGAGCGCGAGGAATGCGCCGCGGCTCCCATGAGCACGATGGCATTCATCGAAAACGCGATCGCGACGATGCAAAAGTACCTGCGCCAATCCCTGAGGTACAACGTCAACATCGCGGCCGCGACGACGCCGGTGTCGAGATGCATGCTCAAGGTGTTGGAGTCGTCGATGCCCGGGCCACCTACGCCGTCGAGTCGCGTCGGAAGCATCCGCTCCGTACGCGAGAAAGCCGAGGTAGAAGCAGCCCTGCGACGTGAAGCAGCAGGAACGCGGTAACTTTTTCCGGCGTGTCGATCAGCCTGTACACCATGAGGTAGACGAGGAGGTACTTGGCGAGCAAACCGCCGCCGGCCAATGCTGAGACGGATCGAGAGCCCACAAGCCTCCGATCCAGAACCAGATCGTAAATAGGATCCAGAATTTTCCCGGCGTCGTCGAGTACCAGCGCTGCGCGGTGCGGGTCCGGAGGTGCACGCAACATAATCGCGGTCAGCGTGACGGCGGCGGCGAGCATCGACCAGCGCAGGTCCGGAAGGAAAGTGACCCCACCAGCGCGACGGCGGGTGCAAATAGAACTCCGCGATATAGGCGTACAAGCCGTAAATCGGATTGCGGACGAGCGCGAGAACGAGCGCCCCGAGGAACGCGACCATGAACGACGAGCCCGGTAAGCGTCATCGCAAGCTCCGTTGGTCCTCGCGGCCGCGCGCGCGCACGCGATGCCCATCGCCTGGAGACTTCGCCAGCCAACCGTCTCGGCCTCTGCGGCCAAAGTTTGACGGGCTACCTTCTATCACACCGCGAATCCGAAATAGTCTGATACGGTTCTGAAATCCGCCAAATTCGGGCCCGTAACGGAATGCCGGCCCAGAAACCCTCGACCATCAAGCCCTTCAAATCAATGCAGCTCTTCGGTTTCAGCGGTCCCCGGCGCACGGACGATGCCGGGGCCCTCGAGCGCTACGTGCGCGCCCAGGCCGGAACCGAGGCGAACTCCTCGACGTCGGCGACTCCGTGCGTCATCGACGGCGATTTGCGCGGCTCCGCACCTGAGCGTCGAACCGGACCTGATCGTCGCGCTGACAGGGCGACGCCGATATGGCTGGCGTCGCCCGTGACATGGCCGGCAGACCCAGCCGCGGCCGTCGCGGTCGCGTACCGACGGTGGGGGCGCGCTTTTCTCGATCGGCTCCATGGCCGCTTCGCTCTGGCCGTCATCGATCGCCGCTCGAACGTCGTTCTGCTCGCGGTCGACCGCTTCGGCATCGAGTCGCTGGCATACACGATCGTCGGCGAGGGCATCGTGTTCGGCAGCACGTGCGGCAGCGTCGCCCGCTTCCCCGGCGTGCGCACGTCACGCTGCGCAACCAGGCGCTGCTCGACTATTTCCTGATGCACATGATTCCGTCCCCGAACACGGTGTTCGAGGGCGTGCGCAAGCTCGAGCCGGGAACCTGCGTCAGCGCGAGCGGCGGCCAGATCTTCGACGCAGCGCTACTGGTCGCCCGCGTTCTCGGAGAAGCTCACCGGCAGCGTGGCCGATCTCGAGGCCGAGTTGCACGGAAGCCTCCGCCAAGCCGTCGAGGCCTGCAACCCCGACGAGAGCACAGGCGCATTCCTGAGCGGCGGCCTCGACAGCTCGACGGTCGCCGGCGTTCTGGCCGGCGTGAGCAAGGAGCCTGCGCGCACGTTCTCGATCGGCTTCGGCGTCGAGGCGTATAACGAATTGGAGTTCGCTCGCTGCGCGGTGCGCCGGTTCGGCTTCAACTCGGTCGAATACCACGTCACGTCCGACGACATCGTCACCGCGCTGCCGCTGATCGCGAGCGCGTACGAAGAGCCGTTCGGCAACTCTTCTGCCGTCCCGACCTACTTCTGCGCCAAGGTTGCGGCCGATCACGGCGTACGGCATTTGCTCGCGGGAGACGGTGGCGACGAGCTGTTCGGTGGCAACGAGCGCTATGGGAAACAGCGAATATTCGAAGCCTACCTGCGTCTACCCGCGATGCTGCGCAAAGGCTTCATCGAGCCCATCGCCGACGGCATCCGCGAAGAGCATCCGTTGAAGCCGCTGCGCAAGTTCCGCAGCTACGTGAATCAAGCGCGCACGCCGCTGCCCGAGCGCTTCGAGTACTGGAATCTCATGCATCGCGCGGATATCTCGGCGCATGCTCGATCCGCGTTTTCAGGCCACGGTCGACCGGCGAGAGCCGTTGCGTCTCATGACGGAGGTCTTCGCGACATCGGAGCGCAGAGTCGCTGCTCAACCGCATGCTGTTCTACGACTGGCACTTCACTCTCGCCGACAACGATCTCCGCAAGGTAGGCACGATGTGCGCGCTTGCGGGAGTCAAAGTGTCATATCCAATGCTCGATCCGCGCGTCGTCGATCTGTCGCTGCGCGTTCCCTCGCGGATCAAGATGGAGGGGTCGGAGCTGCGCTCGTTCTACAAGAAGGCCATGCGCAACTTCCTGCCGCGCGAGATCCTCGAGAAGAGCAAGCACGGATTCGGCCTGCCGTTCGGAGTCTGGCTCAAGACCGATCCGCGGCTGGCGGATCTGATCTTCTCGCTGCTTTCGGACTTCAAGTCCCGACGGATCGTGCGTGCGGAGTTCCTGGACCAGCTCATCCGCGAGCAGCGGGCCGGCGACGCGAGCTATTTCGGCTACGCGATCTGGGACTTGGCCATGCTCGAAGCATGGCTGAAGGCGCACGTGCCGGCCTTCAGCGTCTAGGGGCGTCAGGCCACGGCGGGGCTGCGATCGAAGTACGAGCGTGCGATCCGCAACAAGTAGCGAAACCGAGTCGCGCCCCACGGAGAGATGCGCGGCAGCTCGTACGGCTGCGCTTCCGAAGTGACGCAACCCCAGGCCGTCGTGACCGCCGACGCGTAGCCCGCGTCGCGGACGATATCGACGTGCTCGCGCCCATAGTCCGTACCAGGGCGACCGTTCGGGTAGGCGAAGCTGGCGAACGGGCCGCCGGTGATTTGCTCGAGGCGCCGCTTGCTCTCCTCGATCTCTCGCTTTGCCGCGTTGCGATCGATGCGCGCGAGAATCGGGTGCCTCACGGTATGTGCGCCCACCTCCATTCCGGCCGCGGCAAGCTTGGCGCACTTGGTCGTCGGACATCATCAAGCTCGCTCTCGGGAGCGAGCGCGGCGCGCCGTGCGATCTCCGCCGCGATCGTTACGCGCTCGTCGAGCTCACGGTACTTGAGCGCGGCCAAGATCTCTTCGATCGCTTTTCTGCGCTCGACGACGCCGGGAAGTACATGGTTTCCGAGGCCGAGGTCGTCGAGGTCGAGCCGAGGCGCGCGACGCACGGCCTCGATCACCGAGTCGTTCCACATTCGGCCGCCGTTCAAATAGCCGGTCGCGATGTAGAACGTGGCGCGCACTCCGCGCTGCGCCAGAATCGGCAGTGCGACTTCCGCGTTGTTCGCGTAGCCGTCGTCGAAGGTGATGCTGACCGTGCGCGGCGGTAGCCGGCCCTCGCTACGCAGCGCCAACGCCTCGCCGAGAGGCAACACATTGAAGGTCGCGCAAATCGAGTCGATCAGAGCCGCGAATGCGCTTGCGTCGGGCTCGTCCGGTAACAGCGCGTCGCGGAGCCGGAGTGACGCGATGGTAAGTCAATATCAGCAGCGATCCCGAGCGGCCGCGCCGCGACGCGAAACCAGCGAACGCCCGCAGTATCGCCGACGAGATGTCCGGCAACTGCTCACAGCCTTAAGGGTACATCGCAGATCATGATTGTCACCCGATCCCGGGCACGTCAACCGTCCCGATAGAAGGACGTCTCGATCGGAAATACGTGGAAACGGGAGCCGTGGTGATACACGACCACCGCGAGCGCGGCCAGTCCACGCAGATTATCGAGATCGAAAATGCGACCGGATGACGATTGAAGGGCGTTCGAGCTCACACCAGTCGATTCGGCGGAATCCTTGTCTTCGAACATACCGGATGTAGCGGCCGCAAAGGCAGGCCTACGGCACAAATCCGCGGCCACGCTGGCAAGAGCGCGCGCACCATATCTCAAACAGTTAGCCTGTCCGGGTTGCCGGCAGTGCGGTAATGTTGCGCAAAATAAGGACGGCGCGCATGCGCTCCCGGCGAGCAGCATTCTCGTGTGCGACCCCGAGTCCGCGCCCTTTCCGATGGGTGGGTCGAGTTGCGTGATGGGGTGGCAATGTCAGGGGCTATCAGAGAATTTGGGAAGCGGCTGTTCTGGAGCTCTGCGCACCTGATGCCGGACAAGTTGCGTCTCAAAATTCTCTTCAGGGACGCACATGGATTTTGGCCGGATCTGGACAATCCCAAGCTGTTCAGCGAAAAGATTCAGTGGAGAAAACTCCACGATCGCCGCGATATCCTCACCATGTTCGCGGACAAGTATCGCGCGCGCGACTACGTAAAGAGCCGCGTTGGTCCCGAAGTGCTTACGCAAATTTATTGGGTTTCCGACGATCCGGAAACTCTGCCCTTCGAAGCGCTTCCCGAGAAGCTTCGTGCTCAAGGCGAACCACGGCACTAAGTGGAACATTCTCGTTTCAGACAAGCGAAAAGTGCGACGCGAGGATCTCGTGGCGACGCTCCGAACGTGGCTCAAGGACCGATATCCTCCCGCGCACTGCGAGTGGGGCTATGCCAACATTCGCCCGCTCGTTTTCGCCGAGGAGTACCTTTCTACAGCCAACGGTGGCATTCCGGTCGACTTCAAGTGCTTTGTGTTCGACGGTAAGGTGCGCCTCATCCAAGTCGACCTGGACCGTTTTGCTGACCACAGCGAGTCATTCTACGACGCCGAGTGGCAGCCGGTGCCCATCCTGATTGGATTTCCGAAGGGCCCAGAGGTTGTGCGGCCCGAAAATCTCGACGCTCTCGTCCGCTGTGCCGAACATTGCGGTCAGGGCGTCGATTTCGTACGAGTCGATCTCTACAACGTCGATGGGCGAATCGTATTCGGCGAACTCACGAATTATCCGGGCGGCGGCTTCTCGCCAATATCCCCGCGGTCGTTCGAAGAGGAACTGGGGCGCTGGTGGAGGCTTCCGACGACGTCGAGACCAGCCAGCCTAAACCGCCGACTATTGCGACTGCACTCGCCGGTACTCCGTCAGCCACAATTCCCTGACGCGCATCCATGAATAGGACGCGGCATCCTCAAGCGCCACGCGCGTGAGCCGCTCCGCCAGCGCCGCATCCGTCAGCACGCGTTCGAGGGCTGCCGCGCAAGCTGAGGGTCCGACGGCGGCACCAGCAGCGCATTACGTCCATCCTGGGCGATGAACGGCACTCCCCCGACGTTCGTGGACACCACCGGCACGCCGCTCGCGAACGCTTCGAGCACTGAGATCGGCATATTGTCGACGAGGCTCGGGTTCAGCATCGCATCTGCCGAACGATACAGATCAGCGATGGCGGCATTGTCCATTCGCCCAGCGAAGCGAACCGCATCTTCGAGGTCCAGAGATGCGGCGACCCTCTGCAACTTCTCGACCTCGGGCCCGGCACCTGCGATCGTCATGCGCGCGTCCGGCACTCGCCGGCGCAGCAGGCTCAGTGCTCGAATGGCCGTCTCGACGTCGTAGATGGGCTCGCAGGTTGCGTGTCACCACGACGTGAGGGGCATGCGAGCTCCGCACTCCCGTCGCCGGATGAAAGCGCTGCAGATCGATGATGTTCGGAATGATCCGTGCGGTGATCCCGAAACGCTCGAAGACGTTGCGCAGAAAACCCGACGGCACCACCACGCGAGTCGGCTGATTTCAACGCGCGCAGCACCCCGCGCGGAGCGCGCTCCATGAATTCCGCCGCACCGCCACCTCTGTAGTTCACGATGATGGGCCGCCGCCTGATGCGACTAACCAGAATGGCGGGCGCAGCGAACAAGTGCCACGCCCAACCCGAATTCGCGAACAGATGGACCACATCGGCACGTCCTATGCCGACCCAGAGCGCCGGCGAGGTACGGCACGAGCCGCGCAGGCGCGCGGACGAACTTGATCCTCCGATCCACGCCGGTCTGTACGGAGCGTTCGTGCGAATGACCTCGACAGCGACCGACTCAGCCGCGAGCAGAGTCGCGAGCTGGCGGCATTGGTTTGCCATGCCGCCCTCCGGCGGCGGCATCGGTCCGACGAGCGCGACTCTCAAGCGCTCGCCTTCAGCGCGGGCGCGGGCGAGCCCTCCGCGCTCGCGGCGCGGAACGGTTCCCTGGGAACAGCAACGACGACCCTCCAACGATCTCGTATTTCACCCATAACCCAGAGGGGAGTCCCGTGCGGGCAGAGCGTAAGGTGGAGCGGTTTTCACGCGTTGCGACGGAAGCCGTCGCGTTGCGATGGCTGTCGGTCCGCGCAGCCACGCGTTAATGGGCGGAAGGTGGCCTCGAGCCGTCACCGGGCCGACGCAACACCGACGGCGCCCCGCGCCGGTGTCTCCGTCGACACGACTTCTGTGATCGTCTTGATCATCCAGTCGAGCTCGTCCTCGCGTAGATCCTGATGACACGGAATCTGCGATAAGTCGAGCCGCGCACAGGGTGCTCGCTCGTCGCTCAACCGGATCATTAGGCCGAATCATTACGTGGCTATGATCCGTTTCGTGATTTTGGGATGCGTACTAGCCTCCCGGGTCACTCCTTCTACTATCGGCGCTCGAAGAAAAGCATCTCAGGAACGACGCGTTTCGCACGCGCTGACTACACGCAACAACATGAGAGAATTTGACATTTCCGGCAAGGTCGCGCTCGTTACCGGCGGGACACGCGGGCTCGGCCGAAGCATATCGCTGCAGCTCGCAAGGGCGGGCGCGACGGTGCATGCCGGCTATTTCAACAACGAAGCGGCGGCCGATACGTTTCGTAAGGAGGTCGCGGATGCGGACCTGCGGTGCGCGACCTTCAAAGCCAACCTGATGACGTCCTCCGGCCTCCAAGCCTGCCACGATCACGTCGCGCGCTCGTCCGGTCGGCTCGATGTACTCGTATACAACTCGGCTACCGGCGTGCACAAGCCGCTCCACGAGCTAACTCAAAGACACCTCGCGACCGTGTGGCAAGTCAACGTCGGCGCGTTCTTCGATCTCGCGGTCAAGCTGCTGCCGCTGATGCAACCCTGGCGCACGCATCGTGGCCATTTCGTCTGAAGGCGCGCAACGCGCCGTCGACCATTACGGTGCAATCGGCAGCTCGAAAGGCGCGCTCGAGTCGCTGTGTCGGCAAATGGCCGTCGAGTGGGCTTCGCGCGGCATAGGTGTGAACGTAGTCGCGCCCGGGCTGCTGCGCACAGACACTTTGATGGCACTGCCGAATTCCGACCGGCGCGTGCAAGCCGAGGCCGCGCAGAGTCCGCTACGGCGCCTAGTGACCTTGGACGAAGTTGCCCGCGTCGTGCATTTCCTGTGCTCGGCTGCATCCGACGGTATCGTCGGCGAGACGATCGTCGTCGACGGAGGCAAGCGAATCTCGTCGCTTCGCGCGTAGTGCTGAGCGCCCTACTCTCGCGCCTCGCGCCGACGGCGAAGAGCAGGCTTCGAGCGATCTACTACGGCTTGCAGCAAAGATTCGTCGACACGTTCCGCTCGTACGGTCCTACCGAGCTACTGGCGACGTTGCGCGCGCTCGGAATCCAGGCCGGCGACACTCTCATGGTTCATGCTGGCTTCAGTCGGCTGAGCGGATTCAAGGCGTCGCCCTCGCAGCTCGTCGATACGCTACTAGAAGCGGTCGGGACCGACGGCCACCTCCTGATGGTCTCGATGGCTTACTCGTCCTCGGCGTACGAATATCTGAAGCAGGGCAAAGCGTTCGACGTCCGGAAGACCGTGTCTCACATGGGGCTCGTCTCGGAAACGTTCCGTCGCCGGCCCGGCGTGGTGCGAAGCCTCCACCCGTCGAATCCCGTGCTGGCTTTCGGCCCACGCGCGGATTGGATCGTGGAAGGTCACGAAGCCTGCGTGCATCCGTGCGGCCGAGGTAGCCCGTTCGAGAAGATCGCAGAGCTCCACGCCAAGGTCCTCTTCTACGATGCCTCCATCTTCACGCAAACGTTTTTCCACTATCTGGAAGACATGCTCGAGGAGCAGCTCGACTTCCCCCTGTTTCGGAAGGAGCCGATCGAGGTACCGGTGATCGACTACTCCGGAAACACTCGCACGGTTCGAACCTATCCGTATTCCGAGGAAGCGATTCGCCGGCGTCGCCCGGAAATCATGACCAACGAGCTCGATCGGCAAGGCCTCATCAAGCGGGCGCGCGCCGGCAACTCGCGGTTCATGTTGATCTCGACGGACGATACCGTGCGAGTGGTCACCCAGCTCGCCCGGGATGGAGTCTTCTTCTACGCGCGCTCGTCTAGCGCCGCGCCAAACACGTCGGGCGCCGCGACCTAGAGGCTCGGGTAAGGAAACGACAACCTCGCCGCCTCGACGGAGGCGTGAGTATCAGTACAGCTGCTCCAGCAATGGCCAAGCAGGCGTATTCATGCCGTGCTCTATTCGGTACCAATTGCGGAAAGCCTCCATGCTGTCCTCTACCGAGAAGAGGGGCTTGTAACCGATCTTCTCCTTGGCGAGTTCGCAGGAATGGACGACGCCTCGCAATTGCTGACGGCACAGGACGGCGTCGAAGGGAGGGGCGATTGTCGGGACCTTCAACGGACCTTCCACGGAAAGACGCAGCGCGTCCTCCCTCTGCTTGCCCAACCGAGCCACGGTTCGCCGCAAGGCAATGTCGACCTTTTCCCAAAGCGGATCCTTGCGAAACGCCTCGCGCACTTCGCTCGATACAAGATGCTTGAGGGCCTTGGTAATCGAAATCTGCTTGGTCGGCCGGCCGCCGACGCCGGCTAGCTGCTCTTTGCTGACACGCGGTACCGTCCGAACGGAGCCAACGAGTGGAAGGAGGTTGTCGATGACGCTGCGCCACGTCGTGTTCTCGTCGTCCGTAACGAACATCCTGGTGGCGTCGCCCGGGCCGTTGGTCAGCGCGAGCTCGATCGCGTGGCAGAGATTCGACACGTCGATGAGGCTGCACGGCGCGTCGCCGTCCAGCAATGCGAACCTACCGGCGCGCAGCGCATCGACCAACGCGACCAAGAAAAATGAGTACGGACCGGCGATATTGGGCGGACACAAGATCGCGCTCGGTAACCCCGACGCCGCTGCCGCAGCCACCATGCCGTCCTGTTTGAGCTTGACCGCGCCATAGGTGCCATTGGCCGGCCGCGTGGGAGCATTTTCGCGAGTGCTCTCTGGCGGTGGCGGGTCACCATACACGGCAACGCTGCTCAAGTGGACGAAGCGCTCGACCCGGTGCTTCCTGGCGGCGGCGAGGAGGTTCCTGAGGCCCGTCAGCATGACTTCGTCGCCGCCGCGACTGCAATTCACGACGTGAGTCACGCCTTTCAGCGCCGCCTCGACTTGGTGGGGATCCAGCAGGTCGAGCATCGGCAGAGTGAGCTTGCGGCGGGCGAGCCGCAGCGCGTTCCCGCTAGTGTGGATGAACGGCACGACATCGTCGCCGCGCGAGAGCAGCCGCTCGACAAGCGTCGAGCCGACGAACCCAGACGCCCCTATCACCGCGACTCTCATTACCTCACCGCCCGCGATCTTCCCTGTACCAGTCTGTGTCCGCTGGACGACGGTGAGCGTACAGCTGCTCGAGAAGTCGCAACGACTCCGCGCCCTCGAGCGCGTCGACGAGCGGGCGCTTCTTCTCGCGCACCGCCCCCACGAAGTCTTCGATTTGACGCTGAAAGACCGAGCTCTCCTTCAGATAGTGAGACGGCCCGGTGTGCCGGATGACCTGTTCCATGCTCGGCCGACCGTGTTCGCGGAACACGATGCCCGGGTCGCCGCCGTCGCCGAGCAGGACGTAGCCGCCGTCCGTTTCCACGACCATGCCGGCGGGAAGCTTAACCGTCTTGGAGTAGCGGACGATGCCCTCGATGCGGCCGGCTGGCCGGGTGTAGACGAACGTGGCACGGCAATTGGCCTCGGGGCCGCCCAGGGAGTCGTCCTCTAGGCTCACCTCGTCAGGGTAACCCCAGAGGTAAAGCATCCGATCGAGGAAGTGCGTCCCCGTCACGACGAGCACGCCGCCGCCCGCAGTGGCCAGGTCGAGATTGTACGCCGACAGCGGCGCCCAGCCGCCCGGCGTGCCGAACTGATGCGCGAATCGCCGCACAGCGCCGAAATAGCCTTCATCGAGCAGCTTCTTCAGCAAAGGAATCTCGTCCCTGAAGCGCGTGGAATAGCCCACGGCGACGACCTGACCGCTCTGCTTGGCGGCCTCGATGATTGCCAAACCTTCCTCGTAGCTGGCGGCAAGCGGCTTCTCGACGAGAACGGGGACGTTTTGCGCGAGGCACGCCAGCGCGATGGCGCAATGCGTGTGATTCGGCGTCGCGATGAGCGCGCCGTCAATGCTCGCCAGCACGTCCTCCACTCGCGGAGCGATATGCGGCCTGATGCCATAGTCTCGCGCGAGCTGAGCTGCGCGCTCCACGGCGGGGTCCACGATCGCGGCAACCTCCACCGTCGTCGATGCCAGAGCGGCCGGAAGATGCGCGCCCTGGGTGATCAGGCCGGCACCGACTAGCCCGAGCCGAAACTTGCTTGTAGTCATCTAAAGTCCAGCGCTGCTCAAAGCGCCGCCCAGGCCTCGAACTGGGCGATGTTAAAAAGTCCCCAGCTCACGTCCACTTCGCGTCGCCGGTGCCGTTCCAGGTCTACGAGAATCGTATCGACATTGTAGATGCCCCGTTCTCTGACCTGTCGGCTGCTGACGATGTCGCGCACTGGCTCGTACAGCGCATCCGCAATCCAGTTCGCCGATGGCACTGGAAAACCCATCTTTTCTACGCGGCAGCGCACGGATTCCGGAACTCGCCCGCGCATACCCTCGCGCAGCACAAATTTGTTCCAGGGCCCGCGCATGCGCCAATCCGCCGGTAGCGACAAAGCGAAGGAAACGAGCCGGTAGTCCAGGAACGGCAGACGAGACTCCACCGAGTGCGCCATGGAATTGCGATCCTCGACCCGCAGTATGCGAGGAAGCGGCGTGCGGTAGATCGAGTAGGCGAGCGCACTGTCGAGCTTGACCTCCGTACCTGTTTTGGAATTGTCCTTGTACTCGTCGGTCAGTTGGCGGGAATACCAGCGATTGTTGGCACGCCTGCGGCGCTGGCTCCAGAGCGCGAGCTTACGATAGGCCGGCACTGCCCCAAGGCGGGATTGCGCGAGTCGCCTCGCCTGGCGTATGAACAATCCTCCACGGCTACCGCCGTGCACCGCGACGTGCTGGCCGATCTCGCTCCATGCTCGAGCCACACGGCCCGCACCGAGCATTTCCGACCAATAGTCGGCGAAATAGCTCGGATATCCGGCGAGTGATTCGTCCGCCCCTTGACCATTCAGAATCACCTTGACGCCGTTATCCCTCGTGAGGCGCATGAGCTCGTAGCCGACCAGGGGCATCATGCTGTAGATGGGCTCGTCCTGATACCACAGCACCTCGTTTAGGATGCTCCAGAGCCGGGCCGGGTCGGTAGCGAGCTTGACCATGACCGCCCCCGTCTGTTCGATCGTATCTGCTATGTAGCGGGATTCATCGAACTCCGGCGCGATGTACGAGAACGCCTTGAGAGGCTCGCGCGCACCGTCAGCCGCACGAAGACGGGCGGAGGCGCAAATGATCGCGGTGGAATCGAGCCCGCCCGACAGATGCACGCCGACCGGAACATCGCTGCGCATGTGCAGCCGGACCGCATCCTCGAACAAGTCCGCAAAGTCGCCGGCGGGGTCATGCCCGTCGTAACGCGGCACGTCGGCGAGCGCAAAGTACTGCCACTCGCGGTAAACGCCTTCCGCGTTAATCTCGAATGTGACGCCCGGTGCAATCTGCTCGATGCCCGTATAGAACGTCTCCGTTGTGTCGTCGAGCAGCGCCTCCAGCAGGTAGCGAGCCGCGACCCCCCAGTTCGTCGAGCCCTTGTGGAGACCGGATGCCCGAATGGATTTGATTTCGGAAGCGAGCAGCACGCAACCACCGCCGCGAAAACGGTAGAGCGGCTTGATGCCGAACCGGTCTCTCGACCCGAGCACCTTGCCGCTGCGCCGATCGTGGATGACGAACGCCCACATACCGTTGAAGCGTTTGACACACTCGCTGCCCCATTCGAGATAGGCGCGCAGCAACACTTCGGTATCGCCGGTCGACTTGAATCGGTGCCCTGAGGCCTCGAGCTCCGCACGGACCTCCACGTAGTTATAGATTTCGCCGTTGAAGACTAGGGCGACCTGCCCGTCCTCGCTCAGCATCGGCTGATGTCCGAGGGGCGACGTGTCCAGAATCGAAAGCCGGCGGAAACCCAGCCCCACCGCCCCGGAATAATACGTTCCAGCATCGTCGGGGCCGCGGTGATGAATGACGCGCGTCATTCGGTCAACGACCTCGTGCGCCACCGGCGCCTCCGGCGTGAGTCGAAGCACTGCTGCAAAACCGCACATATCCGCTAGTCTCGATAACTCGGCGTGTTGCGGTGCACACGGTCGAAAACGTTCGCGCACCACTTTGTGCCAGCGAGCGACACGGCAACGCCGTCTCGCAAATGCACAGCGCCGCGCACGGCGCAGCACCCAAAGGGATTCGACGCGTGCGCTGCCTCGACCGTCATCTCAGTCGGCCGGGACAAGTTCTCTGAAGATCTTCGTGTAGTTGTCGGCGAGAGCATCCGTCGAGAACAGGGCGCGCACGCGCTCCCTGTGCGCTTTGGCGAATCGGTCGCGCAACTCCGGATCCGCCAAGTAACGATCAATGGCAACGGCTAACGCGTCTTCGTCCTCTGCAGGCACGAGCAAGCCGGTCTTGCCGTCGTCGATGACCTCCGGTATTCCTCCCACGGTGGTGCCGATCACGGCACAACCCATGGCGCCTGCCTCGAGGAGCACGTTCGGCATTCCCTCCCAGCGCGAAGGCACCGCGAGGCAATACGCGATGCGCATCAGCGCGAGAACGACTTCGCGCGATACAAAACCGCGGCAATGGATTGTATCTTCACAGCCGAGCTTTCGAATCAAATCCAGGTGTTCTGGAAGTAGATCGTCGCCGACGAGAAGCAGGTGTCGGGTCGGACCGCGGTAGCGAACGCGGGACCAGGCGCGGACTAAGACGTCGAAACCCTTTTGACGTCTAAACCCTCCCAATGCGAGCACGTAACCGCTGGGCACGCCGCCGATCAGCTTCGCGGCCCCCGCCTCGTCAGGCACCTCGCCAAAACGGACGCAGTTCCAGACGCAGCCAACGTCGGCAAGCCCGAAAGTCTGACGCGCGATCTCGGCGAGACCGCGGGCATTGGCGAGAACGCGGCCGGCGTGATGACAGATGTAACGGACCGCCGTTCGCTCCGGCCATGACCTCTCCTGATGACGGACTGCGTCGTCTCCTCGCACCGTCACCACATACGGTGGGCCACCCAATGCATGAAGGACGGCGAAGTAGACTTGACCGCTCCAGACATAGTTGAGATGCACTACCTTAGTTCTCTCCTCCCTCACGATCTGACGCAGCCGCCAGATCGTCGGGAGGAAAAAGAAAAAAGAAGCCCACGATCCCCTTCACGTCGAACAGGCTCTTCGGCGGCTCGCGCAGATAAATGCGATACAAGGGCAGACCGTTCTCCTCGTCCCTCTCGAACCGAGCCTTACGGGTATTTGGTGAGACGACCGTTACGTGCCCGCGTTCGGCCAGCGCCTCGGCGACTAACTGGACTTGCCTGGCAACCCCGCCGCCTTGGTCGTGAGGCCCGTACCAAGGAGCAGTCACGAGAACGTTCATGGCCTGTTAGATACCGTCGGGATGAGAAAGCGCGCCGTGGCGACGTGCGAGGAGAATCTGATGAAAGCCGATCCCAAACAAGCGCCTCACCGAATCGTAGGCAGGCATCAGCCCGGCGGTCGATACCATCTTCAGGACTTTTGGCGCGCTCGTGATTCGGAAAATGCCCGAGTAGGCGAAATCGAACTCATACGTCTCGTGTTTGAGAATTTGAAAATCCTTCGCGAACAGCATGCGCAATTCAGATGTCGACGGCCACTCCTTCGATCGGTTGAAGGGCGAAGCCATTCGTCTCCCATGCTTCGCGCACTCGCGGATTGGGACAGGTCAGAATGCAGAAGCCGCCCGGTTTGACGCATGCGAGGATGGTCCGCATATAGGCGGCCTTGTCGACAACGTGCTCGATTACTTCCGAGGAGACGACGACATCAAAAGGTGCTGCTGGACGAAATTCGATCAGATCGCCAACGTAGAACGTAATGTCCGGATAAAGTTGCCGTCCGAGCTCCACGCCTTTCGGCGAGAGATCGAGCCCGGATACCTTGCCCCACGGTCGAAGCTTCGAGCCGAGCCAGCCGCTTCCGCAGCCAAGATCGACAATCGTGCGTTGCTTCGCCGGGGAGCGCCTTTCAATGATGCGCATGCAGTCGGTGATCTTCGCGAGGCGCCGCAGGTTGATGGGCTGTTCGTCGTCCGCGAGCCGGTGCTCCGTTTCAGTCCAGCGGTGATCGTAAAAATCCGCTTGCTTGGAGAGGGAAGGCGCGCCCTCTCCTTCTTGCTGTCTATGCACTGGAGCTCCCCGACGAGGTCTGTTCTTGTCGACGGCCAAAGGTTGGCGTTACCGTGGTGGCGGGTCGAATGATCGGCTAATTCTATTCCAGAATAGTGACGTCTTTTCTATCGCATAGGTCTCACTGCCCGCCGGCCGGCCCGATAAGACCCAGAAGATCAGCGCCGAGAGTACGTACATGGCGGCTCCGACGATCACCTTAACGAGCAACTTCGACACCACGGACACTTCGGCGATGTCACCCAACGCGACAACGACGGCCGCCATCACTCCCGCCGCAGCGAGGGGCCGCCACGCATTGATCACGACATCCCTCGTGCGCAGATCAGGCAACACTCCGCGCATTATGTATATCGCGACGACAACCCCACATGCCACGGACACAACTCGCAACCACGCGATGTCCATCGCGCCTGCGTCGGGGAAGAAGACGATAGCAGGCACGACGAGACTGAGAACCTGTGCCCACGAGATCACGGCTGTGCTCCGGACCCTGCCCATTGTCAGGAGAATGTAGCCCGATCCTGTAAGGAGGGCGTTTCCCGCTTCAACTAGTGCCAAGACCCGAAGAAGCGGCGCTACGAGCGTCCATTTCGCCCCAAGAAACAGCGACACTATCTCGGGAGCGACGAGCGCAAGTCCCACGCTGGCAGGAATCACCACCATCGCTTGAAGACCCTGCGCGAGCAAGTAGATACGCCTGAGCTCCGCGGGATCCTCCCTAGCTTGGACAAAAGCCGGGAAAAGCGCTCGATAGAACGGGGCGAGCAACTCACCGGACGGCATCGTCGCGATCTCGTCCGCAACGTTGTAAGCACCCAGCGTCTCCGTGCTGCTGCGCCGACCGACGAGCATTCGGTCAAGAGTCGATTTGAGATAGTTACCGACCCCTCGCACGAGGGCCCATTGCGAAAACGCAAAGAGCTCGCGGAGGCACGCAATCGACAAGCGCGGCCTCATGTCGTGCATGCCGTAGCTGAACGCTACCCCGACGGCGTTTGCGACGAGAGTTCCAATGACAAGTGCCCAGTAGCTCCGCCAAAGCGCAGCAAGCGCGATGGTCACGACGAACGAGCAAATCCGTTTCACGAAGGCAAACTGAAAGTCCAGTCCAAACTTCATCTCCTTCTGAAACGTGATCACGCCCATGTTCTCGAACGAGGCGAGCAGAATCCCGGCGCCGAGCACGCGAATGACGTCGACGACTCTCGGCTCGTGGAAGTAAGCGCCGACGTACGGCGCACCGATGAACAATACGAGGACGATGCACGCCGTCTGCCCGATGCGCATCGTCCAGGCGGTGTTGTAGTGATCCGGCGTCGGATCGCGCTTCTGTATGAGAGCCAGCCCGACGCCAAGATCCAAGACGGCGCTCGTGAAGCCGATCAGTATGTAGGCCTGCCCCACGACACCGTAGTCATCAGGAGAGAGCAAACGGGCGAGGATGATCGTGCTCAAGACGCCGATCAGTCTGTCCGTCCAGCGCATCGTCACCGTAAGTGCGACGCTTCTGAAAATGCTCGTCCCGGCGTTCACCGGCGTGACGCCCGCGGCTCAGCGTAACAACTCAAGCGACCCCACGGATGCAACATAAATCGGGGCAGCGCTCGGACCAACTTTGCGAGCCGGGTTGGCGCAGCCACATCGAGGAACGGATGAGCGCTGAGTATCGAACGAGAAGCGACAAAAGCTGCGACCATCCTCGGCGTGCGTATCATGTGCTAGGTCGCGGAGCGCGGCTACCTCAACTCCGAGCGCTTGTACAGCTTGCTCGTCAGGCGGGTCAAGTCCGAGCCCGAGATCGAGCACATCGATGCTATCGCGCAGACGAAGCGAGACTGCGAGACGACGAAGTCGAGGGGTTCGAGCGCGACATGCGCGGCTTGTCGCGATGAGCCGTGAGCAACGGGACGAACTTTGCGTACTTCCCGACGCGGTGGACCATCCTGCCGGACACCATGGCGAGTCGCGCGTAAAAATGGCGCTGCCAACGTCGTAAGGGGAGGCGGAAGGTTATTTTCCTACGAGAGCCTGACACGCAGGCATTGCCCGCATAGTATTCTGAGACTCGCGTAACTCGGTACCGCGGCGTTTTCGCGACGATACGGTCGACAACCCCTGCGTGTATTCTGAGACGCCGGCGAGCGCGGTACGAGATTCGCTTTGATCGCGGAGCGCCGTCGTCGCGAGTCGGGTTCGTAAGTACTCAAGTTCACCGGATCTCGAATGCCGGTTTGCGCGAAGGGATGATCCACGCGTCACCCGAATGAGCTCCCAAACATGTGCGGCATATACGGCATTCTGGCTCTAGACGGCGAACGCAGCGCCGGGTCGGACGTGCTTCGCCGGATGGGGGACGCGATCTTTCATCGCGGTCCCGACGATTCCGGGGAGCTCATCGATGGCCCGCTCGCGCTCGGTATGCGGCGGCTGTCGATCATCGACGTCGCTGGCGGTCACCAGCCAATTGCGAACGAGGACGGCAGCTGCGTCGTCGTCTGCAACGGAGAGATCTACAACTTCGAGAAGCTGCGCGACGAACTGATCGGCAAGGGCCATCGGTTCGCCACGCACAGCGATACCGAAGTCGTCGTTCACCTCTACGAGGAGCACGGGGAGCACTTCCTCGAGCGCCTCGAGGGGATGTTCGGGGTGGCGCTCTGGGACCGACGTGCGCGTCGTCTCATCGTCGCGCGCGATGCGCTCGGCATCAAGCCCGTGTACTACACGCACCAGGGCAATCAGCTCGCCTTCGCTTCCGAGATCAAGGCTCTGCTGCGCGTCCCCGGCATGTCTGCCAGCGTCGACCCTTCGGCGCTCGCTCAATACCTGTCAGTCGGCTACGTCGCGGCACCGCAATCGCTGTTCGCTGGGATCTGCAAGTTACCACCGGCTACCGCGCTGATCGTCGAGGACGGTCGGATTCGATTGCATCGATTTTGGAACCTGCCGGCGACGCTGGACACCACTCGGACGGACGCGCAGTGGGCTCAAGACGTAGGCTCGGGAATCGAGCGCGCTGTGGTCGAGCAAATGGTGAGCGACGTGCCCATCGGCGCCTTTCTAAGCGGCGGGCTGGATTCCAGCAGCATCGTCGCATTCATGAGTCGCCATACCGCCCGACCCGTCAAGACCTACTCGATTGGATTTCGCGACAGCAGCGGCTCTGCGCTGTACAACGAGCTGCCGCATGCCCGGCACGGTGGCGCAACAGTTCGGTACCGACCATCACGAGATCTTGGTGCAGCCGGACGTGGCGGCGTTGCTCCCAAAGCTGGTTTGGCATCTCGACGAGCCGATCGCGGACGCCGCGTTTTTCACCACGTTCTTGGTCTCCGAGTTCGCTCGACGCGACGTGACGGTGATTCTGTCGGGCGTGGGCGGCGACGAGCTGTTCGGCGGCTACACGCGATATCTCGATCAGCACTATCGGCGCGTCTATCAGCGGGTTCCGAAGGTCGTCCGACGCGTGATACTGGACCCGATCGCACGTGTTCTGCCCAGCGACCGGCATTCGAACGTTCTCAACAAGCTGCGTCTAGCCAAGGCCTTCATCTTGGCCGATGCCTTGGGCTTTCAGGAGCGATACGCTCGCTTCATGGAGGTGTTCTCGGCAACCGACCGGCGCAAGCTCCTGCGCAATCCCAACGTCGTGATCGACGACTGCATCGCGCGAGCTTTCCAAGGCACGCCGGTGGGCGATTCTTTGCGGCAGCTGATGCAAGTGGATCTCGAGACGCAGCTTGCGGAAGACCTGCTGATGCTCACCGACAAGATGAGCATGGCAACCTCGCTCGAATGCCGCGTGCCCCTGCTCGATCAGCGACTGGTGGAACTGGCAGCCCGCATGCCGGAGCAGGTCAAGATGCGAGGCGGGGCGCTCAAGCACGTCATGAAGTCGCGCGATGAAGGGCGTTCTGCCGGACAGCATCCTCCACGCGAGCCAAACGCGGCTTTGGGGCGCCGATCGGCGCGTGGTTCAAGAACGAGCTCGCGGGACTGGTGCGAGAGGTGTTGTCGCCTGCGGCCGTCGAACGCCGCGGCTTGGTCGATCCCGCAGCGGTTCAAACCGTCATCGCCGAGCACGCAGGGAAGCGCGAAGACCGCACCGACCACCTGCTGGCGCTCATCAACTTGGAAATTTGGTGCCGACTGTATCTCGACGGTGACAGCGCCGAAGGTGTCGCCGACGAGCTACGGCTACGACTCGCGGCATGAAGATTCTCTTCGTTTGTCACCGCGTTCCCTATCCACCGAAGCGCGGCGGCAAAATCCGCCCGTTCAACATCATCCGCCATCTCTCGAGCGGCGGACACGAGGTCGAGGTCGCTTCGTTGGCGCGCAACTCGGAAGAGCTCGCGGATGCCGAGGGGCTGCGGCAACACTGCGCCCGCAGCATCGTGGAAATCGTGCCCGACCTGGTAGCTTGGGTGCCGCATGCTCGCGCGGTGCCGACTCCGACACCCTCGAGCTTCGGCTACTTTCACTCACCCCGGCTGAAACGAAGAATTCGAGCGGAGCTAGCCTCGCAGCCGTACGACTTGATCTTCGTCCACTGCTCTTCGGTTGCGCCGTATGTCGAGGACGTCGAGGGCGTGGCCGAAAGTCATGGATTTCGGCGACATGGACTCACAGAAGTGGCGCGAATACTCGATACATCGCTCCTGGCCGCGGTCGCTCATCTATCGTGTCGAGGCCGTAAAATTGGAGAACACCGAGCGGCGGCTAGGCGCGCAAGTTCGACTATTGCACGTGCACAACGCGCGCGGAATGGGAGACCCTCGCGCGACTCGGTGTTACGACGCCGTCGAGCTGGTTCCCCAACGGAGTCGATGCCGACTTTTTCAAACCGAAGTCCCCAGTCGAATATGATCCGAATCGCATATCATTCGTTGGCCGCATGGACTACTTTCCGAACCAGCAGGCCGTGAGGGCCTTCTGCGTCGATGTACTTCCCGCGCTGCAAGCGTGGCGGCCGAGCATCCGGCTGGATATCGTCGGCGCGAATCCCGACGCTGCCATCAAGAGCCTCGCGTCTCTGCCCGGCGTGACGGTGACGGGCACGGTTCCCGACGTCCGTCCGTTTGTCACTAGCTCAGCCCTGACGATCGCCCCCCTCGCGATTGCCCGCGGGACGCAGAACAAGATCCTCGAGTCGATGGCCATGGGGGTGCCGGTCGTATGCAGCCCGCAGGCGGCAGGCGGCGTGGATGCGACTCCCGGCGAGCACATCTTGGTCGCGGCGACGCCTCAGGAAAATGTGGAGGCGATCAAGTCGGTGCTGGAGTCGCCAGACTTGCGACACAGACTCGCCCTCGCCGCCCGTGCCAGAGTGTTGTCCCACCACACATGGGCGAACTCAATGGCACGCCTGGATCGACTGCTAGTAGAGGCAGACCACGCTCATCGAGCGAGAGCAGTAGCCGTCAGCCACCGGTTTCGCAGAACCGATAGGAAGGATCTCGTGCAGTTGAGTGTTTTCGGTCTTGGGTACGTAGGCGCCGTTTCGATGGCCTGTCTTGCGCGCGACGGTCATCGCGTAGTGGGCGTGGACGTGGACCCGCACAAGCTGGACATGATCCGCAAAGGCCAGTCGCCCATTGTCGAAGAGGGCATTCAGGAACTGACGGCCCAAGTGGTCGCCACAGGACGTGTCGCGGTGACGGACGACATCGGCTCGGCGGTCCGCGATACGGACGTGTCGTTTGTCTGCGTAGGTACTCCATCCAGCCCGAACGGCAGCCAGGATCTCTCGGCCATCCGCCGCGTCATGGAGTCGATCGGCAGCGCGCTGGCTACCAAGAAGTCGTTCCACACGATCGTGCTGCGATCCACCGTGCAGCCGGGCACGCTCAATGACGTCGTTCGACCGATTCTTGCGCGAGCAAGCGGTAAGGTCGTGGACGAAGACTTCGGTCTGTGCTTTCAGCCGGAATTTCTGCGCGAAGGCACCTCCATCAAAGACTACGACAATCCGCCGTTCACCGTCGTCGGCACCGAGTCATCGCGCTCCGCGGATGTGTTGCGAGAGTTGTTCGGACATTTGCCGTGCGAATTCATTGCGACTTCGATCGGCGTCGCGGAGCTCCTCAAGTACGCTTGCAACGCCTTTCACGCCGTCAAGGTCACCTTCGCCAACGAGATCGGCCGCCTCTCGAAGTCCGTGAATGTCGATGCCAGGCAGGTCATGGATCTCGTCTGTCGCGACAAACGTCTGAACATCTCCCCGGCTTATTTGAAACCCGGATTCGCCTTCGGCGGCTCTTGCCTGCCGAAAGACTTGCGCGCCCTGACTTACGTCGGCAAGCAGCGCGACGTGACCATTCCCATGCTCGGCTCGGTCATGGGCAGCAACCGTGCGCACATCGATCATGTGGTCGACCATATCGTGCTATCCGGTATGCGGCGCGTCGCTATGATCGGACTGAGCTTCAAGAGCGGAACGGATGATTTGCGCGAGAGTCCCCTCGTCGCGGTGGCAGAACGCCTGATCGGCAAGGGCTTCGAATTGCGAATCTTCGATCCACAGGTGAATCTCTCGCGTCTGATCGGCGCGAACAAGCGCTTCATCGAGCAGAGCATTCCTCACATCGGCAATCTCATGGTCGACAGCGTCGATGCCGCCATCGACCATGCTCAACTGGTGCTCGTCGGGGACGGCGGGAAGCAATTGGGCGAGACGGTCGCGCAAAAAATCAAGGCCGACCAGGCCGTCGTCGATCTGGTTGGGCTCGCAACTGACCGAATGAAGTGCGCGACCTATTTCGGCGTAACGTGGTGAAGTCGGCCTAGGCAATCCAAGTGTGCGGCATCACCGGAATCGTCGACACGCGGGGCACGCGGCCGCCGGATCGAGGCTCCTGCGGCGCATGAACGACTCGCAGTCTCATCGCGGGCCGGACGACTTCGGCGAGCACTTCGAGCCCGGCGTGGCGCTCGGCCACCGGCGACTGTCCATCATCGATCTCGCCACCGGACATCAGCCTCTCTACAACGAGGACCAGTCCGTCGTCGTCGTATTCAACGGCGAGATCTATAACTATCAGGAGCTCATTCCCGAGCTGCAGGCGTTGGGGCACACCTTTCGCACGCGCTCCGACACCGAAGTGATCGTTCACGGTTGGGAGGCGTGGGGCGCGAATTGTGTTCAGCGTTTCCGTGGCATGTTCGCGTTTGTCCTGTGGGACCGCGCGCGCGAGACGCTTTTCCTCGCGCGCGATCGGCTCGGCGTGAAGCCGCTCCATTACTCTTTGCTGCCCAACGGAGAGCTGGTGTTCGGTTCCGAGATGAAATCCGTGCTGCATCATCCAGACGTGCAGCGGGAAATCGACCCGCTCGCGATAGAAGAGTATTTCGCGCTGGGATACGTGTCCGAACCGCGCAGTATCTACCGCGCTGTGCACAAGTTGGCCGCTGGACACTCTCTCGAGATTCGTCGCGGCCGCCCAATCCCCGCACCGCATCAATACTGGGATGTGCGGTTTGACCACTCAACTTCGATCTCCCTTGCCGATGCTTGCGACGAGCTGCGTCACCGCCTCGAAGAGTCTGTCCGTCTGCGTATGATTTCGGAAGTCCCGCTGGGGGCGTTTCTCTCCGGCGGCGTCGACTCCAGCGCGGTCGTTGCCACGATGGCCCGCGTATCCGCGAGCCCGGTCAACACCTGCTCGATCTCGTTTTCTGATCCGGCGTTCGACGAATCCGTTTTTGCGGCGAAGGTCGCCGAGCGTTATCACACCGTGCATCGAGTGGATCGCGTCGAAAGCGATGACTTCGACCTCGTCGACGAGCTCGCACGCCTCTACGATGAGCCGTATGCGGATAGCTCTGCGATCCCGACTTACCGCGTCTGCCAGCTCGCGAGGAAACACGTAACGGTGGCGCTGTCCGGTGACGGCGGAGACGAGAACTTCGGAGGTTACCGCCGTTACCGAATGCACCTAGCGGAGGAGCGACTCCGCCGTTTCATGCCCACCAGCGTGCGCCGACCACTGTTCGGCGCTCTTAGCCGGCGCCTACCCGAAAGCCGATTGGGCGCCTCGCGTATTTCGCGCGAAGTCCACGTTCCAGTCCTTGGCGCGCGGCACGGTGGAAGCGTATCTGCACAGCGTCTCCGTTTGCCGCGACGACATGCGGTCACGCATGTTCTCTCCGGCGCTACGCCGCGAGCTCGGCGGCTATCGCGCGAGCGAAGTGTTCAATCATCACGCGTCCAAAGGGGCGGTCGACGATCCGCTAGCTTTGATCCAGTACCTCGATCTGAAGACTTACCTGATCGGCGACATCAACACGAAGGTAGACCGCGCGAGCATGGCGCATTCCTTGGAAGTGCGAGAGCCGCTGATGGATCACCCCTTGGTCGAGTGGCTGGCAACCCTGCCGCAGTCGCTCAAAGTGAGCGGGGGCACGGGCAAAGTCCTACTCAAGAAGGCGATGGAGCCTTACCTCCCGCACGATGTGCTCTATCGTCCGAAGATGGGGTTCGCCGTACCGTTGATCCGATGGTTTCGCGGGCCGCTACGAGAGCGGATCCGTGACGTCCTGATGGGATCGACACTCGCGCAAACCGGCTATTTCGAGATGAAGGCACTGCGTCGAATTCTCGAGGCCCACCAAAACGGCTCCCGCGACCATAGCTCACCGTTGTGGTCGCTGCTCATGTTCGAGGCCTTTCTCCGGCGCCACGCGGGAGAGAGCTGTCTCGACCACGGCCGCCGTGAAGTTTGCATAGGTCCGGGCCGTGACAGGCGCTTCGACCGCGGCTGAGTGGCTGGTGTTCGTTTCTCCGCGCTTTCTGCTGCCGGTCGATTCGGGCGGCAAGATCAGGACGACGCAAATCCTGCGCGGGCTGAAGGGCGGCCGGTTCAAGATTCGGCTGTTGTCGCCGGCGTCCGAGTCAGCGGCGCACGCATATCGCTTGCAGCTCTCCGAGCTCTGTGACGAGTTTGTCGCTTGGCCGGAGCGAACGAGCGGTCCATCGATGAGGCTTGCTCGCGCACGGCACTTGTTCAGTCGGTTGCCCATTCCCATCGCCAGCGATTACCAGGCCGCCGCGGCGCGAGTCGTGGCGGAAGCGCTCGCCGGCACCTGTGACGTCGTGGTATTCGACTTTCTTCACAGCGCGGTGCTCGCGCCTGCGACGATCGACGTGCCCTCGCTTCTGTTCACTCACAACGTCGAGGCGGAGATCTTCTCCCGGCACGCCGAAGCGGCCGCCAACCCGTTGCTCAAAGCGCTGTGGGCCAGCCAGGAATCGAAGATGCGGGAATTCGAGCGTCGATCCCTAGGACGATTCGACGTCGTGGTGGCGGTCTCGGAACGTGACGGTCGAAAATTCAAAGCCGACTACGCCCTGTCGGACGTATTCGTCATCCCGACAGGGGTCGATCTCGAATACTTCGGCCACGTTGAGCCGAGCCGGAACAGGGACATCGTGTTCTGCGGCTCGATGGATTGGCTGGCCAATCAAGAGGCTGTCCGATTCTTCATGGACGAGATTTGGCCTCGCATCGCTGCCGACCTCCCTGACGCACGCATGACGGTCGTCGGACGCGCACCGCCGGAGTCACTCGTGACCGCTGCGCGGCGGTACGGCGACGCGTGGACGTTCACGGGTTTCGTCGACGACGTTCGCGCGTCGATAAGCGGCGCGGCCGTATCGGTGATTCCCATGCGCATCGCCGGCGGCACGCGCCTGAAAGTGTTCGAATCGATGGCGATGGGACCGGTCGTGGTGTCTACGCAGATCGGCGTGGAGGGTCTCCCTGTGACTTCGGGGCTCCATTGCGAGATCGTCGACGATCCGTCAGGGTTTGCGGAGGCCGTCGTAACGTTGCTGCGCGACCGGAACCGACGCACGGAGATGTCTCGGAGCGCGCGGGAGCACGTGCAGCGGAACTTCGGCTACCAAGCCGCTGCGCGCGCCTTCGAGCGAGCGTGCGCGTTGGCGATCGAGCGGCGCGGGGGCGCAGCGCGGACCGTCTCGTCCGCATAGTAGTATTAACTCGTAGGAAATCTGATGGACAACACGGACCGAATCAAACAAATCCTCGCCAGCGCCCTGCAACTCGGCAGCCGAGTCAACCAACTAACGCGATCGACCCCGCTACTTGGCGGCCTCCCCGAATTCGACTCGATGGCGGTGGTAACTGTCATGACGATGATCGAAGACGAGTTCGGCATATCGGTGGCCGACGACGAGATTTCCGGGGAGACTTTCGAGACGGTCGGCTCTCTCGCGGATTTCGTCGCGCAGAAAACTGACGCTTGAACGGCGAGTTACTGAAAGCCGCCTTCGTTGATGGATCTCGGGGCCGCCTGTTCGTGCTGCTCAGGGGTCCCGTGGATGCGACGAGCGCCGTGCTCGTCGTGCCGCCCTTCGCCGAGGAGATGAACAAGGCCAGGCGAATGATCACAGACACGGGCCGCGAACTGGCGGGGCGCGGAACCGCGAGCATCTGTGTAGACCTGTTCGGCACCGGCGATAGCGAAGGCGATTTCACACAGACGTCCTGGGAAGGGTGGATCGACGATCTGGCGGCAGTCGAAGAGTGGTGTCACCGCTCGCACGGATTGCCGATCACCGGGATCCTCGCCGCAAGACTGGGTTGCGCGCTGGCGGCAGCATACGCAGCCCGGCGGAAACAGCCGCTCCAGAGATGGGTCTTCTGGCAGCCGGTCCTGGACGGCACCCGCTACATGGACCAGTTCCTGCGACTGAAGCTCGCTGCCAGCATGCTTGGCGAAGGCCCAAAGCGGACCGTCGCGGACTTGCGCCGCGAGATCGGGCAGTCGGGAACGCTGGAAATCGCCGGCTACGCGTTGTCGGCGGACCTCTTGGCAGAAATCGACCGGGTGCGGTTGGAGCGAGTCGACGCGCGGTGGCCTCTGCATTGGTTCGAGCTGGTCCGCGACGCCGCGGCTCCCATTCCGGTTCCAGCCGCGAAGCTGATCGAAAAACTTCGCAGTGACGGTTGCGACGTCCAACTCAGAACCATCGCGTGCGATCCGATCTGGACATCGACGGAGGTCGTCGTGTCCGCCGAGCTCGCCGCAGCCACCGCGGGGGCGCTGCATCCGTGAAAGCGCCTGTAACCGAGCGGCCCGTCTTGATTCCGTGCGAGGGCGAAACGCTCGTGGGAGTCTTGCATGTGCCGCAGAGCACCCCCGCCGACCATGGAATAGTGATCGTTGTCGGCGGACCGCAGTATAGGGTTGGAAGTCATCGCCAGTTCGTGACCACAGCGCGTGCTCTTAGCGAAGCCGGGCACGCGGCACTGCGGTTCGACTATCGCGGCATGGGGGACAGTAGCGGCCCTGCACGCAGCTTCGAGCGTGTCGCCGAAGACATTCGAGCGGCCGTCGATGCTTTGACGGATGAAGTCGCCGGGCTGCGGGGCGTGGTGCTCTACAGCCTATGCGACGGTGCCTCGGCCGCGTTGATGTATGCGCCAACCGATCCCCGCGTGAAGGCGCTCGTTCTGGTAAATCCCTGGGTGCGAACCGAGTCGACAGAGGCTGCCACTCAGCTGCGTTTTTACTACGGACGACGTCTGCTACAGGCGTCGTTCTGGCGCAAGCTGCTGACCGCGGGAATCAACCCGTTGGCCGCCGGCGCGGATCTGGCGCGCAGCGTTAGCAGATCCCTCGAAAGTGCGCCTGCGTCGTCATCGTCCTACGTCAATCGGATGCTCGCGGCACTGGACGCATTCGCCGGGGCAGTCCTATTTCAGATTAGCGGACAAGATTTGACGGCAAGCGAGTTCGTTCAGCTGTGCAAGAAAGACGATGGCTGGCACCGGGCCGTCTCGCCCAGCTCGGTCACTTGGCTAGACCTGCCGGACGCCGATCACACCTTTTCGACGCGAGCTCACCTCGACGCCGCCAATCGATCGTGCGTCGACTGGCTGCTCAGCCTAGGTAGTTCGCGAGAAACGGCCCGACGAGCCAGGTGACCTTCAGCGGCAAGCGCCTCCAGAGGCGTATGAAGTGCTGGTACTTGGGGTTCGTGGGACTCAGGTTCGGAATCGCGCGCGCCTTGACGAGATAGTACTCGTACCAAAGCCGTTCGGGTTCGAAGCCCCAGTGTTCCTTGAAATCGAAGGCGCCGGTGCCCCGCTTGCTGCGGCCGAAATCAAAGATGCGGAGTCCGCGGAGGCGTGCGGCCTCCATGACCTCCCAATACATGAAGTCATTCCCGGCGACCGCGCGGGCCGCCGCGGTCCCTCCGCCGTAATACGGAAGAACTTCATCGCGAAAGTAGAAGCTCAACACACTCGCAACCGCTTCCGCACCGTTCACGATCGTGCGCACCTCGCAACGGTCGCCGAAGACGTCCTGCAGAATCCTCAAATACTTCCGCGAGAACGGCGGTGTACCAAGGTTCCGCAGGCTCTCGGAATAAATGCGATAGTGACGGTCGACGTCCGAATCGACTTCTGAGCGCAAATTCTTCTGTATCCCCTTGCGCACCATCGCCCGCTGCTTGCGGGGGATCGCCAGCATGTTCTTCTCAGACTCCGCCAGGATCTGCCTGCGGAACGTCACATAGAGATCCTTGCTCTGCCATTCGGGATGCTGTTGCTTGCGGTTGCGCATCTCGAGGTAGTCGACTCCGAGTTGGCGCGCGAGATCACAAGCGTGTCGCGTCAACGCCTCGTGTGCGTCGGCGTCATCCGCAACGATGCCGCCGTATACGCAAAACGGCGTCGACACGAGCGCATTGCCGAATAGCACGCTCTTCACATGAGCGAGCGGCAGCACACCCCGAATCTCGCCATTGCGTTCGGCGAACAAATAGTGGACGGGGTGTCCGAACGCGCGACGAATGACATCGCGCCACTGCGACAAGTGAAAGAAGGTGCCTTCCGGGTGGCGCTCCACGAACTCGTTCCACGCGCGAGTGTCAGTGTCCCCGGCCAGCTTCCGCACGGCCGGCAGCGAATCTGCCCTCGCCGCCTGAACAACGGTGTTCACGGCCGTGCTACCACGCAAGTCAACAGTCACGAACGCGTTGCCCAGTCGGCGCCGAACACTTTGTCGATGCGATTCCACCTGAACTGTCCGAGCAGCGCTTTGAGCCGCGGCTCGAACCGGTGGAGGTTGACGTAGTGGCGAAACCGCGCGCGGGCGCTTGCGCCATGGACGCGAGGTTGCCCGGGATCGAGCTCCCAGGGATGGAAGTAGAAGACCGCCGGCACATCCAGGTGCTTGCGCGCGCGCTTGAGCAACAACCTCGACATCGCGAACGGAAAGAGCCGGAAATAGCCGCCGCCCGCTGCCGGCCAATTCCGCCCAGCGAACCTTGTAGTTGTCGCTGGGATCTCGAGCATGTCGACCGACTCGAGGTAGAACGGTCTGCGTAGGGGCCGTCGGCGTCCCGTAGTGGTCGTGCGCGATCGGGTAAATGCTGGAGCTGTAGCGATAGCCCGCTTCGCGCAGCACAGCGTGCGCCCAGGGCGTCCGCTCGTCGATCGACCAGCTGGCCGCACGGTAGCCGTGCACCGCTTGTCCGGTCACGTCTTCGAGCAACTTCTTCGCATGTGCGACGTCGTCGCGGAACTCGCTCCGGCGTCTGCGTCCAGACACGAACGTGCCGCATGCCATGACTCGCGATCTCGTGACCCGAATCCGCGATTCGTCGCACGACTTCAGGAAATCGCTCGGCGACCCAGCCGAGTGTGAAGAACGTTCCTTTAACGTTCGCGCTTGCGAACAACTCGAGCACGCGGTCGACGTTACGTGGCAACCGGCATTCCATCTCGTTCCAACGGCTCTTCGGGATCAAGTGCTCGAATGCGGATACCTGGAAATAGTCCTCGACATCGCAAGTCAGGGCGTTCGCTTCTTCATCGTTCGTTCGTCGCCAAAGGCGGCTGGGGCGGAGATACGACTTCGCCACCTGCTCGCTCTTGTGACCCTTGCCCTCCTCTGCGAACTGCGGCATGCCTGGTCCCGTGACCGATCTATTTTTCGCGCACGGAATGGTTGAAGGTTCGTGTCACGAGCAGCGTCACGACATTCGCCGAGTAGTCGAACCCGGCGCCAACCAGGTTCGAGTCCTGGGATGTGTACGCATATTCGAGCGACAGGCGCGTCCGCGGACCGATATCGTAGTTGGTGGTCAACGATCGCACCCGCCAGTCGCTGGGAGCGCTTATCGCCGACTCAGTATGGTTGTTCGTGACCGCCAGGACGAGACTGGTCCGCGCCCCGAAGCGACGTGAAGCCGACAAGGAAACGCCCGTCTGACTCTCATCGGGCAATGGCGTGCCGTCTAGTCGAATTCGCTCTTCGCGCAGCTCGTCGAATGCGACAAGCGACAGAGTCGTGCGCGGCAGGTCGAACGTGAGACTCATCGTCGAGAGTCGCAAGAGATAGCGTTCGGCGACCGACAGATTCGTCAAGAGATCCGGTGGGATTTCGGCCGGCGTTCCCCCATTACCTGTAGAGCCCGAGGGCGGCGCCGATCCGCCCGGTTGGCCGACGCCGGAAGAGTCCGTGTATAGGGCCCAACGGCTGCTCGGACTGCGGACGTTGCGTCGTCGGCGCATCCGAATGCTCCAATCGTAGCGAGCCATGCTCAAACTTGATGCCTACCTCGACGCGGCGCGATGACCCAAAGCTTCGCTGCCCGGCCGCGAGCTCGGCGGTGATTCGTGCGTCGGTGCGCGTCGCGACACCGACTTCCCAGAAACTGTCCGCGAGACTGGGATCGAAGGGCTTATCCCATGCGCTCTCCTTACCGCCCGAGCCGAACACTCGCATTTGCGGGCCGGCCCACGCACCAAGCTCAACCGACGCCTGGCGATATTCGTAAGACAGGAACAGGACGTGTATTCGGTCTTTTGGGACGCGTAGCGCGTCGCCCAAGTGAGTCCGCGCTGTTTTCGATAGTTGTCCAGCGCGAACGCAGTCTCGTCGAAATCGTAGTCCTGCGCGAAAGGCGTGCCGGTGTCCTGCTCGTTGTAGCGGACCAACGTGCGACGGAATCCGCCGTCGGCTGTCACATTGCTGCCTAGCGGGTAAGTAAAGGCTGGGCCGAAATACGCTTGATCTCGGTTGACGAGATTGGTCGTGATCGGGAAGTGACGAGCTCGGCACCGGCACCGTCGGATCGAGCTATTGTCCGGTCGCGGCTCGCCCCGAGATCCAAAAAAAAGTTGTCGGGATCAGGCGCGACGCGCAAGTCGCCGTTGAGGAAGTTGTATACCGAACTCTCGCCGCGCTCCTGGTAGTGATACCCCTCCGCGCGATACGACGCGGTCGACGTGACGCGTGGACTCTTCTGCGCCAGCCTGAACGACGGAATGACCTCGTAGACGGTCTGCGGCTCTTTGTCGTCCGGAGCGAGCGTCAAGTTATCGGTGTGTGCCACGCCAGCCGAGATAGCCGGCACGAACTCGCAGCTCGGCGTGCGCGCTCGCTGCTACGTAAACGCAGGCGCACAGGGAGCAAAAGGAAACAAGCGGCGCGACGTCGCCGAGTCAGGGACGCGTTTCGTGGGCGTAATAGCCATACTCGCCGCCGTAGTACTTGTAATTCCCGCCCAGGGTGTGGCGCGTCTTGTTCAATATCAGGTTGATCGCCTTGCTCGGATCGAGAACCTCGAGCGCGTGCGTGAGCATCTGATGCGACGTCGCGCCGGACTCGACGACAAGTGCGACCTGGCCAACCTGGCTCGCCAGCGCCTGCGCTTCGCTGGTCACGAGCAGCGGCGGCGAATCGAGCAGAACGATCCGATCACTGTAGCGGCTAGCAAGCTCGTCCATGATCGTCGACATGCGATCGCTCGCAAGCAGCTCTGTCGCTTCCGGATGAGGCCGCCCGGCCGGCAGCACGAGAATGTCGTTCAAGTCTGTCCGCACGAGAAAATCTGCGACACTGCTATGCTCGTTAAGCAACAGGTCGGTCAATCCCGGAGCTTCGCCCAAACCGAACTCCCGACTGATCTGCGGCTTCGGCACATCGGCGTCGACTAGAAGCACGTTGAGCTCGCGCTCGAGCGCGATGCTGACAGCCAGGTTGACCGAGCAAAATGTCTTCCCCGCCCCGGGCATGGCGCTCGCGATCATGATGAGGTTCATGCGAGCGTCCGCTTCGGGGTCGGCCTTCGTCGCATTTGCGATCAGCGGACGCTTGATCTTGCGAAACTCGTCCGCCACACCCGGCCGTTGGTCGAGCGGGGCGAGCAAGCCCGCCGGCAACCAAGTCGGCCACAGCGACGTGGTGCCTATCGGTATCGGCCGCGACCTTCTTCTTGCTCGCAAGTGGAATAGCCGAGCGCTTGCTCGCGGCCGCCGGCGGCAGTCAACGCCGGCCGCCGGATCTTCTTCAAAGCCTCCTCGATTCTGCTCATGCAGCGCCCCCACCGGTCAGCGCTCGCAGCCAGGCCGACGCCTGCAGCGCGAATAGAATGGCTATGGCGCAAGCGAGCACCAGCGTGAGGCAAGCGGTGCCCCACACGATGGCTTGCGTCCGCCGGCGCGCGAGAGCCGCGGGCGTCGAGAATCATCGAGATCGAACCCAGGACGGGAAACGCAGTCGCCCTGCCCAAGCTTGCGCGAGTGAAGTACACGGGGTGCAGCTGGTTCAGCACGAAGGCGACTGCGAGGCCCGCAGCGAGCGCAACCGCCAGCACGCCACCGAGCAGCAACGGACGTTTCGGGCCGACGGGGTCCGCGAGTGCGAACGGAGGCTCGATGCGTCGGAACAACACGTTGTCGGAAACCGGGTCCAGACGCTCCTTCGCCATGAGCTCCTCCCACCGTTTGAGCAGCTCTTGGTGGCGGCCCTGCACGACGTCGTAGTCGCGATTGAGTTGCTTCAGCTGGGCCTCGACCTCCGTAATCTTGTCGACGTCGCGGCGCAACTGAACGACGGTGCTCTGACTGGTGGCGAGCTGCGCGCGCGCCTCGACGAGATCGACCTCCGCGGTGTTGTACTGGATCTTGAGGTTCTGATAAACCGGATTCGCCTCGATCGAGTCGGCTGGGCGCCGGCGGTCAGAGACGCGTTGGCCCCATTGCCCGGCCACGGACGCTTCGGCTGCGCATTGTTGCTCGAGGCGAGTGATGGTTTCTTGCAGAGCCACGATGCGTGGGTGCTTGTCCATGTATTGCACCCGCAGTGCGGCAAGCTGATTTTGAAGCTGCTGGATCTCAGGGCCCTCGGCGCACCCCGGTTCCGCCGTCGTCGCAGCGAAGGGCGTCGACATGATGCCCGAGAACCGGCTCCTCACCCTCGATCTGCCGCTTCAGCGCGTCGCGCCTCTCGGTCAAGAGGTGCACCCTCTCTTCTGTCGCGCTTACGTCGGCGAGCGCCGTCTCGAGCCGCTTGTAGTAGTCGCCGTATTGCCCGGGCATGTAGCCGAGATTGTCCTGCTTGAACTTCGCTAGTCCCTCTTCCGCCGCGCGCAGCCGCTCCTCGTGGTTCTTTATCTCGCCCGCGAGCGCACGCTCCGTCACGCCGGTATCCGTACCCGCGTTACCGATCGAGCTACCGACGAACGTATCGAGGATCGCGGCAACCACCGCGCGGGCTTCATCCCGGCTCGTGTCTTCGTATTCGATCGTAAAGATGTTGTCGTGGCCGCTAACCTGAATCGAGCGTTGCAGCTGAGTAACCAACGCTTCCAAGCCTTCCGGAGTCGTGGCGCGTGACGCGAGATCCGTCGTCTGCGCCACCTTCTCGAGATTGGGTCGGGTCAGCACGGCCTTAGCGACAGTTTGCACCTCGTCGGCCGAGTTATCGTTGACCGTAAGCCCCCGCATCAGCGGCTTGAGCAGTGTGTTCGTGTCTACGTACAGGCGGGTGGAGGCGCGGTAAATGTTCGGAAGCATGGACACACTGGCCCAACCAACGACGAACACGGCCCAAGCAACGCCGATAGCCCACCAGTGATACCGCCACATGCCCCGGGCATGCTCGAGGACGTCGGAAACGATTCGCTGAAGATTCGCTCTTTCCATGTTCGTACTACCGGGCCGCGCAATCTGCTGCCGCGTGTGCCGTCCGTGCTCTCAGAGCACGGATCGAGGAATGATTAGGACGTCGCCGGGCATCATCCGGACGTTTTCTTTGATATCGCCGTCGTTCATCAGATCGTTCAGACGGACTCGAATCTCGGTAGGTTTGCCGTTGACGTTGCGCGAGATCCGCGCCTTGTTACCCGCCGCGAACTCCCCCAACCCGCCCACCTCGATCATCACGTCGAGCACCGTCATCCCTTGGCGATACTGAAGCGCCTTCGGCGTCGTCGCCTGTCCCACTACACGGATTTGCTGCTGCGTCTCGCCGACGAAGTTCTGGACGATCACTGTGACGACGGGCGAACGAACGTACTGTCCCAACACCCTTTCGATATCACGCGCCAACACAGTGGGCGATCGTCCGGCGGCCTGCAGATCCTCGACCAACGGCGTGGAAATCTTGCCGTCCGGACGCACCTGCACGTTGGTTGTTAAATCTGCATGGTCCCAGACGAAAATCTGCAGTTGGTCGCCGGGGCCGATCAAATAATCAGCGGTCTCGGCGGCTGTGCTGGCCGTAGTGGTAAGTGGCGTACTTCCGCCACACCCGCCCACGGCCAAGATGCCGGTTAAGGAAACGGCTGCCAAAATCTTGGTAAACATAACGCGCCTGTTCGTGTTCTAGGGGGAGATTATCATTGGTTTGCGAACGCTTGATGGAGCGATCTCGCAAATCACGCATCATTATCCAACCAGCACCTCGGCCGGCGGCTCGTGGCTCAGGAAGCCCAACGGACTCGCGGTGAGCCCGTAGGCGCCGGACTGGAGAACGACCACGAGGTCGCCCTCCTCGGCTTCCGCCATCTCCACGCGATCCGCCAGCAGGTCGAGTGGCGTGCACAGGGGCCCGACCACCGATACGGTTTCTCGACGCTCGCCTCGGATTCTGTTGCCGATCAGCACGGGGTAGTTCTTTCGGAGCACCTGGCCGAAATTGCCAGAAGCTGCGAGATGATGGTGGAATCCCCCGTCCGTGACAAGGAACATCTGGCCGCGAGAAACCTTCCGGTCTACGACGCGACACACATAGATACCCGCTTCGCCGACAAGATAACGACCGAGCTCGATGACGAGATCGGCCTCCGGTAGATGGCGCGCGGCCTCTTCCACGAGGCCTTCGAGATGGCGCGCCGATCAGGCGAGGTCGAGCGACCTTTCGTTGGCGAAAATACGGGATGCCGAAGCCACCGCCAATGTTGAGCACCCGCACGGCCGCGGGCGCCGCTGCGGCAAGCCTGCCTGCCAGCTCGACGGCCCCGGTCTGCGCCTCTACGATGGCGGTGGCACTCAGGTTCTGCGACCCCGCGAAGATATGAAACCCGACGAAGTCGAGCGGCAGCCCAGCGAGCTCCGCAAGCAAGTCGGGCACTTGTTCCGCGTCGACGCCGAACTGCTTCGGCCCGCCCGACATCTTCATGCCAGAGCTCTTCAACTCGAAATCGGGATTCACCCGGACCGCGACGCGACAGCGCCGCCGAGCCGCTTTGGCCAACGCCGCGAGACGGCGCATTTCGCCGGCCGACTCGACATTCACGATCACGCCGGCGGCGAACGCGCTCTCGAGCTCGTGATCCGTCTTTCCGGGGCCCGCGAAACTAATCGTGTGAGCGCTCGCGCCGGCGGCAAGCGCAATTTCGAGCTCGCCGGCGGAGGCGACATCCAGGCCGTCGACGAGACCCGCGACGTGGCGCACGACGTCCGGCATCGGGTTGGCTTTCATCGCGTAGTGCAGGTGAACGCCATGTCGGCAGATGGGCGCGCACGTGCCGAATGCGTTCCGTGATCGCTGCCCGATCGTACGCGTAGAAAGGCGTGCGCCCGATCTCGGCTGCCAACTCGATCACCTTGCGGCCACCGAACACCATGCAATCGCCATCGACGACGACGCGCGAGAGCGCGTCATGCGTCGGTGTGGGCACCCGCTCACGCATCCGGTCGCTCCGCGAACCACTTCGCAAACGCCGCCGCAACCGCGGGGCGGTCGATCTTGCCGTTCGCGTTTCGCGGCAAGACGTCGCGCCACTCGACGTGGGCAGGAATCATGTACGTCGGCAATGCGTCGCGACATGCGCTGAGCAAGTGATCCGTCGCATCCGCTGACGGCGCCGCCGCGACGGCTACGACGACGATCGCCTGACCGAGCACCGGGTGAGGCGCGCCGAACGCGACTGCTTCGGTCACCACTCCCGTCGCGTATAGAACCTCTTCGATTTCCGTCGGGCTCACGCGGTAGCCCGATGTCTTGATCATCTCGTCGCGGCGTCCGACGAAATACAGATAGCCCTCCTCGTCCTTGACGACCGTGTCACCTGACCACACGGCGAGCTCCGGCATCGTGAGCTGCGACGGTCGACCAGGCGCCGGTCGGAAGCGTTGCGCCGTCTTTTCGGCGTCGTTCCAGTACCCCAAGCTCACGAGCGCACCGCGATGCACGAGCTCGCCCGGCTCGTCGGGTCCGCATTCCGTGCCGTCGGGACGGACGACGACGATCTCGGCGTTCGGGATCGCCTTGCCGATCGAAGTGGGCCGCACGTCGACCTGATCGGGCGGCAGATACGTCGAGCGGAAAGCCTCGGTCAGTCCGTACATCAAGAAAACGGACGTCGATGGCAGCTTCGCGCGGAGCTTTGCGAGCGTCGCGGTAGGCATCGCGCCGCCGGAGTTGGTGATATAGCGCAGTCGTTCGGCTATGCCAGCGGGCCAGTCCAACGCCGCAAGCTGAATCCACAGTGGCGGCACCGCTGCGAGCCCGGTGATCGCAAAGCGATCGAGCGCCGTAACAACGTCGCGCGGTACGAGGTACTCGATCAGCGCGACGCTCGCGCCGGACAGAAATGCCGTCGACAGCTGGCTGAACCCGTAGTCGAAACTGAGCGGCAGCACGGCCAGCAGCCGGTCCGACTGACGGTTGTCGAGGTATTCGGCAACGCTGTCCGCGCCCGCCACCATGTTGCGGTGCGACAGCACGACGCCCTTCGGCTTCCCAGTGCTTCCGGACGTGTACAGGATCGCCGCCATATCCGCGTCGATCCCGCGTCGGCGCACACTCGGCGGACGCGTCGAGCAGCGCCTCCCACGCCACGTGCCGAGACGATCCGATCGAACCTTCGGGCGCGCCGTCGACGAGCACGACGTGACGGAGCTCAGAACACCCCGCGAGCTCGCCAGCGAGGGCCTCGAACCTCGCGGCGCTCGTCACGAGTACTCTCGCGCCACTGTCGCGCAAGATGTGCCCGACTTGCGCCGGCTTTTGCACTGGGTTGATCGGCACGAATACGCCGCCTGCTGCGCTCGCCCCGAACATCGCTGCCACCGTCTCGATCGACTTCGGCAAGAAAATCGCGACGCGGTCGCCGCGCTCCACGCCAAGAGCCACGAGACCGTTTGCGACGCGCAGAACGGCATCGGCGAGCTCACCATAGGTGCTTTGTGCTCTCGCCGCCGAGAGGAGCGCCAAACGGTCGGCACCTGAATCAGCGGAGCGGAAAATGAGGTCGTGCAGCAACGTCATGAGCGCTACTCGCGCCGTACGACCGTCTGAAGCCGGCGGATCGACGATCTGAGCATCCCCGGCAGTCCGCCTGGGAGACTAAACTGAGCTGCTTCCAGCTCCAGTCGCGACGTCGTGGCGCCAAAACCGCTCTTGAATTGCTCGAGGCCTGAGTTCAGCTGATCAGTGCCGCCGATGTTGAAGACCTCGATCGCGTGATCCCGCTTCAACGCTTCAACCAGCTCGTGGATCAGGAAGTGCGGCGCGCCCGTTGCCAGGCCCTTCTGATTTGCTCCTTGAGAATGGTTGTACGCTCCCTTAGCGGATAGCAATATCAAGTAGCAATGCACCGCAACGCCATCTTGTAGCGCCTGGAACAGCCGCCCACATCCCGAACGAACCAGACGCTCAACGTCGCCGCCTTCTCCCGGCAGCACGACCTCACTCTCCATTTTGCTGTCGCCGCGTCAACGAACCGAGAACGAGTTGTTGGTGAACAACGCATGCCTCTTTGTCGAGACCAACCGACAGAACCAGACCCGACTTGCGCGCCTTCTTGACCGAATAAGAGTGCCCCTTGCGCATGTGCTTCCATAGCTCCTCCCCTAAGCCGATCCGGTACTCACAACGCGTCTTGCGCCAGTCCTCACGCGCCAGCCTGGGAATCCTTGCCTCGTTCGAGGCGAAACTCTGGACCGCGAGATCCGTAACGCGGTGACGGGCGCAGTGGGCCATCACGCCTTTCCAGAATGCCTCGGCCGTGTCAGCCAGTGTCGGAGAAGCGAAGGAATGTCCAGAAGTGCTGACAACCTCCCGCGCTTCATGAAGCAAACGCAGGCAGACCGAAGCGAGTCACCGTCTACGATCTTGAAGATCCAAGGCCGGAAGTTGCCGCGGCGCGATACGCCGAGTATGCGTACGTATAGAACGGATTTATCGCATCTGTCGCGGCAACACTCGAGATTGCGCTCTCCGCTGGGTCGGCCTCGGCTATGAACTGCAGCATCGTTGATCTCTACCTACGCTGGCCGACGTAGCCCTGGAGCCTTTGACCGGGTGGCGGTCGACAGCCGCTCGCCCACTCGTAGCGTGAACCGCTGTGCCAGCCAATTGAGCCAGCCGTGGAGCGGGTGCACCTCCCAGCCAATGATCTCGAGCCATCCGTCGCCGGTCTGAACGACCACTCGTGGCCCGGAGCGATCGACCACTTGCCCAATCGCCTCCGTCGTCGCGGCCGCTGCCGACCCAGCTTCATAGATGAATATCTTTCGGCTGCCGATGGTGGCCACAATCGGATCAAAGGGCTGAGCCGCGCGCAGCAATCGAACGATGGCGGCGAGCGCGTCGGCTCCAATCGATCTAGAGATCCGCCGATGTGCGCGCCTGCGAAAGTCGTTCGAGTTTCTGAGCGAGTTCGTCGCCGAGCACGCGGACTAGCTTGTCGATTGCCTCAACGACATCAACAGACTTTCTGTACAGCCGGTCGAGAAGCTGGTACCGGTGCGCCCGTTTCGATGGGAACAACCTGCTGGGCCAATATCTCGCCGGAATCGATCCGCTCTGTCATTCGATGAACGGTGACTCCAGTATACGTCTCCATTCTTCAGGAACCCAGAAACCGGGCTGAGCACCCGCATACGCTGGCAGCAGAGATCGATGACAGATGATAGCGCCATGCGGGGACCTTGGGTCACTTCGAACCAAAGATTGCGGGGTAGGTCGCGACAAACACATCGGGGTCGAAGAGCTTCATAGGCGTCGAAGACGAAGAGTCTGTTGCTGGCGGCCGGGCTGCGCGGCGTCGAGATCTGAGCGATCGACGGCGAGCCCTGCTTTCGCGGGGAGCAAGTCGCAATAGGGACACGTCCGATCGAATCGGTCGCGAGAGGACAATCCTTGCACCAGATCTTCCAGCGGTCCAGTTGTCGCCGCGTCGATTCGTGCGAGAAGTTCCAGGATGGTCGCACCCAAGCCAAGATCTGGTGGCCACGCTTCCAAGTGCGGCGGCAACGTCCCAATCATCGATTAATGAGAAGACAACGACTCGCATTTTTCAGTCGAGGTAGCTTCGGGGATGCGACACGCCTAGCGTTCTGCCGATCGTCCGCCCGTTCAGACCTCAACGCGCCCCTTTGCTCCAGAGGACGACCTCCACGGTCTGCAGCAATATCATGAGGTCGAATATGAGGCTCTGGTTCTTAACGTAATACAGGTCGAACTGGAGCTTCTCTAGCGCGTCGCGCTCCGACGATCCGTAGGGATAGCAGAGCTGCGCCCAGCCGGTGAGACCCGGCTTCACGCAATGGCGCTGGTGGTAGTACGGGATCTTCGCGGTCAGCGCTTTGACGAACTCGGGCCGTTCCGGCCGCGGGCCGATCAAACGCATGTCGCCCTTGATGATATTGAGGAGCTGCGGCAACTCATCGATCCGCAACTTGCGCGTGAAACGGCCGACCCTCGTGACTCTCGGATCGTCTCGTGCGGCCCATCGTGCGCCACCCGTCTCCGCATTCTTCTTCATGCTGCGGAACTTCAGCAACTCGAACTCGCGACCGAGCATCCCGACGCGAGTCTGACGATAGAAGATCGGGCGACCGTCCTCGATCAGGATCGCGACCGCCATCAACAGCGTGACCGGCGATGTCGCGACGAGCATCGCAATACTCACGACGAGATCTAATGCGCGGTGGAGCCCTGTCTTCCTGCCGCCGAGCCTAAAGCCGTCGGCGAAAATCAGCCACGAGGGATTCATCAGAGTCGATCTTGACCTTGCCTGACTCGCGCTCGAGGAAAGTCATTATGTCGACGACGTCGACGCCTCTGAGCTTGCAGTCGAGCAGCTCGCCGACCGGGAAACCGCGTCTGCGGTCGTCCATCGCGATCACGATCTCTTCGGCGTCGTGCTTGCATGCGAGCTCGCAGAGCGTGCCGGGAGAGGTGTCCACGCGCGGATCATCGATCAGCTCCGTCTGATCCGGCGCCGGCAAGAATGCGACGACCCGGAACCCGCGCTGGTCGCTGCGGCGTCGCAATTGCAGGAGCGAACGAGCCGCGCGTCCCGCCCCGTAGATCACGACGCGTCGCCGAAAGACGTCCTGATCGACGAGCCGCGAGAACGCGATCCGACTGCCCACCAAGAACAGGGTCGCAAAGGCGAAGCTCAGCAACCACCATCCGCGCCAGAGCGCGAGTGGTGGCAGCACGAAGTAGATGAGTGCGAGGCCGAAGCCCGCGAGACCGAGGCCGACCAGCAGTCGGCTCAAGACGCCTTCGATCGTGAGCCGTTGGCGGCCCTGGTAGAGGCCCATTGCGGTCAACGCGAGAACGATTGCGACGCCGAAGGCGATCCAGCGCGGCCAAAGCGCCCAGCCGTCGGTGAGCTTCGGCCAGTCTCCTCCGAACCGCACGAAAGTCCCGACGAGAGCCGCGGCCACCGCCAGCACGAATTCCACGGCCGCGAGCGCGGTCATCTTCGTATTTACCGTCGTCATCTGTTCGTTCCAGGCGAGCAAACACCGGCAGCCGAGTCCTTAGCGTTGGCATCGACTTTCCCAGTCCCGAACACTGACATACCTCGAGACATCGCTCGTCGGAGCGTAAAAGGTAGCATTTCTGACGTGTCCGGAACGTTGACGCATGCCCGCTGGCTGCGTAGCCGCGGCTGCCTATGCCGCACGGCCGGCACTCACGGCGCCCCGCCAGCCGGGCGTGACCGTCCTGAAGGCAGGTCGGCCCCCTAGCCCCCAGCGCCGTCCGCGATGACAGACGGACTCTGGATGCGCTCGAGGCATACTCCGGCCGAGCGGCGCTTTGACCGGCAGATTCGAGCGCCAGTCCCTCGCCGACTCTTCAGCAGCCATGGCAGGGACTGGAGCTCGGGCCGTTGCGCGCGCGCCGAGAGTCGGAGCGATGGTCGCAGTCGGCTAGGCAGGCCCAGAGAGTCCATGCCTACATCACTTGCTTCGTCGCAGCCGTGGAGTAGGCGCTCTCCATGCCGGCGCCGTCGAACGTCGTCACCACGAAGTAATACGTGGCTGGCGTCAATTGGTCGATTACCGCGCTCGTAAACCCGCGCCGCTCAGAGTCTTCGAGTTCGGGTAGTTATTCTGCGCCAGTGCCCCAGTAGATTCGATAGCCCGCGACCGTCAGCGCGCTCCCGTCCGTATACGTCGTCGGCGGTGTCCAGCTGATCGTCGCCGCGCCCGTCGCCGTCGCCACGACGCTGATGCTGAACATCGCGAGATTCACGCTGACCTTGCCGTCCGAAGCACTGATCACGATGTTCGAATAGGTGGCGACGTCTTGCGCCTTGGGAGCGCCGCTCAACTTGCCGGTCGCCGCGTCGAAAGTCGCCCATGCTGGCTTACCGGAGATGCTGAAGGTCAGCGTGTCCCGTTTGGGTCGCTTGCCACGGGCTGGAACGAGTAAGCGGCGTTCTGCATCACCGACGTCGCCGGCGTGCCCGAGATCGTCGGCGATTGGTTCGTTCCCTGCGCCGGTGGATTGCTCGGCGGATTGTTCGCCGGTGGATTGGTAGATCTGATCGGAAGCCTGGTCACCGCCCCCACCGCCGGTGCACGCCGCAAGCAGCATGACGGTCGCAAGGAGTAGGACTGAACGCACGCCGGGCATGCTCCGAGCGGTTCGTGAGGGGAGAGAGATCCGCCGGACCGGAGATCGAGTGTTCATCAATCCCGCGCACGGCGCAAGCGCAAAGTCTCGATAAGAGAACGTTTCACTGGCAACCCCGCTATCGTAGGTTTAGTCCCGTTAGACCGGTGGCTTTGCGTCTCCGCCTTTCGGCGGATTCGCCTTTGTCAGCGGCGGCCATTCTGGCGTTGGCTCGAAGCGTCGAGCAACTTGTCGCCGAACGACGGACTTGCACGCTGAAGCTCAGTCGCAGAGACTTGCATTAACCTGCAAGCAGGGCGTGATTTCGTGTCACGGAAACTCGACGTCGGCGGCGGTCCGCGCGATCAGCTGCCGGCGTCGCGCTCTGCGTTCGATGCTCCGGACCACTCGTTCAGCCGTGCGCCCGTCCCACAATGGGATGGTGCAAGAAGTCCTCGGCGGGCCGGCAAGCACTCGCGCGAGCTCGCGCTCGAGTCCCGCGACGTCTACGAGCCTATTCGTGCCGAGCGTCACCGTTATCGGCCGCTCCGTATTCTCGCGCAACGTGAGACACGGAATTCCGAGGTAGCTGGTCTCTTCCTGCACGCCGCCCGAGTCCGTCAGCACGAACCTCGAATCGACGACGAGGCTCATGAACTCGATGTAGGAAAGCGGATCGGTCATCCGGATCTGCGGAGCACCGTTCGATCTTCGCGCCGAGCCCGAACTCCCCGAGCCGCTGTCGTGTCCGCGGATGGACCGGAAACACGAGCGGCATTTGGGTCGCCATCGCGGCGAGCTCGTCGACGATCTGCTCGAGCTTCTCGCGATCGTCGACGTTCGACGGCCGGTGCAGCGTGACGACGCCGTAGCGCTGCGCCTCGAGGCCGAACTTCGCGGCGAGGTTCGCCGCGCGGATCTTCGGGGCGAGCAACTCGAACGAGTCGAGCATGATGTTGCCGACGAGCTCGACCTTGTCCGCGGCGACGCCTTCGCGCGCGAGATGCTCGTTGCCGTCCTGCGACGGCGTCCAGAGCACGTCGGCGATCGAGTCCGTGACGATCCGGTTGATCTCCTCGGGCATCGTGCGGTCGCCGCTGCGCAACCCGGCCTCGAGATGCGCGACGGGGATCAGCAGCTTCGCGCCGACGAGCGCGCATGCGAGCGTCGAGTTCACGTCGCCGACGACGACGATCCAATCCGGCCGTTGATCTTTGCAGACCTTGTCGTACTCGATCATCACACGCGCCGTCTGCTCTGCGTGGCTACCGCTGCCGACTCCAAGGTGGATCGCCGGCTTCGGAAGCTGCAGATCCGCGAAGAACGCGTCGGACATGTTCGCGTCGTAGTGCTGGCCCGTATGGACGATGCGCGGGCGGCACCACGACTCCTTCGACAAGGCGTGATAGAGCGGCGCGATCTTCATGAAATTGGGGCGCGCAGCCGCGATGAGGTCGATTGCGAGAGGGCTATTCACGATCACGGGCGTACGGTTGTCGCCGACGCTCCGCCTCCAAGTCGCGGTAGACGAGATGACCTATTCATTTGCCGACTCGACTAATCGAAACAATACGATAGCTCGGACTCGCGAACTGCTTTCGAGACTCAGCCTGCGCGGAATCCTCGCGTGCGCGCGTATCCTACCGGCGTCGGCAAGTGTTTTGTATGCCGACGGCTGTGTCGCGCGCCGCATTGGCGTCGACGCTCTCCGGAGCCGCTGCCGCTACCCATAGCGCCAACGCCGTTGTCGTCATCAGGCGACCGCGGGATCTTTCGTCAAATGCGCACGCGCAGCCGTCGTGAGCGCTCATGCGCCCGCGCGGATTTAACACCGAGCCGCGCGTTGTTGCGGTTGTTGTCTCCATCCGCCGACCCGCTCGAACCGTTACTCGTCGTGAAGTAGTTCATGAAACACGTCCGTAACTGTCTCCAAATAGAAACGGCTCGACGTGTCTCCAAGCTGCGTCACTCGCGCTGCACTCCGCGCCGCGCCTATCTCTCTTCACGTTGGCGCGGAATTTGAACTAGGCACCCCCGGGAGTTTCTTCGCCGGGTGGGGTCAGGGGATGCCGATTCGTTTCCAAGTACAACTCTGGGGCGTCATCGCGCTCGCTGCGCTCTTGGGCGCGTGCAGCGGCGGTTCCGGCGATTCGTCCACCGACCCCACGAACACCGCGCCGCTGATCGCCGGCACGCCGCCGACTTCGGTGATGCAAGGCGCGGCTTATTCGTTCATGCCCACAGCGTCGGATCAGAACGGCGACGCGCTGCTGTTCGGCATCGATGCGAAACCCTCTTGGGCATCGTTCAACACGGCGACCGGTCAGCTCATGGGCACGCCGGCCGCCGCCGATGCGGGAACCTATCGCGGGATCGTCATCTGGGTGACGGACGGCAAGAGCGACACGGCCCTGCCGGCATTCGACCTCACCGTTCAGGCCCAGGGGGCCGCGGTGAACCGTGCTCCGACCATCAGCGGCACCCCCGCGCTAACGGTTGCCGTCGGCGCGGTCTACACCTTTACACCCACAGCGAGCGATGCCGACGGCAACAGCTTGAGCTTCACGATCCAGAACCGGCCCGCGTGGGCGGGCTTCGACCCGACGACCGGCTCGCTACAAGGGTCGCCGCAGTCAGCGAACGCCGGTACCTACGCGAACATCGTAATCGCCGTCACCGACGGCAACGCGACCGTGTCGCTGCCGCCGTTCACGCTCGTCGTCACGATTCCGACGACCAACTCGCCGCCGACGATCTCGGGCGCGCCGATGACGTCCGTCGCGGCGGGCACGCCGTACACGTTCGTACCGACGGCCGCAGACCCCGATGACAACCCGCTGACGTTCGCGATCGCGGGCAAGCCGGCTTGGGCGACCTTCAACATGCAGACCGGCGCGTTGACCGGGACACCCCCGACCGGCACGACCGGCAGCTTCTCCGGCATCGTCATCAGCGTCAGCGACGGCAGCGCAAGCGCGGCTCTGCCGGCGTTCGCGATCACCGTTACCGCCCCGACGACCAATCGGCCGCCGACGATCAGCGGCACGCCTGCCACGAACGCGAAACAAGGCACGGCCTACGCGTTCCAGCCGACGGCGGCCGACGCCGACAGCGATCCGCTGACCTTCACGATCGCGAATCGCCCGACGTGGGCGACGTTCAACGCGAGCACGGGGCGCCTGTCCGGCACGCCGGGCGCGACGAACATCCGCACCTACAGCAACATCGTGATCAGCGTGAGCGACGGCAAAGCGTCGACCGCGCTGCCCGCGTTCGCGATCACGGTCGCGTCGTCGAACACGCCGCCGACGATTTCGGGCACGCCGCCGACGACCGCGACGGTCGGCACGCAGTACACGTTCACGCCGACCGCGAACGACGTCGACGCGGGCAGCACGCTGACCTTCAGCATCGCGAACAAGCCTGTGTGGGCGACCTTCAGCACGGCGAACGGCCAGCTTCAGGGCACGCCCAACGGCAACGGGGACCTTCGCGAACGTCACGATCAGCGTGAGCGACGGTCAGGACGCTGCGCAGCTCGCGCCTTTCACGATCATCGTGAGCCCCGCGGCGAACCATGCGCCCGTCATCTCGGGCACGCCGGCGACGTCCGTAATGCAAGGTTCAGCCTATGCGTTCACGCCGACGGCCAGCGACGCCGACAGCGGCGACACGCTGACGTTCACGATCGTGAACAAGCCGTCGTGGGCGCAGTTCAACACGGCGACCGGCGCCCTCACCGGCACGCCGTCGGCCGCGAACGTCGGCACGACCACGGGCATCGTGATCAGCGTGAGCGATGGCAAGGTCAGCACGCCGACGGCGCTGGCGGCGTTCAACATCGCGGTCGTTGCGACTGCCACCGGGGCGGCGACGCTCACCTGGAACCCGCCGACGACGAACACCGACGGCTCCGCGCTTACGGATCTGACCGGCTACAAGATCTACTGGGGCACGACCCAGGGCAGCTATCCGAACTCCGTGACGGTCAACAGCCCCGGGATCTCGAGCTACGTCGTCACCAATCTCGTCGCGAGCACGTACTTCTTCGTGGTGACGTCGCTGAGCGCGTCGGGTGGGGAAAGCGCGTACTCGACGCCTGCCTCGAAGACCATTCAATAGCTCCCGGAGCGAATGACCTCGAGCGCCCGCTCTATCCTCGCGACCGCCCGCTCGCGGCCGACGAGCCAGAGCGTGACGCCAATCCCGGGCGACGACACGTCCCCGGTCAGCGCGACGCGCAGCGGCTGCGCGACTTTGCCTAAGCCCACGCCGGCCGCCGCGGCGACACCATCCACGACGCCCTGAGCCGCCGCCTCGGTCCAGCTATCGAGACCGACGAGCCCGTCCCGCAGCGCGCGTAACAGCGGCTCGGCCGCCGGCTGCAGATGCTTCTGCACGGCCTTCGGCTCGTACGTGACGTCGTCCGTCAGATACACGCGCGCCTTCTCCGCCATCTCGCGCAGCGTCTTGGAGCGGTCGCGAAACGCGTTCGCGACCGCCTCGACGCGCTCGGCCGGCGCATCGACGACCCCGACGGCCTTCAAGTGCGGCGCGAGCTCCGCGGCGAGCTTCGGAGCCGGCGTCTCTTTGATGTAGTGCTGGTTGAGCCAATTGAGCTTCTCGAGATCGAAGCGCGCCGCGGAGCGCTGCACGCTGCCGAGATCGAACAGCCGCGTGAGCTCGTCGCGGCTGAAGATCTCTTGGTCGCCGTGCGACCAGCCGAGCCGCGCGAGATAGTTCAGAACGGCCACCGGAAGGTATCCGAGCTCGCGGTACTCGAGCGCGCTGACCGCACCGTGCCGCTTCGACAGCTTCGCGCCGTCGGGGCCCGCAATCATCGGGATGTGCGCGAAATGCGGAGTCTCGTAGCCGAGCGCTCTGAATAGGTTGATCTGTTTCGGAGTGTTGTTCAGATGGTCGTCGCCACGGATCACGTGCGTGATCCGCATGTCGGCATCGTCGACGACGACGCCGAAGTTATACGTCGGCGTTCCGTCGGAACGCATGATGACCAAATCGTCGAGCTCCGCGTTCTCGAACACGACCCTGCCGTGCACGAGGTCGTCGACGACGACCTGCCCCGCGTCCGGATTTCGAAAGCGCACAGCGGGCGTCACACCGGGCCGCGGCCCAGTGTCACGCCCGCGGCAGCGGCCGTCGTAGCGCGGCTTCTCGCCGCGCGCGGTCTGCTGCGCGCGCATCTCCGCGAGCTCCTCGGGCGTGCAGTAGCAGTGATACGCGGTGCCGGCTTGGATCATGCCGTCCGCGACCTCGCGGTAGCGCTCGAGCCGGCGACTCTGGAAGAACGGCCCCTCGTCCGGCTCGAGATCGAGCCAATCGAATGCCTCGAGGATCACGTCGACGGCGGCCTCGGTGGAGCGCTCGCGGTCCGTATCCTCGATCCGCAGGATGTACTCGCCGCCATACCGGCGCGCGTACAGCCACGAGAACAGCGCCGTGCGCACACCCCCGATGTGGAGCGAGCCGGTCGGGCTCGGTGCAAAGCGCGTGCGTACGGACATGGCGGGGACACTCGACACCAAGAAGGTGACGAATGTTACCGGAACTCGCCGCTCGAGCGGCGAAGGCGGCGACGGCGGCGACGCGCGAGACGCGGCCGTCGATTCAGCGCGGCGGCGACTGCGCGCCGCAGCGCTCAACTCACCGCGACGGTGCCGGCCGCGGCGGCTCGGCGGCGAGCGGAATTCGAATGCTGAACACGGAGCCCGCGCCCTCGATCGTCCGCACGCCGAGCGTGCCGCGCGACGCGCGCACGATCTCGCGCAGCTGAAACGCGCCGATACCGAGCGCGGTGCCGCCCTTCGTGCTTTCGAACGGTCTGAACAAGTGCTCGCGAACGAAGTCGTCGGACATCCCGCAACCGTTGTCGCTCACGCTGATCACGGCGTGGCCCGCATCGCGCGCGAGGGATACGGTCACGGCGCCCGTCGCAGTCGCGGCTTGCTGCGAGTTGCGGATCAGGTGCGCCAGGCCGTGACTGAGCCGGTCGGGGTCGGTGACGATCACGAGCTTCTCGTCCAGCTCGACGCTCGGCCGAGGCAGGTACTCGGCGCATAGCTTCAGCGCGTCCTGCACGACGCCGGCGGCGTTCGCGGCCCGCGTGTCGGACTGCTCCACTCCCGAGCGCACCAGCATGACGAGGCGATCGATGCGGCTCACGGAGTTCGCGATCGTGCGTATCGCGTCGGCGACGAAGTCCGCGTTGCCGGTGTGGCGTGCGGCATTCTGGACGATCAGGCGTTGCTGAGCGCTGATGTTCGTGAGGTCGTGGACGAGGAACGCGGCCATCTTGCCGAACGCCTCGAACTGCTTGGCTTCGCCGAGGCGCGCGGCCATGAAGTGCTGCCCGAGATAGCCCGCGACTTGGCGCCCCGCGGTCCTGAGCAGATCGATTTCCTCGTAGGTCAAAGCGCCGAGAGCGGGCGGTCGCTCGAGCACGACGAAACCGAACAAGTGCTCCGGCAGCAGCAACGGCACGATCAGCACGCCGCCCGGATGGCTCAATAGAACATCGGACAAGAAGCTGTGCGAATCGCCCGCCGCGATCGCGCGCGGCTCGGCGCCATCGACGATCCACGCCGACTCCTCCATCAGGTCGATCAGCTCGTCGCGCCGGTATTCTTGCAGCGGCGCGGGCACGCTCGTGTTCCACGATGCGACGGGCGCGAATGTCTGCGACTCTCGCTCGAGAACGAACAGCGTGCCGCCGGGACTCGAGATCAGGTCGGCAACCGCCTTGATCGCGCGCTTCGGCACCGGCAGGTCGTTTCCGGAAGAGAGATTGGCGGTGAGCTTCAGCCACTCCTCTCGGTAGTCGTACTTGAAGCGATAAAAGTGCTTGCTGAGCTGCACTCGGATCGAATCGATGTGCGGCCCGCCGAACTTCCAGAACGCCAAAGCGGACATCGTCGCCACGGCCAGGGCCGCGAGCACGCGCACGCGGTCATCGGTGATCGGCAGGAATTTCAGCGCCATCGCGGTCGGAAGACCGACCGCCGCGGCCGAAAGAATCGCAGCGATGAACGCCGATGTCGCGTAGCGCGAGACGAACACGCGCACTTCGAGCACCTCGGCTCTGCGGCAAACGACGGCGAGCAACGGCGGCAGCGCAGCCATGAACGGCGCGCGTAAGCTGAGCCAGACCGCGGCGACGCCGGGATCGGCGGCCGCACGGGACGCGATCACGACGTTCGCCACCAGAACGGCCGCGGCGCACATGCCGAAGCGCGCCCACGTCGCATGCGGAACGCCGGGCGCGCGCCACGTCTCGATCAAGATCCACAGGATCGCGAAGCTCGCGGCCACCGACGCATCGACGTAGAGCGGCGCGGCGTCTGCGCGCAGCACGTCGACGGCGGCAACACCCACGGCGGCGACGGCGACTGCACGCAGGACGGGCCGGACCCGCTGCGATCCGAGCAGTGTGGCGAGCGGCGCGATCAGCGTGAGCCAGCAGATGACCTGCAGCGCCTCGAGCTCCGGGATAGCACGCGGCGCGGCCGCGTCGAAGGACGTCCACACGATGGCGGCGTTCCACGCCGTCATGCCGAGCGAGCCGAGCGCGAGAACGGCGGCGCGGCCGTGCAGCCGGTTGCTGACCGCGAGCAAGCCCGCGAGCGCGGCGAACATGGTCGCCGCGAGCGCGTGAACGATGACCACCCAAGCGGCCGCTATTTCCATGGTCCGCATCACGACAAACCGGGCCGGAATACTACGAAGGAAGGGCAGCACCGGCAACGCCGCAGTCCGCTCTTTGGCGATGACGGGCGGTCCGCCGACCCGATTCGAATGATTCGCCGACCTCGCGATGCGTCGCCGAAAAGCGACGTGGGTGGCTTGGCGTTTTTTCGCGGTTATGTCGAAACGAGGTTGCCATCGCGATTTCTTGTGGCACTCTCGACCTCGACGACAAAGGCAAACCCGTCGAAAGGCGGGGACGCAAAGCTTCCGGTCTACCGATCCCTCAGGAGGATCCATGACAGCGGGGTTACCGAATCAGACGCCAATCGACCCGTGGCGGATAGCCGCGGAGTCCCGTCCGTATCGGTCATCTCTCTATCGTCCGCGAAGCTTCGCTCGGCACGAGCCTCGGCTTTTGTCTGGACGTTGAGCGTTTGATAAGGGCAAACCCGTCGAAAGGCGGGGACGCAAAGTCACCAGTCTAACGGCCTTCGGGCCTACGACAGTGGGACCGCCGGACGCAGCCGGTGCGCAATCGCGCCGACAGTGACTGACGACCGTTGTCTTGGACAGTGCTACGAGCCCTTGCGGCGCTCGACCAGGGAAAAACCTTGGGAGCACGCATGCACGGATCGAATTCGAAGAACGCGTTAGGCACTGTCACGATTCTTCTCACTCTCATGCTGGCCGCCTGCAGCGGAGATGACGGCGGCGATAGCAAACCGGCAGGCGACGAACGGCTCGTCGAATACGACCGGCTCGACCAATACGACCGGCTCGACCGGTACGAACGGCTCCACGACCACCACGGCGTCGCTTTCGATCAGCGGCGCGCCGAACAGGCAGGTAATCGCGAATCAACCGTACTGGTTCCGCCCCGTCGCGAACAATGCCGGCGGCGCCTCGTTGCGGTTCGGGATCTCGAATCCACCGCACTGGAGCACTTTCAATCAGACGACGGGCGAGGTCACGGGAACCCCGTCGTATTCCGACGTCGGCGTCTACCGCGGCGTCACCGTCACGGTCACGGCCGGCACGCAGATGCGCGCACTCTCATTCGACGTCGAGGTAGTTCAAGTCGGCACGAACTCGATCATGATTTCGTGGCTCGCGCCGACCGAAAACGACGACGGCACGCCGCTCGTGAATCTCGCGGGCTATCGGATCCGCTACGGGCAACAGAGCGGCCTGTATAACGCCATGGTCAATATCGACAATCCCGGTCTCGCCACCTATGTGATCAACGGGCTAGCGGCGGGCACGTACTACCTCGTGCTGTCGGCGGTGAATAAGAACGGCGGCGAGAGCGAGTATTCGAACGAGGCGCAGGTGAACTTGGGTTGACCGGACGACCTGACGCCGCGGCTGCGAGCACATCGTACGGGCGAGCGTCGCGGCCGGCATGCCACCCAACTGCGTGGTCTTGGTCCTCGGAGCGTCACCGACCCAACACTTGACCGTAATCAACCCACGCTCGACGACGTACGTCCAAACCCCCGTCACCAGCTCGGCGAGCGTGTCGAACTGCGATGCCGGCTCCGCGTGCACAGTGGCACCCCAAAGATCAGCGACCACGCGTTTGAGCTTCGCGTTCTCCTCACGCAGTTGCCGCAGTTCCCGCAGCTCCGTCGCCCCCAGGTTCACGTATTTCTTCTTCCAGAGGTAGAACGTCGCCTCGCTAAAGCCGAGCGTTCGACACACATCGGCCACCGCGGTCCCGCCTTCAGCTTGCCGTAGCGCGTACGCGATCTGTTCGCCCGAATACCTCGAGCGCTTCATCGTCCCCTTCTCCTTCGGCCCTCGGCCGTCTCGTGGAGGACTTCGAAGCCACCTCCTCAGTCCAGCTCTAAATCGAGCTCAAAGTCCGGGCTCGTCGGTCTCGATAGCTGGACCGAGGCGGCGGCGCAGAGCGTCGTGGACGCCGTGGCCGCGGCTGCCGGCGTCGGCTTAGGTAAGGTCGCGCAGCCGTTGCGCGTGGCGCTAACCGGCGATGTGGCGTCGCCAGGAATTGGCGTGACGCTATGCCTGGTCGGTCGCGGGCGGCGCTCGCGAGGATCGACCGCGCGCTCGAGGTCGTTCGCTCCCGGAGCTGACCTACTGAATTGACAGAAGCAGGCGTGGAGTAAGCGCTTTCCCCGCCCGACGCGCTCAGCGACGTCACCACGAAGAAGTACGTGCTCGCGACGAGATTGGTAACGACGTAGCTCGAGATCCCGGGGCTGTTGACCGTGACGGAGCTCGGATAACTGCCCTGGGTCGTGCCCCAGTAGATCTTGTAGCCGGTCAGATCCGTAAGCGCGGAGCCGTCGGTATTCGTCGTCGGCGGGTTCCAGGTGAGCGTCGCCGCTCCCGTGGCAGTCGCAACGACCGCGTATGCCGCGACCGTGATCGCGAACGCGGGCAGCGCGGTCGACGCTTTGCCGTCGCTCACGGTGATCACGATGTTGCTGTAGGCGCGGATGTTCGTCGCGCCCGGCGTGCCGGAGAGCGGCCCGTGCCCGTGTTGAACGTCGCCCACGTCGGGCGATTCGCGATCGTGAAGGACAACGTGTCGCCATCGGCGTCGCTCGCGGAGGGCGTGAAGCCGTACAGCGTGCCTTGCACTACGGAGGCCGCCGGAGTTCCGGAGATGGTCGGGGCCGTGTTGGTGCGGGTGGTCCAGTGTCCGCCGCCTTTGCCGTTCGAAAACGTTTTCGGCGCGGCATGTGCCTTTGGCATATACGCCGCTCCAAATAGTAAGGAAGTCACAATGATTGCGCCGATCGGGCCGCACGCTGGTTCACGCATGTCTGTTCTCCGTTTCGGGCAAACCGAATCGGACGAGGACGTCCGCCGAGACTCAGAAGCACGCGTGGATGACAGTCCGCGCGCCGAACGGCGCGCGCATGGGAGATCACTTGACCGTGACCCCTTCGACCGGCAACCCCGCTGTCTTGGTTACAAGACCGGTGGCTTTGCGTCCCGACCTCGCGATCGGTTTGCCCTTTTCAATCGAGTTCAGAAGTGGACACCCGGAAACTAGCAGACGTCCATCGAACGGTCCAACTGTCGTTCGAGAGAGACGCCGAACCGGTCGCGGCAATCGGCGCGAATACGGTCCGCGCCGATGGGAGCCAAGAGCGTGCGTTGTTGACGCTCAGGCCGCGCTTGACATATCGCTGATGCTGGACGTGTCGTGATCGAGAAAGGCGGCTTCCATTTCGGCATCTGCTTCATCCTGATCTTGAAGCAGCCGATGTGGTGCGGTGGCGCTTAAGCTCGCGGTGGTACTCAGCGTCGCCGGTCTCATCGCTTGGTTCGCGGAAAATCTGGCGTCCCCACGAGAGTCCGTCGGTTCGCACACTAAGCGTGTAGCAGCCTTGGCGTCCCCAGCAGAGTCCGTCGCCTCTCACACGTGGCTACGCGCGCTGGTCGTGGAGTTCCGGACGGCGTAGCGATTCGCCCTCGACGGTGTGGCTGGAAGCTGCCTGATACCACGGCGTCCCGTGGTGTTAGGCGCACTGGATCTATTTGCAGGGCTCGTAGAGCGAACAGTTGACCTGCTCGGCGAAGTCCCTCAGCGATGCGTTCGATCAGAAGAGCACGTCCGACGTTCGGCGGGCGCCCCATGCGGTCAACTGAAGAAGAACCCCTCAGAGGAGAGGTTAAGGCTGTCGCTCCGTTAGGTGCGGTCGCCTCTGAAATGCCTCCCTTTCACTTGTAGTACACCGCCACGTTGTGGATTGGTCGTCCCTGTGCGTCGGTCCCACTAGCCGTGACGGTCAAGGTGTTGCCGTCCGCCGAGACGACCGCCGTCTCTTTGAGTGTTGGTTTGCCGCCTTTCACGCACTGACTTTCGAGCGTGGTCGCATTGACCCGCTTAAGCACGTACACGTCCGCGTTCGGGTTGTTGCCAACTGACGGGCAACTTACTGCCGGTCGCTCCGGAAACCGACCAATGCTGGGCCGCTGCGGTCGCTGGAGTGACATCGACGGTGACTTGCGTACCGCGTCTATGCTTCGATCTTCACGGTCTGACCGCGGCGCCGGACCGGGACTGAAAGTCGACTTCGCGCGGTTCAACTTCCAGGTGCCGTTCAACGGTTCTGAGCCCTGAGCAGACGCCGCCCCAGCTGCAAAGACCATCACGAGACCGACGACGATCATCGGCGTGCACAGTCGTGCGAGCCGCATCATTGTTGTTCACCCCCTGAAGGCACGGTCGGTCGATCGCGCCGAAGTCTAGGCTTCGACCATGACCCCGTAAAGCGAGCGCCGGCACTGAGGCCAGCGCGCGACTACCAGCTGCCGCCCGAGCCCGAGTATCCCTATCACGATCGCACCGTACGCGTGACAAACTGCGGCCGCATCTGCCTCGGCAAACGCAAAATCAACCTCAGCAAGGTCTTCGCCGGCCAGCGCGTGGGGATTCGAGAAGTCGACGAGCAGATCTGGCTCGTCAGCTTCATGCACTATGACTTAGGATTTTTCGACCAGGACGAGGGGCGCGTCGAACCCGCCCCCAATCCCTTCGCCCCGGAGAAAGTGTTAACCATGTCTCCGGAATGATCTGTAAACCATGTGTCCCGGAATGGACCGCGAAAATTGGCGTCCCCACGGGGATTCGAACCCCGGTTACCGCCGTGAAAGGGCGATGTCCTAGGCCTCTAGACGATGGGGACCGCACGCAAAATCCGACGCAGGCGCGGCTGGGGATTGGTGGAGCCAGGCGGGATCGAACCGCCGACCTCTACAATGCCATTGTAGCGCTCTCCCAGCTGAGCTATGGCCCCGTGAGAAGGCCGCGACCGTATTCCAAACGCTCGGCTACTGTCAAGCAACGGCCACCGTCCACACAGACTCGAGCATGCGGCGTCGCGTGAGCGTTTGAGCAAACGCGGCGCGATTGGCTGGCGCGCGAACGCAGGCAGGAGTCGGCAGGCCGCTACCTTGCTGTGGCAGCTCGCACGGGATTAGCTCGGACTTCTCCGTAGCACTCGAGCAGTCTTCTTACGTGGGAGCCGATGCTGAATTCTTCCGCCGCGGCAAAAGCCCGCTTCGAGTAGGCCGCAAGAGCCGCACGATCATCCAGCAGGGACACGACAGCGTTAACGAACGCCTCCATATCGCGCGCGGGCACCAACTCGCCCGTCTGTCCGCGGTCGACCGCCTCGCCGATCCCGCCGACGTCATAACCGACAACCGGCCGACCGATGGCGAGCGCCTCAACGACCGCGAGCGGAAAGCCCTCGGTCTGGGACGGCACCACGACGAGGTCCGATGCGTCCAACAAATCCGCCACGTCATTTCTCTGGCCGAGGAAGCGCAGATGGGCTTGGATGTTGAGTCGCGCTGCGAGACTCTCGCACTCAGCACGACACGGCCCATCGCCGGCCATGACTAGAACAACATCCGGGCAGCGGGCGGCGATCGCGGGCATCATGCGAATCATTTCCTCGTGCCCCTTTACGGGATAGAACCTGCCGATCAAGGCCAACACGCGGGCGTCGCTAGGGATACCCAATTCCGCGCGCACTCGGGGACGTGCGTCGCGAGCGATGCCCCGAAAACTCGAGAGATCAACGCCGTTGTGCACGATGCGCAAGCGGTCTCGCGGCAGGTAGTAGCCAGCTTGCGCCGGCTCCGTCACTGCCCGCGACACGCAGATCCCGAGATCGGTGGGGCGCGCGAACATGCGATGCAGGAACCGGACGGGCGCCGGCAGAACGCGCTGGTCGTGGACGTGAACCAGCACAGAAGCGTCCAAAAGACGTGCGACTACGCGCGCGACCAATGTTGCCTTCATACCGCCGGCATGAAGAATACGGCAGCCACGTTGCTTCGCCAGCTGCGCAACTTGCAAAGCCACGAAAGGATTCATCCGGTGCGCGCCGAGAAAGAACGGTTTGATGCCGGCGCGCTCGAGCTCTAGAGCAGCGGGGTGCGGTTCGCGCAGGATGCAAACAGTGAGGTCGACCTCCCGAGACAATGGAGGAACGACGTTCAGGTAGTACGTCGTGCCGCCGTGAGAAACGCTGGACGGATACCCGAACGTGTCTCCGAGCAGCATCACGGGTGGTAACTTCGTGGGCAAGCAGCAACTCCTGTCACTACACCGGCGTTCGTGGACACGGACTCGAGAGCTAATGCCTTCCGTCCCGGGCCAAGTATCGCAATCCAGAGCCGAGAACCGACGTGGTCACCCATCCGGACGGGCCTCGGTCGCCATCGCACGCTTGGTGATTTCGTTCGATCCGAGCATCCAGGCCACGGCACCTAAGACGACGTACAGTAGGATGTTGAGCACGGCATACAGCGCCGAGACTGCAAAGGCCTGCGGCACCGCTACGGCGAACGCGGCGAGCAAGAACACATGCACGGCCTGCGCGCCGCCGAAACCCGAAACCGAGATTGGGAGCAGCCCGAACAGCGAGAACAGCGGCACGACGGCGCACCAGACCTGCACCGGCAGATCGACGCCGACGGCCAACGCGATTGCCTGAAAAGCCGACGCGGAAAAGAACGCCGCGGCCGTCGCGACGAGCGCTCGAGCCACGAAGCGCACGTTCGCCCGCTCGAAAACGAGCAAGGCGTCGATGAAGCGCCGAACTCCGCGCCGCAGTGCGTACCAGCGACGACGCCCTACTCGCCGCAGCGTCAGCAGCAACAACCACCGATAGCGCTTGAGACCGAGATGTAGACCGACGCCCGTGACGACGACGCAAACGAACACGAACGCGGCCGGCAGCGAATAAGCGGGTGCACGTCCTTGAGCCACCAGCACGCCCATGCACAGTAGGCCGAGCGCGCAAGCCGAAATCAAGCCGAGCACGTTCAGGATCACGATGGATGCCGCATACATCGACGGTCGCCCGCCGAACATGCGCTGGGCTAAGACGATTCGCAGCGCGTCGGTGCTCGCGCTCGATGGCAGCAGCATGCCCATCAGCGCGGCGACGAGGTACGCGCGCAGCAGCTGCAACCGCTGGCCGCGCGTCGAGCATCCGAGAGAGTCGAGGAGCCGGGCCCAGTTCCACGCTTTGGAGAGCATTTCGAGCGTGAGGCCTAGAACGCCGAGCAGAAGGAAGACGGGATCGGCGCGTTGAATCGTCGCGAGTATTTCGCGCCAGCCGGCTTCCCGGACGATCCACGCGATGATCAACGCGACCACTGCGAATTTGATCGCATGCCGCAGCGCGGCTCGCCAGGTCGCGTCTGGGCGGGAGGTGCTCATTGTCGCGCGGCAGTCCTGGAGCTGGGCGCCTCGGCTGCGCGCATCCAATGCTCCAGCACGAACAGAGCCCAGATCCGGTGTGAGTGGTTGTGACGTCGGGTCCTGTGCTCGCGAAGCAGGCGATCCACCGCTTCGGGTCTGAAGAGGCCGCGACCGAGAAACTGCTCACTACGCAAAGTCTCGGCGATCTTGAGGTCTAACGGCCCGCATTGCCTGAGCCAGCTCTTGAACGGGACCGAATGCCCGAGCTTGTCCTTGCGATGGTTGATCACGTCCGGCAGCACGCCTTCCATCGCTACGCGGAACAAGCGTTTCGTGCGTTCGATGCCCTCGAGCTTCAAGCGGGCGGGGATCCGCGCTCCATATTCGACCAAGTTCTTGTCGTAGAACGGCGTGCGTACTTCTAAACCGAAGGCACGAGCGAGCAGCAACCTATTGAAATAGAAACTTGAGGCCGTTCGATAGTCGCTGTAGAGCCATAACGACATGCCGTCCGCCGGGCCGTCGTAGCCCTCGAAGGACTCGATGACGGGCTTGAACGGGTCTGCGCCGTCGAGATTGCTCGTCGCCTCCGAGGACAACAGGTCGCGGAGCGTGTCCGGCGTTTGATAGAGGCGCCAACGGAAATGGCCGAGACTGCGCGGCACGCCGGCCGGCGGCAGGATTCTCTTCAACGTGACGGCCAGCCCGCGTTTTTGGTCTGAATCTGGAACGCGGTTCAGCGTGTCGGACAGAATCCCACGCAGTGCGTTCGGTAACGGCGCCCGGTCGTACCAAGTCATGAGCTTCTGGGCGGCGTAGACGGGATGACTGGCCCAAAGCTCGTCGCCGCCGTCACCTGTCAAGAGATAGTCGACGCGCCCAGCGGCCGCCTTTGCGAGCAGCCAGGTGCCGATCTCGATGCCGACGTCGCAGAACGGAGCGTCCATCACCTGGACCGCGTCGAGGATCTCGAGCGCCTGAGCTTCGCCGTACTCTACTTCGTTGTGCCGAGTTCCGAGCTCGGCCGCGAGCTGCCGCGAGAATACGGACTCGTCGAGCCCCACACGGACACAATGGAAGCTGAAGGTGCTGATGGGATCGTGCAAGTGCCGCGTGGCGAACGTCGCGACGGAGCTCGAGTCCATTCCGCCCGATAGAAACAGACCGGCGCGGCTGTCGTCGAGTCGAGAGACGACGCTTTGCTCGAGCAAACGACGGTAATTGGCCGTGATCTCCGCCTCGTTCGGCGCCCAAGGATTCGCAAACGACAGTCGATACCAGGTCTGCACGACGGGCGCACCGGTTCCGACGATAACGGCGCTGCCGGCCGGCACTCGGAGAACCCCATCGAGCAGTGTCGTGTTCCCCGGCGTATAACAATAGGTGAGGTACTCCGCGAGCCCTTGCGGGGAGAGACCGGGCCAACGCGCCATCGTCGCGGCGACGTCGCGCGCTCGCGAGCCGAAAAGCGTGGCGCCCGCGTCGAAGTGATAGTGCAGCGGCTCGATGCCGAAGCGGTCTCTGATCAACAGCATCTTCTCGCCGGGTGACTGCCACCAAGCGATCGCAAAGCCGCCGTCGAGATCATTCAGCGCCTCGAGGCCGCTCGACGACAACTGCTGCAACAGGATCGCCGCCGTCGCGGGTTGCCCGGTCGAGCGCCAGAACGGATTGCCGGAGAACGCGAGCCATGATCCATTCGGCTCATCCGCCGCGAACGTGTGGTCCCCATGAAGACGCGGCGAGCCCCACGGCGCTCGATAGAGTCGGACGGCCGCGCCCGACTTTGGGAGTGCTTGCGATACGAAAGCGTCAGGTACGGGGCGGGAGGCGCCCTGACGGATCGAGCCCAATATCATTGACGTCGCAGCCTCGGAAGTGACTCACGCTCGAGTGAGAACGCAGACCCGCGAAGATTAGCCCATATGATTGTTTTTCCGCGGACAAATTCATGCAACAGGGCCGAAAAGCGGCAGTTTGGCGGGACGGATTCTATCCTGAAGGCAGAACCAGACGCGCCCGGTCATTGTTGCATCGCTCGAAAGTAGACTCGCCGGCCGCCTAGCGCCGCCCGCGACGGCTTGAATTACATAGGAGCCGGATCAAGCGTGCTCGGCGCGGCGTCGCAGTTTCGAACGAACGACTATGCCTATAATCGGTTGTCGCATTGGGGGAACACAGGCGGATGTCCCGTCCAACGAACGTCCTTTGGCTCATTGATCACGTTTGCTACGACGGCAGCCTGCACGGCGGCGGCCGGCTCTTCATGAACCTCGTGCCGAAGTTCGATCCGGCGCGTGTACGCATCCATCCGTATTTCCTGCGCGCCTCGTTGGAAGTCGAGGAGGTCTTCAAGACGGCGAACCGCAAGGTCACGAACTTGAACCTCGGCAAGTATGACCTGCGGACGCTGCCGCGAATCGCGCGGCTCTGCCGAGAGCACGAAATCGACGTCATGCACCTGTTTTGCTATGCGTCGTCCACTTTCGGCCGCTTGGTGGGCGTTGCTAACGGCGTGCCGACCGTGATTCACGACTTCGATACGCAAGTGTACTTCCCCTATCCGCTCTACCTGCGGATCGCGGACCGGCTGCTTGCCAAGTCGACGAGTAAAGCATTCGCGGCTTCGGCGTTCTGCCGCGACTACCTGCGCGACGTGCGCGGCGTGCCTGCGGATCGCGTCGAGGTGATGTACCACGCGATACCGGAAAGCGAGCTCGACGCAGCACGCCAGATCGACCGCGCGACCGCGCGCCGCGAGCTCGGGTTCGGCGACGAGTTCCTGTTCGCCGCGATCACGAAACTCGGACCGGACCGCGGCAACGAGACGTTGTTGCAGGCCTTCGCCGAAGCGCGCCGCAAAGTCCCGAACGCGAAGCTCGCGATCGTCTACAAGCCGACTCTTTATCATCGCGTGCCGAAGGAATACGAGCAGATCGACTGGGCCCGCGATCCGAAGCAGATGGTGAGCCGCGTGACGAGCGTCATCGACCGGCTCGGCTTGGGCGATTCGGTGCGGCTCGTCGAGTCGCTCGATCACCCGGAAGCTTTCTACGCGGCATGCGACGTCGTCGTGGCGCCGTTCGAAAGCGTGCGCTTCAGCTCGGTCAACTTGGTCGAAGCGATGGCGTATGGACGGCCCCACATCGTCACCGACATCGGCGAGCCAGCCGAGCTCGTGGACAGGTATCAGGGCGGGATCAAGGTGCCCGTTAAAGATGTCGCGAAGCTCGCAGATGCGCTGGTCGCGCTCGCGACCGATCCGGCCAGGGTGAAACTGCTCGGGCAACGCGCGCGCGAAGGCGCGGCCGACCTTACGGTGGACGCCGTCGCGCGACGACTGTCCGGGGTCTACGAGCGCCTCGTGTCCGCCGCGTCGCCGAAGCGCGCCGCGGACGCGGCAGCGCGTTCCTAACCGGCGGCGTATCGCCCCGCTCGACTCCGCACGAACCGCGCACGCCTTGCGGCTATAGCCAGCCTGCGCCCCGGTACCACTCGAGCGTCCGGCGCGCGCCCTCCTCGAGATCGACCTTCGGGCTGAATCCGAGCTCGCGCTGCGCCCTCGCCGTCGAGAAGGCCCGGTTCTTCACGAAAAAGTCGAGTCGCCGCGGAAAGAGCGGCGGCTCGATGCCGAACGGCTTGCACAGCCGTTCGCAAAGCACCGCGGCCACCATCACGGGCGCGACGGGAATGTGGCCGCGCGGCGCCGGCACGCCTGCGACGCGCGCGATCGTATCGACGAGCTCGCGAATCGTCGTGTAGCGCGGACCGCCGAACACATACGTGCGTCCCAACGCATTCGGGTGCTCGCCACAGAGGATGATGCCGTCGACCAAGTCTTCGATATGCGTCATGTGATACAGCACGTCGCCGGAGCCGATCATCCGGAACGTGCGTCGAGCGATCGTCTTGAACAGCTTGAGGAACCGGCGATCTCCGGGTCCGTAGATACCTTGCGGCCGGAAGATCGACGCCCGGAGCCCCTTCTCGATGCGCGCGCGTATGAGCAGCTCCCCTTCGAGCTTCGTCCTCTGATAAACGTCCCCGGGCGCGAACGGCGTATCCTCGGTCGCCGGAATCTCGGCCACGTCGCCGTGCACACCGACGGTGCTGCAATGGACAAGGCGTCCGGCATGCCCTTGATCGACGGCATCGGCGACATGACGCGTGCCCTCGACGTTGATGTCGCGATAGTAGCTGTCGGGATGCTTCGCCTCGCGATAGACCGCCGCGATGTGATAGACGACGTCGCAGTCCTGCGCCGCGCGCCGAACGGCCGCCGCATCGGTGAGATCTCCGGCTAAGGCCACGATACCGTCGCGCTCGAGCGCCGACGCTTTCGCGGCGTCGCGGACCAGCGCACGAACCTCGTGGCCGCGTTGCTTGAGCGTTCGCGCGAGATGGCCGCCCGTGAATCCCGTCGCCCCCGTCACCATCACCTTCATGCAGCACCACTGGGCGTCGTTCGAGCGACGCCCCTTATCGATTCGATCATGTTGTCGATTCCATCATGCCGAGAGGCGCCGTCGCTCGCCGCCGTCCGCGCCGAGCTCGACGAGCCGCGCACGAACCGCATCGATGTCCGGCTCGGTCGTCGCCCAATTCGAGCGCCTGAAGATCAGGTCGTCGAGCGATTGCACGCACTCCTCGCTCTCGACGGCGCGCAGAGCTTCGCGGACGGATCCCTCGTCGTCGCTCCAGAGCCGCCCGGCGTCGGTCAGCAGAGCGGTCGCGTCGGCCGTCGGCAGCTCGCTCTCATCGATCTCCGCGTGCCAACCGAGCGCAGCCATGACCTGTGCCGCGACGTTGCCGGACGTCGTGTATTTCACGCCCGAGACGCTGTAGAAGCCGCGCGGCCCGCCGGCCGCGCCGTGATCGACGATCGCCTCGCGCTTGACGAGCTCGGCGCTGTTGGCGACGCGCGCCGGCAACAGCCCGGAGAATACGCGGCGGACGTGCTCGAGCCGAACGTCGAAGCCGGGGATCGCCGCACGCAGCTGGCGTAGATAGTCCTCGAGCTCCGCGCGAGTCGGCACGGCGTCGACCGTGCCCGCGGGCCGCGGCAGATGCATCGTGCCAGCGAGGACGGTTCGCTTCTGCGGCACGAGGAACAGCGTCGTCGCGCCCGGCTCGGGAGCCGTTACGGCCACCGCGGCGCTCGTGGGCAACGTGGCGTCGAGCAGGACGTTGAACGCGAGCGACGGGTGAAACAGCGACTCCGAATCGCCCCTTTCGCCGCGCGTGAACGAGCGGACGAACGGCCCCGCACAATTCACGACTCGCCGCGCCCGCACGGTGTACTGCGAGCCCGTCGCGGCGTCCGAAACGCGCACTCCGCGTACCGTGCCGGCGTCCACGACAAGCGCATCGACGCGCGTGTAGTTCAACGCCATCGCCCCGCGGCGGCACGCGTCCCGTAGTTGCTCGACGAGCACCCTCTCCGAGCTCACCATGAAGTAGTCCGTCCAGCGCGCGCCGCCGAGCAGCCCCTCCGTTCGCACTTGCGGAAACGCCTCGCGCATTTCGGCCGCGCTGAGCGTCTCGCCGCGACCGAGCTTGAGATCGCTCGCGACACCTGCGTTCCGCCGGAAGCTCAATAGGTCGTTCATCGCGAGCGCCGCGCGCATCACTGCCGGCCGCTTGAGGCCCGGCCCGTATAGCGGCATGAGGCACGGCAGCCTGCGAACGAGGCGCGGGAAACGCAGCGCCGCGGAGCGGCGTGCCGCGACGGACTGGAAGAAGCGCCGCAGGTCCAGAGTCTGCAAGTAGCGCAAGCCGCCGTGCAGAATGCGCAACGAGTTTTGGCTCGTCACGCCGCCGAAGTCTTGCGCCTCGCAGAGGCAAGCCGACACGCCGCGGCGTGCCGCTTCGCGCAACAGCGATGCGCCGTAGATTCCGCCGCCGACGACGACGAGATCGAACTCTTCGTCTGCCGCGCGCCGAGGGTCGCGCACGATCATCCCGTGACCCCAAAGCGATCGCGCCACTGCTCGAACACGAGCAGCGCCCAGAGCAAGTGGCTGTGGTTCGCGCGGTTGTCGAGGTGCTCCTGCCACAGACGGCCCACGACAGCGGGCGCGAACAGCCCTTCGCGCTCGATCCGCTTCGGAGCCAGATACTGCTCGGCCATCGGCCGAAGCTCCTCTTTGAGCCAATTCTTGATCGGAATACTGAAGCCCTGTTTGGGGCGGTAGACGCACTCACGCGGCACGTGCCGCGCGGCGACGCGCTTCAACAAGATCTTCGTTTGCGAACCGTCGAACTTCAAACGCGACGGCAGCCGAAACGCGAGCTCGGCTACTTCCTTATCGAGCAGCGGCACGCGCGCCTCGATCGAGCACGCCATCGACATACGATCGACCTTCGTGAGGCAGTTATCCACGAGGTAGCTGCCGAAATCGACGTACAGCGCCTTGTCACGGTCGTCCCGCGCCGCGGCTTCTTCGCGCAGCGCGACGATGTGCGCGCCGATGTCCGTGCGCACGTGCTCGCGCGCGGCCGGAGTCAGCAGCGCGTTGCGAACACGCTCGTCGCAGAACACGCGCCAGCGCGCGTGACCCCATGCGGGGTCGAGGCGCGCGCCCTCCACGAACCGCTTCGCCTTGTTCACGAGGCCCTTCTTCGCGGCGGTCGGCGGCAAAGCGCCGATCGCGGGCTCCATGACGCCGCTTCGCAGCCACTTAGGTATTCGGCTCCATGCCAGCGACTTCTGCTCGGCGAGGAACGTTTCGTAGCCGCCGAAGAGCTCGTCGCCGCCGTCGCCCGACAGCACCACCTTGACGTGCTTGCTCGCGAGGCGCGAGACGAGATAGGTCGGGAAGATCGAGAAGTCGCCGATCGGGTCGTCCAGGAACTGCATCAGATGAGCGAACAGATCGCCGACATCGGGCCGAATGATCTCGATGTGGTGATTGACCTCGAGATGATCCGCGACCCGGCTCGACCACCGAGTTTCGTCGTAGCTCGGATCGTCGAACCCGATGCTGAACGTTTCCGCCGTCCCCATCGCCGCGACCACGAGCGAGCTATCGACACCGCCCGACAGGAACGCGCCGAGCGGCACGTCGCTCATGAGCTGGCGGCGAACCGCCTGTTTGATGACCGCCTCGACCTCGCTCCTCCCACTCGCCGTCCGAGCGCGCCGGCTCGGCTCCGGCCGGCCGAGAGGGCTCCAATAGCGCCGGATCGTCGTGCGTCCGGACTCGAGATCGATCTCGAGCGAACGAGCGGGCTCGAGTCGGCGCACCTCGCGCAGCAGTGTGCCGGCGCCCGGCACGTACTCCCACGACAGGTATTGGCCGAGCGCATCGACGTCGAGCGTCCGGCCGACGCGGCCCGACGCGAGCAGCACTTTCACCTCGGACCCGAACACGATCCCGTCGGCCCCGAGCGCGTAGTACAGCGGCTTGATGCCGACGTGGTCGCGCACCAGCACCAGCCGCCGCTTGATTCGGTCGTAGAGCGCGATCGCAAACATGCCGTTCAAGCGGCGCGGGAACTCTACGCCCTCCTCTTCCCAGAGGTGGACGATGACCTCGGTATCGGAATTCGGTCGCGAAACGATGGCCCTTCGCTTCGAGCTCGGCGCGCAGCTCGAGGTAGTTGTAGATTTCGCCGTTGTAGAACACGGCGACGCTGCCGTCTTCGTTGAAGATTGGCTGATGGCCGCCGGATAGATCGATGATCGACAAGCGGCGCATGCCGAGCGCCACGGAGTCCTCGACGAGATAGCCCGCGTCGTCCGGGCCGCGATGCACCATCGCATCGCACATGCGCGTGACGTCCTCGCGCGCCGGCGGCGTTCCCCGCCACGCGGCAATGCCGGCGATGCCGCACATTAGACGACGATTTCCAAGAGCCGCCTGATCTTGCCCTCGTAGACGGGCCGGGCGTACTCGCGTTCGTACAGTGCGCGCGCGTTCTGTGGACGTTCGGTCGTGTGTCCGAGCGTCCGCGAGCGCGAGCAGCAAGCCGTCGGCCATCGATTGCGGCTCCGGATCGACGAGATAGCACACCTTCTCGTCGAGGACCTGCGTGTGCGACCAAATTCGGGTCGCGACGAGCGGCTTACCGCTCGCGAGCTGCTCGTAGATCTTGAGTGGAGTGTTGGTGCCGTGCAGCCGCGGCGAAACCAGTATCGACGCGTCCGCCGTGTAGCGCAGCGCTTGCGCCTTCGGCACGACGCCGGTCAGCACGCAAACGTCGGTTAGCCCAAGCTCCGTCACGAGCTCGCGCGCGCGGCGCACCTGCGCCTCGGTCCCGCCCACGAGCCACAAGCGCGCATCGGTGCGCTTGGCCGCGACGATGGCAAACGCGCGCACGAGCACGTCGATCCCCTGGTAAGCCTCGAACGTACCCGCATAGAGAACGACGGGGAACCGCGGATCGAACGTTTGGGCGCTCCCACCGCCTGGCGTCGCTGCGGCCTTTCTTCTTCAGGCGGACGTCGTCGAAGATCGAGTTCTCGATCAGCAAGTGCCGGTCGCCGGACAAGCCGGTGCTGAGCGCGTAGTCGCGCAGATCCGGGCAGATCGTGATGACCGCATCGGCCGCGCGCAGCGCGTTGTCCTCGAGCCACTTGAACGCACCGATCAGGAAACGCGACTTCGTGAATTTGAAGTTCGTCAATTGCTGCGGCAGGCTCGAGTGCATGTCGTAGATCAGCCGGAAGCGAAACAACGGCTTCAAGAAGCGACACCAGAAGACCGACTCCTCGTGCGCATGCACGACGGAGTAACGATGCCTGAGCAGCAAGCCCGATCGTCCAAAGGAACATCAGCATGTCGAGCACGATCTTCTTGCCCGACGGGCCGACGGGAATCGGTTCGAGAAACCGCACGCGCGGAATTCGTACGATCCTTACGCCCGGGATGTCGACGTCTTCCCCCGCGCCGTAGGTGAGCAGGTCGATCTCGACGCCCTGCTCGGCCATGACGAGGGCGCGGTAGTAGACGCTGAACGGCGTGCCACGCGGCGTGAAGAACGGCTGCGGAGAGATCACGAGCATTCTCATCTAGCCGACCTTCCGCAGGAACCGGTTGTAGAACTGCATTCCAACCTGATTGACGAAGAAGCGTACAGGACCGCACGCGGCGCCGAAACACCGCGGCGAGCGCGGCGACGACTCGAGCCACGCACGCAACGAACGCCACGGCGTCGCGGGCTCGACGTCGACTTCCGCCAGGAATCCGAACGCACCCGACGCGGCGGTAGTCGCCGCCAAACGGAAACGGATCGGTGCCGGGCACGACGCGAAATCCGCGGCGCTCGGAGTCGCGGACGAGAGCAGGTACACCCCAAGCCGCGAGCCGGCCACCGTTGTCGCCGACCGACACCGCGCTCTCGCCGTTCGCATCGAGCACCGTCCGCACGCGCGTGCCGCGCGCGCCGAGCCACTTGCCGAAGCCCCACGGAATCACCGCCATTGCGCCGGACCCGCGCACGTCGGCGAGCGTCTGTTCGATTTCCCGGCCGTCGGCGAACTGGCGGCACGTTCCGAGCGCCAGCACTTCGAGCCCGTTGCGGGACTTAACCTGTCGGCCGCAGACGATCGCGATCGCGACGCCATTCTTGCGTGCGAGCACCGTCTCGGGCTCCGCGACGACGCCCTCGAACCGCCATCCGCCTCGCACGGTTCCTCCGGAGAGTTGCTCGAACACGTGCTCGCCCGCCGCCTGCGTCAACAGCAGCACCCCGCGTAACGCGCGGTTCTCCGGGCTCACCGCCGCGAAATTGGCGCGGCCGCGTCGAGCGTCGCTGCGACTCGTCCGGATGTCGTGGAAATGGACGTGACCGTCAACGGGAACGCGCACAGAACCTCCGGCGTCACTCGACACGCGGACGTTCGAGCTTCTGAAGTTTAGCCGACGACTGGCAATTATCGCGTGATTCCCATCCCAGCACATCCAGACCCGGCTTATGTCGAGCCACCGCGAAGATCGCGAACCCGCTCGGGCTAACAGTGGCCGGCCACGGCAATATGCGGCAATATCCGCCGCCACTACGGAGGCGCCCGCAGTCGGACCGATGCGAGAGTCACGGGAATCGTGCGTCGCTCGATACCTGGTGGGATCGCTGATCCGGATAATCGACGTTTCACTCGCGAATAGCATTCGACCGACACATGAGCTGGACGCCCCAAGTTGCCGTCATCATTCCGTGCCTCAACGAGGAAGCCGCGATCGGTAAGGTCGTCGCCGACTTCCGAGCGGCATTGCCCGACGCACCGGTGTTCGTCTACGACAACGGTTCCACCGATGGAACCGTGGAAGCGGCGCGCAAAGCCGGCGCCATAGTCCGATCGGAGCAACTGCGCGGCAAAGGAAACGTGGTCGCTCGAATGTTCGCGGACATCGAAGCCGACGTCTATGTCATGGTCGATGGCGACGACACTTACGATGCCGCGAGCGCGCCGGCGCTGATACAGCTACTGATCGCAGAGTCCCTCGACATGGTCAACGGGGCGCGCGAAGAGAAGTCGGAGGCTGCCTATCGCCGCGGCCATCGCTTCGGCAATAGGCTGCTAACAGGGCTCGTCGCGTGGTTCTTCGGCGAGCGCTTGAACGACATGCTCTCCGGCTATCGCATCATGTCGCGGCGCTTCGTCAAGTCGTTCCCGGCCCTCGCGAGCGGGTTCGAGACCGAAACGGAGCTTACCGTGCACGCTCTACAGCTGCGGTTGCCGATCGGCGAGCGCATGACGCCTTATCGCGAGAGGCCGCCGTCTTCGGCGAGCAAGCTGCGCACCATTCCGGACGGCATTCGCATCATGCGGCTGATCATAAGGTTGGTTCGCGAGGAAAGGCCGCTGGAGTTCTTCGCCGCAGTCTCCGTATTGCTCATGCTCGCCTCGGTACTCATCGCCATTCCCGTGCTGACCGAATACTGGCGCACCGGGCTCGTTCCGAGGCTTCCGACCGCGGTTCTTTCGACTGGCCTCATGCTGCTCGCATTCCTCAGCCTGATGAGCGGCCTGATCCTCGCGACAGTGACGCGCGGCCGCGTGGAGTCGAAACGGCTGCAGTACCTATCGATTCCGCTTCGGATCCCGAGACGCTGACTCAACGCCGATTGCACGAGGCCACTCGCGCTCTCACGGATCAGCGCGGCGGGCTTCGACGCGTTTATTTGTGTGCGTCTTGCCGTGGTTGGGCGGCGCGGACGCTCAGCACGTAGTAGTCGCCGCTGCGGTAGAGCACCCTGTCCGGCGGTGGCTCACGAAGCGCAAATCCCTTGTCGCGGCCGCGCGCAAGCAAGTCTTGGAAGAGCTCGCTGGTCGTACGGCTCCAAATAGTTCGTCTCGTTCCAAACCATCGGCCCCGTGACGAACACGCCGACGCCGTACGGCGCGAGCTCGAGTCGAGATCGGCAACGTCCGTAGCGTACGCGGCCCGCAGCGATGCCTCGACGCGCGGCTTCACGATCGCGTAGTAACCTCGTAGCCACGGCATCGACGTTTCCGTCGACGTCAAGACGCTGCGCCGCGAGCGGAGCGGGATATCGTCCGCGAGCGTCGGATGCGCCGCTACTAGCGTGTCCTTTGGTAATTGCGAGATGAACGCGTAGATGTTTTCGAGATCGCGGTCGACCGGCTGCGTGATATCTCCATAAGCGTTCGGCCAAAGCACCACGCCAATTGCTACGACCGCGCACGTGCTCAGCGCCCAGACCGGACCGGCGCCTGAAATCCGCCCGCCTCGATTCCGCACCCAGCCAACTACGAGCTCGAGGCCAGTGTACGCGGCCGCGGCAAATGCGACGATCGCGAAGGCTGCGATTGCCCACCTCGAGTGCCGATTCGGCAAATACAACCCAAACATGAGCTGCGCGGGGAACAAGCGTAACAACGCCCAGAGTGCCGACCCCTGTTCCAAGCATCGCCCAGGCTGCAAATGGGATGAGCCGAGACTGGCCTCGCCACCAAACGAAAACGACTGCAGCGGTGACGGCAATGAGAAAATATGGCGACGTCCCGAGTCCCATCGTGTGGTAACGAACGATGTCGGCCACGAAGCTGCCCAAATAGAGCTGCAAGCGCCCGTGGTGGCCGAACTCCGGCATTCCGATTGCTTCTCTGAACGTGAATGCCGGACCCAAGGCACCGGCTTGTGGCATTCCGAACAAAGCGGCGGCCAGCGCCACGACCCCGCAACAGAAATTAAATACCCAAGCATCGGGCATACGGCGGTCGCGGATGAGGTCGCGGAGAAACACGCAACCGGCCATGAGCCCGACGAGCGGCAAGATCGCGGGATACACGAGCGCCGATGCGACCCACGACGCTCCAACCCATCGATACCGGCGAGCAATCAGCGCCCAGAGGCACATTAGAAGAAGCGGCAGGCTGAAGGTGCGCTGGAACGCCACCGTCGCAAGCACCTCCGCAATCGTTCGCCCGACAGACACAACGACAACGAATGAGACGACCGCCAACAAACCGCGGACCGCGCGTTTGTCTTGGCCGCCGAGCGATGTCCCGATCTTCCAAGCCAGCCAACCGCTCGCCAGATATAGGACACCACTCAACAGTTTGGCCGCGAGCAATGCATCTACGAATCGTGCAACGACGCCATAAAGAGCGCGATAGCCGAGCGGCGCCATCGTTCTGAAGTAGTCGACCATGATGTCGCCGCGAAAAAGCGCGGGATCGGCATAGCGATACAGCCACCAGACGTGTTGCGTCGCGTCGTCTTCGAACAGATCCGCTCTCAATAGCGAAGGCCCAACCCATAGAGCACGGTCGCGACGACCAAGCCGACTGCGGCAGCCACCCGCAGCAGTGGCTCGTGCGAATCCCAGAGACCCTGTCTTGAGCGATCCGTCACCCGATTTCCCTTTTTCGCAAATTTGCCTGGTTTGACCTACGGACGCCGCCGAGACTGGTCGGCGGCGTGTCTCCACGACGTCACAAGCCCCAGCCAGATAGCGCTGATTCAACAGGTGATTTTTGACGCGAATCACTGTCTGACGGGGTATGGCATTGTATTATCCACGTCTGTCGCGCGCGGCGTCCCAGGCACGCCCGGACCCGGTTCAGTTGCCGAGCCCACCAAAGGAATAGCGTCGTGCCACCAAGCTCTCCGGAACTCTCGGTTATCGTGCCGTTCTTCAACGAGGAAGACAGCATAGCGAAATTGCATACGCGCGGTCGTCGACGCCGTCGCACCTTTGGGAATCGATTTCGAAATGGTGTTCGTCGACGACGGCAGTACGGATCGAACCGTCGAGATCGCGACGCGAGATCGCGAGGTCGCGATCCGCGCGTGCGCCTCGTCAAGTTCCGCCGCAACTATGGCCAGACGCCCGCGATGGCGGCCGGCATCGAGTACGCGCGCGGCAAGGTGCTTCGTCACGATGGACGGCGACCTACAGAACGACCCCGCCGACATCGCCGCGTTTCTCGCCAAGATCAACGAGGGCTACGACATCGTCGTCGGCTGGCGGCACAACCGCCAGGACAAGCTCGTCTCACGGAAGATACCGTCGCGGATCGCGAATTGGTTGATCGGCAACGTCACCGGCGTGCCGATCAAGGACAACGGCTGCTCGCTGAAGGCGTATCGGGCATCGCTGATCAAGGAAATCCCGCTGTACTCAGAGATGCACCGATTCATTCCAGCGATGGCGTCGATTGCCGGACCGCGCATCGCGGAGATCCAGGTGCGCCATCACGCGCGCCAGTTCGGCAAGTCGAAGTACGGCTTGTCGCGAATCTACAAGGTGCTGCTCGATCTGTTGGTGATCAAGACCGTCGCGTCGTTCACGTCGCGGCCACTGCTTTGGTTCGCGATGCTCTCGCTGCCAGCATTAGTCATTGCTTCGCGTCGCGTTGAGCTATACGGCCGTTTACATGCTTCGACACGGATCGATGCCGTTGCCGATCGCCGGAACGGGTTTGATTTTTCTCGCCTCGGCTTTCATTTCGATGTTGAGCGGCGCGCTCGGTGAGCTCGTCTACAAGCTCGGCGATGTGCGCGAGCACGATTTCGCGAGGCTGACGCAACAGGGTCGGCGATTACAGCCGTCGGCGGCCGAGGGGCGCTCCAATGAGCGACGTCGGCGCAGCGACGCGCTTCTCGGTCGTGATTCCCGTCGGAAGTCGTCACGCCGATCTAGCCGAGCTGTACGACGAGTATCGCCGCGGGCTCGACGCGCTCGGGCGTCCGTACGAAACCATATTCGTGGTCGACGGTCCGCAGCCCGATGCCATCGGCCAAGCTTCGCGCCTTGTGCAACCAAGACGATCGCATCACGGTGCTCAAGCTTTCCCGATCGTTCGGAGAAGCGACTGCGCTGGCGGCCGGGTCTCGAGCGAGCGACGGGCTCGATCATCATCACGCTGCCCGCTTACCACCAGATCGAGGCCAGCGGGATACCGTCGCTCGTTTCGGCACTCGACAATGCCGACATGTCCATCGGACGCCGCTGGCCGCGCGCCGGCGGTCAATTCGAAACTCTGCGCCGTTCGGCCTTTCACGGAATAGTGAAGGCGTTCACGGGCTCGGACTTTCACGACCTCGGCTGCGGAGCTCGCGCGATGCGCAGGCAAGTCGTCGAGGACGTGTCGCTGTACGGCGACCAACATCGCTTCATCGCACTGTTGGCGCAGAGTCAGGGATTTCGAGTCACCGAGGTCGACGTGCCGCAATCCCCGAAGGACCGGTACGACGGCGGGTACCCGATCAAGGAATATGCGCATCGCGCGCTCGACATCCTCACGGTATTGTTCCTCGTCCGGTTCACGAAGAAGCCGCTGCGCTTCTTCGGAATGCTCGGCGTTTCGATGTTCCTGCTCGGCGCCGCGCTCATTTTCTTCATGGTCATCCAGCGGCTGTTCTTCGACCAGGGTCTCGCGGATCGCCCGGCCCTCCTATTGGCGTCGCTGCTCGCGGTGCTCGGCTTGCAGCTCTTCGCGATCGGGTTGCTCGGCGAACTCATCATATTCACGCATGCGCGGAGCATTAAGGACTACCAGGTGCAGGAAGTCGTCCACTTCCCTGCGGGCAGCGTCGCGCGCGGCGATGCCGGCAAGCCGACCCACGGCCGCCTGGAGGTCGTAGCGGAAGACTCTGGTGATAGATTTGGTCGCAACCTCGCGAAGGCACAGGAGCCGTGATGTGGGTCGTTGATCGCAGAACACGCTTGAATTGGTCGCTCGCGTTACTCGCGGTCGCGGCTCTCACGTCGATAGAGATGACCGGAGCTTGGGGTCAAGCCGCGAACGCGAACGCCGTCGCGGCGGCCGCGGCCTTTACGCTGCAACCTGGCGACGAGATCGAGGTGTCCGTTTACGGCGAGATGGAGCTGCAACGCAAGATGCTCATTCGGCCGGACGGCAAGTTTTCCTTTCCGTTGGCCGGAGAAGTCGTCGCGATCAGCCGCAGCGTCGCAGACGTTCAAACCGAGCTCACGTCCAAGATCACGACCGTTCATACCCGAAGCCGTCGTGACGGTGTCGGTGACCGGCCTCGACGGCCATAACGCGTACGTGATCGGGCAAGTCATCAAACCCGGCGCGATTCCACTGAACCCGCGCATCAACGTATTGCAGGCACTGAGCGTAGCAGGGGGAACGACCGCGTTCGCGGCCCTAAACGACATAATAATCCTCCGCGGCACGGGGCGTGAACAGAACGCGTATTGCGTTTCGCGTACGACGACATCAAGCGTGGACGCAACCTGGAGCAGAATATTCAGCTCGAGAACGGCGACGTCGTCCTAGTGCCTTAGGACCATGCGGGAAGCGCGACTTCGGCGGGATGAAGCGCCTCAGGATAAGATTTGGCGCCTCGAACGGCTGATGAGCAGACGGGATAATGGCTGAACAGAAACCTTACACATTGGGCGACTACTTCGCGGTTGTGCGACGGCGTTGGGTCTATCCCGCGGTATTCCTGCCCGCAGGGATCCTGATCGCGCTCTACCTCGCCTTCACGCTGACGCCGACGTATCAATCGTCGGCCACGCTCATGCTCGAGCTCTCTTCGATCCCGAAAGACCTCATCCGCACGACCGTCGAGGCAGCTGCGAACCAAGAAGTCGAGCTCGTGCGCCGCCGTGTAATGACCACCGAGAATCTCGAGGCGTTGACGAAAGAGATCGATCCGTATCCGAACCGTCCGGATCTCGACTCTCCGAGGGCGAAGGCGAGGCAGATCTCCGCCGACACGGACGTGGAGCGTGTCGACCCGGTTACGCTGAAGCCGCTACTGGAGTCGAACGCGTTTTCGATTTACTACAACAACGGCGATAGGGAGATCGCGCAGGCCGTCACGGACAAGCTCGCGGCGTTGTTTCTAAAGAGTAACCGCGAGGAACGGACTTCGGCCGCCAGCCAGACGTACGAGTTCCTGCAGAGTCAGGCAGAGGAAGCGGGCGACAGAGTCCGCGATCTCGAACGCAAGCTCGCCGCGTTCAAAGCGCAATACGGTGACGCGCTCCCCGAGACTCAGATGTACAACCAAGGCGCACTCGACCGAATCAGACTAGAGCTCGAGGGTTTGCAGCGACAGATCGCGACCGCGCGCGAGCGCAAGAGCTCGCTCGAGGTGCAGTTGAGCCAAATCAACCCGCTGCTATTCGATCCGAATGGAGATTGGCACAAGGATCTCGGGGAGCTGCAGCACCAGTTGGCCACGGCTCTGCAGCGCTACGCGCCCGACCACCCCGAGGTCCAACGCCTGCGCCGCCGCATCTCGGACCTGCAGAAGCGTGTAGTAGACGCAGAAGACAACCGCCAAACCGGACAATCCCGAGTACATCACCGTGCAGAACCAGCTCGACGCCGCCAAGAGCGAGGTTGCCGCGCTCGAGCAAAGCGCGGCGCGAGCGCGCGAGCAGATCAGCACATTTGAGCGCAACCTAAAGAAAACGCCCGAAGTCGAACGACAGTACGCCGATCTCATGCGCGACTACACGATGGGCCAAGAGCAGATGCGCAACGTCGAGGCGAGCCTTGCGCAAGCGGCTCTCGGTCAGCAACTCGAGACCGAGCAACGCGGCGACAAGCTCATGCAGATACGTGCGGCCTCGTACCCCACGCAACCGTTTAGTCCGAATCGCCTCGGTATCCTGTTGATTGGGCTCGTTCTCGGCGGCGCTCTCGGCATCGGCCTCGCGGCGATCAGGGATAGCTCCGATCCGACGATTCGCAGCGCTCGCGACCTCGCCGAGATCACGGACATCAAGCCGCTCGCGGCCGTGCCTTTCATGTTGAATCAGGCCGACCGACGGAGGCGCCTGATGGCATGGGCAGGCGCGCTCGTCGTAGCGGCTATCGCCGTCTCGGTCGTGGCTTCGGCCATCGTTAAGGCATCCTAGTGGCTGAGAATAGAATCGAAGCGGCGCTCGAAAGAGCGCGGCAGCGCCGCAAAGAGGACAAGCAGGCCCGAGTCGCGCGCGCTTGCCGCGGAACAACCGCCGGTGCCGCGGCAACCGACGCCGCAGTTTCCCGGTGCTCGCTTTCGATGCCGACGGGTGTGTCGCTAGGAGGATCTTGATCTCGGAGCACGGCTCCCGTTGGAATGCGGGCGCCGATGCGAGCTATCGCATGCTGCGCACGCGCATTCTCCATCGCGTGCGGTCGAATCGTTGGACCACGTCGGTCGTGACGAGCCCGAGCCAAGGCGACGGTAAATCCCTCACGGCGTTGAACCTCGCGCTCAGCATCGCGCGCGAAGGCAATAGCAACGTCTTCCTGCTCGATCTCGACATGCGTAACCCGACGCTTTGCAACAATCTCGGCGTCGTGCCGCCCGTCGACATGAACGACTACCTCGCGGCCGATGGCCGACCCGAAGATCTGCTGTTCTCGATCGGTGTAGACAATTTGATACTCGCCGGATCGGTGACGAGCACGAATCGGGCCTCGGAGCTGCTCGCGACGCGAGGCGTCGAGAAGCTGTTCTCCTATATCCGCAGCATCGCGCCGCAGCCGCTCGTGCTCGTCGACCTTCCGCCCATCCTCGCGACGGACGACGCGCTCGATCGTGGCTCCGATGGTCGACGCGTGCTTGCTCGTGGTCTCCGAGGGACGCTCGCGCCGCGACAGCGCCGCGGAAGCAATCGCCTTGCTGTCCGAGTTCACGCTCGCCGGCATCGTGCTGAATCGCTCGCGAGCGGCGATCAAGGACTATCACTACAGCTACAGCTGAGCACAGCTGCAGCTGACACTCCCGTCCAATGCAACCGTTGGCACTTCTGATGATCGTCAGCGTGACGATCGTGCCGTATCTGACGCAGCGGCGACAAATGGGGCCGGATGGCGATCTTGCCCGCCTCCGCGAAATACCTGCCCGAGCTACTCGGCGCGGCAGCCCTCCTGATCGTGATCGCGTTGGGTATCCGAGACCGATTTCGATTCGTCCGTCCCGCGTACTGGGTCGTTTTCGGGCTCTTGACGATCTGCCTCATCGCTAGCGCCGTGGCGAACAACCTGGAGACAGGCCCCCTATTCTCCGGGATTCGGGCCTACTTGCGGGCGATTCCGTGGTTTCTGGTGCCCGCTGTCTTCGCGTTCAGCGAGAACAACATCCGGACGCAGCTCAGGTGGCTGCTCGGCATCAGCCTATTGCAGTTGCCCATCGCGATAGAGCAACGCATCAAGACGACCGACAACTACGACGGGTTCGTAGCGGTGACCGGCGACTGGACGACCGGAACGCTCTTATCGTCGGCTTATCTTTCGATCTTTCTCGTCTCGGTTGCGTGCGTCATTGCAGCGTTGACGCTCAAGCGTCATTTGCCGAAGTGGCAAGGGTTCCCGTTGGTCATGGTCTTGCTCGTGCCGACGATGATCAACGAAACGAAAGTCACTTTCATCCTGCTGCCGCTCGCGCTGTTCATCACGTTTCAAGTTTGCTCGGAGCGCGGCCGACGGTTGAAGCAGGCGGTGTTGGCAATCGTAGTACTTGCCGTGGTCCTTGCGGTGTTCGTACCGACCTACGACTGGCTCCAGGAAGGACGGCACCAAGGAAGAAGGAGGCAACGAAACCGTCGCTGAATTCTTCTTCTCGGGCAAAGCGGACTCTTACCTCGAAACCAACGCCGAAATAGGCACGACGGAAGTATGTCGGCCGTGTGGATTCCGCACGGGTCGCCGTGGAACAGACGCTCAGCGACCCGATACGCACCGTATTCGGCCTCGGAATCGGCAATACGATGGACTCCGCGCTGGGACCACAGTTCTCGGGCAGGTATTTCGAGCGCTACAGCATGTTCACGAAGGAGACCTCGTTTTCGACTATTTTGCTCGAGTTCGGCTTCCTCGGGTTTGCCGCATTGATGTGCGTCTACTGGCTGATCATTCGAGACGCCTTGTTCGTCGCCGGGCACGGCAATCCGTATATGAGCGCACTCGCCGCGGCCTGGGTCGCAATTACGCCGATGATGGTGTTGATGTTGTTCTACACCGTCGTTCACGTTTCCGTCGGCCTGTCCTTCCTGTTTTGGTACTTCTCCGGACTCGTTGCGGCCGAGCGGATGCGCCTCACAGTATCCGCAACCGGCCCAGCGCCCGCGCAAATCGCGACCGTAGGGCCGGGAGCTCCGTCAAGCCGGAGAGCGCACGCTTGACGAAGCAGTCGCGACGCCACGTCGGGCAGAGCGCCCGCGACGTGCTCCATCCCCGTACCGCCTCGTTCCAACCGTACGTTCCCAGTCATGGCGCTTCGCATACTAGTGGTGGCAGGCGACACTTATCCCGCGACGCGCGTCGACGTGGCGACGCTTTTCGTGAAACATCTCGCCAGCCGCGGCCACCACATCGACTGGATCCTGCAGAGCGAAGCCGCAATCGAAAGATCAGAAGTCGTGCCGTGGGGCACCGGGCAGGTTTGGGTAGGCCGCACCAACATTGGGACCTCGCTCGTGAGCAGGACCACGAAGCACGTCTTGGGCATCCTGCACGACTTACGCCTCTTTCCATTAATGGCCAGTGGCCGCTACGACATCATTCAAGTCCGCGACAAGTTCCTCTCTGGCATCTTCGCGGTGATCGCGTCGCGACTCTTTCGAAAACGTTTCGTCTATTGGTTATCCTTTCCGATTCCCGAGATGTACATGCTGCTGGCCGAGGAGGCGCAGGGTCTCTACAAGATCCTCTATCGGATCCGCGGAGCCGCTTTCAAGCTCTTGCTCTACCGCTTGTTGATGCCCGCCGCCGACCATGTGTTCGTGCAGACCGATCGTATGCTGGAAGACGTCTCTCGCGAGGGCATCGCGAAGGAAAAGATGACGCCCGTGCCGATGGGTGTCGATATCGAGGCGGATTTGTCGGCCGTGACGAGCCAGCGGATGATACCCGACGGCGAGCGCACGTTTCTCTATTTGGGAACGCTCACGAGGACGCGTCATCTCGACTTCCTCGTTCGAGTGCTCGCAAAGGTTCGCGAGAGCGTCCCGAACGTCAAGTTGTACGTCGTCGGAGGTGGCGTTGCGCCCGGCGACGAAGAATTGCTGACGACGGAAGCCAGCCGCCTCGGAGTGTCGGACGCGCTCGTGCTCGTAGGAAAAAAGCCGCGCGCTGTCGCGCTCGCGTATGTGCGCGACGCCGACGTATGCGTGTCGCCGATCTATCCTTCACCGATCTTCAACTGCGGATCGCCGACCAAGCTCGTCGAGTACATGGCGATGGGCAAGGCGGTCGTGGCGAATGACCACCCAGAGCAACTTCAAGTATTGACCGAGAGTCTCGCGGGCTATTGCGTGCCGTGGGACGAAGACGCTTTTGCCGCGGCGATCGTGCGACTGCTGAACGACCCGGCGGAAGCGAAGAAGATGGGCGAGCGAGGCGCCCGCTACGTCGCACAACGGCGAGCGTATGGGGTGATCGCCGACGTCGTGGAACAGGAGCTCGTGAAGCTCGTCGCGCCTCGACGCGGAGCCCAGCGTGAGGGTACGTGAGACAACCGCGGCTGCGGTCGTCTCGAGCTTCCGCGGATAACCGATGGCCACCCTACTGTCAGTCAACAACTACTACTACCGGTCGCGGAGGCGCGGAGTCGCGTCTTCTTCGAGCACAACCGCATGTTCGAGGCGCTCGGTTGGCAGGTCGTTCCGTTCGCGATGCGGCATTCGAAGAACATGGAATCCGAATGGTCGCAGTACTTCGTCGACGAGATCGAATTCGGTGAATCGTACTCGCTAGCGGGCAAGCTCACGCGCGCCGCGAAGGTCATCTACTCGTTCGAAGCGCGGCGCAATCTCGGCAAGCTGCTCGACCGAGCACGGCCGGACGTTTGCCACGTCCACAACATCTACCATCACATCTCGCCTTCCATCCTCGGCCTGCTTCACGACCGCGGCATTCCGGTCGTCATGACGCTTGCACGATCTGAAGATCGCATGCCCGGCCTACAACATGCTTGCCGCCGACGGCATCTGCGAGCGCTGCAAGCACGGCCGCCTCTACAACGTGGTACTTCACCGCTGCATCAAAGGATCGAGCGGCCCTGAGTGGCGTCGTGATGGTCGAATCGCTGCTTCATCGACTGCTGGGATCGCACGAGCGGGTAAGGCTCGCTTCGTCGCGCCGAGCCGCTTCTACATCGAAAAGCTCGTCGAATGGGGCTTCGACGAGACTCGCTTCCGCCACATTCCGAACTTCGTGGCTCCCGAGCGCTACTCGCCCGACTTCTCGCCGGGCAATACGTTCGTCTACGTCGGCCGGCTATCGCCGGAAAAGGGCTTGAAGACGCTCGTGAGCGCGGCCGCGCTCTCCGGCTGCAGCGTGCGGATCGTCGGCACGGGGCCGCAACTCGAAGAGCTGCGTCTGCTCGCCGATCGACTGTCCGCCGACGTGACGTTCGTGGGCTATCTGAGCGGAGCCGCGTTGCACGACGAGGTGCGCGCGGCACGCGCCGTCGTGCTGCCGTCGGAGTGCTACGAGAATGCGCCGATGAGCGTGCTCGAGGCATACGCTCTCGGTAAACCCGTCATCGGCGCGCGCATCGGCGGCATTCCGGAAGCAGATTCGCGAAGGACGCACCGGCATATCTGTGCCGAGCGGCGATTCCGATGCTCTCGCTGCAGCATTGCGGCAAGTCAGCGATCTGCCCGACAGCTGAAATCGTCGGACCTCGGGAGGGAAGCTCGCCGCTGGGTGGAGCAGGAGTTCTCGGCTTCGATCTATCGCGAGCGCATGATCGACCTATATCGGGGGCTCGCATGAGCTGCGCGCTGCACGACGGGCCAGAGATGGCCCGGACCGACCGTTCGTCGTGGTGCAAGCGTTTTGTGGAATCGATCTCGAAATGCGCGCGGGATGCGTGGCATCATAGTCGCGCCGCCGCAACTAGCCATCGTTGATGGCCGCGGTCTATGTCAGCTGCCGGGCAGCACACATCCGGCGAACAAGGAAACAGCGATGCTGCCTGCAGGCACGAGGGTCTATATCGCCGGATGCGGCGGAATGCTCGGACGCGCGGTCTACGCCGAGTTCGCTCGCGATTGCGTGGTCAAGGCCACCGATATCGACCTCAACATTCATTGGCTGGAACACGCGGATGTGCGCGACTTGGCGAGCTTCGATGCGTCCGTCACCGCTTTCAAGCCCGACCTGCTGATCAACCTGTCCGCGCTCACCGACCTCGAATACTGCGAGCGCAACGCCGAGAATTCGTGGTTGACCAATGCGCTCGGCGCCGAGAACGCTGCGACCATCGCGCGACGACTCGATATCCCGCTCGTCCAGATCAGCACGGCCGGCATCGTCGACGGTGCGCAAGACGTCTACAACGACTTCGAGCAAGCGAACCCGCTCGGCATCTACGCGAAGTCGAAGTACTACGGCGAGTCGATCGTTCAGCGCCTTTGCCCGAAGCACTTCGTGTTTCGCGCCGGCTGGATGATGGGCGGGGGACCCGAGAAAGATAAGAAATTCGTCAACAAGATCTTCAAGCAGATCGCTGCGGGCGCTACGGAGCTCAAAGTCGTCGGCGACAAGCTCGGCACGCCGACGTATACCGTTTCGTTCGCGCGCGGCATCCGTATCGTGGCGGGCACGGATCTTTACGGCGTCTACAACCAAGTGTGCGAGGGCGACTGCTCGCGTTACGACGTGGCCGTCGAATTCGTGCGACTCCTCGGACTCGAAAACCGAGTGAAGGTGACGCGAGGTCGACTCGGACTACTTCAAGCAAGAATACTTTGCGCCTCGGCCGGCCTCGGAGAAGCTCGTCAATACGAAGCTGCACGCGCGAGGATTCCGCCACATGCCGCATTGGCGCGAGGCGCTGGCCGAGTACGCCGAGGAATTCAAAGCGGCCCTCCCACGTCGGTAGCCATGAAGATCGCGGTCCTCGGAACGCGCGGCATCCCGGCGAACTACGGTGGATTCGAGACCTGCGCCGAGCAACTCTCGCGGCGTTGGGCGGCTGCGGGACACGAAGTCGTCGTCTACGCGCACCGGCACCGGTACGACGATGCGTCCCGAGAAGGTGAACGGCGTCGAGGTTCGCTATGTGCGCTCCCTGCGGCGCTTCGGCCTAGGGACTCCGACGGCCGGACTCTTGGGAGCGTGCGACCTGATCCTGCGGAGGCGGTCGCATCGACACGTCCATCTGTACAACACCGGCAACGCGTTTCCTGATACCTCTGCTGCGATTGTTCGGTTTTCGAGTCGTCATATCGGTGGACGGGATCGAGTGGCTCAGAGACAAATGGGGATTCGTTCAGAAGTCGGCGCATCAATTCGGCGCGCGTCTCGCCGTGAAATTCGCCGACAAGGTCGTCGCCGACAACAAATCGGTAGCCGACTACTACGCCGAGCACTTCGGCTGTAGCACGGCGACGATCGCATATGGAGCGCAGCCGATCGCTCGATCGAGCGATGCCGACGACATTCTGTCCCGTTTCGGCCTGAAGGCAGGGCAGTATTGCATCTTCGTCGGCCGAATCGTCCCCGAGAAAGGCGTGCAGGAGCTCATCGACGCGTTCCAACGACTCAGCACGCCGCTTTGTCTGGTCATCGTCGGCGACGACAACCCCACGGCGTATCGCAACGAGATATGGGCACGCCAGAGCGAAAAGTTGCGTTTGGTCGGCTATCAGTACGGGCACGTCTACGAACAACTCCTCGTCAACGCGCGCATGTATGTCTCGGCGAGCAGACTCGAGGGCACTTCGCCCTCCCTGCTCTCGGCCATGTCGGCCGGCGTGTGCTGCCTCGTGAACGGAATACCCGAAAACCGCAACACGACGGGCGGCAGCGTCGCCCTGTACCGGCAAAACGATGTCGACGATCTCGTGCGGACCTGGCAAGGCCTCTTGGACGATCCCGACCGGCTGAAGCGAGTCGCGGCGACCGGCCAAGCGCACCAGCGCCGCTTCTACGACTGGGACGGCATTGCGAACGACTACCTCGCGCTGTTCAGCGACTTGGAGCAGCGACGATCGCGGAACGTTCGGACGGTCAAGTCCTGACGGCAGACGTGGGACTCGATCGGCACGGACCTGGGGAGCATCAAGCAGTGGAAATCGTAGGAGCTCATTTGGGCGGAGTCCTCGTCTTGCGGCCGCGAGCTTACGGCGACTCCCGCGGCTCGTTCACGGAGACCTACAATCGCAAGGTTCTCGCGAGCCTCGGCGTTCCCGACGAGTTCGTCCAAGACAATCAGTCTTACTCGCGTCACGCCGGCACGGTTCGGGGACTGCATCTTCAGCTCGAGCCGCATGCTCAGGGCAAATTGGTCCGAGTGCTGCGCGGCCGAGTGCTCGACGTAGCCGTCGACTTGCGCCGCGCTTCGCCGACCTTCAAACAACACGTCGTCGTGGAGCTCACCGGCACGGAGGGAACGCAGATCTGGATACCCGCGGGTTTCGCGCACGGATTCTGCACGCTCGAGCCGGACACCGAGGTTCTCTACAAGGTGACTGACTACTACGAACCCACCGCGGACCGCTCGATCCGCTGGAACGATCCGGAGCTCGCGATCGATTGGCCGTACGATCCGGCGCAGGTCACGCTTTCGGACAAAGACGGGCGAGCGCCGACGCTCGCCGAGTTCCTGGCAAGGAGCTGACATGCGCGTTCTCGTCACCGGCGGCCTCGGCTTCATCGGCTCGGCCGTCGTGCGGCTCTTGATCGGCGAAACCGAGCATCACGTGCTCAACGTCGACAAGGTCACGTACGCGGCGAATCCGGCCTCGGTGAAGGAAGTCGCGTCGAATCCGCGCTATCGTTTCGCGAAGGCGGATATCGCCGACGGGGCCGCGATGCGCGGGCTGTTCGCGCGAATTTCGGCCCGACGCGGTGCTGCACCTCGCCGCGGAGTCTCACGTCGATCGATCGATCGATGGCCCCGCCGCGTTCATCACGACCAACATCGTCGGAACGTTCGAGCTGCTCGAGGCGGCCACGGCCTACTGGCGCGGCCTCGATCGCGATGCCGCGCAGCGTTTCCGGCTCCTGCACGTTTCGACGGACGAGGTATTCGGGTCTCTCGAGCCCGCCGATTCGCCGTTCAACGAGCTCACTGCGTACTCACCGCGCTCGCCGTACGCCGCGAGCAAGGCCGCATCCGATCATCTCGTGCGCGCATGGCACGAAACCTACGCGCTGCCCACGCTCATCACGAATTGCTCGAACAACTACGGGCCCTATCACTTCCCCGAAAAGCTGATTCCGCTCACGATTCTCAAAGCCATGCGGGGCGAAGAGCTGCCCGTGTATGGCAAAGGCGAGAACGTCCGCGATTGGCTCTTCGTCGAAGACCACGCGCGCGCCATTCTCTGCGTGCTCGAGCGCGGGAAGCTCGGACAAACCTATACCGTGGGCGGCAGCGCGGAAAAGCGGAACCTCGAGGTCGTGCAACGGATTTGCGACCTGCTCGACGACACGCTGGGCCGGCAGCCCGAGGGACCGCGCCGTCGCCTCATTCGCTTCGTCGCGGATCGCCCGGGGCATGACCTGCGCTATGCGATCGACGCGTCGCTGATCCGCAGCGAGCTCGGTTGGCGGCCCACGCGGACGTTTCGACGAAGGCTTGGCCGAGACCGTGCGCTGGTATCTCGGCAACGAATGGTGGTGGCGGCCGATCCTCGACGGCCGCTACGACGGCAGCCGGCTCGGCCTCGCGACGGTAACGCGACCGTGACTCGCGTGCTCGTTTGCGGCGCCGGCGGCCAGCTCGGACGCGAGCTACAGCGCGCGCCCTGGCCGGCGCCGTTCGAGGTCCAGGCGGCTCTCGCTCGAGCAGCTCGACATCACCGACGAAACGGCGGTGGCCGCTCTCGTCGAGCGGCTTCGCCCGGCGGTGATCGTGAACGCGGCGGCCTACACCGCGGTCGATCGCGCCGAGGACGAGCCGGCGACGGCGTTCGCGGTGAACGCGGCCGGTGTCGGCCATCTCGTGCAGGCCGCCGAGCGATGCGGCGCCCGCCTCCTGCACGTGTCGACCGATTACGTTTTCGACGGCACGAAGACGGGGTGGTACGTGGAATCGGATCCGGTCACGCCGCTCGGCGTGTACGGCAGCTCGAAAGCCGAAGGCGAGCGGCTGGCGCTTCGAGTATCCCGGCAGCACGGTCCTACGCACGGCGTGGCTCTTCGGCGCGCTCGGGCAAAACTTCGTCACGACGATGCTGCGCCTCGCGCGCGAGCGCACAAAAGATCGGCGTGGTCGCCGACCAGCATGGATGCCCGACCGCAGCCAAGGACGTCGCCGCTGGCGTTGGTGAGCGTTGCACAAGCGTGCTTGGATGGCACGATCGACGGAGGGCTGTTCCACCTGACCTCCCCGTACCCGCAACCTGGCACGAGTTTGCCGCCGCGATCTTCAATGCGTCGCAACATGGCTTTCACGGCGAGTTCCGCAAGCTGACGACGGCCGAGTACCCGACGCGCGCGCGGCGGCCCGCCAACAGTCGCCTCGACAGCAGTCTCATCGAAAAGACGCTCGGCATACGGCTTCCCGACTGGCGCGACTCCGTCGTTGATGTGGTCCGCGAGCTCGAGGCGAACCCGAACAGGAATCACCAATGACCAAAGGAATCATCCTCGCGGGCGGCACCGGCTCGCGTCTGCATCCGCTGACGCTCGCGGTGTCCAAGCAGCTGCTGCCGGTTTACGACAAGCCGATGGTCTACTACCCGCTCACGGTGCTGATGCTCGCCGGCATTCGGGACGTGCTCGTGATCACGACTCCGGAAGACCGTTCGTCGTTCGAGAGACTACTCGGCAGCGGCAGCCAGTGGGGCATACGCATCGGCTACGCAACGCAGAGCGCACCGAACGGCATCGCCGAGGCATTTCTGATCGGCGAGCAATTTCTCAACGGCGAGCGCTGCGCCCTAGTCCTCGGCGACAACTTGTTTCACGGCGGCGGTCTCTCGCAGGTCTTGCAGGAGGCGGCCGCGTCGAAGTCCGGGGCGTGCGTATTCGCACAGCAGGTGCGCGATCCGGAACGATACGGCGTCGTGGCCTTCGGTGCCGATGGGCGCGCGACCTCGATCGAGGAAAAGCCGCGGATCGCCGAAATCGAATTGGGCCGTCACCGGCCTCTATTTCTACGACGAGCACGTGGTCGAGGTCGCCAAATCCGTGAAGCCGTCCGGCCGCGGAGAGCTCGAGATCACGAGCGTGAACCAAGCGTACCTCGAGCGCGGAACCCTCCACGTCGTCCCGCTGAGCAGAGGCTACGCTTGGCTCGACACGGGTACGTTCGACTCGCTCGTCGAGGCTTCGGAGTTCGTACGTGTCCTGCAGGCACGCCAACGTCAGAAGATCGGTTGTCCCGAAGAAGTCGCGTGGCGCATGGGATTCATCGATACCGCTCAGTTGCTGGAATTGGCGAAGTCCCTCATGAAGAGCGGCTACGGTGACTACTTGCGCGAGTTAGCCGATGGATGACGCGACGGCCCTCTCGCGAGCATCGTCGGCCAAGAGGGGCAGCGCGCGCGAAAAGGCGCTCAGTGCGCGGGCGCGCAACACCGAAGACCCTGGAAAGCCGCAATGACTCGCCTTTGCATCGTCACGCAGAGTCACTCCAGGCCGGCGATCGGCGGCGCCGAGCAGCAGATCGAGTGTCTTCTCGATTCGCTCGTCGAAACGCGCCGGCACGACATCTATTTCTTGGCGCACCTCATCGGCAACGATACCGGATCGAACGGCTACCGGGTCGTCCGGATAGGACAAGGCCGGCAGGTCGCACGCTTCGGTTACTGGGTCGACGCGATACCGCTGTATCGGAGCTTTGCGCGCGATACGGCCGGACGTGATCTATCAGCGTGTCGGCTGCGGATATACCGGCATTGCCGCGTACTATGCACGGAGAAACAAGGCTCGCATGATCTGGCACGTCGCTAGCGACGCGGACGTATCGCCGCGCAGCACCGTTTTCTATGGGCGCAACGTCGTCCAGTACTACATGGAGAAGCGGTGCATCACGTATGGCATTCGTCATGCGGACAGCATCGTCGTCCAGACCGAGCATCAGGCCGACCAGTTGGCCCGCTACTACGGTCGCAAGGCCGACGCGATCGTGCCGAATTTTCATCCGGAGCCGTCCGAGGCGATCGACAAAGTCGGCCCGCTTTCCGTCGTCTGGGTCGCGAATCTGAAACCTTTGAAGCAGCCCGAAGTGTTCGTTCGACTCGCCGCGCGCCTCAGCGACCTGACTGGAGTGCGATTCGTCATAGTCGGAGCCATGCAAGGCGGACCCAAGGTTTGGCGTGAGCAACTGCTGCGAGACATTCAGAGCGCCACCAATCTCGACTACGTGGGACCCAAAACGCAGCGCGAAGTGAACGAGCTTCTCGCGCGAGCGCACGTCCTCGTCAACACGAGCGTCGCCGAGGGTTATCCGAACACGTTCATCCAGGCGTGGCAGCGCGAGGTGCCGGTGGTCAGCTTGACCGTGAATCCCGATGGCGTGTTGGATCGTCAAGCCGTCGGTATCTGTGCCGGCTCCGAGCAGCGTCTCGAAGAAGCCGTGCGGTCGCTGCTCGAGGATTCGGCGTTACGGAACGAATACGGGGTCCGAGCACGCGAGTACGCGGCACGACGCCATTCGCTTCGCAACACGCATGCGCTGGTCCGACTGATCGAGACCGGCGAAGGTCGACGCGGAGAACGTGCCGAAGACGTCATTGAAAAGCGCACTCGCGGCTCCGGACATCGATCTATGACATCCACGCAATAGGAAAAAGCGGTGACTCTCCGTAACGTCTTTTACTACTCGGCAGGTCTGGGCTTTCTCGCCCTGGCCAAAGCAAAGAATGTCCTTCGAGGATACTCGACGCCGAAACCATTCGACGTTCGTGACACCGACCGAGCCATTCAATACGACTTCCAGGTCGTCGACGACTGGCTAGCACACCTCCGCCAGTACGGCGGCCCCGTCGCTAGTCGGGAAGAACGTCCTCGAGCTCGGACCAGGCTCGGACCTCGGCATCGGTCTTCTCCTGCTCGCCAAAGGAGCTCGGAGATACAACGCGTGCGATGTCAACGATTTGGCTAAGAAGGTGCCCGATGAGTTCTACCAAGCGTTCTTGGCACGCGTCGAGCGGTCAGAGACCAACCCAGACCTGACCGAGCTAAAGAAGGCGCTCACCGCGGCCCGGAGCGGAAGTGCCGAGGCGATCAACTACGTCGTTCGTGACGACTTCGACCTCGTCAGGGCGTTCGGACCGGAGTCCATGGACTTGGTGTTCAGCCAGGCAGCCTTCGAGCACTTCGACGACATCGATGCGACGGTGGCGCAGCTCACGACCGTCTGCAAACCCGGCGCCGTGATCGTCGCGGAAATAGACTTGATGACGCATTCGCGCTGGATCCGCGACAAGGATCCAAACAATATCTACCGGTATCACGAGCGCGTCTACCGCCTGTTCGACTTTCGCGGGATCCCCAACCGCGTTCGTCCCTATCGCTACCGAAAGGCGTTCGAGCGCAACGGCTGGTCAAATGTAACCACCATTCCGCGCCTGACCTACGGTGATCATCGCAATGGTGCGTCAGGAATGAGCAGAGTGTTTCGCGACGACGTCAACGAGATGGGTTGCTTGACGATCGTGCTTTGCGCAACGAAAGGCAGCGACCAACGCACTATCGCTGCGCGCGGCTCAAGCTCGATATCTTGAGAGGTGCGACGCCGCGCCGTTCATTGGCAGGTCATTCCGCTCTCACACCAGCTCGTCTTGACTTCTGCGGGCGTGCGCAACGTCGAATCGCGGCCGTTCATGACCTTGCCGCTCTTCGAAGCGATGAACGTCTTCCATGCCTGCCCACCCGTTACCGCTCGCGTCGCACTCCGCGGCCATCGAGATGACGATGGTCGACGGCCAGCGAGCGCGATTGTTCGAGTTGCCGTTCTGCATCACGTCGAAGAGCGCCGCGGGCGAATGCGAGCCGAGAGTCCCGCACATATCCGGCGACTCGACCTCTTCCATGTAGCGGACCACGCCGCGATAGTCGATCGCGGATGGCGAGCCCGTCGCACCGGTATAGACCGACTGGCCCCAGGACATTGCCATCGCGCAGGTTGACGTCGTTGTTCGCCATCGTGAGGTGCGACGTCTGTATAGCCGTCGAGGTGCGACGACATCTGCGACGGGTTCGGGTTCGCGTAGTCGAGTGTCACCAGGATGTTCGTCGTCGGGCAGGCCGCTCGAGCTGCCGTCGCGTACGTTCGGTAGTGAGTCATTGAACTGCGACTCTGAGAAGCCCGAAACGGAATTGGGTGCGAGCGGGAGGGACGTGTTCCAGTAGATCATTCCGATCGCATAGAACGAGGGATTGGAGTCGTAGCGATTGCAGTAAGCCGTGATCGCCGCTATGGCGAGGTCTCTCCAATCGGACTGCCAGATGTTCGCGGTAAGCCCCGGCTGGCTCGCCTGCGTACTGACCGTAACGCCATAAGCCCCACCCGTCGCCGTACCGCTCAGCCGCGAAAGAGGACGGGAACGTAAACGCCGGTAACAATTGCGTGACGCTTGCGGGATCGTAGCCGCCGAATACCCCGGAGATCGCCTTGCAACATCAAACTTCTTGCCGCACGCATTGAGCGCCGCGAGTGCTTGGTCGATGACCGTGAAGCCTCGTTGTGGACTCGTGCCCGTATAGGTGCCGGGCGTGTTGCCGATTAGGAATGCGGGGCTAGACGATGAGCTTCATGCCGATTAAATTCGAGGTTCGGGCAAATCTCGCTATTGATCGTATTTACGATCTCCGCGGCGGTGCAGTCGCTTCCGTTGACGGCGGGTGCGCAAGTCTTGTTGAAAGAGACGCATACCAGCCGGGCTGGAACTTGATGGCGGCAGAGCCGGCAGGCGGCTTAGTCATCGACGCGGGCGGCGGCGGCGCGTGGCGCCGGCACCGAGGGCGCGGGTTGCTGACAGGGGCTGCCCTGCAAACAGAGGACCGGCGCTTTCGGCACCGGATCACTGGAGGCGGCGAGAGGAACCCACATGAGGCAGTGAGGCCGTACGTAACGGCAATAGCGAGTGTCTTTCTGATCATACGATCGATTTGAGCACGTCCAAAGTTGATCGAACTGTGATCCCGCTCACATCGAACAGGATCTGAGAAAATAGTGGCGACTGAAGACAAACTCCGCAAATAGTCGCCGCGTGGCGACAAACGAACGCAGATACCCGTCTGATGTGAATGACAGACCGAAGCTGGCGCGAAAGTTCCGCCGCGCCGGATTGCTCGAGGCTCTAGCGCTCGAGATTGCGGTCAACGAGCGGAGGCGACCTCGAAGGACCGATTGCATTCAAGCGCGTCAAGGCCAGGAAAGCCGGGTCGATCAAGAGTAGACTACTCGCAGCTGCACGCCATCCGTCAACGATATGTAATATTCCGGCGTGTAATCGATGGTTGTGATCTGGTTCGATTGAGCCATCGCCAAGAGCAGGGTAGGCTTATCTGCCAAGAAGAAGCGTCCCGACAACAATTGACCAAGGACGTCGCCATGTCCGACAGGATGTACCCGCGCGAGCCCGAGTAAAAGCGCCGTGATGACTTTTTCTTCCGGATCTGCGAGCGGCTACGGAAACGGCCGGATCGCAATGATAAGCGTGCTGCTGCCGCCGGTCGTCAGCACGGCCTCGCTGTACACCATCCTGTATCTGTTCGGAATACCGGCAACCGAACAATATTCCGTCCTGGCTACGCTGGCCTTCATCGTTTGCCTAGTCGTCTATCGGGAAGTCGCGGCGGTGTCTGCGACCTTTGCGCGCCGACCGCGGGACTTCTTGCAACGCTCCGCCGCCGCATGGGCCATCGTGGTCAGCTGCCTCGCCGTCCTCGGGATTGCGCTGCAATACGCCGAGGTTTTCTCCCGGCTAGCGCTGTTCTCTTGGGCCATCGTGACGCCACTATTGATAGCGGCCGTCCAATTCTGGACCTACACTTTTTTGGTTCACAACGCGATTCGCGCTCGGAGTGTCGTAATCGCCGGCGTCAGCGATTTGAGCCGTCGTTTGGCTCAAGCGATCGCGACGCGACCCGATCTTGGTCAGAACTTGGAAGGTTGGTTCGAGGACCGAAGCGCCGAGCGAATAGGGCCCACGGAGGGCCGCCCGCTCCTTGGCAGCCTCTCCGCCTTGCCGGCATACGTCAAGAACAACTCCATCGACGTCATCTACATCGCGCTTCCGATCCGCCATGAGGAGCGCACGAAGCGATTGGTCGACGAGTTGCACGACACCACCGCCTCGATCTATTTCGTGCCGGACATTTTCGTCTTCGACCTGATCCAGTCGCGCGTAGACGTTATCGACGGCGTTCCGATTCTCGCGCTGTGCGAGACACCCTTCTTCGGTGTCAATGGGCTCGTGAAGCGAGCCACCGACCTCGTTCTCGCTTCTTTGATGTTGCTGCTCGCGTCACCCGTGATGCTCTTCGTCGCGATCGGGGTCGGCTTGACCACTCCGGGATCGGTCATCTTCAAACAGCGCAGATACGGCTTGGACGGGCGCGAGATCATCGTCTACAAGTTTCGTAGCATGCGGAGCTCCGACGACGGCGCCAACGTGCCCCAGGCCCTTCGCAACGATAACCGCATTACGCCGTTCGGCCGCTTCATCCGCCGCTATTCGCTCGACGAGCTGCCGCAGCTGATCAACGTCGTCCAGGGCAGGATGAGCCTCGTGGGACCGCGCCCGCACGCGATCGCGCACAACGAGGAATACCGGCGGCTGATCAAGGGGTACATGATCCGCCACAAGGTCGCGCCGGGGATTACGGGCCTCGCGCAGATTCGCGGCTACCGCGGCGAGACGAGCACCGTCGAGCAAATGAGGGCCCGCGTCGAGTCCGACCTCGAGTACTTGCGGCGCTGGTCGCTCGCGCTCGATTTGAAGATCATCGCCGTGACGATCGTCCGCATGTTCAGCGACACGAAGGCGTACTGATCGCGTGGCGGGCATCCCGGCGGCAGCATGGAACGTGTTGGCTTGCAGCCAGTGCGGACGAGCAGTTCCCTTACTACGACTTGCGGAAGTACGCGATCGTGGTGCGAGGCCACGCGTCCCGATCAAAGGGGACGATCAAGCGACTTCAGGCGCTTCGGGAGACCCAGCCCGAAGTAGCGTCGTCACAGGAGTCTCAGGCTTGGGCGGATCGACCGAAGCCCGGCGGAGGCGCCTATCCGTTCAAGCGTCTGCGCGGTAAATGAGTTCACATGCTGAAGCGGGGCAATCGGCATGATTTCCCATCGCGAAGATCGCCGAAACTACGGGTGCGCAGTTTCCGCAGCGTCCGCGTGGCATCCGGCACACTGAGGCGCAGTAAGCCACCGCCGCGCAACGATGCGGCTAAGCGCCGGAGCGTCTCGGCCGGATGTGTGAGATGTTCGAACACCTGTTCGCAGTTCACGAAATGGAACGTATCGATTGGCAGGTTCTCATGTTCGTAAACTTCCAGCCCTATGAACGCTCATACCGCGAGCGTTCGCGTTGGATCTCGGCTGCGGCACGGGCTTGCACCGCGACGTTTGCGAAGCCGCCGGCTTCCAATGGGTAGGGCTCGACTACACGGATCCGACCGCACCCATTCTGGGCGATGGTCACGCGCTTCCGTTCGCATCCGAGTCGTTCGAATTCGTTCTTTCCATGGCTGTCCTGGAGCACATCCGTTACCCGTTCGTCGTAGCACAAGAGGTCATGAGAGTTCCTCAAGCCGGGCGGGCTCTTCATCGGCTCCGTCGCCTTTCTCGAACCCTTCCACGGAGACAGCTTTTATCACCACACGCATCTCGGCACCTATAAGACCATTGAGTGAAACAGTCGCAGCTCGAAAGCGTGCTCACTCACCGCAGCCGAGTATGTCCGCACCATGCACGACTCGGACGGCAGCGGCTTGGCCGCAGACTTGCACACCCGCGGCGACCGCAATGGCTGTGCGCGATTGTCAGCGATGCCGACCGAATTCGCCGATGACACGCTCGCGGCGTCGCATTCGTATCGCCGTTCAGTACGCCATGCTGTCTTGCACGCATCTGTTACCCGTCCGTCGTAGCACACTGCTCGATAGCATACTATGCTGAAACGGGATTGGTCGATGCTCTAGTCCCTGAACTGCGCAATCGAGCCAACACCGCGATTCTCAACATCGGCTCGAGCGGCAGCGTGTCGGTCGAAACAGCGCTGGAAGCCGCGGGCTGCGATTTCGTAGCAGATCATCTTGATATCGACCCGAGGCAAACCGGATACGCCCGCATTAGGAACACATACGCTCAGTCGGCAGAGGCGATGACCGACGTCGCTTCGGAGAGATACGACGCTTGTTTTTCGAACTTCGTGTGGGAACACATCAAAGATGTGCGGGCCGCGACGCTCGAAGCATTCCGGGTGACAAAACCTTCAGGCGTCTTCGCTTTTACGGTTCCCAACCCGTGGGCACCAGAGTTTCTATTCGCTCGAACGATTCCGGTCGCGCTCCGTAGCCGAATAAAGAAAGCGGAAGTTTGGCCCACGTTCTACGCATACGAAAGCGTGGCCAAACTGCGAGCGCTTTGCGCAAGTTCCGGCTTCACATCGATCCAGGTAGAATGTTCCCTGCAGTTTACGCGTACACCTACCGCTTTCCGGTCGTGTCGCTAGTCGGTAATGGCTACGATGCGTTGCTCCGCGCTTTGAGCCTAGACGCACTGATGGCGATTCCCTCGTCGTTTGCAGGAAGTGAAGGTCGATTTGCGCTAGCCGCTCGCCGAATCGGCCGGGCGGTCGTCATTTGCGCCCGGCTGGGATGAGCGGTGCGCGAGCAAGTCGCGAGCCAAACTCGGCCACGCGTTGACCGCAAATGAGGCCAGATGGCAATAGCGCGCAAACCTAACGCCCAATACAACGTCGCGGAGCCGACCTCTCTTTCGGTACGGATCGCTGGGCAGGCACGACGGCGCATGTACGACCGCTTCCTCGAGAAGACGTCGATACAGCCCTCTCGAGACGCTGCTCGATGTGGGCGTCACGTCCGACCAAACCTACGAGAGCTCGAACTACGTGGAAGCGTGGTACCCGTACAAAGACAAGATCACAGCAGTCGGCATCGACGACGCTTCATTCCTGGAGCAGCAATATCCGGGTCTGACGTACCGCCGCGCCGACGGGCGCCAGCTTCCGTTCGCAGATGCCAGCTTCGACGTCGTTCACTCGAGCGCCGTGCTCGAGCATGTCGGAAGCGCTGTGAATCAACGAAGCTTCATCGCGGAGCTTACGCGTGTCGCGGGCCGTGCTGTTTTCTTGACCACCCCGAACAGGTGGTTCCCGGTCGAATTCCATAGCGTACTGCCACTCGTCCACTGGCTGCCGCGGCCCTGGTTCCGGCACCTTCTGCGGAGCACGAGATACGAGTTCTTCGCTCGCGAAGAAAACCTCAATCTCCTCGACCGGAAAGACATACTGCAACTATGTGGCGGACTGCAAGGTTGCGCCGTCACCGTGGAATCCATTCGATTGTTCGGCATGCCGAGCAACCTCCTCGTGACGATCGGCAAACGGTCGACGGGATCAACGAGCACTTAACGACGCGCCTGCGCAAAGTTGCCCCCGCCAGTGGACCAATTTACAAGCGGCTGCGCCTGTCTGCTGATGATTCCGGCGGCCTATTCCGCAGACCGAATAACCATGTTTCGCTGTTCGGCGGTGCACTAAGTCGCGCTCGCCCGATCCGTGAGATGGGACCATGAGGCAGATCGTCGTGAACACGGACGCCCGTACATAGATGGACTCTCGACTCGTTGAGCTGCTTTCGCAGATACAGACTCAACTCAAGCAAGGTTTGCCCGGCCTAGTTGCGTTGATCGCGGTCATCATGCTGTTCGCGTTGGCCGGCGCGGTAGTGTCTCGCGACCGCACACTGATCCTCATGACCGTGCGCGGCTGGGTAATCGCGGCCCTACTGGCGATCGTATTGCCCTTGTTCGGCATCGCGAGTCTCGCGGTGGTGCTGATCGTTGTCTCGCTGCTAGCGCTCCTAGGCGTCTTCGCTTTGTTCAGGGGCGGCATCGACCGCTACGCGCTGATCCCATCGATTGTCCTTGGAGCACCCCTCCTGCTGCTCGGTTGCATGGTGCCATCGACTTTCATGGACGCGTACAACCACTGGCTTCCGAATGCGCAGTACCTCGTCCAGCTCGGCCACCTCATCGCAGCACCGCTGCCGCCCGGATTCTATTCGCTGCATCCCACCTATCCGCCGGCGCTTGCCCTGCCCGTTTGGATAGCCAGTCAGCTGCTCGGCAAGTTCGCGATCGGGACGGCACAGGCAATGACGACGATGCTCATCGTGCTGTCCGTTCCACTCGTGGCGCGTTTCGTGAGCGGGACGACGAACTCCTCATCGCAGGGTAGACCGTGGACCGAAACGCTGCTCGGGTTCATGGCGGTCGTGCTCTTGAACCCGGGCGCACATGATTTCGCCTACTACCCGGCACAGCACAGTGTGCAGTTTTGGTCGGTCGTCGCCGATCCGCCGCTCTCGGTCTTGGCACTCGTAACGCTGCTCGTGCTCGCGACAGGCCTTTCGAAAGACCAACGGGCAGCCGCGCAGTCGCAGCTCGATCCAGTGACTTTGCTCTCGCTTGGCGCTTTACCGGCGGCGATAAAACCAGGCGGCGAATACTTGATCGGGGTAATAGCCATCGCCACCGTATTGCTGACGCTCGCCGCGAGACTCGATCTCCGCCGAACCTTGGTCGCAGTCGGATGGCTAACCGCAGGCGCGATCGTGGCTGCGCTGCTCTGGAAGGTGTACGAGCTGCGCTTCCAGCCCATCGAGGATTTGCGGCTCGGCGCCCCGAACGAGTGGCGCTTCGACTTGCTGCCACCGTTTCTGCGCTCGTGTGCTGCCGCCGTCAGGGCGCACCTGCTGTTTTACGGCCTCATTGCTGCCGCATTCGTGATCGGCATCCGTGCCGTGCTCTCGCATCGAGACAAGAGCTCGGCGCTCGAGTTGCTGCTCTTGATGTCCAGCGTCGCATTCGCCGGCCACGTCGCGACGCTGATCATGGCGAATGTCATGGCGGTAGGATTCGGGGACTGGGAGGTTCGCGGTGCCTACTCTTGGCAACGCTACGCAAGCCAGGCCGGACTAGCGGCGTGCGCGGCGACGCTTCTCCTGGCTTTGTCGTGGATCCGCGCGAGAGTTGCCAGAAGCAGGCCTGTCGGCTCGGAGCTCGCCAGAACGCATCCGGTCAAGATGAGCGCGCTGCTGACGGTAATCGTGGGCATCGCGTACATACCGGCGGCCATTTCCGCGCTCGGGTCAATGCGTTACTACACGAAGGTGCGCCTGGAGACGCATCAGCGTGCGCTCGCAGATCTGAGCAAAATGCCCGCAAACGCCACCTATGCTGTTGCCGGTCATGTGTGGTCGCTAGTGTATGTCCTTTACACGGCATGGGCCGACGTGGACGCATCTCATAGACCATGGCAGATCGACTCGATCGATCTCGAAAATCAGCAAGGGATGCCCGCAGTTGTCGAGAAGGTACGTGCCTGGAGCGAGGACCCGGCGATCGATTGCATTCTCCTCATCGATGCAGACACGCTCAGCCCTCTACTTGGACTCGACCCGTCGTCCGATCACCTCCGCGTAACGGCACGTGGCGAGCTATAGAGGTCGACGAGTAGCCGCGCAGTCGAGCGCGTAACAACGTGACACGAAGCAATGATGTCAATCGGCTAGCTGGCGCACCGCGTCGTGCCGGGCCGTTCACTTCCTGGGAAGACCTGCGCGAACCGCTCGTCTTCTGCTTAGTCGGCGTATCGCTCGCGCTGATTTACTTCGTCATGGCCTATTTAGGATCGTCCGGCATCGGGATGGCGCCCGCGATTGCGAGCGCCTGCGCCTATCTGCTGATGATTCCGTTGGCTTATTTCGCGCATCGGATCATCACGTTTCGCTCTTCGGCGGTCCACAGAGTCGCGTTCCCGCGGTTCGTGGTTACATCATGCCTGGGAGTGGCGCTGTCCTGGTTTATCCCTTACGTGGCCTCGCAGATGTTCGCCGCTCCGCACTGGGTCGCCTTTCTCGCCGTCTGCATCATCGTGCCGGCGCTGAGCTTCGTGACGACGCGCGCTTGGGTGTTCGTCCGGACGCGCCCGTCCCGAAACGCCGCTGTCGATCAATGATGAAACGTCGACTGTCCGCTTACGTTCACGCCTTCTGAAAAACGGTGACGACGTCGCCGTATAGGCCTGCTTTGAATTCCTCGTTCGCGTCCCGCCACGACGAGAGTTGTTGCTTCATCCGTAGTCCCGCCGAAGTCAAAAACCGTTCGACGTCCGCCGTTGTCACGTCGCTGCGCCACCCGCCGCTCGCGCCGCCCACCGCTCCGTGGTGCACGACGCCCACACCGCCCGGCCTCAGCACTCGCGCGAACTCCTTCGTATAGGCCTCGAACTGAGGTTTGTTGATATGGACGAACACGTCGAATGACCAAATCGCGTCGGTACTGCCGGTATCAATGCCATTGAGATCCGCTCCGCTGCCGACCCAGAACTCGACGTTCCGACAACCTGCAAAGCGCCTTTCGCATTCGCGAATGCATGCCTCCGAGATGTCGATACCCGTCAACTTCTTTGCGCGCGCCTGCAAATCTCCCGTCCACCGGCCGCCACCCGGACCGATCTCGACGATGGCCGAGCCGTCCGGAATATTGGGTACCAACAGAGTGCGGATCACGGAACCTTTCCAATCGGATGATGGCGACCATTCCTCGCCCTTGGCGCTCCAGTCCCACTTTTCCCAAATGACTTTATTGATAGCGACGCTGTTCATTCCCGGAAGGCCGAGCTTCGAGCGACGCCGGGCGGCAATCGAAAAGGCCTTCTCGCCGATGGCGCTAGCGGTGTAATAGATCCCGATCAAACTAGTCCACAGTAGACCGTTCTCCTTAAGCGACATGGCGAGGAGACGCGCCTTCGTCGAACCGTCGAGCCGAACTCTATTTTCGATGATGTCTTTCATGCGATCGTGGTCGCTTCACACTGTTCTCCAGCAAACTTGCAATATCGTCTGGTCGAAGCTCAGCCGCGCGATCGGGGAGATCGTCTCTGCGCGTGCGAGCGCCGGCCGTACGTGTATCCAGCTGGAGGACAGCCAACAGACAACTAGAGAAAATGATCTGAAAGCCGAGAATCAATAGCGTGATACTGGGAATCACGCTTTGCAGCGACTCGTTGGGATCGAGCGGCCCGAAAGAAGCGGCGCCCCAGACCCCCACTGCCTCCGTCGCCAACACGAGGCCTCCAGCGACGGCTAGAGCACCACCGATCAGCCCGACCTCGAGGCGCAGGACATTTCGGAGCCGTGCGACCACACGGTCCTCCGGAAGCAAACCCGAGCGGACCGCATGCGTTTTGGCGAATATATAGAACACGATCGCCTGGAACCCGCAGATCAGGCTGGCAGCAGCGAACAGCGAGGTATTAATACTGAATGTGACGCTTCCCGCGGATCGTGGCCCCGGTATCAGCCAGATTCCGCCTAGCAAGCCCGCCAGGAGCATCGCGACTCCTGGATAGAAGAACAGCCATGCCGGACTCAAAAGAAGCAGAAAACGCAAGTGCCGCCATCCGTCGCGCCAGCTTCGCAAGTGCGGCGGGCGACTGCGGCCATCCGGCGAGAGCGTCGTGGGGACTTCCGCTATGCGCAGATTGCGCAAGGTCGCCTTGACGACCATCTCGCTCGCGAATTCCATTCCCCGTGAAGTAAGCGCGAGCGACATGATCGAATCTCGCCTAAAACCACGTAGCCCGCAATGGAAGTCACCCAACCGACAACGGAACAGCAGCCGTCCGATCCCTGAGAGCACAGGATTGCCGAAGTACCTGTGCAAGCGCGGCATAGCCCCCGCTTTGATGCCGCCGAGAAACCGATTTCCCATTACGAGGTCGTAGCCCGCGCGCAGCTTCTCGACGAAGGGGTCCAACGCCGTGAAGTCGTAGCTGTCATCGGCGTCACCCATGATCACGAGGTTTCCGTGGGCAGCTTGAATCCCGCCCAACAATGCGGCGCCGTAGCCGCAACTCGGAACGTGCACCACGCGCGCGCCGGCGTCGGTCGCCAGCGCCTGCGACCCGTCGGTGCTGCCGTTGTCGGCGACGACGACTTCGCCTCCAATTCCCCGGCTTTCTAGATATCCCTTGGCCTTCTTGACGCAGACGTCGATCGTCTCTGCCTCGTTCAAGCAAGGCATCACGATCGACACTTCTACGCTCTCGACTCCCTTCATCCTTGTTCTCCTTAAGGGCATGCCTCGAGCCCTCCCCTAGTGGGGACCGACTACCCACTGTAGGCAGCTCCTCCGTGGCCGTTCAACCGCGTTGGGATAGTACGAAAGGACTAGAGAGTGCCACATCGCCGGACATGGCAGTAGTATTTTTGATGTGCCGCTCGAGAGTGAAACTGACGTCGCTCACTCATGCGCCGCCACTGGACGGCAGTAGACGTCGCCGAGTCACTAACTAGGCGTCGCACCGTCATGAGCGCGTGGAGCCGGCAAGAGGCCGAAACGTCGCATCAAACCCGCGGCCTTCTCACCGAGGATCGACGACATGATCGATCGGTCGGATTCGGATAGCACGGGGCTGCGAACATAGACGACGCCGATGGCACAACAGACCACGAGACCGAGCAGCAATTGCGGCAGAGGTGGAATCGGCAACAGCACTTTGAGTCCATAGAAGACGACCGAAGCCCCTCCCCACAGGCCGATGCTGCTCGCGAGTGACGCCCAGGCGTTGAGCCATACGGCCCGCTTCCGCACGGTCCACCAGACGAACGCGTTCTTGAGGATTTGCGCCGTACCGCTCGCCAACACGGCTCCATAGACGTTGAAGTACGGCACGAGCACGACCATCGCGACGACGTTGTAGATGGCAAACAATTTGCTCAGTAGCAGCGTGCCGGCCTTCTCCTCGTATTGCGCGACGTAGCCAACCGGGTCCAGGGCCCCATCGAGGATCGAGAACACCACGAACATCGGCAACAGCCACGAATACTCGACGAACCTGCCGGCGAGCAAGACCTGCACGATTTCCCGGTGATAAGCGGTGACGTACGCAAGGATCGGCCATTGCACGAGCAAGTTGAGATTGAGCAATAGCGAAAAGTACCTCGGGATGCTGTAAGGCGCATCGGCAGAACGGATTGAGAAGAAGAGCGGAATGATGACGTTCTGAAACTGCGACACCGGGAGCGCGTTGTAAACCATCATCCGCAGCCGGGAATAGAACGAATAGATGCCGACGGATGCCGTGCCGAGAAACGCGGCGATGACGAAGTTGTCGAGCGTCGAGTACAGGAGCAATCCGCCGGCGTCGTTGAAGTTGTTGAGCAAGCCGTAGCGGACCATTCGCTTCCGCTCCGCGGGTGAGAACTGATAGGGGATCCTGGCGTTCTGCGTGAGCGCCTTCTTGTGGTACACGATCCGCTGACCGACGTACGCAGAGGCGTAAGCGACGATGTCGACGATAATCGCTGTCTCCAGCGTTCCCCGGGCAGTCCAATAGAGCAAACAATAGCCAACGAGCTTGACCAGGGACAGGACGATCATTGCGCCGACGCTGAAGCGGTGCAGCATGTGCGATCCGAGCGCGAGCTGCAGAACCCGTACCTGGAAATGCAAGAGAATCAAGACGCAAAAAATGACGAAGGCCGAGCGATACGGCGCGACGTGGACGAGCGGAGCCAAATAGTTCCACGCGAGCAGAATCACGGCGAGCAGCAACACATTGATCGCGAAGCGGCCCGAAGCAACGACGCGTACGAGCCGAGCCGCAGCTGGCTCGTTACCGGCCCTTAGATACTCGGGCGAATAACGCTGTAGCACCTGCTCGAGGCCGAGCGACAGGACAGCGCCGATGGCGGCAATGAAGGTGTAGAAAAGGCTATAGACGCCGAATGATTCCGTTGGCAACGCGCGAACGAGAATGACGTAGCCAACCGCGGTCGAAATCTGCGACACGACGCGCAGCACGGCCGAGTCGACGAACGAGCGCCGCGCGCGGTCGCGGCTGTACATCGATGTGCTCATCGCTATCTCTCGACGGGAGGAGCTCAGGGCGACTCTGTTCGCGCCCGAAGGCGGGGCGACGGTGCGGATGAGGCGTGCTGCAAGCGTCATTATCCGGCATCGTACGCCGTCATGAACAACGTCGCGCCGTCCCGGCGAAAAACGGCAACCCATTTGTGTGGTCCCGTGTCCCCGAGCCCATAGCACTTCTGCATGCGCTGCCGGCGCTCGGATGAATGCGCCGCAGCCGCGGTCCGCCTGGCGAGGACCGTGACTTTGCCAGCGCCTCATGCGGAACAACGCGAGCTATTACCCGCGTTCCTCCGGCCTGATTCTCTTGTGAGGAACGCGATCGAGACGGCGCTGTCAATCGAATCAACGCTGCTCGCCGATGCGTCCCCATGCCGAAGCGAAGGTCCAGATTCGGGCGAGATGCCGTGGCTGCGCTCGAAACGAAATCCGTTGTTTCGATCCAGCGCGAAATCGCATCGTTCAGCAACGCGGCTGCCGAATCGTCCGTCGAGAACAAGTGCGCATGCACTTCACTTCAACGAAGCTCAGATTTCCCCGCGCCTGCAGCTTGCGCAGATCGGAGCCATGCCTCTTGCGCAAATAGTGCAAGCTGTCGTCCGTCGTCGAGCACGCGACCAAGATCTTGGACCCACGATCGCAGAGCTTTCCGAGCTCGCGAGTGAGGTCTCCGGGAAGCTCGATCGCCCGGCGTGCGCCGGCCTAGAGCGCGGCTTGACGGGCGCCCGCATCGATCGAAGGCGGCACCGAAGAAGCGCCACACGGTGCTCAAAGCCGCTCTGGCGTGAGCGGCACGGCGCTGCTACGCACCTCTTCCATGCGTCAGGCTTCGAGACCTTGTCCCAACCGAGCGTACGAACCCGCTGAGCCGTCGAGACATAGGGATTCGCGAGAATCAGGCCGACGACGCGTGAATCTGCGAGCGCCGCGTGAAAACCCGAGTTGGCGCACGCACAAGTGCCCATCAGAATGAACGACGTCACACCTCGCTCGGCGGCGAGCTTGTCCATCGCGAGCTTGCAGTAATCGATACCGCTACGACGATAGATTTCGTTGCGGCGATCATCGTCGTAGAACTCAGGTCCGTTTATCCGCACCTGCATCGAGACGATGCCCCTCTTAGCGAGGGCGCGCGCGATCTTGACCTCGGCGATGCCGAGGCCCCAGAGGATCGCTCCGAGGCGAGGCTCACCGCGAGCGCCGGTGATCGTGTACAGCAGCTCGTCATTCGGCCCGAAGGACCTGACGTTCCTTGCCGGCGGCCGGCCGGCTGCGACTGACGACATTTTTCCCGAAGCCTCGTTAGCATTTTCGCGGCTCTTCCATGGCGCGCTTGCGGGCCAGACTGCGTAATAGGCAGCTGATTGTCAATGACGCAGTTCACACCCCTCGGCCTTGAAGACTCCAGCGGCACAGAATCGCGTGATGTTTAGCGATGCTCGCTTTACATATAGCTCGCTAAACATTCGCCAAGTGAAGCGAATCGTCTGCAGCGGGGCGTGGTCGAGCGAGGCGGCTCGGTCGGAGGGCTCGTCAGCCTCAATCGGAAGGTCCCTACGCGCTGATCGGTGCGGAATGTATTGACTTCGTCGCCGCTGATCGAGCCGCGCCGTCGGGCGTAGAGCGGCCCTGATCCGTTAGATCTATGCTTACATAAACCTCGCGTTCGTACCGGTTGCCGCGAATCTGGCAAAATCGGGTTCCAACAAGGACGAAGAAAGAGGCGGTTCAGCGTGTGGCTGCTCACTTGCCACGGCTTGAGCAGGCAACGAGTCTCGAGGATGGCGCGAGTCACAGAGCGCCTACTCGGCATCCTCGCCAAACGCCTTCACTGACAGGGGGTCCAGTCTGATGCGGAAGCTGCGCAAAGCGGCGGGCGGAACGTGCGCTTTCGAGCACACGATTCTCGGCGTTGATCGCCCACTGGCAGGCCTCTTGCTGAGCTCCGCCGCGAATGCCACCACCCCGTGGCGAGCAACGACTCATATTCCACGACGGTGGGCACGGCTCTCGACGTGAGCGCCCCCGGCGTGCTCGCCAACGATACCGACGCGGACACCGATCCTCTAACCGCGGCGGTGGTCACAGGTCCGACGCACGGCAGCGTAACGCTGAACGCGAACGGATCGTTTCACTACGGCCCACCGCCCTCTTCTCCGGTACGGACACGTTCACGTACCAAGCCGACGACGGCGGCGCCGGCGGCGCCCGGCCTCAGCAACATCGCCACGGTCACGATCACCGTCTCCGTCGTCAACGTCCCGCCGATCGCCGTCAACGACTCGTACAGCACGAATCAGGACACGCAGCTCACGGTCAACGCCGCGAACGGAGTGCTCAAGAACGACACCGACGCGAACAACGACACACTCACGGCCGCGCTCAACGCGAACGTCGCGCACGGAACGCTCGCGCTGAACGCCGACGGCTCGTTCATCTACATGCCGAACGCGGGCTACACGGGCCCCGACACCTTCACGTACCACGCCAGCGACGGCACCGCGTCGAGCAACGTCGCGACGGTGACGATCACCGTGGACGTCGTGAACCATGCGCCGACGGCGGTGAACGATGCTTTCAATGTGAATCAGGACAGTTCCGCAAACAGCTTCAACGTTCTAGCCAACGACACCGACCCCGACGCGGGCGACACCAAGACCATCACGGCCATCGGGGCGACCAACCACGGCGGGACGGTTTCGATCGTCGGAGCCGGAGCGAACAACACGCTGAGCTACACGCCGGCGGCCGGCTACGTCGGCACCGAAACGTTCACGTATACGATGCGCGACACCGCGGGCCTGACCTCCACGGCCACGGTGACCGTCACAGTGGCCAGCGTCAACCACGCACCGACCGCGGTGAACGATCCCTTCACCGTCAACCAGGACACCTCTGCGAACAGCTTCAACGTTCTGGCCAACGACACCGACCCCGATGCGGGCGACACCAAGACCATCACGGCCACTCGGCGCGACGAACCACGGCGGGACGGTCTCGATCGTCGGCGCCGGAGCGAACAACACGCTGAGCTACACGCCGGCGGCCGGCTACGTCGGCACCGAAACGTTCACGTACACGATGCGCGACACCGCGGGCCTCACCTCCACGGCCACGGTCACCGTCACCGTCGCGCAGCGTCAACCACGCACCGTCCGCGGTGAACGATCCCTTCACCGTCAACCAGGACACCTCTGCGAACAGCTTCAACGTTCTCGCCAACGACACCGACCCCGACGCGGGCGACACCAAGACCATCACGGCCATCGGCGCGACGAACCACGGCGGTACGGTCTCGATCGTCGGCGCCGGAGCGAACAACACGCTGAGCTACACGCCAGCGGCCGGCTACGTCGGCACCGAAACGTTCACTTACACGATGCGCGACACCGCGGGCCTCACCTCCACGGCCACCGTCACCGTCACCGTGGCGCAGCGTCAACCACGCACCGCACCGCGGTGAACGACCCCGTCACCGTCAACCAGGACACCTCTGCGAACAGCCTCAACGTTCTGGCCAACGACACCGACCCCGACGCCGGCGACACCAAGACGATCACCACCGTCGGCGCCACGGATCACGGCGGGACGGTTTCGATCGTCGGGGCCGGAGCGAACAACACGCTGAGCTATACGCCGGCCGCCGGCTACGTCGGCCCCGAAACGTTCACGTATACGATGCGCGACACGGCGGGCCTCACCTCCACGGCCACGGTTACCGTTACCGTCGCGCACGTCGACCATCCGCCCGTCGCCGTCGCCGACTCGTACAGCACGAACAAGGGCACGGCTCTCACGGTCGACGCCGCGAACGGCGTGCTCAAGAACGACACCGACCCGGACACCGGCGACACGCTGACGGCCGTGCTCAACGCGAACGTGGCGCACGGCGCACTCGCGCTGAGTGCCAACGGCTCGTTCACGTATACACCGGCGGCCGGCTATGGCGGGCCCGATTCGTTCACGTACCACGCCAGCGACGGCACGCTGAGCAGCAGCGCGGTCACCGTCTCGCTCACCGTCAACGACCGTGCACCGGTCGCGAACGCCGATTCTTACACCACGAACGAGGACACGCCGCTCGTCGTCCCCGCGAACGGCGTGCTCGCGAACGACACCGACCCGGACCCGGAGACACGCTCACCGCCGTGCTCAACACGAGCGTGACTCACGGAACGCTCACGCTGAACTCGAACGGCTCGTTCACTTACACACCGGCAGCCAACTACAACGGTCCCGACTCGTTCACGTACCACGCCAACGACGGCGCGCTCGACAGCCCGGTCGTCACCGTCACGATCACGATCGCGCCGGTCAACGACCCGCCGACTTTCACGAGCACTCCGCCGACGACGGCCACGGACGATGCGACGTACGTTTACGCGGTCGCCGCGACCGACGTCGACGGCGACACGCTGGTGATCGCGGCGCCCACGCTCCCGGCTTGGCTCACGCTCACGCCGGGCGCGAACGGCAACGCGAGTCTCTCCGGCAAGCCCGCGCAAGCGAACGTCGGTGTCAACCACGTCACGCTGTCGGTGTCGGATCCGACGGGTCCGCCGGTGCTGCAAAACTTCGACATCACGGTCACGCACGTCAACGTCCCGCCGAAAATCCAGGACCCGATCCCCGATCAGACCGCGACGGAAGCCGTGGCGTTCAGCCTCTCGCTCGCGCAGTTCGTCACGGATCCCGACAAGCCGGCCTCGAGCCTCACGTATGCCGTCACGAGCGGACTACCCGCGAGCTTGCTGTTGAGCGCGGCGGGCGCCATCTCGGGAACGCCGCTCGGCGTCGACGTCGGCCCGCACCAGGTCAAATTCACCGTCAGCGACGGAATCGCCCCGCCCGTGCCGGGCAGCTTCAATCTGAACGTGCTGCGTGCGGGCCGTGCCGATCTCGCGATCACGCTCACCGCCACACCGAACCCCGTCGCGCTCGGCGGAGCGGACACGTGGACCTTCGCGATCAAGAACAACGCGCCGACGGTCGACGTTCCGGGCGTCACGCTCACGGCGACGTTCGCGGGCGAGGTGCCGTTCCAGTTCGACCCGCCGTCGGATCCAGGCTGCACGTTCAGCGTCGTCGGCAGCGACGACGCAACTGTCGTGCACGCTCGGGGCCGTCGCGGCCACCATGACACGCACCTTGGCGTTGACCGGCCACGGCAGCTTCGCGGGCGACGTGTTCGCGAACGCGAAGGTCGCGGTTGCGGGTCCGGTGCCGATCGACGAGACGCCGGCGAACGACACGACGACGACGGCGCTCAGCGTCGCGCAGCGCGTGAGCAGCGGCCCCGCGCAGACGATCTCGGGCATCGACGCGCGCGGGATCGCGGCCGGGGACTTCAACGGCGACGGCTTCGTCGACCTCGCGGTCGCGACGGGCACGGGCACCGGGGTGCTCCTGAACATCGTCGATCCCGCGAACGCGAGCCGGCGGATTCTCTCGAGCACGCAGATCGACCTTGGCCGGCGCCTCGCCGAGCCGCGCGATCGCGGTCGCGGACTTCAACTCCGATCACAACCTCGACATCGTGACGGCCGGAGGCGCGGGCTTCCCGAGCCGGATCTACATGAACTCGGGCGCCGCGGCGTTCACGGCCGCCGACGTCGGCGACGTGAACGACGACAGCTACGCGGTCGCGGTCGCCGATGTGAACGGCGACGGGCTACCGGACCTCGTGTTCGCGAACAACGGCCCGACGAGCGTGTACTTGAACCGCGGCTCGGGCATCTTCGAGCTCGCGGCGAAGCTTGGCACCGCGAACAGCCGCGGCGCGGTGCTCGTCGATCTCTTCGGCGATACGCTGCCGGAGCTCGTGCTCGCCAACGCGAGCGGCGACGCCACCGTGTACCGCAACACCGCCGGCGTCTTCGCGCTCGAGACCACGCTGCCCACGGGGCCCACGACCTCGGTCACGGCCGCGGATCTTCAACGGCGATCAGCGCGCCGACCTCGTCTTCGGGCGCGACACCTCCACGCTGCCCGCGACCCCGAGCGGTGAGGTCTGGCTCAACACCTCCGCCGCGAGCGGCAGCTTCTTCCTCTCCGACCAGCTCGGCGCGTCGCTCAACTCCGCCGTCGCCGCGGCCGACATCGACTTGAACGGCAGCACCGACATCATCGTCGTCAACAAGACGGGCGCGCACCAGGTCTACGCCAACTCCGGCACCTCGAGCGGGGCGTTCAATCTCTTCCCGCAGCAGCTCGGCGTGCCCGGCGCGCTCGCGGTCGCGACGGGTAAGTTCAGCGTCGACGCATCGGCTCGACGTCGCGCTCGCGGGCCCGAGCGGCATCGCGATCTTCTACAACGACGGCGCGGGGAACCTCGGCGGCGGCGACCTGACCCCGCCCACGATCACGCTCAAGGGCGCCGCCTCGCGTCACCCTGACGGTCGGCGACACCTACACCGACGCCGGCGCGACCGCCACCGACGCGCTCGACGGCGACCTCACCGCCAAGATCGTCACGACCAACCCCGTGAACACCGCCCAGGTCGGCGACTACACCGTCACCTACAACGTGAAGGACACCTCGGGCAACGCGGCCACGCCCGCGACCCGCACCGTGACCGTCAAAGCGGTCGGCGGCTCCACCGGCGGTGGCGGCGCGACCGGGCTCGAGTTCGTCCTGGGGCTGATATTGGCTATCATTGCGGCAAGGCTACAGAGGGAGGCGCGTTGGAGAACAAGAAAACCGTGACGCTGCGGAGGCTTGCCGTCTGGGCAATCGTCGCCGCCGCGCCGTCGTTGACCGCGCGCGCCACTGATCTCAGCTATACCTACCTCGACTTCCAGTCGCTCAATAACTCGGTCGAGACGACCGCAGAGCAGTCGCCCTTTCCCGGTCAAACCGTTCGGATCCAGACATCCAGCGGCAACGGTATCGGGGCGGTCGGCTCCTATGCGTTCGGCGGGCACTTTTATTTCGGCGGCTACTACAAGAGCTCGGTCATCGACTACTCGGGCGTCGTCACGAGCGCGATCGCCACCGACCAAGCGACGGGCACCTTCGACCTCGTGATGGGGAATCTCGCGCTCGGCTACGTACACAAATTCGGCGACGCGCTCGATTTCACGGCGGAGGTCGGCTACGAGTCGTCCAATTACGATTTCGGATCGATCGGTGGTGAGAACTTCGATCTCAAGGACTCAGGCGCCGCTGCAAGTGTCGGACTCCGCTGGAACCCGCGAAAGCCGTTCGAGCTGTTCGTGACCGGCCATTACTCGGCGGTGGAGAAGGCCGACCTAACGGCGCATCGTTACGAGTCGGGCACGTCGATCAAGGCGGGCTTTCGCTGGTACTTCTTTCAGAACCTTGGTTTAGGCTTGGAACACGAGAGCGGCGACATCGACGTCACGACGATCTCGATGCGCTTCAGCTTCGGCAATCTGCCTCTGTAGGGAAGGGAATCATGCTCAACTACGGACGCCTATCCGCCGCCGCCGCTTCGATCGGGATGTTGCTCGCGGGCGTGCTCGCGGAGCGACCCGCGCACGCCGCGTGGGACTTCGTGCCGAACTTGGACCTTCGCGCCCAAGGGCAAGATAACCCGCGCTACCTTCCCAACAACGCGCCGCCGCCGTTCCAGCAGCAGAACGCGTCGAGCGCCATCTTGGACGTGAGCGTCGAGATGGCCACTTACACCGATCGCGGCTCGCTGATCTTCGACCCGGACGTCATCGCTTACCAATACGCCGACAAGGCCTACAACGACCTCGAGAGCACCGACTACTACTTCACGGGCAGCGGCCAATACAAGTGGAAGAAGGCGGTGGCGGGGTTCGCCGCCAGACTCACGAGTGAGCACCTGGCCGCTGCCGAGTTCGGCTCGGTCGATTTCAACCTCGACCAACCGAATCCCGACACAGGCGATACCGGGCGAACGGCCTTCATAGACCAGTACCGCAAGTTCTACTGGATATCGCCCTATGTGGTCTTCGACATTTCGCCGCGCAACGCGCTGAGATTCGACTTCACGAACTCCGACACCAGCTATTCGGGCGGCGACCTGTCGTTCCGGACCGGGTACAAGGACAGGCTGTTCACCACGACCCTGCAGCGCAACGTGGACGAGCGGACCCAAGTCGCCGCCGTGATGATCCATCGAAGACTACGATGCGGACGTCAACACGAACGACTTCCGTACGGTCACGCTCAAGGGCACTTTCGAGCGCCCGATTAACCCGCTCTGGAACTTCAACATGGGCGCGGGCGTGCTGCGCAGCGACTACACGGTGGTCGACCTTCTGAACCGATCGACCTCGAGCGCTACGACCGATTACGTCATCAACGTCGGATTCAGGAAGCGCTCGGAACGGTCGAACCTGAACCTCGATTTGATTCGCGACGTATATCCGAGCTCCAACGGCTATGCCGTCGTGAGACGCGAGATCGCGTTGGCTATGGTGAGGCAATTCACCGCGAAGGCTCACAATGAACGTTGGCTTCAGGCTGCAAGAGACGAAGACGCTCGGCAACCTGAACTCGGCCAACGACCGCAACTACGGCACCGTGTCGATGGATTGGGAGTGGGCGATCAAGCCGGTGCTGTTCCTGGTCGCGGGCTTCGAATGGCTTACTCAGGAATACCCGAACGACATCGTGAATCGGGGACAAATGGACGCGACGTCCATAAGCCTCGGCGTTCGTTATCGCGGCCTGTCGAAGCGCAACCCGCCGTCGACGCGCTAGCGCGGACGCCGCCGGTCGGCGGCGTTTCGACGCTCTTGGCGGTGCGGCGGCACGACGACCGAATCGCCGCGGCCGATCGCGTAGTACGTGAACCCCAGGTTGCTCAATAGACGTGGGTCGTAGAGGTTGCGGCCGTCGAAGATCACCGGAGCCTTGAGCTTGCTCTTGATGTCCTCGAAGCTCGGGCTCCGAAACTCTCGCCACTCCGTCACGATCGCGAGCGCGTCGGCGCCGTCCAACGCCTCGTCGGCGCTCTTGCAGAGAATCAAGTCCGCGCGCTCGCCGTAAATCTTGCGCGCCTCCTCCTCGGCCACCGGATCGTAGGCGCGAACGCTGCAGCCCGCCGCCCAGAGCGCCTCCATGAGCGGCCGGCTCGAAGCCTCCCGCATGTCGTCGGTGTTCGGTTTGAACGCGAGCCCCCATAGCGCGATGATCTTGCCGCTCAAGTTCGCGCCGAAATGCTTGCTGATCCGCGCGAACAAGACCTGCTTCTGGCGCTGATTGACGTTCTCGACGGCCTTGAGCAGCTCGCTGTCGTAGCCCATCTTGCGGGCGGACGCCGCGAGCGCTTGTACGTCCTTCGGGAAGCAGGAGCCTCCGTAGCCGCATCCGGGATAGATAAAGGAGTAGCCGATCCGAGGATCCGAGCCGATGCCCTTGCGCACGTCCTCGATGTCCGCTCCCGCTCGCTCCGCCACGTTCGCGAGCTCGTTCATGAAGCTGATCTTGGTCGCGAGCATCGCGTTCGCGGCGTACTTCGTGAGCTCCGCCGAGCGGATGCTCATGACGATCACGCGTTCGTGATTGCGGTTGAACGGCTCGTACAGCGCGCGCAGCAATTCCGCCGTGCGCGGATTGTCCGTTCCGATCACGATGCGATCCGGCTTCATGAAGTCGTCGATCGCGGCGCCCTCTTTCAAGAACTCGGGATTCGAGACGACGTCGAAATCGATCGCGTGGCCGCGCTGGTTCAAGACGTCCTGCACCTCGGCGCGTACGAGATCGGCAGTGCCGACAGGGACCGTCGACTTGTCCACGATGATGCGGTAATCGGACAAGTGCTCGCCGATCGAGCGCGCGACCGCGACCACGTGCGACAAATCGGCCGAGCCGTCCTCACCCGGCGGCGTGCCGACCGCGATGAACTGGAACAGACCGTGCGCAACGCCCGCACCGATGTCGGTGGTGAACTCGAGGCGCCCCGCCTGGCGGCCGTTCTCGACGAGCCGATCGAGGCCGGGCTCGTAAATCGGAATGTCCCCTTTCTTGAGCCGCTCGACCTTGTTCGCGTCGATGTCGACGCATAGCACGTGGTTACCGGTTTCCGCCAGGCACGCACCGGTGACAAGGCCCACGTACCCCGAGCCAAAAATCGTTACCCGCATTTGGTTTCCGAGCTAGATGAGGTCAGTGGAAAAGCATACTACAGCGCACGCCCGAGGCTCGGACTCGCTTCACGAACGGCGTCTCGAAGTCCGAAAACTGTGGCAAAATACCGTGCGTCGCGCCGGGGACGGTAGCTGGCCAAGCAAGCGCCGGTCCCTTGACGAAAGGGCGATTAGCTCAGCGGGAGAGCGCTCCCTTCACACGGGAGAGGTCGCAGGTTCAATCCCTGCATCGCCCACCACTCAATCACGTCGTGCCGGGCGCAACACGGCTTCCGGTTGCACACGCCGATCGATTTCGACGCGCGGCGCAAGCTCGGACATAACGCTCGAATCTGGAGCCAATCGCTATTGAGTAGCGATCCGGCCAGGTACGATCTCGCGCCGATCCTCCACGACGCCGCGATGAAACAAACCCTGCAGTATCGGCTCTACAGGCAGCTTGCACGCGTCAAGGTCGCGGCAAGCGAGTATCGCGGCGACGCGCTGTGGATCACGCGGCAAGGAGAAGCACAGTGGCGAGCCGTTGTCCGTGTTCTATTACGGAACGCTGCTGACCTACGACTACCTCGTCGACTCGTTCTACTCGGAGCACTCGATCGTCAGGGAGCGCGAAAGCGTCTCGGTGCGCCTCGGCTCGCGCCTGCTGAGGACGGAGTCCGGGAGCGACCTCGTCATCGGGGACATCGCGTGGCCCTATCACGTCGGCATGCCGAAGAACGGCTTCCTGCGCGTGCCCCCGCAGATCTCCCACAGGATCGCGCTGCCTGCCGAGTGGTCGTCGGTCGAGCAGCGTTTTGCGGCGCGCAAGACCACGCGCGACGAGCTGCGCAAGGTCGAGAAGTTCGGCCTCACGTTTCGGACCACGCGTGACGCCGCGACGATCGACCGCTTCTACGACACGATGTATCTGCCGTACGGGCGACGGCGTCATGCCGACCTCGCAGACCTCGAGCCGCGCGACGTGATCCAGAAGACCGCCGCAAAAGGCGCGCTGATCGAGATCTTGCATGGCGACTCCGTCGTAGGCGGAGGCGTCCTGCAGCGCGTCGATCGCGTGATGCAGTTCATGTGGCTCGGAGTCGTCGACGGGCTCGATGCCGCGCTCCAAGGCGCCGTCGGTGCGGCGCTCTATTGCTTCTCGATGAAGCACGCGATCGACGTCGGCTGCACCGAGATCAACTTGATGTACGCGCCCGCACAGCTGAACAACGGCATTCATCGCTACAAGCGCAAGCTCGGCGCGCGCGTCGGCAACGATTGGCCCTATGGCCAGCTGCTCATGAAGGTCGCCAGCCTCACTCCCGCCGTCGTGAGCTTGTTCGCGAACACGCCGTTCGCGGCGGTGGGCGCTCGCAGCGGCTTGCACGCGAGAATCACGGTCGCGCAAGACGACCTTTCGCCCGAAGATGTGCGCAAGATCGCCTCCTACTACGCGTGCGACGGATTCGAGGGCGTCAAGATCTTCTCGATGCGCCCCGTCAGCGAGCCGGTCCTGCGAGGGGACTACGCCACCGAGGATGTCCGCTTGCGAATCGAGGTGCACGACCTCACCAAGTCCGCGAATCCCGTCGCAGACTTCTGCCGCTCTTGAGCGCTAGGCGCGCGCCCTTTCGTCGACGTCCGTGAGCAGCTCGCGGAAGCGCTCGTCGAAGACGAGCTCTCGATATGGCCCGTCGGCTTGCGCTACGCCGTCCTGGATGATCACGATCCGCGACGCGCGGCGCGCGACCGACGCTTTGTGCGACACGAAGATGATCGTGCGGCTCGGCCGCAAAGCAAGCAGGCCGTCGATCACGCGGCGCTCGGTCACGGCGTCGAGCGCGTTGGTCACCTCGTCGAGAACGAGCACCGCGGGATCGCGATACAGCGCGCGCGCCAAGCCGATCCTCTGCCGCTGGCCACTGCTGAGCCGGAGTCCCTTCTCCCCGAGCCTCGACTCGTAGCCATTCGGCAGCTCGCCGACGATGAAGTCGTGGATCTCCGCCTGCCGAGCGGCTTGCCGCACGCGATCGAGATCCACGTTCTGCGGTTGAACGCCGAACGCGATATTGGAGGCCACCGTGTCGTCGATGAGATTCACCGATTGAGGCACGAACCCGGTCGACCTCCGCCATGCGTCGCCGTTCTCGCGGCCGAGCGGCACGCCATCGATCAGCACTCGCCCGGCGTCCGGCGGCAGCAGCCCGAGAAGGACGTCGAGCGCCGTCGACTTGCCCGCGCCCGTCGGTCCCATCACGCAGACGAAATCAGCCGGCGGCGATGTTCAGCGTGAGGCCGTTCAGCGCCTTGCCCCGCGCTCCGGGATAGGTGAACGAGACCTTGTCGATCTCGATGCCGCTCTTCAGTCCGCTCGGCTCGATCTTCGCGCGAGTCCCTGGGCGCACCGGATCGAAGTCCTTACATATGATTTCCAGAGCGGGCGCGTTGTAGCGGATCGTGTCGACGCCGTCGAGGATGAGCTTCAGCGTCGGGACGAGGCGGTACGCGGCGAACGTATAGAGCGCGATGACAGCAAGCACGCTGCTCGAAGTGCCGGCGCTCAGGAGGTAATAGAGCGCGACCGCGATGATCACGCCGAACGCGATCACTTCGATGAGCCGGCTCGGTACGAGGTCGAGGGTGCTGTGGCGGATCGCGTTTTGCGCGAAGTCGTGGCGCGGCGCGGCAAGACGCCGCACGAACTCGTTCTCCCGGCCCGCCGCCCTGACCTCCTTGGCGTTTTCGAGCGCCTCCATGGCGCGCGCGGTGATGGCCGTATCCAGCACGACGAACTCTTCGCCGAGCCGCGTGATGCGCTTGCGGATCGTCAAATGCAGCGCCAAGTAGCTCGCCCCGAGCACGAGCAGCGTGGCGGTCGTGACGATGTGGTCAACGACGAACAGCAGCGCCAAGATGAACCCGACCGAAACGACGTCCGCGAAGACGCCCACGCCGGCCATCAGCGTGCCGACAACGACGCGGTCCACGTCCGTCACGATGATCTTCTGCAGCTCCGCGCGATTGCGCTGGAGGAAGCTGAGATATGGGTCATGCAGGTACTTCGCGAGCAACCGTACGCACAAGGACTGTGTCCGCGTGAAGCAGAAGCGGTATCTGAACCAGGCCTCGAACGCCGAGAATGAATTGCTGACGACGAGCGCGCCGAACGAGAGCAGGCCGAGCGCCACCTTGAAGTGGTTGTAGCTCGAGAACTCGAACAGCGTGTATGCCTTGTGGAGATAGAAGTTCGTCTCGATGATGTGATCGTCCATCAGCACGACGATGAACGGCATGACCGAGGCGATGCCCGCCACATCGATGAGCGCGACCACGGTCGCGTTCGCCAGCAGCAAATAGATTTGCAGCCGCTCGCGCTTCGTGAAGATCGAGAGCAGCATCAGCAACTGCCGAATCATGCGGCCCTCGCCGGCTTGAGCCGCCGCCACAAGCTGACCAGGAAGGGCCGCAGGTAGGGCTTGATGCAGAAATAGAAAGCGTCCATCGCGAACGTGCGCACGCGCCGCCGCAGGACGAGCACGTGCGAGCTCTTGGTCGCGGTTTCGGTGAAGCGCATCTTGTTGTTGAGAAACGAGCCCATCATGTCGTACGTGGCGAAACGGCCCTCGTCCATGAGCCCTTCGATCTCCATGGCCTCCAATAGCGTGCCCGGAGAGCAAGCGCCGAACTCGTCATCGTGCACGATTTGCGCCGAGTAATATGTGTCGCCGTCCAAGAATGCGACGGTCGCCGCCACGGGCACCGCGCCGCAGCGCAACACCAGGATCCGGCAGCGGCCGAGCGACGCCATGTGGCGCACCCAATCCGTGAAGAACGCGGTGTAGCCTTCGGAGCGGCTGTGCTCGACGCGCTTCTCGCGCTTCCAGCTGCGGGCGTGTAGCTCGCGCACGGTCTCCAAGGCCTCGACGACGCACGCCTCGGTGTCGTGGCGCTCGAGAACGACGCGGCCTCGCTGCTCGAGCTTGCGGCGCGACGCCTTCAGGTTCTTGCGCAGCTTCTGCGAGCGCCCGCGCAGATACTCCGGCCACGATTGCCGCAAGTCGAGGTGCGGGACCAGGTGCGAGAACATCTGTCGAAACACGCAGCCATGCTCGAGCCCGTAGTCTCGAAGCTGTGCGACCTCGCGATCGTCCCAAGGTTTCTCGTCGATCCGCACGACGTGCCAATCGTCGCGGAGGCTCCAGATGGCGTCGAATGCGCAACGGTACGCATCTTCAGCCGGTGCCCCGAGACCGAGACGTGGCCGGTTCACGTCCATGATCATGCCGATCGGCTCGAGCATGCGCACGGGCAGCCCCGGCAACCGCTTCCACTGCGTTATCTGCATCGGCAACACGAGACAAGGCACGCCGCCGCGCTCGACGACGAAGATCCGCAACTCTTGGTCTCCGCCGAAATACCGCCACCATAGCGTGAGGAACGCGTAGCTCTGCCACGGCGTGCTATCCGGCGACTCAGCGAGCAGCCGGTCCCACGCCCGCCGCAAATCCGCCCAGCCGCGGAGGTCCTTCACGACGCGGCAGGTGAGCGGACCGTCGCGCGCCGGCGCGCGATGCTCGTCCGTCGGCGCGCGGTGCGGCTCGAAGTGCATCCAGAACATCGGCTGGCCGAGCCTTTTGTCCACGTACGGGTATTGCGCGACGAACCGAAAGCCGCTGCTCTGCACCCACCTCGCGCGCGTGCGCCACTTCGTCGCGTACTCGGCGGTGCTGAAAGCGTCCACGGGCAGCCGCCGCGCCTCCTCGTCGGAGGCGAAAACCTCGGCGAGCTTGGCGGCCATGAACTTGAATGCCCGGCGATGCGCGGGCTCGATCGCCCAATCGGCGATATAGATGGTGCGGCCTTCCGGATCTAATGCTTCCGGGATCGGTGCGTCGAAGAACTCCGCCATCTCGCGCCGGCTTCGCATGACGAACGCGAGCACGAAGCCGACGAGCACCGGCCGCGACGAATCGGCAGCGCGGTGGTACAAAGCGAGGCTTAGATTGCGCGCGCCGGACTCCGTCGTGACGAGCTGCGCCGTAATGAGATCCTCTCCGGCGCGATGCTCGGCGACGTGCGTCCTCGCCTCGAGCGCCGCGGCTTCGGCCGCGTCCTCGGGCAGCAACCAGCCGACGGTGTAGTCATTACTCACGACGCTTCCAAGACTCGAACGAGTCCGCCGCGAACCGTGACGAGCTGACGGCGGTTGAGCCGCTCGAACATCGGCCGCTGGCCGCGATCGACGGCGATGCCGAGCCTGGGCTGCGGATAGCGCACGGCGCGAAGGCGCGCGCCGAGCTTCTGCTTGTAGCGCACCACCCCGTCGGCGAGGCTCGGCCGCGAGTGGCCGAGCAGCACCGTGCGCACGCCGTCGGCGTGCGCGCGCCGGATGCAGGCGACATCGAGCGCCTCGCTCGCGCCGTCCGGCGGCGGGCTGCGCGACGCGCCGAACCAGCGAAAGCGCAACTCGGTGCCGGACCGCTCGAGAAGCATGCCGGCCGCCCAGCGGCCGTCTTCGTGGAGGCGCGCGAGCGTGCAGCCGCGCGCGGCACCGACGAAATCTTCTTCCGCAACCACGATCGCGCCGCTGCCGAACCGCGCGAGCACATACGGTCGATAGAGCTCTCGGTAGAACCGGCGCACCGAATCGTCGTCGGCCGCGAAGTCGAGCGTGTATTCGTGGCGGCGAGCCATCCTGGCCGCCTCCCGCTCGACCGCACGGGGCAACACCCACGCCGCGCCGAGCGGCGGCAACGTGAGCTCTTGTCGCACCCACGCCGCGAAACGGTACTGCGCCCTGCGCGGCGTGAGCATTCCCCAGAGCGCCGGCAAGTCGGTGAGCACCACCACAACGTCGCCCGCTTCCGTCCCGCACGCGTCCGCGACGGCGCTCGGCACGTGTCGATAGCTCTGTAGCGAGTGCCGCGCGCATTCGCGAGGCTCGTCCATCACGAGGCTCACGAGGTAGTCGCGATTGGCCCCGCTGCCGACGTAGCGCGCGCGGACAGCAAGCCCCGAGGCGTCGAGTCGTCCCGTGAACTCTGCGACGATCGGCGGCTCGGCTCCGGCGAGCAAGCCAAGATGCTTCGCGAGGCCGGCCGTCACGTCGAGGGCGCCTCGGGCGCCTAGATGACCAGACGGCGCTGAATCGCGGTGTCGGTCAGCGGCGCCGATGCAAACGCGGACCTGAACGCGTCTCGGTACAGAGCCGCGATCCGCGGCCAACGGAACTGATCGGCCCGAGCCCGAGCCACTTGTCCGAGCTGCTCGCAGCGCAGCGGGTCGGCCATGAGCCCGCGCAACGCCGTGCGAATCTGCTCGGCGTCGTCCTTGCGCACGACGATTCCCGCCCTGCCGACGACCTCGCCGCATCCTTCCGCGTCGGTCGTGATCACGGCGCAGCCGGCGTCCATCGCCTCGAGCAAGACCATCGGAAAGTTTTCGCGAATCGACGGGAATACGAGGATGCGCGCCTCTTCGTAATAGCCGCGCAGCGTGTGCGCGTCGACGAAGCCGACGAAGCGCACGGGAACGTGTAACCGTTCAGCCAGCTCCTTGAGCTTCGGCAGATAAGGGCCGTCGCCGGCGATCACGTAGTCCCAATCGCGCGGCATGCCGGGGATCGCTTCGATGAACCGCTGCACACCCTTGCGCGGAAAGAGCCTCGCGACCACGAGCACGAGATTGCGCTTCGTCTTGCCGAGCGCCGCGGCGGGCGAATAGCCGTTCGGAATCACCCGAATCGGCAGGTCGACCTGGCGCCGGATCAAACCCGCCAAGAAGTTCGAGGGCGAGATCAGCAGCGACGCGTTGGCTACGATCTGACGCCAGAACGGCTTCAGCAGTCTGTGCAGGAGCTCGAAGCGGTCGGGATTGTAGCCGGGGATATCCGAGCCGTGCGCCGTGATCACGTACGGCACCTGATAGCGACGCGCGAGACGCCACGCGATCACCCCCGACGGAAGAACGAAGTGCGTGTGCAGCAAATCAGGCTGGAACGCTTCGATCAGCCTACAACCTTCACGCCACGCCGGCAGAAGCGTGGTCGAGAGCTCCAACGCGGTCGTGTAATGCGTATCGCGCCGTACACAGGTGCTGCGGTGAACCGTGACGCCGCCGATGCTCTCGCGGCGCGAGAAGCCGCGCATGCGCGACGTCAAGACCTCGACACGATCGCCGTTTCTCGCGAGCTCCTCGTTCAGCGCCGCTGCGACTCTTCCGCCGCCGCCACCGATCGGAGGATATTCGTAGGTTAAAGATAGAACTCTCACGTGCTCTGTCCTGCCAAGCAACGGACCGGCCGGAGCTTCCGGCCGGCCCAGCCCGTTGCAGCCATAGCTTTTACCTCGACCGACAGGGCCCCGTCGCAGACGTGGTTCACTGCCTGCCTCACCCCCTCGAAGATGGGCCCTGCATCGGCGGCAACCGTGCGGATGAAGACCTCAACGGACAGGTCCTCGTGCTGGACGACCTCGTATTGGTCGATGCCCTCGACCAGCTCCAGACTTGTCGTAATCCGATACGGAGAGATTCGTCCCCCACCCGGCAGATGGAGACAATCGATCTCGCGGCCCGCGATCCGCACGATCGGCGCACCGGGCAGCGTATGGTCCCGTCGGACGAGGTCGCCCGTCTCGTAACGGACCAGCGGCATAGCGCCGCCCGAGAGATCCGTCACGACGAGGCGCTCGAGCTCGTCGTCGGCGGCGCACGGCAGGAACTCGAGCAGCAAATTCGCCGCGGGCAACCGGTAAGGGTGCTCCGGACCCGAACGCCACGCGACGAGCCCGACCTCGGTCATGCCGTAGAAGTCGGCGACATTCGGAACGAAGGCCCGCTCGAGCGTCCCACGCTGTGCGGTAGTTACCTCTTCGGCCGTCGTCACGACGAGCCTCGGCCGATGATGACGACGGCGGCCGCTCGTCAACCGGTCCGCAAGCGCGAGCAGCGAGCTCAGCGGCCCGTACAGCACGTTGGGCTGCACGCGCCAGTACTCCGCTGCGAGTGCGTCTTCGCCTTCCTTCAGGCTCGCGTACGTCCAACCGAGCATTCGCGCGCCGAGCGGCGCCGCATGGCGCGAAGCGACGAGCATCAGGCGCTCACCCGGCCTGTAGCCCGCGCCGACGAGCGCGCGCAGGAAGCGCAGCTGCCGGCGTCGAACCGACAACCGATCGAGCAGGATCTCGAGCGGTTCGCCGGACGAGCCGCTCGTCGTCTCGGCGACGAGGTTCGCTCGGCGCCGCCGGTCGTCGAGCCGCGCCTTCACTCTCGCCGCGAGCAAGTCGCTCTTGCGAATGACGGGCAGGCGAGACAAATCGTGCGGCAACGAGAGCCGGCCGACGTCGACGCCCGCGGACGCCCAATGCGCGCGGTAGAACGGCACGTGGCGAGCCGTTTCCTTCACGAGGCGCTCGAGCTTATCCATCGCTCGCCGCCCTCAGTGCAACAACGCCGCGGTGTGCGCGCGAACGCGTTGCGCGAGCGCGGCCGTCCTGTCGCGCGCCGCGCACGAGGCCGCAAACGCGGCTTGTACCGGGGCATCGAGCCAGCCGTCCGCGCCGTTCGACGCCAACCCGAGATCGAGCAGCTGGCCGCGCAGGTCGAGCAGCCGAAACGCGCCTTCGAACTTGCCGTTGTAAGCGAGCCCGACGACGGGCACGCCCATGCTCGCCGCGAAGATCAGCGGATGCATGCGCGCCGCCACCATGAGCGAGAGCCGGCCGGCGACTGCCTTGAACAAAGACGGATCGTCGATCTTCGCGAGACCGACGCTCATGCCGTCCAGGCGAGCCGCGAGCGCCTCCGAAGCCTCGAGGTCCCCTTCGTGCGGAAGCCGATAGCTCGGCATGAGCAGCACCGAGGCACCGAGGCGGCGCGCCAGCCGCCGGATCTCGGCCGCCAGGTTCTCTATGAAATGCTCGCGCTCGGCGCGCCCGTGCCGGTCGCGAGCGCCGAAACTCGCGCGAACTTTGCGCGGCACAAACCCGCCGCGCTTGTGAAACCAGCCGCGCACCGCTACGCCGAGCAGCGGGCGGTCCGCGGCTAGGCCGAGCGAGCGCACATAATCAGCCGCGTGTTGCTCGGGGGCAGGCTCGAGCATGAATGCCGGATCGGGCACTACGGCGACCGGGCGGCCCGAGCAACGCTGCAGCCAATCGCGGGCGAACTCGTCGCGGACGGAGATGCTGCTCAGCAGCTCGCAGATCATGCGTGCGGACGCGCGGCTCTCCGCGTGATCGAGCGGACCCACGCCGAGACTAAGACCCACGATGTTGCGCTGGAACACCCGCAGCGCGAGCAAACGAGACGCCCAGTACGGCACTTTGATGCGGCTGTCGTCGTCTTGCAGCAGGCCACCTCCGCCGACGACGATCAGATCCTGTCGGCGCGCGGCGTCGAGCAACCATGCGAAGCCCGCCGGACCGGGCGTGACGACGCGCGCGACGCCCGGCAGCTCGCGCACGCGCCGGCGTCTCGAAACGATCGTAATGGCGACTTCGGGATCGACGTCGGCAAGACATTGGCACGTCGCGGCCAAAATTCCGGCGTCCCCGAGATTGGCGTCGGCATCACCGCCAAGGAGGAGGACTTTTCTCATAGGGCGTGAGCGCGCGCGCCGACTGTCTTTGCCGCGCATAGTGTAGTCGCCGCCGGCGCGCGACACGGGCTCGGTGCCCCGAAAGCGTGAACAGAGTCACACCGGGTAAGCCACGAGCCCCTTCTAGGCCGAATTTTGGCCGCGCGAGGCTCTAGACAATCGTCGTCGTCGCGACGTTGGAGTAACCGCTCTCGACCCCGTACGAGTCGTAGGCCGTCGAGTACGAGGTAGTACGTACCAGGCGCCAGCTCGTCGATCACAAAAGTCGCGACGCCAGGATTTGGGATCGTGGCCAGGTTCGGATAGTGGCCGAGAGCCGTGCCCCAACGCAGGTTGTAACCCGCGAGATCCGTCAGCGGCGTACCGTCGTCGCGCTCCGTCGGCGGCAACCACTGCACCGTGATCGAGCCCGACGCCGTGCTGACCACGTCGACGCTAAACGAGCGCAGGGACACCAAGTAGAGGCCATCCGAGACGCTGATCGTGATGTCGTCGTAGGCACCGACGTCACTCGCTTCCGGAGTTCCTTCGAGCGTTCCAGTGATCGGGTCGAACGACGCCCAGACCGGCTTGTTCAGGATGTTGAACGAGAGCCGCGTGCGTTCCGGATCCGTCGCCGTCGGCACGAACGTGTAGGTCCGGCCATAGGCGATCGCAGTGAGTGGAGCTCCCGAGATCGTTGGCGGAAGGTCGACCCCATGCTGGGTCGAAGAGCCGCCGGCACTTTGCGGCGAAGCGCTAGAGTCCCCTCCACCGCCTCCGCCACCGCAGGCCGCAAGCATGAACGCAGAAATCGAAGTGAGTAGACAAACCCAGAGTGCGCCTTTCGGCGTCGTCGTACATACCTGCACTGTTTACCCCGCGGATAGATGGCTTTTTCGTGGACACGTTGTTTGCCACCACGGGGTCGATTGGTCTTTGTCGCCGCTTTGGCGACAAAGACCAACCACACGCACACTACGGATCAAACCGTCCCGCAACTGGCAACCCCGCTGTCCTGGGAAGACCCTTTAGACCGGTGGCTTTGCGTCTTCGTCTTTCGACGAATTTGCCCTTTTTCAGTCGGCCGGAATTCTGCTGACGAAAATTTGTTCGCGCAAACTGTCGCCGATGAGCGACCTCATCGCGTCATTCGCGAACGTCGCGCGAAGAGAAGTTAGCAATCGATCCTTTTTTTGGCGATCGATGAATCGAGACGATTCTCAGGGAAACGCATCGCGAAGATCGCGAAACACAAATCGAGCTGCAGATGCGTGCGCGCCGTCGTGCGAGAACACGGAAGAGCGGCACACGCACTCCGAGCGGGATGAGAGCAGACTGAACGCCGGCTGCGGGCGTCACGCAAAGCAGAGAGGAGGATCGAGCCGAGAGAGTCGTCGGGCAAACGCCCCTCGTCGTTACTCTTCGGCTCGGCGCGCGACCGGCGGTGCGCTATCGCGAACCTCGATTCTGCCGGAGCGCTTCAGCCGATCGACCACAGCCTTGATGCGCTGCGCATCGTGCCGCGGCAACACCGCGACCGCGTCGGCCGTCTCGATCACGACGAAGTCTTCGAGGCCGATCGCCGCGACGAGGCGGCTCGTCGACAGGACATAGCTGTCCTTACATCCCTCGAGGACGACGTCGCCGCGCGCGACGTTGCCGTCCGCGTCCTTCTCGAGCACGTCGTAGAGCGCGGACCACGACCCGACATCGCTCCAGCCCGCGTCGAGAGGCACGACCGCGGCCTTCGTGGTTTTTTCCATCACGGCGTAATCGATCGAATTCGACGGGCAGTCGAGGAACGCGCTGCCGAGCCTCGTAAAGTCGTCGTCGACCGTGGCCTCGCCGACCGCCCGCACGCACGCCGTGTAAATTGCATTCGAGTGCCGCTCGAGCTCTCCGAGATAAGTGCTCGGTGTGCAAATGAACATTCCGCTGTTCCAGAGATAACGACCCGATTCGACGTAGCGCTTCGCGGTCGGGAGATCCGGCTTCTCGACGAACTTGTCGACGAGGGACCACCGTCCCTGGTCCGCGCCGCACTCGATGTAGCCGTAGCCTGTCTCGGGCCGATCGGCCACGACGCCGAGCGTCACGAGATAGCCGGCACGTGCCGCTTCGGCTGCCGCCTCGACGGAGGCGGCAAAAGCAGCCGTGTCGAGGATCACGTGGTCCGCGGGAGAAACCAGCAAGACCGGCTCGGACGACCCCTGACTGGCTCGAGAATTCGGATGCTGGGCGGCCGCTCTCGCAGCGATCAGCGCCGCGACCGCAAGCGCAGGTGCCGTGTTGCGGCCCTTCGGCTCGAGGACCGTCGTCCGCGGCTGCACACCGATCTCGCGCATTTGCTCGGCGACGAGGAAGCGGTGGTGTTCGCTACAAACGAGGATCGGTGGTCCGATCTGCCGCGCGAAAGCTCTCGAACGCAGCGCGGTCTCCTGGAGCAGAGTGCGAAGGCCGACGAGGGGCAACAGCTGCTTTGGACTTAGATCGCGAGAAAGCGGCCACAGGCGAGTACCGGAGCCGCCTGAGAGAATCACGGTGATCAGTTCCGACATCAGACGTGAACTATGTCAGAAATCCCGAGGAACATTTCAGAGACGGTGAGCGCTTGGGCGAAGAACGGGCCTCAACGCTCGCGATCGATCGGCGGTGCCGTACGACGGGGCTCAAGCGACGTCACGTTGCTGCTGCGACCGCCCCGCGTACCTGTATTCCGATGTTTCCACACCAGATCTTCGACTTCTTTGGTCGGCGAGTACCCAACGACTGAGCGAACAAGAAGGTCCCGCGCCTTGGCACAGTCGAGTCGCTGACAGGCGGCCCAGAGCTGCTCGATCAACGGCTTGAGGTCTTCCCACGACATGAAGTCCTCTTCGGCGCGCATGATGCCCGGGTGCTCGGTGCCCATGACGTTGCTGCCGATCAGGAGCTCTTCGTAGAGCTTCTCGGCGGGGCGAAGACCCGTGTAGCGAACCTCGATGTCGCCGTCGGGACTGTTGTCGTCACGAACTGTTAGTCCCATCAAGTGGATCATCTTTTCGGCTAGATCGCGAATGCGAACCGGCTTCCCCATGTCGAGCACGAAAACGTCGCCGCCCTTCGCCATCGAGCCTGCCTGAAGAACTAGCGACGCGGCTTCCGGTATCGTCATGAAGTACCGGTAGATTTCCGGATGAGTGACGGTTACCGGCCCGCCGTTACGAATCTGTTCGCGGAACAGTGGAACCACCGAGCCCGACGAAGCAAGCACATTGCCGAATCGAACCATCGAGAACTTTGTGCCAGAACCTCGCTGGTGCAGACCCTGCAGTAGAAGCTCCGAAAAGCGCTTTGTCGCGCCCATCACATTGGTCGGCAACACGGCTTTATCGCTGGATACCAGCACAAAAGACTTGACGCCCGCCGCGATGGCCGCCTCAGCCGCGTGCAAAGTGCCGAACACGTTGTTGTGCACGCCCTCGATCATGTTGTGCTCGACCAGAGGTACATGCTTGTATGCGGCGGCATGATAGAGAGTGTCTACGGCGTACGTCTCGAGCACCTCTCGCATCCGGTTCTGGTGATGCACCGAACCGATCAATGCCACGATCTCGACGTCGAGTGACCTTGCGCTGCACTTCGTCTTGAACAGTTTGATCGATCGTGTAGAGCGCGGCTTCCGACAGATCGAGCAGCACCAAGCCGTTTCGGCCCCAAACGCACAATCTGGAGGCAGAGCTCCGAGCCGATCGATCCCCCGGCGCCAGTGACCATCACAAACTTACCCCGAATGCATGCGTCGAGGAGCTTGGGAATCGGCGGCACCGCATCTCGCCCAAGGAGATCCGTGATGTCGACTTCTCGCACCTCATCGACGCGTGCATTGCCTGACACCAGATCGGCGGTATCCGGCATCGTCTGCACGTGCACCGGCAGTTGCTCGAGCTGATTGATGATCTCCAAGCGCCGGCGTCTGGAAACGGAGGGGAGCGCGAGGAGGACTCTCGACACGCCGAACTCCTCGATGAGGTTCGACAGGTTGGCCGGCGAGTGGACTACGAGCCCATTGATCACAGAGCCCCGCAGGGTACGGCTGTCGTCGACGAACGCTACCGGCACGAACTCGCCGCGACCGACGAGCGCGGACACCAAGTGCGCTCCGGCGTCTCCCGCACCGTAGATCACGACACGGTCACCCGCGGCGTTTCGAGACTGCAGAAGCCATCGGGCTGTTAGCCGGCTTCCGACGACGTAGACCATGCCGAGAAACCAGAAGGTCGCGCTCGCGCGAACGGCGTTGGGCCAAGTGTCGACCAGCATCAAGCACAGCAGGAGCGTGAACGACACTAGAGTGACGGTCTTGAACGCGGCCTCCACCAGCTCGAGGCCCATGAACCTGACGACAGACCGATAGAAACCCCAGACCCGAAGCCCGGACAGGCCGATCAACAGCGGAACAGCCCAGATCCACAACGGGAATGTGGTTAGAAGCGCGGGGGTCACGAGCCAAGTGGCAAACACTAGACAAACGGGCATCGCCAGAGCATCCGCCAACACCATCACGAGGCGCTTGGTGCTGCGGGGGAGCGTAACGACGAGTCTGGCGACTTGGTGAAGCGCTGGCTCGGGTACTGTTCTTTTCTTTAGTCCGTCCAAAATCCCTACCATCGCCCGGAACGAGACACTCCGGGTCCGGCATATTATAGAGATAGGGTAGCAACAAAGTTGTTTCCTTGCCTGTCCAGAACATGACACTTCATGAGCCGCTGAGCCCAGTCTTGGTTTAAGCTCGATCTCGTGACAGGCGGCGAGCCCGCTCAAATGTCCTGTAGCTCCCGTGCGCCCGCCTTCAGCAAGAACGCGGCGAGCACCAGCGGCGCGTACGCGAGCAGCAGCCCCGCCACACCGTCAAGGCGAGCCCAGCGCGACGAGCAGAGCCACCGGGAACAGCCAGAACAGGCTGACAGCGCCGACGATGAGGCTCACGGTGGCGTGTCCCCGAAGGCGCGACGCGTATTGATACGCGTGGCTGCGATGAGCCTTCGCCAACGGCTCCCGCCGCCACCACCGGCGCAATAGGGTCGTAGTCGCGTCGACGACGAAAACTCCGAGCAGAATCGTCCATGCCCAGAAGAACCGCTGCCCTAAGGCTACTGAATGAACGGCGAACGCGGCCAAAGTCACGCCGAGGAAACCGCTGCCCGCATCGCCCATGAACACCCGCGCGGGCGGATAGTTCCAAAAGAGGAATCCTGTCACCGCGGCGAGCAAAAGTAGCGAAGCGGCCCATAGCGTCAAGCCGGGGAAACAGAGCCAATAGAGCAAGCCGCCCCCGATGCACACCGTGATGGCCTCGATGCTCGCGATGCCGTCGATTCCATCCATGAAATTGTAGAGGTTCAACACCCAAACGATGTACACGGCTGCGGCCGCCGCGGCGACCCACCCGGGTACGATCGCGACGCCCACCACGACGAGCGGTGGCAAAGGGCCGAGCCAGAAGAGCAGCCAAGCGGCGGCGCAGCCGTGCGCGACGAGTCGCCAGCGCGCCGGGACATGCCGATGATCGTCGACAAAGCCGACGAGCGCGATCCAAGACCCCGCGCCGAACAGCGCTGCGAACAGATCGTCCGACAACGCTCCTTCCCACCACAGCACCGGCAGACCCGCGAGAAACGCGATCGCGATTGCGATGCCTGCTGCCGCGCGGCGTCGGAAGCTCATGCGAGCTGCGCTCATTGGGGTGATCGAGCAAGCCGCGCCGCAATGCATAGCGCCGCGCACACCACGTAACGGCGAACGAAACGAAGCAGGCCGCGATCGTCACGGCAAAGAGCACGTTCATGCTCGCTGCCTCACTTGCCGTGAATCCCTCTCGCGCCGGCAGCAATCGTGTCGAGATACCACGCCGCCGTACGGGCGAGGCCTTCGTCGACCGTCAGCGGCGGGGTCCAGCCGAGGACGTCGCGCGTGCGCGAGATGTCGACAACGAGCGAGCCGCAGAGCCGCGCGGCCTCCGCTCGTCGGCCAAGCAGCGCCGCGCCCGCGAGCAGGATCGGGGCAGGAACCGGCAGGAGGGTCACGCGCTTGCGCATGGCCGCCGCCGATGCGACGCACGAGCTCGGGCGTCGAGAGGTCGTCGCCATCAGACACCAGCCAGGTCTCGCCGTCGCCTCGCACGTTACCGACGAGCGTTCATGAGCAGGTCGCAGAGATTCCAAACGCTCACGAGGCTGCGGCGATTCCGAATCGCCCCGAGCGGCAACGGCCAGCCGCGCTCGACCCAGCCGAGCAAGCGCAGGAAGTTCGCGCGCACCCCGGGGCCGTAGACGAGCGGCGGACGTACGATCACTGTCTCCATGCCCGTGGCGGCGCCGACTTCTCGGACGTGCGATTCCGCTCGCCATTTCGACCTCGCATACGCGTCCCGCGGGCGCGGCTCGTCAGCGGCGGCGTAGGCTCGACCGTTCGTCTCCTCGCCGTTCACCTTCACGCTGCTCAAGTAGATGAAGCGCCTCACTCCGCTTTCCGCCGCGGCCCTCGCGAGGCATAGCGTACCGAGCGCGTTCGTCTCCTCGTAGAGCGTCGACGCCGTCGTCCGTGTCGTGCAGGACGTGGACACGCGCCGCGAGGTGGATCACCGTGTCGACGCCGGCAAGCGCGGGCCGCCACTCGGTGGATCGTCCGACGTCGCCGACGACCACGTGCTCCGGCACGCCCGCCAGCGCAGCGGCCGTCCCGCGAACGGCGGCGCGCACGACGTGCCCCGCCGCCGGCGCGATCGCGCAGAGGTGCCGACCGATGAACCCGGTCGCACCGGTTACGAGAACTCGAGCCATCTCAACGGAGGACGTTGACCACACACGCTGCCGAGTCAATCGATGCCGAACGAGAGCGCCGCGAGGCCGAAATACTCGTGCAGCGCGGTTTGCGTATCGCGTAACCCATCGACACCGGGTAATAGACTCCGCCCATCCGAGTCTAGCCGACGAGTTAGCGCGCTGATCGGTCGGCGCCGGGATCGGATGCGCTCCGGCACGCTCCAGGAGACGAACCGCGCGCGGCATATGATTCGCCGAGGTGACCAAGAGGAACGGCTCCGCGCCGACCAGCTGCGCTGATTGCTTCGCCTCTTCGCCCGTATCGAGCGGCGTGTCGTTCACGACGATCGCGTCCGACGAGACGCCGAGGTCGTGCGCGAGCTCTGCGTAACCGATCGCCGACCCCGTCCGGCCGCCGCCGGATACGACGAGCCGCGCCGCGTCGAGCCGCTTCGCGAGACGCACGCCTTCGACGATCCGTGTGAGCCCGACGTAATCGAGCGCTGCCGTGACGGGAACGGAGTCGTGCGGCTCATAGCTGCTGCCGAGCACCACGACGTAGCGCACGTCGAGAGGTCCGTGCTCGGCGCGAGCGGCGGATAGCGACGCTCGAGTGGTGCAAGCAAAGCACGCCCCACGGGATCGAGGGAGCTCAGATACGCCACGCCGACGCCGACGAACACAAAAGCTGCGGCGGCACGCCGCCTCCGGAATGCGCGAAACAGACAACCGATGATGACGAGAATCGACGCGAAGACGAGCGGCGTCAGCAATGCGCCGATGAACTTCTTCAACAGAAACATGGCCGTCATGTTCCGCGTGCCACGGCGAGGATGTCATCCGCCATCTCTTTCGCAATGCGTGCGCGCGCGTATTTCGCGACGAACTCCTGGCGCGGCCGCTCGGCGAGCTCGAGCGACTCGAACGCGGCAACCGCGGAGGACACCGCGCACGGCGTGAAAACCGCCGCATTCGCGATCTCTTCGCGGATGAAGCGCGCCGCGTAGCCCGCAACGCCCAGCCAGCACCGGTTTGCCGAGCGCGGCGTACTCGAACACCTTCGAGGGCAAAACCTTCTCGAACGCCGGCAGCGCGCCGAGGTGCAGGAAGAGGACGTCAGCGGAGCGGTAGGCGTCGAGCAGCTGCCCTCGCGACACCGGCGGCCGCAGCTGCACGTTATCGATGCCGGCGACCGCGAGCTCGAGCGCCGCGCGCCGCCCACCGTCGCCGATCACGACGAGGTCCGCGCGGTCGCGAAGCACGCGCGCGAGACGCGGGCACGACTTGTGCAGCGCCTGCCCTTCGCCGATGTTGCCGGCATACAGGATCGTCACGCGCGCATCGCGCGCCGGGGCGGCGCCGACTGCGGCGGCACGGCGGCACGACGAACTCGTCGTCGATGCCGTTCGTGAACCACGCGAAGCGACGATCCGGATACCGTGCTCGAAAGTACTCCTCGAACCCGCGTGACACGAGATTGATGCGATTCGCGCGGCGCATGGTCCAGCGCTCCAACGGCGTCGAAGCAATGCGGCGCAACGGCCAGGCCAAAGGCCGCGGCAACACGTCGCCGATCGTATCGACGAAGATGTCGCGAATGTCGAGATACAGCCGCACGCGCTTGCGGCGCGCGATCAGCGCGCCGAGAGCCGCCGTCATGAGTCGCGACGACGTCGCGAACACGAGGTCGTAGTCTCGCTGTGCGACGTAACGCAGTGCCGCGCGCGCGAAGTGCAGGAATGCACGCGGCTTGTCCGCAGCATGTCACTGCGATGCGCCGGCAAGCCGATCCGGCGAATATCCGAGTGCGCGGAGCTCTCGCGTCTCGGGCGCGACGCGCGCGAACGTGCGATAGCGATTCGGCAACGTCGTCACGACGTCGATATGAGTGCCCGGCGGCGCGCGCTCGCGCAGTGCGGCGACGAGCGCGGTCGCACGAAACGACCCGGCGGCAAGATCCGGCGAATAGTAGAAGCTCACGACGAGCAGCCTCATCGGCTCACCGCCCAATCGATCCGCGTGGAGAGCGCCGGTGCGTCGAATCGGGCCACGACGCATTGGTTCGGCACCGAGATGCCGAACTCGCGGATGCCAAGTACCGGGCCGCAGCTCGACGGCGGCGACTGCTCGAAGGTCATCGTAGCGGAACCCCCCGGCCAGTCGAGGAGCACCCTGCCCAGTCCGTCCTTTCGCGCGCTGCACCGCCGGGTGAACATGGAAGAAGGCCTCGGCGCTTCGCGCACTGCCCGAGACCTCGTCTTCGATCTGCAGCGACTGCGGCCGAGCGTCCAGCGGCGCCGATGCCAGTTGCGGCCCGGCAGGCGGCGGTAACCGTCGTGCGATCGCCTCGATCACGACGGCGTCGCCGCTTGCGCTCTGCGACTGCGCCCGCGCACGCGTGCGCGCCGCGCGACGCGAAACCCGCCCCAGACCTCGGATGAATCCTGGCCGTCGACGACCACCGTGTTGTGCGCCGCGGTGCCTCGCTGGCGCGCGCGCTCGCTCGTCGACGCCGTACTCGCGAAGTCCCGGAATTCACGAGCACGACGCTGCTTCGCGAAGCTCAATTCGAAGCTCAACGTGTCGGCGTGTGCGTGCGCCGGAAGGTAATCAGGTCCGACTGCCGCGCAGTCGCAGACGAGGTAGGCCTCGCCGGCGCTCGCGCGCACAAAACCGCTCGGCTCGAGCAGCGTCGAGCGCTCCTGCTCGGTCGTTCACCGGCGGCAACCCCAGCCGCACGCCATAGGCTTCGAGCTCTGCCATGGTCGGCGCAATGCCGATCGCCGCATCGTTGAAGAACGCTATAGCGCCGTCGGGATGAGTCATCGTACGCAGCCACTGCTGCATGCGCGCGATCGCGTCGAGCCAGTCGTTCGGGGCGGGCTGCCCAGCCGCGCGCAGTATGTTCACGATGTCGAGGAGATCCTCGAGCACGGCGGCGTGATACATCGTGCTGAGCTCGAAGTGCGCTCCGTCGGGCAGAACCTGCTCCTGGATCTGCTTCCCGAGGATTGCGAGCCCGCGTGCTGCCCACGCGCGGGCCTCGCGGCCGTCGAAGAAGAGGCCCGCGTACAGCAGCGCTTTGGCGTTCGTCAGCAAGTGATTACCGAGCAGGTGATACTCGAGCCGTTGCGAGAGCCAGCGCGCCTGCACGGCGAGGCTCGCGACGCACGCGGTCGGCAACGTTCGGCCGCGCAGGCTCGCCTTGACCCAGTTCACGATGCGGCGCGACACGGGATAGGGCTGCCAAGCGACGCCCTCGCCCACGGCGGATTCTCCGCGACCCAGCGCTCGAGCAGAGCACGATGCCACGCGGCGCTCGCGACGCGCGCGTCGCGAGCGTTCAGGTCGTCGAAGTAGTGGAGGTTGTAGGTCCAGAGCGCCGCAGCGTCCGCGGGCCCCAGTCCTCGGGCCGCGCGCAGCGGCGTTCGACGATTCAGGAAGCGAAACGTGTCCGGCGCCGACGAGGCTCGGCCGCGGAGCGATCGGCGCGACGTAGCGCCCGGTCAGCGCGCGCAGCGGCGGCGCAGCGCCGCAGATCGGGACGCGGCCGACGCAGCCTTGAGCCAGCCTCGGCTCACCACCTGGATCGGTCGCAGGTGTCGGACCGTGTGGAAGTAGAGCCCGAGCGCGCTCAACCCGTTGCGGCCTCGGCTTACCGCGATCGTGACGCGCGCGACCTCGAGCAGCTCGTCGAACGGAATCGGCGACGCGCGTCCCTCGGCCGACCGCGTCGACGAAGGCGCTGCGCGCACGCGCGCTGGCCCTTGTCCTGCCGCCACAGGTCATCTGCGTGAATCCCGGCCAGCCGAAGCCGGTGAGCTTGCGAAAGTTGTCGAGCTGCAAGACGCGGCCCGCCAACGAACACTTCGAGGCGCTCCTTCGGGAACGGACTTGCTGCCGTTCGCGAAGTAGTGAATCGTGCCGATCGAGCCGTCCGCGAAGCCGAGCGAGATCGTCGCGGTGTCGCCCGGCCTGACGCGCATAGCTGTCACCGACGTGGCGCTCGATCGGCGCGCCGGCGAGAAAGCGCAGCAGATCGATGAAGTGGCAGGCCTCGCCGACGATGCGGCCGCCGCCGACCGTGCGGATCCTGCGTCCAGTGCTCGCGCCGGAATCGCGCCGGCATTGACGGTCATGACGAACGACTTCGGCTCGCGCCATCGCCTCGAGCAGCGACTTAATCTTTGCACCTGCGGCGCGAAGCGCCGGTTGAAGCCGACCATCAGGATCGGCGCCCGCGGCTCGCGAGATCTCGATAGGCCTCTTCGACTGCGTCGCACCTCCGTCGTCGCGTCATCGCGAGCGGCTTCTCGACGAACACGTGCTTGCCCGCGCGTAGCGCCTCGCACACGAAGCGCGCGTGCGTGTCGTGGCGCGTGGTGATCACGATCGCGTCGATGCTCGGGTCGGCGAGCAGCCGCGGCCGTGTCCGTCGTCGTCTCCTCGAAGCCGAACTTGCGTGCGGCGTGCAAGCCGCTGACGCCGGCGCTCGACGCGACGCTGCGCAGCCGTGCGCCCGGCGGCCTTGAACGCCGGAATCAGCACGGCCGTCGCGTAGTTGCCGGCGCCGATGAAGCCGACAGCCACTTGTGGCGCTCGTCGCAGCGTCGGCCTTGCCGCGATGGGTATGCGGTCGCGCGAGCACCGTGCGCGCGGCGTCGTCGGGCGCGGCCGGCCGCGTACTCGAGCAGGATGCCGAGGGAAGGCTCCGACGCCGTCCGACGAGCTCATACGCGCGCTACGGCGTCGTCGATCGAGAAGCGGTGCGAGATCAGCGGCCCCACGTCGAGGCGTCCGTCCGCGAGCATGTCGAGCACGGCCTCGAAGTTGCGCTGCTCGGTCCAGCGCACGAAGCCGATCGGATAGTCGACGCCGTTCTCTTCGTAGGCCGGATCGTAGCGGCCCGGGCCGTACGAGCAGGACACCTGGAACGTCAGCTCCTTCTCGTAGAAGTCGGCGCGCGACAGCTCGAGTCCGGTCACGCCGACGAGCACGATGCGCGCCGCGCTTGCGGCACATGAGCGCCGCCTGGTGCATGGGCTCGTTGCTCGTCGTGCGACGCCGTGATGAGCACGGCGTCGACGCCGCGCCCGCGCGAGAACGCCTGCGCGCGACGGCGACCGGGTCCGCGGCGCGCGAGGTCCGCGACCTCGGCGCCGAAGCGCTGCGCGAGCGCGAGCTTGTGCGGATCGAAATCGAGGCCGAGCACGCGGCAGCCGTGCGCGCGCAGCAGCTGCACCGTGATCAGGCCGATGAGACCGAGGCCCGGTCACCACGACGGCTTCGCCGAGCGTCGGCTGCACGAGCCGGATGCCCTGCAGCGCGATCGCGCCGAGCACGGTGAAGGCCGCGGCGTCGTCGCTGACGACGGTCCGGCACCTTCGCGCAGAGGTTCGCGGGCACGGCGACCATCTCGGCGTGCTTGCCGTTCGAGACGACGCGGTCGCCGACGGCGAAGCCGGTGACGCCCTCCGCCGACTTCCGTCACCACGCCGACGTTGCAGTAGCCGAGCGGCAGCGGCTGATCGAGCTTCGCGAGCACGGCCTCGAGCGTCGGCAGCACGCCGTCGGTCCTGATCTTGTCGAGCACCAGTGCGCACCTTGTCGGGCTGCTGGCGCGCCTTGCTGACGAGGCTCGCCTTGCCGAAGCTCACGAGCATGCGCTCGGTGCCGGCCGAGATCAGCGTGCGCGACGAGGCGACCAGCAGCTGTCCCGACCTCACGGCCGGACAAGGTACGGACGCGACCTCGGTACGCCCATTCTTCAGGGACTGCAGGACCTGCTTCATGGAGTGGTGCGCGCCCGGGCAAGCAGCGCGTCCTTGTCGGCCCGACTCGGATAGTTGATCAACACCGCGCGGTAGACGCCCTTGAAGACGAACAGGCTGCCTGCGGCGGCGCCGACGACGCCGAAGCGGCGGATCAGCTCGGCCATGTCCTCGAGCGAGCCGGCGCCGCCGAGCACCGTCATCGGAACGCTGACCGCGCCGCGGACGGCGGCGACGAGATCGAGGTCGTAGCCCTTCATCACGCCGTCGTTGTCGATCGAATTGACGACGATCTCCCCGGCCCCGCGGTCTCGGCCATCGCCGTCGCGAGATCGACGGCTAGTTTACCCGCGCTGCGCGTGCCGTTGTGCGTCCATACATCGGCGTCGCCGCGCTCGTTGCGGCGCACGTCGAGGACGACGACGACGCTCTGACTGCCGACGACGTCGGCCATCCGCGCGACGAGCTCCGGATCCTCGACGGCGGCCGAGCTGAGCGCGACCTTCTCGACGCCGAGCCCGATGATCTTCTCGGCCTGCTCGAGCGTCTTGACGCCGCCGCCGTAGCACAGCGGCATTCGGCACTCGGCGGCGAGGTTCCTGATCATGACGTAGTCGGGCTCGCTGCCGCGCACGCTCGCGTCGATGTCGAGCACGATCGAGCTCGTCGACCTCCTTCTCGTTGAAGATCCGGACCGCGTTGATCGGATCGCCGACGTATTTCGGGCTGCCGAATCGGACGGTCTTCACGAGGCCGCCGTCCTGCACGAGCAGGCAAGGAATGATTCGCGGCCGCAGCATGTCTCAGACTTCGGCGAAATTCTTCAGCAGCTGGATGCCCCATTGGTGGCTCTTCTCCGGATGGAACTGCACGCCGTAGACGTTGCCGCTCGCACGCTCGAGGCGAACGCGCCGTCGTAGTCGGTCGCGGCGAGCACGTGCTCGCTCGCTCGCAGCTCGAAAGTAGTACGAGTGCAGGAAGTAGAAGCGTGCTCCGGACGACAGGTCGCGGAACAAGCCGGTCGTCTCGCTGGGCTCGACGTCGTTCCAGCCCATGTGCGGCAAGCTGCGTCGACGCTTGCGACGTCGAAGCGCTTCACCTCGCCGTCGATCCAGCCGAGGCCCGCGAGCTTGCCCTCGTCGCTGCGGCGCGCGAGCATCTGCATGCCGACGCAGATGCCGAGCACCGGCTTCTTGTCGACCTGCACCGCATGCTCGAGCGTCTCGCGCATTCCCGAATCGTTGAGGCGTCCCATCGCCCGATCGAACGCGCCGACGCCGGGCAGGATGATCTTCGCCGCGGCGTTCAGCTCTGGCGGCCGAGGTGGCGAGCGTGACGGCGATCCCGAGCTTCTTGTAGATGTTGGCAATGGCGCCGACGTTGCCGAGGCCGTAGTCGACGATCGCGATCATCGCTTCCCGCCCACTTCCAACCCGAGCAGGCGCATGACCTTCGCGCCGAAGGCGTAGATGCTCTCCTGAGACTTGTAGTCGCGGTACGTCTTGTTCGGTCCCCGCAAGTATCCGAGCAGCTCGTCGACCGAGATGCCGAGCTTGGTCGCGACGAACTCGAAGTCATGCGCGATCGTGTCTTCGTCGTACGCCGGTCGCGACAGTTTCTCGAGCGCCTCCTCGCGAGTCATCTGCCTGGTCAGGATCAGGCTCGAGAACTGCACGCGCCGCGTGTCGTAGCCGAATTTCGTCGGCAGCCAGTAGCCCTCGTAGAAGCGCGTGAAGCGCGATTCGAAGTGCTTGTGCGGGATACGGCTGCCAGCCGAATTTGTCGTGCAGCAGCTGCATCGCGTCTTCCTTCACGTACGGAACGTAGTTGAGCGGCCGGACGACGCGGATTCCCTTATGTACGGCAGATAGACCTTGTGGCGCAGGATGCTCGTGATCGGGAAGCTGCGTAGCGGGCGCGTTCCGAACCGCCGATGGATGTCGCGTAGCTGCACGGAATCCGATTGGTAGTACATCCACTCGATCGGGATTGCGGATGCATTCCGTCGACAGATTTGCGCCGGTCAGGATGTAGCGCACGCGATGCTGCTCCGCGAACTTGTACATCGTCGCGAAGAACGCATGGTCCTGCGGCGTGTCGATGTGCGGCACGCCGGACTTGAAGAACGCGAGCTGCAGGTCGCGCATCTCCTCCCAGTCGATGACCTCGGTGTAGAGATCGAGACCCAGTCCGTCGACGAGCTTCTCGATGTTGTTGACCGCGATCTGCGAGTTCCAGCCCGCGTCGACGTGAAACACCAGCGGCCGCAGACCGAGCTGTTCCTTCGCGACGTAGGTGAGATAGGAGCTGTCGATGCCGCCGCTGACGCCGATGATGCAGTCGAAGTCGCGGCCGACGCCTTGCTTCTTGATCTCTGCCGCGAGCCGTTCGAGCGTCGCGCGCCCCCGCTCGCCCGTGTCCCAGCTCGGCAGCACCTGTGCGTAGAAGGTTTGGCAGTGATCGCAGACGCCGTCGGGGCCGAAGCGAATCTTCGAGTCGCTCGTGTCCATCACGCAATTCGTGCAAATCCTATAGTCGACTGACGTCATCTCATCTGCTTTCCGAAACGGCCTTGAGGAAGGTCCACGTCTCCGCCGCGCACCGGGTCCACGAGTACTGACCTGAAAGACCCTTGGCGCGCTTCGCAGACGCTTATTCTAAGCTCGGGATCGCGGATCAGGGTCTCGATCGCCGTCGCAATCGACTCCGGATTCTCGGGGTCGAAGTACACGCCGCCGTCGCGCAAGACCTCCGGCATCGGTCCCCGATTGGAGCACGCGATCGGCAATCCGACCGCCATCGCCTCGACGAGCGTGTTCGGCATGTTCTCGCAGCTCGATGCGAAAACGAACAAATCTGCGCCGGCGAGGAGCGACGGTAGGTCGTCGTGGGGCACGAACCCTAGGCACTTCACGAAGTGCCCGGCCGGATCGTTGTCCGCTATTTCCTTCTCTAGCAGCCGCGCAGCGCGGCCCCTTCCGCCACCTGCGAGCACGAGCTCGAGGTTGAACCCGCGACTCCGCAGCAGCGAGATCGCACGAACGACTTCCCACTGATGCTTGTACATCGCGGCATTGGAAACGTACAAGCAGCGGATCGATCTCCCAGAGTCCGCCGGCCAAGCCGCCCGCGAATCACGGTCGACGAACGCTCGGCCGACGCCGTGCGGGATGACGGCGATTCGGCGCAGCGCGCCGGTCGTCTGCTGAATGACTCGCGCCGCGTAATGCGTGAGAAAGATGACGCCGTCCGCAAAGCGCATTGACTGGCTTTGCACGATTCGCAGCGTCAGCAAGCGCAAGCGAGCTTTGGAGAGTCCGAAGCGCTTGATCTCGCCCGGCTCGTACGAAAGCATGTCTCGGCTCATCGTGACCGCCGGACGAAATCGACAGACGCTGCCGGCGTCCGTGTTCAACAAGACGCTACAGCCGTGCTTCTTGGCTTCGAGCGGCAGAGTGCGGTATTGCCACCAGATCTGGTGAAGCAGCGAGCGTTCGAGCTCGGGCGGACTGTGCTTGACCAACCACGGCAGATCCGGCAGTCCGGAGAGCAACGACCGGTAAGACCACACGTGCACTTTTTCGATTCCGTGCGCGAGCGGCGTCGCTGTCTCTGATGATGCCGAGCAGATGCGCCTTGGCACCTCCCGAGCGGTTGCGGGACGCGTCGATGCCGACGACGAGGCCCATCGGCGCTACGCCTCCCGGCATCGCCGGACGGCGCGGCCGACGAGGTGGCCCGCCTTCAGCACTTCGATCCGCTCGAGCCCCGCACGCTGGGGCCAGTCGCGGACGGTGGCAGCGTTTTGGGGATTGTCGAGTTGACCGCCGACCACCGGCAGCTTACCGACGACCGAGCTCAGCGGCAGCAATCGCGGCACCCATGCCTGAAGCAGAGCGAACTAAAACGGGGTTTGCTCATGCGTTCGTGAAAGGCCGTAGCCAATACGGAACCCATAAACCGAGCTCGGAAACCCTATGAGCGCTGGACGCGGCTAGTTCGAGTGGAAGACGTATTGATAACTTCCGGTCCCCTTCCAACCAACCGGCTTCTTATAAGGCTCTGGGGCAACCCTGACGAGACTCAGTCCCTTGAGTTTCAAACGTCCGATGACTTCTTCAGCTGACGCATACTCGAATGGATACCCACCAATCCAATCCGTACTGTCGGTATACCAAGACATTCCGCGGTTGCTTCCACCATAGTCGCGCATGACTTTGAGCGGGTTGCGCCCCTTTGCGAGAAGTCCGAGCAGTTGGATTCCAGCGAATCCGTTGCGCAAGATCCACTGAATCGCACTCGGACTCATGCTGTACGTCATCTTCACGAACTTCCAAGCAGGTGCCAGGTAGGCGTCTCGGTACAGCATCAGGTGCATGCTACCGCCGCGCTTGAGCAGTGTCAGACAGTTGTCGATCGCAGCCCACATGTTTCCTGTGTGATGAAGAACTCCCCAGGAGTAGACAATGTCGAACTGGCCAAGCCGCCGTAGATATTCAATGTCCAACGCAGAACCACGCTCAACGCGCCAGGAGACACCGAATCGACGTTGCAGAGCTTTCGTGCACTCCACGCATCTGATGTCGTAGTCGAAGGAGGTGACGTTGGCGCCTAACCGATATGCTGCAAGCGATGAAAGACCGCTGCCACAACCGACATCGACAAATGTCTTTCCGGATATGTCGCCAAGCATCCCAGCAAGCTCTCTTTCGGACGCCAGTACGGAAGACTCGTCGACTGTTTCTAAGAAGCGCAGCCAGTTGCTGCCGAAGGCAAAAGTAGTCATTTGGCACCGCTTTTCGACCGCGATGATACCATGCGCTCGGCAGACGCCGGCGGTGTTGCAGCTTCGGGGCGCACATGACACAGCCAAACGCGCATCAGTGACTTCTGGTCGCGCAAATATCCGCGTAGCGCGACAGTTTCTCGAGCGATCGCTCGCGAGTCACTCTGCGCATGCCGTGCGGAGAGTCTCCGTCCTCACGATCCCTAGCGAATGCGCGCTCGCAACTGGAGCGGTTGCGAGAGCGTCGACGCCGATGGCGAGCGCGGCGCGTAATCTAGGCAAGTAGGTCAGACTTCTTACGGCGTCGTGCGCGCACTTGGCCAAACAGCCGAAGGCTTGCAATGGGGTGAAACACGATCGACAAAAACGTTCGATAGCAGAATCTCAACAACGCCACGGGCCGTGGAGGCGCAAACGTGCGCACCAACTTCGGCAGTGGTTGCGGAAACAGACACGCGGGGGCGGTCCAAGGGATCACCAATAGTTCATTGATTTGGCTGCCAGCGACGGGCACGGACGTGATCAGCGTACCGTCGTACCCGAAAAAGAACTTTAGCGGTTGTGTCTGACGTGCGATATCAGCGAGGGTCTTGACGCGAGCGGCCTCCAGAGTCCGCGCGCCGCTGCGTATGAAGATCAGATTCGTTGCGGTTCCTTCGAGCAGGGTGTAACCGTTCGCCGCGGCAAACTCCGCGATCGACAATGGAGAGCTACCGTGCACCGCTCCAACAGGGTTCTCATAGAGAACGTCGGTCGGAATCGTTGGGTTGTACTCGATGACGACCACAAGGGGCCGCGACACGGTCAGGCCTCTCCAGACGCGCAAATCGTCGCTGTCGATGTCGATCGATAGCAGGTCGATATTCGGCGCACCGAGGTCTGCGATTATCCGATTCAAAGCGCCCGGCCCTTCTGCACTGACCCAGGCGCACAACTTCTTGACCGCCGGATCCGGGATGTTCCTCAGAAGGTCTTCGTACTTGCGCGGATCTCCCTCGATGTAACACCCAGTCCAGCCGTTCTTGTAAAGGCGGTAGGTGTTCGAGAGGTACTGGCCGTCCCAAGCGCCGAACTCGATGAAGAACCCGTTCTTGACGCCTTCGATCTCGAACACCTTTTCGAGTATGCCGTCCTCGCCGTTTTGGCTGAATTCGTTGCGGCGAAGCGCAAATAGGTCTATCCGCGCTCCCGGTCTGGCATCTGACATCAGAAGGTCCTTTCTTTCTCTCGACTCGGCGTTGCGTTCCTGCGAACGCTAGCAGCCGTTAGCGAACCTGTCGACGACTACTATTCGGACGACCACGAACTCACATCGCGAGGTCGACACGATACTCACGCCGCCACAATTCGACCATCAACAGGCCGAACAAGCGTTCGCTGTTCACCCGGCCACGACTCTGGCCGTCGAGCAGACGCTGAATCGTGCCGCGGTTGAAAGTCTTTTGACCGACGTCGAGCAGTACATCTTCGAAGTACTGCCGCCACGCACCGGCTTGCAGCCACGTCGAAAGCGGTATCGAGAAGCCGTGTTTTCGTGTTCGGTCGAAGTGCGCGTGGCAAAACGCGCTCGGCAAGCTTCTTCAAGAGAACCTTTCGGCTGGCCGTCGTCGCCTTTAGCTCCGACGGCACTCTTCGAAACGCGAACTCCATGACACGCACGTCAAGCATTGGTGCGCGGACCTCGAGCGAGCTTAGCATGCTGGCCCGATCCACCTTAACGAGTATGTCTTCCGGCAGGTACGTTTCGAAATCCTGCCTGGTCGCGCGTTGCAGCAGATCGCCAGGCGAATGCGAACGCTGTTCCCACGACTCTTCCGCGACAAGAGGCCAATCGTGAACATTTGCCATTAGCTCTCCTCGCGTGCGTCGATCGAAATACGTGGCGATCATCGGAACGCCCGCCGCGAGATCGGCTCCCAGCGCCTGTAACCAATTGCGGCCCCTGAAACCGACCGGCAGAACGCGCTCGCCGAACCGCGCCGCGGACGCCCGCAACGCGCGGGGCAGCCAACCAAATCTGAGTTGCATCTTCAGCAGGCGGTCGTAGTGAGCGTAACCACCGAACAGCTCGTCGCCGCCGTCGCCGCCGAGGGCGACTGTGCACTGAGCGCGCACGAGCCGACTAACAAGGTAGGTTGGAACCATCGAAGAGTCGATCAAGGGCTCGTCGAATTGACGCGCGAGTCGCTCAAGAACAGTCACGTCGATCGCACCCGCGTCGAGCTCGACGTGATCGGTGTCGAAGTGGCTCGCGATGAGCCGAGCATGCTTCGTCTCGTCTTGCTCTCGGTAACCGGGGAAGCGGACGGTAAAGGTCTTAATGTTCGAAGCCGCGCGAGCGGCGAACGCTGTCACGAGGCTCGAATCGACGCCGCCGCTCAGCAACACGCCAAGCGGGACATCTGCGATGAGCTGTCGACGCACCGAGTCCGCGAGTGTGGCCTCGAGCTCGTCGAGTAGTTCGTCCTCGTCCAACGCGGGCGACGGTTCGAAGGCCGGCGGCCGCCAATAACGCCAAACGCGGAAACCTCCGGTTGCGACGTTCAACTGCAGGGCGTGCGCGGGCGGCAGCTTCTTCACGCCAGTCAAGATGCTGCGGTCGCCCGGCACGAACCCTTGGGCGAGGTAGCAATCCAATGACGCACGATCGACTATTCGAGGCAACGAGGCGTCTTCCAGCAAACCTTTGACTTCCGACGAAAATCTCAGACCGCCGTCGAAAGCTGAGTAGAACAACGGCTTCTCGCCGGCCCGATCACGCGCCAGCACAAGTTGCCCGACACGTGCGTCGTAAATTGCGAAAGCGAACATCCCTTCGAGCCTGCTCACGCAGTCCGTTCCCCACTCCCGGTACGCGGCCAGAACCACTTCGGTGTCGCTGGTCGAGCGGAATGCATGACCTTGCGCCGCAAGCTCACCACGTAGCTCGACGAAGTTGTAGATTTCCCCGTTGAAAACGATCACCAGCTCGCCGGTGGCATCCTGCATCGGCTGACGTCCGGCGGGAGACAGATCGATGACGGCGAGCCGACGATGGCCGAACCCGACCATCCCATTCGCTGCCCACCATTCGTCAGCGTCGTCGGGTCCCCGGTGACGCATCGAATCTCGTCCGCTTACGAGCCACCCGCGTTCGAGCACGGGCCGCTGCGATGCTATTCCAACGATGGCACACATAAGGTCCGCGACACTACGCGGTGAACGGAAATCCTACAATGGCCGTCGGCGCGGCTCGGCGCAGCCACGCAGCTGTCGGCAAACAGGATCACTAAGTGCCGCTTTGCGTCCGCGAGTCACTCGTAAACTCGAACACCGCCAACGTTAGAAATCGTGCTCGTAGTCCCTTTAGACCGATGAATGCGGCGGAGATAGCGCCGACGTACACCAAGAGGGGAAGCAGAAAATACGAAGTCTAGGGTAAGCCCGTGCGCCGTTCCAGCTGAGTGCCAGTCTTCAGAATCAAGGACACAGCGAGCGACAATGCGATGACGATCAAGGAGTGGACCACATAGCGCGGCAATACGTACGGCGCCCCGTGAAGAAGCGCTCTTTTTGCGATGACGATGTATCCGGAGATCATCACGACATTGATCAGGACGTACGCAGACACCCCGCCGCGCTGGGACCAGGCGTAGAACGGCGACCAACAAAACCGGGATCTGCACGAGCGCGAGCACCGACAGAAAGACGACTCGATCCTTTAGTCCGCCGGCGAAGTCCGCCATCGTCGAGACGAAGCAGGACGTAGAGTGCGTCAGGATGATCGACCGACAGGATTGCGAACAACACAGGCGCCGACGGACTATCGGGAATCAGCATCCGTGCGGAGATCTCGGGAACGAGCAGAAACATGCCCATCGTTCCGGCGGCGACGACCACGAACCGAAAGCAAGCGTCCCAAAGCGCAACGGCCGCTTCTCGTCCGACCGTCTTTACCTCGTGAGCCCGGACGGCGAGCGCGTTACCGAGGATCGCGAACGGGAGACTGATCATGTCGAGCAACTTCGTGAACGCTCCGACGACGCCGACGACTTCCGCACCGATCCAACGTCCAAAGATGATGTACGGCGTCGACAAGAACACCCGAGTCGCAAGTCCCAGGCCGAAGAACCTGGCGCTGTCCGCGACCAACTTCCGATACGAATTAGGCGCCCATGAAACGTCGTTCTCGCCTGTGTCGCCGTCCTGCGGTCGCTCGCGAGCCTTCGCAGACAGAATCGCGCCACCCAACAAGGTCGCAACGACGGAGGGCACGAGCGTCGACAACGCGAGACCCATTCCAGTGGGCGCCACCCACGCGACGAGCAGCCAACCAGCGGCGCGAACTGAGGACTCCACGGAATCGAGGATCGCCAACCAGCCGAAGGCGAGATAGGACGTCAGGCAGGAGCGAACGAAAGACGTCGCCACTGCTATCCAGATCGCTATGATCATCGTGAAAAGAAACATCGGCTCGACGGCGATCGTGCTCGACGTCCTCACTATCGTCCAAGAAATCGCGATAACCGGTATCAAGCCAACCGTACCGACTAACGCCTGCAGCCGGACACAGCGCAACAGCGTTTGCCGCGTCGCCGCCGGGCCGTATGGCCTGGCCTCCGCGATCGCTTTGCCGGCCGCCGCGGCGACACCGAAATCGGCGATCACGATGACGACACTGAGCAACGCGTTTACGTAGACAAAACGCCGTATACGGACGCCCCGACCGCGCGGAGCACGAGCGGGAAACTCAGCAGGGTCAGTACACTGGTGATCAGGCGCGGGACGGAGCTAAATCCGATGGCAGATATGAGATAGCGTGGTCCGTTAAGGTGATGCCTGTGATCATTCGGTTGACTGGATGGGCGATACTGACCGGCAAGTATGTCAGGCTCTCGCAGCGGGCGTCAGCGGATCGGGAACGACGTGTCGAGCCACCACCGCAGCGGACTTCCCCTTCCCGACAGGGCGCCGCTGACTGCATCATTGAGTCGGAACAATGAGACAAGACAACTATGGGTATCTCCAACGCGGTCCTTCGGGCGATCGAAGACAACATCCGCCGATCCATCGGAGACCTACGAGGCACACACATGCTCGAGCTCGGGAATCAGGAGCTCGAAGCGAGCTCGTCGGAGCGCACTGCGAAAAGATACTTCGAGACAAGGGGCGTCAACCACACGTCGATCGATCTCAACGGACTCGACGGGGCGATCGTCGTCGATCTCTCGAAACCGTCGGATCGGTTGGACTGGATCGGCCATTTCGACGTCGTCACGAACTGCGGCACCACTGAGCACGTCGACCCCCGTGACGCGCAGTACGAAGCGTTCCGAAACATTCACACGTGGCTCCGACCGGGTGGAATCGCGATTCACGTGCTGCCCGACGTGCACGCTCTAGAGGAGTACGGCACGTGGAGAGGACACTGCGAGAACTACTACTCGAAGGAATTCGTCGAGATGCTGGCAAAGGCAAACAGCTACGAAATTCTCGACATGCAGTTCTTGAACAACGTGCTCATCTTCTGCCTGAGAAAGAGTGGCGACATTCCGTTCATGGACGACCGAGCGACATTCATTTCTCACGTGTCGTATCGAAAAGGGGGACAGCGCGTCCGAGGCAAGCTGCGCGAGATCGGCCTCTATCCTCGAAGGTCGACGATAAAGAGGCTGCAAGGGTTGCTGATGCGTTCGTGACTAGCACGCTAGGGGCAGAGGTCGACGACGACGCCCTCGGACGTGCGAGTCCATACAGGCTGCGATGAGTTACAGCATGGGTAGCGAAGAATTTCCTGTGCTTCGGATGCATTTGAGATTCGGACGTCCGGGTTGCGACATCGAGGATCTCGAAGCCGGCTCGGCTCAATAGGTCGCGCAATCGGGTCGTCGTCAAAGGGTTCGGGTGGTCCGCCTTCTTAATGTGCTCCTTGTAGGTCTTGCCCGTGCTCGCCACGAGCCAAATGTCGAGCGCGAGAGCCGCGACCCGAGTCAGGCGAGTGAAGCCTTCATCGGATAGCCATTTGAACGGCCGGAGAATCCAAGGGACGGTGATGAACCCGACCTCACCGGATTTCCGCCAAAAAAGATAGTCGAACTCCTGCGGGGCCGTGTGAAATACCAGCACGCCATCCGGCCGGAGACTCTTGCGCAGCGCGACGAGCAACGAGCCGAGTTCGTCGTCATGCAAGTGCTCGAAGATATCGGCGCACACCGCGATATCGATCAGTGGAAACCTGCTCGGTCCAGTCCGCGACGTCCATTTGGTGGAACTCGGCGGACGCTTCCTCCTCGGAATTCAGCTGCCTCGCGAATTTGATCGCGCTACTGTCGAAGTCGACTCCAAACGACGCGGAATCCCATCTTTGAGCATTCGATCGCGAATGTGCCGACTGAGCATCCGACGTCGACTACGACCGTGTCCTGTTTGCGGCGACCCTGCCGTGAATGAGCCTGCTCTATCAAGTCGATGACTAGGCGGAATGTCTCGCGGACTGCGCTGTCCGGCGAGTCGGTCTTGAGCCGCACGATAGTACGAGAGCATCTGCCGCTGATAGTCGTCGCCATACTCGTAAGACGTCTCCTTGCCGGACCCGCGGTAAGGTGCCGCGACACCATTCTGATCAGCGCCCATTCCGCTCTACTTCGCTCCTCAAGATATGCAATTGGTGAGGATGGCGTGCTACGAGCCTATGCCAAAGCCGCGTCGGTCCAAATTCGATTCATCCCGTTCTGCGAGGCATGCGTTCAGGTTTCGCAGAAAATTCTCCCAGAGAGGGACTGCCGAATATTCGTTAGCGAAACGCTGCCGAGCCGCGGCCGCGATGCGCCGCGCCTCTTCCGGTCGGTGCGTGTAGTGCGAGATTAAACCCAGGCACTCCTCGAGCGTCTCATAGCCGACAACCTCGTCATCGAGGCGATAGACTCGCACCGAGGTTACGTCGGTTATCGCAGATCTGCATTACGCCAAAGGCAGCAAGGTCGAACAGCCGAAAGTTGATCGGTCCGATCGAGTTGTGTTTGTTCACACCGACGCGCGAACGCGCATACAGCGCCGGAAGCCGCTCGTCGTCAATGAATCCGTTCTTCCAACCAGCACCGTAAGCAACCAGACCGGGCACCTCGCGCTCGATCGCCTCCATGAATCGCCGGCGCTTGTACATGCCGAGTAGCCTGCCGAAGAACCGCATAGACGACGCGCCGTACTTGGACCCGACGAATACAAGCTCTATGTCGCGCGGCGAATCGGGTGAATCGACTGACGCGATTGCGTCATCGGGAAACGAAGAACCGAGCGGCCAGAAGAAGACATGTCGGCAACCCCAGGCGCGGTATTGGTCCAGGCAGGCAACGTTGCTTATCGCGCACGCGTCATACTCTCGGGCAACCGGCTCAGACAGGACGGAGCTCGCGTCCGGATCATCGGCGCAATGATAGACCTTCAGGCAGTTGAACTGCTCGAGGTACGCGGGATGGATGTTGCCGCCGTTGTAGTGAATTAGGAGCTCGCACCGGTCGAGCTCAGGCGCAAGCGCCTCGTAGAATTTCATGAGCTCCGCATCCCGTTTCTTCCAACGCCTGTCGAGGTAGGGAAATATGGTCGGGGCGAAATGCTCTGTCGTATCGAACAAGCGCACGTCATACCCTAACCGGTTGTAGAGTGAAACACGGGTCGAATGCAGACGTTTTATGTGCCAGCCTGCATTCGAGTGCACGTACAAGATGCGGGTTCTCTTGGATACGATCGGCATAGAGCCCCCTGGCGGGCGGGTATTTGGACGGCGAGATAGTGGGACCGCAAGGCGCGCCCTTTCATTCGAATCTTGGGCGATCATCCTGCTCAACATTGGTGACCCGCTCTGTTCCTCTTCGGGCATCGTATGGTACGCGTTTGGACTCTCGTCCGTGGCGCGAGCTAGCCGCGCCGCGCAACTTTTCGGAGCACGTCGGCGTATCGAGCAGCGACCACATCGATCCCCAGGTCGTCCGCAAATCTTTGCTGGACGCGCCGTCGGTAGACGGCGAGGTCGGCGACGACATGCTCGGATCGCCGCGAGCACACTCTCGAAATCGATGGACGGGAACCTGCAGTCGAAACGATGGCTGGCGAAGAAGCCGTCTGCAAAGTCGTCAGCGGGTAGCAGGACTCCCGCGTCGCCGACTATATCGGGTACGCCGCCGCTTTCGAACGCCACGACGGGAAGGCCGTGAGCCATCGACTCGATCATGGTGTTTGGGCACGGGTCTCGGTAAGTGAACGTCACGTGGAGATCCTGGTGGAGCAAGGCTTCTCGAAACTCGCCGTCGAAGGCGATGAATCGAGGCAAGGTTCGAATATAAGGCGACTGCTCGAGAACGGCTTTGAACTCGGCGGGAGCACCCCGGGGTAGTTTTCCGTTGTAGCCGAGAACGGTGAGGCGCACTTCGGCGCGCCCAGACTCGTTTGCCCAACGCGCGAATTCAACGAGATCGCAAATCCTCTTCGCCGGTTTCCAATCGTCATAGATCGCAACGATCCGAATCCGTCCATCGGACGATGTGCAGCGGATTCGCCGCGCGCTGAAAGGGTCGCTCCATTTACGATGACTTCAAACGGTTTGCGACGAAAGTAGCGTTGATGAACCACCTGCGAAAAATCGGGACTGATAGATCACGAAGTCGGCCAACAGGATTCGGGCGAAAGCCGTGTAGTTCTGGTTCAACGAGGTTGGCGAAATGCGCCAGAGGGTCGTGCAGCGCCGGATACCGCAAGCCGAGCGACAGCAACACACGCAGAGGCCAAGAAAACGACGAGATGAACTCCGGAGACAAGCGATCGAAATACAGCCCGTCGATCCTCAAGACCACTCGTTGCCCGGCGACCTTCGACTTTAGGATCGCGCTGATCGGAGCGGAGACGTTGTACAGCATGGCGGATGGGCGGTCACGCTGCGGAAGTGCTTCATCGGCGAGCTGTCGACAGAGACTCTCGAAGAATCTCTGTCCGGACGTCGATTTCGTGGCGTCGAAGTAAACGCCAAAGCTTCCTGAACGAAATGCGCGCACTCAGAGCGACCGTCTCGCGTACAACTCGATGTAATTACCTATCGACGCGCGCGCGAGGACTCTCCAAAGCGCCTTCTTGAAGGTGCCGTACAACCTGGCGGCTCGATAACGATCCGGATCAAAGCATGTGATTCTCAATATGTCGAACCCGTGCTCGGTTAGGAGTCGCGCGATCGTTGCGGGCGTGTAGAAGAACGGATGATGCAGCGAGTGCAGTGTGAACTGCGACGGTTCCCTGCGAACCTTGAACATCAACTTCTCGACGAGCTGAAACTGATAAGGGACCTCGATATAGAGCAAGCCTCCCGGGTTGAGCAATCGCTGAATTTGCGTCAGCTCCGCGCGCGGATCGTTGAAGTGCTCGAAAACGTGATTCAAATGTATACAGTCGTAGACTCGATCGTTTGTGATCTCGGCGAGACCGATCCGATCGAGCTTCACACCGTGATCGTCGTATGCCTTTTCGCACTGCGAATTCGGAAAGTTCGATTCCATCCGCCTGGAGTCCAAACCTGCGGGCGATCTTGACGAACTCACCGGTGGCGGCTCCGACGTCGAGCACGGACTTGGCTTCCGCGTTCAAGCGCAGAAACGTGCGCACTGTCTTCGCAAACTTCTCGTACCGCTCCGCGACCACCTGTGAGCCGTAGTCCGTCGGCGGCGGGTTGGCCGCCAGCGACGCCGAGACAGAGTGTCCAGTGCGTGAAATAGGCTCCCGAGTAGAGCTGCTCGAGATCCTTCGCGGACAACTGCGGCTCGAGGCGGCGTTGGCCGCAGACCGAACAAACCAATACTGAGAATGAGTCCGGCAGGGCGAGCATTTGCGCAGCCGTGCGATCGTTGCGCCACGCTCGGCGCATGCAAATCGGACAGACTATGCTCACGACGCGATCCAATCCTAACGCGGTCACGACAGTCGTCGACCGTTCGCATCCGCTATCATGGATTCCACGATCGCTCCTACTCGGCGTGGCATGTCTTCCGGGGGCATTGGGCCCGCGTTGAGCTCGATCCAGGCGGCCACCGCATTTCGGTCGAACCGCTCCGCATCGGCGTGCAGCATACCACCGAGATCCGTGAGGCTCTCAAGTCGATACCCGCGAGGATAGCTTGTAAGCGCCGACCCGAAGCGCTGCGCGCGCAGCTCTCCGTATTGCGCGAAGAGCAGCGGCGCTCCCATCAGCGCCGGTATCAACGCCAGGGACGTAGTCTCCGCGATGCACGCGCAGCAAGACTTGAGGCTCGGAACGAACTGCTCGTTCGAGACGAGCACGACGCCACTTCCGTCCAGATTACGGGATAGATATTCGAGATCGTGAGCGGGATGCGGCTTGAACATGAGCCGTTTGCCGAGCGGTTCAAGAGCCAGCGCGGTCGACTTCAGGTGTTCGACGAACGAGGCATTGCTCTTGAACAGCAAGCCCACGATCGAGAGGGCCGTGTCTATATACATTACGTAGTCGAGATCGAGCGTGCGGCGATTCTGCGCGCCCAAGTCTTCCGCGCCGAAACCGAAGCGAAGCAAATCTGGATTGCCTACCGCGACGACGTCGTGCTCCGAGAAGCCGTAGACCCGCATCGCGTGTCCGACATCTGCATTCGTGTAGACCGCGCCCTTGGTCGTGCCCGCGTCGTCCGCGGCGCGCAGCGCTTGCCGTGCGTGAGTCTGGCGAAGGACGTCGGCTGCAAATCTAACCCATTCGCGCGGTTTGGCGCCGGTAGCGACGAGCGCACGGATATAGCATGGGAACGTGCGCCGAATCAGCTTCCCGACCTTCGGTAATGCGTATTTCGCATACGCCAGCAGCCCAATCTTGTGGCTGCCGACGGTGTCGTCCGTGACTTGCACGCTTGCGATGCCGTGGTAGAGGTGGAGCGTTGGTATGCCGCGCTTCTTGCAGTAGCGCAGGAAAGCGCGATGCGCGTAGGTTTGCGTCGACAGGAACAGCACGGCTTCGGGGCGCTCGATCTCGAGGATCTCGTCAAACGACTTACCCCCGTAGAACGTGACGTCACGGTATTCAAGTCCGCTGATCGTCTCGTGCGCCGGTCGTCCCGGGTCGCTGCCCCACGACCCGATGTGAACGATCGTGAGAGTCATGTTGCGCTCGGCGAGCCCGGGGACGAGGCGAGCGAAGTTGAACCAGCCGCCTGTCCAACTATCGAACCCGAGAATTCTTTGCGGCAACTGGGCGACCGGTTGCGAACGCGCGTTAGTCGAGCGTGACGGTGCTGCAATAGGCACAGTGAGCCGCGCGGTGCTTTACGAGCACCGTTCCCAGTCCGTGCGAAATGCATGAATGGCGGCGAGCTCGTCCGGCGTCATGCTGCAGGCGTGATCGGGGCCGTAAGCGGACTTGTCCATCGTCATGTGCTTCTCGAGAATCCGCGCGCCGCGCACGAACGACGCGCAGGCTGCGGTGATGCCGAGAGAGTGGTCACTGAATCCCGAATACTTCTCGAAGTCCACCGAGCTCAGCTTCAGCTCGTCGAACGGCGCAGGATATTTCGCGACGCAGTAGAGATAGTCGACGCCGCCGGCCGCAGCGATGCTCGGGAACGTCGGCCGCTTCCACATGCCGAGCGACACGATCATCGGCTTACCAGTCGCCGCGACCGCACGAATCAATCGCAAGTCGTCGACGGAGCGCGACGCGATCTTGTAACGCTTCACTCCGACTTCCTCGAGCCACGCGATCCGCTCCGTGTCGAACACCGACGCCATGAATTCGATGCCGACGTCGGCGCACACCGCCGCGAGCCGGACTACGTCGTCCCTCGACAGCTCGGTCGAGCAGTTGTAGTCGAACCATTCGTTCTGCGGCTTCGGCGGGAACAGCGCGCGCGCATCGTACACCTGAAACTTCGCGACATCGGCACCCGCTCTCTTGGCCGCTCTGATCATGTCGGCGGCCAAGGCCATGTCACCGTTATGATTTTGCCCGATCTCGGCGATGATCTCGGTCTTCACTGATCCCTCATCCACAAGTGCAGCATGACGAACGTAAACAACACGTGGCCCGCGAGTTTGCGCGGATCCGCGAGCAATTCTCTCGCATAGCGGTCTGCGCCGGCTCTCACGATCCCGCGCCGACGCAGAGGCGAGTCCTCCGCGAACGTCTCTTGGAACAGGTCACTCCACTCTCCTTGCAGCCAATGATCTATCGGCACGTTGAAGCCATGCTTCGGTCGCGCCACGACGTCCGCCGGTAGGACGGACGAGAAGGCCCTTCGCAACACCCACTTGAGCTGGCCGTCGCGAATGAGCTTGTCCCACGACAACCGCTGCGCATGACGCTGAACGGCTGGCGCTGCGAACGGCGCACGCCCCTCGACCGAAAAGGCCATGGTCATTCGGTCGACCTTGGTCAGCATTTCGTTGTGGAAATAGAACTCGCGGTCGTTCTGAAGGTAGTCCAGAGGAGCATCGAATCGGGACTGCGAGAAGCAATGCAGCGATGTCTCGGCTTTGACATCAGGATGGAAAAGAGCGCTCTTTTCTTCTTCGCTCGCGTAGTAATGCCACGCCCAGGCCCGTAGAGGCCCGGGATAGGTCGCGACTCGAGCGACACGCTCCGGCAGCGAGCCGTCGCGGTCGAGGAAGCGCTTGACCTCGCGCCGGCCCGGCGGAACCACGAAGCTCTCGGGGATCGCCGGATACCAGGAGTAACCGCCGAACGCCTCGTCCGCGCCGTCGCCCGACAGCAAGACCTTGACCCCACGAGCGCGCGCCTCGCGCGCAATCGCGAGAATCCCGAGCCCCGAAGAAACCGCGAATGGCTGGCCCGCGGCATAGCTGAGCTTCGGGAGCAAGTCGCGGAAATCGCCAGCTGTCACTCGTACGGTCGTATGCCGCGTCCCCAACCTCTGCGCAAAGCTCTCCGCGGACGCAGATTCGTCCGAGTGCCCGTGATAGGGATCCGCGACATCTTCGAACCCGACGCAGAACGTGTGCAGCTCGGCGAGCTCCTCCCGCGCGAGCTTGCAGACTATCGAGCTGTCGAGACCGCTACTCAGGAATGCGCCAACGGGGACATCGGACAGCAATCGACTCTTGACCGCGCCCTCAACGACGCGGCGCGTGACGGCGATCGCATCGGCGTCGTTCGCCACTGGGTCGTCATCGACGCGAATGCGCTCCTTGAACGAAAATTCAACGACGCCGCGAGCCGAGACTTCGAGGCCCTCGCCCGGCAACAGCGCGCGAACGTCGCGGTAGATCGTCGCGGGCTCGGGCACCCACAGGAAGCTCGGATAATCCCAGAGCGCTTGGTAGTCCAGCTCGCGTGAGACGAGCCCGCACTCGAGCAAGCTCGGTATTTCCGACGCGAATGCCACGCCGCCATCCGCGAGGCGACTGAAGTACAGCGGTTTCTCGCCGGGATAGTCGCGAGCGAGCAGAAGCGACTGTGTCTCGTCGTCCCAGAGCGCGACGGCGAACATGCCGTCCAGCCGCTCGAACAGCGCACGGCCGTGCTTGCGATAGAGGTGGCAGATCACCTCGCCGTCGCTGTGCGTGCGAAACGTCACGCCTTCGGCTTCGAGCTCGCGGCGCAACGCGGGATAGTTGTAGATCTCGCCGTTGTAGAACAACACGATCCGTCGGGTCTCGTCGTAGAGCGGCTGGTCGCCACCCGCGACGTCGACGATGCTGAGACGCCGCATTCCAGCGACGTACGGTCCGCGGGCCCAGTAGCCGGCCGAGTCCGGGCCCCGATGTTCGAGGCGCCGGACCATCCGATCGACGATCGCCGGAGCGGCGCCCGCGGAGAAGATTCCAGCTATTCCGCACATGTCAGTCGGGCAGCGCGAGCAGGTCGGCTACGGGGAAGAGCCTATGCGGGAACTGGCTCGCCCACGCGCGAGCCTTCGCGTAGTCCACCGCCGTGTCGACGAGATAGGTGCGGTCCACGACCGGCCAAGACGCAGGCCGCCCGAAGCGGCGCACTGCGAAACCGAGCTCGGGCCGATAGAAACGCAGGGTCAAATGCTCCTTCTCGTCGTCCGTCATCGCAGGCCATTCGCGCTCGAGCAAGGCGGTCGGGAACAGCTCGTAGTCGATTCCTACCGGGAACACGCCCTTGGTCGTCACGAGGTCGGTGCGCTCGTCGGCACGCCATTGTGCGAGGCACGCGTCGAGACTCGCCGCGTCGACGAATGGACAATCGCCCGTCACCCGAACGATCCAATCGACGGCGAATGCCTTCGCTGCGGCGAGGTAGCGCCCCGCGACGTCGGCATCCGCACCGCGAAACACCGGTATCCCGAGCGATTCGACATGCGCAGCCAGCGCGTCGTCATCGCGGCGCTGCGTAGTCGCGAAGATGATCTGCCCTCCGAGCCGCGTCGCGCGAATTCGCTCGAGCAAAAATTGCAGCATCGGCACGCCGCCAAGCTCGAGAAGCGCCTTGCCTGGTAGGCGCTTCGAGGCTGTTCTTGCGGATACCACGGTCGCGACGACGGTCATCGCACGTCGAGGATGTGCGCGATCTGCAACTTCTTTTCGGAGTCGATGAAGAAGCTCTCTTCGGGCGCGACCAGGAAATTGATGGGGCATGGTCCGACGAGGGAGCCCGAGCGCAAGTTCTTGTTCTTCGTCGCGAGCGCGATGTTGGCCTCGCGGTAGACGAAGTCGAAATCGCTGCGTAGGCCGCTCACAGCGTTCACGGCCTTTAGGCCGAACGGCGTCCGGCAAAACACCGGCTCTTTGATTTCCTCGACACCGACGCTGCTGTCGGCATCGTTGAAGACGAGCGTGCAGACCGCCTCCTCCAATGAACCGAGCGTGACGAAGGGCGACGGCAAGTAGCAGAGCACGGTGACCCCATTCGACTGTCGGGTCGAACTCCTGCGCGACGCGGGAGAGCGTCCCAACGATGTTGCGCGAGCGCAATGTCTCGGACGAGTCGCGTTTGAAGAACGCGACGCGAGGATCGTCGAACCTGCGCGATCGTCTCCAAGACTTCTTCCGTGTCGGACGTGACGATGACCTTGTCGAACAACGTGGAGCTCAAGCACATGTCGAGCTTACGCTTCAAGCAGGCTCCTGCCATTGAGCTGCGCGGACCACAGGTCCTGGCGGAAATCGTAGTTCTTCCGACAAGGTATCACTGCGAGCAGCGGCCGGAAGCGATCCAGCTGCGCCTTGATCGCGTCTTTCTTGATTTGTCGTCGCGCGGCAAGGATTCGATACGTGCTATTCGTGAGATTGTGTCCGTGACGGCGGTAGTAGAACAGCGGCAAATTCACATTGGCCGCCCGATGCTGTGTCGCGAACCTTCGCCCAGAGATCGAAGCCGTCCTGCGCACCGAGATCCTCGCGGTAGCCACCGATAGACTCGAGGACGGATCTGCGAATCAGCGTGCAGGCGCCGTTCGGCGGCGGCTCCATGCGGTGATTCGACTCGGCAAGCTTCTGCCGACGCTCGTGAGCGAGGATCTCGCCGCCTTCGTCCATCAGGTAGTAGTCCGGGAACACCAACGCCAAGTCGGGTTCGCGATCGAGGTAGTTGACGAGCACCAGCAGCGCGTTCTCGTCGAGCACGTCGTCGCCATCGAGGCGCATCACGTATTCGCCGCGAGCTTCGCGCAACGCCAGGTTGCAGACGGCCGGCAGTCCGTACTCCCGGTGTGCGAAACGCACGGATCCGCTCGTCGCCAGCGTATAACTGCACGACGTCGGCTGTGTTGTCGGTGGAACCGTCGTCGATCAGCAGCAGCTCCCAATCGCCGTAGTGCTGTCGAAGGACGCTTTCGATCGCATCGGAGAGGAAGCGCCCGTAGTCGCGCGAAACGACGTAGACCGAAACCTTCGGCGAGCGCTTCGCGGTGCTCGTGACCATCCCTACCGTGCCCAGTGCTCTAGATAATGCATCGAGTCGCGATGCCACCGCTCGAAGAACGATAGAACCTCGACCGGATGGTCTTTCACGACCGGGATCGACGCACCGTCCGGCATCTTCTCGGCGAGCGCGCACAGGATGTCGTTATCGAGGTAGCGATTCGTCGCAATCGTCCTGAACCCTGCTTTCGCGAGTGCCGTCTGCAACGCGTTCGCGCTGAAGCGGAAGCAATGACTGTCCGCCGGCGTGTGAGAGAAATACTGGAACAGCGGCTTCTTGAACGGCACCAAAATCCTACTGCCTGTCGCGACTACGATCTTGCCGCCCGTGTCGAGCAGCGCTGCCGCGCCGCGTAGCATGTCGATACACGATAGGCAATTCTCGAGCGTCCACATCACCGTGACGACGGCCGCTCGGTACTCGCGGCCTTGGCGACTCGCGATGAACTGTTCGATCGTGCCGTCGAAGCTGCGAATGCCGAGCTGCTCGAGGCGCGCGCAGTTCTTCGTCGATGGCTCGACACCGAGCGCATCGACCCCGTAGTGATCCTTCAGGTAGCTTAGAAAAAGACCTTCGCCGGCGCCGATATCACAGACCTTCTTTCCGCTGACGTCGACTCGCGCGGCCAAAAACTCCGCGACGAAGGTCTGGCGAGCGAGCACGGCGGGATTCTTGACGGCGGTATAGACGTCGCCGTAGATCTCCTCCGCCCAAACGCGGGCGATCTCATCGGAAGAGCGGCGAGCACGAACGTAGACGAAGCCGCAGTCACCACAAACGTGAATCGCTTGACCTGCCGTGTAGAGGCGGCAGTAAGGAATCTCGACGGGATCGTCTGCGCCACACAGATCACACGGATAGTTTTTGAATGAAGATGACGACTTTGGCATGTGCGTTCACGCGCGAACGTGCACCCCCTGCTTCACGAGGTACTGCTTGGCGCTACGGATGCTGGTTTCGGTGAAATGGTAAATGTTGGTTGTCCCCACAGCATCCACGCCGCCCTTTCTGAAACCGTCGACGAAGTCTTGCCACTTGCCCGCACCGCCGCACGCGATTACAGGTATCGCAACGCTCGCCACGACCCGCGCGTTCAGCTCGTTATCATACCCTTCCAGCGAACCATCCCGATCGATCGATGTGAGCAGGATCTCGCCGGCTCCTGCCTTCTCCGCGCGACGCGCGAGATCTTCCGGACTCCATTCCGTGCGCTCGCGCCCGCAGTTCTTGTAGACGCGATAGCCGCCGCCTTCGCTGCGGGCGTCAATCGACACCACTACGCACTGGCTTCCGAAGCGTTTGGCGGCTTGGGTGATCAACTCCGGGTGCTCGATCGCAGCCGTGTTGATCGAAATCTTGTCGGCGCCAAGATCTAGATAGCGCTTGAAGTCGTCGACACTACGCACGCCACCCCCGACGCACAGCGGCACAAAGCACTTATGGCTGAATTCGGTGATCACCGAGAAAAAGAACTCCGGATTGCGTTTCTCTGGTCGCGAAATGTCGAGCAGCGCGATCTCGTCGACTGACCATGCATCAATGAAATTCACGGTGTACCGGTAGTCGGGCGTGAAGAGCTTCGTTCTGAATAGCACACCGTCGTTGAACGTGAGCACGGTGATGACTCTCCGCCTCAGCACCCGCCGACGACCTTGGCAACGAAGTTGCGCAAAACCGTCAATCCGTGAGACTGGCTCTTCTCGGGATGAAACTGAGTCCCGTAGATATGCCCCCGCTGAACCGCTGCGACGAAGCGGTAACCATGGTCGGAGACTGCCGTGACATCTCCCTCGTCCAGGCATTCGACGTGGTAACTGTGGGTGAAGTAGAACAACGCGTCGTCAGGTATCCCCGCGAATATGTCGCTCGCGCGCGCGCGCACGCAGTCATTCCAACCCATGTGCGGAACGCGAATGCTTGCTTCGGCCGGCTCTATCCTCACGACCTTCGCGTTGAGCCAGCCCAGGCCGGACTCGATCCCGAATTCGTGGCCTTCTCGCGCCATCAGTTGGAACCCGAGACAGATGCCGAGTACGGGTCGCCGCTTATCGAGCACGAGCTCATCGAGAACCTCGACCAGTCCCAACCTGCGAAGATTCTTCATTCCGTCGGGAAACGCGCCGACGCCGGGGATTATCAGGCCCTTCGCGTCGCGAATCAGTGCTTCGTCCGACGTGCAGGCATAAGGCACATCGAGGCGCTCCAACGCTGCGCGGATAGAACGCAGGTTGCCGAGGCCGTAGTCGACGATCGCGACTGTCTGCGCCATCTCAGCGCGGCGGGTTCCGAAGGACCCAGCGTTGCCCGTTCTGCTGCCAGATCTCGGGGTTGCGATGCTGATCCACGATCTTCACGAAAGCGTCCCGATCCAGGTCGAGGTATTCGAGAACCTCGTCGAAGTGCTCGTAGCAGAACTCATCGTCGTACTTGCGCGCGAGATCGAGGCCCTCTTCGCGTGTCATGTGTCCGTTTTGAATGAGCCTGCTCGCGTCGCGCACCGCTCGGCCGAATCCGAACTTGATGAACTGCATGTAGTAGTAGAGGTTGTCGATCTTGTCGTCCAGGCTATCGAAATTGGTGAAGGTTCCGTCGGTCCGACCCTTGGCGTTCGTTTTGAAATCGAATCTTGTCCTTGATGTACATGTAGTTCTCGTACATCGACCAGCGAAAGAAGTATCCGAAATAGTAGGCCTTGACGCCCACTGCATGAACCGAATCGACCGGCGGATAGATGTAGGGAGCCAGCTCGTTGTACGGCACGACGTCGTCCACCCAGTTGCGAGGGTCGTCGCCGACATAGTTCTCGATGATCTCCGTGAAATCGCGCGTACGTCGATGCTCTTCGCTCAGCACGCGACCTCCGTACTCGCTCTCACCGTGCTCGGCATAGAACACGACGGGGATCTTGTAGTTGACTGCGACCTGAATCGGGACGGCGTTGATGCCCGCGTCCCATGCAACCTTTGGGTTGCCGCGCTCGACGAAGAATCGCTTTGCGAGATGACGCAGCACCCTCTGGTTGGCACGGAAGTAAAGATGGTCGAACCCGAGCTTCACCATCTCCTCACGGTTGTGATGCCCGATGTCGTTCGGAATCATCGGCGAATAAGTGACGAGAAGCGGATTCAACCCAAACTCGAACTTCAGCTTGTGGGCAATCGTGCTGCTATCCTTGCCGCCGCTCCATGGCACGACGCAGGCATATTCGCCGCGCTCACTGCGTTCGCGTAACGGACCGATCAGGTCCAAGAACTCCCGCTTCCGTGCCGCCCAGTCGATCGTCGCCTTTTGCTCTGCGTTACGACAGGCGTTGCATACGCCCTCTACGTCGAACGAGATGCGCGGCCGACTGTCCGGCGTGAGGCACTTCTTACAGAATTTGACCAGTCTGGTGTCCATCAAACGAGGCGCTCATCGAGTTGACGCGGCTTGATGCAAGCCGCGATGGCATCGGCGATCCGCATGTTAAAGGTCAGCCGATATCGGCGCGAATCTTTCCGACGATGTAGCGATTGCAGACCTTACCGTCCAGCGATACTTGCTGTTCCCTCTGCAAGCCTTCGATCTTAAAGCCGTTTTTCAGGAACGCGAGCATCACGGCTAGGTTGTCGTCCGCGAACGATGAGGATATCTTCCGCGCCTTGAGATCGTCGAACGCATACCGCCACAACGCGCCGATCGCCTCTCTCGCGATTCCTTTCCCTCGAACGCCCTTGTCGCCGACGAGTATCCCGAGATCGTAGAGCCCGCCGTGCCCGATTTCCCGCAGCGTGGCCGTGCCGACGAATCGGTCGCCTTCGACGAGGACAAGCGCAAACAAGTGATTGCGGGCGCCGTCTCGAAAGGACTCGTAGTATCGAGCCAACTTCTCTTTTGTCACCGGGTTCAGCAGATAGTCGATGAGATTGAGCGAGGTCAAATTGTCCCGATCCGACAACCAGCTCAGGTACCTGGGGTCGTCCAGGTGCTTCTCGGCGAACTTCTCGATGCGAAGTCTGCTCGTGGTCAAAGGCAGCGCCATGCAGCGATCCTCAGAGATCCGAGCAGAGGGAGGTCGAAGGCAGCGAGCAGCGCACGACTACGCTCTGCCCACGGTGACGGATAAGTACTTCCAAGGGAGTATGAAGGGATACGAAATCTCCTGCCCATTGACGACCTCGGTGGCACCACGCTTCATGACATTGAGCTCCCGCTCTTTCGCGAGGCTGCTGAGCACGTTCCTGTCCTCGATCCACTCGACCTTCGCGTCCGGATCGATTCTCGCGATCGAGGCTTCGATGTACGTTTGACTATAGATGTTCCAAAAATCGTAGCAGACCATGTTTCCGTCGGCGTCGAAGACATTGATCTCTTCGACGTTCGACTTGTCATGGTTCAGCTTGGTCTGTGCGCGAATGATTCTGTAGTTTTGATCGGAGAAGTAGCTCCGTATGAGCAATCGACCTCGGACCGCGTTGAGCAGTCTTGTCAATGCCGCGGTGGGCGACGCGAAATACATGAACGCGTTTACGCAGATTACGAAATCATACCGGTCCGAGCACTCGTACCTCTCGAGATCTTCGTTGATGAACTGCACGTCACCGGCGTTGATCTCGGCCGACCAAACTCTGTTGGCGGCCGCGACCATCATCGGATCGATCTCGAGACCTACGTACTTGGAGAGCGCTATTCTTTGCCGCTTGAAAGTTCTCAGAAAATGGCCCGCCGCACAGCCCACGTCGAGAACGCTAGCTGGGCCATCCGCCATCCCTCGGATGAGCTCCGCGACGCGAAGAGCGCTCCCCATGTCGGGCAGCGCACCAGACGCCCTATCCCTCATCAGGGAGACGTAGTCATCGGTGTTATTGATCAAGATTCGATCGCGTGGCTTTCGGCGGTTGGCGACAGTATGCCAAGAAGTCGTGGATCGGTGTATCTGACAACGAGAGGATCGCATGGTTGGAGTCGGTCGGCGCGCTCCGTGTCTGCGCACGCGGATCGTTGACGGCTCGCTGCGTCGAGATCATCAGGGGAGCACAGCCGTGGACGTCGACCTCTGCTGGCTCGCCAACCAGGCCTGAAACATCAGCACCGTCCAAAGACCGTAGTGCCTATCTCTGCGTCCGCTCGAGTGCATCGACCACTCAGCCGCCACCGCTGCAGGATCGAAGAAGCCGTCCGACTTGAGGCGTGTAGCTGACAACAGGTCTTGCGCCCAACCCCTGAGCGGCCCGCGAAGCCAGTGCTCGATCGGGACACCGAAACCCATCTTCGGCCGGTCCACGATCTCTCTCGGAACGTAACGATGGAGAATCTCCTTCACCGGCCACTTGCCGACGCCCTCACGGAACTTCATGTCGAGCGGAAGCTGCCAGGCGAACTCCACGATGCGATGATCGAGCAGCGGGACACGCGTTTCCAGGCTCGACGCCATCGCGGCACGATCGACCTTGACGAGGATGTCGTCGGGGAGATAGTCGCAAGCGTCCGAATACATCATGCGTTCCCGCGCGTCCGAAATTATCGCCGGGGGCGCGGCGATCGTTGGCGGAGGTGGCTGACTGGAGACGAGCTGGGGATGCCCTTTCCACTGCGCATTGGTGAACTCGTAAAATGCGTCCACGTCGCGAGCGGCCGAAAAGGCCTCCTTCGCCACTCGACTCGGCGCAACGCGCCCGAGCACGGCGCGAGCGGGGCGCGGAATCCTATCGATCCGCGCCCACGTCCGCGCCGTATTCGGATAGCGGAGGTAGCCGCAGAACAGCTCGTCCCCGCCGTCGCCAGATAGGGCCACCGTGACGTGCTCGCGCGTCAGGCGTGACAGCAGCACAGTGGGAATCTGCGATGGGTCCGCGAACGGCTCATCGTAAATCGTCGGCAGATCCGGAATGACGTTCAGCGCGTCGTCCGCGGAAACGTAGAGCTCCGTGTGCTCGGTGCGCAGATGGTTTGCCACGGCTCTCGCGTGCGTCGCTTCGTTATAGGCTCGTTCTTCGAACCCGATTGAAAAGGTCTTGACCGGCCGCGACGCGGTAGCCTGCATCAAGGCCACGACGGTCGACGAATCCACACCGCCCGATAGAAACGCCCCGAGCGGCACATCGGCGAGCTGCTGACCCTTCACGGACGCGAGCATCCGCGACTCGAGCTCGGCGACGGCGGCGTCGGCCGTGCCCTTGAACGGCTGCTCGGCACGCGCAGCAATTACGGCCGCAAGGTCCCAATACTTGACTGGGGTCGGCGACACCGCGTCGGCGTTGCGGTCCTTGATTGTGAGGATGGTTCCTGGCGGGAGCTTGGAGATTCCCGCGTAGATGCTGCGCGGAGCGCGCACATACCCGCTCCGAACGTACGCGGCGAGCGCTGCCCTGTCGATCTCCCCGCGGAACTCGGGGTGCTCGCGCAACGCCTTGAGCTCGGAGCCGAACAGAAACGACCGGCCCTGTCGTCCATAGTAGAGCGGCTTCTCGCCCATGCGATCGCGGGCGAGCGACAGCGAGCGCGTCGATCGATCCCATACAGCCAACGCGAACATGCCGACGACTCTGCGCAGCGTGGCCTCGAGTCCCCACGATTCGATCCCCGCCAGCAGCGTTTCGGTATCCGAGTGACCTCGCCACGAATCGGCGAGCGACTCGCGAAGCTCCAGGTGGTTGTAGATCTCACCGTTGAAAACGAGCACGAACCGGCCGCTCGGCGACATCATCGGCTGGTGTCCGGCGGCGCTGAGATCGACGATCGATAGGCGTCTGTGTCCGAGCGCAACGCCTGCGCTCAGGTCAACCCATTCGCCCTCGTCGTCGGGGCCGCGATGGCGAACCGCGTCGCGCATTCGACGCAGCACGTCGGCCACGGACTTCTGGTGCGTGTCAGGGAAGAGAAATCCAGCAAAGCCGCACACTCGAAAATACCGCGCAGCTGCCGGTCGAAATCAGGTCCGACTCGCGATCGATGGCTGCGAACGGTCCGTGCCAAGCACGCCCCGGTGAGCGCCGCGCGCCGCCAGCGCGTGCCTTCGGTCTCGCCGATGTTGCGCCATCATTCCAACAAAAAAGGCGAGCAAGAAGGCACCTTGGGATTCCTTGAAAGTCTCGTGAAACAATCCGTATACGAGCACCGAGACGGCACCCCAGAACAGCGCCTCTTGCTCTCGCCACAAGTAGCGCATCACTTGGGCCAAGATGTAGGCATAAAGGATCAGCCCCATGAACCCCGTTCTAAACAACACATCGAAATATTGGCTGTGGGCGGACCCAGCAGGCAGATCGCTCAAAACCCAAACACCGAGGAAGCCCGCGCCGGTGAGCGGATTGCGGACGACGAACTCGAGCACGTGAGACGCGATCATGACGCGCGTCCCCTCGGAGGTCGAGGAATCGTCCAAGGCGTTGATGACTTGCTGTGAATTTGCGAAGAATCCGAAGAGCCTGACGTTGAAAAAGTCGAAAGCTAACGGGAATACCCAAAACAGCACGCCGATGAGGACTGCGGCGCCCACGACCGTCCCGGCAGCGCGGAGCACGGATCTCACGCTCAACTTCATCAGCCATTTGCTCTGCCGGACGACGATGAATAACCCGGACGTCACCAGCATTGATACGATCGAACTGCGCGAGAAAGTGAGCAGCAAGCCCGCCACCAGCACAATGAGAACCGGATACCGAGCGATTCCGAGCAGAGCTTTCTGGTGCCGATCGAGGTACGTCAGCCAAATAGCAACCAGGTAAACAAAACCGAATCGCTGCGTGCCGACCAAGTCTTTTGCCTCGAATCCGATCGCTCGCCCCGCTTCGGCATCGAGTAAGGTATACGCGCTGACCAAGGACAAGTAGACACTGATCGCTACGACTGCGGTCTTGAATGCGATCACCTTGTCCTCGTTCACCGTGATGAACGCGTACGCGAACATGCTCATGAAGATCGCGAAACTCGTGAAACGCCGTACGCCCTCTGTTGCGAACTCGAATTGGTAGAGCGACGCCACGCAGAACACCAGCGTGTAAAAAGCGATCGCGAGCATCAACATGTCGCCTGGATAGCGGAGGCGTCCCAGCAGCAGCGCGAGAACCAGTGGAAGTATGAGGAAGCTGTAGTTGGCGCCGAGACCATTCACGGAGAATGGGAAAACACAGAAAAAGAAGAGTGCGGTGAACGCGGCGCGCGTCAACAGGACGCGCAAAGTCACACCAGTCATCGCACGGACAGAGGTCTGCCGCGACGGCGCTGCTGCAGCCCTGCGCGAAGTTTCAGGCTCTTTGATCAATCTGATGTATCACTTGATTGTCGTCCGCGCGGCCCGACCGGATGTTGCGACTGGCACAGAACGATGCGCGTCGGCTAAGACTTCGCCGCGGCAGCGCGCTTTGCGCTGAGCATGTTGAAAAACAAGACGGCGAACACCCCGAAGATCAATCCGATCCCGAAGCCGAGCGCTACGAGCAGGAGCTTGCTCGGCCCGACCTTATCATCCGGTTCCGGCGGAAGGGCCTTCTCCACGACGCGAAAAGCGTATTCTTGCGTAACGTTGGCGAGCATCCTCTGATTCACCTGAGTCTCGATCAGCCGGTTGATTGCCTGTTGGGTGCCGAGGTTGGAGGTTCCTGTGAGCTCTTTCTCGAGATAGCTGACCGACCTGTCAGTGCTCGCGATCGCTCGAGTTCGCATCTCCGAGTTCAAACGCGCGACGAGAAGGTTCGCCCAGGCGGCCGCTTGCTCGGGGTCGCGCCATTCGATCGTCACGTTGACGAGGCCGCCACGCACCGGCTGAGTGACCGAACGGGCGGCATTGAAGACCTTGAAGGCTCGCACCAGTTTCGGCGGCTGACCGTTATCGGTGCGCCAGCGCGTTGCTGCGGCGTCCCACAGATCAGGAAACAGAGCCGGTAAGAGGTTGTTGTCCTCGATGAAGCCCTCCGTGAAATCGCGAGATTTCATTACAGCCATAGCTTCGTCTACTTGTGTCCCAGCAGGGACACCTATTCGAGCGATACTGGCCAAACCCCCGAGCTGCCCGAGCGCAACATTGAGTGAGTTGGAAGCGTTACTGTCCGCTCGCGCGTCCACGAGCACCGTCTGCGCTCGGTATAAAGGGCGAGCGGTCAGCGCGAAGATCGCGAACAAGGCGGTGAATACTGCGCAGCTCACGACGATCCAAAAACGCTTCGCCCACAGAGTCGCGGCTACGGCTCGAAGGTCGATATCTTCTTCTTGTAGGTCTACCTGCGCGGCCATCGTGTTTCCATTCTACGGCGCGGGGGCGAGACCCAACGCTCGAGCCAATTGCTGGAGGCGAAAGAAATCGGAACGGCGTCATCTATTGATGGAACGATGAAACGACCGCCACCGCGAGCGCCCTGTTGTACATGAGGGTCGCGAGTGCGTCCGGCGGTGTCCTGATCCCGCGCCCCAAGCAAGGAGAGCCAGGAAACGAACGTGCCTAAAGCCGCCATTAGCTCTACAACGTACTCCGGTAACCGCGGGTCGAGTGGCAAGCAGCGCCTCGGTGCCGCGTGGTGCGTTCGAACGGGTGCATGATATCGGCGCGCGGAAGCACTCACAACACGGCGGAAGCAAAACTGGCGCGTCGTGCCCCGGCTCGCGCGCGATCAGTGGCGCGATCCCCCGCCCGTGCCGAGCGGTACCATCGCACCCACACGCCCGACGAGACCGTGCTCTGACTGGGACGTGCGCGAGCTCATCGGCGACGTCCGGAGCGCTGCGTCCGTCGAGGAACAGGCGGCACCAAATCTCCAGCGTCAACAGCGTCATGATGTGATCGGTGAAGTCTGCTCGACCTGTCTGGTGCAATGCGAGCATCGATTCGATCCCCCGCCAATTGAGTAGACCGCGCCTCTCTATGACGCTCCGCGACAAGATGGCCTTCGTCATCGGCTCGAGCTCGTCGCGGAACCACGCGCCGATCGGCGCGCCGAACCCGCGTTTGCGACGGCCGATGGTTTCGGCGGGCAGCAAGTCGGCAACCGCCTTCTTCATCAAGTACCGGAGCTGACCGCCCTTCATCTTGATGCTCTCCGGCATGCGAGCCATCAGCTCGACGAGACCGACATCGAGCAGAGGCACCCTGCATTCGAGAGACGCGGCCATCGTCATCTTGTCCGTCAGCAGCAGCAGATCATCGGGCAGTTGAGTCGCGAGATCCGCCGCCAGCAGTTGGCGCAGCGGTTCTTCGCCTCGGGCCTCCGCGAAAGCCACAGCCAGCGCGTCGTCCTCGATGGCCGGCGGTATTCCGAGTGCCCTCAGTTGCTCCGGGTCGAATATTTGCGAGTAGCCTCGATAGCGATCCTCGAGATCGAGCTCGTTGGCGCTCGTGAAACGCTTGACGTACCGCATGTAGTTCCGCGTGAACGAATGGCGGTCCGCGGGCAGCAACTGCGCTAATCGGGAAACGAATTGGATACGAAACCACTTGGGCAGCCGGTTGTAGAACCGGCGGTAGTGCTCGCCCAGATAGCGCGGATAACCGCCGAAGATCTCGTCCCCGCCCACACCCGAAAGGATCACGGTGACGTCGGCGCGAGCGTGTCTCGCGACGAGATACGTAGTGATGGCCGCGGAATCGGCGATCGGCTCGTCGAGATGCCAAATCAGCTGTGGAAGAAGCCTGATGACGTCCGGAGCCACGACGATTTCACGGTGCTGCGCACCTAAGTGGTCGGCTACGCGCCGCGCATGCGAGCGCTCATCGTACATGCGCGCTGCGCTCGATCCGTCAAAGCCGATCGTGAACGTCTTCACCGGCCTATCGCTGTGCTTCGCCATCAACGCCACGATGCTGCTCGAGTCCAGGCCGCCGCTTAAGAATGCCCCGATCGGGACATCGCTGACCATCTGTGCGGCGACAGCGGATTCCATCTTGTCGCGCACGGCTTCCGTCCATTGTCTTTCCGTGAGGCTGTGATCAGTCCCCGGCGGCAAGGCTCCAGTAGCGGCGTGATACGACGGTCGAGTCCTCGACCACGAGCACCGTTGCGGGCGCGAGACGGCGCACGCGCGCAAAGATAGAACGCTCACCGGGCACGTAACCGAACGCGAGCAGGTCGCGAAGCGCGGCAGAGTCGAGTTGCGCGGCGACGAACGGCAGCTGTAGCAACGCCTTCACTTCTGACGCAAATGCCAGCCAGTCGTCGCCCTGCCAATAGTAGAGAGGTTTGATCCCGAGCCGGTCGCGACCCAGCACGAGCTTGCGCCGCTCGGAGTCCCAGATAGCGAAGGCGTACATGCCGTCGATCTTGTCGACGAGCGAATCGCCGTGCTCCTCGTACAAGTGCACGAGGACCTCGCTGTCGGTTCGTGAACGGACCGAGTGACCGCGAGCTAGAAGCTCACGTCGCAGCCCGTCGAAGTTGTAGATCTCGCCGTTACAAACGGCGTGCACGGAACGGTTTTCGTTCGCGACTGGCTGGTGGCCGTCTCTAACGTCGATGATCGACAAGCGCCGCATGCCGAGCATGGCGCGCGTGTCGCAGTAGCTTCCCGCGTCATCCGGGCCGCGGTGCGCGACCGCATTCCCCATTCGCGCCAACCAAGAAGGGTCAGGCGCTAAACCTTCGCGTAATGCGATAACTCCATAAATTCCACACATAGCTGATATTCAGCAGGAAGCGGATGGACTCCGTTACTGTCATTCTTATCGTTCTCTTGGCACGCGCGTGAGCCGAACGCTCTATGGCGGCTCGCACGCACACTCGTCGTGTGTTCCACGATCACGCGTCGCGGGTTCATTCTGGCGTCGATAGATGCCCGCGACTGGAGTGTGGATGACCCATCCAACTTCAGGCACTCCCCTTTGTTTTTCGACCGAACTCAAAGCCCCCAAGTGCACACTACCACGTCGCAAGTGATACAGGGCGAGATTTGAGACGGTCACGGCGGCGCAAACGAGATTTGACACAATCCGTCGCTCGCTCTCGCTCTTTGGAATCTAGGGCCTCAAGCGCGGACCGCCCGTCGCGGAGCACACCGCCGTGTAGGGATCCGCCTGCGCCTTGTCGGATCGCCGGCCGCAGTAGGGATCTGTGAGGGGGGCGGAAGGAATCCGGCTCCCAGGCGCGTCACGCGCTCCGCGCGAACACTAGAACGAATGCACCGCCGCCGCCGCGAGCGCCATGTTGTAGATAATCGTCGTGATCGCGCTCCAGCGCGCGAGCGGCTGATCGAGCTTGAGCGGCACGACGATCGCATCGCCCGCCTTTATCCCGCCACTAGAATCGCGTCCGAACCACCGCCCCCCCGACTGCGCAACGACCTCGCCGTTCGCCCTCACGACGTAAATGCGTTTGGTGTCGGCTCTCTGCGTCGTCCCACCGCTCTTCGCGATGTACTCGTCGCGCGTCAGACCGCGCTCGAACACATGCGAGGTCTCGTACTGCACTTCGCCGACCACCGTCACTTCCTGCCGTTGATCCGGCACGATCAATTGGTCGCCGCCCTTCACAACGATGTCCGAGTCTGCGACGCCGCGGACGATTTGATCCAGCCGAATCGCTAGCCTTCCTGTCGGCACGGAGTTGCGCAGCTGTGTGATCAGCGATTGTCCCGTGGTGATCGTCTGGCTTGCATTGGGCTCGGTGATCGACACGGCGGCGAGATCTCGCTCGACGCGACTCGCGAGCGTCTCGAGCTCCTGACGTTGCTTCTCGCGCAGCTCGACTCGCGTGAACGCACTGCCCTCGGGGAACGCGAGATCCGTGAGCCCGCCGGCGCGCGCGAGCACGGACGAGAGCTTCTCACCACGCCGGATCGGATACGTGCCCGGAAAAACCACTTCACCCTTGAGCGTGATCGACTCCTCGCCGCGCCAACGAGACACCTCTTTGACGTTCAAGTAATCGTACGGCGTGAGCTGGATGTCCGCTGCGGGATCTCCTTTGAGAAGCCCGGCCAGATTGACGGTGACGAGCTCGGTCTCACGGTATTCGCCGTTGACGATCGCGTAGCGCGTGAGCTCGGCGTCTGTGACGTACGCCGCCTCGCTGAGCCCGCCGCCAGCGCGCAGCAGATCGCTGATCCGCATGCCGCTCTCGAGCGGATACTCGCCCGCCGCGCGCACCTGACCGCCGACTCGTACGACAGGCCAGGGCGTATTCGGCGGCATCTGCGTCTCGATCTCCTTGATGATCGGGTCGACGATGTGCTCGCGGCCGGTCTCGAGAGTTGAAGACGTAAACCGTGTCACGTGCCTCAAGTGTGACGTTCGCGGGCCCATTCGGCTGGCGCCAGGCCTGCTGCAGATCGGCCGAGATCGCATCGATCTTCACGTTAGGCGACGGCTCGCGCCGCACGAGGATGTAGTTCAAGTCCGACTTCGGCTTCACGAGCTCCGGCGCCGGCAGGAGATCGGTGAGGCGCATGCCGCGCGTCCACTGGAAGATCCCGGGCTGATAAACGTTCCCCGCGAGTCGCACGGAGTTCTCGAGCTGATCGAGATTCGGTGGCACGCGGAGCACGTCTCCATCGCGGACAGCCGTCTGGCTGCCGTTACTGAGGTCCACGTCTTGCACGGTCGTGCCGCGATTCGGCACCACCCGCTCCAGGCGCAAGTTCGTTCGATTCGCGTTCGCCGTGAGCCCGCCAGCAAGCGAGACAAGCTCGGAGACGGCGCGCTCGCCTTTGATCTCGTAGATCGCCGGCCGGCGCACTTCACCGTCGACTGCGATCGTCGCCGCGACGGGCGGCACGAAGATCGCATCGCCCGGCATCAAGCGCGCGTCGGCGCGCGTATCGCCACGCAGCAGAAGGTCATAGAGGTCCAACGTCGATATCGTATTGCCGCCGCGCATCAATGCGATGCTGCGCAGCGAGCCGACCGGCTTTACGCCGCCGCTCGTGTACAGCGCGTTCGTCATCGTGGACAGGCTGCTGACGAGATACGAGCCGGGGCGCACGACGTCGCCGAGCACGAATACGCGTATCGAGCGGAGCTCGCCGAGCGTGACGCTCGCGCGCACGCCGATCATCTGCTCCGAGACACGCTGCGTAACGGCATCGCGGAGCTGCTCGTAGGTCAGTCCTGCGACATTGACCGGTCCGATCTCGGGGAACGTGATCGTGCCGTCGCGGCTCACGGTGAACCGGTAGTCCTGGTTCTGATTGCCGAACAGCTGGATGTTGACCGAGTCGCCGGGCCCGATCACGTAATCCACGGGCACGGGAATGTCGGTCGACGGCTGAAATGGCGACGTGCTCGAACCGAGTCCTAGCGAAGTGAGCCCGGTCCGGGTGGTGGTCGACTCGGTCGTGCGGCGTTGGTCGAACAAGTCGTACCCAAACGGCTTCAGCGCCTTTGTGCCGACGGGCTCGAGCGGCAGCAGCGTCAACACGATCGTGAACGGCTTCAGCGAGGTCTCCGCCTGGACGCGGACCGTCGCTTGATCCACGGTCAGGCCCGCAAGACTCATCGCGTTGACACCCGGCAGCAGCAGTTGCCCGGCACCGTCGAGCTGATACGGATTACCCTTCTCGAGCCGTCCCTGAAAGTCCTCGAGCTTCTGCTGGTCGTCCGGAAGTCGGACGGTCGGCGGCGTGTCCTTACGCTGCGAGAGCTCTAGGACGAGCGTATCGTTCGGCTTGAGCCGTGGGTTCTTTTCTTGGCTCTTTTCGGCGTCGCTTTGGTCGCGCAACGCCCCGTCGAGCGTAGCCAACGATTGAGGATTGAACTGGGGTTGTTGCTGCTGTCCCTGCCCGCTCGGTAGCTGCCCTTGCAGCGCCGAGAGCATTGCGTCGCGCTCCGCCGGCGGAAGTTGTCGTTGCATCTCGCGGATCAGCGCCTGCTGCTGGGAGGCCGGCAGCGAGTTGAACATCTGAACCTGCTCTTGCATCGGCAGCGGCACTTGCGCGGAGGCCGAGCGGAGCAGCCCACCGAGCGAAAGAGCGACCGCGAATACGAAGGCGAGACCTTGTCGACGGCCAGACCCCAGACCTAACGCCGTCCTCATCTCGTCGGTAACCTCAAGGCTGATGCTTCCAGGCTGAACGGACGGCTTGTGGCCGTGCGCAGGCGATTAGAAAGCGCGAATCATATCGGCCGCGCCCGAGGCCCACAAGAAATCGGCCGGCTACGGGCCGGGCGCAGGCTCAAGCTCGGCGCTGTCCACGCCGCCGTCGGCGCGTCTCAGCGTGAAATGTTTCTCGACGACGGTAGCGCCGTGAGCGACTGCCGCCACTGCGGCGCCGAGCCCCATGGTATGGTCCGAAAGACCAATCTCGCACTGGAACAGCGCCCGCATGTGCGCCACGGTCAGGACGTTGCTATCCGCCGGCGAGGCAGGATAAGTGCTGGTGCACTTCAGCAGCACGAGGTCCTTGCAGCCGGCAGCGCGCGCCGTGCGAACCGCGTCATCGATCTCGGCAAGCGTCGCCATGCCCGTGGAAATGATCATCGGTTTGCCGGTGGCGGCAACCTTGCGGATCAGCGGAATGTGGATGATCTCAGGCGACGCGATCTTGTACGCGGGCACTCCGAGACCCTCGAGAAAATCCACTGCGGTCTCATCGAACGGGCTGCTGAAGCAGATCATACCGAGCTCGCGGGCGCGCAGCATGACCGGCGCATGCCATTCCCACGGTGTGTAGCGCGACTTTGTACAGATCGTACAGGTTGCGGCCGTTCCACAGGCTGTTCGCGTCGTCGATGCGGAACTCGCCTTCGCGAATATCGAGCGTGATGGTGTCGGCCGTGTACGTCTGCAGCTTCAGCGCGTGCGCACCGGCGCGTGCCGCGGCCTCGACGATCTGAAGAGCACGACTCAGCGACTGATTGTGATTGCCGGACATCTCGGCAATCACGAAAGGCGCGTGAGCCAACCCGATGCTGTGCTTTTCGATCTGCACTGCTATTTCCCGGCCGCGGGCGTCGCGTAAATCGTGACCTGGCGTCCCAGCTCCAGATCGGCAAGCGCCGCGTAGAACTGCTTCAACTTCTCCAGCTTCCCGTGCTTCACGAGATTCAGCTCGAACGCCACGCGCTTCTTGTGGCATGCACTGCCGAGCGCGCCGTTGCCGACGTAAACGTCGTTCCAGAGCAGGAACATCTCGAGCGGGAAGGACGCTTCGGCGGCGACCACGCGATAGCCGCACAGCTCCAACAGCCGCCTGAGCGATGACGGCGAAAAGTAATTCAGGTGCACGGGAGCATGCACCCACCATTCGCCGAGGTCATGCATGACGTTCGCCGTGGTCTGAAAATCGTTGAACTCGTTCGGCACGTCGATCGCCAGCAGGCCAGTCGGCGCGAGATAACGTTCCCGGATCTCGATCAACGCGCGCGCGGGCTCACGGAGGTGCTCCAGCACGTTGAGCAGCGTGACCACGTCGAAGCGGCGGCCTAGGTCCTGCCGGCATCGTCTCGATGCCGCTGCGGACGCAGGGAATGTCGTGGGCCGTCGCGTAGTCGGCGCCCTCTTTGGACGGCTCGAGGCCGTGCACCTGCAGGCCGCGCTCGCGGAAATACAACAGCGCTTGGCAATAACCGCAACCGATATCGAGTAGAGTCCTCCCGGCGAGCGGGCCGATGAACTTCTCGCACTGGTCATGAATGAGCTGCCAGCGCAAGCGGAAGAAATCCTTCTGCTCCTGCTGCACCTCGAGTTGCGAGTCGTTGAACTGCCGGTACTCGCCCGAGTAAAACTCGTTGAGGTAGTACTGCTCGACCTCTTCCACGGACGGCGTAGGGTCGACGCGCAGGAACCCGTATTTCGGGTCGACCGCGAGTCGATAGGCGGAGTTCGTCATAGGTGTTTCAAATCCGGAAGTGGTTGAGCGCAATATACATCTCGTAGATATACGAGTCGGGCTGGCGGTCGTAGCGCAAGAAACCGGTGGCGTCAGCGATGTTCCAAGAGAATCCTCCGGTCAGCAGCATGTAGAGGATGCGCGGCTCGGCCCGTACGATCAGCCGATCGGACTCGGCCGGCGGCGCGTCGATGTTCAGCTCGTACGGCGGTGACAGCGAAACCGACGCGTACTTTCCGTGGGGATACGAGAAATAGTACTTGAAGGGCGCGTTGACCTTCGCCCGCTCCAAGTAGCCCTTCAGTCGCGGATATGCGAGCTTCGATGAGCCTCGGGAACGAGATGCTCGGATTGAGCTGGAAGGACTCGTAGACATAGGGCACTTCGCGTGCCTTGGTCCGGATGAACTCGGTCCGATCCTCGCGGTTGTCATAGAAGCGGCTGGCGGCGTCGAACTCCGCTCCGTTCTCGGACTCGAGCGTCGTGCTGTCTCCGGGCTGCAGCAAGAATCGGGCGAAACGCATCGTCCGCCGCCAGCCGCTCGCCGACATAGCGGTAAGGCGAGCAGGCGCTCGCCGGCCAGGACATGAACTCGTTGAGGTGAGCGTTCTTGCCCGACAACACGTGCCCGTTGGCAGCGCACCCGAACAGGCGTGGCTTGAGCCTCCGCAGGCATCGAAGCAGTTCCTCGTGATAGCTCTGGATGATTTCGCCCGCGCGCGCGCGCTTACGGTCGTCTGACAAGCTGTCGTAGAACGCCGGATATCCCGAGCCTCCCACCGGCGGCAGCAGCGCAAGCTCGAAGCGGTACCGCTTCAGGTATTCGTCGATAGCCGCATAAGGCGGATTGTCGTTCGCAAAGTAGATCGACTTGCCGTCGTAGTGAATCAGCAGCGCAGAGTCCACGAGATGATTGAGCGTGTGCGCCGGATCCGCCTCGACCACCTCCAGACTCATGTTGGCACCGATCGAATAACGCTGGCGCAGCGGGATCGTTGATGACCTCGCGAAAATCCAGAAGGTGGTAGCGCAAGAAGTTCTCGACGAAATTCGGCCGTCGGTCCATGAGCACGATGCGGGCGTTGCGATCGAGCTGCGCGGATGGTTGGTAAGTCGCAATGGTCCTCGTGGATATGCGAGATGAAGATGTAGTCGAGGCGGCCGACCTCTCGCCGCGGAAATCACGGGGCGCGGATACTGGATCCAGGCTCCGCCAGCGATGGCCGTGCCGATCCAGGGGTCGGTGAGGATACGGATGCCCTCATGCTCGAACAGGAAGCAGGAATCGGCAACGAGTGTGACGCGCATCAGTGTTCCTTCCTCTCTCCGCGAACGTAAGCGCGGGCCGCTTCGAGGCCTAGGTATGCAATGACATCCACGACGGACAGATGACTGACGAAGGTGTCGCCAAGGCCCTGCGCATAGCTTGCCGGAGTGAATTCCTGAAAGGCCAGGCGCACTTCGGAGAGCTCGCTGAACCGGTCTTCCGTCAGGTAGTCCCGTGCGCCCTGCGGCGACAAGTAATCTTCGCAGCCGGCCCGCCGGCACAGCTCGATGATCTTCAGGCTGCGCGGCACGCCTATCTGCAGCGGCGCGACGCGCTCACGCGGCGTCTCGATCCTGAGCATCATACAGAGCTGCTCGGTCAACGCGATGTTCAGCTCCGCAAGCCCCGTACGATCGGCCTCGAGAATCAGATCGCGAAACAGGGCGAAGCTCCTTGCCATGCGGGGCTCGAAGATACGCATGGCGGATCGTTTCGGCGTGCTTGCGCCGCCACGAGACATCGATCGAGTCGACGCGCACGTCGCAGATGGGCTGCCCCAGGTTCTCGCGCCGCACCGGCACGGTCAGAAACTGCGCCTGCCCGTTCAGAAGGATGCGGTTCTTACGCAGCGCCGATGCGAGCGTAAGACATCGCATGACGTGTCCGTGACCGATCGCCAGCGAGGCATCGGCGCGCACGACGACGTGCATCGAAGTCTTGTCGTTCAGCAACGACATGCGTGTCGATGAGCTGCTCGGTTCAGTTCAGCCGCTTGAAGCCGCCGTGACAGACCGGCCCTTCGAGCAACGCATCGACGGACCTGCCGTCCCTCGCATTCCTTGATCAGCGCGAACAGCGAGATCGAGCGCCTCGAAGTACCGATCGACGATCGGCTGCGTGTGCTCGGTGCAGACGTAGACCGCCGTGGCGGCGAGATAGCCCTTCTTCAGCATCTCCTGCGTGATGAGCGTCTTGTACTTCAGCATATCGTTCAGTTTGAAGCTGAAGCCGATCAGCGCCGGCAGTCCGTTGAGCTCTAATGGCAATTCGTACTTGCGCGCCAGCGCCTGCCAGCGCTCGCCGATCGCGGTGCCGATCCGCGTGATCTGCTCCCAGGAGCGCACCCGCTCCATACCTCGAGCGTCTTCAGTGCCGCCGTCGGACCGATGCGCTCGGTCCAGAAGGTGCTGCTGATGAACGTGGTCTGCGCCGCCTCCATGACTTCGCGCTCGCCCGATCGTCGCCGTGATCGCGTAGCCGTTGCCGAGCGCCTTGCCGAACATCGCCATGTCGGGTTCGACGCCGTAGAGCTTGTGCAGGCCGCCGAAGGTCTGCCGGAAGCCCGACGTGCACTCGTCGAAGATCAGCACGATGCCGCTTGCTCGGTCGCGAGCTTGCGCACGCTCGCGCAGGAAATCCGTCTGCGGGCCCGGATCGTGCGCGACGACTTCCATCTTGATGACCCCGATGTCGTGATCGCGCGACCAGCTGCTTCGAGCTCGTCGATGTCGTTGTAGTTGAACGGCAGCACGGTGCCGCGCAGATGCTGCGGCACGCCTTCGGCTCGAGGCCCGGCAGCAGATGACCGGCGAGGTTCTGCTCGTCGCCGAGATTGGCCGCGAGGTACCAGTCGTGCCAGCCGTGATAGCCGCAGATCGCGACCTTGTCCTGCCCGTGGCCGCGCGCGCGATGCGGATCGCGATGGCGTTGGCCTCGCCGCCGGAGCGCGCGAAGCGCACCATGTCCGCCCACGGGTGCATGCTCGACCAGCCGCTCGGCCAGGTAGACCTCTTCAGGACAGTTGAGCGTCGACATGTTGCCGGCGGCGATCGTCCTGCTGCACCGCCTCGTCCACCTCCGGATGGCCGTAGCCGAGCGTGTTCGTGCCGATGCCCATGATCGACATGTCGATGTATTCACGTGCCGTCCAGGTCCCAGACGCGGCAGCCCTTCGCCTTGCTGAAATACGCCGGCCACTGCTCCGGCAGGAACATCTCCGCGCGCTTCGACAGCAGCATGTTGCCGCCCGGAATGACGCGCTTGGCGCGTTTCCACAGTTTCTGCCCGGTACCGAGCTGCGACCCTTCGTTGCGCATCAGATGTCGATTCGCCGTGAACCGCTCGGGATGTTCGTCTACGCAGCGCCGAGCACTTCGAGCCAGTCGAAGTCGCGGCGCGGATGAAAATGCTCGAATACCTTCTGCACGACTTCGAGATCCTCGGGCTCGTCGACGGTCCAGCGTTCGCCCGATTCGTCACGTACCGATTGGCGTAGTTGGCGCTGCGTGAACCTGCTGCGACTCGCGCATGAATGGCGTGACGTGCTCGCGCTCGCGCGCGCGCGCGCGCCTCGCGCCACGCGGTCTCCAGCGCCTCGAAGCTGAACACTTCGGTGTCCAGCCCGTCCGGGTAGGTCGGCGGCGAAACGTTCGACGCGTAGTCCGCGCCGCTTCTCGTGAGACGTCGAGCACCGCGTCGACGAGCGCCGGATCGATCAGCGGACAGTCGCCCGTGATGCGCACCACGACGTCGGCGCCCGACGTCCTGCGCCGCCTGGTAGTAGCGATCCAGCACGTCGTTTTCGCTGCCGCGATAGACCGCATAACCGAGCTCCGCGCACGTAGTCGGACCAGCGGTTCGTTGCTCGGCGTCCTCCGAGGTGGCGAGCACGATTTCATCGACACGCGTTCGCGCTGCGCGAGGCGCTCAGCAGCAGCCCGATCATCGGCGTGCCGCACATCGGCCGCATGACCTTGTTGCGGGAATCGCGTCGAGCCCATGCGGGCCTGGACGATCGCGACGGTCTTCAATGTCGCGCTCCATCGCGACGGATCGATGAGGTCCAGCGATCCTCGCTCATCAGCGCATCGCGGCGGTTGCCGGCGACGGACGCATCGACGAGCGCGTGAGAATTTCCTGCAGCTGCTGCAGGCTATCCACGCCGACGACGACCCGAGTCGACTCCGGGCGGCGACAAGCGCGAACCCCAGGCACGCCTGCAGCTGGCGTCAGCTGCGTGCTCGTTCAGCCAGCGATCGCCACTGCTCCCACAAGGGCTGCCAGCGCGCTGAACTGCGGCCGGACGCGACGCGCGGCGGCCATCAGCAGCAGACCCTGCAGAAAAATCGAGCGCACGTGCACTTCAGTGCCCGCCTCGTGCAGCCGTGTCAGCCAGCCCTGAGCTGACGAGTCGCCGATCGACCATGTTGAACGGCGCCTGCACGAGGTCGAGCGGAAGCGTCGACAGCGAGTGCAGTCGAGCTCCTGCAGGATCGTAGATCGAATACGCCGATCTTGCGCCGACTCTTGCCGCTCCTCGCTTGCGATGCGAGCAGCGCTCGATGGAGCGCTCGCGCCGCTGGGCGCCGAGAAGATCGCTGCGGACTGATGCAGCAGCAGCCCGTGCAGCTCGCGGAACGCCGAGCCGCTGCAAGCGAACCGTCGACGCGACTCGCGCACCCAGCGCCGCCACATCCGCGCAGACCTCCGGAACCGCCGGCAGCTTCGAAACGACTTGCCAGCCTGCGACGCCGATCTCCCCGAGACGCCGTTCGCTCTCGCCATAGGCGATGGCGGTGTCGAGCGTGTCGACTGCCCGCCGGCGCGTGCAGCGCAAGGATCGCGCGCGGCCTCGTCGCGATTGACCTGCCGACCTCGTTGGCGATGCCGTAGCGCAGGCCGAACTGCACGGTGCCGAGCGCGAGACGACTACTCATCCAACAGAGCCCGACGCAGCGCGCTCACAACTTCATCCTGCTGCTCGTTCTGTCATGCGTCGCATACAGAGGCAGAGTGATAGCGCCGACTCCCCGTGAAATTCCGATTCGGGACAATAACCTTGCGCGAAACCGAACGCGCGGTAATACGGCTGCAGATGCACTGGCATGTAGTGGAGATTCACTCCGATACCTCCGCAGCCGCAGTTCACTCGAACACTTCGCCGATGCAGGCGCGGTGTGCGGCTCGGCGCTCCAGACGAACGACATACATATGAAACGCCGAGACGTTTTCCGGCATCACTCGCGGCAATTGCAGCGGCAAACCGTTCAACGCGACATCATAACGACGCGCGAGAACGTTGCGACGTTCACGTAACCATTCCAAACGCTCCACCTGACTCACGCCGAGCGCAGCTGCAATATCCGTCATTCGGTAGTTGAAGCCGAGCGACTGCTGCTCGTAATACCAAGGACGCAGCGATCGTGTCGCGAAAATCTGCGCGGGTCACGCGTAATGCCGTGACGTGCGCAACAGCGTCATGCCGTTTCAGCCAGCGCTTCATCATTCGTAAACGCCAAACCGCCTTCGTCGTCGTGATAATCTTCACTGGATGGAAGCTCAACACCACGACGTTCGACCAGCGACAGCTCCCGACCGGTTCAGCGCTGCGAGACGCGCCGATCGCGTGCGACGCGTCTTCTAGCACATTGAAACCAAACTCCTCTGCGCAGATCCCACATCGCTTGCTGCTCCGTCGGCTGACCGCCGAAATGCACCGGCACCACGACGTTGCGGCAACCGGCCCGCGCGCTGGCCCGGACGAGCTTGTCCGCAAAGCTGCCTCAGACGTGCGAGCGCGCCGCCGATCGCCTCCGGATCAGGCTTTCCGCCCGCCTTCGCGACCGCGCCTTCGAGCTCCGAGGCGAGCCGCTTCCCGAGCTGCACCCCCCACTGATCGAACGAGTTGATGTCCCAGATCACGCCCTGGACGAACACCTTGTGCTCGTAGAGAGCCACCAGCTTCCCGAGGGTCTCGGGATCGAGACGCTCGAACAGGATCAGGGACGCCGGGCGACTCCCGGGATAGTGTTGATGCGGGCTGCGCCCCGAGCCCGGCTGCTCGCTCGGATCGCCGAACGCGAGCGCCCAGGCCTGGGCGAGGCAATTCGCGGCGGCAAGATCCTGCTGCGGCTGGCGCCCGACCGCCGATTTCGCGGGCAGCAGAAAGTCGATCGATGCGCCGCCCGTCCCTTGGTGCAGCAGCTGATAAAAGGAGTGCTGCGCGTTCGACCCGGGCTCGCCCCAGACGATCGGGCAGGTCGCGCACTCGACGGGCTCGCCGCCGCGGCGCACGGATTTGCCGTTGCTCTCCATCTCGAGCTGCTGGAGGTAGGCCGGAAACCGAGCGAGATGATCGTCGTAGGGCAGCACCGCGTGCGTCGGCGTCTGGAGGAAGTTCCGATTCCAAATCCCGACGAGCGCGAGCAGAACCGGCAAGCTCTCCGCGTTTCTCTGCCGCTCGAAGTGCTCGTCGATCGCGTGCCCGCCCGCGAGCATCGACGCGAAATTGTCCCAGCCGACCGCGAGCGCAACCGTGAGCCCTACGGCGGACCAGACGGAGTAACGACCGCCGACCCAGTCCCACATCGCGAGCCGCCGATCCGGCGCGATCCCGAACTCGTCCATCGCTTCGGTGTTCGTCGAGACCGCGACGCACTGCGCCGCGACCGCGGCATTGCCGCCGTGCTCGAGCAGCCATTTGCGCGCCGCGCTGCGCGTTCGTCAGCGTCTCGAGCGTCGTGAACGTCTTCGAGCAAATCACGAACAACGTCGTCTCGGGATCGGCGGCGTCAAGCACGTGTTGCAGCGCGACGCCGTCCACGTTCGAGACGAAGTGCACTGCGAGTCCCTTCGGCCGCTGCTCCGCGAGCGCCGTCACCGCCATCACGATGCCGAGATCCGAGCCGCCGATGCCGATGTTCACGACATCGGTGATCGGCCGGCCCGTGTAGCCGTTGAGCTCCCCAGCGTGCAGAGCGTCCGCGAGCTCGCGGATCTTGCGGCGCTCGGCCTCGACGAGCGGCATCACATCTTCGCCGTAGGCCAACAGCGGGCGGTCCGCCGGTCGGCGCAGCGCGACGTGCAGAGCCGGACGATCCTCGGTGTTGTTGATGGGATGCCCGGAAAACATCAGCTCGATCCAGCGCCGCACCTCGGTTTGCTCGGCGAGATCGAGCAGTAGCTCGAGCGCACGCGCGTCGAGCAACTGCCTGCTGAAGTCGAACAGGAGACCCTCGGCTTTCGAGCGAGAAGCGCTTGAAACGCTCTGGATCGTCGTCGAACAGGGAGCGAATCGTGCGTCCCTGGAGAAGATCGGAATGCCAGGTGAGCGCGCGCCAGGCCGCTGTTCGCGGTCCGTAGGTTTCTGCCGTCATGCCGACAAGATTACCGGAAAGCTTAAGATCAATCAGAGCTTCACTTGGTAATAGTCGAGATACCAATCGACGAAGCTGCGGACACCCTGTTCGACAGGCGTGCCGGGGCGGTAGCCGACGTCCGTGACGAGATCCTCGACGTCTGCCCAGGTGTCGGGCACGTCGCCCTGCTGAAGCGGCAACAAGTTCTTTTCTGCCTTGCGCCCGAGGCACTCTTCCAACACCTCGATGTAGCGCAGCAGCTCGACCGGCTGCTGATTGCCGATGTTGTAGATGCGATATGGCGCCTTGCTCGTGCTCGGATCGGGCTTGTCGCCGTCCCACTTCGGATTCGGCTCGGCGACGTGGTCCATTGCGCGCACAACACCCTCGACGATGTCGCCGACGTAGGTGAAATCGCGCCGATGGTGCCCGTAGTTGAACACGTCGATCGGCTTGCCCGCCAAAATAGCCTTCGTAAACAAGAACAGGGCCATGTCGGGCCGACCGAACGGGCCGTACACCGTGAAGAAGCGCAAACCCGTCACGGGCAAGCCGTACAGGCTCGCATACGTGTGCGCCATGAGCTCGTTGCTCTTCTTCGTAGCTGCGTAGAGCGAGAGCGGATGGTCCACGTTCTGATGCACGGAGAACGGCATTCGCGTATTCGCGCCATAGACCGAGCTGGTCGACGCGAACACTAGATGCTGGACGCCGTTGTGCCGGCAACCCTCTAGCACCGTCATCGTGCCGATGAGGTTGCTCGAGATGTACGCGAAGGGTGCGGTGATGCTGTAGCGCACGCCGGCCTGCGCGCCGAGATGAACCACTCGCTCGAACTTCTCCGCCGCGAAGAGCCCGGCGACCGCGTCCTGATCGGCAAGATCGACCTTCACGAACTTGAAACGCGGGTACTTCGCGAGAATCGCGAGCCGCGCGTGCTTGAGCGAGACGTCGTAGTACTCGTTGAGATTGTCGAGCCCGACGACCTCGTCGCCGCGTTCGAGCAGGTTCTTCGCCGTGTGATGCCCGATGAAGCCGGCCGCGCCGGTAACGAGTACTTTCAACGCAGTGCTCCAGTAGCGCGCGGTCAGAGACGAGCGTCGGAAGCGTCTTTCGGCAGGACGTGCTTGATGTCGAAGATGACGGCGTTTGGGCTACCGAACGCACGCACGCCCTTCGGTCCCAATGCCACGAACTCGTCGATGCGCGACCGCGACAACGATCGCGTCGTAAGCACCGCGTTCGGGATTCGCGTCTGATTCGAATTCCGTACTCGTGCTCTGCTTCGCGCGCGTCGACCCATGGATCGTGAACGTCGACACGGCAGCCGAAGCTCTGGAGCTCCTTCACGACGTCGGCGACTTTCGTATTACGCACGTCGGGGCAATTCTCCTTGAACGTGAGCCCGAGGCAGAGCACGCGCGAGCCCGAAGGCTGGATATTGCGGCCGATCATCAACTTGATCACGCGCATCGCCACGTACTCGGCCATGCTGTCGTTGAGCCGCCGCCCGGCCAATATCATCTCGGGCCGATAGCCGATCTCCTCGGCCTTGTACGTCAAGTAGTAAGGATCGACGCCGATGCAATGCCCGCCGACGAGCCCGGGCTTGAAGTTCAGGAAATTCCACTTCGTCCCGGCCGCTTTCAGCACCTCTTCGGTATCGATGCCGAGCCTGTTGAAGATCTGTGCCAGCTCGTTGATCAGCGCGATGTTGATGTCGCGCTGCGTGTTCTCGATGACCTTCGCTGCTTCCGCGACCTTGAGGCTCGACGCCTTGTGCGTGCCCGCGGTGATGATGCTGCCGTACAGAGCATCGACATAGTCCGCGATCTCCGGCGTCGACCCGGACGTGACCTTCTTGATCGACGGCAGCCGGTGCTCCTTGTCGCCCGGATTGATGCGCTCGGGGCTATAGCCCGCAAAGAAGTCCTTGTTGAACTTGAGCCCCGACTGGCTTTCGAGAATCGGGACGCAGTATTCCTCCGTGCAACCCGGGTAGACCGTCGACTCGTAGACGACCACGTCGCCCTTCTTCAGCACGCTGCCGACGGTTTCGCTCGCGCCCTTGAGCGGCGTCAACACCGGTCGGTTGTTCTTCCCGACCGGCGTCGGAACCGTGACGATGAACGTATTGCACTTCGCGAGCTCGCTCTTGTCGGTCGTGAACGTGAGCTGCTTGGCGCTCGCGAGCTCCTCGCTCGTCGTCTCGAGCGTCGAATCCTTGCCGGACTGGAGCTCCGCGATCCGGCCCGCCTTGATGTCGAAACCGACGGTCGGATAGCGCTTGCCGAACTCGACCGCGAGCGGCAATCCTACATAGCCCAAGCCGATGATGCCGATCCGCGTGTCTTTGAGCGTTCTCAAGGGTCAACTCTCTGGTGAGGTGCAGCGGCATTCTACATGCCTCGCCCCCGACACGCGGCGAACGGAATTCACGAAATAATACGAGCTGAGTCGGCGATGCCGCCTCCAAGCAGTGGGAGCTCGGCGGCCTCGATCGGCTCAGGCCGCCGCGGAGGCCGGGGGCTCGAGATCGCCTGGGGCCGCAGCCGCGCCCAGTCGAGCACGCGTCCGCTGCGCTTCGCGATCTTCGCGAGCAGCGCGTCGTGCGCTGCGAGCTCGTCTGCGGTCGCGAGCACCACTGGCAGCTCGAGACCGCTGCGGTCGATCCTCGCCTCGCTCGCGCTGGGCGCCGAGCGCGACGATCTCCTCGCGGGTATCGAGAGACAGGCTGACCTGCCCGCCGGTCATCGACAAATAGATTTCGGTCAGGATCTGCGCGTCGAGCAACGCGCCGTGCAGCTCGCGCTTCGAGTTATCGACGTTGTAACGCTTCGCGAGCGCGTCGAGGCTGTTCCGCTGCCCCGGATGCATTCGCCGTGCGAGCGCGAGCGTGTCGAGCACCGCGCAGCAGTCGCGGATCTGGTGGGGCACGCCGTCGATTCGGCGCAGCTCGTGATTGATGAACTCGACGTCGAAGTCGGCGTTGTGGATGACGAGCTCGGCGCCCTTCACGAACTCGAGAAACTCGTGCGCGACCTCGGCGAACCGCGGCTGCTTCGCGAGGAACTCGTCCTCGATGCCGTGGACCTCGACGGCGCCGCGATCGACCAAGCGGCCGGGATTCAGGTAGCGGTGGAATCGGTTGTTGGTCGGTCGCCGGTTGACGACCTCGACGCAGCCGATCTCGATGATCCGGTGCCCCGCCTCGGGCTCGAGACCCGTCGTCTCCGTGTCGAGCACGACTTGGCGCATCGTCGCGGGTGTCACTGAGCGGGCTTCATCGTGGCGCTATCTTGCCGCAGGTCGCGTCAAAATCAACTCTCGCCGCGCGCGTGCGCGAGCGTCTCATCCAGACCGCGATTCGCGAGCGCATCCGCGCGCTCGTTTTCCGGATGACCCGAGTGGCCGCGCACCCAATGCCACTCGACCTCGTGGCGATCGGCGAGCGCCGACAGCGCCTGCCAGAGATCCTGATTCTTCACCGGCTTGCGATCGGCCGTGCGCCAGTCGCGCGCGCGCCATGCGCGCACCCACTCGGTGATCCCGCTGCGGACGTAAGTGGAATCGGTGTACAGCGCGACTCGGCACGGCTTGTTCAGCGACTTCAGCGCCTCGATCGCGGCCGTCAGCTCCATGCGGTTGTTCGTCGTCGCGAGCTCGCCGCCCCAGAGCTCCTTCTCGCGGCTCCCGGAGCGCAGCACGACGCCCCAGCCGCCGGGCCCGGGGTTGCCGCGGCACGCCCCGTCGGTGAACGCCACCACCTCGGTCATCAACGATCGCGGCGGTCGGGCGCGGTCGGCAGCGTCACGACACGCGACACCGGCGAGCGCGTCGTCGGCTCGACCAGGCTGCCCACGACGCGTAGCCGCGCGGGGCGCTTGAACATGCGCACGGGCGTGATCGGCCGTACGCGCTTCTGCGCGCGCAGCAGGTAGCCGCCGGAGAGCATCGGTAGCCAGCGCTGCGCGAGCTCCTCGCGCGGCAGCACACGGAGCTGCTTGAAGCGCTCGAGCGGCAGCGTATGGCAATAGCGCGTCGGCGTGCCGACCTCGAAGCTCAAGAGCTCGAGCCAGTCGCGGAGCCTGCCTTCTCGAATCATCCGTTCGCGGCCCCTCGGGAAGCCGCCGCCGGCGAAGAGATGCCGAACGCCCCAGAGCCCGCCCGGCGCGAAGCTCAGCACCAGCAAGTGACCGTCGGGGCGCAGGATCCGGTCGACCTCGCGCAGCAGCGCGTGCGGCGACTCCGTCCTCTCGAGCGTGTGGGGCAACAGCACGGCATCGATCGAGTCGCTCGCGACGCCAAGCTCTTCCGTGTCGCTGATCAGGTCGGCCCCGGAGTCGAGCCGCCAGTCGAGCAACGCGCGCCGTTGGGTCCGGGCGTAGCGCAGGAACGAGCTGTGGCCGCCCCAGGCGCCGATCTGGAGGAACTGCTCGCCGAACACCCGCTCGAGGGCGCCGCGAATCAGCCGTTGCTCGTTCGCGAGGCAGCGGCGCCCGAGCGGCGTCGCGAGCCAGTCGGTCATGCCGGACGGGTCGCGATTCATAGCTTCGATCCTGCCTGAGAACGCCATCACAGTTCAATGCGCCGCGTCACCCACGGGGCTGCATCACGCTTTCAGCGCGCCGGCCTTGCGCCCGCGGGTAACGTCACGATACCTTCACGCTCCGACACACTTTCTTGGCCGCCTCCGCATGCACGACAACAACAAGCGGCTTCGGGGTCGGCGATACTGTGCCCCGCTTTGCGCCCTGGCCTGCGCCGCGGCGCTGTCCGCGTGCCAATCGCCCGGCACCCGGCCTGCCCCCGGCCCGACGGCGATCGACCCGGCCGCCGCGGCGGCGATCACGCCCGTCGAGGTCCCCTACGTCCCGCTGCGCGACCCGCGTCGTCGAGCAGAGCGATCTGCTCGCGCGACTGCGTGAGGGCTTCGCATGGCCCCCGGAGCCCGCCCGGCCTGCGATCGCCCGCGAGCTCGATTGGTACTCGCACCATCAGCAGTACCTCGATCGCGTGTTTCAGCGCGCGGACCTCTACCTGTACTACATCGTCGACGAGCTCGAGCGGCGGGACATGCCCGCCGAGCTCGCGCTCCTGCCGATCGTCGAGAGCGCGTTCGATCCGTTCGCGTACTCCGACGGCCGCGCGGCCGGCCTCTGGCAGTTCATCCCGGGCACGGGCAAGCGGTTCGGGCTCGAGCAGAACTGGTGGTTCGACGGCCGGCGCGACGTGCTCGAATCGACCCGCGCGGCCCTCGACTATCTCGAGGCGATGCATGAGCAATTCGGCGACTGGCTGCTCGCGATCGCGGGCTACAACACCGGGGAAGGCAACGTCGAGCGCGCGCGGCGCCGTGCCCAGGCCGCGGGCAAGTCCGGCGATTTCTGGAGCATCAGCCAGTATCTGCCCGCCGAGACGCAGACCTACGTGCCGCGCCTACTCGCCGTCCGGCAGCTCGTCTCCGATCCGCTCAAATACGGCATCTCGCTCCCGGCGGTCACGAACTCGCGTCGGTTCGCTGTCGTCGACACCGGCAGCCAAATCGACATGGCGCTCGCGGCCGAGCTCGCGGGCATCGACACCAACGAGCTCTATCGGTTGAACCCCGGCGTGAACCGGTGGGCGACGGATCCCGACGGTCCTCACCGGCTGCTGGTGCCGGCCGAGCAAGCGGCTGCATTCGAGGCCGCGCTCGCGTCGCTCGGCGACAGCGAGCGCGTGCGCTGGACGAAGCACGAGGTCAAGAAGGGCGAGACCATCGGCGCGCTTGCCGACAAGTATCAGACCACCGTCGCGGTGCTGCGCGAGGTCAACGGCCTGCGCAGCAACGCGCTGCACGCGGGTCAAAGCCTGCTGATCCCCGCCGCAAAGGCGAGCGCGAGCGGCTACGCATTGAGCGCCGACGCGCGCGCGGCGCGCGCGCAGTCGGTGACGCGCAGCGGTCAGCGCCGCGAGCACGAGGTGCAGCCCGGCGAGACGCTTTGGTCGATCTCGCGCGAATACGGCGTCGACATGCGGACCCTTGCCAGCTGGAACTCGATGGCTCCCGGCGACGTGCTGAGCGTGGGCCGTGAGCTCGTGGTTTGGACGAAGGAGCCCGCGGCCACGGCGCTGACCTCGACTCAGGCGACGGCAGCTGCGAAAACGCAGAGCCCCACGCCGGCTCCGCCCGCCACGAAGGCGCAAGCTTCGGCTGCGGCTCTGTCCGCAACCCCACGCGTCGACGCGACTCCGGCGTCGACGCGAGCGACCGGCGTGAGCTCGGCAGCAAACGAACTGAATGGGCTCAAGAGCGCGCAGGTTCGCCAGGTCACCTACGTCGTGCGCCCTGGCGACTCGCTCTACTCGATCGCGCGCCGGTTCCGCGTCACCGTGACCGATCTGCGCGAGTGGAACGGCGTCGCGGCGGAGAAGATCATCAAGCCGGGGCAACGGCTGAAGATGTTCGTCGACGTCACCGAGCAAAGCGGTTGATGACCCTGGAGCGCGTTTGATGGGATTCCTCGCGGGCAAACGCGCCGTCGTGATCGGCCTCGCGAGCAACCGCTCGATCGCGTGGGGAATCGCGCAGGCGATGCGGCGCGAGGGCGCCGAGCTCGCGCTAAGCTACCAGACCGACAAGCTGCGCGGCCGCGTCGACGAAATGGCGGCCGAGCTCGGCAGCGACTTCACGATGCCGCTCGACGTCGCCGACGACGCGCAGATCGACGGGTTCTTCGCCGGCTTGACGAAGCGCTGGGACGGATTCGACATCCTCGTTCACTCGGTCGCGTTCGCGCCGGCCGACCAGCTCGACGGCCGCTACATCGACGCGGTGAATCGCGAAGGCTTCCGGATCGCGCACGACGTATCGAGCTACAGCCTCGCCGCGCTCGCGAGGAAGTCCGAGCCGCTGATGCGCGGCCGCGCCGGCGCGCTGCTCACGCTGAGCTACCTCGGCGCCGTGCGCACGCTGCCGAACTACAACGTGATGGGCTTGGCGAAGGCGAGCCTCGAGGCGAACGTCCGCTTTCTCGCGATGGACCTCGGCGCGAGCGGCATCCGGATCAACGCGATCTCGGCCGGACCGATCCGCACGCTCGCCGCGTCGGGTGTGAAAGGCATCCGGCAGATGATCGCGCAGGTCGGTGCGACGTCGCCTCTGAAGCGCAACGTCACGATCGACGACGTCGGCAATGCCGCCGCGTTCCTGTGCTCCGACCTCGCGGCCGGCATCACGGGCCAAGTTATCTACGTCGACTCGGGATTCAACATCGTCGGCGTGGCCTTCCCCGCCGACACCGACGAAAAACCGAGCGCCTGAGCTGACGGCTCGGTCGCGATCTTCCAAGCAACGATGGCGGCTCGATCGTGAGCGCGCCCGAACCGCTCCTAGTATTGCTGCGGCTCGATGACGTCTTGCGGTATCCGCACCGTCGCCTGCTCGCGCAGCGTCCCGACGTAACCCGTGAGCTCGGAGTACGCGGACTGGTCGGCGAGCTGGCGCTGACGCTGGTCGCGCTCGCCTTGAGGGACGGAGTCCGGAGCCCCTGCCTGCACGTTCGACAACGCGAGCACCGCGTGGCTTCCGTTGGCTAAGGCGACGTGCTCACGCGTCACCTGGCCCTGCGCCGGCTTCGGCAACCCGAATGCGGCCGCGAGAACCTCGGTCGGCACGTTCGCGTTCGTGCGCTCGATCCAGGCCGGCGCGTTCCAGGAGCCGTTCTGCTGGGCTGCGAGCGCGGCGGGATCGGCGTTCGGAGCCTGAATCGCGGTCAGGAACGCCTGCGAGGCCTGCTCCGCGAGCTCCTCGGCGCGCGCGCGCTTGAGGTCGTCGCGAATCTGATCGTGCACCTGTTCGAGCGGCTTGACCGTCGATACATGGTGTGCGGTCACGCGCAGCACGAGCACGTGGTCCTCCGCTAGCTCGATCAGCGAGCTGTTGCGGCCGCTGTCGACGTTCTGCTCGTCGAACGCCGCTTGCACCACAGGTGCGCTGTTGTCGAATGCCGCGGGATCGCCCGTGCGCGGAAAGTTCGCGAGCGTCTTCAGTGGCAGCTTCAGCTCGTTCGCGACCGTCGCGAGCTGGTTGTACGCATCGAACGAACGGTCGGCGAGCTGGTTCGCCCGATCGTAGAACAGCTTCTCGGCTCGACGCGTGCGCAGGTCGCCGGCGAGCTCGTCGCGGACCGCCTCGAACGGGCGCACGGTCGCCGGCCGGATCTCGTCGAGCTTGATCACGTGAAAGCCGAAATCGCTACGCACCGGGTCGCTGATCGCGCCGACTTGCATCCCGAACAGCGCATTCTCGAACGGTGCGTCGCGCGGCGTCATCCAGCCGAGGTCGCCGCCCTGTGCTTTCGTGCCGGCGTCTGCGGATACTTCGGCCGCGAGCTTCGCGAAGTCCTCGCCCTTGCGCAGGCGGTCGGCGATCGCCGCCGCTTTCGCGCGCGCCGCCTCCTCGTCGCCCTTGTCGATCGCGATCAAGATGTGGCGCGCGTGCCGCTCCTCGGTCGACTGAAACCGATCGCGCTCTTCGTCGTAAGCCTTGCGCAGCGCGTCGTCGCTAACGTCGACCGCCGAGGCGATGTCGGCGAGCGAGAGCTCGACGTATTCGAGGTCGACCGTCTCGGTCGTCTGGTATCGAGCCTGGTTGCTCTGATAGTGGGCGGAGATCGCAGCCTCGTCGATCGTGACGCGGCCGAGAAACGCATCGACGGTGAACAACCCGTAGCCGATCTCGCGGCGTTGATTGAAGAGCTCGATATAGCGGCGAAATTCGGCCGGCGTGAGAAACGTCGACTCGACGATGCCCTTCCTGAAGATCGCGCACTTCCAGCTCGTTACGCTGCGCAGACTCGAATCGAGCCGCGGAGAATCCCTGAGTCGCGAGCAGATTGTCGTAGATCGGCTTCGAGAACTGGCCTTCCACCTGGAACGCCGGAATCGACCGGATGAAGTCGATCACGCGTGCGTCTGAGACTCGATAACCCTGCTCGTCGACGCGCTGCTTGAGCACCGCGTCGCGGACCATGTCCTCGACGACGGCGCGCCGCAATTCGCGACGCATGTCTTCGCTGAGCTCGGTGCGATATTGCTGCTGATAGCGATTCTGGCGCGCTTGGAGCTCGCGATCGAACTCTTGGAGCGAGAGATTCTCGCCGTTGACTTTCGCCGCGAACGTCGCCGTGCGGCCGTTATTGAAGTCGGCGCGCCAGAATATGAAGCCGACGCTGACCAGGCCGAGCAGGATCACCGCTACCCAGCGAGCCGACGAGTCGTGGATTCGTTGCAGCATGGTCGAGTTCCAGCGCCCAAAACGATCAAAGGACAGTTTGCTATCCGCCCGGTGCGTCGAGCGCACCGGTCGGAAACAAATCTGTCCTTAGATCTCAGTTATATGGCGGAGTGGACGGGACTCGAACCCGCGACCCCCGGCGTGACAGGCCGGTATTCTAACCAGCTGAACTACCACTCCGGCTCAATTCCTGGTGGGTGCTGAGGGGATCGAACCCCCGACCTTCGCCTTGTAAGGGCGACGCTCTCCCAGCTGAGCTAAGCACCCTGGGGACAGAGCCGGTTAGTTTACGGCATCCTTCAATGCCTTCCCAGCTTTGAACCCGGGCACGTTGCTCGCGGCGATCTTGATCGTCTCGCCGGTGCGCGGATTCCGACCGGCGCGGGCTGCCCGGTGCTTGACACCGAACGTGCCGAATCCGACCACGGCGACCTGCTGCCCCTTCTTCAGCGACGCAGTGATGCTATTGACGACCGCATCGACTGCGCGTCCGGCGTCCGCTTTCGACAGGTTGGCTGCAGTTGCCACTGCATCGACGAGTTCCGCTTTGTTCATTCGAGTCCTTGCGCAAAATTGCTTTAGAAGTACGTTGATCCCCAGACGCGAGATTCGCGTCTGCCCTCGTAGCGTTTTGTTTCGAAAGTTAGGCCGCGCCTTCGAAACTGCGCAACCTTATACCAAGGCAGATTTTCTTGTGTCAACTGAACGCGCGACGCTCAGTGCGGCAAAGTTGCTTCGCTCGTTTCTTCGTCGCTGACGCTCGTGTCTCTTTCCGGAGTCACCACGACTTCACTTCGCGTCGGTCGCGGAGTCTGTTGCAACGCCAGCTCGAAAACCTCGTCGATCCACTTGACCGGAACAATGTTCAACTTGTCTTTGATGTTCTTCGGTATTTCGGCCAAGTCCTTTTCGTTGTCCGCGGGGATCAACACGGTTTCGATCCCGCCTCTGTGCGCGGCGAGCAACTTCTCCTTCAAGCCTCCGATTGGCAACACTTCTCCGCGCAGCGTGATCTCACCCGTCATCGCGACGCTCGAGCGCGCAGGAATTTTGGTGAGCGCCGAGACGAGAGCCGCGCACATCCCGATGCCCGCGGACGGTCCGTCCTTCGGCGTCGCGCCCTCCGGAACGTGGATGTGCACGTCGCTGCTTGACATGGAAGCCTTCGTCGAGGCCGAGCACCGCGGCGCGACTCCGAACGACCGTCATCGCGGCCTGAATCGACTCCTGCATCACGTCGCCGAGCTGGCCGGTGTGGATCAGCTTGCCCTTGCCCGGCACGATCGCCGCCTCGATCGTGAGCAACTCGCCGCCGACTTCCGTCCACGCGAGCCCCGTGACCTGGCCGACCTGATCGTTCTCCTCCGCACGGCCGTACCGGAACCGGCGGACTCCGAGAAACTTCGACAGATTGCCATGGTCGACGCGCACGGTTGCCTTGCGCGGCTTGAGCAGCATCTGCTTCACGACCTTGCGGCAAATATTCGCCACCTCGCGCTCGAGATTGCGAACGCCGGCCTCGCGCGTGTAGTAACGGATGATGTCCAAGATCGCCGAGTCGGAAATCTTGAGCTCGGCTTCCTTGAGCCCGTTCTGGCGCATCTGCTTCGGTATCAGATAGCGGCGCGCGATGTTGAGCTTCTCGTCCTCCGTGTAGCCCGGCAGCCGGATCACCTCCATGCGGTCGAGCAGCGGCGCGGGGATGTTCAGGCTGTTCGCCGTGCACACGAACATCACCTCGGACAGATCGAAATCGACCTCGAGGTAGTGATCGTTGAACGTCGAGTTCTGCTCGGGGTCGAGCACCTCGAGCAGCGCCGACGACGGATCGCCGCGGAAATCCATCGACATCTTGTCGACTTCGTCGAGCAGGAACAGCGGGTTCCTGACTTTCACCTTGCCGAGGTTCTGCACGATCTTGCCCGGCATCGAACCGATGTACGTGCGCCGGTGGCCGCGAATCTCCGCCTCGTCGCGGACGCCGCCGAGCGACATGCGGACGAACTTGCGATTCGTCGCGCGCGCGATGCTCTGACCGAGCGACGTCTTGCCGACGCCCGGAGGACCGACGAGACATAGGATCGGACCCTTGAGCGCCTTCACGCGTTGCTGCACCGCGAGGTACTCGAGGATGCGCTCCTTGACCTTCTCGAGACCGTAGTGGTCCTCTTCGAGCACGCGCTCGGCGTCGGCCAGGTTGCGGTGGACCTTCGTGCGCTTGCGCCAAGGCACCTTCACGAGCCAGTCGATGTAGTTGCGGACGACGGTGGCCTCGGCCGACATCGGCGACATCAGCTTGAGCTTGTTGAGCTCCGAGGTTGCCTTCTCCTTGGCTTCCTTCGGCATGCCGGCGGCCTTGATGCGCTGCTCGAGCTCCGCGAGCTCGTTCGGCGCATCCTCCATCTCGCCGAGCTCTTTCTGAATGGCCTTCATTTGCTCATTCAGGTAGTACTCGCGCTGACTCTTCTCCATCTGCTGCTTCACGCGGCCGCGGATCCGCTTCTCGATGCGCAGCATGTCGATCTCGGCGTCGATCAGCCCGAGCACGTGCTCCAAGCGCGGCCGAACCTCCGCGATCTCCAGCACCTTCTGCTTCTCGGATAGCTTCAGCGCCATCTGGCCCGCGACCGTATCGGCCAGGCGTCCCGGCGAATCGATGCCCGACAGCGACGTGAGGATCTCGGGCGGGATCTTCTTGTTCAGCTTCACGTACTGATCGAAGCGCGACATCACGGAGCGCGTGAGCACGTCCATCTCCCGCGGGTCGTAGTCGGACCCTTCGGGTAGCTCCTCGGCCTCCGCGGTGAAGCACTCGCCGACCTCGAGGTTGCGCAGGCGGGCGCGTCGAATGCCTTCGACGAGCACCTTCACCGTGCCGTCGGGCAGCTTCAGCAGCTGGAGGATCGTCGCGAGCGTCGCGATCTCGTAGATGTCCTTCGGGCTCGGGTCGTCGATGTCCGGCTGCGTCTGCGCGACGAGCAAGATCTCTCTGCCGGCCGCCATGGCCCGATCGAGCGCCGTGACCGAGCGCTCGCGGCCGACGAACAGCGGGATCACCGTATGCGGGTATACGACGACGTCGCGCAGCGGCAGGATCGGCAATCGCTTCACGGCGGACTTCTCTGTGGTGTCGGTTTGCATGATTGGGTCCTAAGAATCCGGCGTCCGGAAGCTACGCGCCCACGGCGCGCACCGGAGGCCAGCGGTTCGCTTCACGACGACCGGCGTCCGCATCGGAGCACCCGCTCCGATCGACTTGTGGTTGCGAGCCCGCCACGTGGGCAGGCCATCGACGCTCAGCGACGTTCGTCTCCCACCGCCGCTGGCTCGTCCGTCTCGTAGATGACGTACGGCTTCGTCTCGCCCGGTAACCACGGCGTCGTCGACGACGACCTTGGTCGCGTTCGCCATCGACGGAAGGTCGTACATCGTATCGAGCAGCACATTCTCGAGAATGGTGCGCAAGCCGCGCGCGCCGGTCTTGCGATGCATCGCCTTGCGCGCGACGGCGCGCAGGGCATCTTCGCGAAACTCGAGCTCGACGCCTTCCATGTCGAAGAGCTTTTGATACTGCTTCGTCAACGCGTTGCGCGGCTCGGTGAGGATCTCGATCAACGCCTCCTCGTCGAGCTCCTCGAGCGTCGCGACGACCGGCAAGCGGCCTACGAACTCAGGGATAAGGCCGTACTTGATCAGATCCTCGGGCTCGACCTCGCCGAGCAGATCGTTGATGTGCTCGCCGCCGTCCGGCGCGCGGACCTCGGCGACGAAGCCGATGCCGCTCTTGCGCGAGCGGTTCAGGATGATCTTGTCGAGGCCCGAGAATGCCCCGCCGCAGATGAACAGGATGTTCGACGTGTCGACCTGCAGGAACTCCTGCTGCGGATGCTTGCGGCCGCCCTGCGGCGGCACCGAGGCGATCGTGCCCTCGATGAGCTTCAGCAGCGCCTGCTGCACGCCCTCGCCCGACACGTCGCGAGTGATCGACGGGTTGTCGGACTTGCGCGAGATCTTGTCGATCTCGTCGATGTAGACGATTCCGGTCTGCGCCTTCTCGACGTCGTACTCGCACTTCTGGAGCAGCTTCTGAATGATGTTCTCGACGTCCTCGCCGACGTAGCCGGCTTCGGTGAGGGTGGTCGCGTCGGCGATCGTGAACGGCACGTTCAAGAGCCGCGCGAGCGTCTCGGCGAGCAGCGTCTTGCCGCATCCGGTCGGGCCGATCAGGAGGATGTTGCTCTTCGCGAGCTCGATTTCCTGCTTGCCCTTGTCCCGCGCCCGTGTCTCGAGCCGCTTGTAGTGGTTGTAGACGGCCACCGCGAGCACCTTCTTCGCGGTTTGCTGGCCGATCACGTACTCGTCCAGAACGGCCTTGATCTCTTGGGGCTTCGGGAGCTTGTCGCGGCCGCGCTCGGCACGCTCATCGAGCTCCTCGCGGATGATGTCGTTGCAAAGCTCGACGCATTCGTCGCAGATGAACACGGAAGGGCCGGCAATGAGCTTGCGCACCTCGTGCTGACTCTTGCCGCAGAACGAACAGTACAGCAGCTTGCCGTCGTCCCCCTTGCTGCGAGAATCATCGCTCATACACGTCCTATATTACGCCCGCGCAATCGGCGCATGCTTGCTTGGCCTTATAGCACCAGTCCCTAGCCTCTGCAAAGGCACGCGGCCCCAGTATCTCGTCTAGCCGCGGCCACTTAGGTGACCGAGTTCTCAACCTTTGGGGGAGGATGCCGACGCGCTTGTCGAGCACCGTATCGATGAGCCCGTACTCAACCGCCGCCTCGGCGTCCATGAAGTTGTCACGGTCGCTGTCGCGCGCGATCCGCTCGACCGTCTGCCCCGTGTGCTTCGCCAGAATCTCGTTCAGGCGTTGCCGCAGCTTCAGCACCTCGCGGGCGTGGATGTCGATGTCCGACGCCTGGCCTTGGAAGCCGCCGCTCGGCTGATGGATCATGATTCGCGAGTGAGGTAGACAATACCGCTTGCCTTTGGTGCCGCCGGCGAGCAACAGGGATCCCATGCTCGCGGCCTGGCCGATGCAGATCGTGCTCACGTCGGGCTTGATGAACTGCATCGTGTCGTAGATCGAGAGCCCCGCCGTCACGATGCCGCCAGGTGAGTTGATATATAGGTGTACGTCCTTGTCGGGGTTCTCCGACTCGAGGAACAGCAACTGCGCCACGACGAGGTTCGCGACGTGGTCGTCGATCCCGCCGACGATGAACACCAGGCGGTCCTTCAGCAAGCCGCGAGTAGATGTCATAAGCCCGTTCGCCGCGCGCGGTCTGCTCGACGACCATCGGCACCAGATTCAAAGCTCTTTCGTCCACCGCTCGCTCTCCTTGACCCGCGCCGCTACTCAGGCGCCCATGAATTGCTTGAAGGTCAACGGCTGATCGTCTTGCGTCTTCGCACGCGCGAGCAGGAAGTCGACCACCTGATCCTCGAGAACGCCTGTCTCGATCTGGGTCATCATGCCACGGTTGCGCGCGGTAGAACTGTGCCGCCTCGTCGGGCTTCTCGTACGGCGCCGCGAGCTCTTGCACGCGCTGCTCGACGCGCGCGGCGTCGAGCCGGATCTTGTTTTGACTTCACGAGCTCTTGGATCAACAGTCCGACCGTCACGCGCCGCTGCGCGAGCGACTCGAAGCGCTCCCGCGACGGGCGCCTGGGTCGGGATCGTTGACTCCGAGCTCTCGCATCGCACCCTGCTGCAGCGCATCGATGTCCTGCTCGACGAGCGCGCGCGGAACGCTGATCGAGTTCGCCTTGATCAGCGCGTCGAACACGCGGGCTTTGGTCGTCTCGGCTCAGACGCTCGGCGAGCTCGCGCTGCATGTTCTTGCGCACTTCGGCGGCAAGGTCCTCGACCTTGCCCGTGGTCACGCCGAAGCTCGCGGCGAACGTGTCGTCGAGCTCCGGCAGCACTTGCTCTTCGACGCGCTGAACGGTAATCACGAACTCCGCGTTCTTGCCGGCCAGGTCCGTCGTCGGATAGTTGGCGGGGAACGTGCACCGCCGCCGTCCGGGTCTCGCCCGCCGGCGCGCCGTGCAGCGCCCGGTCGAACTCCGCGAGCACCTGCCCGCTGCCGAGCACGATCGCCCACGTCTTTGCCGCTGCCGCCCGGAAACAGTCTCTCCGTCGATCTTGCCTTCGAAGTCGACGACCGCACGATCGCCGCGCGGCCGCCGGCACGCTCGACCGGCGCGCCAGGTGGCGCGCTGCGTGCGCAGCTTCTCGATCATCGCCTCGACGTCGGCGTCGTCGAGCGCGACCCGCGGCACCTCGAGCGCGAGCTGCTCGAGCGGCTGCAGCGTGATCTCGGGATAGACCTCGAACGTCGCGCGATAGGTGAAATGCTCTTGATCGGCCGGCGTCTCGCCCGGGACAGCCTCGATTCGGGGGCCGCCGGCCGGGTTCAGCTTCTGGTCGGCGATCGCCTGCGAGTAGCTGGAGCGAATCACGTCCGACAGCACCTCGTCGCGCACTTGCCCGCCGTAGTACTTGCGCACGACTTTCTCGGGAATCTTGCCCGGCCGGAAGCCCTTGAGCTTCGCCGTCTTGCCGACTTGCGCGAGACGCGACGCAATCTCGCGTTCGATATCGGCGCTTGGCACACGGATCTTGAGCTTGCGCTCCAAACCGGCCGACGATTCGACCGAGACTTCAAATTCCTTCGCAGCTGCCACGTTAGTCCACCATCGTTTTCGTAATCGCCCGGCCGGAGATGGTGCGAAAGGGGAGACTCGAACTCCCACGGGTTGCCCCACTGGATTCTAAGTCCAGCGCGTCTACCAATTCCGCCACTCTCGCGCCGACGGGCGCTCAAGGGCGGCATTATAGACGACGCGATTCAGTCCGTGCGCCGTCGTAAGCCTCGGTTGCCATGCCTCGAGCGCGGGCGTTCGCCGGCTCCGAGCCGCGAATGCGGACGATGTGTCGCTCGTAGTCGCCGCCGGCAATCCGGCGCTCTGCACGCACGGGACCGACGAAGCGGTAGACCCAAACCCGGCGGCGAGCCCGAGAACCGACATAGGCGATCGTGGGCTCGCGCGTGAAACGAGTCAGAACCGGCCCCGCACCGGCCTCGTAGAGATCGAGAGCTCGCAATGTGAGGCGCGGATTCCTCAGGCGGTATAGCTCGCCGATCACCCACTCGCCGGGCCGGCGCGGCGGCGCGAGGCCCGGGTAGCGGCCGAGGTCGTAGAGGCGGCCCGCGACTCGCGCGCGCGCGACAAGAGACGCGTGTCGACGGAGCCGGTGTCCGGCGGCCGTGGCGACGAACGTGAGCAGCGTGCCGTAGACGAACAGCAGCGAATCGCGCGCCGTCGGCCTAGCGGATATCATTCACGCTCCAGTTCGAGCTCTCCCGGCGGACCGCAACGTCGCGCCTCAGAGGAATCGGCCAAGGATACCGGATGGTTGCGGGACGCATCGTGTTGGCTTGTTGCGCGCTCGTCGCAGCGAACGCCGCCGCGCGCGGCGTGAGCCCCTACCTGCCTGCTGCATCAATCGCCGGAAATCGAGCGCGCGATCGAGCGACTTCTGATCCTCGCCGACGTGCCCGTGTTGAAGCGCCCGATCGCCGCTGCGACGGTGTTCGACGCGCTCGACAAAGGTTGCGACCGGGACGCGCTCCTCTGCGAGCAGGTCAAGCGTTATCTCTCGAGCTACATGCGCACCGCCGGCATCGAGCACTTGAGCGTCGACGTCAGGGTTCGGCGGCGGCACGCCGACCGTGCTCCCGAACCAGCACGGCATGGACTCGGACAGCTCGTACGAGGTCTCCGTCGGCGCGTTCTGGCAGCCGAGCGACCACGTCCTCTTCAACGGCGGCGTGTTCGCCTACGACGGCGACACGACGCCGACCGGGACGTTCGCGAGCATCGGCAGCGAGTACATGCAGGTCGACATCGGCTATCGCGATCACTGGCTGTCGCCGATGACCGACAGCGCGATGCTGCTCAGCACGCAGGCGCCGACGATGCCGACGTTGTCCGTCTCGAACTACGAGCCGATCAGCCGTGTCGGCTTCCAGTACGAGGTGTTCATCGGCGAGATGAGCGAATCGAGTCACATCGTCTCGGCGTCCGGCACCGGTTACACGACCGGCAAGCCGCGAATCTTCGGCGTGCACTTGTCGATCGCGCCGTTCCCGGGCTGGTCGCTCGGCGTGAGCCGCATCATGCAATACGGCGGCGGCGATCGACCCGATTCGTTCACCGATTTGTTCAAAGCGTTCTTCAATCCGGCGAGCAACGACAACAATCAGCAGTTCGGGAACCAGGTCGCCGCGCTGACCTCGCGCTTCATTTTCCAAGGGGCGACGCCGTTCGCGGTCTACTTCGAATACGCCGGCGAAGACACCTCGACCCTCAGCAACCTGCGGCTCGGCAATGCCGCGTTGTCCGCGGGCCTCGATTTCCCGCTGCTCGGCAAGAACCTTGCGCTGAAGTTCGAGGTCAGCGAGTGGCAGAACGCCTGGTACACGCACAGCGTCTATCAAGACGGTTTGCGCAACGAAGATCACGTGATCGGCCACTGGGGCGGCGACTGGCGCGTGCTCGGCGACGAAGCGGGCGCGCGGAGCTGGATGGTCCAGGTCGCGTGGGAGCCGAAGTTCGGCGGCCTCGTCGAAGGCACCTACCGCAGCCTGGACAATCAGCTCTACACGAATCAGCCGTACGTCACGGGATCGAACTTCGATCTGCGCTACACGCCATCAGTGGCGCCAATTCCTGACCGGCGCCGAAGTCAGCTTCGGCCGCGACGTGTTCGGCGCGGCCTATTCGCGCGTGAGCGGATTCCTGCGTTTCTAGGACCGATAGATGATGAAGCCGTCCCGCGTCGCTATCGTTGCTCGGCTCCGCGCTGCTCGCGACGCTTTGCGTCGAACACCGCTCGCTCCGAGGTGCTCGTCGACTTCGGCGTGAATTCGACGCGCGTCGAAGCCGACATCGCGACTTACCCGAGCATCGTGACGACGACCACGAGCGGCTATCACGTCGGCGCGGGCGTGCGCCGCGCGCTGAAACACGGCAACTTCGGCGCGCGGCTCGAGCTCGAGGACATCGACTCGAACCTATTGATCGCCGTGCGCGCGCTCGACTACAAGCACGCTTTCACGGAGAACTTGTTCGATCGGCGGGTTCATCGGCGCCGCACGGCTCGATCTCGCGACGCCCGCGTACGGCTACTGGCTCGGCGGAGCGCTCGAATACGATTTCTCGCCGCACTGGGCCGTCTCGTTCGACTTCCGCATCGGCGACAAGCTCGCGCGCGACAATCTGCTGCCGACCGACCCGCAAGGTGGACGGCCGGACAACTTCTACGACCTGCGCGGCTTCAGCCTCTACTTGAGCCACCGCTTCTGAACGAGGATCGTCGCGGCGCTGGCGCGAGCGTACGCGCGGTCGTCGTACGTAGGCGCGTTCGCTAGACCTGCGGCACTGAGTGCCCGGCGGGCGGCGGCGTCGGCGAGCAGCGCGAGCACGCGCTCGGCGAGGTCTTCCGCGAGCGGACGATCCGCCAACCACGGCTCGTAGACGGACGGCAGGCATTCCGCGGCCCCGACTCGGCGTGACGTCACGATAGGTAAGCCGACCGCCTGCGCCTCCAAGACGACCATCCCGAACTCCTCGAAGAGCGCGGGATATAAAAAGAGATCGAGCGCCGCGAACCAGCGCTCGGGGGCGCGGCTCTTCGGTCGATACAGCAGCCGCCCGGTCCCAACGAGAGCGTGAGCGCGAACCGCAGGCCGGCAGCGACTTCGAGCCGACGACGAGGAAGCGCGCGTCGGCTCGCGCAACCGTGATTCGCTCGGCTGCGCCCACGAACACGTCGAGCCCGCGCTTCTCGAAATCGCCGGATGTGATCAACCCGACGAGCGGCACGTCCGCCGCGATGCCGAGCTCTCGACGCGCCGCGGCGCGCAGGTTGGCCGCGCGAGCCGGATTGAAGCGCGCGGCACGAAAACCCGGGTATTGAACCACGACCCTCTCGGGCGCTAGCGGGAAGCGCGCACAGAGCGCGCTCGCGACGAGGCGGGAGTTCGCGACGAGCAGCGCGTCCGCGCGCAGCTCGCGAAAGAAGCTCCGTTCCGCGTCGGCGTGCGCAGCCCAATCCGGCCTCGACAGGTGCGCGCTCGCCTCCGTCGCGAGGTTGTGCACGAACACGACTGCCGCATTCGGCACGCAGAGGCCATGGTCGACGACAAAGCGTTCACGGCCTGCTTCGCGTGCCGTGCGAACCGGGATTCGCCGCGCGCGCGTGCCCGAGCGCAACCAGAACTTCAGCGCCCCTCGCTCGCAGCCGATCTCGGCGCGCTCGCCGGCAGCGCGCAGCGCGCGAAGTTGCATCTGCATGAGCTGACCCGCGCCGCTCGCGAAGTCGAGGCTCGGTCTGTAGAGCAGCATCGTCACGCGAAAACCTCTGCCGCGGCTTCGCGCCGCGGCGCGTCAGCGGCCAGCGACCGACTCATCGACTACCGCCATCACGTCCTCGACGTGCTGCGCGAAGCTCGGCGCACCGAGCACGTGCTCGCTCGCTCGCGCGCTCAGCGCCTCGAACGTGGCCGCGCTCGAGAACAGCCGCGCGACGGCGCCGGCGAGCCCCGCCGGATCGACGAGCGGCGTCGCAACGAGCGAGTCGCGCGCGGGGTCGTAGACAACGCGCCGGGAGCCCGTACTGCGCGCCGCCGAGTCCCGCGTACTCCGCGAGCGGCAACGTCGGAGCGACCGTGTAGCCGGTAATGCCGTCCGCCACAGCCTCGGGCAGGCCGTCGACCGCGGCCGCGATCACCGGGCAGCCGAGCGCGGCCGCCTCGATCGCGACGAGGCCGAACGCCTCGGTGAGCGGCGGGTGCACGAGGCAGTCGACGTCCCGGTAGAACGCCTGCATGTCGCGCACCGAGCCGAGGAATGAGACGCACGACGCGATCCCGAGGCCAGCCGCAAGACCCTCGAGCGACTCGCGCTCCGGTCCGGACCCCGCGATTCGTAGCTCGACGTCGATCCCCTGTCGGCCGAGCATGCGAACGGCGTGCAGGACCAGCGCGACGCCCTTTACCGGGTAGAGGCGCGCCGCGACGCCAATGTGGATCCGACCCGAAGGGTATCGCTTGCGAACGGGCGAGCTCGGCACGAGACTCGGCCGTAGCGCGTTGCGGCACACGCGCAGCGCGCCGCGGTAATTCCAGAGCAGCTCGAGCACGCGCGCGGACGCGCGTGAGTTCGCGATCGCGCGCGGCACGCGGCGAAAGTACTTGCGCCGGTCGGTTTCGTGGCCTTTGTCCCACGCCGCGCCGTGCTCCCAATGGATGCAGCGCTCCTCGCCCATGGCATCGAGCGCGTAGCGGAGCTTCGCGCTGCGATTCCATATGATAAGTGAGTCGGTTCGCGCACGCCGGAGCGCGCGCCGGCAGCGTGCGCTCCTGAGCGGCAACGGGACTTTGATGCCGCGCCAATACTTCGCATCGATTCGCTGCACCAGTGTCTCGCGCAGTCGATCCGCGAAGTACGGATGCAGGTTACGGCTCGGATTCAGCCAACTCTGCGACCAGTCCGGACGCGCCGTTCGCGCCCGGATCACGAACTCGGTGAAATGCGACTCGACGCCGGCGGCTTGCTCGAGGCTCACGAGGTGCATCAGCCCGCGCACGAAGCTAGTCCAACGAAACGTGGCGTCGAGGCAAGACACTCGGCGCGCGCGCAAGTCGAGTGGTGGGCCGTGTTGGAATCGAACCTACAACCAACGGATTAAGAGTCCGCTGCTCTACCAACTGAGCTAACGGCCCGTTACTCGATCTGCGCGTCCGGGATCTACGCGTCCAGAAATGGGGTGGACGATGGGATTCGAACCCACGACGGCCGGAATCACAATCCGGGGCTCTACCAACTGAGCTACGTCCACCAGCGTGTCGCCATTCATTCTACTAAACGCATGCGACCTGGCGCGCCCGGCAGGATTCGAACCTGCAACCCCCGGCTTAGAAGGCCGATGCTCTATCCCTTGAGCTACGGGCGCCGTCTCAAACGAGGGTATTGGTCGGGGCAGCAGGATTTGAACCTGCGACCCTCTGCTCCCAAAGCAGATGCGCTACCAGACTGCGCCATGCCCCGCGCGTGCACGCAAGGCGGGCATCTTATTCGGCCGCGAGCGGCCCGTCGAGAACCGCGCCTTGAGCGGCCCGGAAACCGTGTGCGAGAATCCGCGTCCCCGCGCAGGCAGAGAACACCGGTGACCGCCAAGATCCTCGACGGCAAGGCCGTCGCCCAGCAAATTCGCGATGAGCTCAAGGGCCGCGTCGCGCGCGTCCGCGAGCGCCTCGGCCGTCCGCCTGCGCTCTCGATCGTGCTCGTCGGCGACGATCCGGCCTCGCAGGTCTATGTCCGGAACAAGCTCAAGACGGCCGAGGAAGCCGGCATGGGCATCGCCCACGAGCGTCTGCCGGCCACCGCGACGCTGGCCGCCACGCTCGAGGTCGTCCGGCGCTTCAACGAGGACCGTTCGGTCGACGGCATTCTCGTGCAATCGCCGTTGCCGAAAGCGATGGGCGCGGACGCGGAGCAGCAGGTGTTCGACGCGATCGACCCGGCCAAGGACGTCGACGGGTTCAGCCCGATCTCCGCGGGCCGGCTCGTGCAGAATCGGGAAGGCTTCGCGCCGTGCACGCCGGCCGGCGTGATCGAGCTGCTCGTCCGGAGCAAGATCCCGATCGAGGGCAAGCACGCCGTCGTGATCGGCAGGTCCGACATCGTCGGCAAGCCGATGGCTTCGCTGCTGCTGCACAAGAACGCGACCGTGACCATCTGCCATTCCCGCACGCGCGACCTGCCGGCGATGGCGCGCGAAGCGGATATCCTCGTCGCAGCGATCGGCCGGCCCGCGTTCGTGACTCGCGACTACGTGAAGCCCGGCGCGGTCGTGATCGACGTCGGCATCAATAGCGTGACCTCGCCCGAGGACGCCCGCCGGATCTTCGCGTCGCATCCGGACCGCCTCGAGACGTTCGAGCAGGCGCGGCTCCGTGCTCGTCGGCGACGTGCACCCCGACGTCGCGGAGACGGCCGGTGCTCTGACGCCCGTACCGGGCGGCGTAGGCCCTCTGACGATTGCGATGCTGATGGCGAACACCGTCAAGGCCGCGGAGCTCCGCGCGCGCTGACGCGGCGTGCATCCGCTCAACTGCGTTCGTATGATCACCGCCTCGTACGACAAGAGTGACAGCGATGAAGCTTGCGGGCGTTCTTCTATTAGGCCTAGTCGTGGCACCCTTGGCCAGCCTCGGGCAGTCGGCTGACTCGTCGGCGAATTCGCCGCGCGTCCGCGTGCATACGTCCGCGGGCAACTTCGTGATCGAGCTCGAACCGCGAGCGCGCGCCGCTCACCGTCGAGACGTTCCTCGGCTATGTGAAGCAAGGCTTCTACAACGGCACCATCTTCCACCGCGTGATCGCGGGCTTCATCGCGCAAGCGGGCGGCTACACGGCCGACTTCAAGCAGAAGGCGGTGAAAGGCAACGTTTTCAACGAGTCCGGCAACGGCCTCAGCAACCTGCGCGGCACGGTCGGCTTCGCACGCACGAACGACCCGCATTCGGGCACGAGCCAGTTCTACATCAACATGGCCGACAACGTCGATCTGAACCCGCGGCCGACTCGCTGGGGGTACGCGGTGTTCGGGAAAGTGGTCGACGACAAGGACAAGGACGACGGGATGCGCGTCGTCGACGAGATCGGCCATCGTCCGACCGGCACCGGCGGTCCGTTCGACAAGAACGTGCCAGTCGAGCCGATAACGATCGAGACGATCGAGCTCCTTCAGTAATCCCTCGAGCCGCCGTGACCACGCTGTTCATCTCCGACCTGCATCTCGATGCGGGCGAGCCGGAGACGATTCGGCGCTTCGTAACCTTCATCGAGACGGAAGCACGCGCCGCAAGCGCGCTCTACATCCTCGGCGACCTCTTCGAGGCCTGGGTCGGCGACGACGAGGACGACCCGCGGCTCGCGCCGGTCCAGGCGGCCCTCGCCGGCCTCACGGGCGCGGGTGTGCCGTGCTCGCTGATGCACGGCAACCGCGACTTCCTGATCGGGCCGCGGTTCTGCGCCGCGACCGGCTGCCAGCTGCTCGGCGACTACGAGCGTGTCGACCTCTACGGCAGCCGCGTGCTGCTCACGCACGGCGACCTGCTATGCACCGACGACACGCGCTACATGAGCCTTCGCGGCACGTTGCGCAATCCCGCATGGCAGCGCGACTTCCTCGCGAAGCCGCTCGCCGACCGGCGCAAGATCGCGGCGGACTTGCGGCAGCTCAGCGCCGCCGAGATCGCGGCGAAGGCCTACGACATCATGGACGTGAACCAGACGACCGTGGAAAACGTGATGCGCGAGCACGGCGTCTCGCTGCTTCTGCACGGTCACACGCACCGCCCCGCGATCCATCGATTCGTGCTCGACGGCCGGCCCGCTGTCCGGATCGTGCTCGGTGCGTGGTACGAGCACGCGAGCGTCGTGCGCTGGAACGAGCGCGGCTACTCGCTGGATACGCTCGACTAGCTCGCGGCGGTCGCGAGGTCGGCGAGGAACTCGCGCGCGGATTGATAACGCGCTAGCCGCTCGACTGCGAGCATCCGGTCGAGGACGGGCTGCAAATACGTGAGCGAGCGCGGCAGACGCGGACGCGGCGCATGCGCGTGTCGGTAGATGACACCCATCGGCGAGCTTGCCGTGAACGGCCGCTCGCCCGTCAACATCTCGAACAGCATGCACCCCAAGCTGTAGATGTCGGAGCGCGGGTCCGTGGGCTCGGCGTGACCCTGCTCCGGGCTCATGTAATACGGCGTTCCGAAAATCTGGCCGGTTCCCGTGATCGCTGCGTGCAGGCGCATCTGCTTCGCGAGCCCGAAGTCGATCAGCGCGAGCGTGCCGTCCTCGCGAAACATGATGTTGGCGGGCTTCAGGTCGCGATGCAGGATGCCGGCCTCGTGGATTGCGGCGAGCGCGCTGCCGACCTGGGTCGCGTAGTGAACGGAGCGCTCGGGATCGAGCGCCGAGTTCAGGCGCTCGGCGAGACTTCCCGCGCCGAGATACTCCATCGCGATGTAGGCGTGATCGTCCGCGACACCGAGGTCGAAGATCTTCACGACATTCGGGTGCCGGACCCGGGCGATCACCTCGTACTCTTGGAGAAAACGATCGAACGTGCGCGAGCCGCCGGAGTCCGGGACGTGCCGTAGCACCTTGAACGCGATCCGCTCGCCGGTGTCTTCGGCCTCGGCGAGATAGACAGACGAGAGGTCGCCCGCATAAAGCTTCCCGACCAGACGACGCTTGTGGGCGCCGTTCATCGCCTTGTGATTGACGAGCAAATTGCCGGTATCTTCCCCCGGCGATTCCGTGCGCATCTCGGCGCGGATCGCGTCGACGAGGCGGTGATGGCGGACTTTGTCCTTTGGAAAGTAGCTCGCCGCTCCGGCCTTCAGCGCATCGACGGCGACGAACTCGTCGCTGGGGCTCGCGAAAATGAAGATCGGCGGGCAGTCGGGCCGACCGCGCAGGCTCTTGAGCAACGTGAAACTCTCGTCGCGCGCGACGGGGTGCCCGAGCAAGACTAGATCGAGCTCGGCGAGCGCAAGTCCCGGCGAAAGTGTGCTCGTAGAGCTCGGTTGATGCTCGTCGATCGACGCGTCGGGCCACTCCACCTCGAGGTGGTAGCGCAGCAGCTGCCGGTACTCGGAGTCGTCGTCGACAATTAGAAAGCGCAAAGCAGCGGAGCCGCGGTCATAGGCCGCTCGCGACCTGCATCGTGTCGTCGTCCGTTTCCTCGGCGCGCGCCTTCGCATCGCGCTTCGCCTTCGCGGCGTTCGCGCGAATGATCTCGAGCGCATCGAGATAGGCGCGGCTCACGTCGCCGGTGACGTACTCGCCGTTGAAGCAAGACGTGTCGAAACCGTCGATGTCGGCCTTCTCGTGATGCACGGCCTGCTTCAGGTCCTCGAGGTCCTGGTAGACGAGCCAGTCTGCGCCGATCTTGCGCTGCACTTGCTCGACGGTGCGGCCCGCCGCGACGAGCTCGCCCGCCGCCGGCATGTCGATGCCGTAGACGTTCGGGTAGCGGACCGGCGGCGCGGCCGAAGCGAAGTAGACCTTGCGTCGCTCCGGCTTCGCGGGCCATGTCGATGATCTGCTGCGACGTCGTGCCGCGGACGATCGAGTCGTCCACGAGCAGCACGTTCTTGCGGTTGAACTCGAGCCCGATCGCGTTCAGCTTGCGCCGCACCGACGCGCGTCGCGCGGACTGCTCCGGCATGATGAACGTGCGCCCGATGTAGCGATTCTTGATGAACCCTTCGCGATACTTCACGCCGAGCCGTGTCGCAACTTGCAGCGCCGCCGTGCGCGAGGTGTCGGGAATCGGGATCACGACGTCGATGTCGTGGTCTGGCCGCACCCTCAAGATCTTGTCGGCGAGCTTTTCGCCCATCCGCATCCGCGCCTTGTAGACGGACAGGTTGTCGATGATCGAATCGGGGCGCGCGAAGTACACGAACTCGAAGATGCACGGCGTATAGCCGCGGCGCGCGCTGCTCTGCCGGCTGTGCAGGAAGCCGCGCTTGTCGATGAACACGGCCTCGCCCGGCAGGACGTCACGCTCGAGCTCGAACCCGACCGCGTCGAGAGCGACGCTCTCCGACGCGACCATCCGCTCGACGCCGTTGGCAGTCTCGCGCACGCCGAGCACGAGCGGCCGGATTCCGTGCGGGTCGCGAAACGCGACGACTCCGTAGCCGATGATCATCGCGACCACCGCGTACCCGCCTGAGCAGCGTTTGTACAGCGCTTCGACCGCGTCGAGGATCTGATCCGGCTTGAGCCCATTGCCGGCCGGCTTGCTGAGCTCATGAGCGAACACGTTCAGGAGCGTTTCCGAGTCGGAATCGGTGTTGAGATGGCGGTGGTCGTGCTGCGTGACGAGGCGCTTGAGCTCCTCCGCGTTCACGAGGTTGCCGTTGTGGGCGAGACAGATGCCGTACGGCGAGTTCACGTAGAACGGCTGCGCCTCCGAGACCGTCGCGCTGCCCGCGGTCGGATAGCGGACGTGGCCGAGCCCGACGTTGCCGCCGAGCTTCAGCATGTGCCGCTCCAAGAACACGTCGCGGACCAGGCCATTGCCTTTGCGCACGCGGAGCCGGCCGGAGTCGTCCGTCATGATGCCCGCGGCGTCCTGGCCGCGATGCTGCAACACCGTGAGCGCGTCGTAGAGCGCTTGATTCACGGGTTCTTGCCCGACGATGCCGACGAGTCCGCACATGGTTCGTTACCTAGAGTAAGGAGGACCGCGAGACACCGAGAGCGAAGCGCGTCACACCGCGACCCCGCCTTGGACGTAGCGAGTGCCGAGCTCCGCGTACTTCTTCACAGCCGCCGCGACTTGCTCTGCGTAAGGCCGGAACCGTGCCGATTGCCACCAACCATCTTGGTCCAAATCGAGGAAATCCAAGGCAAGCACCAAGAGCCCGACGATCAGGACGCCGCGCGCGAAGCCGAAGGCACCGCCGAGCATCCGGTCGACCCCGGTCAACCCCGTGTGCCGAATCAGCTGGCGGGCGACCCAAGACGCGAGCGCCCCCAAAACGAGCACGAGCGCGAAGATGACCCCGCGCGCGATCCAGATCCGGACCTCCTGGTCCGCCGCCCAGTTGCTGAGCTTCGGCTCGACGAGCGCGGCGAAGCGCCAGGCGAGCCAGATCGCCACGAGCAGCGTGAGCAACGCAAGTGCTTCCTTGACGAAGCCTCGCCAAAAACCTACTCCTGCCGACACCACCAACACGAGCACGATGAGGTAATCGACCGGCGTCATTCGGTGGCGTCAGTCCGCCGCCACGACTTGAGGAGCGAACCCGTGCGCCGAAAGGGCCGACGCGGTCGCGTCCGCTTCCGCGCGCGACGGATAAGGCCCGAGCCTCACGCGGTACATCGCGCGGCCGCTCGCGCGAAAGCTCGCAACCTCGGGCTTGTAGCCGTAGACCTTCGCCTTGTCCGCGAGCTTCTTCGCGTTGTCCTCGGCGCCGAAGCTGCCGAGCTGCACGGCCCAGTCGCCGTGCGCCGGCGCGGCCTGGGAGCTCGCGCCCGAGGCCCCGGGCTTCGGGCCCGGCTTCGGCGTCGCGACGGGTGCGGCGCTCGCGACGCGCTGCGGCGAGTTGCGGTCTGTGCCTGGTTTGACCGGCGCCGGCGCGATTTGCTTCGGCGGCGCGGCACTTTCCTGCGCGGGCGCGGATGGCTTCGACGGCGCGGCGTTCTCCTGTGCCGGCGGCGGCGTAGGCTCCGCCGAGGCGACGGCCGTGTCTGCGGCGGCAGCCGCCGGGGTCGCGGGATCGGTGGGCTCGGGATGCGGCTCGGTCGCGACCGTGCTCGGACTTGGGCGCCTCGAGGCTCAAAGTTTGCTGGCGAACCGGCAGTGGACCGTCCGGCGCCGGCAAGCGCACCGCCGAGCTCGGCGAGGCGAGCTCCACTTGCTCTTGCCGGCCGTCGAGCAACCAAGGAATCAGCCACACACCGAGCGCGACGAGAACCGCCGCGCCGATCAATCGCTCCTTCAGGCCCTGGTCCATCTGGCGGGTTGATCAGTCATTCGCGAGGGAGCGCAGTATAGCCCAAGCGCATCGGCTGCGGCGCCCACCGTGACGAAAGATCCGAACACGATCACGCGTGCGCCGTTGTGCGCAGAGGCTCGCGCCGCAGCGATCGACGCTGCGACGTCGGGCGCGACCTCGATCGAGCGCGCGCCGGCCGCGGCGAGCACGTCGCGAAGCTCTTCGCCGCGCGCGCCGCGTTCGGCGTCCGCCTGCGTCACGAACCAGGTATCGACCGACGGCACGAGCGGCGCGATCACGCCGGCGAGATCCTTGTCGCGCATCGCGGCGAACACCGCGAGCGTGAGCGGCGCGCGCGGCAAGCGCGCGAGCGATGCGGCGAAGATCGCGGCCGCGGCCGGATTGTGCGCGACGTCGAAGACCCACTCGACACCGTCGAGCGTCGCACGCTCGAAGCGGCCGCGAAGGTACGCGTTGCGAATCCCTGCGGCCAACGCGTCGTCGTTGACAGGCAGCTCGTTCGCGAGGCTGTCGACGACCGCGGCGCAGGCGGCCGCGTTGCCGAGCTGCTCGTCGCCGCCGAACGGCGGCAGCGGCAGCACGCGCGCATCGCCGTCGGCGCGCCGCCAGCCGCCGGGCGCACGCCGAAAATCGAAATCCCGGCCTATCACCCGCGGCAGCGCGCCCTCGGAAGCCGCGTACGCGATGACGCTCTTCGGCGGATCGCGATCCGCGACTACGGCCGGCTTGCCGCGGCGCATGATCCCCGCCTTCTCGCGCCCGATCGCCTCGCGATCGTCGCCGAGCCACTCGCGGTGATCGAGGTCGACGCTGACCACCAATGCGCAATCCGTATCGACCGCGTTCGACGCGTCGAGCCGCCCGCCCATCCCGACTTCGAGCACCGCGACGTCGACGCGCTTGCGCGCGAAGTGCAGCAGCGCAGCCACCGTCGAGGACTCGAAGTACGACAACGTGATGCCGCCGAGCGTCGAATCGATGATCTCGAACAGCGCGACGAGCTCGGGATCTAGCGCGTCGGAGCCGTTCACGCGGATGCGCTCGTTGAAGCGCCAGAGGTGCGGCGACGTGAAGGCGCCGACCGCGTAGCCAGCATGCCAGTAGATGCTCTCGAGCATCGCGACGCACGAGCCTTTTCCGTTCGTGCCCCCAACGGTCACGACCTTGTACGGCGGCGGCTTGAGCTCGAGCCGGTCGATCACGGCGGCGACGCGATCGAGCGTGAGGTCGATCTTCTTCGGATGCAGCGTCTCGAACCGGCGGAGCCAGTCGTCGAGCGAGTAATCGCGTCGCGAGGACGGAGCCAACGGGCGCCTCGTACGCTAAGAGAGCGTCGGGCGGTTGCTGAGCTTGGCGAGCAGCGCCGCGATCTCGTCGCGGGCCTGACGACGATCCAAGATCATGTCGATCGCGCCCTTCTCGAGGAGGAACTCGGCGCGCTGGAACCCTTCGGGCAACGTCTCTCCGGTCGTTTGCTCGATCACGCGCGGACCGGCAAAGCAGATCAGCGCACCGGGCTCCGCGATGTTGATGTCGCCGAGCAGCGCAAGGCTCGCGGAGACGCCCCCGGTTGTCGGATCGGTCATTACGGAAATGTACGGCAACTTGGCGGCCGCGAGCTCAGACAGCGCCGAGCTCGTCTTGGCCATCTGCAACAACGAGTACAGCCCTTCCTGCATGCGCGCGCCGCCGCTCGCGGAGAAGCACACGAGAGGCCGGCGATGTTGGAGGCAGTAATCGACGCCGCGCACGAAGCGCTCGCCGACGACCGAGCCCATCGATCCCGAGATGAACCGGAATTCGAACGCGGCTGCGACGATCGGCATCGACTTCAGCGTGCCAGCCATGACGATCAGCGCGTCGCGCTCGTCGGTTTCGCGCTGAGCGAGCGCGATACGCTCGCGGTATCTCTTCGTGTCCTTGAAACGCAGCGGGTCGCGCGGCTCGAGATCGGCGGCGAGCTCGTAGCCCGCCTCGGGATCGAGGAACATCTCGAGCCGCTCGCGCGCGCTGATTCGCAGGTGATGTCCGCACTTCGGACAGACGTGCAAGTTGCGATGCAACTCGGCGCGATAGAGCTGGGCGGAGCAGCCGACACACTTTACCCACAGTCCTTCGGGCACCGAGTGCTTGCGCTTCTCGGTCCGAATCCGCGACGGCATCAGTTTGTCGAACCAGCTCATTGCTCAGGCGCCGACCGATTGGACCGCGGAATCATAGCCGAAACCTCTGCGGGGCATTAATCGGCGTCGCTCAACTGTGGCAGCCCGTAGTGCTCCGGATACAACACCTCGACCAAAGTGAGCCCCGTCGGAGGAGCCGCCACCGCGGCCTGCGTGCGGTCACGGCTCGCAAGCATTTCGCCCGCGGCAGCCGGCGTTAGGTTCGCGCGCCCGATCTCGACGAGCGCGCCGACGAGGTTGCGCACCATGTGTTGTAGAAAAGCATTGGCCGTGAAATCGATCTGCCAGAGAACACCGTCCGCTTGCGCCGCGCGCGCAATCCGGACGGCCATGAGCCGGCGCATCGGGGATTTCGCCTGACAGCCGGCTGCGCGAAATGCTGAGAAGTCGTGCTCGCCGAGCCAGTGTAGAGACGCAGCTGTCATCGCAGCCGCGTCGAGCGGCTCGCGGATCCACCAGACGCGCGCGCGTGCGAGTGCAGGCCGAGTCGGCTGCTGAAGCACGGAGTAGCGGTAGCGCCGACGCACGGCCGACCGACGCGCGTCGAAGGTCGCGGGCACTTCGCGAACCCAGCGCACGGCGACATCGGGCGGGAGGTTCGAGTTGATCCCGAGCAGCCATTGCCGCTCGCTGCGCTCGGCGCTCGTGTCGAAATGCGCGACTTGCTGCGCGGCGTGCACGCCCGCGTCGGTCCGGCCCGCGCCACGCACGGTCAGCGGCTCGTTCGCGACCGCTTCCACCGCCGCGGCGAGCGCAGCCTCGATGCTGCGTCCTGCGCGTTGAATCTGCCAGCCGACGAAGTCGGTGCCGTCGTATTCAAGGCCGAGCGCGATTCGCGGCATAGCGGTCGGAGACGTCGCGAGGACTCGGCGCGCCGCCGAAGCGGCGCGCCGGTGCTCGTCCAATTCGTGTTTCTTGGGCTATGCGCTCAGGACGTCGATGAGGCCTTGCGCTTCCCGCCGCTGGCCCGGATCACCCTCGTCCAGCACTTCCTCGAGAATGCTGCGGGCGCCTTCGGGATCGCCCATGTCGATATAGGCGCGCGCAAGATCGAGCTTCGTGCCGACCTCGGTCATCGTCTGCGGATCGAGAGGACTTACTTCCTCGGTGCCGGTCGGGTCCTCCGAGCCGACGACGTCGATGCCGATGTCCATGTCGACCGGCGTGTCGCCGCCGCCGAACACGTCGCGCGAGAACGTCGCCGTGCGCGGCTGCTCGACGGTATCGGCTCCGTGCAGCGCCTGCGTGAAGTCGTCGAGATTCAGGTCGAGGCCTTCCTTGTCGTCGTCGTTACCCAGCGCTCTGACGAGCGACGTCGAGCCGGTCTCGTCGAGCTCGAGACGATGCTCGAGCACCTCGGTTCCGGTCATCGTGCTGTCCCGCACGCTCGGCGCGAGCATCGTCGCCTCGTTGTCGGCGAGCACGGCAGTCTCGCGGGTCTCGAATTCGTTCGTGCCGCCGCTCGTCGTGCAAGACCTGCGTGACGCCGGTCGCCGAAAGCACGTCGTCCCTGCCACCGAGCACGGGTTGCTCGCGAGTGTCGGTTTCGTGCTCGGCCGCGGACGGCAGATCGCCGAGGTCGTTGGGCAGGCCTTCGATATCCTTGAGGTCGAGACCGAGGTCGTCGAGGTCGATCTCCGCGGTCAGGTCGCTGCGGTCGCCTCCGGCGAGCGTCGGCTGCTCGACGGTCGGCGCCTCCGGCCGGAACGGCGTCTCGAGGGTCCGCGTCTGCGCGGTTGCCGAGCCGGGGCGCGCGCTCTCGATCGTCGGCGTCTCGACCGTCGGCGCGTCGGCCGCTGGCAGGTCGCCCGTATCTTCGAGCGACATCTTGGCCCAATCATTGCTTTGATTCGGCCTCTCGACCGTCGGGGACTCTTGCGTCACGGCGAGACTGTCGGCGAGATCGGTCGACGTTGCCTCACCATCGTCGTCTTCCGCATCGAGATCCTCGAACGCCGATTCGAGACCCGCGGCCGTGCGCTCGCCGATCTCGAGCATGTCGTCGAGATCAGCGCTCTTCGGCTTGGCCGCAGCCTTCGGCGCAACGGCCTTCGGTGCGGCCCTCGGCGGCGCTTTCGGTGCCGCTGTTCCGCCGGTCGCCTCGAGATCGAAGCTCGCGAGAGTCGACTGACCGAGATCGAGATCGACGGCTTCTTCCGCCGCTTCGTCGAACGCGAGGTCGAGCGGCGAGTCGCCCGCCTGGAGGTCGACGTCTACTTGCCCGGCAGCCGCGGTCGCCTCGGCGAACAGCCGTTCGTCTGGGCAAATTTGCTTGCCCATGATCACGACCTTGTCCCAGTCGGCATCGGGCTTCTGGCCGAGCTCCTTGCGGAGGTTTTGGGCCGCGCTCAAGAACGCGTCCTTGTTTCCCCAAACGAAGAACACTTCGAGGAGCTTCAGCTTGAGGTCACGGCGATTCGGCGCCGCGTCGAGCGCCTTCTGCACGAGCTCGGCCGCTTGGTCGTAGAGCCCGTACGCCATGTGGAAGTCGGCTTCGGCGACCGGGTCCGCCTGGTCGAGATTGATGACGGTCTGGCTCGACAGCGTGTCGTCCGCCGGCGGCGCGGCTGCGCGCGGCGCGCGCTGGGCGGCCGCACGGCGGGGCTCGGCGGGAGCCTCCGGCTCTTCGGCGTCGCCGCCCCGACCCGGCCCGCTTTCTTCGACGACGATGCTGCCCTCGGGCACCTCGCGACGGAGCCGCGCGGTGTCGCGAGCCTCGTCTTCGGCGACTTCCGATTCGAGCGCCTCCCAGCGGCCCGTCACGTCCTCCGGCTCCTGCCGGCGACGCCGCACGAACAAGAAGGCCGTCAGAATCACCGCCACGACACCCAGCCCGATCCAGAGGATCGGCGACAGGACCCAGTCGAGCACCTGCGACATCAGCGACGGCGCGGGAGTGGGCCGCGGAGCCGACGCCGCCGGCGCTGCGGCCGGAGCCGTTGCAGCGGCCTGCTCGCTTGGCGTTTGTGCCGGCTTGTCCTGCTTGGACGCCTCATCCGTGAACACCGGCTCGTTCTCGAGCTCGACGCCAGGTGCCGCGGGCTTCTCCGCCTCGGCGGGTTGCTGGGCGGGCTTGTCCGCCGGTGTGGCCGGAGCGGCGGCCTGGTTCTGCAGGGCGCGCAGCTGCTCGTTGCGTAGCTCGAGGAGCCTACGGTTTTCCTCGGCGGCGCTGGCGCTCGCGGGCGGCGAGGAGGCGGCAGGCTGGTTTGCCGGCGCACTCGCGCTCGCGTTCGCATTGGCGCGATTCGCGGCTTGAGCCGGCGCTGGTGCAGGCGCCGAAACCTGGCTGTCGGAAGGCGGCAGCAAACGCAGTGAGCGCGCCTGCGGCGTGCGATTCAGCCAGTCGTCGCTTTGTTTCTGCACTTCGGCAGTCGCGACGCTCGCACTGAGTTGCTCGAGGTCGGCGGTCTCCGGCAACCGCAACGTGGCCCCGGCGAGCAACACATTCATATTGCCGCCAAACGCATGCGGATTCGCGCGGTAGACGGCCACCATCATTTGATTGACCGACACGCCCTCCGGACGCATGCGGTCGGAGATGGCCCAAAGGGCCTCGCCTCTGCGTACGGGACCGTACGATCCACCCGGCGCGACGGTCGGCAATTCGCGCGGCGGCGGCGCCGCCCTCGGCGTCTCTCCCGATCTCGGCGGGCGAGTGGGCTCGGCGCGCGACGGCGCCGGCTCCGTGGGCCGCGGCGCGGGCGCCGCCGATTCGACTGACGGCGCGGGACGATTGATCGAGCCGCCGCCGGCGTTAGGCGTCGCGGCGCGGGTCGACGGAGGCGAGACGGCTTGCGAGCTGGTTTGTCCCGGCAGCAAGACGGGCGGATCGAGCAGCACGGTGTACTCGCGCAGGCGACGGCCACGCGACCACGTCGCCTCGACGAGCAGCGTCACGAACGGCTCGGTCACTGGCTCGCGCGAGGACACATGCACGACCGAGCGGCCGCCGCTCGTCGTGACTTTGAACTCGAAGCGGGCCAGGTAACCCGGATGCTCGATTCCGTAGCGGTCGAACACCTCGGGAGGCGCCAAAGCAACCTTGAGCCCTTGCAGCTCATCCGCCGTCGCAACGAGCGCGATCTGCGCCTGGAACGGTTGGTTCAGTGCGGACTGGAGCTCGATGTCACCGAACCCGAGCGCGTGTGCTCCGAGGGGAGCGGCCAGTAGCGGCGTGACGCCCCAACGTGCCAGTGCTCTCATGCAATCTCCCTAGCTGCCTCGGCCATCTCGCCCCCTCTCGTAAGGCATTGCTCCGACTGGAACAAACACCCTCGATGGCGGACCGAAAGATACCTTACATAAAAGTGATTTACCAAAATCTGCCGGGCGGCTCGCCTTGGGCTCAGCCCGCGGCCGGCAACGAGCTCGCGGGCCCGCTCACTCCGCTGAGGAGAGCGTCGCGCGATCGTTGCGGCTAACGCCGCCTTCGGTAGAACGCCGCCGCCGCCCGGGCCATAGGGCACCCAGCCGGAGCCGGCACTCACCTTTCTGCGCCGGAATTTAACAATTTCTGGAGCCGGCGAACTGTGATTTGGCTTCGAATTTCGACACGCGGTCCCGATTGGCTCCGCCCCCGATTGACATAATCATACGCGCGCGCCGGCGCGTGTGGCGAGCGGCCCAGCAGAGGTTGCGGACGCGATAGTGACGGCTCGGTCAGGAGCCTTGCTTGAGCCCGAGCACCGGCACGGCGGAGCGCACGTCGGCGTTCTGCGCACGGTGCCGCAGATAGTGATCCATCAGCGTCAACGCGAACATGGCCTCGGCGATCGGCGTCGCGCGCAATCCGACGCACGGATCGTGGCGGCCCGTGGTGACGATTTCGGTCGCGCGCCCTTGCTTGTCGACCGTCGAGCCCGGCACCTGAATGCTCGACGTTGGCTTGAGCGCGATGCTCACCAGAATGTCTTGCCCACTCGAGATTCCTCCGAGCGTGCCGCCGGCCGAGTTCTTCTTGAAGCCGTCGGGCGTGAGCTCGTCGCGATGCTCGCTGCCGCGCTGGCGGACCACCTCGAAGCCGTCGCCGAACTCGACGCCCTTGACCGCGTTGATGCTCATGAGCCCATGAGCGATGTCCGCCTCGAGCTTGTCGAACACTGGCTCGCCGAGGCCGACCGGCACATGTGACGCGATCAGGTTGATGCGGGCGCCGATCGAGTCTCCCGCATCGCGCAGGTCGGTCAAGAACTTGTCGAGCTGCTCGAGCTTCGATGGATCAGCGCAGAAGAACGGATTCTCGTCGACGTGCTCGAGGTCGAGCGCCGCGAGCTTGAACGGCCCAATCTCGGCGAGGTAGCCGCGGATTTCGACGCCGAGCTGCTCGCGCAAGTACTTGCGCGCGATCGCGCCGGCTGCGACTCGCATGACGGTCTCGCGCGCCGACGCACGGCCGCCGCCACGGTAGTCGCGTATGCCGTATTTCTGCTGGTAGGTGTAGTCCGCGTGTCCCGGGCGGAAGCTGTCCTTGATCTTCGAGTAGTCGCCGCTGCGCTGATCGACGTTCTCGACCAGCAATCCGATCGCCGTGCCCGTGGTCCGTCCTTCGAACACGCCCGACAGAATCTTCACCTGATCGGGCTCTTGCCGCTGGGTGACATGCCGCGAGCGGCCCGGGCGCCGACGATCGAGATCGTGCTGGATATCGGCCTCGGCGAGCGCGAGCCCCGGAGGACAGCCGTCGACGACGCAACCCATCGCGGCCCCGTGGCTCTCGCCGAACGTCGTGACCGTGAACAACCGTCCGTAGGTGTCGCCTGCCATGCTTCAACCTGCCGCGCTGCTTGGCGCGCAGACTCCTTAGATCAAAGGCGTAATCATGCACGCCTAGCGACGCCGAAGGAATTCCTCGAGCTCGGCCGCCGTCAGCACGAACACCCCGTCGCCGCCACGATCGAACGTTAGCCACGTCGCGGCCAAGCCCGGATGCGCGGCCGCGAAAGCCTCGGCGCCCGCCCCGACTTCGACGAACACGACAGCCGTCCGGCGCGAGCCGCGAAAGCGCCCCGCGCAGGATACGTTCCGCGGGCTCGAAGCCACTCGCGCCGCCCGCGAGCGCGAGCTCCGGCTCGTGCCGGTACTCGGGCGGAAGCTCCGCCATCTCGCGCGCGGAGACGTACGGAGGGTTCGAGACGATGACGCGGTACGCGCACGTCCGTCGGCGGAAACAGGTCCGCGCGATGCAGCGCCACGCGCTCGCGGAGGGCGTGACGCGCGACGTTCGCAGCGGCGACTTCGAGCGCTCCGGCCGACACGTCCGTGGCGTCGACTAGAACCTCGGCAGAATAATGCGCGATCGCGATCGCGATGCAGCCGCTGCCCGTGCCGATGTCGAGCACGCGGTCACCGGGACGCAGCGCGCACCACGGCGCGAAACCGCGCTCGATCACCTCCGCGAGCGGCGAGCGCGGCACGAGCACGCGCTCGTCGACCGCAAACCGCAAACCGGCGAACCACGCCTCGCCGACGAGATACGCGAGCGGCTTGCGCGACTCCACTCTCTGCACCGCGAGATCGAGCGCCGCGAGCGCGACCTCGCGCTCGGGCGGCGAGCTCCAATCGAGATCGTCTCGCCAACGCTGCACGTGCCGCAGCAGCCAGAACGCCTCGTCGCTCGCGTTGTCGGTGCCGTGGCCGAACACGAGCTCGTGCGCCGCGAAAAAATCCGCGAGCGCCGCGAGCGCCGCTTCGCAGTCGTCTGCGCCGAGCAGCCGCTTCTCGAGCTCATTCCTCGTCATGCGCGCGCATCTTACTCGCCGGCCGCGCGACGCGGGACGTCGATCGACGTTGTGCGATAATCGCGCGCATGCTCGGAGGGATGCTCAGGATTCTCGTCGTCGGGCTCGTCGTGCTCGTGGCCGTGATGTTCATGCTGCCGCGCACGCCGTCGCCGACGTCCGCCGCGACGGTGCTCGTCGAGCCCCGGGCTCTACCCTCCGTCGAGCTCGTGGACGCGCACGGCTCGCGCCTCGACCTCGACGCATTTCGCGGCCGCTTCACGCTGCTCTACTTCGGTTTCACGCAGTGCCCCGACGTCTGCCCGCTCACGCTGAAGGCGCTCGCCGACGTGCGCGCGAAGCTGAACGAGCGCGCGCCGCAAGCCGTTCCCCAGGTCGTCTTCGTGAGCGTCGACCCCGAGCGCGACACGCCCGCCGCGATCGCGGAGTATCTCGGCCACTTCGACGCGTCGTTCGTCGGCGCGACGGCACCTGACGCGCGGCTCGCGCCGCTCATCGCGGCGCTCGGCGTTACCGTCGAGAAACACCACCACGGCGGCGACCACTACAACGTGACGCACAACGACACGGTTTACGTCATCGGCCCGAACGCGGAGCTCGTCGCCGTCGCGAGCGGCCCGCACGATCCCGCCACGCTCGCGTCCGACTACATCAAGATCCTGCAGCGCTACCGGGCGTCGCATCGCACGACCGCATGACGTCCGGCGCGGGCGTTTCACTCTTCCAACATCTGCTGCCGAAGGATCTGATCTCGGCCGTGATGTATCGAGCCGCGCGCTCCGAGCGCCGCTGGATCTCACGCCCGTTGATCCGCTGGTTCGCGCGTATTTACGGCGTCGATCTCGCTGAGGCCGAGCACAGCGACATCGACGGTTACCCGACGTTCAATGGATTCTTTACGCGTGCACTGCGGCCCGGCGCGCGCGTGATCGCGGGCGGACCCGACACCGTCGTCTCGCCTGCCGACGGCACGCTGAGCGAGTTCGGCGCGCTCGACGCGGACACGCTGCTCCAGGCGAAGGGCCGCAGCTATTCGCTCGCCGCTCTGCTCGGCGAGCGCGGCGGACGCGTCGACGCGCTGCTCGGCGGAAGCTACTGCACCGTCTATCTCTCGCCGCGCGACTATCACCGCGTGCATGCGCCGCTCGACGCCGCGCTCACTCGCACGCGCTACATCCCGGGGCGCCGGTTCAGCGTGAGCCTCGCGACGACCGCCTCGATTGACAGGCTCTTTTGCCGCAACGAGCGCGCGGTCTGCTGGTTCGAAACCGCCGTCGGGCCGATGGTCGTCGTGCTCGTCGGCGCGCTCAACGTCTCGAGCATCAGCACGTTCGCCCAAGGCGAGATCGCGAGCGGCAGGCCGCAGCTCTGGGAAGAATCCGCGCCGCTGCGCGTCGCGCGCGGCGCCGAGATCGGCCGTTTCAACCTCGGCTCGACCGTCGTCGTGCTATTTGCGCGCGGCGCGGTCCGCTGGGATTCGCGACTTACGACCGGCGCGTCACTCGCGATGGGTGCGGCGCTCGGCAGCGCGGCAGCCGGCGTGAATCGTTGATGAGCTACGCCGAGGCTGGCTCGCTCGAGGCCTTGCGCGCACGCGCGCGGATCCTGGCGCGGATCCGCGCCTTCTTCGCCGCGCGCGGCGTGCTCGAGGTCGAGACACCCGCGCTCTCGCCGGCCGGCGTGTCCGATCCCGCGCTCGACAGCGTGATGGCCACGGCGCGCAGCCTCGGAGGCACTCCTCTATATCTACACACGTCGCCCGAGTACGCGATGAAGCGCCTGCTCGCGGCCGGCAGTGGCGACATCTATCAGATCTGCCGCGTGTTCCGCGACGACGAGCTCGGCCGCTGGCACCAGCCCGAGTTCACGCTGCTCGAGTGGTACCGAATCGGCTTCGACGACGCGCGCCTGATGGACGACGTCGAGGCGCTGCTGCGCGACGCGCTCGCGGGCGACGGCACGGCTTGGCGCAGTGACCGCATCCGTTACTCGGACGCGCTCTCTCGAGCGCTGGGTGTCGACGCGGGCGCGAGCACGGCGAGCGTCGCCGCGCGTCTCGCCGAGCGAGGCGTCGACGTGCCGCGAGGCCTCACGCCCGACGCGTTGCTCGACCTCGCGTTCGCAAGCGTCGTCGTGCCGAGCTTCCCGGCCGAGGTACTCACCTTCGTTTGCGACTACCCCGCGAGCCAGGCGGCGCTCGCGAGACTCAAACTTGGGACCCCGCCCGTCGCAGCGCGCTTCGAGGTGTTCGCGCGCGGCATCGAGCTCGCGAACGGCTTCCACGAGCTAGCGGACGGGGCGGAACAGCGGCGACGGTTCGAGGCAGAGATCGACACGCGACGGCGGACCGGCCGGCACGTGCCACCGCTCGACGAGGCGTTTCTCGACGCGCTCGCGCGCGGCCTACCCGATTGCGCGGGCGTCGCGATGGGTTTGGATCGTTTGGTGGCGCTCGCGCTCGGCGCGGACGGCATCGCAGCCGCGATGGCCTTCGTCCATCGGCAGCCGAGCGGCTAGGCCCGAAAGAAGCTAGTGCTTGACGCGCGAGATGTACGTGCTCGTGCGCGTGTCGACGCGAATCACTTCGCCTTCGTTGATGAACAGCGGCACGCGCACGACCGCGCCCGTCTCGAGCTTCGCGGGCTTCTGACCGCCGGTCGCGGTGTCGCCGCGTACACCCGGATCTGTCTCGACGATCTTGAGCTCGACGTGATTCGGCGGTGCGATGTAGAGCGGCACTCCGTTCCAGAGCGTCACGATGCAGCTCATCTCTTCCTTCAGCCACTGCTTCACGTCGGCGACCGCCTCGGGACCTGCGGCGATCTGCTCGAACGTGTCGGGCACCATGAAGTACCAGAACTGGCCGTCGCCGTAGAGGTACTGCATGTCCTGATCGGTCACGTCGGCGACCTCGGCCGTGTCGCCCGACTTGAAGTTGCGCTCGAGCACGCGGCCGTTCTTCAGGTTCCGCAACTTCACGCGGTTGAACGCTTGGCCCTTGCCGGGCTTTACGAACTCGTTCTCGATGATCGCGTACGGATCCCCGTCGAGCAGGATCTTCATGCCGCCGCGCATCTCGTTGGTGCTGTAAACTGCCATGTCGCTCGCCAGTGCCCCGAAAATGAGAGCGCGGGATCATACCCTCTAGACCCGTCGAAAACGAATCGAGGATCCAGCCGATCAACGCCCCGCTTACAGCGCTCGCCCCCGCTGACCTCCGCGCCCCTTCCTGGGCAGCGACAGTTCGGGACGCGGTCCGTGACGTCGCCGAGCTCGAGAGATTGCTCGAGCTGCCGCCGGCGACCCTCGACGCGCTCGCGACGAGCGACTTCCCGCTGCTCGTGCCGCGCGGTTTCGTCGCGCGGATGCGCAAGCGCGACCCGCGCGATCCGTTGCTGCTCCAGGTCCTGCCGCGTTCTTTGGAGGCCGAGGCGGTTTCGGGTTTCACCGCCGATCCGGTGCGCGAGCACGGCCTCGCAGACGGCGGAGTGATCGAGAAGTACCCGGGCCGCGCGCTGCTGATCGCGAGCGGCGCCTGCCCGGTCCACTGCCGCTACTGCTTCCGCCGCGCGTTCCCGTACGCCGAGCAGCTCGCGGCGCGCGGCGGCTGGGACGCGGCGGTCGATGCGCTGCGCGCGCGTCCCGATCTGCGCGAGGCTATCTTGAGCGGGGGCGACCCGCTGAGCCTCACGAATCGACGCCTCGGCGAGCTCGTCGCAAAGATCGAGACCACGTCGGTCCGCACGCTGCGAATCCATACCCGCTTTCCCGTCGTCGTGCCGGAGCGCATCGACGCGGGGTTGCTCGATTTGCTCGGCTCGACACGGCTCGACACGGTCGTGGTGGTCCATTGCAACCACGCGAACGAGCTCGACGACGGAGTCGGCGGCGCGCTGCGCGCGCTCAGAGGCCGCGTCGGCGCGCTGCTGAACCAGTCCGTGCTGCTGCGCGGCGTCAACGACTCCCTCGAGGCATTGACGGCCTTGAGCGAGCGGCTGTTCGCATCCGGCGTTCTGCCTTACTACCTGCATCTACTCGACGCGGTCACAGGGGCCGCCCACTTCGACGTCGATGCGAACGTGGGTCGAGACCTCGTCGCGCAACTGCGCGCGCGCTTGCCGGGATACCTCGTACCGCGACTCGTGCGCGAGACGCCCGGGCAGTTAAGTAAAACCCTGATCGGCTGAAGGGAGGCCGTGCTTTGTGACTCGCGTCCCTTCGACACCCGTGGCGAGTGCTTAGACTCGTCGGATTCTTGAGGCACGAGACTGCATGGCACAGGCGCAGGCGTCGGTTCCGTTGGTCGTTCTGACCGGTCGAGAGGACGACGTCGAGCTGGTCAACCGCTCGTTGCGCGACGGGGGCCATCCCGTGCGCTGCCACTGGGTAGCTAAGATCGACGCGCTCGCGAGCGCGCTCGACAGCCACGCGCCCGAGCTCTTGTGCTTCTTCCCCGACAGCTTGCCGGCCCCGATTCGCGAGGTCGCGAAGATCAGGCAGCAGACCGCCCGGATGGTGCCGCTGCTGGTCGTCAGCAGGGCCGCCGAGGAAACGGACATCGCCGACGCGCTGCTCGCGGGCGCCCAGGATCTCGTCTCGCACGGCCAGACGGAGCGCTTGCGCAGCGTCGCCGAGCGCGAGTTGCGCGCGTTTCGGCTCGAGCGCGCGCTCAACGAGACGCTCCAGTCGGCGTCTCAATACAAGCGCCAGCTCAAGGACTTCATGGCCGGGTCGGTCGACGCGATCGCCCACGTGCAGGACGGCATCATCGTCGACGCGAACCAGGCCTGGGTCGAGCTGTTCGGGCACGCCGAACCGGACGCCGCGGTCGGCGGACCGCTGATGGATGCGTTCGACGCGGCGAGCCAAGTGGCGCTCAAGGGCGCGTTGGTGGCGTGCGCGAAGCGGCAGTGGAGCGGCGAGCCGCTCAAAGTCGCCGCGCTCGACGCGAGCGGCGCGGCGATTCCGCTCAAGCTCGTGATCGAGGTCACGACCTACGACGGCGACCCGGCCGTCAAGCTCAGCGTGCCGCGCGAGCCCGGCGAGCGGCAGCCCGAGCCCGAGGAGCTCGTCGAGCAGGCGGTGCACAGAGATCCGACCACGGGCTTCTATCACCGGCGCCGCTTCCTCGAGGTGCTCACGGATCGCCTGGACGGCAAAGCGCAAGGCGGCGTCCGCGCGCTCGCCTTCATCCGCCCCGACAAATTCCGCGAGGTCGAGGACCGAGTCGGCCCGATCTCGAGCGAAGACTTGCTCGTGCAGCTCGCCGAGCAGCTCCGCGCGTTGGCCCAAAAGACGGACCTGTACGGCCGCTTCGGCGGACAAGTGTTCACAATGTTCCTCGAGCGCGGGAATCTGCGCGACGTCGAGGCCTGGGCGCAGAACGTCGTCGCGCGCGTCGCCGAGCGGATCTTCGAGGTGAACCACAACACGCTATCGATCACGTGCACCGTCGGCCTCGCCGAGGTCGGACCCGGCACCGACACGATGGAGACGCTGATCGCGGCCGCGAAGAAAACGAATCAAGCCGGCCGCGAGAGCGGCGGCAACCGCGCGGTGCTCGAGCAGACCTCGGACGCGAGCACGCGCGTGCAAAGATTCGACCAGGTTTGGGTCCAGCAGATCAAGCTGGCGCTGATGGAGAACCGTTTCCGCCTCGCGCATTTACCGATCGCGGATCTTGGCGGCGAGCAGAAGACGATGCTCGACACGGTGATCCGGATGGTCGACGCGCAGGGCGACGAGCTCGCAGCAACGGATTTCATGCCGGCCGCCGTCCGCAACCGAATGCTGCGCTCGATCGACCGCTGGGTGATCGGCGCGACGCTCGCGTTCTGCGCGACGCAGCCGGTCGACACCGTCTTCGTCAAGCTGTCGAGCGAGTCGTTGATCGACAAGACGCTCACGGACTGGCTCGCGAAAGCGGTCGACAGCAGCGGCGTCGCGCACGGCAAACTCTGCTTCCAGGTCAGCGAAGAAGACGCGGCGCAGTTCCTCGCGCAGACGAAGACGCTCGCCGACCAGCTCAAGAAGCAAGGGCACGAGTTCGCGATCGAGCACTTCGGTATCGGTCACGACTCGGCGCGCGTGCTCGCGAGCACTCCGATGCACTACCTCAAGATCGACGGCTCGCTGATGCAAAGCCTGGCGACCGACGAGGCGCTCCGGCAACGCGTGCGCGGCTACATCGAGGCCGCGAACAAGCGCGGGATCGCGACGATCGCCGAGCGCGTCGAGGACGCGAACACGATGGCCGTGCTGTTCCAGCTCGGCGTCGGTTACGTGCAGGGCCACTACCTGCACGAGCCCGAGGTCGTGCTCTCCGAGAACGCCGGCCTGCGCTAACCGCTCGCCCGGTCGCGGGCCAGGGCCGCTACTCCACGCCGAGCCGATCCACCGTCCGCCAACCGCGCGGCAGCGCCATTCCACGGCGTCCGCGCGCGCCCGCGTAGTGCTCGAGATCGTTTGGCTTAACGACCATGTGACGCGTGCCCGAATCAATGCGCAGACCCTGCTCGGGCGCGAGCACGCAGATTGCCGCGAGCACGACGCCGTCCTTGCCGGGCACCGCGAGAATCTTGTTGCCCTTGCCGCGCGCCAACTCCGGGAGCTCGGCGAGCGGGAACACGAGCAGCCGGCCGTCAGTCGACGCGGCCGCGAGCCGTAGGCCCTTCTTGATCTCGGTGCCGCCGATCGGAGACGCCGGCACGACGGTGAAGCCTTCCTTCACGCGCAGCGCAGTCTTACCAGCCTTCTTGTTCGAGTGCAGCTCCTCGAGCCTCACGACGAAGCCGTAGCCGGCCGAGGACGCGACAACCCAACGGTCATCCGGTTCGCCGATCAGCACGGCGCGGAAGCTCGAGCCATCCGGCGGATTGAAGTGACCGGCCAACGGCTCGCCTTGACCACGGGCAGATGGCAGGGTGTGCGCGCCGACGCTGTACGCTCGGCCGGTGCTGTCGATAAACACGGCGAGCTGATTGCTCTTGCCGCGCGCCGCGGCGAGGAACTGGTCGCCCGACTTGTAAGATAGGCCGAGCACGTCGATCTCGTGACCTTTCGCCGCGCGCGCCCAGCCGCGCTCCGAGAGCACGACCGTGACGGGCTCGCTCGTGACGAGCTCGGACTCGGCGATCGCCTGCGCCGCCTCGCGCTCGACGATCGCGGTGCGCCGCGGGTCACCGTGCTTGCCCGCCAGCGTCTCGAGCTCGGTCTTCATGAGCTTCACGAGCCGCGGCTTCGACTTGAGCGTCCCCTCGAGCTCCGCCTCCTCGGCCGCGAGCTCCTTCTGCTCGCCCTTGATCTTCATCTCCTCGAGCTTCGCCAAGTGGCGCAGCTTGAGCTCGAGGATCGACTCGGCCTGCACGTCGCTCAACTTGAACCGCTTCATGAGCACGGGCTTCGGCTCTGCCTCGGTGCGAATGATCTTGATGACCGCGTCGATGTTGAGATACGCAATCAGCAAACCGTCGAGGATGTGCAGGCGCTGCGTTACACGCTCGAGCCGGTGCTGGAGCCGGCGCTTGACGGTCGTCGTGCGGAACTTGAGCCACTCCTCGAGCAGCTGCCTCAAGCCGAAGACCGCGGGCCGTCCGTCGAGGCCGATCACGTTGATGTTCGCGCGGATCGTGCGCTCGAGATCGGTCGTCGCGAACAGATGGTTCATCAGCGCGTCGAGATCGGTGCCTTTACCCTTCGGGCTCAGCACCAGACGCGTCGGGTTCTCGTGGTCGGACTCGTCACGCAGAGTCCTCCATCATCGGCAGCTTCTTCGCGGTCATCTGCCCCGCGATCTGCTCGAGCACCTTCGCGCCGGAGGTCTGGAATGGCAGCTCGTAGATCACGATCTCGCCGTCCTCGATCGAGTACCTCGCCCGCAGCCGCAGCGTGCCGGTGCCGGTCTTGTAGATCTGCACGATTTCGTCGCGGCTCGACACGATCTCGCCGCCGGTCGCGAAGTCGGGTCCCTTGATCGACTTCATCAACGTGCCGAGCGTCGCATCGGGCTCGTCGAGCAGCTTGATCAGCGCGTTCGCGACTTCCTTGAGATTGTGCGGCGGTACGTCGGTCGCCATGCCGACCGCGATGCCGCTCGTGCCGTTCAAGAGCAGGTTCGGCAGCTGCGCCGGGCAGCTGCGTCGGCTCGGACAACGTGCCGTCGAAGTTCAGCGCCCAGTCGACCGTGCCCTGCTCGAGCTCGTCGAGCAGCATCGCCGCGTAGCGCGTGAGCCGCGCCTCGGTGTAGCGCATCGCGGCGAACGACTTCGGGTCGTCCTGCGAACCCCAGTTGCCTTGGCCGTCGACGATCGGATAGCGGAAGCTGAACGACTGCGCCATGTGCGCCATCGCTTCGTAGCACGCGACCTCGCCATGCGGGTGGAACTTACCGATCACGTCGCCGACGGTGCGCGCGGCCTTCTTCGGCTTCTGGCCCGCGCTCAAGCCGAGCTCGCTCATCGCGTAGATGATCCGGCGCTGCACGGGCTTCAGGCCGTCGCCGATATGCGGCAGCGCCCGGTCGAGGATCACGTACATCGAATAGTCGAGGTACGCCTTCTCGGTGAACTTCGCGAGCGGCACGCGCTCGATGCCGTCGAAGTTGAGTTCCTGCTCTCTCATGTCCTTACCTCGTTGGAGCCCGCCGCGCGCTTCCCACGCGCACGACTGCGCGCAGTATACGGGCTCCATCGCGGCCGGTTCGCGCGCGACGCTGGAGAGACGCCTCGCTGCGCGCGAGCTCGTCGGCGCGGCAGCGAGATCGTCGCAGCGGGCGAATTAGTGCCGAGTCGCGCTCAACAGCTCGGCGACCGACACGAAGCCGCGTTTGCGCGCGGCGTCCGCGGGCGTGTCCCCATCCTTGTCGCGAAAGCGCGGATCGGCGCCGTGGTCGAGCAGGAAGCGCGCCATCTCGAGCGCGTCCGGCTCTTGGGGCGGCAGCCAGAACAGCGGCGTGCGCCCGGCGCGGAAATGCACGAGGTTCACGAGCGCGGGCTCGGCCGCGAACAGCTCGCGCAGGCGTTCCTTCATGCCGAGATACGTGAGGTTGTGCACGTCGCGGGTGCGCGGCACGAGCACGGCGATCGCGGCTCGCTGATCGAAGTGCGCCGCGAAACCGAGCGGGCCGCCATAGTGCTTCGTAGGCCGATCGATGTCGGCGCCACGCTCGATCAGCAGCTGCATGACCTCGACGGCACCGTTGCCGGCCGCGACGTTCAGCCCGCGTGTCTCGCCCTGATCCATGACGTCGACGTCCATGCCGAGATCGAGCAGCAGCTCGACGAGATCGCGCCGGTTCGTTCGCGCGGCCATGAGCATGACATCGGCGTCGCGCAAGTATTCGGGATGCCGCGCGGCGAGCCGCCGGATTTCGGCGCGATCGAAGTTGCGGCACGCGATTCCGAACGCGACGTCGTCGTCGGGCGCTGCGTCGCTCGCGCCGTGACGTTTGAGCAGCTCGGCCATCGCGGAGTGGCCGTGCAACAGCGCCTCGTCGATCGGACGCCGCTTGCTGTACGCGTGCGCGCCGTCCGGTTTGGCTCCGCGCGCGAGCGCCCACTCGGCGCGGCGCGGATGGTTGTACGAGACCGCGATGCTCAGGATCAGATCGAGCCAGCTGACCGGCATCTTTTCGCCGACCAGCACCGTACGCCATTTGTCCGCGACGCCGCGTCGCTCGGAATGCGTCCAAAGCAAGTCTAACCAGTGCGTGTCGTCGTCGACGACGGACGTGTCGTAGAGCGACTGCGTGTCGAACGGATCCGCCCCGCGCTCGAGCAAGAGCTCGGCGAGCTCGTCCGCGCGCTCGTGCGGCGGCTGAACACCCTCGCCGAGACCGATCACGCCGGTCAGGACCTTGAACGGATTGTCCCAACCGTCGTTCCACGACGCGTTCGGGTCCGCGCCGCTGTCGAGCAGCGCGCGCGCGATCTCGACGGACGCTCTCGCGCCGCCGGGCCAGCGCAGATAAGCGAGGTAGAGCAGCGCGGGCCAGTCGAATGGGCCGCCCGCTCGCGACGCGCACGCTGGATCGGCCGCGAGCCGGCGCTCGACCTCGACGAGGTTGCCGGCGGCGACTGCGCAGTAGAGATCGAGCGTCGCAACCTCGGGGAATCGGTCGAGGAGCCGCGCAGCGATGTCTAGGTCTCTCCCTTTGAATATCGCGCAGCGCAGCATCTCATCCGCGGCCTCGCGGATCTCGCGCTGGCGCGGCTCGAGCGCGTCGAGCAGCGCGGGCCAACCGGACAGCCCGTGCTCGCGCGCGAGCGCCAGCTGCACCGCGCGCAGGGAGATCTTCTCGTCGCCGTGGTCAGGGAGCGCGCTGCGAAAGCGGGCGAGAGCCGCGGCGTCGCCGGACTCGAGCGACTTCAGCCACTGCTTTGCTTCTTTCTTGAGGGATTCGAGGCGAGAACGCGGACCGATCGAACGGGTCATGACACCTTCCTTCCAATATGCGCCCGGGGTCCGCTGAAGCTCTGGGCTGGAAGAAGGTCGAACGCCGATTGTCGAACCGGTGTTTGGGTGGGAGGATTCCCTTGCCGCGGACAGGAGGCGCCCCAACGCGCACTGTCCGCGAGTCTCCTCGATCGGCGACGCGCGTGTCAAACCTCGGCGCGTCGCGCGCGCCGAGGGCCTGAAAGCTCCTACTGCTTTGGAGGCGGCGCCGATGTCCGCGGGCGCCTCGCGACGCAGGAACTTCCAGACGCCGTTCTCGCGGATGAACTCGTCGTTGTAGTGGCCGAGATAGACGAGCTTCGGCGAAGCGTCGGGGCCCGGCGTGATGTAGATCCATTTCGTCACCGCGGATGCGCGGTCGCCATGGATCTCGATCTGATCGTTGGTGAGCACGTGATACGTGCCCGAGCCGTTCGGCTGCGGGTTGTGACCGATCGTCTTGTCCATGAGCTTGAAGATCGCGTCGGGACCCTTGGCCGAGCCGAGGCCGCCGACCCATTCGCCGTTCGTCGCGAACAGGCTCGCGAACGTCTTGTAATCCCGGTGATCGTGCGCCTGGCCGTACGCGAGGATCAGCGCGCGGATCGCCTCGCGGTCTTCGAGCACTTGGACGCGCGCTTGCGAGCGCTTCCACGTCCACCGCGGCGCGCGAAGGCGCCGGCGCGAGCGCGAGAGTTGCCGCGAGCATCGGTACCGCGAGAACGAAAGAGAATGGACGCATGTTGGACCCCCCGTTGACGACGGCCCATCTTCGCTCAGTCGCAGTCTGGACGTCACGCGCCTGCCTTGTTTCGTTCGAAGTCGGCCTGCGGCGCGGGTGACATGCATCCCGGCGAAGTGGCAACATTCCCACCCCGCTGGAATTCTCGACCGCCATGAGACGAACCGTCACCGCTGCTCTGCGCGTCTCGCTCTCGCTCTGTGCGCTGCTCGGCTCCGAGCTCGCGTCCGCGCACCACTCGGCCGCGATGTTCGACGGGGGCAAGGAGATCACGCTGACCGGCACGGTGAAGGAGTTCCAGTGGATGAGCCCGCACTGCTGGATCCAGCTGCTCGTGCCCGACGAGGCGCACCCCGGCGCCGCGCCGGTCGAATGGGGCATCGAGATGGACAACCCGACCGGTCTTTCGCGGCATGGCTGGAAACCGAGCAGCCTGAAGGCCGGCGATCGCGTCGTCGTCGTTGCGCATCCGCTGCGCGACGGCACGAGCGGGGCGCAAGTGGTATCGGTGTCCAAGGACGGCAAGCCGATCGGCAAGGCCGCGGACGCACCGGCGCAGTAGCCGCGCGGAGAAGCAAATGAGACAACTAGCGCTGGTCGTCCGCCTCACCGTCCCGGTGGCCCTGCTCGTCGGCGTGCTCCGGCTCGCCCGCGCCGCAGCTGCCGCCGCGCGTGGCCGCGTTCGCGAAGCTGCCCGACTGGTCCGGCCTCTGGGAGCCGAACGTATTCGTCGGCGAGGGGATCGGCCAGGGCCTGAGCGCCGAGGGGCTGAAGGCCGGGGCGTCGATCATGAACGTCACGTTCCCGTTCACGCCGGAATGGCAGGCGAAGTTCGACGCCGCCAAGGCCGCGCAGGCCGCGGCCGTCGCCGCGGATCCGAATCACCCGCCCGCGCCGACGTTCAACAACTGCGCATCGCCGCCGTTCATCATGAACATGGCCTCGCCCGCGATCTTCGAGTGGCGCATCACGCCCGAGGAGACGACGATCGTGGACACCATCAACGGGATCCGCCACATCTATACCGACGGGCGATCGCACCCGCCGGCGGACGAGATCTGGCCGACCAAGGCCGGCGACTCGATCGGTCACTGGGAGGGCGACACGCTCGTCGTCGACACGGTCGCGATCAAGCCCGATGTCCTCTTGACGCCGCAGATCCTGCTCAAGATGAGCGGTGAGCTGCACTTCATCGAGCGCTTCCGCATGGTCAACGCCGACGAGCTGCGCGACGAGTTCACGCTCGAAGACCCGGTCGCATTGACCAAGCCGTTCGAGATCACGTTCGTGTTCAAGCGCGTCAAGGACGCGACGCGGATGATCGACGAGACCGAGTGCGACACGACGACCGATCGCAATCCGATCGTGAACGGCCGCTTCACGTCGATCACGACGCGCTGATCAGATGTCGGCGAGGTTGCCCTTTTCCTGGAGCCAGTCGCGTCGATCCGACGCGCGCTTCTTCGCGAGCAGCATGTCCATCATCTCGACTGCCGCGTCGACGGCCTTGCCCTCGGCCGTGAGCTGAACGAGCCGCCGAGTCTCCCTCGCCATCGTGGTCTCGCGCAGCTGCGACGGGTTCATCTCGCCGAGGCCCTTGAAGCGCGTGACGGTGACCTTGCCGGTCTTCTTCTCGGCCTCGATCCGGTCGAGCAGGAGATCGCGCTCGGCCTCGTCGAGCGCGTAGTGCACCTCTTTACCGACGTCGACGCGGAACAGCGGCGGCATCGCGACGAACACGTGGCCCGCCTCCACGAGCGGCCGAAAGTGCTTCAGGAATAGCGCGCAGAGCAGCGTCGCGATGTGCTGGCCGTCGGAGTCCGCGTCCGCGAGGATGCAGATCTTGTGGTAACGCAGGCCATCGAGGTTCGAAGAACCAGGATCGACGCCGAGCGCGATCGCGATGTTGTGCACCTCCTGCGATGCGAGCAGCTCCGCCGGATCGACCTCCCAGGTGTTCAAGATCTTGCCGCGCAGCGGCATGATCGCCTGCGTCTCGCGATCGCGCGCCTGCTTCGCGGAGCCGCCGGCCGAGTCGCCCTCGACCAGGAATAGCTCCGCCATCTCGGGCTCCTGGTTCGTGCAGTCCGCGAGCTTGCCCGGCAGCGCCGGCCCCGCGACGATCCGCTTGCGCACGACCTGCTTCGCCTGCTTGAGCCGGTGCTGCGCGTTCTCGATCGCGAACGTCGCGATCTCGTCGCCGCTCTCCGGGTGCTGGTTCAGCCAGAGCGCGAAATGATCCTTGATCACGCCGCTGACGAATCCCGCGCACTCGCGCGAGGCGAGCCGCTCCTTCGTCTGCCCCGAGAACTGCGGCTCCGCGATCTTCACCGACAGCACGAAGCTCACGCCTTCCCACACGTCCTCGGGCGCGAGCTTGATACCGCGCGGCAGCAGATTGCGGAACTCGCAGAACTCGCGCAGCGCGTCGCAGAGGCCGGAGCGCAGGCCGTTCACGTGCGTGCCGCCCTGCGGCGTCGGGATCAGGTTCACGTAGCTCTCGAGCACGGCCTCACCGCCGTCACGGCGCCAGACGAGCGCCCACTCGATGGCCTCGCGCTTGCCCTCGATCTTGCCGGAGAACGGCGGCTCGGGCAGCCAATCGCCGCTGCCGACCGCTTCCTTCAGGTACTGCTCGAGGCCGCCGGTGTAAACCCAGCGCTCCTTCTCCTTAGGCTTCTCGACCTCGAGCGTGATCTCGAGGCCGGGGCAGAGCACCGCTTTCGCACGCAGCGCGTGCTTCAACTTCGGCAGCGAGAACTGCGGGCTGTCGAAGTACTTCGGATCGGGCCAGAAGCGCACGGTCGTGCCGGTGTTGCCCTTACCGACCTTGCCGACGACCTCGAGCTTGCTGCGGCGGTTGCCGTTCGCAAAGCTCATGTTGTATTCCTTGCCGTCGCGCCGGATCCAAACCTCGAGGTTCTTCGAGAGCGCGTTCACGACCGACACGCCGACGCCGTGCAGGCCGCCCGCGAACTGGTAGTTCTTATCGTTGAACTTGCCGCCCGCGTGCAGCCGCGTGAGGATCAGCTCGACTCCGGACAGCTTCTCCTGCGGATGGATGTCGACCGGCATCCCGCGCCCGTCGTCGGCCACCTCGAGCGAGCCGTCGGCGTACAGCACGACGTCGATCTTCTTAGCGTGGCCGGACAGCGCCTCGTCGACGCTGTTGTCGATGACCTCGTGCGCGAGGTGATTCGGCCGCGTCGTGTCCGTGTACATCCCGGGACGACGGCGAACGGGCTCGAGCCCGCTCAGGACTTCGATGTCCGCAGCGCGATAGTCGTTGCTCATTGTCCGGATCCGCGCTCGAACGGCCGCATTGTCCGAGCTCCTGCGAGATCCGCGCGGGATTGTAGCGCGTTTCCGTTTCGCATTGAGACGGAAATGCTTTGCAGTCCGCGCGTTCGCACGTATCCTCGAAGCTCGAACGAGCAAGCAACACGAGCGAGCTCCGAAGCCGACCGATGGATATCACGATCTTGGCTTATCTCGAGCCCGGCGACGAAAAACCCGACGTCGTCATGGAGCAAGTCGCCGCGGCGCTCGAAAAATCGGGGCATAAGACTTCGATCCTCACGATTCGTCACGACGTCGTCGAGATGGTCGAAGGCTTGAAGAAGCGCAAGCCGAATCTCGTGTTCAATCTCGTCGAGTCGTTCGGCGACGACATCCTGGGCGGCGCCATGGGCGTCGCGGGCGTGCTCGACCTGCTCGAGCTGCCCTACACCGGCGGCGGGCCGGGCGAAATCTTTCTTCAAGAGGACAAGGCGCTGTCGAAGAAGCTGCTCGCGTTCGAGCAGATTCCCTATCCGGACTTCGCCACGTTCTATCCGGCGGCCCAGTTCGAGACTGGCGGTAATCTGCGGATGCCGCTATTCGTCAAGCCGCTCCGTATGGACGCGTCGATCGGAATCGACGAGCGCTCGCTCGTGCGCAACACCCAGCAGCTCATGGAACGGGTGACGTACATCCACAAGACGTTCGGCGACGCCGCGCTCGCCGAGGAATACATCGAAGGCCGAGAGTTCTACGTGGGCGTTCTAGGCAACGACTCGCCCACGGCATTTCCGCCGCTCGAGATGGACTTCTCGGGGCTCGATACGGGCTCCCTTCCGATCATGGACAGCCGGGCCAAGTTCGACGAGACCAGCGACCGCTACCACGGCACGACGGTGGTAGTGCCGACGCTGGAGCCGGAGATCAAGGCGAAGCTACAGAAGGTGTCGACGCAGGCCTACCGCGCGCTGCGCGTGCACGACTACGGTCGCATCGACTTGCGGCTCACCGACACCGGCGAGATCTATGTGATCGAGGTGAACGCGAACTGCTACCTCGAGCAACACAGCGAATTCGCGCGTGCGGCGAGCGAGCTCGGCGTCGACTACGCGACGCTGCTGGGCCGGATCGCCGATCTCGCGCTCGAGCGCTGGAAACACCGGAGCCGCGCGCAGAAGCGCCGGAAGAAGGCGCGCGCCGCGCTCGCCTGAGATCCCCGCGCGTGTTGCGCCGAGGAGCGTCACCCGCCTTTGTCGTCGGGGTCAGCGGCCGCCGCGCTGCGGCCGTCCCCGCCGCGCACCGGTAAGGAACTTCCCGCGCCGCCGCCCACGGAGCCCGGCGGAATCGTGCTAGCCGGCGCAGCGCTCGGGGTGGCCGTACTTTGCGAGGCGCCGGCGGCGGCGGCGGCAGCAGTCTCGGGAAAGTACGCGCCGCGATACACGAAATTCATAGCGAGCGAGGTCACGAGAGTCGTCACGCCAACGGTCGCTTGCGCCTCCGCCGCGCGCGGATAGACCTGACGAAGTGCGTCGGCGCGCTTCGCGAGGTCGCGCATCAGGCTACGCGTCTTTTCGGGGAAATGGCCCGTCCAGCGAAACACGTCGGACATGAGTTGGCGCTCTAGCCGGCGTATGAGCTCGCCCGCGGGCCGCGTGTCTTGGGCGGCGCCTTCGCCAGATTCGATCAGGTCATCGAAAATCGCGCGCAAGTCGCCGTCCAGGCCGGCCGCACCCGGCTCGGGCTCGGTTGGAAGACTCTTGTAGAACTCCCGTAACGAGTAGTCGAGCGCCGCTACGTCGTCGTCACGCTCGGTAGACGTCACGAGCGGCTCGCGCACGGCGAAAGTGGCTACGAGGCGGTCGCACAACTCGAGCTTCGCGAGCGCGCTCGGCCATTGCGCATATTCGGCGCGCCAGTCCCGCTGCGGCGTCATCCACACGGCGAAGGTTTCGGCCCAGTCCTCGTCCGGATGTTTCTGGGCATACCAACCCGGCAGATGGCGCACGAAACGGCGGCTGAACGGCTGCGGCCGATAGTCCTCGCGGTAGTGCTGTGTGATCGAGCCGAACAACTTCACCCAGCTTTCGTCATCGTAAAGCTTGTACGCGTAATTCAGCACATGGCCCATCTCATGCCGCAGGTAGCGCAAGATGTCGGCATGATTGAATCCCTCGATGTGGCCCACTTCCTCGTCGTGCAGCTCCGTGAGCTCGGGCCTCGCCAAATAGAAGGGAATGCCGATTGCGACCGTGCCGAACGCGACGCCCCACTCCGTCGACAGATAGAACGTCGGCGTGATCTTCGTCAGCCCGCGCGCGTTGAGCTCGGCGCGAAACTCGTCGATGACCGGCGCAAGCCGCGTGTCAGAGATCGCGAGCTTGAGGTCGCGGATCGGCGACCCATAGAGGTTGGACTCACGAAACGGGCGCTGCGGGCTAGCCATCGAGTTCCGAACTGCCGGCGTTGAGGCTTATGTTCGGGGCTCAGCGCGGCGAGATCAATCGAGATCCGCCGCGAGCGTGCGCGCGACGTCGGCCGACGCGACGACCTCGTGCGGGTATCCCGGATGCTCGACGCCGATCCTGAGTTGCGCGCCGGTCTTGAGCTGCGTTCGCATTGCGCCGTCCAGCTCGAAGCGCAGGAAGTGGACAGCCGCGGTCTTTGCCTCGTTGCTGCGCGGCAAGTCCTCGTCGGCATGTGCGAGCACACGGCCGAGGTCCGCGACCTCGACATAGATACCGTGTTCGATGCCGGCGAGCTTCTCCAGCGCCGCGCGCCGCTCCGCCACATCCGGATACTCGAGCATCATGGTCGCCTTCAAGTTCGTGCCGTCCGGAATCATCGGGTTGTACGACGCGAGCTCCTCGGCGATCGCATCGGACTCGAAGATTCGCTCGACCCGGAGCATCTCCTGCACCTGGTACTGCATCGTGAGCCGGTCTTCGAAGTACGAGCGTGAGGTTCGGCCCGACGGCGACCTGCCGCAAGCGCTTGTGCGCGAGCACGCGCGCGCGGAATTCGGCGCGCTGCTTGTGGTACGCCTCGAGTGAAAGCAGGTCCTCCGGTTTCAGCTTGTCCATGCTCGATCCTTTCTGCGTGCAGTGGTGTCCTTGGCCGCTGCACCGCGAGGCGGTGCTTCCCGGGGGACGCCAAGACGCCATCCCTGGGGCTCGACGCCGCACATCCCTGTGCGGCGACGCCCCCGGGAAGCACCGCCTCGCAGGTGCGGCCAAGGACGCGGCGCGTCACGCTAGATTCCGTAGGCGCGGCGCAGCAGCTGAATCGGATGAGTCGGTTGCGCACCGGATTCGGCGACGGTCGCGATCTGCTCGGCTGCCATCGGGCAATCGCTCGTGAAGTGCTGCGCCGCGGCTGAATCCACTTGGCGCGCGACCGGCCTCGCGATCTTGCGCGAGATCTTCGCGTACTCCTTCTTTACGCCGTACGTGCCGTCGTGGCCCGAACAGCGCTCGATCGCCTGCACCTTCGTGCTCGGCACGAGCTCGAGCACGTCGCGCGTCTTGAGGCCGATGTTCTGGACGCGCAGATGGCACGGCACTTGGTAGCTGATCGTGCCGAGCTCGCTCTCGAAGTCGGTCTTGAGCTTGCCGGCGCGGTGGCGGCTCATCAGGTATTCGAACGGGTCGAAGAACGCGTTCGCGACGCGCTGCACGCGCTCGTCGTCGGGGAACATCAGCGGCAGCTCTTGCTTGAACATCAGCACGCACGACGGCACGACGGCCGTGAGATCCCAACCCTGCTGCACCCACCGATCGAGCTCGGGGACGTTGACCTCCATCGCCTTCTCGATCGATTCCAGATCACCGAGCTCGAGCTTCGGCATTCCGCAGCAACGCTCGCGGCCGGTCAGCGCGACACCAATCCCGTTGTGATCGAGCACCGCGACGAGATCCTCGACGAGCCCCGGATGGTTGCGGTTTCCGTAGCACGTCGCGAACACGACGACGCGCCCTTGCGTGTCGCCGGCGGGGCTCGGCGCCGCGTCTAGGCCGACACGGCTGCGCAAGCGGCGCCGCGCCGACTTCGAGTAGTACTTCGGCACCGGCGCCTCGCGGTCCACGCCGAGCGTCTTCTCGAGCAGCCCTCGGCCGATCTTCGTCTCGTTGAACGCGTTGACGGCTTCGGCGACCACCGGAATCCCTGCGAGCGAGCCGACCGTGTCGGTCGAGCTCAAGATCTTGTCGCGCACGCTCGTCTTGCCGTCCGCGAAGCGCTTGTACTTCGCACGCAGCATCAAGTGCGGGAAGTCGACGTTCCACTCGTGCGGCGGCACGTACGGACACTTCGTCATGTAGCACATGTCGCAGAGGTAGCAGTGGTCGACGACCGACCAATACGCCTCCTTCGGCACGTCGTGGAGCTCGCCGCTCGTGGTCGAGTCGACCGCATCGAACAGAGTCGGGAACGAGTTGCAGAGGCTGAAGCACCGCCGGCAGCCGTGGCAGATGTCGAACACGCGCGCGAGCTCGGCGTCGAGCTTTGCGGCGTCGGTGAACTCGGGCGAGCGCCACGGGATCGCGTGCCGCGTCGGGGCTTCCAAGCTGCCCTCGCGACGGGGACCTTTGCTCTCGCTTTTGCTCTCGACGACGTCGCTCATCGCTTCATCCCGCGCGATGCTAGCCGTGGTAGATGCCGGGGCGCGTGCGCTGCCGCGCCGAATGCTCCTCCCGAGACACGCCGGAAGACCGTCCCTGGGGCTCGAGCGCGCACATCCCTGTGCGCGCACGGTCTCGGGAAGAGCATTCGGCACGTCAGCGCACGGCCCCGGCATGGCAGAGCTGATCGCGCGAGGTGTCGTTACTTGTCGAGGGCGTCGAGGGCTTTTTGGAAGCGGTTCGCGTGAGAGCGCTCGGCCTTCGCGAGCGTTTCGAACCAGTCGGCGATCTCCTCGAAACCTTCGGTGCGTGCGGCCTTCGCCATGCCCGGGTACATGTCCGTGTACTCGTGCGTTTCGCCGGCGATCGCGGCCTTCAAGTTCGAGTTCGTCGGGCCGATCGGCAGGCCCGTGGCCGGATCGCCGACGACCTCGAGATATTCGAGATGCCCGTGCGCATGACCCGTCTCGCCTTCGGCCGTCGAGCGGAACACGGCCGCGACGTCGTTGTAGCCTTCGACGTCCGCTTTGGAAGCGAAGTAGAGATAGCGGCGATTCGCCTGCGACTCGCCCGCGAAGGCGTCCTTGAGGTTCTGTTCGGTCTTCGTGCCTTTGAGTTTCATGCGTCCTCCGAGAACACTAGCTGCGTTGAAAAAAGTCGCCGCGCGCGTCGCATCTAGCGGCGCGTTTTTAGACTTGGTCTAACGTGCTCGCCAATCTAGTCCGCAAGCCACCGAGGTGTCAACGGCATCGTTTGACCGTGCGGAGCACGCTGTGTACCGTGGCGCCCTCTGTCACGACCGCCCTCGCGATGAGCACTTCCGAAAAACCCAGCATCGGCGGACTCGAAAAATCGCTCGAAGAGCTCGAAGCGCTCGTCACGCGCCTCGAGAGCGGCGACCTGCCGCTCGAGCAAGCGCTCAAGGAGTTCGAGCGCGGCGTGAAGCTCACTCGGCAGTGTCAAGCGGCGCTACAGCAGGCGGAGCAGAAGGTCGAGATCCTGCTCAAGAAGACGGAGCAGGCCGAGCCCGTCCCGTTCGAGCCGACCGAGGACGAAGAGACCTAAGCATCGTCGTTGGCGGACAATCGCGCGATCAACCGATCGATTCGTCTCTAATCGCGTCTAGCGCTTCAGCGCGGAAGTCCAGTTCAACACCACCGTGATCGGCGGTCCCGGATCCTCGGGCGGATAGCGCACGAGGAAACGGCTGCCGTCGGGCAGCACGTCGTAATACGTCGGCAGGCCCACACTTTCGCTGCCCTGGACGATGATCCGCGTTCGGAACAACGGTTGCGCAGCGCCGAGGTCGAGAGAGCTCTCGTCCGCGATCGGCACGGACACGAGGAATTGGTCGCCGCGCAGATAAAAGAGCTCGTGCGCGCACCCGCTCGCCACGACTCGTCCCGTTCGGCAAGCCTATGCCTCGCGCCCGAATCGCCGCCCCGACCGCGTCCACCGGCCGTCCAGAAATCTGCGGCGTGCGGCCTTCGTAACGGGCGGCGGGGGCCGCCGGGCCGAGCGGGCGGCCCGCGCGGTCGAACCATTGCAGCTGGGCGTCCCAGAGCGACGCGTTCACGTAGGCGAGCGCTCCGGTCTCGGACACCGAGAAGCTCGACTGCGCCGCGCCCCTCGCGAACCAGGCTCCCTCCGCGATCGGCTCGGGCACGCCCTGCAACTGGAGCCGCACGGGATCGAACGGCTGCGCGAGCAACGTTTCGTCGCGCGGGAACACGAGATAGCCGGGCGCGGCGTACCACGCGCGCAAATCGGTGCGCAGCAGGAGCTTGATCTCCGGAGAATCGAGCGAACCCAGATAGACGCCGCGTTCGTCGCCCGCAACGTTCACGCCGAAATAGATGAAGTGGCGGCCGTCCGGCAGGAATCGCGGCCACCAGCGAACGACCTGCGGCGGATCCGTGGCCGGCAGCTCCTTGACGACACCGCCCGTCGCCGGCACGGCCGCGAGCGTATCGCGCCTCGTGAACAGAATCGTTCCGTCGGAACTCCACGCCGCCCCGAAGCGTGTGGCCGAGTCGGCGACGACCTGCACCGGTCCGCCCGCGACCGCAACGCGCTTGATCTTCGCGTCCGCCAAGAAGCCGATCGACAGGCCGTCCGGCGACCAGAACGGATGCGCCGCGTGCTCGGTGCCCGCCAGCGCGCGCGCGTCGAGTGCATCGAGCGTGCGCACCCAGAGCAGCGACTGGCCCGTTGAGTCGGTCGAGACGAACGCGACGTCGCGGCCGTCCGGCGAGATCGTCGCCGACAACTGGGGTGTGACGGCGCCCGGCGAGGCGATCGACATTCGCACGATCGGCGCTGGGGCCGGCCGCGTCGCCCACCAATAGGCCACGAACGCGCCGAGGCCGAGCAGAGCGACGAGCAGAACACCGGCCAACACCAACGCGACACCGTTGCGCCGCTTGCCGGCCGCCAACTCGGCGCCTCGTTCCGTCGCGGCAGCGGATGCGTCCTCGATCAGGAAACGGGCGTCGCCGAGATCGCGGAAGCGTTGCGCGGGATCCTTTTGCAAGCAGCGTTCGACCAGGCGCCGAATCGCAGCGGGCGTCTCGGCTGGCAGCGCCGTCCAATCCGGCGCGCGCGACAGCGTCGCGGCGAGCGTGTCGGTCGCCGTCTGCCCATCGAACGCGGGCCGCCCGCAGAGCATCTCGTAGAGCACGCAGCCGAACGCCCAGACGTCCGCCCGCCGATCCACCGCGGCGCCGCGCGCCTGCTCCGGGCTCATGTATGCCGCCGTACCCGCGACGACCCCGGGCTCGGCCGCGAGCTGCGTGAGCGCTTTAGGCCCAACGGGCTTGTCGGTCGGATCCGGCGCGACGATCGTCGCGATGCCGAAATCCAATATCTTGACGACGCCTTCGGGCGTGACCTTGATGTTCGCGGGCTTGAGATCGCGATGGACGATGCCCTTCGCGTGCGCCGCGTCGATCGCAGCGGCGATGTCGCGCGCGATCGGCAGCGCTTCCGCTAGCGCAAGGCCCGCGTGCCGCTCGCGACCGAGGCCGCGCGTCACGGCGCGCTCAGCGCGCGCGCCGATGACCTGCCCAGGTGCGCGCCGAGGCGCCCGGCGCGCGCTCGGCTAGCTCTGCGCCGCGGCCGGACGGCCGGGGCCGCTTCCGCCGCTTGCGCGACGCCCTGGAGCCGCTCGATCAGCGAGCGCAGAAAGACCTTGTTGAAGCGCAGCTGGCACGCGGACGACGCCTGCTCCATCAGCGTCGAGCTCACCCGCACGAGCGTGACCGGCGTCGACGCAGTGATCGTCGCCGTGCGGCGAGCGCCGCGCACGTAGCTCGTCTCGCCGAAGCAATCGCCGTCCGACAGCACGCCGATCTGGCGACGGCCCGATTGCACGCTGACGGAGCCGGCCACGATGATGTAGAACCGGTCGTCGAGCTCGCCCTCGCGGATGATCTCGTCGTCCTGCTGATAGGTGCACCACTCGCTCGCGCGCAGCACCTCCCAGATCTCCGAATGCGAGAAGTCGTGGAAGAAGCGCAGCTTGCGCAGCAGATCGAACTGCTCCTGCTTGTCGAGCCTGTCGTACTGATTGCGGAGTTGCTGATATAGGCGCGTGAGCGCGCCCGCGAACTCGAGCCCGTTCGCGAAGCGTTTCTCCGGCTCCTTGCGGAGCGCCGTCATCACGACTTCCTCGAGCTCTTCCGGAATCCCTTCGCGCAGCGTGTGGATCGGCGCCGGCGACGCGAACACGATCTGGTGCAGCAGCTTGCTCAGGCTATTCGCGCGGAACGGCCGATAGCCCGTCAGCAACTCGTACATCACCGCGCCGAGCGAGTAGATGTCCGAGCGCGGCGTGATATCCGCGGACTGCACCTGCTCCGGCGACATGTAGCTTGGGCTGCCCGCGATCCCCTCGATGCGCGAGACGTTCGGAGTCCTTGATCAGCGCGATGCCGAAGTCGATCACGCGCACGTCGTTGTCGAGCGTCAGCATGATGTTGCTCGGCTTCACGTCGCGATGGATCACGCCGCGGCCGTGCGCGTAGTGCAGACCCTTCGCGCACTTGAAAACGATCTCGACGACGTCGTCGATACGCAGCAAGTTGTCGGGCCGGCAGTAGGCCGCGAGCGTGCGCGCGCCGTGCACGTGCTCGGTGACGACGTAGTAGCTGCCGTTCTCCTCGCCCGCGTCGTAGATCGGCAGAATGTTCGGGTGCTGGAGGCGCCCCATCATCTGCGCCTCGTTGAAGAACATCTTGCGAGTGACGCGCGCCTTCTGGTCTTCCTCGCCGTCGATGTTGTAGAGCTTGATCGCGACGTCGCGGCCGTAGTACGGGTCGTGCGACAAGAAGACGCGCCCGGTGCTGCCCTGCCCGACCTCGTTGATGATCACGTATTTGCCGATGCGTCCGGGCACGGGTTGCGTGCCGCGCTTTCCGGCCGCGGGTTTGGCTTTGGCCTGGACCATCGGAATACTACGTTGTCGGCAAAAGGGCTCGGCTGACCATCAAGCAGACTGCCGCGTAGAGCGCAGCCATCAGGTCGTCAAGGATAATGCCGGCCCCGCCGCGCATTCTGTGATCCACCTCGCGGATCGGCCAGGGCTTTAGCGATGTCGAAAATTCTAAAAAAAACAAAGGCTAGGGCGAACCAAAGAACGGTGCGCTCCGGCACGGCGAGAGCCGTTGCGAAGACCCCCGCGATCTCGTCGAACACGATCGACGAATGATCGTGGACGCCGAGCCGGCGCGCGCTCTCGCCGCAGACCCAGACGCCGAGCGCGACCAGCGCGACGACGATCGCGACACGCCACGCGAACGGCAACGTGAAGCACCACCAGGCCGGGAAGATCGCGAGCAACGAACCGAACGTGCCTGGAGCGCGCGGCGCGAGCCCGGTGCCGAATCCGAGCGCGACGAGTTGCACGGGGTCGCGGAGCGTTCTCAGCGGTAGACGCACGCGGTCAAAAGTGGCGATAGCCGAGCGACGGCGGCTTGTACGGCTCACCGTCGCGGCGGCAGACGACCGCCTGCCCCGGGACGAGTTGGCCGACCCGTGTCGCCGACGTGCCCGTTGCCCCGAGCGCACGCTTCGATCTCTTCCGCGCGCGACGGCGGCGCCGTGAAGCAGAGCTCGTAGTCGTCGCCGCCGGCGAGCGCGTGCGCGAGCGCGATCTGCGGCGGGCACGTCGACATGAGCTCCGCCGACAGCGGTACATGCTCGACGTCGATCAGCGCGCCGCAACCGCTACTCGTGCAGATGTGGCCAAGGTCCGCGAGCAAGCCGTCGGACACGTCGATCGCCGCGCTCGCGAGCGAACGCAGCGCGAGCCCGGCGGCGACGCGCGGCACGGGGCGGATAGAAGCGCTCCTTGAGTGCCGCGCCCGCGGATCCGTGCGGAGTCTCGATACGCTCGTTGATGAGCGCGACGCCGGCCGCGCTATCGCCGAGCGTGCCGGTCACGTAGACGTCGTCGCCGACGTTGCCGTGCGCGCGTGTCAGGATTCGGCCCTGCTCGACTCGCCCCATGAGCTGAATCGTCACGCTGAGCGGGCCGCGCGCGAGATTGCCGCCGACGAGGCTCACGCCGTGACGCTCCGCGAGATCGAACAAGCCGCGGCTGAACCCGTCGAGCCAAAGCTCGTCGGCTTTCGGCAGCGTGAGCGCGAGCGTTGCCCAGCGCGGCTCCGCGCCCATCGCGGCGAGGTCGCTGAGATTCACGGCCAGCGCGCGATAGCCGAGGAGCGGCGGCGCGATGCCGTCGGGAAAGTGCACGCCGACGACGAGCGTATCGACGGTGACGGCCACGAGGCCGTGCACCGCAAGCACCGCAGCGTCGTCGCCGACGCCGATCACCACATCCGGATCGCGGCTCGGCCGCGTGAAGTATCGTTCGATGATCTCGAACTCGCCGATCATGCCTTCGCTTCGGCGGCCTTAGGATCGCGCTGCATCTCGCGCGCGGTTCGATCGAGCAACGCGTTCACGAACTTGTAGCTCTCGGCGGCGCCGTAGCGCTTCGCGAGCTCCACGGCTTCGTTGATCACGACTTTGGTGGGAACGTCGCCGCGAAATTTCAGCTCCGCGAGCGCGAGCAACAGGATCGCGTGGCCGACCGCGTCGAGGTGCTCGAGGCCGCGCGCAGCCTGTTGGGCGATGATCTCGTCGAGCGCGGCGACGTTGTCGATCACGGTCGTGAGCAGCGCGTCGAAGTAGTCGCGGTCACAGCGGTCGAAGCCTTCCACGGTCGGCGAACTGCGCCGTGATCTCGGCCGCGGTGTGCCCCGCGAGCTGCCATTGGTACAGCGCCTTTACCAGAAGCTCCCGCGCTCGCTGCCGCGATCGGGCTCCGCCGCGGTCGCGAGACAAGGCTTACTGCTCCAGCTTCTTCAGCAGAGTAGCCATTTGGATCGCGGCGAGCGCTGCATCCGCGCCCTTGTTGCCGCCCTTCGTGCCGGCGCGCTCGATCGCCTGCTCGATCGTATCGACGGTCAGGACGCCGAAGGCGATCGGCAGCTCGTGCTCGAGCGACACACGAGCGATGCCGCGGCTCGCCTCACCCGCGACGTAGTCGAAGTGCGGCGTCGCGCCGCGGATCACGCAGCCGAGCGCGATCAACGCGTTGAAGCGGCGCGTCGCGGCGAGCTTCTTGATAGCGAGCGGAGTCTCGAATGCGCCGGGCACGCGGACCATCTCGATGTCGCTCGGCGTCACGCCGTGTTTAGTGAGCGTGTCGACGGCTGCATCGACGAGCCGATCGACGATGAAATCGTTGAAGCGCGACGCTACGATCCCGAACCTCAAGCCCCGCGCGTTGAAGTCGCCCTCGAGCGACTTGATTCGCTCATCCATTCAAATCATCCATTCGAGCTTCCCCGGGTCGCGTCCTCTGCCGAAAGATATTCCACGATCTCGAGGCCGAATCCCGAAAGCGCATGCATGTGCCGCGGAGCGCCGAGCACACGCATGCTGCGCACACCGAGCGCGCGCAGTATTTGCGCGCCGATACCGAACGTGCGGAAATCCATCGCGCGGTCGCGCGGCGGCGCCGGCGGAGCCTTGGCCAGCCCAAGCGCGCCGACCGCCTTCATGAGGTCGCGGGCGGACTCCTCGGGGCGCAGCAGCACGACGACCCCGTTGTCCTGCTCGGCGATCAGCTTGAGCGCGTCTTGCAGCGGCCGGTGCAGTGTCGGGTCTCGAACGCCGATCACGTCGCCGAGCGTGTCCTGACGGTGCACGCGCACGAGCGTCGGTGTCTTCGGATCGATCGTGCCGTGCACGAGCGCGATGTGCACCGCGCGGTTCACATGATCCTCGAAGCAGACCATCCGGAAAGCACCGAACTGAGTCGTGATCGGCTGATCGGCGATGACCTCGACCGACTCCTCGGTGCGCAATCGATACTCGATCAGATCCGCGATCGTGCCGATCTTCAGCTTGTGGCGCCTCGCGAAGCGCAGGAGATCGTCGCGGCGCGCCATCGCGCCGTCGTCGTTCAAGATTTCGACGATCACGGCTGCGGGCTCGAGACCCGCGAGCCGCGCGAGATCGCAGCCGGCCTCCGTGTGGCCCGCGCGCGTGAGCACACCGCCCGGCTGAGCCATCAGAGGAAAGATGTGCCCGGGCTGACGCAGATCGTCGGGGCGCGCATCGGCCGTGACTGCAGCGAGGATCGTGCGCGCGCGATCGTGCGCCGAGATCCCAGTCGTCACGCCTTCGGCGGCCTCGATCGAGATCGTGAAGTTCGTCGTTTTGCGCAGGTCCGTGTTGCTGACCATCAACGGCAGGCGCAGCTGCTCGCAGCGCTGGCGCGTCAGCGTGAGGCAGATCAGGCCTCGTCCGTAGCGCGCCATGAAGTTCACATCCTCGGGCCGCACCTTCGTCGCGGCCATGATGAGATCGCCTTCGTTCTCGCGATCTTCGTCGTCGAGGATGACGACCATATCGCCGCCGCGAATCGCGGCGACGATGTCTTCAGTGGAATCGAGACCCGACCAGGCCGAGTCAGTTTTCGCGCGCGTAGCCATGTCGTCGCAGGAGCTCCATGCCGGCGCCCGCTGTCTTCCCGCCGCCTTCGGCTGAACCGAGGCGCTCGAGATATCGGGCGATGATGTCGACCTCAATATTAACAGCGACGCCGCGCCGATACTCGCCGATCACGGTAACCGCTTGAGTATGGGGAATCACGTTGACTTCGAACGTATCGCCGTGCACGGCGTTCACGGTGAGACTCACGCCGTCGACTGCGATCGAGCCTTTCTGCGCCACGTAGCGGGACAACGCCTCCGGAACGCGTATCCGTACCGTGGTCGAGCGCGCCGCGGGCGCGAGATCGACGACCTCGCCGACGCCGTCGACGTGGCCCGCCACGAGATGGCCGTCGAGCGGATCGCCGATCTTCAGCGGCAGCTCGAGGTTCACGCGCGCGCCCACGCCGAGCTTGCCGAACGTCGTGACGTCGAGCGTCTCGCGCGAGAGATCAACCGTGAATCGCTCCGCGCTCGACTCGATCGCCGTCAAGCACACCCCGCTCACCGCGATGCTGCCGCCGATCGTAAGCGGTCCGAGACCGGAGTCGCCGAACGCGACGACCCAGCGCCGATCACCGCCGAGATCGTGGCGCTCGAGAATGCGGCCGACCCCTTTCACTATCCCTGAGAACATGCGCCTCTCCGTCGACGGGCGCCACGCTACTCACGCGCGCGCCGATGCGCAAGCAGACTCCGGGCAGCTCGTTCAGCGCTTGTCGGCGATCGCGCCGTAAAGCAGCGCTCCGAGCACAGCGCCCACGATCGGCGCGACCCAGAACAGCCAGAGCTGCCCGACGGCCCAACCGCCGACGAACACGGCGACGCCGGTGCTGCGCGCCGGGTTCACGGAGGTATTCGTGACCGGAATGCTGATCAGATGGATCAACGTGAGCGCGAAGCCGATCGGAATCGGCGCGAAGCCCGGCGGCGCGCGCTTGTCGGTCGCGCCGAGGATCACGAGTAGGAAGAACGTCGTCATCACGACCTCGCAAACGAGCGCGGCGATGAGCGAATAGCCGCCCGGCGAGTGCGCGCCGTAGCCGTTCGACGCGAAGCCCGCCGACGACGTCGAAGCCCGACGCGCCGCTGGCGATGACGTAGAGCACGCCGCCAGCGGCGATCCCGCCGAGCACCTGCGCGACGATGTATGGCGCGAGCTTCGCGGCCGGGAAGCGCCCGGCGACGCACAGCCCGACCGAGACCGCGGGATTCAGATGGCAACCCGAGATCTGACCGATCGCATACGCCATCGTGAGCACGGTGAGCCCGAACGCGAGCGCGACGCCGAGCAGGCCGATGCCGACGTGCGGAAACGCCGCCGCGAGCACTGCGCTGCCGCAGCCGCCGAGTGACGAGCCAAAACGTGCCGAGGAACTCGGCGCCGTACTGTTTCATATTCGCCCCGTTTGTTGATTCGTGTTGTGAGAGACGCGAACGAAAGCAGTCTCCTGAAGTTGGCGCTACGCCTTCACCGCGCGCGTGAGCAGATAGTCCTGGCGCAGTGCGTTGTTCTCGAAGTACTCCGCGGCGAGCTGCTCGAGCTCGCGGCGAAATGCCGCCGCCTTAGCCGGGTCGGACTTATCGAGACCCTCCATGAGCTTCTTCGCGGGAACGAAGTTCGTTTCCATGAACACTCGGTAGTGCTGCGGGCTCAGCATCTGCAGCAGCATCACGTCACGGGCGAAGCGGATGTCCGTCACGGCGGCGCCGAGCCGCTCGCGAATCGTCTGGATATCGCCCCACTGCCCGGGCGGCGACACGCCCGGCGGCGGCGGCGGCCCGTACTTGCCGTTCACCGCGAACATCCGGCCGACGAACATCTCGGGCGGCCAGGTCGAGAACGCGATGACGCCACCGGGCTTCAGCACACGCAGCATCTCGCGGACAGCGACGTCCGGACGCGGCGCGAACATGTGGCCGAACTGGCTCACGACGAAGTCGAAGCTCGCATCGGGCAGCGGCAACGCCTCGGCGTCGCCTTGGAGCCAGTCTGCCGCGACGCCCATCAGCGCAGAGTTCTCTTTCGCGCGCGCGATCAGCTCGGGCGTCAAGTCGACGCCCGTGACGCGAGCGCCGAGCCTCGCCGCCGTTAGCCCGACCACGCCGGTTCCGCAGCCGACGTCGAGCACGCTCGCCCCGGGCTTGATTCCCGCGAACGACACGAGTCGCGGCGCGACGGTGCCGGTCATGCTCTCGAACAACGCGAAGGTCGACCAAGCGGCCTTCTGGTTCTCTTTGAATTGCGCGGTGGGGTCCATGACGGCTCCTCTTTCTTGTTGTGCGCCGGACGATTCTAGTCCCGTAGCGTGCCGGCCGCGACGGGCAACGTCCGAACGTCAGGCAGGATCGCCGTAGAGCGCGGCGCCGTGCGTCGCGAGCCCGTCGGCGTTGAACGTGAGAATCTCGGTCACGAGCCGGCGGCCGACGCTGCGATAGTGGATCGCGACCTTGTCGATGCCGGCATACACGCCGAGCAGCTCGAACTTCAGCGGCGGCTGCAGCTGCACCCCCCATGTCCAATAGGGCCGGATCGCCTCCTTGCCCCGCAGCACTCCGCTCGGTTCCTTCATCCGCTCGACGATGAACGGCGACGACATCTCGAAGTCATCGACGTAGTGCGCAAAGACTCGCTCGAGGTCGTGGCTGTTCCACGCCGCAACCCACTCGTGCGCGAAGCGCTCCGCCCAGTCTCGGTCGATCATGGCCACCGTCTCCTCGCCGCTCGCCCGCCTTGAGCCGCCCGGCGGCGGCGCCGTGATTCTAGAGCCGCGAGCGCACACCGGGGCGGGTTGCGGGGGCGCGCGTGGCGCGGTGTACGATACGCGTTAGTGCGGATGGATTGCGGCGGAAGCGCCGGCCAGACTGGAAAGTATGTCGCACACCAATGCCAAAGGACGGCTGAGTTTGCCCGTTGCGGCGACACGGCTCCTCACGACCGTATTCGCGTTCACGCTCGCTGCGCACGGCGCTCACGCCCAGACGCAACGGCGAGGCCATTGGCGCGTCCGCGCCGGCCGACGCACCGGGCGCGCTCGCGCGCTACGTCGCGAAGCCGGACGACACCTTCAGCTGGGAGCTGCGCACGCGCTACCGCGCGAAAGGCGCCGACGCGATCGAGCTGCTGCTGCAATCGCAAACGTGGCAAGGCATCGCTTGGAAGCATCAAGTCGTGCTGATCAAGCCGCGCGGCCTCGACAAGCCCGACCACGCGCTGCTGATCGTCGGCGGCGGGCGCTGGCAAGAGTCGTACGCCGATCCCTCGCCGGGCGAAGAGGATCTGCCGAAGGGCGGCGACACCTTCGTCACGCTCGCAAGGCTGCTGCACACGGTCGTCGTCGTCGTCGGCCAAGTGCCGTATCAGCCGTTGTTCAATCTGACCGAAGATCGCCTGATCGCGCACACCTTCGACGAGTATCTGCGCAGTGGCGATCCGGAATGGCCGCTGCTGCTGCCGATGGTGAAGACGGTCGTGCGCGCGCTCGATGCGAGCGACGAGGCGTCGCGTCGCGAGTGGAACCAGCCGCTCGCGACGTTCACTGTGTTCGGCGCGTCGAAGCGCGGCTGGACGACGTGGCTCACCGGCGCCGTCGATCCGCGCGTCACGGCGATCGCGCCCGTGGTGTTCGACGCTTTGAACATGGCGGAGCATTTCCCACATCAAACGGCCGTGTTCGGCGCTCCTTCCGAAGCGATCAAGCCGTACACGGACCTCGGCTTGCCCGAGATACTCACGTCGGATCGCGGCGCGCCGCTGCGCCGGATCGTCGATCCATACAGCTACCTCGACGCGCTCAAGCTGCCGAAGCTGATCATGATCGCGACCAACGACGCGTACTTCCCGTCCGATTCGGCCAACCTCTACTGGGATGCGCTCGAAGGACCCAAGTACCTGCTCTACCTGCCGAACGAGCCGCACAGCATCAAGCACTACGGCCAGGCGTTCGGCGCGCTCCGTGCGCTGCAGCGTTCGGTCACGGGCGGCGCCCCGCTGCCGAAGCTCGAGTGGGAATTCGCCTGGAGCGCCGACGGTGCCGGAGGCCGGCTCTGCGTGCGCTCCGACCCGAAGCCGCGTGCCGTGCGGCTCTGGACCGCGAATTCAGACGGGAGCGACTTCCGGCACGCGACTTGGACCGCGGGTGCCGAGATGAACGCGCGCGACGCGGCGAGCATCGGGCTCGAGCCACCGGCAGCCGGCTATCGCTCCGTGGTCGCCGAGGTGGACTACGGCCACTTGCTGGGCGCGTACTCGCTCTCGACGAATCTAGCGGTGCTCGCAGCACCCGGCGCACGCGAGCCCGGGCCGCGACCGCACGGCGTGGCCGGCGTGTGCACGACACAAGTCCCGGAGCTGAAGCAATGATGCCGCGGCCGATGCTAACATTCGGCGCACAATAACCCGGGAGGAGCTCCATCGTGTCCCAGAATCCCTTCACGTTGTTCCGCGCCGTTGGCGCCGCCGTGCTGCTCGCCGTCGCGGTGTCGGCTTCGGCACAAACGGACCAGCTGACACCCAGCTACATCAAGCCCGGAATCAACTTCAAGCAATACACGCAGTTCACGATCAAGCCCCTGAACCTCGACGACACGCGCCTGATCCCGCCGCCGTGGGTCGAGAAGCCAAATCCGAAGGACTGGAAGCTGTCGAAGGACAACCAGGAATTCTTGCGCCAGACGTTCGCGAGTGCGGTGCGCTCGGGCGTCGAGTCGGAAGGCAAGTTCAAGGTCGTGAACGAGCACACGCCGGGCACGCTGCAGATCGACGTCCGTTTGGTGAGCCTCACGCCGTGGGCCTCGCGCGACGAGAAGGTCGAGACGCTCGGCTCCGGCACGCTGACGTTCGAGACGCACGTGCGCGACGCGTCCACGTCGGAGTTGCTCGCCGTCTACCAGGGAACGCAAAACGTCGGCAAGAACTATCAAGAGAACACGCCGGCCAACAAGATGACCGACATCAAAGAGCACTTCACGAACTGGGGCCGGAACATCAGCAAGCGCCTCGCGGCCGCGCAGGCACTGTAACGCGACGAGGCGGTTCGTGCCGTTCGTCTTCTGACGACGGAGATCAGCGCAGCACGCGCGCGACGATCCGCAGGTCGCCCTCGATCTCGCGGATCTGCTCGAAGCGCAAGCGCCACGCGTCCGCGAGCGATTCGAGCGCGGGCGACGCGAACATGCCGCGCGCACCGTCGCCGAGCAACCGCGGCGCCACATATATAACGAGCTCGTCGACGAGCCGCGCTTGCAAGAACGCGCCGTCGAGCCGCGCGCCTGCCTCGATCCAGACGTCGTTCACCTCGAGCTCCGCGAGCCGCGCGAGCACACGGCCGAGATCGCAGTGCTCGCCGCCCTCCACACGCTCGACGCGCGCGCCGGCGCGCTCGAGCACGCCCTGCGCCTCGTCGCCGTCGTGAGTCGTGAAGATCAAGACCTCGCCCGGCAGCGACAGCGTCTTCGCGGTCGGCGGCGTGCGCAGCCGCGAGTCGAGGATCACGCGCAGCGGCTGCTTGATTCCGAGCTTCGGGTCGATGCCGGACTCGGCGCGCCGAGCGTCGAGCGACGGATCGTCGCGCAGCACGGTGCCGCTGCCGGTCACCACCGCGCCCGACTGCGCGCGCCAGCGATGCACGTCGGCACGAGCCGCCGCGCCCGTGATCCACTGGCTCTCGCCGTTGGCGAGCGCGGTGCGGCCGTCGAGCGACGCGGCGATCTTGCAGCGGACCCACGGCCGGCCGCGACGCATCCGCGCGAAGAAGCCGCGGTTCAGCGGCTCGGCCTCGCTCTCGAGCAATCCGCCCTCGACGCGTATGCCGGCCGCCTCGAGCTCGCGCGCGCCGGCGCCGTTCACGCGTGGATTCGGATCGCGGCCCGCGTAGACCACTCGCACGACGCCGGCCTCGATCAGCGCGCGCGTGCACGGACCCGTGCGGCCTTGGTGGCAGCACGGCTCGAGCGTCACGTACGCGGTCGCGCCGCGCGCCTCGGCGCCGGCCGCGTTGAGCGCAACACGCTCCGCGTGCGGGCCGCCAGCCGGCGCCGTCCAGCCGCGCGCGATCACCCGGCCGTTCTTCACGAGCACGCAGCCGACGGTTGGGTTCGGCTTCGTGTCGTAGCGCCCGTTCGCCGCGAGCGCGAGCGCCTCGGCCATGTAGCACGGTCGCGCGCGACGGCTTCGTGAGTTGTCGTGCTCACGACGCTAACCGAGCCCCGCGGCGACGCGGGCAACGACCCGCCAATTCATTTCGACGGCCCCGGCTTCTTCGTGCCATCGCCCGGCAGCAGCGACATCTGCTCGCGGCTCTCGAGCAGGCTCGGCAGCGATTGCAGCCGCTCGATCTCCTGCTGGAACTCGGTGACGTCCTGGAAGCTTCGATAGACCGACGCGAAGCGCACGTACGCGACGACGTCGAGCCGGCGCAGCTCTTCCATCACGAGATCGCCGATCAGCCGGCTCGACACTTCGCGCTCGCCGATCGTCTGCAGCGTGTGCGTGACGTGCTCGATGCTGCGCTCGATGTCCTCGCGCTGCACGGGGCGCTTCTGAAGCGCGTGCCAAGATGCCGTTGCGGAGCTTGCCTTCGTCGAACGGCTCGCGGCGGTCGTCGCGCTTGACGACGTACGGCATCACGAGCTCGGGCTGCTCGAACGTCGTGAACCGCTCGCCGCACGACAGGCACTCGCGGCGGCGGCGCACTTGGCGGCCCTCGCCCGCGAGACGAGAGTCGATCACTTTCGTGTCCTCGAAGCTGCAGAACGGGCAGTGCATGGTTCTAGCTCGCGCGCGCCTCGCGCATGGGCGCGTAGACCGGGAACGCGGCGCAAAGTTCGAGCGCGGCGCTCCGCACGCGCGCGACCGCAGTGTCGGCGCCGTTCGGCGTCGAGGATATCGGCGATGGCGGCGCCGAGCGCGCGAATCTCGGCCTCGCCGAAGCCGCGCGTCGTGACGGCCGGCGTGCCGAGTCTGAGCCCGCCGCTGCCCTGCGTCGGCTCCGAGCCGCTCTCGCCCGGCAGCGACACGCGGTTCACCGCGATCAGTGCGGCCTCGAGCGCGCGCTCGGCGCGCTGCGCGTCGATCGTTTTGCCGCGCAGGTCGACGAGCAGCATGTGGTTGTCGGTGCCGCCCGAGACGATCGGATAACCGCGCGCCGCGAGCACGGCGGCGAGCAGCCGCGCGTTCGCGAGCGTGCGCTCCTGGTACTCCGTGAACTCGGGCTCGAGCGCCTCGGCGAACGCGACGGCCTTCGCGGCGACCACGTGCATCAGCGGCCCGCCCTGCGTGCCCGGAAACACGGCCTCGTCCGCGCGCTCCGTGAGCTTCGAGCGCGAGCGCGCGAGCAGCATCCCGCCGCGCGGGCCGCGCAGCGTCTTGTGCGTCGTGGTCGTCACGAGGTCCGCGAGCGGCACCGGGTTCGGATAGAGGCCGGCCGCGATCAGGCCTGCGACGTGCGCGATGTCGGCGAGGAACAGCGCACCGACGTCGTCCGCGATCGCGCGGAAGCGGACCCAATCGACGACGCGCGAATACGCCGAGAAACCCGCGACGATCAGCTTCGGCTTGCGAGCGCGCGCGAGCGACGCGACCTGGTCGTAGTCGATCTCGCCGCTGCGTGCGTCGACGTCGTAGAACGCGACGTCGTAAATCTGCCCCGACGCGTTGTCGTTCGCGCCGTGCGTGCGGTGGCCGCCGTGCGCGGGGCGCATACCGAGCAGCGTGTCGCCGGGCTCGAGCAGCGCGAGATAGGCCGCGAGATTGGCCTGGCTGCCCGAATATGGCTGCACGTTCGCCCAACCTGCGCCGAACAGCTTGCACTGCGCGCTCGATCGCGAGGCTCTCGGCGACGTCGGCGTGCTCGCACCCGGCATAGTGACGATGACCCGGATAGCCGTCCGCGTATTTGTTCGTGAGCGCCGAGCCCTGCGCCGCGAGCACGCGCGGGCTCACGTAGTTCTCCGACGCGATCAGCTCGATGTGCCGCTCCTGGCGCTCGAGCTCGCCGCGCAGCGCGCCCGCGAGCGCGGGATCGAAGCCTTCGAGAGGGCGCGAGTCGAACATGCTCAGCTCGCGAGCTCTTCGCACACGCGCGTCCACGCGCGCGCGAGGTTCGTCCGGTTGTAACCGCCGCCGCCCATCGCGAGCAGCTTGCCGCCCGCGTGCTTGTCGGCGAGCGCGGCGAGACGGCTCGCCGCGTGCGCGTGCGCCTCCGGCGTGTAGCGCAGGTGCGTGATCGGGTCGCCGGCGATCGAATCCGCACCGCACTGAAGCAGGATCAGCTCCGGCTTCGCCGCGTCGATGAAGCCTTCGACCTCCTCCCACGCCGCTAGAAACGCGTCGTCGTCGGAACCGGGCGGCATCGGCACGTTGAGCTTCTTGCCCACGGCCGCGCCGCGGCCGGTCTCGGAGCGGGCGCCGGTGCCGGGATAGAGGAACCGCCCATCCTCGTGCATGTCCGCGAACGGCACGTCCGGGTCACGCTCGTATGCGTAGAACACACCGTCGCCGTGATGCGCGTCGATGTCGACGTACGCGACGCGTTGGAGACCATAGAGCTTGCGCGCGGCTTCGATCGCGACGCCGCAGTCGTTGAACACGCAGAAGCCCGCCGCGTGATCGCGGCCCGCGTGATGCAAGCCGCCGATCGGGATGAACGCACGCCGCCGCGGGCCCGCGACGATCGCCTCGAGAGCGACGAGCGTCCCGCCGACGACGGTCGACGCCGCCTCGAACACGCCCGGGAACGCGGGCGTGTCACCCGCGTCGAGCAAGCCGGTGCCGCGCTTGGAGAGCTCGACGACACGATCGATGTACGCGGGCGTGTGAAACCACTCGAGCTCCGCGCGCGTCGCGACGCGCGGGCTGCGCCGCTCGAGATCGGCGAACGAAGCGGAGCGCTGCGCTTCCGCCATGAACGCGGCGTAGCGGTCCATTCCGAACGGGTGGCCGTTCGGGAAACCGTAGGAGCTGAGCTCCTCGCCTGCGATCAAGACGGTCGAGCGCGACATCGTCGAAGTGGTCGAAAGTGAACGGTGCTCGTCTTCTTGGAGTTGCCGATGGCCGGCACGGCGTCGATAATCCGAGCCCCGCTCGAACCCGATCCCTATGGCACAGTACATCTATACCACGAACCGCCTCGGCAAGAGTGGTACCGCCGAAGCGTCACATTCTGCGCGACATCAGCCTGAGCTTCTTCCCCGGCGCGAAGATCGGCGTGCTCGGCTTGAACGGCTCGGGCAAGTCGACACTGCTCAAAATCATGGCCGGCGTCGACAAGGAGTTCGAGGGCGAGGCGCGTCCGCAGCCGGGCATCAAGATCGGGTTTCTCGCGCAGGAGCCCGCGCTCGATCCGCAGAAGAACGTGCGGGCGATCGTCGAGGAAGGCGTCGCCGATTTGCTCGGGCTCGTGCAGCGCTTCAACGAGATCAGCGACAAGTTTGCCGAACCGCTCGGCGACGACGAGATGACGAAGCTGCTCGAGGAGCAAGGGAAGCTCCAGGACAAGATCGACTCGGTCGGCGGCTGGGAGCTCGAGCGCAAGCTCGAGATCGCGGCCGACGCGCTGCGGCTGCCGCCCTGGGACGCGAACGTCACGGCGCTCTCGGGCGGCGAGCGGCGACGCGTTGCGCTATGCCGTCTGTTGCTCAGCAATCCCGACATGTTGCTGCTCGACGAGCCGACGAACCATCTCGACGCGGAATCCGTCGCGTGGCTCGAGCGGTTCCTGAAGGACTTCGGCGGCACCGTGATCGCGGTGACTCACGACCGCTACTTCCTCGACAACGTCGCGGGCTGGATCCTCGAGCTCGACCGCGGCTATGGAATCCCGTGGCAGGGCAACTACAGCTCCTGGCTCGAGCAGAAGGAAAAGCGGCTCGAGATCGAGGAGAAGCAGGAGGCCGCGCGGCAGCGCGCGATCAAGACCGAGCTCGAGTGGGTGCGCACGAATCCCGGCGCGCGGCGCGCGAAGGCGAAGGCGCGACTCGCGCGCTTCGAGGAGCTCACGTCGAAGGAATTCCAGGCGCGCAACGAGACGAACGAGATCTACATCCCGCCGGGCCCGCGGCTCGGCGACCTCGTGATCGAGACGGACAAAATCTCGAAGGCGTACGGCGACCGCGTGCTGTTCGAGAACGTGTCGTTCTCGCTGCCGCCCGGCGGCATCGTCGGCGTGATCGGGCCGAACGGCGCCGGTAAGACGACGCTGTTCCGAATGCTCGCGGGCCAGCTCGAGCCGGACAGCGGCACGATCCGCACCGGCAACACGGTTCAGCTCGCGTACGTCGATCAGAGCCGCGACACGCTCGACAACGACAAAACGGTCTGGCAGGAGATCAGCGACGGCCAGGACATCCTGCGCGTCGGCACGTACGAGACGCCTTCGCGCGGCTATGTCGGCCGGTTCAACTTCCGCGGCGCCGATCAGCAGAAGAAGGTCGGCCTGCTCTCGGGCGGCGAGCGCAACCGCGTGCATCTCGCGAAGGTGCTGCGCTCGGGCGGCAACCTGCTGATGCTCGACGAGCCGACCAACGACCTCGACGTCGAGACGCTGCGCGCGCTCGAGGACGCGCTGCTGTCGTTCCCGGGCTGCGCGATCGTGATCTCGCACGATCGCTGGTTCCTCGACCGCATCGCGACGCACATCCTCGCGTTCGAGGGCGACAGCGAGGTGGTCTGGTTCCAGGGCAACTACGCCGACTACGCCGACGACCTGAAGCGGCGCAAGGGCGAGGACGCGAACCAGCCGCACCGGATCCGGTACAAGCGGCTCGGCTGAGGCACCACCCGCTGGCAGCGCCAACGCTTGCAGCCGGCGGTTTAGCGCCGTTCACTCGTGGCCGCGTTCCAACGCGCCGCGCGATCGCGTAGGCTGCAAAGAAAAGGTCCCCCCGTGCCGATTTATGTAAACAAGAACAACGACTTCGAGCAACGCGAAGTCGCGACCCGCGAGTGCCCGCACTGCGGCGCGCTCGCTCAACTCTTGCCGCTCGCAACCCCGTCGTTCGCCGCTGTGATGCAGGCGCGGCCAACGCACGTCGGGATCGTGTTTCGCTGCGCCGCCTGCAACGAGCCGCGCTTCGTGCGCGCCGCCGTGCGCGCGTTCGAGCCCGAGCGCGTCGAGCTGTCGGCCAATCTCGTCGAGATCGAGAAGCCGCACGAGAAGTTTCAGTTCAGCTATCTCGGCAGGGACGTCGAGAAGCTATTGCGCGAGGCATTCGACTGCTACACGGCGAATTGCCACACCGCGTTCGCATTGTTGTCTCGGCTCGCAGTTGACGCGGCGCTCAAGGACCTAGACTCGGCCACGCGACGACGCTGGCAAGAGTCGCTGCGCGAGGTGCTGCAAATTGCCGAGGTCGAACCGGAGGCCGGCCGGGCGATCGAGGCGGCACTGTTCGGGGACACGAGCGGGCCACCGACCATCGGCCCCGAGGCGGCGGCCGTGTTGATCGAGGCCGTGAAGGATCTCTTCTACCAGTCGTACGTGCGGACGGCAAAGCTTCGGGCCGCAATGAAGATGCGGCGCTACTTCGTCGATGAGGGTGCACGTAACGTCACACCGATCGACCGCGCGCGCCGCGATTCGAGCGCGAAAACGTCGTAACACGCACGTAACGCACGCGCCGCTCCCGCGCCTGCCGATAGCGCAGGTTGCGACGTAACTGCGCTTCCAAAACTGGGAATATTGGTGAGAGAATCGCGGAGTCGCTTCGGCGCGCCGATTCGACCCGCCGAGTAAGGGACGGCAAAACCAGAACGACTCAACTTCTTCGGAGGCATCTGCGATGAGACACGGAACTTCTTACTCGGTGATTGCCGCGAGCGTATTGGTCGCGTTGTCGGGCATCGGCGCGATTTACGCGCAGGGCAAGGACAAATATTCGCTGAAGGTCCCCGGCGGGCTCGCGTTCTCCGAGTTCAAGGGATACGAGAGCTGGCAGACGATCGCGATCAGTGAGAACGGTCCCCTCGTCGCCGTAATCGTCGGCAATCCGCAGATGATCGAGGCATTCGAGGCCGGCATTCCGGCCAACGGCAAACCGTTTCCCGATGGCGCGAAGATGGCGAAGATCCATTGGCTACCGAAGAAGAGCGCCAACCCCGGGAATCCGACGGTGCCAGACAAGCTCGCCAACGTCGACTTCATGGTGAAGGACAGCAGGCGGTTCGCGGACAGTGGTGGCTGGGGATACGGCGCGTTCGAGTACGACGTCGCAACCGACACGTTCAGGCCGGGTACGACGCAGGATTCTCCGCCGCAATCGAACGACGCGAAGTGCGGCTACGGCTGCCACACGATCGCGAAGGCGAGGGATTACGTCTTTACGGAGTACGCGCGCCGCTAGTCGAAGGCTCAGTTCGCCTTACAAACGCCGCCTGGGCAGCGGTTGTTCTCCTCGCAGACGTATTCGAGCAGGCCGAGCTCGCTCCACTCCGGACGTGCCGTGATCTCGAACTCTTGCGCCCATGGCTGCTTGAAGATCTTCGGATCGTCGAGCGTCATCACGTAACGGAGCTGCGTCGGGCTCTTGAAGCTGATGCGCTCGGTGACCGTGAGCGCGTCGCTGTGCATCCGATACTCTTTCGGATCGGTGTAGTAGTAGTCGTCGAGCGACCAGCGCTTGAGGTTCTTAGTGACGACGACGAGCGTGTCGCCCTCCCAATGCCCCACGGAGTCGCCGTAGTACGACGGCTCGATTCCCTTCCTGTGCGGCCTGCCGTCGAGCGGGATGACGCGCTTCATACCCTGGAACTCGTGCAGGACGATCAGGTAATCGCGTGTCTGCGAGAATTGCATCGCGTTCGCGGACAGCATCCCGGACGGGAAACCGGCCGGCATGCAAAACGCGCGTGGCTCGTCGTGGCGCGGATCGCCGGTACGCGGCTCGAGGAACGGCTCGCCGTCGGCAAGGAACGGCGCGAAGTTCTTGCGATCGAAGATCGTGGCCGAGCAGCGGCACGTGGCCGCACCCGGCAGCGCGCGCGGCCACTCGTACATGCCGTTGAAATCGGGCTTGCCGCCCGCCGCGCGAGGGATCTCGGACGACGCCTGCGCCGCGGCTTGCTCAAGTTTAGCGCTCGAGACGACCAACGTGACCGCAGCCAGCGCGAAGATCAACTCGGCTCGAATCGTCATCGTGCTTCCTCGCTCTTCAGCGTTGCTGCTCGGGTCCCGCGGTGAACACGTCGCGGCCGTCCGCGAACGTGACGCGCCGCCCCGTCATGTTCTTCGACCCGTCACGCGCCCGAAAACCCTCGACGGACACGACGGCACCGACCTGGAGCACATCCTTGGTGATTCCGCGCCGCATCAATTGCCCCGGGGCGCCGCCCGACACGCCCCACTCGGAGAGGCCGCCGTCGTTCTCCTTCACGTCGAGGTAGTACCAGATGTGCGGGTTCTGCCACTCGACGCGCTTGATCGTGCCGCTGATCGATACCGGCTTATCGAGGTCGTACTCGGCGACCGCCGAGTGGTGCGCGAGCACGCCGGTGGTCGCGAGCAGGCCTGCGAGAAGGAAGGTAATGCTCCAGGAATGACGCATGGCACGCGCTCCACGACGGCTTCGCGCGGAGCTTAAGCGATAGCCCGCGACGGCGCACGCACGTGGGGCAAGAACGCGCGGGGTGCTACCGGAACGATAGAAGCGGGACTACTCGCGTCCCGGCTCGAGGCCCTCGGAGTAGTAAATCTTCCCGTTCGAGTCGACGATGATCGTCTCGTAGCCCGGGTACTTCTTGATCAGCTCGAGCCCTTCCTTCACGCCGAGCACGAAGATCGCGGTGTCGAGCCCGTCGGTGATCGTGCCGCTCGGACCGATCGCCGAAACCGTGAGGATCCCTTCGGTCGGCTCGCCGGTATGCGGATTGATCACGTGGTGATAGCGCTTGCCATCCTCTTCGAAGAAGCGCTCGTAGTCGCCGGCCGTCGAGATCGCCTCGTCGACGAGCGGTAGCCGCGTGATCACCTGATCTTTGGCGCGGGGATGACGGATGGCGACGATCCACGGCTTGCCGCGCCGGTCGCCGATCACGCGCGTGTCGCCGCCGGCGTTCAAGAGCGCGTGCTCGATGCCGTTCGCCTTCAAGAACTCGGCTTCGTGCTGCACGACGTAGCCCTTCGCGATGCCGCCTAAGTTGATCCGCACGCCCGGCATCGTGTACTCGATCGTACGCGCGCCGCGCTCGAGCACGACGTGCCGGTAGTCGACCGCCGGCAGGTGCTCCTTGATCTGCTCCTCGCTCGGATGCTCGTGCTTGTGAAAGTCGTACATGTAACCGACGCTCTCGTACGTGATGTCGAACGCGCCGTGGCTCGCGACCGAGAATTGCAGCGACACGTCGATCAGGTTGAAGAGCTCCTCGCTGATCGGGATCGGCTTTTCGGCCGCGTGGTCGTTGACGAACGAGATCTCGCTGTCGGGCTTGTACGTGCTCATCTCGCGGTCGATGCGCTTGTAGTCCTCCATCACCGCTTGCACGAGCTTGCGGCCGTGGGCCTCGTCGTCGTCCCAGAGCTCAACCGAGACGCGGGTTCCCATGAGGTCCATTGCGTCGCCGACCCAGCCGGCCGACGCCCGGCCCGCGACGAGCGCAAGCGACGCGCCGAGCAGCGCCGCGGTAGCGAAATGGTGCCGCGATTGGCGGCATGAGGATTCGCGGCGTATTCTCCGCGCGTCCGTACGCCTAAGGAGCAATTCGATGGGCCTGATCGTCACGTTGGTCATCCTTGCGCTGATCGTGTTCTGGGCCGTAGGGATGTACAACAACCTGGTCAACTCGCGCAACCGAGTGCGCAACGCTTTCTCGCAGATCGACGTGCAGCTCACGCGCCGTTACGACTTGATCCCGAATCTCGTCGAAACGGTGAAAGGCTACATGACTTACGAGAAGTCGACGCTCGAGGCCGTGATCAACGCGCGCAACGCGGCGCAGGCCGGGTTGAAGAAGGCCGCCGCGGACCCGTCCGACGCCGAGGCGATCAAGCAGCTCGCGGCGGCCGAGTCGACGCTCGGCGGCACGCTCGGCCGGCTGTTCGCGCTCACCGAGGCTTATCCCGACCTCAAGGCGAGCCAGAACATGCAGCAGCTGCAAGAAGAGCTCACGTCGACCGAGAACAAGGTCGCGTTCGCCCGCCAAGCGTTCAACGACTCGGTTCTCTCCTATAACAACGCGTGCCAGAACTTCCCGGCCAACCTGGTCGCGAACAACTTCGGCTTCAAGCCGGCCGAGTTCCTCGAGGTCGAGCAGCCGGCGAAGCGCGAGGCTCCCAAGGTGTCGTTCAACTGAGCGTCTAGCTCGCACGCGTGGACTTCTTCGCGCGCCAGGAGCAGACGCGACGCACGAGCCGCGTGCTCGTCGGCGCGTTCCTGCTCGCGTTCGTGCTCTGCGCGCTCGCGACGACGTTCGCGCTCTCGCTCGCGCTGCGCTACGCGAACCCGAATGCGCTCTACGGCGGCACCGGTGGTTGGAGCGGCTGGATCGCGGCGAATCTCGGCGTGCTCGCCTCCGCTATGGCCGTCACGCTCGCGATCATGGTGCTCGCGAGCGTGTACCGAGCCGCTTCGCTCGCGGGCGGCGGCGCCGACGTCGCACGGATGATGAGCGCGACGCAGGTGACCGGCGGCGGCGCCGACCCGCTCCAGCAGCGGCTCGTAAACGTCGTCGAGGAGATGGCGCTCGCGTCGGGCGTCGCGGTGCCCGAAATCTTCGTGCTCGAGCACGAGGCCGGCATCAACGCGTTCGCGGCGGGCACGACGCACGCGAATGCGGCGATCTGCGTCACGCGCGGCGCGCTCGAGCGCCTCGATCGCGCGGAGCTGCAAGGCGTGATCGCGCACGAGTTCAGCCACGTCTTGAACGGCGACATGCGGCTCAACCAGCAGCTGATAGGGCTCTCGTTCGGCATTCTCGCGCTGTCGCTCGCCGGCCGCTTCATCTTGCGCGGCCTCGGCTACGCGCGGCCGAACCGCAACAAGGACAACAGCGCGCTCGCGATCGCGGTCGTGGTCGGCATCGCGCTCATCGTGATCGGCTGGATCGGCGTGTTCCTGAGCCGCCTGATCAAGGCCGCAGTCTCGCGCCAGCGCGAGGCGCTCGCGGACGCCTCGGCCGTGCAGTTCACGCGCGAGCCGCAGGGCTTGGCTGGAGCGCTCAAGAAGATCGCCGCCTACGGCGCGCGGATCCAGTACGCGGAGACCGAGGAGGTCGCTCACATGCTGTTCGAGCGCGGCTCGGGCGCGTTCGGAGGCTTGTTCGCGACGCATCCGCCGCTGATCGAACGGATCAAGGCGCTCGACCCGTCCTTCGACCCGCGCGACTTACCCAAGGCCGAGCCGCTGCCGGGACCCGGCGCCGCGATCGCGGCCGAACGCGCGATTGCGGCCGCGCGCGCCGAGGGCGGCTTCGACGCCGCCGCGCGCACCGCGGCCGCGGTGAGCGCCGCGCTCGCCGCGATGCCGCCCTCATCGGACCCGGTGCGCGAGCGCGCCGGTCAAATCGTCGCGCCCGCCGTCGGCGAAGCTTTGCGCGACGCGATCCCGGAGCAAATCAAGGAGGCCGCACGCGCGCAGGATTCGAGCCTGTTGCTCGTCGCCGCGCTCGCCGTTGCGCCCGACGCGCCCGCGCGCGATCGCCAATTCGCGCTGCTCGATCAGCAGCTCGGCGGCGTACGCTCGGACGACTGCCGGCGACTCTACGACACTCTGAGCCAAGTGGACCGGCGCTTGCGGCTGACGATCGTCGCGCTCGCGCTGCCGGCGCTCAAACGCCGGCCGGCCGAGCAGATCCGCTATCTGCTCGACTTGCTCGGCAAGCTCGCCGCGCTCGAGGTCGAGCCGCGACTGTTCGACTACGTGCTGATTCACGTGCTCGCGGCCTACCTGCGCGCGCAGCCGACCTCGGCAGCGTCCGCGCCGCGTGCCGCGGTCACCAAGAGCGCGCTGCGCGACGCGGTGCGCTCGCTGCTCGCGACCGTCGCCGCGTTCGGCAACGCGGACGCGTCGGCCGCGCGCGCGGCGTATGCCGCGGGGCTCGCCGCGATCGGCTGGGCCGACGCGGGCGACGCTCCTTCGTTCGAGTCGCCCTCCGCGACGCGCGATCTCGCGAAGCTCGACGGCGCGCTCACGGCGCTCGCCGGTCTGCGCTCTGCGCCCAAGCTCAAGCTACTACGAGGCGTGCTCGCGACGATTCGCGCCGACGGCAAAGTCGAGCTCGACGAGCAGGAGTTGTTCCGCGCGATCGCCGCGACGCTCGACTGCCCTCTTCCGCCCGGATTCGCGCTCTAGCGTCGCGCGTGGCAGCGCTGCGCGGACGCGCTAAGATGCGCGGCATCGTAACCGCCCGAGATTACACGATGCGCACCGCGCGAATCGCTCATCGCTTCGGTCTTGCACTGCTGGCCGCGACTCTGGTCGCGACCGTTCGGCCGAGCGCCGCCGAGACGTCCGACAGCGACCGGCTCATCCGAGCTTCGGAGGTGCTGGTGAAGTTCACCGCCGAAGACGAGAAGAGCATCCCGGCCGCACTGCTCGAGCGCGCGCACGGCGTCGCGGTGATACCGTCGCTCGTGCGGGGCGGCTTCTTCCTCGGCGGGCGGCGCGGCCGCGGAGTGCTCAGCGTGCGCGAGGCGGACGGCCAGTGGAGCAATCCGGCGTTCATCACGCTCACGGGCGGCAACATCGGGCTCCAGTTCGGCGCCGAGTGGGCCGACGTCGTGCTCGTGTTCGAGAACGAGCAGTCGGTCAAGAACATGGCGAGCGGCAAGTTCACGATGGGCGGCGACGCGACCGCCATCGCGGGCCCGCTCGGCAAACGCGCGACGGCCGCGATCACGGGCAAAGCCCAGGTTTACATCTATACGCGCAGCCGCGGCTTGTACGCCGGCGCCGCGTTCGAGGGTGCACGGCTCGACATCGACGAGGACGGCGACAAGATCTTCTACTCGGGCGACGATCGCGCAGCGCTCGGGCCGACGACCGCCGCGACACCGGCCACCGCGCGGCAATTCATCGACACGCTGCACGGAGTGAGCACACCCGGCGCGGCGCCGCCCGCGACGACGACGACCACCACGACGAACGGGAGCGCGCCGAGCAGCGGCGGTTCCGCCGAAGAGGCAGTGATCTACCCGCTCGACGAGACGCCGCGCTGACGCATGCGTGGGCGCAACGCCCGGTCGCGGGCGTGTCTCGTCGTTGGGCGTGCGGTGCGCTAGGACCTAGCGCTGGAGTGAGGAATCGCGGAACGGCCGCGGGATGACCGCCGCGTGCTCGATCTCGGGTTTCTGCGGTTGGACGTCGGCCTTCGGCGGCTCGACGGCCGCGATCTTGAGCTCGGGCCGCGCCGGCAGCTGCGACAACGATTCGCGCTCGTCGGCGCCGCTGCTCGCATCGGAGATCGGACCCGCGCCGTTAGCCTGCCCGGCGGCATTCTTGTCGCGCCACTGCGCCTCGTAAGCGTCTTTTTCGGCGGCCTTCGCGGCAGCAGCCGCTTGCTCCTCGGCCTGCTGCTGGCGAGCCGCGCGATCGCGAAGCTGTTCGAGCTTGCGCGACGACTCGCGCTCGTAGTTCTGAGTACGCTCATGCTCGCCCGTCGCCCCCACTGCCGCGGCTGCACGACGCGCGTTCTCGCACTCCTGGTCGTCGACCGACGCTTTGCGATCTTGATTGCAACGCGCGAGAACGCCTTCCCTGGCGAGGCCGTCTTCCATGAAAAACTCGTACGTGCGCGGCCTGTTGGGTTGCTGACACGCAGCGACCCAAACCGCGACCGCGAGCACACCCGCGAAACGGGCGACTGCGATCCAGCGAGCACGCATTGGATTGGCCGGTTGAGACACGCGCGTTTGACTCGTCGGTTACGTCAAAACGTGCGTACGTTAGCGCGGACGGGGCCTCCAGCCCCACCGGGCAGTTCACAGATTTGCCCAAAATCCCGAGATCGGCGCTAGGGGCCGGCCGGACCCACCTCTCCCGCGTCGTCGAGCGCGAGCCCCAGCGCGGCGGACCAGTCGCGGCTCAAGAGCTCGGGAGCCACGGCCGGGGCACCGCTTTGGGCCGCGGCGAGATCGATCTCGCTGCGGCGCAGCTCGCCCCGCGCGTCGAAGGCTTCGATAAGCACTCGTTCGGCACCGAGCGCCGCGAACCCGCGCGCCGCCGAAAGCGAGCCCGGTGCGGGCCACGTGTGCAGCGGCTCGAGGCCTCGAGGACCGACGCTGAAGCTGTGCAGCCAATGGTCGGTCGCGGCGATGAGCACCTCATCCGACGCGAAGCCGATCCAGCGCACGGCACTCGGCACGGTTAGCGTGCCGCCTAGCGCCTCGCCGCTCCGCCGCCAAACCTGCACGGCGCCGTCGGCGCCGCCCGTCGCGAGCAGCCCGCCGCCGGGCGCGAGCGCGACGGCCTCGGCCGCGCGCGGAATCGTGAACGCGACCGCGCCGTCCGCGGCGTCCCAGACATGCACCGCCGATCTCGCCGCGGCCGCGACGAGGCGGCCGTCCGCGCCGAGCGCGACTGCCGTGACCGCGCCGTCGCCGGCATCGAACGACCGCGGCTGATCGACGCCGGGCGATGAGGTTGCGACTGCTGCGAGCCGCACGACGCCATCGTCGCCGCCGCTCGCGACGAGACCGAGTGAGCTCGCGAGCGCAAGCGCGCGCACCACCGCGTGCGGCCCGCCGTCGGCCGCGGCGTCGAGCAGCGTCGTGCGGTGCGTCGAGTCCGCCGCATCGCCGAAGCTCACTCCGCCGTCGCGGCGGCCGAACGCGACGCCGTCGCTCGAGCCGTCGATCGCAAGCGCGCTCACATCGAGATCCGCCGCGCGCTCTGCCGAGGGCACGGACTCGCTTCTCTTCGGCAGGGACCAGACGCGAATGTGCTCTGCGCTCGACGTCACGAGAGTGGAGCCGTCGGGCGACAAGCGCGCGCGCGGCGCGCCGCTCGCGTCGTTCATCAGGACGCTCGCAACGCGCGCGCTCGAAGCGACCGTGCGCACCACGAACTCGCCGCGACCGGCGGGGTACGCGAGCCGCGAGCCGTCGGCGGACAGGCTCACGCCATCAGTCGCCACCGTCGTGCCAAGGGTCCTTCCACTCGTGTTCGCGGGCGCGCTCGAAGCGACGTTCCACGCGCGCATCTCGCCCGCGTCGTCGATGGTTAGCAATGTCGCGCCGTCGGGGAGCGGCAACACGGCAACGACCGCGCGCGCATGCGTAAGGCTCGCGAGGTCCGTCCCGCGGTGCGCGTCGATCACATGCACGACGTTGTCCGCCTCCAGCAGCGCGAAGTAGCGCCCGCCCGGCCCGAGCCACCAGCGCTCGGCGCCGGTAACGCCCGCGACGCTCGCGAGCAGCGTTCCGTCCTCGGCGCGCAACAGGCTCAGCAGCGGCGGCGAATCCTCGACGCGCTCGGCGATCGCGACGAAGCCGCCGTCGGCCGAGAACACCGGCGGCAGCACGAACTCCGTTTGCGTCCCGATCCGCGCGACTTGCGCGCCGCTCGCGGCGTTCCAAAGCGTGACCTGATCGCCGGCCGAGGTGAGCACTCGCGCATGCGTCGCGTTCAGGAGTGCGTGCTCGGGCGGTCTCGGCAAACCGACGTCGGCCTGCGGCCGGCCCGCTGCCAGATCCCAGACGGATAGCGTCGGCGCGGCACCGGTTGTCGTGGGCCGCACGAGCGCGAACCGATCGTCGTCGCTTACGTCGAAAGACACGTCGGTCGTGCGCGCGGGCTCCGGAATCGCGACGGGCTGGTCGGGATCGTCGCGCACGCTCTGCGCGCCGAACCGCAGCCCCCAGCCCGCTAGGCTGCCGGCATTACCCTCGCGGTGATCGATCAGCGCGAGCTTCCACGTGCCGCGCCGTTCTTCCGCGGCAAGAGCCGCGAGCGGCGTGCCGGGCTGCGCGGGAAACACGAAGTACTCGCCGCGCCCGCCGGTACCCTGCGGCAACGGCACCGTCGCGCTCGCACCGCTCGGCGCCGTGAGGGTCAACGTGAGCTCGGCGCTTGCGGGGTGCGCAACCGCGACGCTGAGCTCGAGCTCGCCGGCGTCGCCCTGCTCTTCGACGCGCAGGGCACGCTCGAGCGGCGTGTAGGCAAGCGCGCTGAGCGCGAGCGGCGCTTCGGCGACGGCTCCCGCGCCCTGCGCAAGCGGCACACGCCGAACGCCGTGCGTCGACTCGATCGCGAGCAACTGCCTGCCCTGCCAGTCGACGCCCCATCGCGCGGGCGCGGCCGCGAGGTCGAACGTGCGGGAGAGCTCGGCGTAGTCGCCGCCGACGAGCGCCCGGACCCACGCGCGCGCCTCCTCGGCGCCGCCGCCGCCCGCGAGCGCGGCACGCAGCGCGAACAGCAACGCCGGGTCACGCTGCTCCGCCGCCGCGGCAGTCGCCGTCTTGCGCAGCCAGAAATCGGCGAGCAGCCGGTCGGCCTCCTGCGCTTGCCCTGGCAGCGCGCGCAGCGCGCTGTCGGTCGTCACGAGCGCGCCGACGTTGGTTGCATCGCTGCTGCGGCGGCGCAACGCGTCCGCGAGCAGCTCGTCCGCACGCGCCGCGAAGCCGGGCAAGCGGTGCAACCCGTGATAGGCCGCGTCGACGGCGGCGGGATCCGCGCCCGCGTCGACCAGCACGCGCTCGTAGTACCGCGGCACGTAGTTCCAGTACGCGAAGCCCGCTACGGCGAGCAGCACGACGGCGGCGGCGGTAGCTGCGACGGTCCGCCAACCGAGCGGGGCGACGCTCTTCACCCAGCGTGTGCCGAACGCCTCGCGGACGATCCGGTTGCGATAGCCGAGCACGCCGCCCTTCACTGTCGCCACGCCGGACAAGAGCAGCAGGTCGCGCACGCCCGCCTCACGCGGCAACACCACCTTCGTGCCGCGCGCGACGCGGTGCAGGATGCCGAGTGCGCGGCGCGCGTTGGGTCGGCGCGCGGTGAGCCGCTCGCGCGTCGCGGCGAGTGGACTTTGGTTGAGCGCCGCGGGTACGAGCAACTGCTCGCGGACGACGCGCTCGACGTCCTCGAGGTTGCCGCCCTTGTTCTCGACGGCGCGAGCGACTAGCTGCGTCAGATACGGGTGACCGTTCGTCCATGCGCAGACTCGGTCCATCAGCGCCTGCGTTTGCCCCGGCTCTCCTCCGAAGCCCAGTGCGAGCACATACGACTCCTCGGGGGCGAAGTCTTGAGGCTCGATCAGTACGGCCGTAGAACGCCCGTTCGCGCGGCGGGCGAGCTGCTCGCGCGACGCGACGCCGGCGAGCGCGAACGCGAGGCGCTCATAGTCTGGCTCGCGCGTGCGCCGCTCGTAGCAAGTGTCGATCGCCGTGAGCAGCTCGGGGCCGAACGCCAGCTCGACCGCGCGCTCGATCGAGTCGAACATGATCGTGACCGGCACGGTCGTGTTGGTGAGGACCACGTCCCAGAAGAAATCGGCGAGCCGACTCTCACGCGCGACGGCGGTGCGCTCCCGCCACCAGCCCGGCAAGTCGACGTTCAGGCGCAGCTCGTGGACGACGCGGTGCGCGATTGCATACGTCCAGCGCTCGACGTCCGAGTCTTCGCCGCGCGCCTCGAGGCTCGCGATGTCGACGACGGCCACGAGCTCGCCATCGGTCCGCAACGAGCGACCCACGCGCGCGAGCAAGCTCGACTTGCCGGTGCCGTGTGCTCCGAGAACGTAGCAGAGGCGCCGCGCCTGCAGCGCCGCCTTGAGCTCGTGGTCGGCAGCCCGCTCGACGTACGAGGGCCGATCCGGCGGCACCGGACCTCCGACCACGAAAAACTCAGCCGCTTGCACGACCCTAGCCATGGCGGCGAGATTGTAGCAGCGGCGCGGCGTTGTCCGGCCGTGACGCAGTTCGGGTAAGATGCGGCCGCAATCGTTTTCGACGCGCGGCGCCCACGAAATGGAAATCGTCCACGAGCACAACTTGAACGAGCCGCTCGACGTGCCGAAGCCGTTCGGCATACGAGTGACCCTGCCAGCCACTGACACGTTCGCGCGCATCCTCGGCGCGGGCTGGGAGCGTCATCACTGGTACCGCACGCGCGAGGAGCGCGATCGCGCTCTCGCCGACATGGCGAGCGAGCATCGGTACTCGCGACACGGCGATCGGCCGACGGGGCGCTTCGAGCCCGTCGAGCGCGGCGCGAACGAAAAGGGCGCCTGAGAACGGCGTCACAGGCCTCCGCGGCGGCCGCGCGAACCTTTAGCCGCCTTTGTCAATCTCCAGCTTTCTTCAAGCCGGTACTATCGCTCGGCGCGTAGCATCTCGAGCCAGTAGTTAGTCCCCGGCAATTAGTCGTTTGACTCATTGGGAGAAAGACATGAAGACGTTGACCAGCTTCGTTGCTCGCAGCCGCTCTGATCGCGGTCGCGGCCCCGGCTCTGTCCAACCCGAAGGTCGAAGAGATCGTCGTGACGGCAAAGCAGCCTGCTGCCGAGATGCTGTCGGACATGACGGACGAGATCGTGGCCGAGACGAGCGCCGAGCTGCACGCGAACCCGCGTGCAAATCGTGGCGCCCGTCATCCAGGTCGAGATGGTGCCCACGCCCGCCGCTTCGAAGTAACGTCTCGACTACGCCGCTCGCGGCGCGCATCGTTGCGCCGCGAGCGCGCGGTAGTCCGAGAGCTCGGACTCCGCGCGCGCAGCATCCGCGATAGCCGAGCCTCACCAGCCAACCAGCCGCAGATTCCGCGGCGCCAAGCCCAAAGTCCGCATCGAGCCCGGCCATGCAGCGCCGCTGCAGGAAGTCGTCGAGCGTCGAGGCCCACTCCGCCTTCCACGCATGGACGAGCTCCGCGACGAGCACCGGGCTGCCGCCGATCGCGGCGGCGAGATCCGCATCGGCGCGCGCGAGCTCCGCGATCCGTCTCGCCGCGCCTCCATAGACGTGCCAGAGGCGCACGGCTTGCGCGGCGCCGAGCTCCGCGCCGACGTCTGCGAGCAGCTCGTCGCGCTCCTTCGGCGCAAGCGCGCCGGGCAGCGGCCGCGTCGCGCGTCGGTCGCACGCGCTCGAGGCCCGGTAGCTGGGCGCGGAGCACGTCGAGCACGTCCTCCGCGAGCGCGCGATGCGTCGTGAGCTTGCCGCCGACTACGGAGTACAAGCCGCGCGCCGCGCGATGGCGACGGATCAAGTGGCGGCGCGTGATCGAGCCTTCGGCGCCGCGGCGCTGATACGGCAGCGGCCGCACGCCGGTGTATGTGTAGAGCACGCGGGACTCGAGGCCGGCCGCGGCCGGGAACACGCGCTCGGTTTCTGCCGCGAGATAGTCGAGCTCGCGCGCGTCGATGGCACGCGCTCGGCTCATCCACGCGCTCGTCGGTCGTGCCGACGAGCAGCAATCCGTTCCAAGGCAAGATGAACAACGGCCGCGCGTCGCTACCGGCCTCGATGTAGACGCCCGCGCTCGGCGCGCCCGGAAAAAGCGGCGCGATCAGGTGGCTGCCTTTCGTGCCGCCGATCAGCCGCGTGTGGCGAAGATCGCCGAGCACCTCGTCGACCCACGGGCCCGCGGCGTTGACGACGAGCCGCGCGCGCGCAGCGCCGCTCTCACCGCCCGCGGTGCGCCACTCGACGCCCGTCGCACGCCCGGCCTCGACGACGATTCGCGTCACGCGCGTGTAGGTTTTCACGACGGCGCCGTTCGCGGCCGCGTCGAGCACATTCTCGACGACGAGCCGCTCGGGATAGCGAGCCTGCGCGTCGAAGTAGCTCGCGCCGCCGACGAGCCCGGCGGGATTCAGTCCCGGCAGCTTCTCGAGCAGCGCGTCGCGGCCGAGCAGCGTGTGGCCCGGCAGCGAACGATCGGCCGAGAGCCAGTCGTAGAGCGTGAGGCCGAGCCCGATCTGCCAGCGCTTGCGGCGCGCGCGCGCGATAAACCGGGATGTAGAGCTCGAGCGGTACCACGAGATGCGGCGCGAAGCGCAGCAGCCGCTCGCGCTCGTTCAACGACTCGCGCACGAGCCCGATCTCGAAGTGCTCGAGGTACCGCAGCCCGCCGTGGATCAGTCGCGACGACGCGCTCGACGTGCCCGCCGCGAGGTCGCCGCGCTCGACGAGCAACACGGCAAGGCCGGACAGCGCGGCCTCGCGCGCGATCGCAGCGCCATTGATGCCGGCGCCGATCACGATCACGTCGTAGAGCGCGCGCTGGGCGCCCACGGAAGAGGCAGCTCGAAGTTGGCCCAGGCTCAGGGACGCGCTCAGGGACGCGTCTGACCGCTGCCGCGCACTTGGTACTTGTAGCTCGTGAGCTCGACCGCGCCGACCGGGCCGCGCGCGTGGATCTTGCCCGTCGCGATGCCGATCTCCGCGCCCATGCCGAACTCGCCGCCGTCGGCGAACTGCGTCGACGCGTTGTGCATGACGATCGCGCTGTCGAGCTCGTTCAGGAATCGCTCGGCCGCGGCCGGCGTCGGACGTGATGATCGCGTCGGTGTGCGCCGAGCCGTAACGGCGGATGTGCGCGAGCGCCTCGTCGAGGCCGTCGATCACGCGCACGGCGACGATCGCGTCGAGGAATTCCTTGCCCCAATCCGAGTCTTGAGCGGCGCTGACGCGCGGGTCGCTCGCGACGGTCGCTGCGTCGCCGCGGACCTCGCACCCCGCCTCGAGCAAATCGACGACGACGGGCTTGAGATGCGTCGCCGCGCACGCGCGGTCGACGAGGATCGTCTCGGTCGCGCCGCAGATGCCCGTGCGGCGCATCTTCGCGTTCAGCGTCGACCTTGCGCGCCATCGCGAGATCGGCGCGCTCATGTATATAGGTGTGACAGATGCCCTCGAGATGGCTCATCACGGGCACGCGCGCGTCCTGCTGCACGCGCGCGACCAAGCTCTTGCCGCCGCGCGGCACGATCACGTCGATGTAGCGCGCCATGTCGCGCAGCATGATGCCCACCGCCTCGCGGTCCTGCGTCGGCAGCATCTGCACCGCGTGCTCCGGCAACCCGTGCGCGACGAGCGCGCGCGTGAGGCATGCGTGAATCGCGGCGCTCGAGCGCGCGCTCTCGGAGCCGCCGCGCAAGATCGCCGCGTTGCCGCCTTCAGGCACAACGCCGCGGCGTCCGCCGTCACGTTCGGCCGGCTCTCGTAGATGATGCCGATCACGCCGAGCGGCACGCGCACGCGCGAGATCTTGAGCCCGTTCGGTCGCTCCCACGACGCGATCGATCTGGCCGACCGGATCCTCGAGCGCCGCGACGACCTCGAGGCCGGCCGCGGTCGCCTCGATCCGCTTCTCGTTCGAGCGCGAGCCGATCGATCATCGCGCTCGACAGACCCGGCGCTCTTCGCGTCGGCGACGTCATCCGCGTTCGCGCGCAGCACGGTCTTCGCCGACGCGCGCAGCTCCTTGCGCGGCCGCCTCGAGCGCCGCGCGCTTCACGTCCGCTCGCGCTTCGGCGAGCTGCTCAGCGGCCGCGCGCGCGGCCCGACCGACCTCGAACATCTGCTCGCGCAGGTCGGGTTTGGTTGCGATTTTTACGCTGCTCATTGGGCTATCTCGTGTCGATCAGCACCAAGTCGTCGCGGTGAATGATCTCATCCCGGCCGCGATAACCCAAGACATCGGCGATACCCGCGGTCTGCTTGCCCGCGATCAGCCGCGCCTCGTCGGCCGCGTACGCGATCGAGCCCGCGCGCGAGCTCGCGGCCGTCGGCGGCCGAGCACGCGGACCGCGTCGCCGCGCTCGAACTGGCCGTCGACGCCCACGACACCGGCCGGCAACAGGCTCCGGCCCGAGGCGAGCGCGCGCTCCGCGCCGAGATCGACGCGCACGGCGCCCTTCGGGCTCAGCGTGCCCGCGATCCACTGCTTGCGCGCGGCGCCGGGCGTCGCGCTCGGCAAGAACCACGTGGCCTTGCCGCCCGCGCGCAGCTCGGCGATCGGCCGCGCGGTGCGGCCGCTCGCGATCGCCATCCGGCAGCCTGCGCCGACTGCGATCCGCGCAGCGTCGAGCTTGGTCCGCATCCCGCCAGAGCCGTGGCTCGAGCCGGGCCCGCCGGCCATGTCCCAGATGCTCGCGCTTGAGCTCCGTGACCTCCTCGATATGCCGCGCCGTGTCGTCGACGCGCGGGTTGGCCGTGTAAAGGCCGTCGACGTCGGAGAGCAGCACGAGGCACTCGGCGCTGACCATCTGCGCGACGCGCGCCGCGAGCCTGTCGTTGTCGCCGTAGCGCAGCTCCTGCGTCGCGACCGTGTCGTTCTCGTTCACGACGGGCACCACGCCGTAACCGAGCAGCGAGAGCAGCGTCTTGCTCGCGTTCAAGTAGCGGCGCCGGCTCTCGCTGTCGTCGAGCGTGAGCAGCACCTGAGCGGCGGTGATCCCGAAACCGCCGAGCACCTCTTGATAGGCGTGCGCGAGCACGATCTGTCCCGTCGCGGCCGCCGCCTGCTTGTCCTCGAGGCGCGCGCGGCGCGGATCGAGCTTGAGCTCGCGCGCGCCGAGCGCGACGGCGCCCGACGACACGATCACGACTTCCTTGCCCTCGGCGCGCAGATCGGAGACGTCGGCGCAAACGCTTTCGAGCCACGAGCGATCGAGCGTGCCCGTCGCCTGGTCGACGAACAGCGCGGAGCCGATCTTGATCACGAGCCGGCGCGTGCTCGCGAGCCACTCCGGAGTTGTTCGGCTTCGCGCCGTCGGTCGTCTGCGCTGCGGACGCGCCGCCGTCGGCCGCGGCGGACGCGCCTCGCGCGCGCTTAGCCACGGCTCTGCGCGGGCGCGCCGCGCGAAACGGCCATTGCGCCGCTGCGCACGACCGTGACGACGTCGGTGATGCCCGCGACGCGCTTCAGGAACCGGTCGATCTCTTGGCTGCCGCCGACGACCTCGACCGTGTAGTGACCGCTTTGATCGTTCAGCACGCGCGCTTCGAATTGCTTCAGCGCCGCAGCGAGCTTGTCGCCGTCGCCGTTCGTTACATGCAGCTTGAACAGCGCGAGCTCGCGCTCGATGTGATCGGCGCTCGTCATGTCCGCGATCTCGACGACGTCGACGAGCTTGCCGAGCTGCTTGCTGATCTGATCGATCACGCTGTCGGAGCCGCTCGTGACGAGCGTGAGCCGCGAAACCGTCGCGTCGGCCGTCGGAGCGACGTTCAGGCTCTCGATGTTGTAGCCGCGCGATGAGAACAAGTTCGCGACGCGGGCGAGCGCTCCGGCTTCGTTCTGCAGCAGGATCGAGATGATATGTCGCATGGTCGATGGGGCGCGCCGGAGCCGGACCGTGCATGTTGGCGCATGGCTCACGCTATTGCAACGCATGGATTTTTCGTCAAAACTCGCGGGGCCGCGCGCTACTTTCGCGCGGCCGACGACTCGCGATTCAACGCCCGATGGACAGCCAAACTCAGCCGCAACTAGGCGCCGCTCATCCGCTCGCCGGCACGAAGATGGCCGGCGCCGACATCATCATTCAGGTGCTCGCGGACGAGGGCGTCGAGACGATCTTCGGCTATAGCGGCGGCGCGATCCTGCCGACGTACGACGCGGTGTTCCGCTACAACGCGGCGCACACGCGCGACGGCGTCGAGCCGATGCCGCTGATCGTGCCGGCGAACGAGCAAGGCGCGGGCTTCATGGCCGCAGGTTACGCGCGCGCGAGCGGGCGCGTCGGCGTCGTGATGGTCACGTCCGGGCCCGGCGCGACGAACTGCGTGACGCCCGTGCGCGATTGCATGGCCGACTCGATTCCGATCGTCGTGATCTGCGGCCAGGTCGCGACCGGCTCGATCGGCACCGACGCGTTCCAGGAAGCGCCGGTCAGCGCGCTCATGGGCTCGGTGGCGAAGCACGTGTTCCTCGTGACCGATCCACTGCGGCTCGAGGCAACGATGCGCACGGCGTTCGAGATCGCGCGCACCGGCCGCCCCGGTCCCGTCGTGATCGACGTGCCGAAGGACGTGCAGAACTGGATCGGCACGTTCCATGGCGACAGCTACTTGCCGATCCCCGGCTACCGGCGGCGGCTCGCGGCCGTCGAGAGCCAACGCGCTCTCCGAAGATCGCTGCGCGCAATTCTTCGCGATGCTCGGCGAGAGCAAACGGCCGCTGATCTATGCCGGCGGCGGCGTGATCAACGGCAACGCGAGCGCGTCGCTGCGCGCGCTCGCGAGCGCGTTCAAGATTCCCGTGACCACCACGCTGATGGGCCTCGGCGCGTTCGACACGACGCAACCGCTGTCGCTGCACATGCTCGGCATGCACGGCACCGCGAGCGCGAACTACGCTGTCGACGACTGCGATCTTCTGATCGCGCTCGGCGCGCGCTTCGACGATCGCGTCGCGGCCGTGCCGCAAGAAGTTCGCGCGCGAAGGCGAAGCGCGTGCTGCACTTCGACATCGATCCGTCCGAGATCCACAAGGTCAAGAAAGCCGACTGGCACCACGTGGGCTTGCTTGGGCTAGCGCTCGACGCGCTCGTCGCGTACGGCCGCCGCACCGGCTTCAACGCGGACTTCGGCGCGTGGCACACGGAGATTGCGCGATCTCAAGTCCACGTACCGGCTCAACTACGACCGCGAAAGCCAGTTGATCCAGCCGCAATACGTGATCGAGACGATGAACAAGATCACGCGCGGCGAGGCGATCATCTCGACCGGCGTCGGCCAGCATCAGATGTGGGCCGCGCAGTACTTCGATTTCCGCGAGCCGCGCCTGTGGATGACGTCGGGAAGCATGGGCACGATGGGCTTCGGCCTGCCGGCCGCGATCGGCGCGCAGTTCGCGCAGCCGCGGCAAGCTCGTGATCGACGTCGACGGCGACGCGAGCATCCGCATGAATCTCGGCGAGCTCGAGACCGTCACGACTTATGGTCTACCGATCAAGATCGTCGTGCTGAACAACTTCGGCGACGGCATGGTCATGCAGTGGCAGCGGCTGTTCTTCAAGGGCCGCCTGTCCGCGAGCGACAAGTCGCTGCGCAAGAAGGACTTCGTGAAGGCCGCGCAGGCAGACGGCTTCGGCTACGCGAAGCGCCTCGACAAGAAGGCAGACGTGCCGCGAGTGCTCGAGGAGTTCCTGAGCTTCAAGGGCGCCGCGTTCCTCGAGGTCGTGATCGATCCGGAGGCCGGCGTCTATCCGATGGTCGGACCCGGCCTCTCGTACCTCGAGATGATCACCGGCGATTTCATCCCGAACCGCTACCATCTCGGCAAGCCGCCGGAGCCCGACCAGTCCGAGTCGTTCTAGCGGCGTTCTGGCCGGCGGATCAGAGCACGCCCTATTCACGGTCGGGGCTCCGAGCGAAGCGGCTTCGGAGACGACTCGGCAACGGAGCGCATCCAGTCGCGAAACGCCGCGACCTTCGGCAGCGTCAGATACGGTTCGGGGCAGACGAAGTAGTAGCTGCGAGCGAATCGCAGCGCTTGCGGATGCGCGAGCACGACTCGCCCTTCCGCAATCTGGTCAGCGGCGAGAGACCAGCGCACGAGCGCGAGACCTTGTCCATGCTCGGCGGCGTGCGCGACGGCGACCGAGTCGTCGAAAGCCGTGCCCGTCATCGGCCACAGCTCCTTGTCCTCGTCGTTGCCCGTGAGCCATATCGCCCACGGCTCGCTCGAGCTGTGCACGAGAGGATAGTCGCCCGTGTGTCCGGGACCGCGCAGACGACCGTAGCGTTTCAACAGCTCCGGAGTGCAGACGGCCACGAGCCAATCGTCCATCAACCGTTCCGCATGAAGTCGGGGCCAACCACCGCGGCCGAAGCGAATCGCGATGTGCACGTCGTCGCGCGCGAAATCGGCGATCGCCGTCGAGGCGCGGATCTGCAAGTCGATCTTCGGATGCGCTGTCCGAAAATCCGGGAGACGCGGCAGCAACCACCTTTGTAGGAACGAACCGAGCACGCTGATGACGAGCGCGCTGCCGCGCGCCGATTTGACCGCACGAAAGCCGAGCTCCAGCTCGTCCAGGCCGCGGCGCACGAACGGCAGCAGCGACTCGCCCTCGGCCGTCAGCTGCACGTCGCGTCGATTCCTGCGGAACAAGCGCACCTGCAGGTATTGCTCGAGCGACTTGATCTGCATGCTGACCGCCGCCGTCGTGACGTGCAGCGCGTCGGACGCCGCGCTGAAGCTGCGTTGGGCGGCGACCGCTTCGAACACGCGGACTGCATTCAACGGTAAGCGCGCGGAACGCGCCGAAGGTCTCTCCTTCTGTGTCTTTTTTTTCATGTCTCCCCGCTTCAGAACAACTGAACGATGCTTCAGACAATCGAATTGCCGCCGCTGCGCTACGGAGCACAATACGCGCGCCCAAACCCAGTCCTTGCACGACGGGTCTGGACGTCGAAGTCAGCATCTTTCGGGAGGCATCATGTTCAGAAGCATCGCAAAATGCGCGCCCGCGGTAGTGGCGTTGGGCGCACTGACGTGCGGTTCACTCGGCGTGGCTGCGGAAACGGTTGAGAGTGTCGTGAACATTGCGAACGTCACGGTACGTTACGCCGATCTCGATCTCAATACGCCCGCGGCAGTGGAAGAGTTGTACGCGCGTTTGCGCGCGGCGTCTCGATCGGTATGCAACGTGGGCGAGCGGCGGTCGCTCGCCGAGGCGATGGCGGCGAAGAGTTGCTACCGGCAAGTCCTCGGCACGGCCGTCGACGACGCGAAGTTGCCGACGTTGGCCGCTCTACATCGGGCCGAGAGCGGACGCGCGGGCCGATCTTGAGCGGATGGCCGACTGCGATCCGCTCACACGCCTCTAACGGGCGGCGCGATGCGACGCCCGAAAAAAGGGCTGGCGCCCTTCAGCGCCAGCCCTCTCGTGAGGTGATCCGCGGCTAGACGATCAGAGCTTCACGTTGACGGCAAAGAACAACTGGCGACCGAACATGTCATAGGTCCCATACGTGTTCGCAGCACCGCCGCTCACGATCTCCGATCCCAGGAACGGAGGAATCTTGTCCGTGATGTTGTTGATGCCTCCTCGCAGCTCGACTTTCTTCACTTGGAACGACGCGGCGACATCGAAGTAGTTTTGCGCGCCAATCTTCGCGTTGAACGGGTCGTAACCGGCGAACACCGAGTTGTGCAGTAGCGTCTGCGAATCGTTGTTGTCTTCCTTCACCTCGGCGAAATAGCGCCAACTGCCCGTTACCGACACTCGCGACGGCGTTTGCCACGTCGCCCGGAAGACGTGTCGCCACACCGGGTTGACCGTCTGGCACGTGAACCCGAACAGACCGGTGCAGTCGTAGGTGCCCGAGCCGCGGTACGGCGTGGTCTCTTGGCTCAGCATGTAAGAGGCCGCGAGCGTGAAGTTCAGCGAGCCGCGACGGTCAAAGTCGACCCGGTAGTTGCCCTGCACGTCGATGCCACTGGTCTGCGTGGAAGCGATGTTCTGACTCGTCTGAATGATGTAGCCGCCGGTTGCCACGCTCGCGCCGTCCAGCGTGAAGGTTTGGGGCTGGCGGGACAGCAGACTGCAGAACACCGGGTCTCCTGTGTCCGGGCAACCCGTGAGGATGAAGCTGGCCGGGATCACATTGACCAGATCGTCGATCTTGATGTGCCAATAGTCGACGCTGGCCGTGAATCGGTTCAACCGCTGGGGCGTGAGCGTGACGCCGAGGCTGTACGTGTCCGCGGTCTCCGGTATCAGGTTTGTATTCCCACCTTGGACCTGCGACAGCTGACTCGCCGTGCCCTGTGGAATCGTGTTGGTCGTGCCGCCATTGCCGTACGCGGCTGTGAACGCCGCGGCCTGACTCGCGCTCACGGTGCGCAGACATTGCTGCAACGTCCTGCTGGCGGGAACGAGATTGTTATTGGAATCGAGCGTCGGGGCGCACGGGTCGGGGCCGCTCGTGATCTTGCCGACGTTCTGCGGATTGAAGAGCTCGATGATGCTCGGCGCGCGGATCGCCCTGTTCACGGACGCCCGCAGCCGTGCGCTGTTGACCGGCGCGTACTGAACCTCGAACTTCCAGGTGTCCGCCGTGCCGCTCGTCGAGTAATCCGACGTGCGGTACCCGGCGTCGATGCTCAGATCCTGTGCTCCCTTCTTTTCTTGGATGATCGGAACGCGTACTTCGGCGAAGTACTCTTTGACATCGATGGACTCGTCGATGGCCACCGCGGCGCCACCGAATCCGGAGAGCAGGCCGCTCTGCTCGGCCTCGTCCGGCTTGAAGCTCTGATGTTCGTCTCGAGTCTCGTAGCCAACGTTGATCGACAGCCCCTGTGTCGCGCTCGGGATCTTCACGCCGTACTCGCCGAGGTCGCCCGTGAAATCGGCGTGCACCGTGCGCAGCGTGTCCGTGCCGTAGCCCGTGCCGTCCGTGTAGAGATAGCTGAGGGCGTTCTGCGTCACGCCGCCGTCGGCAAAGATGTTGTAGGGAACGCACGGCGGGCCGCTGATGCACTCGGGAACCCCGCCCGCGCCGGTCTTGACCTGGAGCGCGTTCGTGATCCGCGCGAAATTCAGGTAGCGGTTGTTGGTGTTGTAGAACTGCACGTAGTAGTACTGGCCGTACGCGTCGTAGCGCCACGCGGGGCCGATCTCGCCCCTGACGCCCGCGACGCCGCGATAGTTCGTGTGCTCGTAGTCGGACGTGCGTCCGCCGCCCTCGATGTTGCGGCGGCCGATGTTCACGCTCGCCGACCCCGCCGGCGATCCCGGGGTCGCCGTATCGGCAGCGATCTGTGCGGGTGTGCAGATGGTGCTCTGCTCCTGCGCACTCAGCAGCGGGTTGGTGCAGTTGATCAGATATTTGTTGTCGGCCGTGAGCGGATTGCTGTTCTCGAACAGAGCCGACGGCGCGATCTCCTGATGGCTCCTGTCGTTCATGAAGCCGAATTCCACATACGGCTGCACGTTGTCGTTGAGGTCGTAGTGCCCGAGCAGGCCGGCGTTGTATCGGTTGTACTCCCGGGTCATGAAGATGTACTGCTGCGAGTTGAAGACCGCCGGCGGCGTCGTAGCGGCGCTCCCACGCGGTATGAATTGGTTTCCGAGCACGCTCCAGGCTTTGCCCGCGCCGGTGCCGCCTACCGGCGTAAACCGATTCGAGTTCCCCGATCCGCTCATGAAGACGTCGCCCGTCGGTACGTTGTTCGCGTCGCTATCCGTGAACAGCTGACCGGAACCGTAGTCGCGATTACCGGACCTGACGCCGTCTTGCGTTTGGTAGCCGAGGTAGACGGTGAAATTGCCGCGGCCGTCGGCGCTGTTCGCACCGCCGATCAAGCTGTAACTGTAGTTGTGTCCATCAGTGATGTCGCCGGTCCGCGGCGTGAAGCCCGCGTCTGTGGCGAGGGACTGCGGCAGCGCGCTGTCGTTGTCGTGCCAGTTGAATCCCGACGACACCTCGAACTCGATGCCCTCGTAGTTCTTTTTCGTGATGAAGTTGACGACGCCGGCGACGGCATCGGCACCGTAGACGGCCGAGGCACCGCCCGTGACCACCTCCAAGCGCTCGATCAGCCGCGGCGGAATCTGATCGAGGTCCGGCGCAGGCGACTGGATGATCGTGTAGGGAGAGCCGGTGCCGAGCCGCCGGCCGTTCACGAGCACGAGTGTCCGATTCGGCCCGAGTCCACGCAGGTCGGCCGTCGACACACCGCCGGCCGTGGTCAAGCCGCTCGTCTTGTTGCCGAGATCCTGACCGAGGTCGTTGGTGAACGCCTGAGGTAGCGTCAGAAGGAGGTCGCCGATGTCGTTCTTGCCCGAGATCGAGATCTCTTGGGCATTGACGACCTGAATCGGGCTCGTACTGATCAGGTTCGGGTTAGGCAAGCGCGTGCCCGTGACGACGATTTGCTCGACAGGCGCTTGAGGCTGCTGTCCCTGGGCCCAGGAGAGGGCCGGGAGCAGGATGCAGGCGAGGGCCAAGGCGCGACAGACGGTCGCGCAATCCGTCACTATCGACACAATAAGACCGGTTAGTGGCTTCTTGTTCACGTTGATGCCTCCCCAGTGCTGATTGGCAACGCTAAAGTTTTTGTTTCTAGTCGATTTTCCCAGGAATACAACCAACTTTTGTTAACTCGTTACGTGCGGATAATCGCTCCGAAACGGTCCGGAAGCGAGTGCCCCGCATCATTTTCAAATGCGCCGACCGACGCATCTGGAGGCGCCTCGGAGCTCATTAGCCCCCCTAACCTCCCGCGAGAACCGCGGAATCTAGGACGTATCGATCTTCGATTGCGAGCCGCTGTCGGTTTGCGCGCTCTGCAAGCAGTTGAAATTAATAGCTTTTGCCGAGGCGCCGCTGGAAGAACCGCGCTAGGCTGGCGCTCAGAGCACGCCGCCGTCAGCTAGCAGGCGACGTAACGGCTCAATTTCCTTCTCGTAGTGGCGCCAGCGAGCGAGGGCGGTGCGGTAGATCGGCTGGCGCACCTGCACCGAGCTAGCGGTTGCGACGGGCGCTGCGTTGTCGGCGAACGCGAGGCAGCGAGGGTCCCAGTCTAGGTCGCAGAAGGCGAGCAGGCGGCGGGCTTCGCGCTCGGTGTGCTCGACGATGTCTTCGTAGCGGACCTCGGTGTAGCTCGACTCGGGGATGGTGGCGCGCCAGAGGCGAGCTAGCGCGTCGAAGCGCACGTAGTAGCGGCCCGTGTCGAGCAGATCGAACGCGTAGTCGTAGTACGCGAACGCGGTCGAGAAGAGCTGCCGATAGTTGCTCAAGCACGCGTCGAGCGCGTTGCGCCGCAGGCAAATGATCCTCGCGTTCGGCAGCGCGCGGTGAATCAGCGCCACGTAGAAGAAATTCAGCGGCATCTTGTCGACGAAGCGCGGCGTATGGCCCGTTCTCGGCCGCGTGCTGTCGACATACGCCGCGCCGAGCGCGCGAGGATCGACGCTCGCGGCCGCCACGAGCGTCTCGGCGTCGAGCACGCGATTGGACGGCGTCCCCGTAGCGCGCTTCACCGCGAGCGAGAAATTCGTGAGCTCGCCGGCCGAGAACACGGCCGGATGGCTGGACAGGATGCGCTCGACGAGCGTCGTGCCCGTGCGCGGCATGCCGACGATGAAGATCGGCTCCGCGGAATCGAAGCCGCGCCCGTCCGCCGCAGTGGCGCGGTCCGCGCCGCGGCGTCGAACAGCGCCTCGTGCGCGGCAAACGATCGCGCGTGCGCAGCGCGCTTGCGCCGCTTGCCGCGCTCGAGATAGCGAAACGCATCCGCGTAGCGGCCGAGGTCCTCGGCCTGTTTCGCGAGCGCGTGATTGAGATGCAGCTCAGCGTCCTCGCTTGGGCTCCGCCGCGAGCTGGCGCTCGATCTCCGCGATCTCCTCGGTCGTGAACGACGCCTTCGAGACCTGGGCGAGCGCCGACCACGCGCGATGGTGCTTTGGATCGATCTCGAGCGCGCGGCGATAGGCCTCCGCCGCGCGTGCGAAATCGCCGACGAACTGCTCCGACGCGCCGAGGTTGTAGTGGTACTGCGCCTTGCCCGAGTCGCGCGCGACCGCGCGTCGAAACGGCTCGAGCGCCTCGGCGTGCGCGCCCGCACGCGTGAGCACGACGCCGATCGTGTCGAGCGTGAGCGCAGCCTGCGGCTCGAGCGCAAGTGCGCGCTGTACAGACTCGAACGCGTCGCGGGGCCGGTGCAACGCGATCAGACAGCGGCCGCGCTGCGCGTAATACTCGGGTTTCGTCGCGTCGCGCGCGAGCGCGAGATCGATCACCTCGAGCGCCTTGCCGAAGTTGCCGTGCTCGGCCGCGATCATCGCGAGCAAAAAAAGCGCGGCGGCGCGGCTCGGATCCGCTGCTGAGAATTTCGATGCAGATCTCGTGCGCGCGCTTGAAGTCGCGTCGATCGAAGGCGAGCTCGGCTTCGCGTTGGAGCGCAGAGAGGTCGGGGGCAATCCCGCTAGCGGTCATGCCCCCGAATCATAGCCGACGTCACTCGCCGAGCGAGTAGGTGAACTTCAGGCCGATTTCGCGCGGTCGGAGCATCTCTTCGGCGTAGGCGCGCACGTGCACGGGATCGCCGTTGATGTCGGTAACCGTCTGCACGAACGCCTGCCGCGAACGCACGCCAGTGATCGCGAACTTGTTCAGCAGGTTCTGCCCATACACGCCGGCCGTCCAGCGATTGCCGTGCAGAATCGCAGACGCGGTGTGCACCGCGTAGCCGCCGAGATGTTGCCCGCCCGCGCGCTCGCCGATCGTCGTGATCACGTCGCCGATCGCCGAGACGCCGTAGTTGAAGTCGATGTTGCGGCCGGCGCTTAGCGGCAAGTTGTAGCCGAACGTGAGCGTCCCCTGGTCCTGCGGCGAGCCCGGCAGGCGATCGCCCGGTTGGCCGTCTACGAGTCCCGGTCGGAGCGAAGCCCGGCGGCGTCTAGACCCGCGCAGCATCGAGGCGCCACGGCGGAGAGCTCGGCCGTCGTGTGCGAGTAGCTAGCACCCACCGTCATCCGCGGCGTAACCCTCGCACTCAGCGAGAGCTCGATGCCCTTGCTCCGAGCACCGTCGCCGTTCGTGACGATCGGCAGCGCGCCGTTCTCGGTGAGCGTGGCGAGCTGCGGGTCCTTCCAGTCGATGTAATAGAGCGCGCCGTTGAACGTGAGCCGCCGGTCGAGCCATTGGCTCCGGACGCCGAGCCTCGTAGTTCGTCGTCGTGTCGGGGAAGTACTGGACCTCGTCGGGCAGCGCGCAGACGCACCTGGGCGCCGCTCGCGAGATCGTCCGCCGTGCACGCAGCAATGCCGTTCGATCCGCCGATCCGAAAACCCTTCGCTGATGGTGACGTAGCCCATCAAATCGTTCGTGAAGTGATACGACGTGTTGATCTTGTACAGCGAGCCGCTGTCGCTCTGCGCATCGTGCGAATGCCTGAAGGTGATCGCATCGGGCGGGGCGCCGAATGCCGTGTTGAACAGAGGAGTGTCGTAGTCGCTGTCGATCGACAGGTCGTACTTGTACCAACGCCCGCCGACCGTGACCTGCCATTTGTCCGTGATGTCGTAGCCGATTTCGCCGAACGCGGCCTTCTCGGTGAGGTCGTCCTCCTCGTAGCTGATGTACTCGAGCGAGTCGGGCCGAGAGAAGCCGTTGAACTCGTCGTAGTGCGGCGTGAACTCCTCGCTGAGCTTGCGCAGGTTCCGCGAGTAATAGAACAGGCCGCCGATCCAGTTCAGCGGTCCCTTGCTGTTCGAAACGAGCCGCAGCTCCTGGCTGAAATTGCGGTCCTGCTGCGTGTCGTGCGTGTACGCGGTGAAGCTCGGGAACGCCTCGTAGCCGTACTCGAGAGTGATCAGCAAGTCGGTCTGGTCGCGCTGGCCGACCTCGTTGTAACGTGGAGTAGCCCGTCGCCGACGTGAGCGTCGCGAAGCCGAGGTCGGCGTTGATCTCGAGCGCGGCAAGCTTGTTCGTGCGCTCGTTCGGCTCGAGCACGCGGTTCGCTTCCTGGTACTTGCCGGTGCCGAACGCGACGCACGTGGTTCTCCGTGCGGCCGCCGATATCCATGTCTTGGTAGTAGTAGGAGAGATTCGCGTCGATCGCGTCGGTCGGGCGCCAGCGCAAAGCCACCCGCGCCGAGTCCGTCTCCTCCGTGTTCGTATCGTTCTTCCGATACAGATTCGCGGCCACGGCGGCCGGATCGGCGAGATTCGGCTCTGGGTCGGACACGCCGACCTGGCGCACGAGATACGGGCTGTCGATGAAGCCCGGATCGTTGTAGTAGTCGGCATTGACGCGCAGCGCGAGCTTGTCGCCGATCGGCACGTTCGCCGTCACGCCGCTGCGATAGCCGAAGGTGTCGCTTTCCGCGAGATCGAACGTGCTCGCGCGGAACTCGAATTCGCTCTGCTCGAGCTGTGGGCGGTTCGGCAAGTAGCGGATCGCGCCGCCGAGCGTACCGGAGCCGTACAACGTGCCCTGCGGCCCGAGCAACACTTCGACGCGCTGCATGTCGTTCAGCGCGAGATCGACGTAGAGCGGGATGTCGCCGACATAGGTAGAGACGACATTGCCGCCGTTGTTGCCGATGAGATCCGGCTTGTCGACCGTCGTGAGACTCAAGCCGCGCACGACGATCTGGTTCGCCGATCGCTTGCCCTGATCGACAACGTAGAGCCCCGGCACGTTTCGGCCGAGCACGGCGAGATCCGTGATCGCGCGGGTTTCGAGCGCATTGCCGTCGAAGCTCGCAATGTTGATCGGGATGTCTTGGATGTTCTGCTCGCGCCGCGTGGCGGTCACGACGATTTCCTCGACGGCCGCTCCTTGATCGTCCTGCGCGAGCGCGATGGTCGGCAGGGCCGTGGCCGCGAGCACGGCCGACACGGCGGCCGCGAGCGGTGTGCGGCGCAACATCGAGCTCCGGCGCCGATGAGCAATGTGTCGATTACGCTCGTGCATAACGGTGTCTCCCAAATTTCGATCCGCGCGCAACCCGAGCTGTCCCGAAGCTCGGCAATCAGCGGCCGCCCAAGAGCCCTGTGCCACGGCGCGGTTCGCTGAGTACCCCGTTCCAGCGCACCCTCGGCGCGCGCATCATCGCTCCGAAATGGTGCGGAGGCGAGTGCATTCCATAATATGGCGCATCGGCGAGGCTCGCCTGTGCGTACGTCTCAGAACTCGTTAGCCGCCCGAGATAGTTCGATGACGCGCGGGATTGCCGTCACAAGCGTTGCGAGATCGCCCTGATCGATCGTGAGCGGCGGCATCAAATAGATGACGTCGCCGAACGGTCGGATCCAAACGCCGTGGTCGACGAACCGGCGCCTTAGCGCGTCGAGCCGGGCCGGCGCGCGCTGAAGCTGCACGACGCCGATCGCGCCGAGCACACGCACGTCGCGAACGCCCGGGAGACCGCGGGCTCGCTCGAGCCCGTCGCGAAGCTGCGCGCCGATCGCGGCGGCTTGCTTGAGACGCGGTTCACGCTCGAACAAATCGAGCGACGCGTTGGCGGCCGCGCAGGCGAGCGGATTGCCCGCAAACGTCGGCCCGTGCATCAACGCGAGCGCGGGATCGTCGCTCAAGAAAGCGCCGTAGACGCGCGTCGACGCGACCGTCGCCGCGAGCGGCAGCGTGCCGCCCGTGAGCGCCTTCGACAGCGTGATCAGGTCAGGCACGACGCCCGCTTGCTCGCACGCGAACAACGTGCCGGTGCGGCCGAACCCCGTCGCGATCTCGTCGAGGATCAGTAGTAGATCGTGGCGTCGTGCGACGGCAGCAATCTGCGCAAGCGTCTCGGGCGAGTGGAACTTCATTCCGCCGGCTGCCTGCACGAGCGGCTCCACGATGATCGCCGTCAGCTCGGACGCGTGCGCGGCGACCATGCTGCTCGAAACGCGACGCGCTCTCGCGGTCGACCGGTAGCGGCGCGATGACCTGCCGAGCGAGCACTTCGCCGAACAGGCGATGCATCCCCTCCTCCGGATCGCAAACCGACATCGCGGCCAGCGTGTCGCCGTGATACGCGTGCTCGAAGGCGACGAAGCGGGTTCGCGCGCGCTCGCCGCGATTGAAGCGGAACTGGAGCGCGATCTTCATCGCGACCTCCACGGCGACCGACCCCGACTCCGTGAAGAAGACGTGCTCGAGCTCGCCGGGTAGGAGGTCCGCGAGCCGGCGCGCGAGCGTGAGCGCGGGCGCGTGCGCGAGGCCGCCGAGCATCACGTGCGGCATGCGCTCGAGCTGCGCCTGCACCGCCGCGCGGATGTGCGGGTGGTTGTAGCCGTGACACGCCGTCCACCACGACGCGATGCCGTCGATCAAAGAGCGGCCGTCCGCAAGGTACAGCCGCACGCCATCCGTCCGCTCGACGAGCAGCGGCTCGGGCGCAGTCTGCATCTGGCTGTACGGCAGCCAAAGGTGCTGCGTGCTCATCGCCTCCTCGTCCGGGTGAATGGCCGAATGGTATGCGAATGCGATTCGCGCCGCCGCGCCGCGATTGCGTGAGACGGGTTGAAAATCACTTCGGCGCGCGCTCGGTATACTGGGCCGTCTTCAGGATCGGGTCTCATGTGAAAAAGATCAGCTGCTTCAAGGCCTACGACGTTCGCGGCCGCGTCCCGTCGGAGCTCGACGAGGACATCGCCTATCGCATCGGTCGCGGCTACGCGGCGTTCGTCAAGCCGAAGACCGTTGCGGTCGGCCGCGACATCCGCGCTGTCGAGCCCGCGCTCTCGCGACCGCGGTCGCGCGCGGTCTCACCGACTCCGGCGTCGACGTGCTCGACATCGGTGTCGGCGGCACCGAGCTCGTCTACTTCGCGACGTTCAACCGCAGGCTCGACGGCGGCATCATGGTGACGGCGAGCCACAATCCGCCCGACTACAACGGCATGAAGATGGTGCGCGAGGAATCGCGGCCGATCAGCGCCGACACGGGCCTCAAGGACATCCGCGCGCTCGCCGAGCGCGGCGAATTCGCGCCGGCCACGCGGCGCGGCATCGGTGCGCACCGTCGACGTCAAACCGGACTACATCGCGCATCTATTGTCCGTACGTCGATCGCGCCGAGCTCGCGCCGCTCAAGATCGTCGTGAACGCCGGCAACGGCGGCGCCGGACCGATCATCGATCTGCTCGAGCCGCACCTGCCGTTCAAGTTCGTGAAGGTCTTCCACGAGCCCGACGGCACGTTCCCGAACGGCGTGCCGAACCCGATGATCGAGGAGAATCGCAAGGTCACGATCGAGCGTATGCGTACGGAGCACGCCGACTTAGGGATCGCGTGGGACGGCGACTACGACCGCTGCTTCTTCTTCGACGAGCACGGCGATTTCATCGAGGGCTACTACATCGTCGGCATGCTCGCCCAGAGTTTCTCGAAGAAGATCGCCCGGCGAGCGGATCGTGCACGACCCGCGGCTCACCTGGAACACGCTCGACATCGTCGCCGCCGGCGGGCGGCGAGGCCGTGCAGAGCAAGTCGGGCCATGCGTTCATCAAGCAGAAGATGCGCGAGGTCGACGCCGTCTACGGCGGCGAGATGAGCGCGCACCACTATTTCCGCAAGTTCTCCTACGCCGACAGCGGCATGATCCCGTGGCTCCTCGTGACCGAGCTCATGAGTCGACAGCAAGAAGTCGCTCGCGGAGCTCGTCGGCGAGCGCATGCGGCGCTTCCCCGCGAGCGGCGAGATCAATCGCAAGGTGCCCGAACGCGCAGGCCGCGATCGCAGCGGTCGGAAGCGCGTTACGCCGCCGGCCGCGCTCGCGTCGAACGCGTACCGACGGGCTCGAGCGTCGAGTTCGCGGACTGGCGCTTCAACCTGCGCGCTTCGAACACCGAGCCGCTGCTGCGCTTGAACGTCGAGAGCCGCGGCGACGACGCGCTGATGCGCGCGACGACCGACGGAGCTGCTCGCAGCTGCTCGGCGGCGAGCCCGGATGAGACGAGCGATGACGCGCAAACGAGCGCACGGACGAACGGCGGCACGCAGGCGATCGCTCGTCGCGGCGCTCGAGAACCCGGCCTGCTACGACGCACCACGTCGACGAGTCCGTGCGCGTCGCGGAGACGCACATCTCGTGGGTGTTCCTGACGGGCGAGTTACGCGTACAAGATCAAGAAGCCGGTCAAGTTTCCGTTCCTCGACTTCAGCACGCTCGAGCGCGGCGCCTCACTTCTGCCGCGAGGAGCTGCGGCTGAACCGGCGCCTCGCACCGAGCTCTACCTTGCGGTCGTGCCGATCGGCGGCGATCGCCGAGCGCGCCGCGCGTCGGCGACGAGCCCGCGATCGAGTACGCGGTGAAGATGCGGCAATTCCCCGCCGACGCGCGGCTCGACCGGCGTCTCGCGGCGCGGCGCGCTCGCGCGCGAGCCGCTCACGTGCGTTCGGCGACGCGGCTCGCGCGCTTTCACGCCGAGCTGCCGCCGCTCGAGCCCCGCCCGGCCGCGGCGAGCGCGCTCGCGGCCGCCGCTCGCGAGAACGTCGACGAGCTCCGGGCGAGCCTCCCCGGCGCGCGAGCTGCGCGAGCTCGACGCGCTGCGCGACTGGACCGAGCGAACGAGCCGCGTCGATCGCGCCGGCGATCGAGCAGCCGCGCCGCGCTCGGCCGCTACCGCGAGTGCCACGGCGATCTGCATCTCGAGAATCTGCTCGTGCTCGACGGCGAGATCGTCGCGTTCGACGCGCTCGAGTTCGACGCGCGCGCTGCGCGAAATCGACGTCATGAGCGAAGTGAGCTTCCTCGCGATGGACCTCGATGGCGCACGGTCGCGCCGACCTCGCGTACGACTTCCTCATCGCCTACCTCGAGGTCGAGCGGCGACTACGACGGGCTCGACGTGCTGCGCTTCTACCCGTCCATCGCGCCCTGGTGCGCGCCAAGGTCGCGCGCGCATCAAGGCGGCGCAGAAGTCCGGACGGCCGGCCACTCCGCGCTCGCGCCGTACCTCAAGACGGCGCGCGACGCTCGTCGCGCCGCGCGCGCCGCTGCTCATGATCACGCACGGCCTCTCGGGCAGCGGCAAGACACACGTGACGGAGGCGCTCATCGGCGGCTTGCGCGCCGTTGCGTGTGCGCTCGGATCTCGAGCGCAAGCGCCTGCACGGCCTCGCCGCGAGCGCGCATTCGGGCTCCGCCGTCGGCGGAGGGCTCTACGACTCGGCGCTCGACCGCGCGCACCTACGAGCGGCTCGCCGAGATCGCGGCCGCCGCGCTGCGCCACGGATTCGACGCGATCGTCGACGCGACGCTTCCTGCGCCGGGCGGAGCGCGACGCATTTTCGCGGATCGCGAAACAGCACAACGCGCGTTTCGCGATCCTCGACTGCGTAGCGCCCAAGGAAGTGCTCCGGCGCCGGATCGCCGCTCGCGCGGCGGAGCAGCCGCGACGCGTCCGAAGCCACCTCGAGGTGCTCGACCACCAGCTCGCCGACTCACGAGCCGCTCGGCGCGCGACGAGCAGCGCGCGGCGATCCGCGTGCCGACACCGCGCCGCTCGACGTCTCGGCGCTGCTCGCCGCTCTCGCTCGCCGCTAACCGCGCTGGCAAGACGCGCTGCCGCTCCGCGAGCCCTCCAAGTGCCTACCTTGGCCCGGCGCTTGCACTAGTCCTCTGGGCTAGCTCGCCGCAACGGATCTCACCATCGCGGTCCAAACTGAGGACCAGACACGGCCCCGGGCCGCGCTTGAAACAGCGCGCCGGGACCCAAGATACCGGCCACTCTCATTTCGGGGTCAGCAGCAAAATGAACGAACGAATACCGTCTCCCCGAGCCCCGACGAGTTCGTCGGGCGCGCCGCCCTGCCCGAGGACGTGCTGCTCGATCGTGCCCGTGCGCAACGTCGTGATGTTCCCGGGCGCCGTCACCCAGGTCGCGCTCGGCGCGAGATCTCGATGCGCGCCGCGCAGGAAGCCGTCACGCACGGCCACAAGCTCGGCATCGTCCTGCAGAAGGACCCGAGCGTCGACGAGCCGGGCCCCGACGACCTGCACAAGATCGGCACGACGGTCACGCGTCGTCCGCTATATCAAGGCGCCGAACGGCGTTCACCACCTGATCTGCCAGGGCGAGCAGCGATTCCGCGTGCGTCGACTATCTGAACGGCCTGCCGTTCCTCGCCGCGCGCTTCGACCTGATCGCCGACCAGCCGTCGACGGACGCCGCCGTCGAGGCGCGCGCGGCCGTCCTGAAGCAGAAGGCCGTCGAGGCGATCGAGCTGCTGCCGCAGTGCCGCCCGAGCTCGGACCCGCACTCCAGAACATCGAGTCCGCCGGCGCGCTCGCCGACATGGTCGCGAGCCTGATCGACATCAAGCCCGCCGAGAAGCAGGACGATCCTCGAATCGCTCAAGGTCCGCGAGCGGCTCGACCGCGTGATCGAGTTCCTGACGCACCGCGTCGAGGTGCTCAAGCTCTCGAAGGAGATCGGCGAGCAGACGCAGGGCAAGATCGACGAGCGGCAGCGCGAGTACATCCTTCGCGAGCAGCTGAAGACGATCAAGAAGGAGCTCGGCGAGGACGAGACCGAGGACGATCTCGACGAGCTCGCGCAAGGCGATCAAGGACGCCGAAGATGCCCGAGGAAGTCGCGAAGCAAGCCGCGAAGGAGCTGCGTCGCCTCGAGAACATGCCCGAGGCGTCGACCGAGCACTCGATGGTGCGCACGTACCTCGATTGGCTCGTCGCGTTGCCGTGGTCGAAGCTCGACGCGGAGAACATCGACATCGCGCGGGCGCGCGAGATCCTCGACGCCGATCACTACGGCCTCGACAAGGTGAAGCGCCGGATCCTCGAGTACCTCGCGGTGCGCAAGCTCAACGCGAAGGGCCGCAGCCCGATCCTGTGCTTCGTCGGCCCGCCCGGCGTCGGCAAGACGTCGCTCGGCCAGAGCATCGCGCGCGCGCTCGGACTGAAGTTCGTGCGCTCGAGCTTGGGCGGCGTGCACGACGAGGCCGAGATCCGCGGCCACCGGCGCACGTACATCGGCTCGCTGCCGGGCAACATCATGCAGAGCCTGCGCAAGGCCGGCACGCGCAATCCGGTGTTCATGCTCGACGAGATGGACAAGCTCGGCGTCGGCTTCCACGGCGATCCGTCGGCCGCGTTGCTCGAGGTGCTCGATCCCGAGCAGAACTCGACGTTCCGCGACCACTACCTCGACGTGCCGTTCGACTCTGAGCAAGGTGCTGTTCGTCGGCACGGCGAACGTGCTCGAGAACATTCCCGGCGCCGCTGCGCGACCGCATGGAGATCATCGAGCTGCCGGGCTACACGCAGGACGAGAAGCTCGCGATCGCGACGCGCTACCTCGTGCAGCGCCAGCTCGACGGCGAACGGGCTGAAGGCCGAGCAGGTGTCGGTGACCGAGGGCGCGATCGCGGCCGTGATCGACGGCTACACGCGCGAAGCGGGCGTCCGCAGCCTCGAGCGCAACATCGGCGCGCTGCTGCGCCACGCCGCGATGAAGATCGCGGAAGGCACGGCGGAGACCGTCGTGATCGACGCGGACGACGTGGCGACGATCCTCGGCGCGCGCCGCTTCGAGAACGAAGTGGCGCTGCGCACGAGCGTGCCAGGCGTCGCGACCGGCCTCGCGTGGACGCCGGTCGGCGGCGACATCCTGTTCATCGAGGCGAGCCTCGTGCCCGGCGGCAAGGGTCACCTGATCCTCACGGGTCAGCTCGGCGACGTGATGAAGGAGAGCGCACAGGCCGCGGTGAGCCTCGCGAAGATGCGGATGGACAAGCTCGGCGTCGAGCCGACGCGTGCTCGAGAAGAACGACCTGCACATCCACTTCCCGGCGGGCGCGATCCCGAAGGACGGCCCGAGCGCGGGCGTCGCGATGTTCCTCGCGGTCGCGTCGCTCCTGACCGGCCGCACGGTGCGCGCCGACGTCGCGATGACGGGCGAGATCAGTCTGCGCGGCCTCGTGCTGCCGATCGGCGGCGTCAAGGAAAAGACGCTCGCGGCGCTGCGCGCGGGCATCGAGCACGGTGATGCTGCCGGCGCGCAACCGCAAGGACCTCGAGGAGATGCCTGAGCGCGCGCGCAAGCAGCTCAACTTCGTCTGGCTCGACGACGTCGACGACGCGCTCGCGGCCGCGCTCGAGGCGCCGAAGGTCGCTGGCGGACGGCGACGCGCCGCGGCGCGAGCGCGCGAGCGACGGCAAGAAGAGCCAACCGACGGCACACTGACCGGCCGTAAGACGAGCCGCGGCGGCGCCGAGCGCGCCGTCGCGGCATAATGCGCCGCGTGGACACGCGGCCGCTCGATCAGTCCTCGCCGCACCGCCCCGCGCACGCGGGCTGGGTCCGTCTCTGTCATTGGCTTCTCGCCGCGAGCGTGCTCACGCTCGGCGTCAGCGGCTTCGTCGTGCTGATGGCGCACCCGCGACTCTACTGGGGCGAGGCCGGCAACGACCTCACGCCCGCGCTGCTCGAGCTGCCGATCAACCGCAACTATCGGCACGGCGGCTGGGAGCAAACCGTCGTCTTCTCGCCCGAGGCTGCCGGCAACGCACGCGCCGACGGTCGAACGCCACCCATCGTGAGCGCGAGCCGAACCTACGAGATCTACAACGAGAACGGTTGGGCACGCAGCCTGCACTTCCTCGCCGCATGGCTGCTCGTCGCGACCGGCGCCGCGTACGCGCTCGCCGGCGTGCTGACCGGCCACGCCTCACGCGACCTCGTGCCGCGCGCTCGTGACCTCGCGCCACCGGCACTCTGGGGCGACCTGGTCGCGCGGCTCGGCAAGCGCGGAGCGGCGGTCGCGCCAGGACCGCCATACGGAGCGCTCCAGAGATGCGCGTACTTCGGCGTTGTGTTCCTTGCGCTGCCGGTGCTCGTCGTCACAGGGCTCGCGATGTCGCCCGCGATCACGGCGGCCTACCCGGTCTTAGCGAGCGTCTGGGGCGGCGCGCAATCGGCGCGCACGATTCACTTCTTCGCGTTTGCGCTCGTCGCGGCGTTCGCGATCGGCCACGTGCTGATGACCGCGCGCGCCGGCTTCGGCCGGCAACTCCGCGCACTGACGTTCGGTCCATGACTTCGCCCAAGCTCATCACGCGCCGCCGCGCCTTGATCACGGGCGTCTCCTCGCTCGGCGGGCTCGCGCTCGCGGGCTGCTCCGACGAGCTGCCGCCGACTTACGGCAACCTCCTGCGGATCGGCGACGTGCTCACCTACAAGGCACATCGGCTCTTGCTGCCCGCGCGTACGCTCGCGAAGGAGTACGCGCGCAGCGAGATCACGTCGATCGCCGCCATCGGCACGACGGATCCCGGCGACGCGCGCCAGGAGCTCTTCACGGCCGAGTACGGCGAGGACTACGCGCGGTTGCGCAGCGGCGGCTTCGCGGATTGGCGGCTTGCGGTGGAGGGCAGCGTCGCGCGGCCCAGCAGCTATTCGCTCGCGGACTCTGAAGCGCCTCCCATCGCGCACGCAGGTCACGAGGCACGCGTGCGAGGAAGGGTGGTCCGCGATCGCCGAATGGACCGGCGTACCGCTGCGCACCGTGCTCGAGGCGTCGGGCGTGAACCCGAGCGCGCGCTTCGTGCAATTCTATTGTTACGACGTCGTCGCGGACGGCATCGACATGCTCGACGCGCTGCACCCGCAGACGATCCTCGCGTACGGCATGAACGGCCGCGACCTGCCCATCGCGCACGGCGCGCCGCTGCGCGCGCGCGTCGAGACGCAGCTCGGCTACAAGAGCATGAAGTACCTGCGCAAGATCGTCGTGACCGACGAGTTCGACGACCTCGGTCCCTACGGGCCGCTGCGCAACGGGTGGTCGTGGTACGCGGGCATCTGACCGCACGAAAGCGAGCGAGCGCGCCGAACGTGCTGCGCCACGCCTGAAGCTTTCGTAACCGGAGATTTCTTTACGAGCTCGTTCGACCGCCCGCAGCGCAATGGAAAGACCGCATCCCATCGAGCGAGAATGCCGCATGCCGATTCGAGCCCGCGACGAATGACGGATCTCGACGCCGAGAGCGCGCGCTCGCCCGAGTCGCTCGACGAAGTCGCCGAAGCGAAGCTCGCGGCGCTCGAGCGCCGGCACCTGCGCCGCCGCCTCGCGACGACCGAGCGCACGAGCGCCACCGGCGCCGCGCAGAACGGCCGCGAGCTCGAGTCGTTCTCGTGCAACGACTATCTCGGCCTCTCGCAGCATCCCGACGTGATCGCGGCGAGCCTCGACGCGACGCGCCGCTACGGCGTCGGCGCGGGCTCGTCGCGTCTCGTGAACGGCAACCACCCGCTCTACGCAGAGCTCGAGCGCAAGCTCGCCGCGCTCAAAGGCACGGACGACGCGGTCGTGTTCGGCAGCGGCTACCTCACGAACGTCGGCACGATTCCCGCGCTCGTCGGCAACGCGGACCTGATCCTGCTCGACGAGCTCTGCCACAGCTGCCTGCTCGCGGGCGCCGAGCTCAGCGGCGCGCGCGTCGTCGAGTTCCGCCACAACGACGTCGCCCACGCGCGCGCGTTGCTCGCCGAGCAGCGCGCGCGGCACCGGCACTGCCTCGTCGTGACCGACGGCGTGTTCAGCATGGAGGGCGATCTCGCGCCGCTGCCCGAGCTCGCGGCGCTCGCCGGCGAGCACGACGCATGGCTCATGAGCGACGACGCGCACGGGCTCGGTGTCGTCGGCGACGGCCGTGGGTCGAGCTTCGCGCACGGCGCGCGAGTCGACGTGCCGCTGCAGATGGGCACGCTGTCGAAGGCCGCGGGCGCGTACGGCGGCTATCTCTGCGCGAGCACGAGCGTCGTCGAGCTCGTGCGCAATCGCGCGCGCAGCTTCGTCTACTCGACGGGTTTGCCGCCGGGCACGATCGCGGCCGCGAGCCGCGCGCTCGACGTGATCGCGGCGGACCTCGATCTCGTGCGCCGGCCGGTCACGCTCGCGCGCCTGTTCACGGCCGAGCTCGGCTTGCGCGCGGCCGAGAGCCCGATCGTCTCCGTCGTGCTCGGCAGCGCCGAGCGCGCGCTGCGCGCGAGCGACGAGCTCAAGCTCGCGGGCTTCCTCGTCCCGGCGATCCGGCCGCCGACCGTGCCGGCCGGCACGTCGCGGCTGCGATTCACGTTCTCGGCCGCACATCGCGAAGAGCGCGTGCGCGCGCTCGCGGCCGCGGTGCGACCGATCGTCGCGGAGCTGCGCGAGCCGAGCGACGCGAACAGCGGATGAGTCGCCGATTCGCGATGGCTAGCCCGATGACCACGGTGTTCGTGACCGCGACCGGCACGGACGTCGGCAAGACTTTCGTCACCGCGCAGGCTCGTCGCGGAGCTGCGCGCGGCGCGGCGCAGCGTGCTGCGCACTGAAGCCCGTGGCATCGGGTTTCGATCCCAAGAACGTCGCGGCCACAGACACCGGCGCGCTGCTCGACGCGCTCGGCCTGGCCGCGACGCCTGCGAACCTCGACTCGGTATCGCCGTGGCGCTTCGTGGCGCCGCTCTCACCGGACATGGCCGCGGCGCGCGAGCAGCGCGTGATTCCGTTCGACGAGTTCCTCGAATTCTGCCGCACGCCGCGGCCGTCAGACGTCACGTTGATCGAGGGCATCGGCGGCGTGATGGTGCCGCTCGACGACACGCACACCGTGCTCGACTGGATCGTGGAGCTCGGCGCGCCGGTGTTACTCGTCGCGGGCAGTTACCTCGGCACGCTGAGCCACACGCTCACGGCGGTCGCGGCTCTGCGCGCGCGCGGCGTGCGAACCCGCGGCGATCGTCGTGAGCGAATCCGAGGAGCAGCCCGTATCGCTCGAAGAGACCGCGCAGACCATTCGACGGTTCGTCGGGCCGGTCGCGGTTGCCGCGCTGTCGCGGCCATCCGGTGCGACAAGATGCTTCCGCTTCTCGCGCCGCTGTTCCAAGCCGCCTAACGGAAGGCCCTCGCCCCGTCGCGACGCGTTTTCGATCAGGGCGACCTTCCGAGAAAAGGCATGGCCGGAGGCCACCGCGCTTCCGTCTGCGGCGGCCCCCGGCCACGAAGGCCGCTCTCGCGGCCGGGGGAGCGGGAACTAGTGCGTCTCGCGCGCGACGCGGCTCGCGTCGTCGAGACCGACGACCGTGACCGCCACGCGCCGGTCGAGCGCCATGCCGTCGACGTCTTGATCGGTCGCCGTCGCGTCGGCCGACCCCTCGCCCGTCACGACGATTCGCTCGGCCGGCATGCCCGCGCGCACGAGAGTGTCGCGTACGGATTCGGCGCGCGCAGTCGACAGCGCGTCGTTGTACTTCTGCGTGCCGCGCACGTCCGTGTGCCCATCGAGACGGATCACGGTGCCGTCGAGAGGTGCCACGAACGAAGCGAGCTCCGCGAGCCGCTGCTCGTCGCCGGCATCGATCGTGCTGTCCTCCGTGCGGAAGTGCACGTCGAGCGCCACGGCGCGCTCGATGTCGTCGCGATGCGCGTTGCGCTCGCTCTGGAGCTCGGCGTGGCTCGACGCGAGCTGCTGCTCCGTGCCGCTCAAGCGCTGCTCGAGCGACGCGGCATGCGCCTGAGCCTGGGCTCGCCTGCTGCTCGGACTCCGAGCGGGTCACGTGCTCGTGATGGAATCGGTCGCCGAGCCAGCCACCCATCGCGGCGCCGATGATGAGACCGACGGGGCCACCGGCGATCGCGCCGATCGCAGCGCCGCTGCCGAGACCGATCGATTGCTCCTTGTCGGGATGGGCCTTGGGGTCTTCGCTCTTGTCACGGGTCCAGCCCGTCTGCGCGAGCAGCGCGCCGACGGCCAGGACGATAATCTGCTTTCTCATGGTTCGCTCCTCGAAGCGTGTTAGGACACGCTTGCATTACAGCGAACCGCGCTGACGCACCCGCGACCGATCGCGCACGAGCGCTAGCGAACCTCTGACGAATTATGGCGCCGCTTCGCGGAGAGCTCAGCGAACGAAGACGAGCAACGCGGCGCCGAGTGCGATCCGGTACCACGCGAACACCGTGAAGCGATGCGACTGGATGTACACGAGCAGCCACTTCACGGACGCGAACGCGACCACGGCCGACGCGACGAACGCGACCGCGAGCCCGCCCCAGTCCTCACCGCCGCCGCCCGCGTGTAGCGCCTTGAGGAGGTCATAGCCCGCGGCCGCGAACATCGTCGGGATGCCGACGAGGAATGCGAACTCGGCCGCGGCCGGCCGCGACGTCTGGCCCGCGAGCATCGCGGCGAAGATCGCGGCCGCCGAGCGCGAAGTGCCCGGGAACACCGCGGCGACGATCTGGCCGATCGCGACCCAGATCGCGACCTTCCAGGTCAGCGTCTCGTTCGGGGCGGCCGACGCGAGCAGCCGCTCGATCACGAGAATCAGCACGCCGCCGACCGCGAGCGCCCACGCGACCGGAGCGAGCGACTCCGGCAGCTCCAAGCCGAGCTTCTTCGCGGCGAAGCCCCCTGCGCCGGTGATCAGGAACGAGCCCACGAGCTTGAGGAAATAGTCACGGTTCTCGGGCCGGCCAAACCGCAACACGAGATCGAGCAGGCGCTGCCAATAGATCACGACGACGCTGAGAATCGCACCGACCTGGATCGCGACCGTGAAGAGCTCGGACCGCTGGCCGAGCCAATGCTGGGCGATGAGCAGGTGGCCGGTGCTCGAGATCGGCAGGAACTCGGTGATGCCTTCGATGACGCCGAGCAGGAGGTTCTGGAGAGTGTCGCTCACGACGCGTGATGCTCCGGTAACGTTCGCTGGTTAGGCTTGTCCAACGAGCGGTTTTCCGGCGGCGACGTGCCGACGAATCCAATGCGTTCCACTCGACGACAAAAACGGCGCCAATGATACACAGAACGCCGAGCGCGTTCGTGCGCTGCGTATACGTTCGACGAGCCGATCATTGAGGCTCCTCTCTTGAGCTCCACGCGAGAAGTCGACTTCTTCGGCCTGCGGCGCCTCACGACGACGCCATGGGACGCGGTAGCGATCGTGCTCGTGATCGGGTTCGTTGCGTTCCTCGCGAGCACGAGCCGCGAGCTGCTCGAGCCGCTCGCGCATCTCGAGGCCGCTGCCGCTGTCGCTCGACCCGATTCACCTGCCCGAGTACGCGGCGCGCACGACGCTGCGCATGCTCGCGGCGCTCGCCGTCTCGCTGCTGTTCTCGCTGAGCTACGCGACCTGGGCCGCGAAGAACGAGCGCGCCGGCAAGCTGCTGGTGCCGATCCTCGACATCCTGCAGTCCGTGCCGATCCTCGGCTTCATCTCGATCACCGTGGTGTTCTTTCTGACGCTCGGGCGCGGCCGGGTGCTCGGCGCCGAGCTCGCGGCGATCTTCGCGATCTTCACGAGCCAGGCCTGGAACATGGCGTTCAGCGTCTACCAGTCGCTGCGCACCGTGCCCACCGAGCTCCGCGAGGCCGCGGACTCGTTCCACCTCGCGCCGTGGATGCGGTTCTGGCGGCTCGAGGTGCCGTTCGCGATGCCCGCGCTCGTCTGGAACATGATGATGTCGATGTCGGGCGGCTGGTTCTTCGTCGTCGCCGCCGAGGCGATCAGCGTCGGCAACACGACGTGTCGCGCTGCCCGGGCATCGGCTCGTACATCGCGCTCGCGATCGAGCAGCGCAACCTCGCGGCGATCGGCTGGGCGATCGTCACGATGCTCGTCGTGATCCTGCTCTACGACCAGCTGCTGTTCCGGCCGCTCGTCGCGTGGGTGGATCGCTTTCGCGTCGAGCAGGACCCGGGGCTCGCGGCGCCGACGTCGTGGGTGCTCGACGGTGTTGCGCCGCTCGCGGCTCGTCGGCGCCGTGCGCGGCGCGTTCCGCGCCCTGTTCGCTGGGCCGCGCGGCGCCGGCACGTGCCGGCGAAGCGCGCCGCGGCCGAACCGCGGCGCGACCGCCGCGGCGGGTCTGCTCGCGCTCGTGCTCGGTGCTCGTCGCGGCGCTCGCGTTCGCGCTGCTGGCACATCGTCGCGATGCTGATCGAGCGAGACGTCGCTCGCCGAGGCGCTCGAGCGTCGCCGGCCTCGCGCTGCTCACGATGATGCGCGTGTTCGTGCTGATCGCGCTCGCGAGCGTCGTCTGGGTGCCGGTCGGCGTCTGGGTCGGCCTGCGGCCGCGCGCGCCGCAGATCGTGCAGCCGGTCGCGCAGTTCCTGGCGGCGTTCCCGGCGAACCTGCTGTTCCCGCTCGCGGTCTACGGCATCGTCACCTGGCATCTCGACGCGAACGTCTGGCTCAGCCCGCTGATGATCCTCGGCACGCAGTGGTACATCCTGTTCAACGTGATCGTCGGCGCGACGCGCGATGCCGAACGAGCTGCGCTACGCGGCGGAGAACCTGCAGGTCGGCGGCTGGCTCTGGTGGCGCAAGGTCGCGCTGCCCGGCGTTTTCCCCTACTACGTGACCGGGCGTGATCACGGCCTCGGGCGGCTCGTGGAACGCGGCGATCGTCGCCGAGGTCGCGAGCTGGGGCGACATGAAGCTCGAGGCGCACGGCCTCGGCGCGTACATCGCCGACGCGACGGCGGCCGGCGACCTGCATCGCATCGTGCTCGGCATCGCGACGATGTGTCTGTTCGTCGTCGTGATCAACCGCGTGCTTCTGGAGGCCGTTGTACGACTACGCCGAGCGCAAGTTCCGGCTCGGCTGAGGGACGCGCGATGAACGCCGTACCGCCTGCTGCAGACGTCGACGACGTCCGCAAGGCGTTTCCGCGCCCGACGGCGGCGAGCTGCTCGTGCTCGACGGCGTGAACCTTCGCATGCACGAGGGCGAGATCGTCGGCCTGCTCGGACGCTCGGGGTCCGGCAAGTCCACGCTGCTGCGGCTGATCGCCGGGCTTGTCGCAGCCGAGCGCCGGAAGCGCTCGCGTATCGCGGCGAGCCGATCGACGGTCCGCCGCTCGGGATCGCGATGGTGTTCCAGAGCTTCGCGCTGTTCCCGTGGCTCACGGTGCTACGAGAACGTGGCGCTCGGGCTCGAGGCGCAGCGGCGTGCCGAGCGCGGAGATCCGCAAGCGCTCGCTCGCGGCGATCGACCTGATCGGCCTCGACGGCTTCGAGTCCGCGTATCCGCGCGAGCTCTCGGGCGGCATGCGCCAGCGCGTCGGCTTCGCGCGCGCGCTCGTCGTGCATCCGCAGCATCCTGCTGATGGACGAACCGTTCTCGGCGCTCGACGTGCTGACCGCGGAGACGCTGCGCACCGACTTCCTCGATCTCTGGTGCCGACGGGCGCATGCCGATCAAGGGCGTGCTGCTCGTGACGCACAACATCGAGGAAGCGGTGCTGATGTGCGACCGGATCCTCGATCTTCGGCACGCAATCCCGGGCGCATCCTGACCGAGATCCAGGTGACGCTGCCGCAGCCGCGGAATCGTCTCGACCCGAGCTTCCGCGCGCTCGTCGAGCGCATCTACGTCGAGATGACGCTCGCGCCGCCATGCGCCCGAGCGCGCGAGCCCGAGGGCTTGCCGGGCCAGGGACTCGGCACGGTGCTGCCGCGCGTGTCGTCGAACCTGCTGTCGGGCCTCATGGAGACGCTCGCGAGCGAGCCGTTCAACGGCAAAGCCGACCTGCCGGAGATCGCTTCCTGCCTGCAGATGGAGATCGACGAGCTGTTTCCCGGTCGCCGAGACGCTGCAGATGCTGCGCTTCGCCGCAGCTCGAGGGCGGCGACATCCGGCTGCTCGACGCGGGGCCTGCGTTCGCGCGCGCGGCGCTCGACGAGCGCAAGAAGATCTTCGCGCGGCAGCTGCTCGCCTACGTACCGCTCGCGGCGCACGTCCGCCGCGTGCTCGACGAGCGCGCGTCGCACGTCGCGCCGATGAGCCGTTTCTTCGACGAGCTCGAGGACTACATGACGCCCGAAGCCGCCGAGCAGACGCTGCGCGCGATCATCAGCCTGGGGCCGCTACGCGGAGCTCTTCGCGTACGACGACGAGAAGGCGCGCTTCAGCCTCGAGAACCCGACCTAGGCGCAACGGCCAGCGGCAGCGGTCGCGCGGCAGTCGGCGCCCAGGCTGTCCGATCGACCGATCGCGCGCTAGCGGCCCATGTCGCGGCGCGCGGGCAACGCGACGAACGTGCCGCCGTTGCGCTGGCAGATCGCGCGCATGCAGCACCGCGAAGTCCGCCTCGGTGTACATGTCGCCGCCGGTCGCCTCGTAGATCGTCGGAAACGCGACCGCGTGAATCCGCGCGAGCCGCTTGCCGTTCGCGTCCGGTTTGTTGCGCCGATCGATCTCGCGCACGATCGAGTTCACCTTGCCGACCGCGAAGTCGTCGCTGTACACGTAGAGCGAGATCTTCTTGTTGGCCATCGGCGAACACGTCGAGCGCCGCGAGGATACCCTTCGCGCGGGCTCGAGTCCGAGTACGAGTGCCAGTTCTTCATCGCGTCGAGAATCGCCTGGCGGCGCGACGGCGTGTCGGGAATCCACTCGTTGCGGTAGCTCTTGAAGAGGTACGCGCCCTCGTCGTCCATCACCTGGATGCCCTTGACGGTCGGATAGACCTGGAGCGTCTGCCGCACCTCCTCGAGCATCCGGTCCCAGGCGTATTGCTGCATGCTGCCCGACGTGTCGACGAGGAACACGATGTACTCGCTGTCGACCGGGATGCCGCCGACCTTGTACTCGTCGAGCGGCGGCTTGTAGTCGGCGAGCAGCTTCTTCATGTCGTCGCTGAGACTCTGCTTCGCGGTCGCGAGCTTGCCCTCGATCTCGTTCGAGAACGTCGTGTCCTTCGTGGTCGAGAGCACCTCGGCGCGAATCTTGTCGAGCTGGCCCTTGAGGTCCTCGACCTTGCGCTGATCCGTGCGCAGGTCGCTCGCGGTCGTCGCTTCGTCGCGGCGCACGATATCGGTCTCGCCGAGGATCTCGTTGAGCTCCTGCTGGTACTGCGCGATCACGCCCGAGAGGTCCTTCTGGCTCTGCTCGAGACGAATCGGCTCCGCTGTTGCGGCTGATGATGAACAGCAGAATGATCGACCCGAAGCCGCAGCAGATCGCGTCGAGGAACGACATGCTGAACACTTCGAGCTCGCGGCGGCGTTTCATGGCCAATCCTCGGACGGCGCGAGCATCGAGCCGCCGGTCCGCAAAGCGAGCACCCAGAACGCGGGCGCGGCCGCGGGATCGCCTTCCATCGGCGAGCAGGATGATGTTCACGGGCGACGCCGACCGGCAGCTGCCGCACGGCTCGGTTGAAGTGATCGAGCCGCTCGCGGCCCGTCGCGCCCTGGCGCGCGGGCACGATCTCGCCCATCGTCGGCAAGCCGTCGGTGATCAGGTAGATGTTGTCGGGTTTCGGCTCGAGCATCCGCGCAGCCGTGAACGCGGCGTGCAGGCTCGTCGGCCCTTTCGGCACCATGCCCTTGAGCGAGGTCATTGCCGCGTCGAGCTCGCTGCCGTCGGTGAGCGTGATCCACTTGCCGTCCGTATTCGGCGTGAGCGTGATCGCTTTATCGGTGAACGCGATGATCTGCACGTTCGTGCCGGGCTTGATCTGAGTCGTGAGCCAATCGACCGTGTTGACGGCCTGCTGCCACTTCGGCGACTTGCGCTGCTGGTCGGGCGGCATGTTGCGCCGCCGGATCACGTTGACGATCGTGCGGTCGAGCATGCTCGTCGAGGCGTCGACGAGGATCAGCACGTGCGAGCCGCCCATCCGCAGGCCGGTCAGGTACTGCCGATGCCCCTCGCCCTCGAACCCGCGAATGCGATCGCCGTCGTTGTTCTTCGAAGGCTTGGCGGCCGCGGCCTTCATGCTGTTCGTCTCGGTCTCGAGCGACGCGAGGTCGGCCTTGCAGCTTTTCGATTGCGGCCTTGCGCGCCGCGGAGTCCTCGGTGAGCGTCGCGAGCTTCGTCTGTCGTCTCCGTCACCTCGCTCACGAGGTTCTGGCGCAGCGCCTTGAGCGCGGTCCACTGCTCGAGCTGCTTCTGGAGCAGCTCCTTGATCTGCACGAGGTTCTTTTGGCCCGTGAGCACCTTGAGCTCCCAGCGCTGCGCTTCGGCCTCCGTGGCCTTGATCGCGGTCTGCGTGTCGACGAGCGCATTCTGGTTCACGAGCATGAACAGCAGCACGACGGCGCCAAATCCGGCCGTGATCGCGTCGAGGAACGACATCGAGAAGATGTTGAGCTCGCGGCGGCGCTGCTTCATTGCGCGGGCTCCACGCTGACGACCTGGAGCTCGGCGCCCGGCGAGCCGATCCGGATCACGTCGGCGCGTTGCAGCGTCGTCTCGCCGGCGACCTTCTTCTCGTTCACGAAGGTGCCGTAGCGGCGAGAGATCGATGAGCTTGAGCTCGCCGTCACGCACGACGAGCTCGCAATGCGCGCGCGACACTCCGTTCGCCTGGCTCGCGACGACGATCGTGCGCCGGCCGTCGACCGGCTCGCGGCCGACGACGAGCCCGCGCGCCCCGATGGGATACACGATGCCCGCGTAAACGACGTGCGTCGGCGGAAACTCGTGCAATGCAGCGGTGACCGGCGCCGGCTGGGCACCCGACGCCGACGGGTCGGCCGGCGGCTCGCGCCAACCGAGCCTCTTCAAGAGCTTCACCTGGCCCTGCTGCGCCTGGATCAGCTCGGGCTTCAGCAACGCGCTGCGCGCCGCATGCCCCGGAGGCAGCGGCACGATGTGCGCGTCGTCGAGGCGCGCGAGCTCCGCCGCGATTCCGGGCAGCGACGCGAGATGCGCGGACACCTGGATCACGACGCTCTGGCCCGGCTGGCGGAAATATGCGATGAGCTGCACGAGCGCGCGGTTGAACCCGGCCGTAACGGAACGCAGCGCGTCGCGGTCGAGCGTGATCTTCTGCTCCTCGCCGTGCTGCGGCAGCGTGATCTCGATCCGGTCCTGATCGCGCAGCCGCTCGAGCCAGCCGGGCAAACGGTCGTAGAGCATCTGCTCGGTCTCGGCCTTGTGCAGCGGGTCGAACCGTGTCGCCCGCACGAACAGCTCGGCGATTCGGCGCGCGAAGCCTTCCGTGAGACTCGCGAGGCCCGTGGTGATCACGCTCTGCTCGGAGCTCACGATCGCTTCGCTGCCCTGCTCGATCAGCGTCGCGGCAACGCGATAGAGGCCCGCATCGACGTAGAGCAGCTGCCGGCCCGGATATGGCCGCACGCTCGCAGCCACCGCCGTCGCGACGATCGTGCGCACATCGATGCCGCATTCGTTCGCGAGCCCAAGGCCGAGACCCAGCTGCTCGCCGCGGATGTGGCCCGGGACCACGAGCACCGCGTTGTCGGCGCCGCCGCCGAAGCGCTTCCAGAGCGAATCGATCTGCGCGAACGCGAGCTCCGCGGCGCTCTGCGTTATCTCGCTGCCGGCGGAGCCGCGTTCCAGGCTCATCGCATTCCAGAAGCGATTGCTCGCCTGACGCGGATTGAGCCGCGCCTTCGCGACCGCGTCGCGGCCCGTGATGATCTTGGTGCCCTCGACGACCGCGTAGCCGGGCTCGATCGCGAGCACGGACTGCGCGTCCGCGATCGCGATGCCGGCGTCGTTGAACTCGATCGCGAGAGTGCGCATCCGTCAGCTCGTCAGATGTCGACCGGGAACGTCACGGCTTCGTCGGGCTGGATCTCTTCCGTCGGGATGAACTCGTTGTCCTTGATCACGCCGGTCTTGCCGGTGGCCGCCGAGGGAGGCGGGGGCGGAGACGCGGTTGAAGCGGGCGCTTGAGCTCCCGTGGCCGGCTGCGAGGCGCCCGAGGACGGCGCGCCCGGCGTCTGCGCCGCGTTGCCGGCCGGCGCTTGCGGCGCGTTCGCCGGCGCGTCGGCCGCCGGTTTGGCAGCTTGCGGCGCTTCCTGTTTCTGCGTCTCCTGCGACGACGCGGTCGAGAGCACGCCGAGCGTGATCGCGACGGCAAAGACTCGTGCAATGTTCATGGTCGCCTCCATCGCGCCCGGGCGCGGGCGACGATTCCGTTGTCCTTCGTTCCGAGCATCGAGATCACTCGAGATTGCGCGCAATCCTGAAGCCGATGTCCTCGCGCGCATCCGTGCCGTAGCTTCGCGCGGCCATGCGCAGGTCCTGCACGGTCGCGCTGCGCCAGCCCGCGCCGCGCACCACGTGCAACTGGCCGGTCTCCGGCCCGAGCGGATCCTCCACGAGCTTCACGTTCTCCGTGATGTCGGGCACGTAGAAGTCCTGGATCCACTCGAGCGACGTTGCTGCCCAGGTCGCGGATACCGACGGGATTCGGCTCGAACGTTCCGCTCGGCGCGCTGACCGGGAAGCCGTCATTGTAGGTGACCAATATCGTCGGCAGCATGTTGCGCGCCGAGACGTCGGCCCAGTTTCCGGAGCGATCGGGCGGCGGCCAGTCGGCGCCCCACGGATACAACAGCGCGGAGTCGCGGCCCGCGTAGCGCGCGGCCCATTCCCACTCGGCCTCGGTAGGCAACCGATAGCCGCCGCGCAGCGGTCGCACCGCGGCCCAGACGCCGTTCTTTTGCTCGTAGACGGGCTGGAGCCCATCGCGGATGCTGAGCCAATTCAAGTACTGCATCGCCTCTTCGGGCGTCACGCGCACGACCGGCTGGTCGCCCTCGTCGAGCGTCTTGCCACCGAACTCGCCGGACTTGTGATCGGGCTTGAATGCGCGGAAATCGGTATTGCGTAACCTCGCGGACCCCGAGATAGAACGCCTTCGTGAGACGCACGGGCCGCAGCACCTCGTTCGCGCGCCGGCCTTGCTGGCTCCGCGACGAGCCCATCGTGAATTGGCCCGACGGAATCACCTTGAGCTCCTGGCCCGCGCCCGTCTTGCGCACGGTCGGGTATCCGCCGCCCGTGCTCTGATCGAGCGCCGTGAGGTCGAAGTCGAGCTTCTGCGGGAAGCCGGGGCGCGGCGTCACGCGCTGCTGCGCGTTCGCGAAGCCAGTGCGCCGGATCTCGATTTCGTGGCTAACCCCCGTGAGCGAGAGCGTCACGGGCGTTGCAGCGCGCCGCTCGCCGTCGACCCAAACATCCGCGCCGACCGGCGTGCTCTCGACCTGCACCTCTCCGTATTGCGCGACGAGATCGATCGCGAGCTTTCGGCCGCTGTCGGCCGCGATCGAGAGGCTCCGCGTCGCAGTCTCGTACCCGGGCTTAGTGAGCGTGAGCTCGTGCGCTTTCCCCGGCGTGAGCTTGACGGTGAGCGGCGAGCGGCCGCGATACTCTCCGTCGATGCTCACGTTGGCCTCGGCCGGGTTGCTCACGATGTCGACGCGGCCGTCGGCGAGCGCGAGCTTCACGTCGGGCAGCTGCAGCGGCGTGCCGGCGCTCACGATGACCTTGTTCGTCCACGCGTTGTAGCCGCTCAGGCGCGCCTCGATCTGCCGCTCGCCCGCGGTGATCTGCATCTCGAGCGGCGTGACGCCGACGTCGGCACCGTCGACGAGCACGGTCGCGCCGGGCGGCTGCGTCGCGAGCGACACCGGCGCCCAGTTCGGCGTCAACTTCGCGACGAGCGATTGGCGCTCGGCGGCGCCGCGTACGTCGATCTCGACGACCTGAGGCAAAAATCGGTCGGCGCTGAGCTCGAGGCGGTGGACGCCGGGCGTGATCTCCGCGTCCTTGAGCGGCGTCTCGCCGAGCGGCATGCCGTCGAGCAGCACGCGCGCCATAGCCTCGGGCTCGGTCGTCAGGGTGACCAGCCCCGGCAGCTTCTTGAGCTTGAGGTCGATCACTTGACCGGACGCGCTCGTCACCTCGAATTGGGTATCGAGCGGGTAATAGCCTTTGAGCGTCGCGGCGACGCGATGGGAGCCCGGATGCAGCAAGTACTGATCGCCGTAGCGGATCTTGAACAGCGTGCCCGGCAGGCTCATCGCCTCGGGCTCGGGATCCAAATTCAATGCGACGGACTTCGCCGTGAACGCGAACCACGCAAAGACCGCGAGCAACGCGAGCACGACGCCGCGCGCCGATCGTCACCGCCCTCGAGGCGCCCGGCTTCGCGCCGGCGCCGACGACGGGCGGCAACTTGAACGCGACGGGCTTCACGATCGTCTGGCCGACATCGCCGTCTACGTCGTCGCCGGCCGCGTCCTCACGGAGGTCGGGCGGCGCCGTGTCGCCCGCGGTCACGAGCGTCTCGATTGCGATGGCGAGCCGGCCGCCGTCGATCCGGCACGCCAAGCGCGCGCGATCGAACGCGATCACGTCGCCGTCCTTGAGCTCGCGCGTGCCGGCGACGGGCGCGCCGTCGACGCGCAAATTGCGCGCTCCTCGTCCCGCGGCGACGAAGAACGCGCCGTCGTGCTCGCGAATCTCGATCAAGCCGGGCAGGCCGTTGATCCTCATGGTCGCGGCCGTGTCGCCGCCGATCGTGGCCGGCAGCGCGCTCGCCGGGAGCTCGCGGGTCCGTCCGAGGTGCTCGATCGTCACGACCGAGTCGCGCGCTACATTGCTTGCGCCCATCGTGCTTCTTCCTGCCTGATCAGATCGGTTCGCTGCAAATCACACTGATCGGCGGCAGAGTTCGACCCGGCACGACCGTGAAAGTTTGGCGCACGTCGTGAAAGCCGTTGCGGCTGCCGATCGCCGTGTACGTCCCGGGTCGGAGCTGGAGCTCCTTGGCCGTGAACGAGCCGAGCGCACCGACGCGATAAACCGTAACCTCGGTGTGCTGATCCGACGTGAGGCGCACGGCGATCGGCGTCGCCGCGAGCGTCACGAGGCGGTCGAGCTTGCCGATCTGGTCGGTCAGCACCGGCCCCGGCTCGGCGATGCCGCGCGCCTCGACGACGAGCTTGCGCGCGTCGGCTAGCACCGTGTCGCCGAACAGCAGCGTCGGATTGTCGATCAAGTTGCGGAGCTTCGCGTCGAGGCCCGCGCGCAGCTCCGAGCGCTCGAGGCCCGTCCTTGCGAACACGAGGGTCGGATCGTCTGCGAGCGCGCCCTTGTACTGCCCGATCGCTTGGTCCCAGAGCTCGCGGCGCTCGAATGCGAGCGCGCGGGCTTCGGTGAGCGCGATCTTGCCGAGCCTCTCGCCCTCCTGCGCCTGGGTGAGTCCGTCCTGCGCCTCGTGCGCCTGCGGGCGCAGCGCGAGCGCGGTTTGGAATTGCTTCTGCGCCTCCGCGTAGCTCTCCGCCGCGAGTGCCTTCGAGCCTTGCGACATCGCGAGCTCGAAGTCCGCGTCGCGCACGTTGGCGGTCACAGCCGCGAGCGCGCGGCTCGCGGGTTCCCAGCGCGGATCGATCGCGAGCGCCTCGCGATAAGTCGCGATCGCCTTCTGCCGCTCACCCGCGTCACGCTCCGTATTGCCGCGCTCGACGAGCGTAAGGACCTCCGGCAGACGCTCCGCGCGCGCGCGCCCGGCCTTGGCGGTCGCGTTCTCGGGCTCGATGCCGAGCACGACGTCGTACTGCGCGATCGCGACCTCGGCGTTCGCGGCCGCGAATGCTTCCTGTGCCGCCGCGATCGCGCGCTGCACGATCTCCCCCGATCGGGAGAGCAGCTCGGAGCCCACGGTGGTCGCGTCCGTGTACTTCGCGACCGCTTTCGCGAAGTCGTTCGCGAGAAACGCGTCCTCGCCCGCGTTGCCGAGCTCCTTGTAATGGGCGTATTGGTCGCCGCCCCAGGAATCGACGTGCAGCGCATCCAGCTGGCTCTGCTGCGACAGCAGCTTCGCGAGCAGCGAGTCGGCCTGCGACTTGAGCCTGGCGAGCTCTTCGGCAGACAGCTGTGGCGCGTCGGGCGCGCTCGGCTGCGGCGCCGTGGCAGCGGCCGGCCGGTCGGGCGCCGGCTGCATGAGGCGCGGGAACAAGGCGAAGACGAACACCGCGGCCGCGATCAGCAGCGCGCCGGCGAGGTACTGCCAAAACGGCGTGCGTGTCCGCAGCTGTACCGCGGTCGCGGCAGCCGCAGCCGTGTCCGCACGCGCGGCACGTAGCCCCGGCTTGATCGGGACTACGGTCTCTTCGTGTTGTGCTTGGCTCGGCTCCACTGGCGTTCGACGCTTGTTGCTTGGATCAGATCTCGGCCGGCTCGAGGTCGGCCGGAATGGCAGATTCTAAGACATCCGCAAAGACTGAAAGTCCTGGCGCACGCCTAGGATCGGCTTCGAGCACGTCGCGGACTCGGGCGGCCAGCGCCGCCGCGGGGCCCTTGCGCCCCCCGGGAGGCGCGAGGCGCGTGCGCGACACGGGCTGCCGGCCTGCGGGACCGTACGGCAGCCGGCCCGCAATGAGCTCGTACAGCAGAACCGCGTACGCATAAGCGTCGTCCGCGGCCGTGACAATCGGGTTGCGTCCAGACCGCCGGTGTGCGGCCGTGGTGCCGCCGTATTGCGCCGGAGCACCGAGCGGCAAGGCGGAGGCGAAGTCGATGAGGCGCGCGCGTCCGCGCGCATCGAACAGCACGTTGCGCGCCTTCACGTCGCGGTGGGCATAACCGAGCGAGTGCAGATGCGTGAGCGCAGCGTGGACGGCATATGCCGCCCGCAACCAGTGGCGCGGGTCGACCCCGGCGAGGGAAACGAGGTCGCCGCCGGGTAAGTACTGGAGCGCGAGCGCGCACACGCCGTCGTGCTCGATGAGGCCGTGCGTCTCGACGATGTGGCCGTGCTGTGCGGCCGCGAGCACGTCGTGCTCACGTTCGAGCCGCGCGAACGAGTCATGTGCGCCGGAGAGGGGAATCTTCAGCGCGATACTGCGCTCGCGTGTGTCGAGCGCGCGCCAGACTTCGGAGCTGCCGCCGACGCCGACCCTCTCGATGAGGCGCAAGCCGGCGGACGCAAACAAATCGCGCGTCGAACGCAGCGGAGCGTCAGCGCAGTACGGGACGTCCGGCTCGGCGTCGCGCTCAGCCCCCGTTGGCGGCGCTCGAAGTGGCATTGGCTGGAGATTCTGCGGGAGCGGCCGCTTCACTCGAGGGCGCGGACGGCGACGCGGGCGCCGGTGCGCTCGCGCCTTCCGCCGGCGCAGGAGTGGCTTCGGATGCTTGCTCGGGCGCAGCGGCGGCACCGGTGGGTGCATTGGCCGCCCCGGCCTCGGCAGCCGCCGGTATGCCGCCGGCGGGCAACTTCAACGCGAGGCCGGGAAGCGGATCTTGACGTGGAGCGGCCGGCTCCACTTCGCCCGCATAGACCGTCAAGTCGTCCGGCACGAAGCCGCTCTCTTCGATGAAGATTTGGCGCAGCAGGTCGCGCCACTCGTTGTACTGCGCATCGGCGGTGCCGGTCAGCCGGTGCTCGGTGCCTTGGATCGCGACGACGACGGGCTTGATCGAGTCGTCGAACGAGCCGTTGAGCTCCTCGAGCTGCTGCTGGTGGATCTGCTTTTCCTGCTTGCGGACTTGGCTCGTCCGCAGCATGTCGACGCCGATATAGAGCACGGCGTCGCGCAGCATGCGCTCGGTGAACTCGCCGCCGTGGCTGCTGCCGTAGACGACCGACGCGAGGATCGACGCGATGCCCATGCCGGTGCGCCAATGCGCGGACTTCGTCAGCTCCTTGACCTCGATCGACTCCTCGCGCGCACTCTCGCGCCAGCCGTTGTAGGGCGTGCTTGCGTCCTTGTAGAACTGGTCGTAGTGCTCGTCGATCGTATCGAGGAACAGGCGCTCGCGCTGGCGCACGCGCTCGGTGCGGTCGTACATCGGGTCGCCGTCGGCCGGCAGGCGATTGATCTTGTACTGCCCTTTGTTGTCGACGACGTAACCGTTGAACGCCTCGGGGCTCAGGTCGGCCGCGTAGCGCAACCCTGCGGTGGTTCGAATCGTTTGCGTGTCTTTCGCCGACAGGCCCTTGCGCGCCTTCGCGAGGTCGTTCGAGACCTCGTTGAACACGTCTTGGTACGGATCGAGGTCGGGGTAACGCTGGCGATTGAACGCGCCGGCGGCGGTCGACATCTGGTACGTCTTGTCGATCCAGAGGTGACCCGTCGCATCGGTGGCTTTGACGTGCAGCTGGAAGTAGTCGCCGTCGGAATGCAGGATCTTGCCATCGACGCTCAGATCCGCCGCAGTCGAATCCTTCGGCGTGACCCACACCGTGCCCCAATTCGCGCTCTTCTGGAGCGTGTTGCGGAGCAAGACGGCCATGTAGATCGCCTCGCTCCTGCGGATCTGCACGAACGTGCCTTCCTTGATCAGGTGCTCGAGGACGTCTTTGTCGACCTCTCCCTCGGGCACGCCCGAGTCGAACACCGTGACGCCGACGTCGAGCAGCTGATTCTCGGCGATCTCGGTCGTGCTCTTCTCGAGCGCGACCGAGTGCGCGACGAGCACCTCGGTGCTCGTGCAGCCCGCAATGAATGACAACCCTGCGACGAAAGTTATCGCGACGCGGCGCATATCGGACCCTCGGCGCGCCTACTGGCGCGCAACGATCTTCTTGTACTGGTTATATTCTTCCCAGAGCGAAGCGCGGAGGAACGGATCGTTCTCCGCGGTCGCCGCCTCGCAAAGCTGGCGCGCGACCTTGTCGGTATCGTTGCAGCCCTGCACCGTCGCGGCAGCCTTGTCGGGGCCCGCGTCGTCGTTGCGGTTCTTGCTCGCACCGGCCGCGCCGCCGCCCTGCTGTCCGCCGACGGCACTCGAGCCGCCAGCGGCACCGTTGCCGGCCTGGCCGCCTTGCCCGGACCCGCCGGCGCCCGCGGCGGCCGTGCCACCGGCTGCTCCACCGGCTGGCGCACCGCCGCCCGCTGCGTCACCGCCGCCGGCCTGGCCCGCCTCTTTGAGCACCTGATCCGCTGCCGTGCCGCCGCCGGCCCGCGCGACTGCGTCTTGCTCCTTGCCCATACGCGCGTCGAAGCCGCCCAGCGACTTATCGAATTCCTGGCCGGCACCACTGCCGCCTGCGCCATTCGCAGCCTGAGCGTCGCCGAACGGGCTGTCGCCGCCGCCGCCGCCCGACCCGCTGCCCGCTGCGCCACCGCCGGCTGCTCCGCTGCCGCCTGCGCCACCGCCCGCTGCGCCGCCACCCGCTGCGCCGCCACCCGCCGCGCCCGCCCCGCCGAGACCGCCGCCGTTCTGCGCGCTACGGCCGTCAGCCGAGCCGCCACCGGCGCCGTTCCCGCCGCCGGTCGGGAAGGCCGAGCCGCCCTGACCGCCCGCCGAGCCCGCAGCGCCTACGGTGCCACCGGAGCCGGGCGAACCCGAACCGCCGGCGCCTGAAGCGCCACCGCCCGCCTGCGTGCCTGCCGTTGAGCCTCCGCCCGCGCCGCTCGAGCCGCCACCTTGGGCGCCGCCGCCCTGCGCACCGCTCGAGCCGCCTTGCGATCCGCCGGCCCCACCCGCCTGAGATCCGCCCGCGGCGCCACCGCCGCCAGAGCTATCCGTGGGAAACGGGTTCTGCGAGCCGCCGCTGCCGCCACTGGTCCCGGTCGGGAACGTCGAGCTCTGCGAGCCCGCGCCGCCCGAGCCTTGCGCGCCGCCCTGGGCGCCGCGCGAGCCGGTCGAGGCCGACGAGCCGCCGCCTCCAGAGGAGCTGGTCGGGAACGGCGAGCCTCCTTGCCCGGACGCCGAGCCGGCCGCGCCTACGGTGCCGCCTGAGCCCGCTGAACCGGACGAGCCGCCCGATGAGCCCGACGAGCCGCCGGAGGAGCGGGACGAACCACCGGCCTGCGAACCACCGCCGGACGAGCCGCCCTGTGAGCCAGAAGAACCGCCTTGCGCTCCGGACGAGCCGCCCGACGATCGTGACGAACCGCCGGCCTGCGAGCCGCCACCGGAAGAGCCGCCCTGTGCTCCCGAAGAGCCGCCTTGCGAGCCGGACGAGCCGCCCTGAGAGCCCGATGAAGATTGCGAGCCGCCGCCGCCTGACGGGCCACCGCTCGATGAAGACTTCGAACCGCCCTGCGATCCACCGCCGGACGAGGACTGCGATCCACCGCTCGATCCGCCCGACGACGGCATCGGAATGCTCGCACCACTGCTTCCCTGCGGACCGACGGTTTGCTGGCTGCTGCAGGCAATTAATCCGAGCAGCGCGGCGCCTGTGAGCACCGAGCGCATGACCTTCAGTTCCATGATTGTCCTCCCTCGATCTCAGTCGAGGTCGTTCGCAGTGTCGGAGTGGGTTTCACCTTTAGTTACTCGACGGTCGCGCGAAGTTCACTTTACGCGTCGAGCGGGCGGCGCAGCCGAAAACATTCCATAACGCCCACGGCACCGGCCGGGTTGACCGGTGTGGCACCTGATACTATGTGCCGCTCGCACGAGCACACTCACAACATCGACTAGGGGCAACGGCATGAGAACCATAGCACCGATTTGCAGCCTTCTTCTATTGTTTCTTCCCGCGCTGAGTCAGGCTCAAAACGCCACTCCCGCGCCGGCCGCATTGCCACGCACCGCCTCGCCCGCGGGCGCGATGGAATATTTCATCGCGCCGCAGAATGGGGCCAAAGTGACCTCGCCGTTCACCGTCCGCTTCGGCCTCAAGGGGATGGGCGTCGCGCCTGCCGGCGTAACGAACGCGAACACCGGCCACCACCACCTGCTGATCGACACCGATCTGCCGCCCGATAATCTGCCGATCCCCAACGACGATAAGCATCGCCATTTCGGCGCGGGACAGACCGAGGTCGAGCTCACATTGCCGCCGGGGCAGCACACGTTGCAGCTCGTGCTCGGTGATGCGAACCATGTCCCCCATCAGCCGCCGGTTCATTCCGAAAAAATCACCATCACCGTGCAATAGGCGCGCTGAACCGCAGCTGAACGCGCAAGTCCTTTCGATGGAAATTCGCTCCGACTTCGTCGACGCGGTCGGCAACACGCCGCTGATCAAATTACGCAAGGCCTCCGAGCTCACCGGCTGCACGATCCTCGGCAAAGCCGAGTTTCTGAATCCGGGCGGCTCGGTCAAGGATCGTGCGGCGAAGTACATGGTGCTCGACGGCGAGCGACGCGGCGTAATCGAGCGCGGCGGGCTGATCGTGGAAGGCACAGCCGGCAATACGGGGATCGGCCTCGCGCTCGTCGGCAACTCGCGCGGGTATCGAACGCTGATCCTGATGCCGAACACGCAGTCGCAAGAGAAGAAGGATGCGCTCCGGCTCTGCGGCGCCGAGCTCCGCGAAGTGCCCGCGGTGCCGTACAAGGATCCGAACAACTACGTGCACATCGCGAAGCGCACGGCCGAGGAGCTCGCTGCCAAAGAGCCGCACGGCGTGCTGTACGCGAACCAGTGGGACAACACCGCGAACCGCGACGGCCACACCCAGAGCACCGGTCCCGAGATCTGGCAACAGACGGACGGCAAGATCGATGGCTTCACGTGCGCCGTCGGCACGGGAGGCACGCTCGCGGGCGTGAGCGAGTTCCTGAAGCACAAGAACCCAAGCATCGTGACGGCGGCGGCCGATCCGATCGGCGCGTCGATATACAGCTGGATCAAGACCGGCGAGCTCAAAGGCAGCGGCAGCTCGATCAGCGAAGGCATTGGCCAGGGCCGCGTCACCGGCAATCTGTCGGGCGCAAAAATAGACGACGCGTTTCAGATCCCGGACGAGGAGATGGTGCCGATCTGCTTCGATCTCGTGCAGACCGAAGGCCTGCTGCTCGGCGGCTCGACGGGCATCAACGTCGCGGGCGCGATCCGGCTCGCGCGCGAGCTCGGGCCCGGGAAGACGATCGTCACGATCCTTTGCGACTCGGGCTCTCGCTACCAGTCGAAGCTGTACAACCCTGCGTTCCTCCGCTCGAAGGGTCTACCGACACCGCCCTGGCTCGACCGTTGAGCGTCGGCGCGACGGGCGTTCAGCCGCGATTCAGTCGCCGCCGTGCAAACTGAACACCATGTCGTTGCGGGTTTATAGATTTATTGGTGCGTTGCTTGCGACCGCGGTGCTGGGCGCGGGTTGCGCGAGCGCGCCGTCGACCGAGTCAGCGGCGCCGTCTCCCATCGTCGCGCCACGCGCCGCGGTCACGGACGACAAGCCCGTACTGACCCGCGGCGGCGCCGTGGCGGATCTCGCGGCGGACATGGTCGGCGCGCGCTACCGGCTCGGCGGGACCGATCCGGTGGCAGGTTTCGATAGCAGCGGGCTCGCGTTTTACGCTTACGACCTTGCGGGCTACCCGATACCGCGCACGCCCGCGGATCAGTTCCGAGCCGCGCACAAGATCGCGCTCGCGGATGCGAGCGCGGGCGATCTCTTCTTCTTCCAGGATCAAGCGAAGCTCTCGCACGTCGGCATCTATCTTGGCGACGGCCTTTTCGTCCACGCGCCCGAGACGGGGCGGCAAGTCAGCGTCGCGCGTATCGACGCTCCGTATTATCAAGCGCAGCTGATCGCCGTCGGCCGGCTTCTGCCGCCGGGCCTCTAGACCACTCGTTGCCCGGCTAGCGCGCGTGCTCGCGCAGCGCCGTTTGCGCTGCCTGTGTCGCGCGCTCGCAATCCGGCGCGCGCCGCGCCGCGCTCGCGCTCTTGCGAACACCGAGATCCGCTTGGTCGCGGCGCGACGTCGCGAGCTCGTTCAGCCCGGAACAGGCCTCGAGCAGCGCGTCTTCCGCAGCGGCGAGCTCGGGCGGCGCCGAGCCGCCTGACGCTGTCGCGTCGTCGAGGGCGAACGCGAGATCGCTCGCGACCTTGTTCTGATCCCGAAACACTCGCTCGACGTAGGCGCGAAATTCGCTCGACGTGAGACCGAGACGCGTGCCGTCCGCCGTCGTGACTGCGCACGCGACGGGAAGGGCCGCGGCGGCGGCCAGGGCAAGCGTGCGGAAAGCTCGCATCGGCGGGGCTCGTAACCCAAGCAGAGGCCCGATGCTCTTCGATCCCGGGAAGCCGCGCAACGGGCCGTCCGGCGCAGGAGCGCGGCCGGTCTACCGACCGGTCAGCGACGCCCCCGGCGGCTGTGCGATAATCCGCGGCTGCAATAACGCACGCCAGCCGGTACACCTTTGGCCGCGTCCGCTCCGAGACTCCTCGAAGACGCCTCCCATCAGCTCGCCGCGGCCATTCGAAAGGCCACGGATTGGCTCGACCGCGATCAGCGACCCGAGGGCTATTGGGTCGGGATGCTCGAGTCGAGCTACTGCATGGAGGCGGAGTGGCTGCTCGCGATGCATTTCCTCGGCATCCGGCATCCGCGCGAACAGGACCTGGTCGGCACGCTGCTCAACGCACAGCGTTCGGACGGCTCGTGGGAGATCTACTACGGAGCGCCGAACGGCGACATCAACAGCACGGTCGAGTGCTACGCGGCGCTGCGCTGCGTCGGGATGAGCCCCGATTCGCCGCCGCTCGTGAGCGCGCGACGCTGGATCCTCGAGCACGGCGGCTTATCGCAAGTACGCGTGTTCACGAAGTACTGGCTCGCGCTGCTCGGCGAGTGGCCGTGGAGCGCGACGCCGAACCTGCCGCCGGAAGTCATCGCGACTCCGCGCTGGTATCCATTCAACATCTACAACTTCGCGAGCTGGGCGCGCACGACGCTGCATGCCGCTCGCGGTGCTGTCCGCGCGCCGCGCAGTGCGGCCGCTGCCGCCCGACCGGCGGCTCGACGAGCTGTTTCCCGACGGCCGCGACAAGATGAACTACCGACTGCCGCGGCGCGGCTCGTGGCTCTCGTGGCGGCGGTTGTTCCTGCTCTCCGACCGCGTCCTGCACATTTATCAAAAGATCGGCCTCACGCCGGGCCGCGAGACCGCGATCAACGCGTGCCTCGGCTGGATCGTGCGCCACCAGGACGCGGACGGCGTGTGGGGCGGAATTCAACCGCCGTGGATCTACAGCCTGATGGCCCTCAACGTCGAGGGCTACGAGCTCGATCATCCCGTGATGGCGAAGGGGCTCGCGGCGCTCGACTCGCACTTCGCGTACGAGCGCGGCGGAACGCTGCACATCCAGGCGAGTGAGTCGCCGGTCTGGGACACGCTGCTGACGCTGCTCGCGATGCAGGACTGCGATCGCGAGTTCACGCCCGCCATGCAGCAGGCGCTCGATTGGGTGCTCGCGAACGAAGTCCGCTACCGCGGCGACTGGGCGAAGAAGGTCAAAGGCGTCGAGCCGAGCGGCTGGGCGTTCGAGCGCGCCAATCTCCACTATCCCGACATCGACGACACAGCCGTCGCGCTGATGATGCTCGCGCGCCTCCCGCGCGCGCTGCTCGACGAGCCGCGGATCCGCGCAACGATCGATCGCGCGCTCGGCTGGACGCTCGCGATGCAATCGAGCAACGGCGGCTGGGCGGCGTTCGACAAGGACAACGACTGGAAGATCATCACCAAGATCCCGTTCTGCGACTTCGGCGAGGCGCTCGATCCGCCGTCGGCGGACGTGACCGCGCACGTGCTCGAAGCGCTCGGCGAGCCTCGGCTTCGATCGCCACCACCGCGCAGTCAAGCGCGGCTATGACTTCCTCCGCTCCGAGCAGGAATCCGACGGCAGCTGGTTCGGCCGCTGGGGCGTCAATCACATCTACGGCACCGCCGCCGTGTTGCCCGCGCTCGCGGCGCTCGGCGAGGACATGTCGCAGGACTTCGTGCGCCGCGCGGCCGATTGGCTTCGCGCTCACCAGAACGAGGACGGCGGCTGGGGCGAGACGTGCGCGTCGTACATGGACGACGCGCTGCGCGGACGCGGCCCGAGCACGGCGTCGCAGACCGCATGGGCGCTGCTCGCGCTCATCGCGACCGGCGACCGCGCCCACGAGCGCGAGATTCGGCGCGGCGTCGCGTTCCTCGTCGCGCGACAGCGTGACGACGGTACGTGGGACGAGCCGTACTACACGGGCACGGGCTTCCCGGGCTACGGCTTCGGCGAACGAATGGACTTTCGCGACAAGCGTACGCTCGAGCGAATCGCGCAAGGCACTGAGCTGCAGCGCGGCTTCATGCTGAACTACAACCTCTATCGGCACTACTTTCCGTTGATGGCGCTCGGCCGCGCGCGCAAGTTCCTGCACACCTAGGCCGCGAGCTTCGGCCAGCCTCCGCGAGCGCCCGAGCGGCTATCTAGTTTTCGGCCCTGCCCGGAGCGCTCATCGCAGCGAGCGCGGGCTTATCGTCGCGTCGGAGCTCCCCTTCCCAGCGCGCGACGACGGCCGTCGCGATGCTGTTGCCGACGACGTTGGTGGCGGAGCGGCCCATGTCGAGGAAGTGATCGACGCCGAGCAGCAGCACGAGCCCGGCCGCCGGTATGTCGAACTGCGCGAGCGTCGCGGCGATGACGACCAGCGACGCGCGCGGCACGCCCGCCATGCCCTTCGACGTGAGCATCAGGATGGCGACCATCACGATCTGCTGACCGATCGAGATATCGATGCCGTACACCTGCGCGATGAACATCACCGCGAACGTGCAATACATCATCGAGCCGTCGAGATTGAACGAATAGCCGACCGGCAGCACGAAGCTCGCGATGCGATTGCTGACGCCGAATCGCTCGAGCTCCTCGAGCGTCTTCGGATAGGCCGCTTCGGAGCTCGCAGTCGAGAACGCGAGCACCACGGGCTCGCGCACGCGCCTCACGAGCTCGATCGCGCGCGGCCCGACGAACAACGAGCCGAGAAACGTCAGCACGACCCACAAGATCAGGATGCCGAGATAGAACTCGCCCACGAACAGCCCGTACACCTTGATGACGCCGAGTCCTTCCTGCGCGACCGTGCTCGCGAGCGCGCCGAATACGGCGAGCGGCGCGAAGAGCATCACGTAGCCCGTCACACGCAGCATGATCAGCGAAACGCCTTCGAGACCCTCGAGCACGATCTTCGTGCGCTCGCCGAGCGCGGTCATCGCGATGCCGAAAAACACCGAGAAGACGACGATCTGCAGGATCTCGTTGCGCGCCATCGCGTCGACGACGCTGGTCGGGATCGTGTGCGCGATGAAATCCTCGAGCGAGAGCCCGCCGGGCTTGAGCCCGGTCGCAGCGTCGCCGGCCGGAATCGCGAGATGCATCGCCTTGCCGGGCTCGAGCAGGTCTACGAGCACGAGCCCGAGCGTCAACGAAACGAGCGATGCGAACAGGAACCAGCCGAGCGCCTTCGTGCCGATCCGGCCGACCGTCCGAATGTCGCCCATCTTCGCGATGCCGACCGTCAGCGTCGCGAATACGAGCGGCGCGATGATCATCCTCACGAGCCGTAGGAACGCGGTCGGCAGCAGCGCGATGGTGTCAGCGAAGCGCGTGCTCGACTGCGGAAAGAAATCGTGCGCGACGTAGCCCGCGCCAATACCGAGGATCAACGCAACGAGGATCACGCTCGTCAGGCGATTGCCCCGGCTCGACGCCGCCGCGGGCTCGACGATGTTCGCAGTGCTCATAATCCGCAGCTTAGCCTACGGCTGCGGCGCGGCGTCTAGTGCGGCGAACGCGCCGACCGCGCCCGGAGCAAATCCGCTGAATATCGGCGAATTCTCCGGGTAGGATGCGCGCGTGACTCGTTTCTTGTACGCGGCGTGCCAACCGGGCTCCGAAGCGGCATTGAAGGGCGACGTGGCTCGCCGGCATCCGGACCTCCGGTTCGCGTTTTCGCGGCCAGGTTTCGTGACTTTTCGCGTCGCCGACGACGCGGCCGGCGATTCATCGCCGACGCTGCGCAGCCCTTTCGCACGCACGTGGGGTCATTCGCTCGGCAAGGTTACGGGTGCCGACGTGGCCGAGCTCGTTCGCAAGTTTTGGATGTCGGCTGCGACACTGCAACGCCCCAACGGCAGCGCGCGGATCCATCACCTGCACGTGTGGCAGCGGGACAGCGCGTTGCCCGGCGATGAAGGCTTCGACGCCACGGTCGAAACGCCGGCGCAAGCTGCCGGCGCGCAGCTGCTCGCGGGGCGTCCGGACTCGACGACGTCGCTGTCCTTGAATGCCGAAGTCCCGGCCGGCGAGTCGGTGCTCGACTGCGTGCTCGTCGAGCCGCACGAATGGTGGCTCGGGTCGCACCGCGCGGAATCGCCGGAGACGCGCTGGCCCGGCGGCGTGCCGCTGCTCAGCGCTCCGGAGGGCATGATCTCGCGAGCGTACCTGAAGATCGAAGAGGCACTGCGCTGGTCCGAGCTCCCGATTCGGCCCGGCGACCGCTGTGTCGAGATCGGCAGCGCCCCGGGCGGTTCGTGCGCGGCGCTGCTCGAGCGGGGTTGCATCGTGACAGGAATCGATCCCGCGGAGATGGACGCGACGGTGCTCGCGAATCCGCGCTTCACGCACGTGCGCGCCCGCGCGAGGGAAGTACCGCGCGCCGTATTCCGCGATGTCCGCTGGCTGATGTCCGACACGAACGTCGCGCCGAAGCATACGCTCGACACCGTCGAAGCCATCGTGACGGCACACGACGTGCGCCTCGAGGGGCTCGTGCTCACGCTGAAGCTCACCGACCCGAAGTCGGCGTCCGAATTGCCGGCGTTTCACAAACGCATTCGCGGCTGGGGATACGAGCACGTGCGCGCGCGGCAGCTCGCGTTCAACCGGCAGGAGGTATGCGTCGTTGCGACCGCGCGCGCGGTTTGAGCTTCCTGTCCGCTAGCGGACGGTCTTGCGCAGCGCTTGATCGAGATCGGCGATCAGGTCGTCGACGTGCTCGAGGCCGACGGCGAGCCGCACGGTGCAATCCTTGATCTGCGCCCGCTTCTGCTCCTCGGCCGTGAGATCCGAGCCGAGGTAGAGCTGCACCGGCGCGACCAGCGATTCCGTCGACCCCAAGCTCGACGTCGTCGTGAAGAGCTCGAGCGCGTCGATGAACGCCCACGTCTGCTCCTTGGTCGCCTTCAAATCGAAGCTCAGCACGCCGCCGAACTCGCTCATCTGCTTGCGCGCGAGCGAGTGACCGGGATCGCTCGCGAGCCCTGGATAAAACACGCGCGCGACCTCTTTGCGCTTCGCGAGGAGCTCGGCGATCGCGAGCGCGCTCGCCGAGTGCTGGCGATAACGGACGAAGTAGGTCTTGAGACCGCGCGCGATCAGGAACGCGGCGCCGGGATCGAGCGTCGCGCCCATGTTGATCGCGAGAGGCTTGATCGCGCGAATCCGCTTCTTGTCCGCGATCACGATGCCGCCCATCACGTCGCCGTGGCCGTTCGCGTACTTCGTGAGGCTGTGCACGAAGTAGTCGATCTCGTAGCGGCCGTGGTTGTGCAGGCCCGCGAACGTGTTGTCGAGCACGGTGACGACGCTCGACTGCTTCGCGAGCGAGACGATGGCTTCGAGGTCTGGCACCTGGAGCATCGGATTCGTGGGCGCCTCGAACAGCACGAGCTTCGTGCGCTCGTCGGCGAACTCTTTCGCGATCGCATCGTGGTCGTGGACGCTGAGCATCACGAACTCGACGCCGAGCTTCGGCAGGAAGCGGCGCACCGCGACGCGGTTAGGCCGGTACGACTCGGCGAAGATCACGACGCGGTTGCCGGCCTCGAGGTTGCCGAGCAGCGCGAGCCAGATCGCGGCCATGCCCGACCCGACGGCGACCGCGTCGTCGCGGTCTTGCAGCTCGGCCGCGGTGAGCTCGAGCTCGCGAGTCGTCGGATTCGAGTCGCGCGTGTAGTCGAAGCCGCCCTCCTTCGCCTCGCCGCGAGAGCGAGGCCTCGATCGTCGGGTACGTGAACTTCACGCTCCGATAGACGGGCGTCACGACCGGAACGTTGCCGTCCGGCAGCTTCGCCTCGGGCGGGTGCGTGACTCGCGTTTCCTTCTTCATCGGCGTAGACGGGCCGACCGGCCCGCGCTTCAGATCTTGTCGAGCGCTTGGCGCAAGTCGGCGATCAGGTCGTCGACGTCCTCGAGACCGACCGACAGGCGCACGAGCCCGTCGGTGATCCCGACGCGCTTGCGCTCTGCAGGCTCGACGTCCGCGTGCGTCATCGTGACCGGGTGCGTGATCAACGTCTCGACCGAGCCCAGGTTTTCCGCGAGCGTGCAGAGCTTCACGGAGTCCATGAGCTTCTTGCCGGCCTTGACGCCGCCCTGCACCTCGAACCAGAGCATCGCGCCGAAGCCGCTCGCTTGCTTCTTCGCGAGCGCGTGCTGCGGGAAGCTCTCGAGGCCCGGGTAGCGAACCTGCGTCACCTTCGGGTGCGACTCGAGGAACTCCGCGACTGCCTGCGCGTTCGACGACTGGCGCTCGATCCGGACCGACAGCGTCTTCGTGCCCTGGAGCGTGAGCCACGCAACGAACGGCGACATGATCACGCCGGTCGCGTTCTGCACGAAGCGCATCTTCTTGTCGAGCTCTTCGCTATCGACGATCACCGCGCCGCCGACCGTCGCATTGTGGCCGTCGAAATACTTCGTGGTGCTGTGCACCGAGATGTTCGCGCCGAGCTCGAGCGGCCGTTGGTAGTACGGCGTGAGAAACGTGTTGTCGACGGCGTGCGGGATCTTGCGCTCTTTCGCGATCTTCGAGATCGCCGCGATGTCGCCGAGCTTCAGCGTCGGGTTTGCCGGCGTCTCGGTGAAGATCAGCTTCGTGTTGTCGCGCAGCGCCTTGCGGACGGACTCCGGATTGGAGCTATCCGCGAACGTGAACTCGACGCCGAAGCGCGAGTAGATCTTGGTCGCGAGGCGATACGTGCCGCCGTACGCGACGTCCGAGATCACCGCGTGATCGCCGGCCGAGAGCGTTGCCTGGAACACGACCTGCTCGGCCGCCATGCCGGTCGAGTAGCACGTGCAGGCGGCGCCGTTCTCGAGCACCGCGAGCTTCTGCTCGAGCGCGCGCACGGTCGGGTTGCCGCTGCGCGAGTACGAGAAGCCTTTTGAAAGGTACTGGTCGACCGACTCCTGAACGAACGTCGTCGATTGGTAAATCGGCGTGAGGATCGAGCCGGACACGGGGTCCGGCACGACTCCCGCGTGCACTTGCTTGGTCGAGAAGCCCATCGGCTCGCTCCGGGACTCAATGTTTTCGAGCCGTGCATGATACGAGGCGCCGGCTCGACACACAAAAAAGCCGGGGCCGCTCGCGCGGCCCCGGCCCCTGCCACGGGCTCTTGGGGAGGACGATGGCAGGTCTTACTCGCTAGCTTTCGCCTTTGTTGCCCGGGTCTTTGTCTTCGCCTTGGGTCGGCCCGCGGTGCTTTATGACAGCTTGGCGCAGCACGTACTCGATCTGGCCGTTCACGCTGCGCAGCTCCTCGCCGGCCCACCGCTCGAGCTCCTTCCAGAGCTCGTGCGGGAGCCTAAGTAGAAACGCCTTCCGTTCGTCCGCCACGGGACCTCAGTTATAGAGCGTGCCCGTGTTGATGACCGGCGAAGCCTCCTCGGTGCCGCAGAGCACGACGAGCAGATTGCTGACCATCGCGGCCTTGCGCTCCTCGTCGAGCTTCACCACGTTGTTTCGCTCGAGCTCGCGCAAGGCCATCTCCACCATGCTCACCGCGCCGAGCGACGATCTTCTGTGCGCGCCGCGATCACGGCCTCGGCCTGCTGGCGGCGCAGCATCGCCGACGCGATCTCCGGCGCGTACGCGAGATGCGTGAGGCGCGCCTCGTCGACGACCACGCCCGTCTTCGCGAGCCGGTGCCCGAGCTCCTTCTTGAGCTCGAGCGCGACCTCGTCGCCGCCGCCCCGCAGCGTGACCTCCTGCTCCTCACCGTGGTCGTACGCGTACGCGCTCGCAATGCTGCGGATCGCAGCTTCGCTCTGCACCTGCACGTAGCTCCGGTAGTCCTCGACGTCGAACGCGGCCTGCGCCGTGTCGTCCACGCGCCAAACGATGACGGCCGCGATCTCGACGGGATTGCCGCGCTTGTCGTTGACCTTGAGCTTCTCGCTGTTGAAGTTGTGTGCGCGCAGCGAGATCTTCGCGGACTTGTAGCCGATCCCGCCCTGTCGGCCAAAGCCAATGCTCGTCGGCGCCTTCGGATCGACTGGGCGGCCCACCGTCCTCGAAATCCTGCCGCGGTAGCGCGAATAGAACGGATTCGCCCAGTAGAAGCCGCTGCGGCGAACCGTCCCCTTGTAGGAGCCGAACAGGATCAGCAGGCGTGCCTCATTCGGCTGCAGCGTGAAATGACCGCTGAAGCTCACGATCGCCGCGATGAGCCAGACGATCGCGCCGATCACTCGCAGCGCGACCGACGGCGCCGGAATCTCGTGGCGCGCTCCGGCGCCGATCGTGATGAACACGAACACGATCGCGCCAATCACGAGCGCGATATTCACCACCAGCATGATCCAGCCGCTCAAGGCATGGACCTCTCGTTCGAAGGTACCGTTCTTGTTCGTTGCGGTAGACATGGCGTCCTCCCGGGGCGGTTGATATTCAAGTGATATCATATCGATGTCTTTTCGATAGTCAACCGGCCGGAATTATGTCAAAGCAGCGGAAGCGGCGAGGCAGAGGCAAGACGCCCGTCGACCGATGCGCCGGATCGCGAGTCGACTAGATCGGGGGCTGGGCGCGATGCGGGTCTAGCGCCGGCGCGGTCGAGCGAAAGGCGTGGTCTAGCGCGCGCGCCGGGTGAGCGCGGGGTGTACGGCGAGCAGCAGCAGCAGGAACGATGCGAGCCAGACGTAGTAACCGGAGCGCAGATCGCCCGCGCTGTCGCCCATCGAGATCGGCCAATGCAGGTTCAGAAGCGTCGCGGCGCCCAAGACCCACACCGCGACGAGTTGCCGCGAGCGCGTCTGCACCGCGCCCGCGAGCGCCGCGATCGCGACCACGGCGAACACGAGGTTCGTGAGCGCGCTCGCGACGCTCAGATAGACGAGTCGGCCCGCCGGGATGTGGAACTGCTCGTACGGCCAAAGCGGGCTCAGCGCGATCCGAAACGCGTGCAGGCCGCGGTAGTCGTCCATCACGGGCAGCGCCCAACCGAGCGCATGCGCGACGATCGAGACGAGCAGCACGACGCGCGCGCGACGTCATCGGACGCTCAGCGGTCGCTTGAACCGAATCGGTTTCCGTCACGATCGCGCACCCGCCCGGCTAGAGCAGCTTCTCGCCGCGCGCCCACTCGAGTGTGTCGTCGAGACCGCGCGCGAGCCCGGTGAAGATCTCGTCGACGTGCTCCTCGGTCACGACGAACGGCGGACACAGCGCGATCACGTCGCCGATCGCGCGCACGATCAGCCCGCGCTCCTGGCAGAGCTGCATGCACTTCGCGCCGACCGCGCGCTTCGCGTCGAACGCGGCCTTCGACTTCTTGTCGCGCACGAGCTCGCATGCGCCGACGAGACCGATGCCGCGCGTCTCGCCGACCAGTGGATGGCTCGCGAGCGCCGCGAGGCGGCGTTGGAACTCCGGGCCGATCTGGCGCACGTGCTCGTAGAGCTTGCGCTCCTCGTAGATTTGCAGCGCCCGCAGCGCGACCGCCGCGCTGACCGGATGCCCCGAGTAGGTGAAGCCGTGGCCGAAGAGTCCGACCTCCCCGCTCGCCGCAATCATCGGCTCGTAGAGGAACTCGGGCACGATCACCGCGCTGATCGGCAGGTACGCCGACGACAGCGCCTTCGCAGCCGTGAGCGTGGTCGGCTTCATGCCGAACGCTTGCGCGCCCCAAATCTCCCCGGTGCGGCCGAAGCCCGTGATCACCTCGTCGTCGATCAAGAGAATCGAGTGCCGCGCGAGCACCGCCTGGATCTTCTCGAAGTACGTGCGCGGCGGCAGCAGCACGCCGCCGACGCCCATCAGCGGCTCCGCGATGAAAGCCGCGATCGTGTCCGGGTCCTCGCGCATTATCAGCGTCTCGAGATTGCGCGCGAGCCGCGACGCGTAATCCTCCTCCGATTCGCCGGGCTCGGCGCCGCGGTAGTAGTACGGCGCGTCGGTGTGCAAGATCCCCGGCATCGGCACGTCGAAGTTCTTGTGGAACGCCGGCAAGCCCGTGAGGCCCGCGGTCGCGAACGTCGTGCCGTGATAGCCCTTCTGCCGCGCGATGATCTTCTTCTTCTGCGGCTTGCCCGTGACGTTGTGATAATAGAGCGCGAGCTTGAGCTGCGTGTCGTTCGCGTCGGAGCCCGAGTTGCCGAAGAACACGCGCGACGCTTCGAACGGCGCGAGCTTCACGAGCTTTTCGGCGAGCAGCACGCCGGGCTCGTGACTCTTGCCCGCGAAGAGATGCGTGAACGACAGCTTCTTGATCTGCTCGTACGCGGTATTCGCGAGCTCCTCGTCGCCGTAGCCGAGCGTCGTGCACCAGAGACCGGCCATGCCCTCGATGTAGCGCTTGCCGTGGCTGTCCCAGACGTGGACGCCCTCGCCGCGCACGAGCACGAGCGGACGGCCCGCGTGCAGCGCCGCGAGGTTCGTGTTCGGATGGAACATGTGCGCGAGGTCGAGCGCCTCGAGATCGACGCTGCGTGCCTTCGTGGATGTCTTCCTGGATGTCGCCATCGTCAACTCCCCGTGCCTGTCAAAATACTCGGCCGAGATACACGTAGAACGCGCTCGCGCCGCCTTCGGCGTGGCCATAGGCGACGTATACCGGGCCGACCGGCGTTTGAACGCCGCCCCAGAGCGACCCGCCGAGAATCGCCGATTTCGCCGAGATCTCCGAGCGCTTGGCCCAAACGTTACCGAGCTCGACGCTGACTCCTGCGAACGCCGGAAACAGCGCGAGATCGCCGATCCGCCGGTAATAGCTCGCGCCGAGGCGGGTTGCGTACGGGCCCGCGAGCTCATTCTTGCTGAGCCCAGACAGATCGAGGAAGCCGCCCATCGTGAACAGACGGTTCAGCGGCGCATCGCCGCTCATCGTCGTGTCGTAGCGGAACGTCCCGACCAGCGAATGCCGGCCCCACGTCTTCGCATGAGCGAGCGTGATCAGCATTTGATCGAAGTCGGTGTCCGCGCCGAGCCCCGTGCGCGAGCCGCGCCACTCCATTCGCGACAGCGTACCGGAGCGCGGAAACGAGACGTTGTCGAGCGTATCCGCCTCGAAGCGCGCGAACATCTCGCCGCTCTCGAATTTCGGGTTGGTGATCGTGCTCGGATCGCCGACGCGGAGCTGCGTCTCACCCGTGCCGCGGCGAAGGCCGAAGCGATATTCGCCCCAGCTCGGCATTTCGCGCCCGATGCCGAGCTCGAGAACGCCCTCGCGGTTCTCGGCCTCGGTGATGCGCTGATCGCCTTGCCACACGTTGATGATCGTCGACTGGAAGCTCAGCGACGGCGCGTAGAAATAGAGTCCCTTCGAGCCGAACGGCTGATAGAGATCGATCAAGAACTGCGGCTCGTCGCCGACCGCGAACGTCGCGCGCCATTCGCCGCCGGCCGAATTGATCGCGGTGCTCAGGTAGCTCGCGGCGAGGCCGAACAGCGCGTCGACGTTGCCGCCGGAGCTGTACTGCATGCCGAGCTGCAGATAGTTCGGGCCCCAGGACCGCTTGTCGAGCTCCACCTCGAGGCCCGTGTCGCCGTCCTGCGTCGTGAGCCCGTAGCGCACATTCTGGTAGTACTCGAGCCCGTAGACCTTGTTGACCGCCCTCTCGATCTGGTCCACGTCGAGCTGCTTGCTCGAGCTCGATATCCTTGAGTCGCTGTCTCGATCACGCTGTCGGCGATCGCCGAGTTGTTCTTGATCTTGATGAAATCGATCTTCGGCAGCTCGCGCATCCGCGGGTCGCGCGTGTTTTGGCGGTAGGCCGCGTATTGGTCCTCGTCCAGCGCAAAGCGCGAGAGCTCAACACGATGCTCCATCACGGCGTTGTAGCCGGTTTCGATCGCCTCGTGCATGCGCGTGAAGTTGATCGAGCTGAAGTCCGGAGCGAACGACGGCACGATCAGCACATCGTTCGGTTTGAGCTTCTTGAGCTGCTCGTCGAGGCTCGCGCGGCCGAGCAAATTCGTGAGCTGCGTCGTCACATCGACCACCGACTTCAACGTCTCGCGCGTCTGGAGGGGCGACGAGACGTCGACCGCGATGATCACGTCCGCGCCCATCTGCTGCGCGACCTCGATCGGCAGGTTCAGCGACACACCGCCGTCGACGAGCAAGCGACCGTCGATCTCGACCGGCGTCAGCGCGGCAGGGATCGACATGCTTGCGCGCAGCGACAGCGCGAGATTCCCCGCTTCGAGGACCACGGGTCTGCCAGTGGCGAGGTCGGTCGCCACGGCGCGGAACGGCACGGCGAGATCGTCGAAGCTCTTCACCTGCGACGCGCGCAACGTTTCGCGCGAGATCACCATGTCGAAGACCTGGCCCTGCACCAAACCCGCCGGCAACTGGAACTGGCCGCCGTTCAGGCCCGGCTTCTGATTGACGAGAAACGTGTAGTCGTCGCGCTTGCGGCGAAACGATTTGAGCTTGCGCGGCGTGACGTTTAGGAACGCGTCTTCCCACTCGAGGCTCTCGACGAGGTTCTGCATGTCCTGCACCGTCATGCCCGACACGTAGAACCCGCCGACGATCGCGCCAATGCTCGTGCCCGCGATCGCGTCGATCGGCACGCGGAGCTCTTCGAGCGCCTTGATCACCCCGATATGCGCGCCGCCGCGTGCGCCGCCGCCCGACAGTACGAGCGCGATTTTCTGCCGCGGCTGCGGAACAGCTGGCGATGCGGACGGCGGCGCCTGCCCGCTCGCGCCCGCTGCCACGAGCAGAGCCAAGAGAGGCACCAACAGCCGAGCAAAAGTTCGGCGGCGTGTCATCGTGGACGCGGGCTCCGGGGCGAGCGCAGAAGGTCGCCATGATGCCAGACGGATCCGCGCGGCTCCTACGATTCTGCTCCCTTGACAGAAAAGAACGATCGTTCGTACGATCGCTCCATGATCAAAGGCGACGTCACGCGAGCGACGATCCTGAAGCATGCCGTGTCGGTTGCGAGCGTCCATGGTCTCGACGGACTCACGATCGGTCGACTCGCCGAACGCTCGGGGCTCTCGAAGAGCGGTCTGTTCGGCCACTTCGGCTCCAAGGAGGCGCTCCAACACGCCGTGCTCGAGAGCGTCGTCGACGAGTTCCGCTCACGCGTGATCGTGCCCGCGCTGCGCGAAGCGACCGGCGTGTCGCGGCTGCGTCGGCTTTTCGCGGCGTGGCTCGAATGGGCTGCCGAAGAGCAGCGCGACGGCGGTTGCCCGCTGCTCGGCGCGTCGATCGAGCTCGACGACCGACCCGGCGAGCTCCGCGACTACCTCGTCGAGAAGCAGAAAGCCTGGCTCGACTGTATCGCCCGGATCGCGCAGAAGGCGATCGAAGAACGCGAGCTGCGCGCGGACCTCGACGTCGGTCAGTTCGCGTTCGAGCTCAACAGCATCGGTCTCGGCTTCAACTTCGCACATCGCTTGCTCGCCGATCGCGGAGCGCGCGAACGCGCGCTGCGCGCGTTCGAGTTTCTGCTCGCGTCGGCGGCGGCGTAGAGCCCTGCCCTATTTCCCTTCTACCGGACTCAATCGACTGACTTTGGTCGCGGGCCTCGACTACCATACCGCGCGCTGAAGGAGCTCCCATGGCAGCAGAACATCACCGTCTGATCATCGTCGGCTCGGGCCCCGCGGGTTACACGGCCGCTGTCTACGCCGCGCGGGCGGCGCTCGAGCCTGTGCTGATCACCGGAGTCGAGGTCGGCGGACAAATGACCACGACGACGGATGTCGACAACTGGCCCGGCGACGACAAGGGCATCCAGGGCCCCGAGCTCATGGAGCGCATGAAGCGTCACGCGGAGCGCTTCGGCACGAAGCTCATCTACAACCACGTCGATCGTGTCGAGCTCGGCAGCCGGCCATTTCATTTACATTGCGGGCGTACTAGTTACACGTGCGATGCGCTGATCATCGCGACCGGCGCCTCTGCGAGATATCTCGGCCTACCGAGCGAGGACGCGTTCAAGGGTCGCGGCGTTTCGGCGTGTGCGACCTGCGACGGCTTCTTCTTCAAGAACCAGCCGGTCGCCGTGGTCGGCGGCGGCAACACGGCCGTCGAGGAAGCGCTCTATCTCTCGAACATCGCGTCACGCGTGACGGTCGTGCACCGGCGCGACGAGTTCCGCGCCGAGCAGATCATGATCAACAAGCTCACGGAGCGCGCGCACAAGGGCAACGTCGAGATCCTCTGGAACCACGTGCTCGACGAGGTCGTCGGCGACGAGCGCGGCGTCACGGGCGCGCGCCTCAAGAGCACGAAGAATCACCTGCCTCGCGAGATCGCGGTGCAGGGCATCTTCATCGCGATCGGCCACACGCCGAACACCAAGGTCTTCGAAGGCCAGCTCGAGATGGATGGCGGCTACATCGTCACACGGACGGGTCGCAAAGGTCTCGCGACCGCGACGAGCATCGAGGGCGTATTCGCCGCCGGCGACGTCGCCGATCCGATTTATCGTCAGGCGGTCACCTCGGCGGGCTCAGGTTGCATGGCCGCGCTCGATGCGGAGCGATTCTTGACCGAGGGCTGATTTCGGGTCGCCGCCTTGCGACGTGGGCTCGTCGCGACCGGAAAAATCGGTGATTCCCCGCCTGGCTGCTCGCCGCGGGCCGATGCAATAATGCGAACCAGTGCTGCGTTTCGTGCCACTGGGGGCACGCATGATGCGGCCGCGAGGGGAGTCAGCGCATGGCCATCGGACGGCGCACGGTCCTGATCGGCGTTTTGAGCGGAGCGACCGGCCTCACGGGCCTCGGCCGCGCTGCGCGTGCGTTCGCGAGCGAGGCGCAGGGCCTATCGCTCTACCATCTGCACACAACCGAAACGCTTCGAATCGTCTATCGCGAGCACGGCGAGCTCGTCGCGGGTGCGCTCGACGAGATCAACTATTTCCTTCGCGACTTTCGCAACGACAAGCTGCACTCGATCGACGTCGCGCTGCTCGACGAGCTGTGCCGGCTACACGAAACGTTCGACGGCCGCGGCCGGTTCGAGGTGATCTCGGGCTATCGATCGCCGCAGACGAACGAGGCGCTGCGGCACGTGTCGACCGGCGTCGCCAAGAACAGCCTCCACCTCACGGGCCGCGCGATCGACGTGCGTCTCACGAGCGCGAAAACCGATCGCCTGCGAGACGCGGCGATCGAGTTGCACTCTGGTGGTGTCGGCTACTACCGCGACTCCAACTTCGTGCACATCGACACGGGCGACTTCCGCACCTGGTAGTCGCCGCTCCTAGCGCGCCGCAGTCGCTGCGCCCTACTTCATCCGCTAAACTGCGCGGCCTTGTGGCGGTGTGCTTGCTTGGCCAATTTGCGGCCGGGTGGTTGCGCCGCGCGAGGGATGCAGATGAAGCGGATCGCGGTGGTCGCGTTGCTCGTCGTCGTGATCGCGGGGGCCGCGTGGTGGTTCACGCGCGCGAAGCCGGTCGCCGTCACGGTTTTGACGGTCGGCCGCGGCGCGGTGTCCGCGACCGTTGCGAACACGCGCGCGGGCACCGTCGACGCGTGCCAGCGCGCGCGGCTATCGCCGGCGCTCGGCGGACAGATCGCGACGCTGCCCGTGAAGAATGGCGATCGCGTCGAGAAGGGCGCGCTGCTGCTCGAGCTCTGGAACGAAGACGTGAAGGCGCAGCTCACGCTGTCGCAGCGCGACGCGCGCGCATCGCGATCGCTCGCTCGCGAGGCTTGCGTGACCGCCGACGTAGCAAAGCGCGACGCGGACAGGCTGATGCGACTACACGAGCAAAAGCTCGCGTCCGAGGAAGCCGCCGATCAAGCACAAGGCAAAGCCGAGGCGAACGCGGCGGCCTGCACCGCCGCCGAGGACACCGCTCGCGTCGCGGACGCGCGCGTCGACGTCACGCGAGCGCAGCTCGACCGCACGCAATTGCGCGCCCCGTTCGCGGGCGTGATCGCGAAGGTCAACGGCGAGCTCGGCGAGTTCGTAACGCCGTCGCCGGTCGGGATCCCGACGCCTCCAACCGTCGACCTGATCGACGGCTCGTGCCTATATATCAGCGCGCCGATCGACGAGGTCGACGCACCGCGCGTGCAAGCCGGTCTCAAAGCGCGAATAAGCCTCGACGCATTCCCGAACCAGTCGTTCCCGGGCCACGTCCGACGCGTCGCACCGTACGTCGTCGACCAGGAGAAGCAGGCGCGCACCGTCGACATCGAGGCGGTGTTCGACGAGCCCGACAGGGCGGGCCTGCTCGCGGGCTATAGCGCCGACGTCGAGGTCGTGCTCGACCAGCGCGCCGACGTGTTGCGCGTGCCGAGCTCCGTGGTGCTGCCGAACAAGACGGTCTATGTGCTCGATCCGAAGACGCACAAGCTCGAGTCGCGGCCGGTCGAGGTCGGCATCAAGAACTGGGAGTTCAGCGAGATCCTGGGCGGCCTGCACGAAGGCGATCAGGTCGTGAGCTCGGTCGACCGCGACGGCGTGCGCGCCGGCGCGCTCGCGACGCCGGAGTGAGCGTACGGTAGGAACCGCCTCGATGATGGAGCTGCGCGGAATCTGCCGCGAGTACGAGGTTGGCGGCGAGACCGTGCACGCGCTAGACCATGTCGACCTCACGATCCGCCCCGGCGAGTACGTATCGATCATGGGCCCGTCGGGCTCGGGCAAGTCGACGCTGCTCAACGTGCTCGGGCTACTCGACCGGCCGACCAAAGGCACGTACACGCTGCAAGGCGAAGACGTCTCGACGCTCGACGACGACGCGCTCGCCGCGAAACGCCAGAAGCACATCGGCTTCGTGTTCCAGTTCTTTCACTTGATCCCGCGACTCACGGCGCTCGAGAACGTCGAGCTGCCGCTCGTGCTCGCGGGCGCCGCCCAGCGCGAGCGGCGCGAGCGCGCGACGAAAGTGCTCGAGTCGGTCGGCCTCGGCCCGCGCCTGCACCACCGGCCCGATCAGCTCTCGGGCGGCGAGCGCCAGCGCGTCGCGATCTGCCGCGCGATCATCATGCAGCCGAGCTTCCTGCTCGCGGACGAGCCGACCGGCAACCTCGACTCGAAGTCGGGCGCCGAGATCATGCAGATCATCGAGCAGCTGAATCGCGACGGCATCGCGCTCCTGATCGTCACGCACGACCCGGCGATCGGGAGCCGTGCATCGCGCCATCTGTCGCTGCGCGACGGCAAGATCGTGAGCGACGAATGATGCATTCGAACTAAGAATCGAGAATACGCCGTCGATGGCTCGATTCCATCTGTGCTATCGTCAGCGCGCCACGACGGCCCGCGAACAACAAGCGCCAGTGCGCCGCTCTTCGAGGTCGCGATGTCGGAACTCAGGGGAACACGCGTCGGCCCGTACGAGATCGCTGCGCTCATCGGCGTTGGCGGCATGGGCGAGGTCTATCGCGCGACAGACACCAATTTAAAGCGCGACGTCGCGCTCAAGGTGCTGCCCGCATCGCTCGTGACCGATCCCAACCGGCTCGCGCGTCTCCAGCGCGAGGCCGAGCTCCTCGCGGCGCTCAATCACCCGAATGTCGCGCACATCTACGGGCTCGAGCGCAGCGACGGCCGCACGGCGCTCGTCATGGAGCTCATCGAGGGTCTCACGCTCGCGGAGCGCATCGCTCAGGGCGCGCTGCCGCCGAACGAGGCGATCAACGTCGCGCTGCAAATCGTGTCGGCGCTCGAGGCCGCGCACGAGCGCGGCATCGTGCACCGCGATCTGAAGCCGCAGAACATCAAGCTCAAGGCGGACGGCACGGTCAAGGTGCTCGACTTCGGCATCGCGAAGGCGCTAGAGGCGCGTGCGATCAGCGGTCCGCAACCGGCGGCGCTCACGTCTCCCTCGATGACCGAAGCGGGCGTCGTGCTCGGCACCGCTGCGTACATGTCGCCCGAGCAAGCACGCGGCAAGCCCGTCGATCGGCGCACCGACGTCTGGGCTTTCGGCTGCGTGCTCTACGAGATGCTTACGGGCAAGCGCGCGTTCGAAGGCGATGACATGACGACGACGCTCGCGCGCGTGCTCGAGCGCGAGCCCGACATGCGTCGGCTCCCTTCCGGCTTGCCGCCGACCGTGCGAACAGCGCTCGAGCTCTGCCTGCAAAAGGATCCGAAGAAGCGCGTCCGGGACATCGGCGACGTGCGGCTCGCGCTCGAGGGCGAGCTCGCGCACGCGACGAGCCGTCGGCCGCTCTGGCGCCGCACGTTGCCGATTGCGGCGAGCGTGGCGATCGGCGCCGTGCTCGCAGGCGCTCTCGTCGCCATGCTGGTCAAGGCGGCCCAAACCGGTCGCAGCAGCGACCCAAACCGCGTCGCCGGTCACGCGGTTCGTGATCACGCCGCAAGCAACCGCGCCGCTCGCGAACCTCGGCGGCTACGACGTGATGATCTCGCCCGACGGTCAACGGATCGCGTACTTCGGCCGCAATCCGGAGAACAACAACATCGCGCTCTACGTGCGCGAAATCGACGGCCTCGAGGCGCGCGTCGTGCCCGGAACAGAGCTCGCGAACGTAGCATACGGCTTCGGCGGCAACATGAACCCGTTCTTCTCCGCCGACAGCCGTTCGATCGGATTCCTTGTCGCCCGATCGCGGCGCTGATCCGCGTGCTCGGTCGACGGCGGGCCGCCGATCAAGCTGGTCGACGCGCCGTCGCCGGCCTTCCTCGGCGCCGACGTGGACGGCCGACGAGAGCATCGTCTACTCCGCGGGCCAGAGCGTGTACCGCGTATCGGCGGGCGGCGGCGCCACGCCCGAACGGTTGACGGAGGAGATGCGCAACACCGCGTTCGTTGCTAGCCCCGTGGTGCTGCCCGGCGGCCGCGCGGTGATGTACGGCGCCTCGATCGACAACGGCGCCGAGCGCGTCGCCGTCTTCGACCTCGACGCGCGCGAGCAGAAGATCATCATCGAAAACGGCCAGAACGCGTTCTACTCGCCGACGGGCCACGTCGTGTTCGCGCGCGGCACGACGATCATGGCCGCGGCGTTCGACGCCTCGGAGCTCGCCGTCAAGGGCGAGCCCGTGGCGATGATCGAGAACGTGCGGCATCCGGGCGCGCTCACGGCGGCCGACTTCGCGCTATCCGCGTCTGGAACGCTCGTCTACGTCCCGACGACCGGCAACGCCACCGTGCGCGCCAGCGGTCGTCTGGGTCGCTCGCGACGGTAAGGTGCTCGGGCGCGCGATCGACGAGCTGCTCGAGGATCCCCGCGACCCGGCTTTGTCGCCGGACGGCACGCGGCTCGCGTTGACGCACGGGACCGATCCAACAGGCAGATATCTGGAGCTACGATCTGCGCGGGCGGCCGCCGATCCGGCTTGCGGTCGTCGATGACGAACCGGCGCGCCGTCTGGAGTCCGGACAGTAAGCAAGTGGCGTTCACAAGTCGTAAGCTCCGCCACGAACGGCGTCGAACGTTTATACGGTGCTCGCGGACGGCAGCATGCTGACGCCTCGACCGTTGCGCGTCGGAGGCGACCACGTTGTTCCGCGCGCGTGGTCCACGGCCGGCGAGCTGTTTCTGCTCGTCCCTGCGGGAATTCAACCGGCCGCCAACATTGCCGTGCTGTCCGTGCGGGCGAGGACCCGCCGCGAGAGATCGTCGCGACGGAATATCAGCGAGATGGACCCGGCGATCTCGCCCGATGGCCGCTGGCTCGCGTACGCCTCGACTCGGACGGGGCGCCTCGAGATCTGGGTGCAAGCGCTATCCCGAGGGCGTCGCCGTGCGCGTCTCGCGTGATGGCGGTTACGAGCCGCGCTGGTCCGCCGACGGCCGCGAGCTCTTCTACCTCCAAGGCGACTGCGGTAATGGCCGTGACCGTGGAGACCGCGGACGAGCTTTCCTTTTCCGCGCCCGCGAAGCTGTTCTCGGGGCCGTACGTCATGAACGAGGCCCCAGTGCCGAGATCGTACGACGTCGCGCGCGACGGTCGTTTCCTGATGATCGAGCTGCCGGGCGGAAACGCGGCCGCTAGCGCCCCTCCGTTGGCATCGTCGTCGTGCAGAACTGGACACAGGAGCTCGAGCGGCGCGTGCCGCACAAGTGACTCCGCGACCCGATCGGCTCAGTACCTCACGCGCCGCAACTCGCCAAACCACGAGGCCCCTGATGGCACCATCGGCCAACCTCCACGCAGAGGCCGAGCGCACTCCGTGACTCGAACGCCGGCCCGCGCTAGGGTTAGACGGGAACAGAAGTCCTCAGGAGTCTGAGTCAAACAACGAAAGGAGCCGATCATGGGCATGTTCAGCGGAATCATGGAGAAGCTCGGATTCAACAAGTCAGCCCAGCAGGCCGCGTCCGCATCGATCGCGGCCGCCAATCCGCAAAGCGCGCCGCCGCCGACCGACGTGACGATCACGTCGGCCGCGCCGCAAGCGACGCCGCCCCCGCCGTCGCCAACGGCGATCCCGGTTGTCGACGTGATGGGCCAGCTCGAGAAGCTCGCGGCCGCGAGCTCGCAGCCTCTGAACTGGAAGACGTCGATCGTCGACATGCTCAAGCTCTTGGGGCTCGACAGCAGCCTCGCCGCGCGCAAGACGCTCGCCACCGAGTTAGGGTGCCCGCCCGAGAAGCTCGGCGATTCCGCGCAGATGAACATGTGGCTGCACAACGCCGTGCTCGAGAAGCTCGCGCAGAACGGCGGCAACGTGCCGAAAGATCTCTTGCACTGAGGGACGCGTGCCCACGGCCGCTGCGCCCGCGGCCCAACGCCGTGGTCATGAGCCTGATCGTCCAGGGCGCGTGTAGGCGCCCGGGTCGTTCACAGTCGCGTGATACTGCGGGTCCGCACTCCGAGAGGGACGACGGCTTTGAAACCGCTCGACACGACGCAGTTCTCGCTCCAGGCGCTGCGCCGCTACCCGCTGCGCACGTCGATGCTGCTGCTCGCGATCGCGATCGGCGTCGCGGCGGTCGTGATGCTGACCGCCGTCGGCGAAGGCGCGCGCCGCTACGTGACGGGCCAGTTCCAGTCACTCGGCACCAATCTCCTCATCGTGCTGCCCGGCAAGTCCGACACCGCGGGCGGCGGCGGCATCGAGGGTCTCCTGATCGGCGAGACGGCGCGCGAGCTCACGCTGCAGGACACGATCGCGGTGAGCCGGCTCGCGCGCGTGCGGCAGGTGACGCCGGTCGTGGTCGGCGCGGGCACGGTGTCGACGCGCGCGCGCGTACGCGACATCACGGTCGTCGGCACGAGCGAGCCGATGGCGTCGATTCAGCACTGGACGATCGGGCTCGGCCGATTCCTGCCGCCGGGCGCGCTCGACGTCGCGAGCCCGGTCTGCGTGCTCGGCTACACGGTCGCGCACGAGCTCTACGACGAGGAGAACCCGGTCGGCCAGTGGCTCAGGATCGGCGACGCGCGCTGCCGCGTGATCGGCGTGCTCACCCAGCTCGGGCTCGCCGGCGGCTTCAAGGTCGACGAGACCGTGATCCTGCCGGTCGCGAACGCGCAGCAGATCTTCAACACTTCGGCCGTGTTCCGGATGCTCGTCGAGGCGACGAGCCGCGACTCGGTGAAGGCCGCGAAGACGGACATCGTCGCATTGATCAAGGCTCGGCACGCCGGCACCGAGGACATCACGGTCGTCACCCAGGACGCGCTCGTGTCGACGTTCGACACGATCTTCGGAATGATCACGGCCGGGCTCGCCGCGATCGCTGCGATCAGCCTGATCGTCGCGGGCGTGCTGATCATGAACGTGATGCTCGTCGCGGTGAGCCAACGCACAGCCGAGATCGGCCTGCTCAAGGCCGTCGGCGCGCGCAACCGGCAGATCATCGCGCTGTTCCTCACCGAGGCCGCGTGCCTGTCGCTACTCGGAGCCGTCGTCGGGCTCGCAATCGGCGTCGCGGGGTCTTGGGTGCTCACGCTCGCGTTCCCCGTGCTCGATTTCTCGGCGCCGCCGTGGGCGTCGGCGTCCGCCGTCGGCGTCGCTATCGCGAGCGGACTGGTATTCGGGATCCTGCCGGCGCGCCGGGCCGCGAACCTAGACCCGGTGCTCGCGCTGATGAAGCACTGACGATGGGACGGAGCTTCTTGGATCCCCCGGCCTCAGCGCAGCATCGACGACGCAATCCAGCCGGCCCGCATTCGGGATCAGCAGCGCGCGCGGTCGTGCTGCCTACGTCGTTCGGCGAGCAATTGAATCGCACCCGCGACAGTATGACCGATTGTGACCATTCCGGAAGCTGACGCTGCGCGCAGAGATCATCCCGTTCTCAAGGTACCCTGGCGGCTCTTGTCTGGCACATTGCGAACCGTCATGGCGGCTCATTTTCTTTAGCTTGAACGCTGACAGTGGCGAGGCCCTGATCGATGTACGAGAGCGTTCGCCGATATGGCGCCGGCGTGTCCCTGCTATTCATCGCGTGTATCGCCTACGCGTGGTGGCTAAATTTCAGCCCTTATCCGCTTGTCCCCCGACCAGCTGTCGCGGGCATCAGCCTGACATTCAACAGCATGCTCGAACACCTCCTGCACGGACAGTTCGATGTTGATCCGGCGACCGTAGGACTAGAGGGCTACCTGCGCGACGGACGGGTTTACGCGTACTGGGGCATCTTTCCGGCGCTATTGCGGCTACCGCTACTGGCGGTCCCTGGTGGCAGTGGCCTCGATGTGACCACTCTCTCCTGCTTGATAGCAGTAGCCCTTGCGGCGCTGACGAAGCTCAAGACTTTGCAGCTGATATTCGGCTCCGCCTCCGATGGCACCGGCCGCCTGCTGCTGTGGGTCCTCGCATTGACACTCTTGTTCTCCGGTGCGCAGATCCAGTTTCTGCGGCCGAGCGTGTACCAGGAAGTCTGTCTGTGGGCAGGAGCCTGGGGATCGATCTTTGTTTATTGCGCCGTACGCGGTCTCCTCGCCGGCATGTTCTCGGCGGAGCTGCTTGTCATGATGGCCTCGGCTGCAGGACTGGCACTTCTCACGCGCGTATCGACCGCCGTCGGCATGTTCGCCGCCCTCGGTTTCCTATTGTTCGTCATGCCTATTCTACGAACGCCTGACTACACGGGATCGACCGCGGAAGCGCCTCACGTGTCGTTTTTGGCACGGTTCGGCTCGCGGCAGTTCCTGCTACCCGGGCTGATACTGCTCGTATTCGCTGGCCTTGCGGGGCTCGTAAATTATGGGCGATGGGGCAGTCCCCTGGTCTTCGCCGATTTTCGCTTCTATTTGATGAATGGCGACTCTCCAGCCCGCCTGACGCTAATCGGAAAGTATGGACTCTTTAACGCCGAACGCATTCCGTTGGGAATCTATTACTACCTTTTTCCAATCTGGGTGATCGTTCGCGGCGATGGCAGATTGCTTTTCGAGGAGGACCAGACACGACTTCTGGATGTTCTGGAACTTCCTCCCGGCAGCTTCTTTCTGACGGACATATCGCTCACGGCGCTGCTGATCTACGCGATCTGGTCTCTGGCTGCTGTCAGCGCAGCCGCGATTTCCTCCGCCTCATCACTCAGTCGGTCGTCGCTCATCGGCTCCGCAGCTCTCTCACCGCGCTCGGGATCGGCATCGGAGTCACGGCCGTCGTGCTGCTCACGTCGATCGGCGAAGGCCTGAACCGCTACATCGTCGAGCAGTTCACGCAGTTCGGCACGCACACCCTGTCGATCAACCCGGGCAAGACGAGCACGTTCGGGATCTCCCCCGGCGTGCTGAACTCCACGCGGCCGCTCTCCCTCGACGACGCGGCCGCCATCGAGCACGCGCCGTACGTGCTGCACTCGGTGCCGGTGGTGTCGGGCAGCGCGTCGATCGAGGGCAACGGCCACGAGCGCACGGTGAATGTGTTCGCAGTCGGGCCCGCGTTCGACCAAGCGTTCAAGTTCGACATCGCGCTCGGCACGTTCCTACCGGCCGACGACCTCGACCGCGCGCGGCCGGTCGCCGTGCTCGGCGCGAAAGTCCACCGAGAGATCTATCGCGACGGAGCGAACCCGCTCGGCGAGCGGATTCGCATCGGCGGCGAGCGCTACCGAGTCGTCGGCGTGATGGAGGCGAAGGGCGACATGGTCGGCTTCGACCTCGACGACACCGTGTACATCCCGGCAGCGCGCGGGCTCGAGCTCTTCAACCGCCGGGGCCTGCTCGAGATCGACGTGCTATACGCGGACAAGGCGCCGATCGAGGAGGTCGTCGACGGTATCAAGCGGATCCTCGTCGCGCGCCACGGCGGCGAAGACTTCACGGTCACGACGCAGCAACAGATGCTCGACGTGCTCGGCTCGATCATCGGCGTGCTCACGCTCGGCGTCGCGGCGCTCGGCGGCATCTCGCTGCTCGTCGGCGGCGTCGGCATCTTCACGATCATGACGATCGCCGTGCGCGAACGGACCGAGGAAGTCGGGCTGCTCCGCGCGATCGGCGCGCGCCGCTCGGCGGTCGCGCAACTCTTCGTCGGCGAGGCGATGTTGCTCTCCGCGATCGGCGGGATCGGCGGACTCGCGCTCGGCGTCGGGATCGTCGTCGTCACCCACTGGGTGCTACCGTCGATGCCGGCGCGGATCGCGCCGCTCTATGTCGCGCTCGCGATCGGGATTGCCGTCGCGATCGGTCTGATCGCAGGCGTCTTGCCCGCGCGCGCGGCCGCGCGTCTCGAGCCCCTCGATGCGCTGCGGGCGGAGTGACCTGAGCCACGCGCGACGTTGCCGGCCGACCCGAAGGAAGTCGCCTTGCTCGCGTACGCGCTCGGCGACGGACGCTGCGTCCGCAACCAATCGGGCCCGTCCGGCATCTTAAGAGCTTGAGCCTCGCGCCTCCTGTTCCCGATATCGCAACAAGCCCACGGCGAAGATGGCCATTCTCGAGAAACGATGTATCCTGCCGTCCGAAGCGGATTGCCGCAGCCATCTGAGTCCCCGTCCCGAACGCTTTCTTGACGTCGGCGCATCGCCTACAAGGAGCATTCTCATGACGCTCAGACGTAGTACCTCTGTCGCCCTCCTCGCCGTCTTGCTCATCAACGTCGCATCGGCGCACCACAACATGACGGCCATGTTCGACTTGAACGACAAAGTCACGTTGACGGGCACGTTCACGAAGGTGGATTGGAGAAACCCGCACATCGGCTTGACCATGGACGTCAAGAACGCTTCCGGGAAATTCGAGACGTGGCAGATCGAGGGACCGTCGCCTAACTTCTTTAGGACACGCGACATCGGCAAGGCCGACTTTGACGCGGCCGTCGGAAAAATGGTCACGGCGGAAGCGAGTCGAGCACGCGACAAGTCCACCTCGGGCCTCATGCGAATCGTCACATTGCCGGACGGCAAAGTGGTGTCCGCCTGTCCGCAGAACTGCTGACGCTCGCTCACATCCCGCGACACAAACGAGGGATACCTCATGAACGTCATCTACAAGACCATCGCGGCCGTCATTGCGATCGTTTGCGCCTCTTCTGTCGCGGCTCAAGGCGCGGCCCCACTGAGCGAGGAAGCGAAAGCGCGCAAGGCGATCGACAACGCCCGCAACTTCGAGCAGAACGCGCGCACGCTGACGCTGTTCGACCGTCAGGGCAAGCGTTTGAATACGGTCGGAACACGCGCGTTGTACGGCAATCCGGTTTTCTCGCGGGATGGAACGAAGCTCGCCTACGTGAAGAGGGACCTCGAGCAGGAGAACGCGGATCTCTGGACTTTGGACCTCGCGACCGGTCGAGAAGTCCAGCTCACGCACGGCAAGATGCGTGAGCAAATTTCGCAGGCCGTGTGGTCCCCGGACGGCAGTCAAGTCGTCTACACGGCGCTGCGCGACGGCAAGTACGGGGTGTACCGTCGTGCGGCGAACGGAGAAGGCGCCGAAGATCTCGTCTACTCAACACCCGGCATCGCGGTACCGAGCGACTGGTCCTCCGACGGCCGGACCTTAAGCCTCGGCCAGGGCGACCTTGGTGGAAGCATCGTGTCCTCTCTGCAGCTCGATGGCGGGAGCCAACCGAAGATCACCGAGATCTTCCGCAGCCCGAAGCAAGTCCAACCCGAAAGGCTGTCGCCCGACGGTCGCTTGATCGCGTACGTCTCGAACGAGACGGGAAAGAATGAAGTGTATGTCCGGCCGTTCGCCCCGGGAGCGAACAACGGCGGCCCATGGCAAATATCCGAGCAGGGCGGCCTCGGCATGGCGTCGTGGCGCAAGGACGGCAAAGAGCTCTACTTCATGGCCGCGGACCAAAGCATCATGGCCGTCGCCGTGAGCACGTCTCCGGCCGTCCAGTTCGAAAAGCCGCACGTTCTGTTCAAGCCCGACGCCGCGATCGCGGCGTTTCCAGGCACGACCGCGATCAGCAGCGACGGCGAACGGCTCGTGATCGCCGTGCCTCCACCCCAACTGCGCCAGCTCACGTTCTACAACCGGCAAGGCGAAGTCACGAAGACCGTCGGCGAGCCGACGCAATTCATCGTGCAACCGCACTTCTCGCCCGACGGGAACAAGCTCGCCTACATGAAGCGCGATCCGAAGACCTCGCAAATCGACATCTGGACGTACGACCTCGAAAGCAACCAAGAAAAGAACGTCACTCACGACGACTGGCCCGAGAACGCGCCGATCTGGTCGCGCGACGGCAAGCACGTTCTGTACGCGTCCACGCGCGAGCAATACGCAAGCATCTATCGCAAGAGCTGGGACGGCACCGGCGAAGAAGAGATGCTGTTTCGATATACGCCCGGCGCCGGAATGGTGCTGACCGACACGTCGCCCGACGGCAAGTTCCTCACGTTCTTTACGGGCGTGCTCGTGCTCGTGCCGCTCAACGGCACGGACCCGCTCGCGCGCCAGCCGATCGAATGGCTGCGCGACGAGTACGACAACGTCGCGGCGAAGTTTTCGCCGGACGGACGTTTCGTCGCTTACTGCACCGACCCGGACGATCCGATGACGCTCGATGTCTTCGTTCGTCCGTTCGACTCGAGCAAGCCCGACGCGCCGCCTCCGGGCGATCCCGTGCGGATCTCCAAGGGCGGCACGGCCGCCGGCATGATCGCGTGGCGAGGCGACGGCAAAGAGCTGTACTACATGACGCGGGACTTCGAGATGATGGCCGTCGACGTCTCGACGGCGCCGAGCTTCAAGGCCGGTACGCCGAAGAAGCTATTCAAGCTGCCGTCGCAGCCGCTCGGCAATCCGTCGCAGTGGAACAACGTGAGCCGCGACGGTCAGCGCTTCGTATTCTCGATGCCGGCGCCGCGTTAGAGCCGAGAATCGCCCCGCGCTCGCGGCTCGACCTCGACTCGAACTTCATCTCGACGTGTCGTGGACACGTCGTCTCGACCTATCGGCGCAGTTCAGCGAGTCGTCGCGCCGCAGAGCGCCCCGTTCAGAGTCGCCGCCAAGCGCGCGGCCGCGAGCACGAGCCGTTGCTCGGCGATACGCTGCGCCATCTGTCGATAGGCGTCATCGAGAGGCACCGGGCCCTCGGCGGGCGAGAAGCTGTATACGGTCGGCCGCAGCACGAGGCTTTCGGCGGCCCACTGAGCCGGCGGATCGTGCGCGCGAGCGGCGGGCACGGCTTCGAACGAAGCTTCGAGCTCCTGCGCGAACTGCTGCGGGGCGACACCGCGGCGATTGAAGACGGTTGTGTCCCAAAACCCGTGCAGGCTTCTGACGTCGTCGCCGACAGCCACGTCGACCTCGGTTCCACCGCCATCGGATGCACGGCTGACATGTACCGGCTGATGCACGTCGACGACGAAGTGAACGACGAAGCGTAGCGCCTCGCTGCGCTCGTCGTGCGGCCGCGAGCGATCTGCGAGCGTCGCCGTGAAACGCACGATGGCGGTGAGCACATCGCCTTCCGGAGGATGATGGAATGCGTCGATCGCGGCACGCGCCTGTTCGAGCCCCGCGCCGGGCGGCAGATCGGGGAAGTTGATGTAATGCCACGGCACGGCGCGTTCCCACGCGGGATCACCGCGGATCGTGTCGGCCCAGAGCCCGAGCTCACCGAGCGACTTTCCGTCGCCGAGATCGGCTACCTCGCTTCGCGCGGCTGGGCATAGATCCCGCTCGGCGAGCAAGCCCGCGGTGCGATGGCCGAGCCCCCCGAACGCGAGCACCTCCGCGGGTAGCACGGCAGCCGCGGCACCGAGCAGCGCGGTGGCGAGCGCAGCCGTTGGGTTCTTTGTCCGCCGAGTCATGGAGCCTCTGCGCCGGCTCAGCGCGAGGTCGAGCCGCAGAACATCGTGTTCAACGTTGCCGAGAGACGCGCGGCCGCGAGCACGAGCCGATCGTCGGCGATCTTCTGCGCCGCGTGCACGTAGCTGTCGTCGAGCATCGCGGGACCACGCGTATTGGCCCGGAACCCATATACCGTCGCGCGAAGCGCGAGGCTCTCCGCCGCCCACTCAGCCGGCGGATCGTTCGCGCGCTCCGTGGGCAGCGCGGCGCGCTCCGCACCGAGCCGCTGCTCGAGCTTCGCGCTCGGGCCGTGGGACGGCAGCACGTCCGTGTCCCAGAAGTGGTGCAGACTCATCGGACTCTTGTTCCCGGCCTGCACCTCGACGTCGTTTCCGCCGTGGTCCGACGCGCGGCCGACGTGCAGCGGCTGGTGGATGTCGACGACGAAATGCACGACGAAGCGCAGGGCCTCGGCGCGTTCATCGGGCGGTTTCTTCGGATCGGCGAGCACCTTGCCGAAGCGCGCGAGCGCCTCCAGCACATCGCCCTCTCGCGGATGAACGAACTTGTCGACCGCGGCTCGCGCTTCGGTGAGCCCGGTGCCGGGCGGCAGGTCGGCGATGTTCATGTAGTGCCAGGGACGAGAGCCCTTCCATTTCGGCTCGTCGCGAATCTGGTCGGCCCAGGCTCCGAGCTCGGAGAGCGACTCGCCGCCACCGAGCGACTTCACGTTAGCGCGCGCCGAGGGACAAAGCGTTTGCTCCGCGAGGTCGCCCGCTATGCGATGGCCGACGGGCCCCCATGCGAGTGCCGGGGCCGTAGCCGATGTCGCGAGCAACCCGACGGCGACGAGAGAACGACGCGCTTGCGTCACGCGCCGCCCCGCGGCACGGCGCCGCGATCGATGATCTGCGTCTTCACGGATTGCCGCGCGGCGAAGTAGCCCATGTACACGGGGTCCATCGCGACACGCGACGCGACGACCGCGTCGAACGACCCGAGCAGGCCGAGCAAGAGCTCGCACACTTCGCGCACCGCATGCCGCTCCGCGGGATGGGCGGTGATGTAGTCGCAGAGCCCCTGACGCGCGACATAGTCGTGCAAGAGCGGGCTCGCGTCGCGGCGCACGAGCACTCGGATGCCGCAGCCGAACGCCATGCCGAGGTCGTTCACGTCGTCGAAGAAACAGATCAGCTGCTCCGACGAAAGGTTGTGCGCGGCGCAGAGCGCCTCGATCGAGGCGGTCTTGGCGCGCGCGCCGTGATAGATCGCGTGGAAGTGCTCGCGCTCCGCGAATGCGCGCGCCGACGGGTTGTCTTCGCCTGTGATCAGCGCGGCGACGGGCAACCTGTTGTGCTCGCGATAGAGCGCATAGCGCAGCAGGTTGATGCCCATCGAGTCCGGTTCGCCGAACGTGCTCGACGCGCCCTCGCCTTTGGAGCCCGCGTTGAACACGCCGTCCCAATCGCTCACGAGCCCGCGAATGCCGCGCAAACGCTCGCGGAGCACTGTCGACCGGGGTCATGAACACGCCGCCGAGCTTCGCGAACCGCGCCTCGAGCTCGGCTTCGCGCGACATCAGAGATGCTCTTGGCCGAGCAATCCGAGCTTGATGAGGTCTTGAACGTCGAGCACGCCGACGGGCTTCTTGCCGTCGACGACGATGATGCTGTCGAGCGCTTTGCTCTTGAACACCTTGACGGCTTCGTTGAGCAGCGAGTCGGCCTCTATCGTGACCGGCGTCGTCGTGAAGCCGATGTCCGCGAGCTTCTTGTCGAGGATCGCGCGGCCGCTCGCCTGGAGCTTCCGGCGCAAGTCGCCGTCGGTGAAGATGCCCGCGACCGCACCTTTGGCGTCGACGAGCGTGACCGTGCCGAGCCGCGACTCGGTCATCTTCACCATCGCGGAGCTCAGCGTCTCGCCCGTCTCGCACACCGGGTTCGAGTCGCGGATCACGTCTTTCACGCGCATCGTCATGAGCGCGCGTGTGCTCGCGGAACTGCGCCGTGCCCGCGGCCGTGAGCGTGTTCTCGCAGAGGTTCTTCATCACGCCGTACGGCATCGTGCAGACGTGCACGCCCGTGAGCATCGCCTGGCGCACGTGCTCCGCATGACGCACGGAGGAGAACATCACCTTGCTCTCGTAGCCGTAGCGGTCGATCACGTCGACGATCTGCTCGAACAGCTGGATCGCGTCGTGGCCCTGGTCCTGCATCCGGCCCGCGAGCGGACAGATGAACGACGCGCCGGCCTCCATCGCCATGTACGCCTGGTTCAGCGTGTAGATCAGATGCACGTTGACGCGATGGCCCTTGTCGACGAGCCGCTTGCACGCCTTCACGCCGTCGTTGCTGATGGGCACCTTGAACACGGGCTCGCGCTCGAGCGGGCAATCCGAGCAGCCGCTCGGCCTCGGCGAGAATCTCTTTCGGGTTGTTGCCGAGCGCCTCCACCTGCAGCTCCGGCACCATGCCCGACAGCTTCACGATCGCGCCGTCGATGTCGGTGATGCCGTGCCGATGCATGAACGTCGGCGTGGTGGTGAGGCCCTTCACGAAGCCGAAGTCGAGAGCGGCTTCGATCTCTTTGAAGTCGACGGAGTCGAGATACAGGTCCATGCCTCAGTGCACCGTTTGACTGCGAACCAAATTGTGGATCTCGATGAGCGGGCGCATGAACTTCTCGAGGTCGTCGAGATAGTACTGGCTCGCGGCATCGCAGAGCGCCTCGGGCGGATTCGGATGCGCCTCGATGAACAAGCCGTCGACGCCCGCGGCGACCGCGGAGCGCGCGAGAGTGTCGAGGAACTGACGCGCGCCGCCGCGCGGATCCTTGCTCGGAATTCCGTACTTGCGGATCGAGTGGCCGACGTCGAACACCACCGGATAGCCGATCTGATTCATCAGATAGAAGCTGCGCGGATCGACGACGAGATCGTTGTAGCCGAACGTGTAGCCACGCTCGGTGAGGATGATCTTGTCGTTGCCCGAGTCCTCGATCTTCTTCACCGGCTTCGCCATGTTGTCGGGCGCGATGAACTGGCCGTGCTTGATGTTCACGACGGCGCCCGTCTTCGCGGCGGCGACGACGAGCTCCGATTGCATGCAGAGGTACGCCGGGATCTGGATCACGTCGACGACTTCAGCCGCGGGCGCCGCCTGATACGGATAGTGGATGTCGGTGAGGATCGGCAGGTCGAACTCTTTCTTCACCTTCTCGAGGAGCTTCAGGCCTTCCTCGAGGCCCGGGCCCTGGTAGTACTCGAGCGAGCTGCGGTTGTCCTTCGAGAACGACGACTTGAAGATCACCGAGATACCGAGGTTCGCCGCGATCTTCTTGAGCCGCTCGGCTGTGCGCATCATCAGCGACTCGGCCTCGATCACGCACGGGCCCGCGATCAAGAACAGCTGATCGGAGCCGCAGTCGATGTCGCCGACGAGGACGTGTTTCTTGGTCATGGCGTGCTCGCGTAGCCCATCGTTGCGACGGGATGCAGGTCGTCCTTAACTGTCGCGGCATTGTGCTGTCAAAGGCTAGAGGCTGCAAGCGCGCCGCCCGCGCTCGAGCACGCACAGCAACTCGTAGTTGCGAGCGCTCGCGCCCTGCCCCGCGCGCACGACGCGCTGACCGCGTGCACCGAGGTCGCGGCGCGCTGCGCCGTCCGCGACGAGCCTCACGAGTGCGCCGCCGAGCTCGCGCGCGTCGTGGATCATCAGACCCGCTTTCGCGGCGAGGAGATCCTCGACGGTCTCCTTGAAGCTGAAGTTGTACGGGCCGAACAGCACGGGCACCGCCAGGATCGCGGGCTCCATGAGGTTGTGCCCGCCCTTGTTCGCGGCGCGATAGAAAAGGCTTCCGCCGACGAACGCAACGTCGGCTAGCGGCGTACAGCCGTCCGAGCTCGCCGAGCGTGTCGACGACCAGCACGCCGTCGCGGCCGGGCGCGCTCGCACGGCCCGCGTCGAGCGCCGATCTTCAGAACCGCGCGCTGGCCGCGCGCGCGCCGTGTGCTGCTCGACGGCAGGCGCCTCGGCCGGATAACGCGGCACGATGATCAGCGCCGGCGCGATCGTTCGCCGCGCGCGCAGCCGCGAACGCGTCGAGCAGCGCCTCGTCCTCGCGCTCGTGCAGGCTGCCGCCGATGATCACGACGTCGTCATCGCGCGTAGCCGAGCGATCGACGCAGCTCGGTGCGCTGCTCGGCCGCTCTCGGCGCGCGCGAGTGAGGTCGTACTTCATGTTGCCGGTCACTCGAATCCGCTCCGCCGGCACGCCGAGCGAGCGGAACCGCTCCGCGTGCTCGTCCGTCTGCACGGCGAAGAGATCGAGCGTCCGCGAGCACGCGCGGAATCAGGCCGCGTGCGCGCGTGCACGCGATACGACTTCGCCGACATCTTGCCGTTGACGATCGCGACGGCATGCGCCGCGCCGATGCGCGACGCGGATGAAGTTCGGCCAGAACTCCGACTCGGCGATGATCACGAGCCGCGGATCGAACTGCTCGAGGCAGCGGCGCACGACGAACGACAGATCGAACGGCAGCGGCACGACGCGGTGCCGCGGATAGAGCTTGCGCGCGGTCGCGAGGCCGGTGCTCGTGAACGCCGAGATCACGAGAGGCGTGCCGGGAAGCTCTCGCTCGAGCAGCGCGACCAGCGGCCTCAACAGCGTGACCTCGCCGACCGAGGACGCCGTGCAGCCAGATGCTGCGTTCAGCTCGGCGCCGGAAGCCCGACCCCGAAGCGCATCGCGAAGTCGCGTCGTCCGGGCGCGAGCAGGAGCCGATAGAGGATCCACGGCGAGGCGAGAATGCACGCGAGCAAGTACGCGAAGTCGAGCAGAAGCCCCATCGACCATTCCCGACGGCACGCTTGGGTGCCGCAGGCGCGCATTCTAGCGCGCGCTTAAGCCTTGGCGCGGGCGAGTCGGAACTGCGCCGTCGACCCCGCAGGAGTCGTCGCGCTGGCGACGTAGTGGTCGAGCCACTCCGGGACGAGGTCGCCGCGCATCGGCCGGCCGATGAAGAAGCCCTGCGCCATCTCGCAACCGAGCTCGCGCACGACGAACAGCGCCTCGGCGTTGTCGACGCCTTCCGCGACGACGCGCATGTCCGAGCGCGTGCGCGAGCGCGACGACCGTCTTCACGATCTGCTGGTCCGTCGCGTCGATCGCGATCGTGCCGATGAAGCGTTTGTCGATCTTGATCTCCGTCGCCGGGATCTGCTTCAGGTAGCGACAGCGACGAGTAGCCCTTGCCGAAGTCGTCGATCGCGAGATCGACGCCGAGCTTGCGGACGCGCTCGATGCCCGCGAGCGACGAGTCGTCGCCCTGCACCAAGCTAGTCCTCGGTGATCTCGATCGTGAGCCCGAAACCGACGCTCATCGAGCGCCGACTTCAGTTTTTTCAGTGCGCGTGCAGAAGTCTGATCGCGCGAGCACCTGCGGCGACACGTTGACCGCGATCGAGAACGGCTTCTGCAACGCGGCCCACTCCTTCACGCGCTCCGCGATGCTGATCGAACACGAGCCAGGTGATCGCCACGATGCAGCCCGAGCGCTCCGCCATCGGAATGAACTCACTCGCCGGCACGAACCGGCCCGACTGCATGCGCCAACGGACGAGCGCTTCGACGCCGCAGACGCGACGCGTCGCGATCTCGACCTTCGGCTGAAAGTAGACCTCGAGCTCGCTCTGCTGCACGGCGCTCTTGAGATCGCGTCTCGAACTTCCAGAGCGCGGCCTGCTGCTGCGTCGCGTCCGGCCGGTAGATGTCGAACGAGAGCTCGTTCTCGCGAGCTTCCTTTAGCGCGAGCTCCGCGCGGCGAAACAGCGTCGCTGCGTCGTCGGCGTGCGACGGATACACGGCGATGCCGAGCGTCACGTCGACGAGGAACGTGTCGTCGCCCATCTCGAGCTCCGGCGGATGATCCTCGGTCAGCGGATCGCGGCGTCCATGACGGCCGACATCGAGTCGACGTCGATCAGCACCGCGAAGCGACGGCTCGGACGAGGCGGATGATCGGCGTGCGCGGCGGCAGGATGTCGCGGAGCTTGTCCGCGTACTCGCTGCAGAAGTCCTCGCAGCGATCGTGCGCCGAAGGTGCGTCGAGATGCGATTGAACGAGTCGAGCTGGCCGAGCAGCAGAGCCGCGAGCCGACCTTGTTGCCCCTGCTTGCAGGAATTGTCTCGATGAAGCGGATGCTCGCGCTGCGGCGCTTGCGCCGATCCAGATCTCGTCTTGCGTCGCGCTCACCCGCTGCTGTCTCGCGCACTGATCTTCCGGTAAGCTAGAACTATTTCAACAGAATCGCGGCGCGCACTTGGCTGTGACGCCAGTCACGGGCAGCGCGCTGATGTGCTCGCGAGTGCGACGTAGAGCCTCGATTCGTCGCGCAGGGGCCATTTCTGACCGCGGACGTCACTCGACCTTGACATAAACGCACGCCGACGAGCCGCCGGCGCCGCACGGTCGCGTCGCTGGCATAGCGCCTTGCATGACCTCAGGGCGGTCGGCTCTGCGGCCGCCGTAACAGATCGGAACTCGGAGCGTACGCCGATGGCCGAGAGTCGAAACCAGTATCCGGCCGACGCGAAACCTACACGGAGCCGAACTTCTGCGGGTCTACACGGTGGCGCCGGCCGAGCCGCGCACCGAGCGACTCGCGACGATCGAGCACCTGTCGTACCAGCCGAAGGGCGACGGCCAGAACGCGCGGGCTGGAGCTGCACGACGATCGTCGACGGCGAGGCGATGTCGAAGGAAGACGCGATGTTCATCGCGCGCAACTACGCGATCGAGCACAACGTGCCCGTCATCTACGAGTGCCACAGCGAGTGAGACGCCGGCGGCCGGCCGAGCGCTATGCGCCGCGATCCGTCGCCTTACTGACCGATCCTGGCGTGCAGCTGCGCGGCCGTGAGGATGCCCTGCGCGAGCGGCTGGCCGAGATCGAACTTACGCGTGTCGGCGAGCGAGCCGACCACCACGGGATCGAAGCCCGCATCGCGCACGAGCCGCTCCGCGATCTCGAGCGCCGCCGCGTCGTCGCCGCCGATCGGGATCGCGATCCGCTCCGGCTGCCGGTTGCCGTTGTTCGCGAGCGAAGCGGCCGGGATGCAGTTGAACGCGCGCACGACGCGGGTGTTGTGCAGCAGCTCCGCGGTCGAAACGCCGGCGCCCTTCTTCTGCCACTCGGGCGCCCGCGGTCGCCGTCGCGCGGCGAGGACGGGTTGCTCGTGTCGATGATCACTTTGCCCGCGAGCTCCGTGCGCGAGGTCCTCGCCGATCTGCGGCATCGCGCCGTAAGGAACCGAGACGAGCACGACGCTGCCGAACGCGGCCGCTTCTTTCGGCGTGCCGCGCGTGCGCTTTCGGCCCGAGCTCCTTGACGAGATCTGCGAGCTCCTCGGGATGGCGCGACGACACGAACACCTCGTGCCCGGCCTTGACCCAGTGGCGCGCGAGCGCGCCGCCGATCTTGCCGGTGCCGATGATGCCGATCTTCAGCGGCGCGGCCGGCGCCTGCGCAGAGGCCGGACCCGCAATCCAAGCGAAGAGACCGAGAACGGCGGCCGCGAGCACGCCGCGGCGACGAACAGCGTGAAGGATTGCACGGCTCATGACTTCCCCCGAAACGACAACAGTTGATCGACGGCATCATAACCCGGCGCTGCGAGGCGTACTCAACGCGCGCCGACCGACCGCCGCCAGAACCAGACGACCGCGACGGCTCGCGTCATTCGATTACGGCGGCTTCCGCTCGGCACGCGCCTTTTCGATCAGGCGGTCGACGACCGCAAGCTGCGCCGTGAAGTCGCCGTTGTCGTTGATCGGCAGCATGTACTTGCCGTCGACTACGATCGTCGGGACGGACGGCACCTGGTACGCCGTCGCGAGCTGATCGCCGCGCGTGACGTAAGTGCGCATGCTGAAGGAGTTGAACGCCGCGGCGAACTCGTCGCGGTTGACGCCGTGCGCGGCCATCCAGTCGATGATGTTGGCGTCGGTCTGCCAGTTCACGCGCTCGACGTGCAGCGCTCCGTAGATGGAGGGGCTCAGTTGCTCCGCCTTACCGATCACTTGCAGCGCGTAGTAGATCTGCGCGAGCTTCTGCCACGGTTGCCTGCCGAAAATGACGGCCTCGCGCTCGAAATGCACGTCCTTCGGGAGCCTGTTCTCCCAAAGCGTCAGCGACGGATTGAAAGCGTTGCAGTGCGGGCAGCCGTAGGAAAAGAACTCGATCACGACGATCTTGCTCGGGTCGTCGGTCTTCTGCGGCGGCGTGACCACCCCGTAATCCTTGCCGGGTTGGAGCTCCTGCGCCGACGCCGCGAGCGCGGCACACGCGAGCGCCGCGGTAAACAGCCGGTGCCAGCGACTCATCGATCCTCCCGCGGTTACCACTTCGGCGCGACGCGCGCGCCCGGTAAGACGTCGTACGGCGGCGCCCACCCGGGCACTTTCTTCAGTCGCTCGATCCACGCGGCGATGCTCGGATAGTGCGCGCCGTAGTCGTGGCCGCTCTCCTCGAGCGGATAGAACAAGTAGCCGCTCATCGAAAAGTCGGCGATCGTCGGCCCCGAGCCGACGAGGAAGCGACGCCCTTCGAGATGCTTGTTCACGACGCCGTAGCTCGCGTCGATCCGCGTCTTGAGCCACGTCATCACCTCCGGGACGGGCGGCGTCGGCGCGAACGACTTAGAGAAGCGGTAGGTGCCGAAGTAGCTCGTGAACTTGTGATTGTCGTAGAGCAGCCAGCGAAGCACATCGAGCCGCTCGTCGTCGCTCTCGCCGCCGAACCGGCCGTGCTTCGCCGCGAGATACGTGAGGATAGCGCCGGATTGCGTGAGAGTGCGCTCGCCGTCCTCGAGCACTGGCACCTCGCCCATCTCGTTCGTGCTCTCGCGCCACGTAGGCTCGCGCGTCGTGCCGCTCACATAGTCAACGTAAACGGATTCGTACGGCACGCCGAGCGCGCGAAGCATGTACGCGACCTTGAAGCAATTGCCAGACTGGGCGAAGCAATGCAAACGGTACATTCGATGAACTCGTCAGCCGCTCGTCGAAGAAGTCCACGATGCCGGTCTCGAGCGAGTACTCGGCGCCGACGACCCGCAAGCCGTCGACGCTGGATCAAGCGCTCGAGCACGTCGGAGCCGTGGCGCAGCTGATTGACGGACGCGCGCACGTTCGCCCGCACGGCCTGCGTCACGAGCGCTCGTGGTCGTGCCTGCAGGTCGGTCGCGAGCAGGCCTTCGACGGACGGCCGGATGCGGCTCCACGATCGAGTGCATGTTCCAGGACTGGCTCGCGCGTCGGTCGCTGTAGATCCTCGAGCGTCGCCGTGCACGGCGCCGCAGCGCGTGTGCCCGAGCACGACGACGAGCCGCGTGCCGAACCGCTCGGCCGCGAACTCGACGCTGCCGACCTGCGACGGCGCGACGATGTTGCCCGCGACGCGGATGACGAACAGGTCGCCGAAGCCCTGATCGAACACGACCTCGACCGGCACGCGCGAGTCCGAGCAGCCGAGGATCGTCGCGAACGGCTGCTGGCCGGAGACGACGGCCATGCGCCGAATGCCGCTCGCGAGCTCGTCGATCGTGTGCTCGCCTGCGACGAAGCGCCGATTGCCGTCGCGCAGGCGCTCGAGCGCGTCGCTCGCAGAGATCACGCTGTCATCCTAGTAGGCGGTTCGACCCGCTTGGCGAGATGTGGGCGAGTATAGCCGTTCGCCCCCGTTCGGCACTCAGCGCCCCGCGCGCGCGAGCGCCGTCGCGACGTCGATGTTGAAGCGCACGAACCGGTAGAGCTCGGACTCGAGTATCCGCTCCTGGTCGCTGTGCGCGCCGAACCCTTCGGGCCGTCCTCCTCGTCCGTCGCGGGACCGATGCCGTAGCACTTCACGCCCTTCTCGCGCAGGAACGCCATGTCGGTCGCGCCGGTACCCATCACGGCACACGATCGTCCCGTACAGCTTCTTCAACGCGCGTCTCGACCGCGCTGAACGCATCGCTGTCGATCGGCGAGATGCCGCCGATCCGCGGCTTGCCCGTGCTCGTCGGCGGCCAGTGGTTGAACACGACGTCGACGGCGGGATCCGCGACGACGCGCTTCACCTCGGCGAGAAAGGCGTCGTAGTTGTCGCCGGGCCGAAGCGCACGTCGAGCGTCGCCTTCGCCTCGGACGGAATCACGTTGTTGCGATAGCCGGCCTGAAAAATATTCGGCGACACCGACGTGCGCAGCATCGACGCGTAGCGCGGCTCGTTCGCGCGCAGCCACGCGTCGGCGCTCGCGACGACCTTCGGATCGCTGCTGAGCACGTCGCGGTAGTGCTTGCGCGGGCTCGGGCTCCGCGACTTCGGCGAGACGTGCGAAGAACGTGCGCGTCGTTTCGTTCAGCACGACGGGCGGCTGCCAGTCCGCGACAGCGGCTACGGCGCGCGCGAGGTGCGCGATCGCGTTGGTCTGCAGCGGGATCGAGCCGTGCCCCGACGGCCCGTGCGCGACGAGATCGATGCCGTTCGGAACCTTCTCGGCCGTCTCGACGCTCGCGTACGCACCTTGCCGCCCTTGCGCGTCACGCCGCCGCCTTCCGCGAGGCAATAGTCCGCGTCGATCGCGTCGAAGTGCTCGTTCACCACGTACTCGATGCCGAGCCACGTGTTGCCCTCCTCGCCGGCCTCCGCGAGCAAGATCACGTCGCGGTCGAGCGGCACGAGGTCGCGCTTGAGCGTGAGCATCGTCATCAAACCGCCGGTCACGTTGTCCTTGTCGTCGATCGTGCCGCGGCCGTAGACGTAACCGCCGTCGAGCTCCGCGCCGAACGGCGCGTGCGTCCACTTCTTCGGATCGACGTTCACGACGTCCTGATGACCCATGATCAAGAGCGGCCGCTTCTTGCCGTTGCCCTTCAGGCGCGCGACGACGTTCGGCGCGGCCCGGCTGCTTCTCGAAGATCTGCACCGGGATGCCTTCGCTCTCGAGCACGCGCTTGCAGGTACTCGGCCGTCGGCTGCTCGTTGCCGGGCGGGTCGCTCGTGTCCATTCGCACGAGAGCTTGGAAGTGCTTCAGCGTCTCTGCGTCGAGGCTTCGCGGCTCGGCGCCGCGGATTTCGCTGGCGCCACCGTCTGCGCGTGCACCGCGACGAGCGCCGACAGCGACGCCACCGCGAACGCGGCGATCGTCGCGAACGTTGCGCACAAACCCGGCCCGTCGTTGCGCGCACCTCACGCCGCCACGATCTGGACCGGCATGCCCTCGGGATCGCGCACGAAGAACCCGTAGTCGAGATTCTCCTCGGCCTTGAGCCCGTGCGCCGCGAGCGCGGCCGTCGTCGCCTGCTTGTCGAATCCGTCGATCGCGATCGCGAAATGATCGACCTTCGCGAACGGCTCCTTGTGATGCAGCGACACGATGATCTTCGTCTCGGGCCCCATCCGCGAGATCTCGTTCGGCTTGTCCTCGTTGATCACCTTGAGGCCGAAGATCTTCTGATAGAAATCGATCGAGCGCTGCAGATTGCTCGTCTGCACGCTGATGTGATCGATCCGCGTCGACTTGAACGGCGCGGTTTGCGCCGCAGCCGTTCCGGCCGTGCCTGCGGCGGCGAGCACCGCGAGGCCTTGCACGAGCTGGCGGCGCGTGAGCGTGCCCGACTCGAAGCTCGTGACGAGATCGTTGATGACCCTGTCCATCGAATCCACCCCGGAGTTTGATTGTGGCGATGGCGAAGTCTACGACGTCGGACCCGCCGCCGGGAACGACACGCGGAACTCCGCGCCCGGCTCGCAATTGCGGACCTCGACGCGGCCGCCAAGCGCGGCCGTGAGCTGCAGCACGAGCGCGAGCCCGATGCCGGTGCCCGCCGTCGCCCGCGTGATCTCGTCGGGCGGGCCGGTAGAACAGCTCGAAGATCTTCTTGAGCTGCCCCTTCGGAATGCCGGGGCCGAAGTCGCGGACCGTGAACAATACCCAGCCGTCCGTCTCGAGCCGGCTCGCGATCTCGATCTCCTTGCGCTCCGCCGCCCGCGGAGAACTTCAGCGCGTTGTCGACGAGGTTGATGAGGATTTGCGCGAACGCGTCGGCGTCGAGCGCGAGCTCCGTGCCGGCGGGCGCGCCGTCGCGGACCGTGAGCTTGAAGCCCGCGCGCTCGGCCTGCGTCGCACACTTCGAGCGCACCATGTCGAGCAGCTCCGCGCTCGCGACGCGCTTCACGTCGAGCTGTTGGCTGCTGCGAGTGAGCCGCGCGAGCTGCAGCACGTTCTCGATGAGCCGCGAGAGCCGCTCGCTCTCGCTGTGGATGTAGTCGTAATAGGTCTGCTTCTTCGCGTCGTCGGCCCAGCCGGCCTTCAACATCTCGCCGTACATGCGGATCGAAGTGAGCGGAGTCTTGAGCTCGTGACTCACGGCCGAGACGAAGTCCTGCTGCTGCCGCGCGAGCCGCAGCTGCCCGACGGCGAAGCGATACATGAAATAGAAACCGCCGCAGAGCACGACCGCGAGCGTCAGCGAGATCCAGAGCAGCAGCAATCCGCCGGGCGCGCTCGGCAACTGATTCACGCTGAACGCGAGCTCGAGATCGCCGAACGGCGGCGACAGCCGCGCGCGGTGCAGCAGCGTTCCCGCGAGACCCGTGACGGGAGACGACTCGTACGACGCACCGCCGGTCGACGCACGCAGCGTCGCGAGCGGACGGCCGCGATACGTCGACCGCGACATCGCTCATCGCGGCGAGGCTGCTCGCGCGATACGCGCTCGCAACCGCTTGGTCGACGAACCGCGCGCGGTCGATCAACGCGCCCTGGATGTACCGTTGCCCGCCGTGCCAGACGTTGCGGAACATCACGATCTCGCCGGTATCGAGCAGACCGACTTCGAGACGGATCGACCTCGCTCTCGAACGTCTGCACTCGGAACTCGGCGCGCGCGCCGGGCTTCGCTCGCGGCCGCGTCCTTGTCACGCTCGCGCTCGGCGGGCTGGGCTTGCGGCACGAGAGCTCTGCTCGGAGCGCTTGCGGCGCTCGACCTGAGCACGCGGTTCGCTGACCGTGACCGCGCCGGCCACCGCCGCGCCACCCGACGCCGCGCCATTCGCCTCCGCGCCGCTCGCCGCGTCCTCGCGCTTGTCGGCGCCTGCGACCTCATCCGACGCGGACTGCCGCAGCGGCGCAACCGCCGCCGGCGGGCCGCGCGCCTGCGACTCCTCGTTCGTTTCCTTCGCAAGCGGTGCGCTCGGCGCGAGCCGGTCGAACGCGGCCTGCGTCTCTTCGGCCTTTTCGATCTGCTCCTTGAGCTTTTTCGCGTCGTCGCGCGTGAAGTCGACTGAGGCCTCGAATGCGGCGGTCGCCGAGGTCGACGACGAGGCGCTCGGCGCGGTGGCGCCACGTGCATTCGACGCCGCGGAGCTCGACGCCGGCGGCGTAGATACGGGCGCGGGCGCTTGCGGCTGCGCGGGCACGGCGCCGGCGCGCCGGCGGCTGGCGCATCGAGCGAGCGCAGCACGAGCCGGTTCGCAGCAAGCACCTCGCTCAGCGACGCGAACAGCGCGCGGCGCGCGCGTCTGCTCGTCCGCGCTGATGCCGTAGGTCGCGGGGTCGACTTCGGCCCCCGGCAACAGCGGCGTCGTGAGATTGCCGAGCGCGTCGACCTGGAAGTAGCCGAGCGTGCCGGGCACCGCGCCCTCGACCGGAAACGCCGACAGCGGCGAGCGCTGCACGAAATTGGCGGCCGCGTCCTTACCCGCGACGACGAGGAACGAGTAGTCGCCGAACGAACGCGCTTCCTCGGCCGCCACGGCAGCGCGCAACCCGGCGTCGACTTGCGCCGCGAGATCCTCCGCGAGCAGCTGGTTGCGCCGGAACGCCTCCCACTTCAGCTGCCCATACGCCTGCGCGATCAGCACCGCGGCCGGAACCGCGAGCGCGAGGAAGAATGCGCCGAGCAGCAATTCCGAGCCGGCGCTCGTCGAGCTTGCGGAACCACTTCGCGCCGAGCATCTCAGCCCACCGTGACGAGACGGTAACCCGCGCCGCGCACCGTCACGAGATTGCGCGGCTCCTTCGGGTCGGCCTCGATCTTGCGCCGCAGCTTCGCGATGTGGATGTCGACCGTGCGCGTCTCGATGTCGGCCGTGCGGTCGTAGCCCCAGACGCGCGTGAGCAGCTCGGCGCGCGACACCGGGCGCTCGGCGTTCGCGCCGAGGTATTGGAGTATCTCGATCTCGCGGCGCGTGAACGCGAGCGTCTCGCTGCCGCGGCGGCCCGAGAGGTTCTGCGTGTCGATGTCGACGCCGTCGAGCGCGATCCGCGCCGCGTTCTCGGCGCCGACGCGCGAACGGCGCAACACCGCCTTCACGCGCAGCACGAGCTGTGCGATCGCGAACGGCTTGGCGACGTAGTCGTCGGCGCCGAGCGTGAGGCCGTTCACGATGTCCTCGTCGCTCGGTCTTCGCGGTCAACATGATGATCGGCTGCGCGCGATCGACCTTGCGGACCTCGTCGCAGATCGAGAAGCCGTCGCGGCCCGGCAGCATCACGTCGAGGAGCAGCAGGTCGTAGCGTCCGCTGAGCGCCTTCGCGAGGCCTTCCTTGCCGTCCGCAACCGCGTCGACGTCGAAGCCGTGGAAAACGAGCACGTCCGCGAGCCCGGTGCGGATCGCGGCTTCGTCCTCGACGACGAGTATTCGCGGCTTGCGCTGGTCCATTCACGCCGCGCCGCCCGACAAGGGAGCGGCGCTGCGCGCTAGGCTAGCAGGTCGCGGCGAGCCGCCGTGTAAATGGTTTGTAAATTCGCGGCAGAGTTCTCGGTTCGCGCGGCCGTTGGCATCGGCCGACGCCGAGACGCCGCGTCGCTCAGCCGCGCGGGCGTTCGTCGTTGCTCGCGAAGCGCTGCTCGCGCGGAGCGTCTTTCGGAGCGCAGCGCGTCGGCTAACGCCGCTCGGACGCTGTCCGCGATCGCATCGGGAGCGACGGCCGCCGGGCGCTGCTCGAGCTCGCTGCGCAACGCGGCGCGGTCGATCTCGTGGATCACCGGCGCGCGCTTGCCGTACACGACGTACTCGTCCGTGGCCATCGCGGAGTGGAGCGTCGAGAGTGCGGCGAGGCCGACGGAGATTCGGGCCGCAAAGCCCACGAAAGGTAATCGAAATGCGTTCATTGGCTAGCTCTCCCTGCTGCGAAACTTCCTGTGTACCGGATCCGAGCCCGGTGACGTCGCCGGAACCACTGCATGTCGTATGCCACCGACGAAGGTGAGCATTTCAGCGGATCTTTGTGACAATTTTTCGCGGGCGAACCCCTTTGCAGTGCAAACGATCGCCGCCGTGCACCGCATTGACTCAAATCGGGCGAGACGCGCGTCACGCTTCGAAGCCGCATCGAACGCGAGATCTTGCGCGCGCGACAGGAATGTAAACGCGATGTAAACGCGACGCGCGAAGATTTTTCATTTCTCTGTCTGCAGCCAACGCCGGCGCGTTTCTAAGCTCCTCACGCGTCGCAATTCGACGCTTACCGAGGAGACGGCGCATGGCCCTGATCAACCGAATGTCGAGATTGTTCACCGCGGACGTTCACGCGGTGCTCGATCGCATCGAGGAACCCGACGTGCTGCTCAAGCACGCGATTCGTGAAATGGACGAAGAGCTCGCGCGATCCGAGCAACGCGTGCGCCAGCTCGAGCACGAGCGCGAGGCGCTCGCCGAACGGCAGCGCAAGGTGCAAGCGGCGCTCGCGGAGCTCGTCTCGCAGCTCGACGTTTGCTTCTCGAACACGAACGATGAGCTCGCGCGCAAGGTCGTGAAGCGCAAGCTCGAGACGGAGAAGCTCGGCCAGCACGTCGCGGAGCGCAGCGCAGCGATCGCGAAGGAGCTCGCAGACCGGCGCGCGCTCGTCGACGAGCAGCGCGAGCGGCTCGACGTGCTGCGTCAGAAGGCCGAGCTGCTCGCGGCCGCGCCGAGCGGCGGCGGCGACGAATGGGGCCGCGCCGGCTTCACCGTGAGCGAGGACGAGGTCGAGGTCGCGCTGCTGCGCGAGCGCCAGGCGAGGAAGCCGTCATGAGCGCGCGCAATGAGTCTGCGCCGCGGCCGTCGTTCGGCTATTCGCTCGGCATCGGTCTCGTTCTGAGCCTCTGCGGCGCCGCAGTGCTCTCGGTGCTCGGGCCAATGTTGTTCGCGGGCTTCGCGCTGCGCGCGGTGATCGCGATCGTCGCGTTCGCGTACGTGCTGTATCTCATCGGCAAGAGCGGCGAGCGCGTCGGCCGCGTCGCGACCGTCGTCTGCTGGCTCGTCGTCGCGGTGGGCGCGTACGTCGCGGGGCTTCCGCTCGCCGCCTACGTGCTCGTGCACGTCGGGATGATCTGGCTCGTGCGCTCGCTCTACTACTACTCGGGCGTGCTGCCCGCGCTCGCCGACTTCGGGCTCGGCGTGCTCGGCGTCGTGTTCGCGGTCTGGGCCGCGCAGCGCACCGGCAGCGCATGGCTCGCGTTCTGGTGCTTCTTCCTCACGCAGTCGTTCCACGTGCTGATACCGCAATCGCTCTCGACGCGAGAGAGCCCGGCACGCGGCGCCGACGACACGTTCAATCGCGCACACCGCACGGCCGAGGAGGCGATCCGCCGCCTCTCGACCGCGCGTTGAGCGCACCGATACCGATCCACCTTGAAACAACGGAGATCCACATGAAGACGAACATCTTGCTTGCAGGTCTAGTGTTCACCACCGTCGGCGCCGTGCTCGTGTACCCCACGCTGCGCGGCCAAGCCACGCCGGTCACGCACGCCGTGTCGCACATCGCGCCGCCGACCGCGACGAAGCGCGTGGAAGTCGTGTTCGTGCTCGACACGACGGGCAGCATGGGCGGCCTGATCGCGGCCGCGAAGGAGAAGATCTGGTCGATCGCGAGCACGCTCGCGCAAGCGAAGCAGGCGCCCGAGATCTCGATGGGGCTCGTCGCGTATCGCGACCGCGGCGACGCGTACGTCACGCAGGTCGTCGATCTGAACAAGGACCTCGACTCGATGTACGCGAAGCTCATGCAGTTCCGCGCGGACGGCGGCGGCGACTCTCCGGAGTCCGTGAATCAGGCGCTCGACGACGCGATCAATCGGATCTCGTGGAGCCAAGACCCGAGCACGTATCGCGTCGTGTTCTTGGTCGGCGACGCGCCGCCGCACATGGATTACCAGGACGACGTGAAGTTCCCGACGACGGTCGCGGCGGCCGCCGCGAAGGGCATCGTCGTGAACACGATCCAGTGCGGCAACATGCGCGAGACCGTCAAGCCTTGGCAGGAGATCGCCTCGCTCGGTCACGGCCGCTACTTCACCGTCGATCAGGCCGGCAGCGCGGTCGCGGTCGCGACGCCGTTCGACGACAAGATCGCGACGCTCTCGGCCGAGCTCGACTCGACGCGGCTCTACTACGGCAGCGACGAGGAGAAGGCGGCAATGGCCGGAAAGCTCGAGGCGAGCGAGCGCTTGCGCGCGTCCGCTTCGCCCGCGGCGCAGGCGCGGCGCGGCGTGTTCAACGCGAGCGAGGCCGGCGCGTCGAACCTGCTCGGCGGCACGGATCTCGCCGAGGACGTCGCGAGCGGCGCCGTCGCGTTCGCGACCGTGCCCGAGGCCGAGCTGCCGAAGTCGATCGCCGCGCTGCCGCGCGACAAGCAAGAGGCCGCGGTCGCGGAGACTGCGAAGAAGCGCCAAGATCTGCAGCATCAGATCGCCGAGCTCGCGAAGGATCGCGACGCGTTCATCAGGAAGGAGATCGACGCGCACGGCGGCGCGGCCGGCTCGCTCGATCAGAAGATCTACGACGCGGTCCGCGAGCAAGCGGCGCCGGTCGGGCTCGAGTACGACGGCGGCCCGAAGTTCTGAGTGTGTCTCCGAGAGACCGGGCGCGGCGGCCATCGGGCCGCCGCGCCTTTTCTTGCCTCGCCGTCACTCTTGGCTTGGGCCGCTAAGGTCTGGCGCACTACGCATCTCTTCACCGTCATGTGGGTCGCGACGCCGAGGTCGTGGGCGCAACCGACCGCGGACGTCGTTGCCACGCGCTCAAGGTGCTCGGCGGAATCTGCGGCGGCGCGCTCGCGCTGAAGCGCCCGCGGCGCCTGCCTGACTAAGTCGCGCTAGACGGATGACCGAAGCTGCAATCGCCCCGCTCGCACGGCCACCCGTTTTGCATTTACTATCCGCTGAAACGACAGCGTTGGGTAAACGTTGCGGATAATCGAGATTGTGCGTGCGCAAAGATCGATTTGCGAACTACAGCATGCTGTGAGTCGCGGCCTGACTCGTCACGGAGATCGATCGCTGAGTCCTTGCCAATGAAAGCAGTGTTGCGGGACTTGCTGTACCCGATCCCCGCGTCCATTCGCCGCCGACACACCCAAGGTGACGTCGCGCGGGTCAAGACCGCGCTTGCGACTCATTACTTTCAAGGATGGCGATCAAAGGAGGCCATGCCCGAGGATGTGTATCGGCGCGACCTCGAAAACTGAACTACATGGTCGAATCGCGTGGGATCGCCGATTCGTGATCCCGTGGCTCAACTCGGCACGCCCGCTGGACGGTCTGCGAGTATTGGAGATCGGCTGTGGGACGGGCCCATCGACCGTGGCGCTCGCCGAGCAAGGAGCGGTCGTGACCGGGATCGATGTCGATCCTGACAGCCATCGCCGTCGCGCGCGAGCGATGTGCAGCTCACAACGTCTCCGCAACGATGCATGTCGCGAACGCCGAGTCGGTCAAAGACTACGGTGAGCACGATCTCGTCATCTACTATGCAACCTTCGAGCATATGACCATCGACGAGCGATTGAAGTCGCTTTCCGAGAGCTGGTCGATCGTCCCTCGAGGCGGAATGCTTGCGATCGTCGAAACACCCAATCGCCTGTGGTTCTTCGACGAGCACACGTCCCAGCTACCCTTCTTTCACTGGCTTCCAGACGATCTTGCGTTTCGATACTCGCGCTATTCACCGCGAGCCAGTGTCAACAGCCTCTATCGCGAGCTAACGCCCGATGCCCTTCAACACTTTCTGAGGCGCGGTCGCGGGGCGAGCTACCACGAGTTCGAAATCGCCATTGCGCCGGCTAACGAACTCCAAGTGGTGAGTAGCCTTCTTGGTCACCTTGGCTGGCGCCGGACGCTTCGGGAGCCGCGCATCGCGCATCGGTTCAAGAAGTTCTTGCGCCACGCTCGGCCCGACCTTCATCCGGGCTGGTTCGAGAAGGACCTCGACTTGATCATTCGGAAGACGTAGCCGAACGAGTCGAACAACCGAAGCCGCAATCGTCCCGCTCGCGCAGCCACCCGTTTGAATTTACTATCCGCGCTTCGTCGGACTTGTCCCCCGCGGAGCCTCCCGTGATCGAAGTCGCCGGTCTGTCGAAAACGTACGGCGACTTCGCCGCGGTGCGCGACCTGTCGTTCCGCGTGCGCCCCGGCGAAGTGCTCGGGCTCGTCGGACCGAACGGCGCCGGCAAGACCACCACACTGCGCTGCATCGCGGGCATCATCCCGCCGACCTCGGGCAGCGTGCGGATCGCGGATCACGATCTCGCAACGGATCCGCTCGGCGCGAAGCGCGCACTCGCGTTCTTTCCCGACGAGCCGCGGCTGTTCGACTACCTGACGGTGAGCCAGCACCTCGCGTTCGTCGCGCGAATTTATGGCGTCGACAACCACGAAGCCGTGGCGCGGCCGCTGCTCGAGGAGTTCGAGATCGCGGACAAGGCGCACGAGCTGCCTGGGAAGCTGTCTCGCGGCATGAAGCAGAAGCTCGCGATCGCCTGCGGGCTGCTGCATTCGCCGAAGGTGCTGTTCCTCGACGAGCCGCTCACCGGTCTCGACCCGCTCGGGATTCGGCGCATGAAGAACTCGATCGTGCAGCGCGCCCGCGCGGGCGCCGCGATCGTGCTGAGCTCGCACCTGCTGCATCTGCTCGAGGAAGTCTGCACGCACGTGCTCATCTTGAAGAGCGGCGTGAAGATCGCGGACGGCACGCTCGCCGAGGTCGCCGCGAGATTCAGCAACGGCGAAAGCGGCGTGAGCCTCGAGGAAGTGTTCATCCGCGCGACCGGCGGATCGGAGCAGTGACCCATGGCTAGCGTCGCGGGCGCGCTGCTCTATTTGAAGGTGACGTCGCTGCGCAACGCGTTGGTCTCGCGCCTCACCCGCTTGAAGGAGCCGAAGTACTTGATCGGCGCGGTCGTCGGCGTGTTGTACCTCTACGGCTTCGTGTTCCGGCGCGTGACGATGAATCCTCGTCCGGGTCGTCCGGGGCTACCGCAGCAGCCATTCACGCCGGATCAGTTGCCGACCGTCGTGACGCTCGGCGCGCTCGCCCTGATGATCTTCGTCCTGCTCTATTGGCTGTTGCCGAGGAACCGCGCCGCGCTCGCGTTCAGCGAGGCGGAGATCGCATTCCTGTTCCCGGCGCCGATCAAGCGCCGGACGCTGATCCACTTCCGGTGGATCAACGCGCAGCTCCGGATCCTGTTCACGTCGCTGGTGCTCACGTTGGTGTCGGCCGGCTGGCCGTTCGTCCCGGGCAATGCCGCAACCCGCGCGTTCGGCTGGTGGCTGATCTTTTCGACGCTCGACCTGCACGCCGTCGGCTCGTCGTTCGCAATCACGCGCTTGGTCGAGCGCGGCATGAGCTCGCTGCGCCGGCGATTCCTCGTCGGCGCGATCGCCGTAGCAATCGTGACGGTGGCCGTCGTCGGCGCGTCGCGCTCGTTCCGCGCGCCGCTGCCCGGATGAGCTCACCGGCTTCGGAGCGGTCGCGAGCTACGTCGACTCGCTGTTCTCGACCGGCGCGCTCGCATGGCTCCTGCTGCCGGCGAAGTGGATCGTCGGCCCCTTGCTCGCTTACGACCTTCCGTCGTTCTTGGCGGCGCTCGGGCCCGCGCTCGTCGTCTACGTGCTGCATTACATCTGGGTGCTGCGCGCCGAGGTCTCGTTCGAGGAGGCCTCGATTGCGAAGGCCGAGAAGCGCGCCGCGCGGCGCACTGCCGCGCGCCAGGGTAACTTCAGGTTCGGTCAGCGCGAACGCAAAGAGCAGCGCGCCCCGTTCGACTTGGCGCGGGTGCGGCGGCCCGAGCTCGCGTTCCTCTGGAAGAACCTGCTATCGGCGGCATCGTATCTGCGGCCGCGCGTCGCGCTTGTCGCCGTCGCGATTATCGTCATTGTCTGCTCGGCGCTGCGGCGCCCGGACCTCGAAGTCTTTCGGCGCATCGTAGCCATGATGGCGATGATCGGCGCGGGCTACACGCTCGTTTTCGGTCCGCTGCTCGCGCGCCAAGACCTGCGGCAGGACCTGCCGAACACCGACATTCTCAAGACCTATCCGCTACAGGGCTGGCAAATCGTTCTCGGCGAAATGCTCACGCCGATCGCGATCGTCACGGGCTTGCTCTGGCTCATGCTGCTCACCGCCGCGCTCACGTTGCAGCCGCCGCCGGGCTTTCCGATTGCCAGTCAAACCTTCGCCGCGATTGCGGTCGGCGTGCTGCTTCCGTTCTTGTCCGCGATTCAGGTGCTCGTGATGAACACGGCCGCCGTGCTGTTTCCGGCTTGGATTCAGATCGGCATGGACCGCGGCACGGGCATCGACGTGTTCGGGCAGCGGATTCTGTTTCTCGCCGCGCTGCTACTCGCGATGCTCGCCGGGCTGCTGCCGGGCACGATCGCCGCCGCCGCGACGTTCCTCGCGACGCAGTGGGCGGTCGGCACCACCGTGGCCGAGGGCCTCGCGATCGGCGCCGCGATCGTGGTGCTCTGCGTCGAGATCGGGCTCGCGATCGCGTGGCTCGGCAAGGCGTACGAGCGCTTCGATCTGTCTGCGGAGCTCAGGCCGTAGCGGGCGCGCCGCCGCCCGTGCGCTCCGCGAGCGCAACCAGCACGAGCAGGTTCAGGATCGTCGACGTCGCGAGCCCGCCGAGCACCGTGATCGCCATCGGCGCCTCGATCTCGTAGCCCGCGCGTACCGAGCCCGAACGCGAGCGGCGCGAGGGCGAGCGCGGTCACGAGCGCGGTCATCAAGATCGGCACGAGCCGCTCGGACGCGCCGCGCAGCGCGGTCGCGCGATTCCATTGGCTGCCCTCGACGTCGAGCAGATGCTCGTAGTGCGCGAGCAGCAGGATCGAGTTGCGCGAGCTCACGCCGAACACCGTCACGAGCCCGACGAGCGTGCCGAGCGAGAGGCCGATGCCGGAGAGGCCCACGGCCGCGATGCTGCCGAGCAGGCTGAACGGCAAGTTCACGACGACGAGCCACGGATACGCGCGCCTCCGGAACGCGAGGTGCAGGATCAGCACGACCGCGACGAGCGCGACGACGGCGAACAGCACGATCTCGAGCCGCGCCTGACGCTCGGCCTCGGCCTCGCCCGCGAACCGCACGAACATTCCGGGCGGCAGCGGCCCGAGCGCCGCGATCCGCTCGCGCGCGGCCGCGACCGTGCCCTGAAGGTCGCGGCCCGCGACGTTGAACGTGATCGCGACGCGCCGCTGGCCGTCGAGATGGCGCACCTGCGAGCGGCCGACCGCGGGCGCGACGTCCGCGAGCTGATCGACCCGGCACGGGCCCGAACGGGCTCTGCACGGTCAGCCGGCCGACGGATCGATCCGGTTGCGCTCGCGCCCGGCAGCAGGATCAGCACGGCGTCGACCGTGCGAGTGCCGGCGAACGTCTCGCCGACCTTGAGTCCCGCGAACGCGGTCTGCACGAGCCTCGAGCAAGTCGCGACGCGTGCACGCCGTGGGCCGCGAGCAGCTCGGCGCGCGGCCGCACGAGCACCTCGGGCGTTGCGCTCTGCCGTTCGTATTGCAGATCGACGACGCCCGCGACGCCGCCGAGCGCGGCCGCGATCCGCGCGCCGGTCGCGTCGAGCGCGTCGAGGTCGTCGCCGAACACGTTGACGACGACGGCGGCCGTCTCGCCCGTCAGGCTCTCGCTGAAGCGGTCGCCGAGGAACGTCACGACCTCGGTGCGCAGGCCCGGATAGCTCTCGACGATCTTGCGGATCGCCTCCTCGGCCTCGGACTGGTCGATGCCCGGATCGGGCTTCAGCTCGACATGGAACTCGCTGCGGTTCGGCCCCCACGTGTCCTCGCCTAGCTCGGCGCGGCCGATCTGCTGCTCGATCGTCGCGACATACGGCAACGCGAGGATCTCCTCGCTGATCCGCTTGCCGACGCTCAACATCTCGTCGAACGACGTGCCCGGCAGCGCGCTGCTCGCCTGCACGACGAAATGCCCCTCCTCGAACTCGGGCATGAACTGGCCGCCGAGCGACGGCAGCCAGAGCAGCGTCGCGGCGAACGCCACGACGAGCACGATCGGCGACCGCCGCGAAGCGCTCGCTGACCCAGACCGCCGCTCGCGCCTGCGCGCGCCGCAGCCGCGCTATCCACGCGGCTTCGGCACGATGCGACGGCAACAGCAGCGCGCCGAGCGCGGGCGTCACGGTGAGCGCCGTCACGAGCGACGCGAGCACGGCCGCGACGAACGCGAGCGCGAGCGGGCCGATGAACTCGCCCTGCACGCCCGAGATGAAATACACCGGCACGAACAGCGCGACCACCGCGAGCGTCGCGAAGATCACGGGCGAGCGGATCTCGAGCGACGCGTCGCGCACGACGTCGACGCGCGGCCGCGGCGCTGGCGAGCGACGCGTTCTCGCGCAAGCGGCGCATGATGTTCTCGACGTCGATGATCGCGTCGTCGACGAGCACGCCGATCGCGCACCGCGAAGCCGCCGAGCGTCATCGCGTTGAGCGTGTAGACCGAAGTCGGGCGAGCACGAGCGTCGCGGCGACGAGCGACAGCGGAATCGTGACGAACGAGATCAGCGCCGCGCGCACGTCGCGCAAGAAAGCGAACAGCACGATGAGCACGATCACGGCCGCGAGCGCGAGACCGTCGCGCAGGTTCGCCGAGCGCGCGCTCGATGAACGTGGCGGGCCGGTGCAGCGCCGGGTAGACGGTGATGCCCTGCGGCCGCGAGCCGCGGCACGATGTCCGCGAGCGCGGTCTCGAGCGCGCGCGTGACGTCGAGCGTGTTCGCGCCGAACTGGCTCGAGATCGTGAGCAGCACGCCGTCGCGGCCCTGACCGAGCGCGTCGCCCGCGCGCAGCGCCGCGGCCAAAGCTCGACGGTCGCGAAATCGCCGATCTTGAGCGGCACGCCGCTGCGCACCGTCACGACCGCCGCGGCGAGCACCGCGGGATCGGGCGCCGGCACGGGCGACTCGATCAGCACGCGTTGCGCCGTCGATGATCGACGAAGCCGGCGCCGCGCAGCGCGAGCGCCGCGCGCGCGGCGTCCGCGAGCTCGGCGAGCGTGATCCCGTAGGCCTCGAGCTTCGGCGAGGTCCGGGCTGATCGTGCAGCTGCCGGACGTCGCCGCCGAACACGTTCACGCGCGCGACGCCGGGCACCGCGAGCAGCTGCGGCTTCAGGCTCCAGTCCGCGAGGTCGCGCAGCGCGAAGCGGTCGAGCTTGTCGGAGACGAGGCCGAGCTTCAGCACGTCCATCGTGCTCGACGTGAGCGGCGACAGCTTCGGCGCGCCGACGCCTTCGGGCAGCAAGCCCGCGACGCGCGCGAGCCGCTCGGCGATGTCCTGGTGCGCGCGCTGCGGATCGGTGCCGGGCTTGAAGTCGAGTCGAAACGGCGGACAGGCCGGCGATCGACTCCGACCGCAGCGCCGCGAGCGCCTGAGCGCCGTTCACTGCGGCCTCGATCGGCCGCGTCACGAGCGTCTCGACTTGATCGGGCGTGAAGCCCGGCGCCTCGGCCTGGATCGAGACCTGCGCCGGCACGAACTCGGGAAACACGTCGACCGGCGTCTTGCTCGCCTGCCACGAGCCGACGCATCGAGGAACGCGGCGGCGAGGATCGTGACGACGACGCGCCGGCGCACGCACCAAGCGACGAGCCAACGCATCGTGCTTTAGTCCGCCTCGGCGCCGCCGCCGATCTCGCGTGCGAGCAGCAGACCTGCGCCCGCGACGACGACGTGCTCGCCGGCGCCGAAGCCCGACGCTCTGGAAGTAGCCCTGCGGCGACCGGCCGTGCCGAGATCGATCGCGCCGCCGCGCGAACACGTCGTCCGACTCCTGCACGTAGCACCACGCCTCGCCGCCCGACGAGCACGACCGCCGACGACGGGCACCACGCTGCCGGCGACCTCTGGGCCGGTAGCGACGCTCGCGATCAGCCGCTCTCCGATAGCTCAAACCGGTGGGCGTCGAGAGCAGCGCGAGCATCGTCGGTCCCGGCACGCTCGGGTCCGACGGACGCGGACCAGATTTCGCGTCGTGATCCAGAACTCGCCGATCTGCCGTGCCGACGCGGCGCAGCGCGAGGTTCGCGGGTCGCGCGGCCGGCAACCCCGACGGGAAGCTCGCGCGCACGAAGCAGCGTCTCGCCGCGAGCGAGCGACGCGAGCAGCGGCTCGCGACGGCTCGCGTTGAGCCACGGCGCGGCGCCGAACTCGAGGCTCGCGTGCGCGCGCGCGACCTCGAGCTGCGCCTGAGTCCGTGGCGGCCTGCCGCTCCGCGGCTTCGAGCGTCTCGGCGGACACGGTCTTGTCGGCGCGATAGAGATCGCGCGCGCGTTTGAGCGCCGACGTCGCTCGTGCGGGCTTCCGCCGTCGGCCTTGTCGAGATCGGCCATCGCGGCGACGACGGTCTGCGCGTCGACGATCCGCGCCGGTCCGTCGACGCGTCGGCTGGAACGTCGCCGCGGCCAGCTCGCCGAGTCTCGACCCCGAGCTTGTCCGCGCTCCTCTTCGTTCAGCGAGACACCGAGCGCCGGTTTCGACTCGTCGGCCGCGGGCTCGCCGCGCGGCTTTGCGGTCTCGCCGCCGCAGCTGCCGAGCGCGACCGCGACGAAGCGTCAGCGCCGGGACGAAGCGTATGCTCATTGCGTCGGCTCCACGACGAGCAGCTCGCGGAGCTCGCGGCTGCGTGTCGATCTCGGAGGCCGGATACAGAGGTCGCTCGATGCCCTGCTCGAGCGTCGGTCACCGCGTCGAGCAGCGCGCGCCGCGCCGTCGATCGTGCTGCGCCGGAGGCCCGCGAGCGCGATCTCGCCGGCGAGCAATTGACCGCGATTCGCGCCGCCGGCCTCGAGCCGCCGCTGCAGCGACGTGACCGTGTCGGCCGCGTCGCGCTCGCCCTGCTCGACGGCCGCGAGCGCGGCGCGCGCGGCGTGGTACTCCGCGACCGCCACGTCGATCGCGGCGAGCGCGCCGGCCTGCAGTGTCGTCGAATCTCGCGGCCGCGACGGCGCGCTCGCGCGATCGCGCGCTGAATCGCCGCGTTCGCGTTGTGGAACAGCGGCACGGGCAGATCGAGCCCGAGCGTGATCTTGTGATCGGCCTGGTCGAGCAGATAGCCCGGCGCGAGCGTGAGATCGGGATATTGCGTCGCGACCGCGGCGCGCAGGTCCTGCTCCGCGATCGCGTACTCCTCGAGCGCGCGCCGCACGTCGAGCCGGTTCACGAGCGCGAGGTCGCGCGCCGCGCTCACGTCCGCGTCGGCGATCGGCGGCACGCCGGCGAGCGGCGGCAGCACGGGTTGCGCGGCCGCGAGCTCCGTCGACGTCACGCCGATCGCGGCCGCGAGCTTCGCGGACGCGCGCGCGAGCTCCACGCGCGTCGAGCTCGCGGCGACTCGCGCTCTCGTTCAACACCTGCACGGCGGCCAGCCGCTCGGCCGTGGTCGCGTCGCCATACCGCAGGCGCGTCTCGACCCAGTCGAGGTATTCGCGCGCGAGCCGCGCCTCGTCACCGTCGACCACGACCGACGCGTTCGCGAACGCGACGTCGAGCCAGCGCGGAGCGCACTTCGGCGCGAGCGCTCCAGAGCGCCTCGCCGAACGCCCACTCGGCCGCGCGCTCGCCCGCGAGCGCCGTCTCGCGGCGGATGTCGCGCTTGCCGCCGAGCTCGAACGTCATCGCGAGCGCGGCGCCGAGCACCCACGGGTCCGGGCCGCCGCTGATCACCTTCTCGTTCGTCATCTGGACGGTCGGGTTCGGGCGCTGCGCCTCGACGCCGGTCTTCGCGCGCGCGGCGCCGACCTCGGCGCGCGCCACCGCGACGTCGGTGCGCAGCGTCCACGCCGCGAGCGTGAGCTGATCGAGCGACCAAGCGCGCTGCGTCGGCCGGCAGCGCGTGCCGCGCGAGCGCGTCGTCGACCGCGACGTTGCGGTCAGCGAGCGCGCCGCGATTCGGTCGCGATTCGCGGCCGCATCGATCGGCGCAAGCGGCACGTGCTGGCAGCCTGCGCACGCGACCAGCAGCGCGGCCGCGAATCGCGAGCGAAAGTGAGCGAGCGACGGTCGAAACATCGATACGGTTGCCCGTGCTGCAGCACTGCGATGATACACCGCGGGCGCAAGTCGACGGCCCGATACGGGGGCAAGGTTCGGCCAAGGGATCGTTCGTGACGCGACGGGGTCCAACTCGCGTCTCATTCGCATCCCAAAGCAGCTCGGCAACGCCGAAAAAGGGCGTGCGCGGCCGCGCGTTGCGACCGATAATTCGCGGCGACGCCGTCGAACGAGCGCTCGCCCCGGCGCCGGCCCCGCGAGCAACGCGCGCCGCGCACGAGTTGGCGCAATCGGGAGTGGACCTTGGCCTTGTCACGTAAAGACTCGAGTGTCGCGGCGGAAGCGCCGTTCTTGCCGTTCTCGCGCCCGTCGATTACGCCGGGCGACATCGCCGCGGTCACCGCGGTGCTCGAGTCGGGCTGGATCACGACCGGCGCGCAGTGCGCCGAGCTCGAGCGCGCAGTTCGCGCGCGTATACCGGCGCGCGACACGCGGTCGCGCTCACATCCGCGACGGCCGGGCTGCACGTTCTGCTGCGCGCGCTTGGGATCGGGCCGGGCGACGAGGTCATCACGCCGTCGATGACCTGGGCGTCGACGCCGAACATGATCGTGCTCGCGGGTGCGACGCCGGTGTGGGTCGACATCGACACCGACACGCTGATGACGACGGCGGAGCGCGTGGAAGCCGCGCTCACCGAGAAGACGAAGCTCATCATCCCCGTGCACTTCGCGGGCGCTCCCGCCGACCTCGAGCCGCTGCGCGCGCTCGCGAGCCGGCGCGGCATTCCGCTCGTCGAAGACTCCGCGCACGTCGCGGGCGCGGCGTACGCCGGGGAGAAGCTCGGCGCGCGCGGCACGTCGATCTTCTCGCTGCATCCGATCAAGAACTTCACGACTGGCGAAGGCGGCATCGTCTGCACCGACTCGGAGGAGCTCGCGGCGCGCGTGCGCCGGCTGCGCTTCCACGGACTCGGGCGCGGACACGTACCAGCGCGAGACCCAAGGACGCGCGCCGCAGGCCGAGGTCATCGAGCCCGGCTTCAAGTACAACCTGCCCGACATGAACGCGGCGCTCGGCTTGAGCCAGCTCGCGCGGCTCGACGAGATGAACCGTAAGCGCACGCAGCTCGCCGCGCGCTACAGCAGAGCTGCTCGCGGGCGTGCCGGGCGTGCTGCCGCTCGCCCTGCCCTCGTACGACCACGTGCACTCGTGGCATCTCTTCATCGTGCGAATCGACGCGGAGCGCGGCCGGCCTCGATCGCGACGCGTTCATGAGCGAGATGAAGACGCGCGGAATCGGCACGGGCCTGCACTTTCGCGCCGCGCACACGCATCGCTACTACGCCCAGAACTACACGCCGCGTCAGCCGCTGCCGAACACCGAGTGGAACTCCGCGCGCGTCTGCTCGCTGCCGCTGTTTCCCGACATGGCTGCAGGGCGACGTCGACCGCGTCGTCGCCGCGATCGAGGACGTCGTCAAGAACGAGGCGGCGATGAAGACGGGCTGCGTGTCGATCGTGATCCCGATCTATAACGAGGAGGCGAACCTCCCGGAGCTGCTCCGGCGCTGCCTCGAGATGGGCCGCACGCTCGACCGCGCGTTCGAGATCGTGCTCGTCGACGACGGCAGCAAGGACGGCTCGAGACAGATGCTCAACGCGGCCGCCGAGCGCGACCCCGCGCACGTCGTCGCCGTGCTGCTGAACCGCAACTACGGGCAGCACGCGGCCGTGATGGCCGGGCTCGCGCAAGCGCGCGGCGACATCGTCGTGACGCTCGACGGAGATCTGCAGAATCCGCCCGAGGAAGTGCCGAAGCTCGTCGCGGCCGTCGACGACGGGTCACGACGTCGTCGGCGGAGTCCGCCGGCGACGCATGGACACGTGGTTCAGGCGCAGCGCGTCACGCACCATGAACCGCATCATGGGCAGGATCACCGGCGTCTACGTGACGGACTACGGCTGCATGCTGCGCGCGTACCGGCGCGACATCGTCGACGCGATCCTCATGAGCGGCGAGCGCAGCGTGTACGTGCCGGCGCTCGGCAACAGTTTCGCGGGTTCGCTCACCGAGGTCATCGTCGAGCATGCGGAGCGGCGTGCGGGTGAGTCGAAGTACCGCTTGAGCTCGCTCGTGAACCTCTACTTCGATCTGCTCGTCGGCACGACGACCGCGCCGCTGCGGCTCTTGAGCTTCGTCGGCACGCTGAGCGCCATTGCGGGCCTCGGATTCGGTGTGTTCCTGCTAGTGCTGCGCTTCGTCTACGGCCCCGGCTGGGCGGCCGAAGGCGTGTTCACGATCTTCGCCGTGCTATTCATCTTTCTCGGCGTGCAGCTGCTCGGCATGGGCCTGCTCGGCGAATACATCGGCCGGATCTCGCGCGACGTGCAGCGCCGGCCGCGCTATCTCGTGCACCAAGTGATCGGCTCAGGGCTACGCGGCGGGTGCGGGCGGGTCGATCGGCCGCGCCGCGAGCCGCGAGATCGGCGCGTGACCAGGACCCAGACGTGGCTTGCGCTCGCGGGCTTGCTCGCGATCAGCCTGCTGGGGCTCGCGCGCGACCTCTGGACACCGGACGAGCCGCGCGAGGCCGAAATCGCGCGCGAGATGTGGCTCGCACCGACGATCGTGCCGAGGCTCAACGGCGAGCGCTTCATCGAGAAGCCGCCGCTCTATTACTGGACGGTCGCGGCCGCGTACTCGTTGCTCGGCGGTCCGTCCGCAGCGGCCGCGCGCGCGGTGAGCGCGCTGGCGGCGTTCGGCACGCTCGTGATCGTGCTCCTCTGGGGCGGACGCGTGTTCTCGCCCATCGTCGGGCTCGCGGCCGCGGTCGGGCTCGCGACGAGCGCCCAGTTCATGTGGACGTCGCACTGGATCGTGATGGATTCGCTGCTGATGCTGTTCACGACCGCGGCGCTCTGGGCCGCGCACGAGCTCGTGCGCGGCGGCGTCGAGCCGCAACGTGCTCCTCGCGTTCTACGCGGCCCTGCTCGCGGCGCTCTGGACGAAGGGTCCGATCGGCCCCGTGCTGGTCGGCGGCGGATTGCTCGTCTACGCGGCCGCGCGCCGGAGCATCGCGCCATTGACGCCGCTCCGCCCGTTCGCCGGCGCCGCGTTCGTGGTGCTCATGACGGCGGGGGTCGCGGCCGCGATCGCGACGGACTCGGGATGGGACGCGGTGCACGAGTGGCTCTGGGTGAACCAGGTCGAGCGCGTTACGAACCCAGTCACGACCGGCCACGATCAGCCGGTGCTCTATTACCTGTGGACTCTGCCGGTCGCGGTGTTCCCATGGTGGCTGCCGTTCGGCGCGTTGTTTCGGCCCCGCACGTGGACCGGGGCGAACGCACGCCGTGGCACGACTCGAAGCTGTTCCTCGCCGCGGCCACGCTCGGCATGGTGCTGCTCTTGAGCGTGCCGGCGACGAAGCGCGGGCTGTACTTGATGCCCGCGTTGCCGCCGCTGCTGTTGTTGCTCGCGGCCGTCGCGGCCGAGTGGTGGATGAGCACCGCCGTCGCGGCTGCGCGGTGCGGTGTGGTTCGTGCAAGCGGCGCTCGTCGCGCTGTTCGCCGCCGTGCCGGCCGCAGCGGCGGTCGCGTATCTGCGCGTCGCCGACGCGCACGCGGCGTCGTTCCTGATCGCCGTCGCGCTCCTGGTCGGTGCGCTCGTGGTGTTCTCGCTGCGCGGCGAGCGCGCGACGGCGCTCGCAACGCTCGCGACGTGCTCGATCGCGGCCGCGGTTGGGCTGCTCACGGTCGCCGCGCCGCTGGCGGCGCCGCGCAAGGATCTGTCGCCGTTCGTCGCCTGGGTCGGCGCGCAGGTGCCGAGCACCGAGACGCTCTACGTCACCGGCGAGATCGACGAGACGCTCGACGGCATCGTGCCGTTCGTCACCGGCCGGCACGCCGAGCCGATCGATCGCGGCGGAGATCGAGGCGAGCCGCCCACGCTTCGTGCTCGTGCAAGGCAAGAAGGGCGCGAGCGCCGCTGCGGCGCTCGCCGCGCCGTACCACCGGCTCGCGAGCACCGAGGTCGGCACGGATCGCTACCTCGCGCTCTGGTCTCGAGACGACGAGCCGCGCGCCCCCGCAGCACGATTTGTGGCCATCGCCCGGGCCGTAGCTGTTTTCCTCACCTTTCAGCGGAGTTTTTCGATGCGCGCGATCGTATTGGCCTATCACGACATCGGCTGCACGGGCATCGAGGCGTTGCTCGCGCACGGCTTCGACATCGCGGGCGTGCTGACTCACGCCGACGACCGCCAACGAGACCGTGTGGTTCCGCTCCGTCGCGGAGCTCGCCGCGCGCCACGGCCTGCCCGTGTTCGCGCCGAAGGATCCGAATCACCCGCTCTGGGTCGCGAAGATCCGCGAGCTCGCGCCCGACGTGCTGTTCTCGTTCTATTACCGCGAGATGGTGTCCGACGAGGTGCTCGCGATTCCGAAGCACGGCAGCTTCAACCTGCACGGCTCGCTGCTGCCGGCGTATCGCGGCCGCGCGCCCGCGAACTGGGCGATCTTGAAAGGCGAGACGGAAACAGGCGTCACGCTGCACCACATGATCACTCGCGCCGGACGCCGGCGACATCGTGGGCCAACGCCGCGTGCCGATCACGCCGGCCGACGACGCGCGCACGCTGAACCTGAAGCTCGCAGACGCGGCGCGCGAGCTGCTCGGGCAGACTCTGCCGCTGATCCGCGCCGGCACGGCGCCGCGGATCCCGCAGGACGAGTCGGCCGCGAGCTACTACGGCAGGCGCACCCCGGCCGATGGCGTGATCGATTGGCAGCAAGCCCGCGGCCGACATCGTGAACCTCGTGCGCGCGGTCACGCGCCCCTATCCGGGCGCGTTCACCTATACGCGCTCAACGAAGTTCCTCGTCTGGCAAGCCGAGGCGCTGAAGAACGCCGTGCGCGGCACGCCGCCGGGCCAAGTGTTGAACGTAAACCCGTTCGAGGTCGCGTGCGGCGACGGCGCGGTGCGGATCCTCTTCGGCCAGCAAGAGCGCGGCGTCTACTGCGGCGGCGCGCAGCTCGCGAAAGACCTGAATGTCGTCGAGGGCGCCCGCCTCGAGTCGACGCTGCCCGGGCGGCGCACGCGAAGCGCGCAAGACGCGCGTGCTGATCCTCGGCGTCAACGGCTTCATCGGCAACTTCCTGAGCGAGCGGCTGCTCGCAGGAAGGCCGCTACGAGGTCCACGGCATGGACCTCAACGACACCGCGATCGAGCGGCTCGAGAAGTTCGACGAACTTCAACTTCCACGAAGGCGACATCTCGATCCACAGCGAATGGATCGAATACCACATCAAGAAGTGCGACGTGATCCTGCCGCTCGTCGCGATCGCGACGCCGATCGAGTACACGCGCAATCCGCTGCGCGTGTTCGAGCTCGACTTCGAGGAGAACCTGCGGATCGTTCGCCACTGCGTGAAGTACGGCAAGCGCGTGATCTTCCCGTCGACCTCCGAGGTCTACGGCATGTGCGACGACGCGGAGTTCGACGAGGACACGTCACGGCTCATCGTCGGCCCGATCAACAAGGAACGCTGGATCTATTCGACGTCGAAGCAGCTGCTCGACCGCGTGATCTGGGCGTACGGCCAGCACCGCGGATTGAGATTCACGCTGTTCCGGCCGTTCAACTGGATCGGCCCGCGGCTCGACACGCTGGAATCCGCGCGCATCGGCAGCTCGCGCGCGATCACGCAGCTGATCTCGAACCTCGTCGAAGGCTCGCCGATGCAGATGATGGACGGCGGCGCGCAGAAGCGCTGCTTCACCGACGTCTCCGAGGGCATCGACTGCCTCTTCAGGATCATCGAGAACGAAGGCGGCCGCTGCGACGGCAAGATCTTCAACGTCGGCAACCCGAACGGCGAGGCGAGCATCCGCGAGCTCGCGGAGCTGCTGCACGCCAAGTTCGAGCGCCACCCGCTGCGCGACCGGTTCCCGCCGTTCGCGGGCATCCGCGACGTCGAGAGCATGTCCCACTACGGCAAGGGCTATCAGGACGTCACGCACCGGCGGCCGAGCATCAAGAACGCGATGCGGACGCTCGGCTGGAAGCCCGTGATCCCGCTCGAGGACTCCGTCGAGCGCACGCTCGATTGGTTCCTGCGCGACTACATCGAGCGCCTCGACGCGACGCCGGCGCAGGCTCCGCCGGGCCGGCCGAAGACCGGCGCAGCGAAGGCGTCGGCTAGAAAAGCCCCGTGAGCGTCAGCGCGCTCGGCTTGCGCGTCGACGTCGACACCTTTCGCGGCACGCGCGACGGCGTGCCGCGGCTGCTCGAGACGTTCTCGAAGCACGGCGTGAGCGCGACGTTCTTTTTCACGCTCGGCCCCGACAACATGGGCCGGCACCTTTTTCGGCTTCTGAAGCCGCGCTTCTTCATGAAGATGTTGCGCTCGCGCGCGGCGAGCCTCTATGGCTGGGACGTGCTCTTCGCGGGCACGTTCTGGCCGGGCAGGAAGATCGGCGCGGCGCTCGGCGCGACGCTTCGCCTCGCGGACGAGGCCGGCCACGAGCTCGGCCTGCACGCGTGGGACCACCACCGCTGGCAAGTCTCGGCGCTCAAGATGGAACCGCGTGCTCTTTACGACGAGATCGCGCGCGGCGTCGGCGCGTTCGCCGACGCGCTCGGCCGCCGCCCCGACTGCTCGGCCGCGGCCGGCTGGGTCAGCAACGAGCGCGTGCTCGAAACGAAGGAGCGGTTCGGCTTCCGTTACAACAGCGATTGCCGCGGACGAAGCATCTTTGTGCCGGTCGTGAACGGGCGGCGCCTCGCGCCGCAGATTCCCGTGACGCTGCCGACCTACGACGAAGTCGGTCGGCCGCGACGGCGTCACGAACGACAACTACAACGATTGGCTGCTCGCGCGTATCGAGCCCGGCGCGCTCAACGTGCTGACCGTGCACGCAGAGGTCGAGGGAGGTGCGTGCGCGCAAATGTTCGACGCGTTCTTGAGCGCTTGCGCGGCGCGCGGCATCCGCCCCGTCCCGCTGCGCGAGCTGCTCGCCGCGGGCGCGGAGCCCGAGGCCGACCAGCTCGCGCTCGCGCCGATCGCGGGCCGTGAGGGCAACGTCGGTTGGCAGCGCTCGGCGCTCTCCGCCGCGCCGCGCTCGGACCGATCGGCCGCCGCGACGCCGGCATGAAGAATCAGCCGTTCCACTCGCGCCTCTTCTTCGCGCTCGCGGGCATCGCGTCGACGCTGCGCTCGGAGAACAGCTTCAGGCTCCACGTCGTCGCGTCAGCCGTGGTCCTCGCCGCACTCTTCTGGCTCCGGCCCGCGCCGGTCTGGTGGGCCCTCGCGGCGCTCACGGTCTCTTTCGTGCTCGCGGCCGAGCTCGTCAACACGGCGATCGAGCATCTCGCGGATCACCTGCATCCCGAGCTGCATCCGAAGATCAAGCTCGTGAAAGACTGCGCCGCGGCCGCGGTGCTCGTCGCGAGCCTCGGCGCGCTGGCCGTCGCGGCCGCGTTCGTCGTCTCGTCGCTGCGCGGCTAGCCCGAGCTATTCGAGTTCCTTTCGGCGTCGCGCCCGGCGCGCTCACTCGCGCAGCGCGACCGTGTAGCTCAGCGCGATGCCGCCCGATGCGGGCACTACCGCGAGCGAGCCGCGCTTGTTGGGATCGTCGCGCTTCATCACGAACCGAGCGGTCGCGACCCCGAGGCCCGCGCCCGCGACGGTGTCCGAAAACCAGTGAGCGTCGTGCTTGATGCGCTCGTATGCCGTACCGGCCGCGATGCCATAGCCGAGCGCGCGCCGCAACCAACGAAAGCGGTCGTTTCCGGACTCCGCGAACACCGTGCCGATCGCGAACGCGGCGGTCACGTGCAGCGACGGGAACGCGTCGCCGCCGCTGCCCCAGTTGTTCGGATCGCCGCTCACGTACGGCCGCTCGCGGCCCGCGATCTCTTTGAGTAGCATAGCCCGCGACCGAGCTGAATGCCGCGGCCTCGAACATCGTGCCAGCCTCATGGCGCGCGTCCTTATTCTCGAACATCACGCCCGCGGCCCAGGTGCCCCCCATCATCAGCGCCGCGGGCAGCGCATCGCTCTCGTCGTGCGTATCGGGCTTCTCGGCCGGCACCGCGGGACCGGGGCCGATGTGGTTGCGCACGTCCTCGTCGTAGTGGTGCGCGACCGCGATTCCGCCGACGAGCGCGCCGAACGCGATCCACTGCTTGCTCCCTGCGTGCAGCGGCGCGGTGACGTACGCCTTGATATCCGCGCCGAGCCTAGCCGCGGCGCTCTTCGCCTCGGGCTCCGGGCCGTCGTTCGCCGCCTGCGCGTGCGCAGACGACGCCCCGAGCAGCAGCGCGGCGAGCAGCGCGTGCACCCAAGCGGCTCTCGGGCCGCTCGGCGCTCGGCGCTCGGCCCGCATCTCGGTCGTTCGAAGCCGCTGACATAGTGTCCCCTGACGATTTCCGCGCGAGAGTATAATCGCCCGCACCGCTCGCATCCCGACGCGAGGTTTTCCTCTGTAGATGAAAGCTGGAGATGAACGTTAGACGAGCCCTCGTCCCGCCCTTGGTCGGTGCGTGCTTCGCGTGCACCGCATGGGCCGCGAATCTCCGCAGCGTAGAGGTTTCCCGTGACAGTGGCCGCTACCACCTCGTCGCCGAAACGCATCTCGCTGCGCCGCCCGAAGCGATCCGTCAGGTGCTGCTCGACTTCGACCACGATCGCTACCAGCGGATCTCCGAGATCTACAAGGAGAGCGGCTATCTGACGCCCGACAGCGACGGCACACCGATCGTTTACACGCGTGTCGAGGGTTGCCTGCTGTTCTTCTGCCGCAGCTTGCGCCGCGTCGAGCGGCTCGAGGTCGCGACGCCGAACCTGATCCGCACGGAGGCGCTCCCAGAGCGCAGCGACTTCAAGTACGCGGTGTCGGAGTGGCACCTCGACCCCGAAGGCGACGGCACGAAGCTCACGTATTGGATGGACCTCGAGCCGAGCTTCTGGCTGCCGCCGTTCGTCGGACCGTGGTTCCTGAAGCGAACGCTGCTGCACGGCGCACCGCAAGCCGTCGACAAGATCGAAGAGCTCGCGCAGGAAGCCGACGGACTCACGGCGCGCGCAGACACGCATTGAGCAACCTGCTGCTCCTGCTAGCGGTCGTGCTGCTCAGCACGAGCCAAGTGCTGCAGAAAGTCGGCGCCTCGCGCCGTCTCACCGGCAAGCAAAAGCCGTCCGAATGGATCGCAGCGCTGTTCTCGCCCGAGCTTCTGGGCGCGATCGCGTGCATCGTCGCGGGCACCGCGCTCTGGCTCGCCGTGCTCTACCGGATGGACGTGAGCCGCGCGTTTCCGTTCTTGAGCCTCACCACCGTGCTCGTGATGGCCGCGTCGCGATTCCTGCTCCGCGAGCCCGTGTCGTGGCATCGCTGGGCCGGCGTGCTGTTGATCGCGGGCGGGATCGCGTTGGTCGCGTCGACATGACGCGCGCACGTTGGATCGGCACTGCGTGCCTCGGCGCGTCGATCGTGTTGTCGGCGATTGGCCAGCTCGGCATGAAGGCCGGGATGCAGAACCTCAAGCTTGCGCGCGCCGGCGGCGAGATCGTATGGTCGCTCGCTTCGTCGCCGCCGCTGCGCGACGCTCTGCTGTTCACCACCGCCGGTCTCGTAGCGTACGGGCTCTCGCTGCTCGCCTGGCTCGCGGTGCTCGTGCGCTATCGGCTGAGCTATGCGTATCCGCTGCTCGCGCTGAGCTACGTGCTCGTCTACGTGGGCGCGACGCAGTGGCCCGAGCTAGCCGAGGCTGCGACTCCGCAGCGCACGATCGGAACTCTGCTGATCCTTGCGGGCGTCGGGCTCGCGTCGCTCGCGGGCGGGCGCGCGAGCCGATAACGCGAGTGGAAGTGCCGCCTCCGCCGACGGGCGGAGGCGGACTGAGTCAAAACCGCCAGACGGCTCCGACCAAGCTGCGCTGACGGGTGTACGCCGCGCGCGGGTCCGACGATGTCACGTCCGTCGACGCGAGGTCGACCGACACGGACAAAGACTTCAACACGTCGAAATTCACGCTGAGATCCGCGATGGAATCGTCGAGCGTCTTCGCGCCGGCGGCCGGATCGTTGAACGCGAACGCGTTCTGGTAATCGTAGCTGCGCTGCGTCAATCCGGCGGAGATCGTCCAGCGCTTGCTCGGCCGCATCACCACACGCGCGCCGATGATGTCCTGCGTGTAGTTCATGTAGCCCTGGAACGCATCGGTTCGATCGAGGCGCATATAGGAGAAGTCGAGGCTCATCCAGCGCAGCACCCGCTGCGAGACCCCGAGCTCGACGCCTTGATAGGAGTAATCGAGCGGCGGATAAGTGCTCAGCAGCGTGCCGTCGATGTCCCGCGACTGCCGCTCGGCGGCCTCGCGCCGATACGAATGAAGCGCGGCGCGCATCGACGTCCGATCGCTGAACGCGTAGCTCGCGCGAAGCTTGAACAGATAGAGGTCGGTGTCGTAGCTCGCGATGAGCGGCACGGTGTCGTAAGTGCGGTGCTCGAGCAGCGTGCTGAATCCCCATCCCCACTTGCCGAGCGTGTGCTGGAAATCGGCTTGCAGGCCGGCCGCCGAGTAGTTGTATTGCTGCCAGATCTCCTCGTCGCCGAGCGTTCGGTCGACGCCGTTGTCCGGGTCATAGTTTCGTTGGGTGTGCTTGACCGTGAACAGTTGCGTCTCGAGGAAGCGGCGCCGCGTCCCGGTGTCGCCGAGCAGCACGTTCGCACCCACGCGTACGCGCTGCGAGCTCTCGTCGTTCGCGTAAAACTCGGAGTAGTAATCGGCATCGATGTCGTAGCCGAACACGAAGTCGGTGTTACCACGCTCGTCGTGGAGCGTGTACTGCACGGTCGCTTGCAGCGGCGAGTAACTCGACGACACTGCCTCCGGCACGACCGTCGGCGTTCCGGGCGCCGCGAGGTCGACGTACGGCTCGGAAGGGGCACGATTCGGATTCGAGTCGGTGCCGTAGCCCGTGCGCACGACGATATCGAGGTCGCCGATGGGCCGCTTGGGCTCGAGCTCTTTGTGGTGCGGCGGGCTAAGCGCCGTTTGAGTCGTGCCGCTCTGCGGCTGCGCGAGACTCTGCCGGGCGAGCTTCTCGATCGGCGTGCCGCTCGCGCGTGTCGCAGCGACGTCGAACCAGCGAGCGGCTTCGTCGGCATGGCCCCCCGCGCGCTCAGCGAGTCCGAGGTTGTAGGCCGCCAACGAGGCGAGCCCGTCGTCGTGATACGCGCGCTCGAGATACGTCACGGCGTCGTCATACTGCCCGAGGCGATAGCACGTCAGGCCGATGTTGTAGTCGAGCAGCGGCGAGCTCAGGCCGGCCTTTTCGGCCTCGTGGTAGCGCATCAGCGCCGCGCGATAAACCTTCGACCGAAATAGATGGTTGGCCTCCCTCATCAAAGCCTCGCCGTTGGTCTGCGCGATGGCTTGGCTCCCGGTGAGCGCGGCAAAGGAAGCAAGCAACAGAGATCCGATTAAGCGGCGCATGGGTTAGTTTCCGGAAGACGGAGGAATCACGACGTCCTGCGGAACGTCGAAGTCCTCGATCTCGCCTTCGCTTTCTTCTTCGCGGTCGATGATCGTGCCGAAGTACGACGGGCGCGGCCCGGATTCCACGGGCTGAGAAAGAAAAGCCGGGAGCCGCGGTTTCTCGCTGACGGCCTCGTCGGGTTTCACCGCGTGCGCTTGGGGCTCGGCGTGCAGCGCGCGATCGACGTCGGCGACGACCTTCGCCGCTTCCTTCACGTCGTCGAGAACCTGGATCGTGACGTCGTCGGCCGCGCTCGCGCGTAACGCGGCTAGGCATAGCGCCGCGCCGACGAACAGTCCAAGGGATGAGATCTTATGGTGCATGCTGGCGTTCCCGCTCTTGTTAATAGGACGCCGCCTCTTGGGCGACGAGCGGCCGAACGATATCAACGGCGAGCGGTGAGCCGCCGTTACCCAGTTGGCAGTTTCGTGATCTCGGTCGCGCGTTATGGAGAACGGCGCCGAGGCGCTCGAGCGAAAATGCGCGAGCGCGGAGAAACGCGGCGCGAAGCTAGGGCTTCTGCTCGGCCGATTGCGTCGTGAGCGGACCCTCGCCCCAAACCTGAATGACGGTTTCTTCGCCCTTCGCGCCGTCGTAGTGCGGTTGCCCCGCGTGATGGATCACGTAGCTGCCCGGCTTCACGGGCACCGTGCTGTCGGGATCGAACTTCGTGCCGCTGCCGACCCACCACGTGCCCGAGATCACGACGAAGAAGCGATCGGTCGAATGCGTGTGCGGCCGGCTCATGTTGCCGGGCAGCCATTTCACCCGCATCACGTACGGTCCCGGCTTGCTCGGATCGCCGAACAGCAACGCGGACTCGCTCGTACCGTTGGGGCTCTTGACCCATTTCACCTGGTCCGGCGCAACGATCTCGACGGCTTTCGGATCCACGCTCGCGCGGCCGACGGACGCCGCGACCAGCATGCCGCTCAGTAGCAACAACGCTTTCTTTCGTGTCATCGACGTTCCCCCAGTCCCCGCGACGCGACGTCGCACGACCATCCTACCGGGACTTGCGACGGAAGTTCTGCTTCCGGAATCAGACCTCGATCCAGCCCTCGAGATATTTCACGGCTCGGCCCGCGATCAGCACACGCTCGCCCTCGAGCTCGCAGTTGAGCTCCGAGCCTCGCTTCGACACTTGGAGCGAATGCAGCGTGCGCTTGCCGAGACGCTCGCACCAGTACGGCGTCAGCGCGCAGTGGATCGAGCCCGTGCCCGGATCTTCGTCGATGCCGGCCACCGGCGCAAAGAAGCGCACGACGCAATCCGAGCGCGTGCCGGGCGCGGTCGCGATCACCATTTGCCCAAGCTTGCGCAGCGCGCCGAAGTCCGGCGCGAGCGCGCGCACGTCGGCCTCGCTCTCGAACACGGCGAACCAGTAGTCGCCGTCGCCGGTCGACAGCACGCGCACCGGCGCCGAGTGCAGCGCGGCGGAGAGCGCGCGCGGCGCGTCGGCGGGCGCAGCGGACAGCGTCCAGCGCGGAAAATCCATCACGAGCTCGTCGCCCGACGCGACGACCGTGAGCGTGCCGCTCAGCGTCTCGAACTTCACGGCCCGCCGCCCGGGCTCGAGAATCGTGAACAGTACGTAGGCACTCGCGAGCGTCGCGTGCCCGCAGAGCTTCACCTCGACTTCCGGCGTGAACCAGCGCAAGCGGAAGCCGTCGCCCTCGGGAACGAAGAACGCGGTCTCGGCGAGATTGTTCTCGAGCGCAATCGATTGCATCGTCGCGGCGTCGAGCCACTTCTCGAGCGGCACGACGGCGGCCGGATTGCCGCCGAACAGCCGCCCCGTGAAAGCGTCGATTTGGTAGATCTTGAGCTTTTTCATAGGCGCGCGATCATAGGCCGGCCTCAAGAAAAGCGCGAATTGGCCGACCTGTGAACGCGTCGATAGGGCGACGCGGGTACCGACGGACTACGGTCTCACAGCCATGGACGCCGATCGCGACTACTACCACATCCTGCTCGTCGTGCCGGACGCACCGGCCGCGATGATCGAGGCGAGCTATCGCACGCTGAAGCAGCGGCTTCGGGCGAAACCCGGCTCCGTTGCGGCCGAAGCGCTGCTCGACGAGGCGTATCGCGTGCTGTCGGATCCCGAGCAGCGCGCGGCGTACGACCTCGAGCGAGACGTCGCGCTGTCGGAGCGCGCGGCGGCGGATTTCGCGGCGACGACGGTGCTCGATCCGGACGCCGCGCGCTACGCCGCGCATCGTTGTCTATTCTGCGGGACCGAGCACGGGCTCGATCACGCGCTCGAGCGCGACGACGACTGCCGCGAGTGCGGCAGCCCGCTCTACCCCGCCGAGCGCCATCGTCTCGAGTATTCGGGCCAGCGGATGCTGCGCAGGATTCCCGCGCGCCGCACCATCGATCTCTATGTGAGCTGGCCGCAGAGCGCGGCGTACGCGGCGGAGATGCGCGACATCTCGCTCAATGGCATGCAGTTCGTGGCGGGCGCGCCGCTGCCGCCGAATCAGATCGTGAAGATCGACTGCGCGAGCTGCGCGGCCGTCGCGCGCGTCGCGCATTGCGACCGCGAGATCTCCGACGGCGGAACGGAACGCTGGCTCGTCGGCGTCGAGTTCCTCACGCTGCGCTTCCGCAACGCGCGCGGCACGTTCGTGTCTGCGCGCGCCTGACCTCGACTTCTCGCCGCACACTCGCGCGCGCTACCGCAAGCCTCCGCCCTTGCGCGTGACGAGACGCGCGAATCGGCGCATCATTCCGCGCCACGGCCGCCGAGCCGCCCGCGCCGAGGGCGCGATCAAGAAACTGGGGGAATCTATGGCACGCACGATTCTTTGGCGCGCGCTGGCAGCTCTCGCGCTCACGGCGTTCGCGCTTTCGAGCAGCGCGCAGAGCAAGGCGCCCGCATCGCCTCGGCTCTATGTGTTCAACGGCGGCGTGCTCGCGTCGGAGACCGCGCGCTATCGGCTCACCGACGCGGACGTCGAGGAAGTTCCGCTGTCGGTCGCGTCATTCCTGATCGTGCACCCGCGCGGCGTGCTGCTCTGGGACGCCGGCGCGGTCGCGGACCACGAGCGCGGCGGCGACGTCGGCTTCGAGCAGCGGATCCTGCGGCGCGACAAGCAAGAGCGCTTCGTGAAGCTCGCGCCGACGCTCGTCTCGCAGCTCGCGTCCGCCGGCTACAAGCCGTCCGACGTGACGTATCTCGCGCTCTCGCACTATCACTGGGACCACACGGCGGACGCGAACCTGTTCGCGGGCTCGACGTGGCTCGTCTCGAAGGTCGAGCACGATCTGATGTTCTCGGCCGACCCGCCCGGCGGCGCGCGCCCCGAGACGTACTCCGCGCTCAAGAACAGCAAGACCGTGCTGATCACCGACCGCCGAGCACGACGTGTTCGGCGACGGCACCGTGATCATCAAGCAGGCGCCGGGGCACACGGAAGGCCACTCGGTGCTCTATCTGAAGCTCGCGAAGACCGGGCCGGTCGTGTTGTCCGGCGATCTCTATCACTATCCGGCCGAGCGCAAGCTCGGCCGACTGCCGACGTTCGAGGTCAACGAAGCGCAGACGAAGGCGTCGCGCGAGGACATCGAAGCGTTCCTGAAGCGCACGGGCGCGCAGCTCTGGATCCAGCACGACCTCGTCGGCTTCCGCAAGCTCAAGCTCGCGCCGCAGTTCTACGATTGATTCACCGGGCGTTGTGACGCGGCCGGCGCCGCGGCTAATGTCGCGACATGCCTCAGGGACGGTGGCGGCTGCCGTCGCGTGCGTCGCGATGTTCGCCGCAACGGCGACGAGCCGCGGCGCGGCGGCTGACGATACACCGCAAACCGCAGCTGGACGCTGCGGATCGACGACGACTTCCTTGCGCTGTCAGGGCGCGACGCCGACTACACGGGCGGCATCGCTTACGCGCTGGCGACGACAGTCCGGTCGGGCCGCGCTGGCTCGCGCGACGCGCTCGACTGGATCGATGACGCGCTCCGCGTGCCGAGCGCAGGCTCGCCGGTAGCGAGCACGCACGCGTTCGAGATCGGCGTGCAGATCTTCACGCCGCGCGACTTCACGGCCGAGCAAGCGTTGCCCGACGACCGTCCGTACGCGAACCTTCGTCTACGCGTCGACTCGAGCCTCGCGCGCGACGAGGCACGCGACATCGTCCGGCAAACGACTCTCACGATCGGCGTGCTGGGGCTCCCGTCGTCGGCGATCTGCATCGCTCGCTGCACGAGGTGTTGCGAAGCCCTTACCGAACGGTTACGCGCACCAGATCTCGGACGGCGGCGAGCCCACGTTTCGCTACACGTTCTCGAGTCGCACGGCTGGTCGCGAGCGGCACGCGCGACGGGCGGCCGTACTCGGCGCGCTTTGGTTTCACCGCGAACGCGGCTACCTGACCGACGCGAGCGCGAAATCGCGATCCGCTCCGGGCCCGAGCGCGTGCCGTGGTGGAGCGCGCGGCCGCCACTCTCGCACTACGCCGGGCAACCGCCGATCCGCTCCGTCGGCGACGGCGCCGCTTCGCCGCGCGGAGTGGTGCTCGAGGGCGGCCTCGCCGTCCGCGCGCGCGTCTACGACGCGTTCCTGCAAGGACAAGTCCGCCGCAGCGACGTGACGTTCGCCTCAAGAGCGCTCAATCACCTGCTGCTCGAAGCGTGGCTCGGCGTGTCGACGGAGCTAAAAGGCGGTCTCGCGATCAGCTACTCGTTGCGCTGGCAGTCGCCGGAAATCGCCGACGGGATCGGCTCGCGGAGCTTTGGCTGGGGGACGCTATCGTTCGCGCGCAGCGTTCCGCTAAGTCGCGGCCGGCTGCGCCGCGAACCGCTCCCACATCCGCTCGAACTTCTTGCCGGTGCCGCCGCGGCGACGAGCGACGCGCGCGCGCGGCCTCCTCGTCGATCACGCCCTCGGACGGCGAGCACCGATAACGCGCCCGCGACGACACCGAAGCGCAGAGAGCGCCCGAGATCCGACACGGGCCGCGAGCTGCCCCTCAGCTGCTCGGCGAGCGCGTCGAGCATGTCGGTCGGACAGCTCCCACGTGGTCGCGATCCTGTGCGCGACGGCCGACGCGTACTCGTCGAGCAGAGACACGAGCGCACTCGGATCGGGCTTCGCGCCGCGGCGCCCGCGTATTATCCGTCGCGACGCGGAACACGACCATTCGCGCGAGTCCGGTCAC
>CAWJDS010000017.1:0-372020 GCA_963841645.1 uncultured Gammaproteobacteria bacterium | reverse complement strand
TTGATACGTCTCAAACGTATCTATAATGTTTGATGTTCCATGCTGTTATTATGTTGATTGCTACATGTTTTAGTTGCACTTTATATTATTTTTATGCATTTTCTGGGCCTAACCTATTAACAAGATGCCCGAGTGCCAGTTCCGTGTTTCTGTTGTTTTTGGTTTCAGAAAATCCTACACGGAAAATATCGTCGAAATCGGGAGAAATCTTTTCCTCCGTAAATATAACATCGGGAAGCTTCCGGAAGACCGAAGACCACCTGGGGGGAGCCCCCAGGGGCCCACACCCCACTAGGGCGCGGCCTGGGGTGGGGCCGCGCCCAGCTAGGGTGTGGTGGCTCTGGCTGGCCCCTGATGCCCATCCTTCGCCTATATAACCCCCTCGACGCAAAAACCATAATACGAAAGATCATATTCCACGAAAAGTTCTGTCGCGGCCGTCATCGTCAATCTCAGATCGGGGGAGTTCTGACGTTCTTCTCGCCACCCTGCCCGAGGGGAATTCATCACCGGGGGCTTCTACATCATCATGCCTGCCTCCGGAGTGATGCGTGAGTAGTTCATCTCGGGACTACGGGTCCATAGCAGTAGCTCAGATGGTTGTCTCTCTACCTTGTGCTATCAAGTTTAGATCTTGTGAGCTGCCTACCATGATCAAGATCATCTTATTGTAATGCTAGATGTTGTGTTTGCTGGGATCCGATGAATATTGATACCATGTTTAAGTCAGTTGTTTATCTTATCTATGTGCTCTTGATCTCGCATGCTCTCCGTTACTAGTAGATGCTTTGGCCAAGTAGATGCTTTTAACTCCAAGAGGGGGTATTTATGCTCGATAGTGGGTTCAGCTTTCTCTATGTCTTAACCAGTGACAGAAGGGCGACTGGTGATTGAATGTTGTTGCTACTAGGGATAACAAAATCGGTGCTTGCGTACAAGGACACTTGTGCTGGTTACTTTACACACTTTACTTAATGCAATAATCTGTTGTTTTCAACTTAATACTGAAGTGGGTGCGGATGCTAACCGGAAGGTGGATTATTTAGGCATAGATGTTGTTGGATTAACGGTCTATGTACTTTATTGTAATGCCCAATAGAAATCATAGTGAACATCTTGGCATGTTTTGCATTGTCATGCCATCTGTATTTGTCAAATGCCCAGCTGTAATTTGTTTACCCAACATTGCTAAGTTCTATCTGAGAGAGACACCACTAGTGATCGGTGGACCCGGTCTGATCTTTTACATACTGTTTACAACACCTACTGCAATCATCTGTTTACTGTTCCTTGCAACTCCTACAGTTTTTGTGACACCCCTCCCTGGCACATATCACCAGAGAGGCGATCGCCCCGTGCGCCAGCCCAAGATATCTGGCCGCACGTCACGACAGTGCAACATAATGGAAATCATTACACAATCAGACACAAGAAGTGCTACAAATGGTTTACAAGGCCATCAAGGCATGACAAAAATATCAAGCCAAGCATGGGTCATGGTAGAGTTTAACTGGCAGCGGAAGACGGCTAAGGCAACGGCTTGGAGCGGCTCCACTCCATAGGCATCTGGCTGGGCTACTGATCCTAGCACGCTCTTGCTCCACATCCTTGCTAATATGGAAGATGAATCCTCGCCAAAATCTGGCCATTTGAATAGCCAACGTGAGTACAATGACGTACTCGCAAGAAATTAACCACTTGACACGAACAGTCCAACAATCATGCAACAAGATATATATTGACAATAAGATTCTACAACATGGCAAGTGTCTACTCAAGATAGACCAATAGCATAACATAAAGGTAGCATGGCATCACAAGCAAAATATATCATTAACAGACAACAGGGGTATCACCAGTACAGAGTCCAAGCCAGGTGGGGTTGGATCGTGCACCGGAAATCACACAAAGAGATTACCTGTGACGAGTAAACGAGTGTACCAGTTGGTACCAAGTAACATAACAACTCATGTTATCACAACTAGGCTCAACGGCCTCTAGCCTCCCAAGCCTTATCACATTTGTCACCACTGTTAGGCCCACTGGCCTTATCTCCAGTAACATTCCCTGCATCATCTTATTGTTTCTTAAATGAGCTCAGGTCGTTCATTAATTATTTCAAACCGATCTTAAGTTTAACCTCCGGACACGACAAAGACACACAGTGTGACCGATACTGAACTGTTGTTCCATATCCCAGGAACAAGGTTAGCTGCTAGGTTGACACTCTCGAGAGGTTGCATTCCCAACTATCAGAATGCACCTTACTTAGCCGGCACTTCAGGTTGTCACGCCAAAGTCGTACTAAGAAAAATACACTCACATGACCGTCCACTTGCTAAGACACTCTCCTGCACCACCCTATACGCATGGTACAACGAGCAGGTGAATCCGGCACATCCCCCGTTGCGACCGGGTATGCCTAGCTCCGGACTCCCTATCACAATCGAACCCGTGTCTGTCGACCACTTCCCTCGGACAGCACAACCGAACGACTGCGCCCAATGGATGGCACAAAAGGGGGCTTAACAATCTACTAGGCCACGGTCTTCCATGAGACGACGATGGTTCTGCTTTCAATATTCAGATTAGTGGCACTATGGACTGACCCTATCGTTGTTTGGAGGCGTGTTTCAATTAGTCAAGTTTCATTATTCACAAGTCCAAACAACCGAGGATTAGTCCAACAAAACAATCACAACATCATAATAATATATCATCAAATGACAAGACATTAGCAACACAATATTTCAAGAAATAATTAGTTTGTATTGACCGGGTGACTAAGGCGCCATCACGGATCAATACAAAAAGTTAACACATATAGTTATCGTCGATCGGACGACTATGGCGGAGATACCTCCGACCGGCGCCATCACGTTTCGACGACAAGAGTTAGCGCAACTGGTTAAAGTCAATCGGACGACTGTGGCGGAGATACCTCCGACCGGCGCCATCACGTGTCGACTATAAGAGTTACACAATACAACTCTACAGAAAAGTAGAAGGTTCAATCCACTTGGGCAGAACCCAACGTCTCGGCTGACGCGCGCGCGCGAACGCTAGCGCGCGACCTGCGGCGTCACGCCGAGGTTGTACATCACGAACGCGTAAACGTCCGCGATCGGTCTCGAGCTGCTTCGTCAGGCTGCTCGCGCCGTGGCCGGACTTCGTCTCGATCCGGATCAGCACGGGATTCTCGCGGCTCGCGAGCGCCTGCAGCGTCGCGGCGTACTTGAACGAGTGCGCCGGCACGACGCGATCGTCGTGATCGGCCGTCGTGATCAGCGTCGCCGGATATTTCGCGCCGGGCTTGATGTTGTGCAGCGGCGAGTACGCGTACAGCGCCTTGAACTCCGTCGGCGTCGTCGGTCGAGCCGTAATCCGGCGATCCAGTTCCAGCCGATCGTGAACTTGTGGAAGCGCAGCATGTCCATCACGCCGACCTGCGGCGATGCGCGACGCGAACAGATCGGGCCGCTGATTCATCACGGCGCCGACGAGCAGGCCGCCGTTCGATGCCGCCCTGGATCGCGAGCTTCGCCGGCGACGTGTACTTGTTCGCGATCAGCCACTCGGCCGCCGCGATGAAGTCGTCGAACACGTTCTGCTTCTTCAGCTTGCATGCCCGGCTGGTGCCAGTCCTCGCCGTACTCGCCGCCGCCGCGCAGGTTCGCGGACGCGTACACGCCGCCCTGCTCGAGCAACGCGATGCGCGCCGCGCTGAACGTCGGCGTCACGACGATGTTGAAGCCGCCGTAGCCGTAGAGCAGCGTCGGGTTGTTGCCGTCGAGCTTCAGCCCTTCTTGCGGTACACGAGGAACATCGGGATCGCGCGTGCCGTCCTTGCTCGGGTAGAACACCTGCTTCGTCTCGAACGCGGACGCGTCGTAGCCCGGCACCTTCGGCGCGCGGAACACGGTGCTCGTGCGCGCTCGCGATGTCGTAGCGGTAGATCGTCGGCGGCACGTTGAGCGAGTTGAACGTGTAGAACACGAACGCGTCGTCGTGCGGGCCGCCGAAGCCGCGCGCCGAGCCCGGGCCCGGGCAGCGCGATCTCGTTCTCGAGCTTGCCGTCGAGCGAATGGACGTACGCGCGCGTCGTGCACGTCCTTGCAGGTACGTCGCGAACAGCTTGCCGCCGGCGGTCTGATATGCACTCTGATCGGCTCGGAGCGCTCCGCGAGCACGGTCCGCCAATTCGCCTCCGTCGGGTTGCGCGGGATCGATCGAGCACCACCGCCAGTTCGGCGCGCCGTGATTGGTCGCAACGAGCAGCCTGTCGCCGACGTTGTCGACGACGTTGAACGTGTCGTTCGTGATCTCGGGGACGAGCGGCGCGAAGCGCGCTGTCGCCGGCTTCGTGAGATCGCGCACGTACAGCGCGTTGCCGTCCTTGCCCTTGCCGCGCTCGGACACGATCGAGAATCGCGAAGCGTTCGTCCTCGGTCGTGTACGACGACGTGGAAGCGCTGCGGGTTCTTGGCGTCCTCGTAGACGAGCGTGTCCTCTGACTGCGTCGTGCCGAGCTCGTGGAAGAAGACCTGGTGGTTCTCGTTGATCGAGGCCTTCTCGTGTCCCTCGGGCGGCTCCGGATAGCGGCTGTAGTAGAAGCCCGTCGCCGCGCCACGCGACGGTCGACACCTTGACCCAATCGATCGTGTCGTCGAGCGTCCGCTTCGTCGCGAGCTCCATGACCTTGTACTGCTGCCAGTCGGAGCCGCTGTTCGAGATCCCGTAGACCGCGTATGTCGCGTCCTTCGATGGCGCGAACGCGCTGAGCTGCACCGTCCCATCCGCCGACCACGCGTTCGGATCGAGCAGCACCTCGGGCGCGCCGTCGAGGCCCTTTTGGACGAACAGCACGCTCTGATTCTGCAAGCCCCGCGTTCTTGCTGAAGAAGAAGTACGGGCCCTTGCGCGACGGCGCCGAGTAGCGCTCGTAGTCGTTGAGCTGCATCACGCGCTCGAGCAGCGCCGCGCGATACGGGATGCGCTCGAGATACGGGAACGTGATCGCGTTCTGCGCCGTCGACCCATGCCGCCGTCTCGGGCGACGTATCGTCCTCGAGCCAGCGGTACGGATCGGCGACTTTCGTGCCGTGATAGTCGTCCACCTGTTCGATCTTCCTGGTCGTGAGGTACGTGGGCGGCTGCGCGAAACTCGACGAGCCGAGGAGAACCGCGCCCGCCGCGGCGCCGATGTGCAGCAGAGTCGATGATCGTGAGCTCACTAGCCGATTCCCGCGCGACGGCGCTATCGGAGACGGCCGGATTATGCCATCGAAACACGGCGGCCCGCGCACACCGGCCTATGCGCTTCGCCCACCAGCGAACGGCTTCGAGTTGCGAAAGAGCCTGTAAAGCGGTTTACCGCGTTCGGAGTCTTGCTCGTTCGGACCCAAGAACTCCAGTAACGACTTGCCGTGTTCGGAGTGCTCGGCGAAGACCTTGAGCGCAACGAGCGCCGGTGTCGCGAGGATGATGCCGGCGATCCCCCAGAAGAGCCCGCCAAACCAGAGCCCGAGGAAAATCAAGAGCGGATTCACCTCGAGTCGTCGACCGACGAGCAGCGGCTGGACGATCTGCCCTTCGATCGTCGCAATGCACAGATAAGTCGCCGCGACGCCGACCACTTGTCCCAACGTGTTGAACGACGTCGCGGCAACGAGTGTCACCGTGATCAATATCGACGCCGCGCCCAAATACGGGACGTAATTCAAGATCGCGGCGACCAGGCCCCAGAGATAAGGGGTCGGCATTCCCCACGCCCACATCGCGAGGCCAGTGACCACACCGAGGCCGACGTTGATCGACGTCGTCGTCAAATAGAAGTGCCCGACTTCGTCGCGTATCTTCTCGATCACCCTGAGCGCGTGCGAAGCCTTCAGGTCGTCCACGAATGCCGCAGTCATACGCGCGAGCATCGGTGGGCCGCCGGTCAGCAGAAACACCGTCACGATGAGGAACGTAACCAGCGCCACGACGGACGGCAGTGCCGCGTCCCAGAGGAGGAGCGGCGCGCTCTTCGTGGCGACGCTCGGCGGCGCCGATGTCGACGGTTCCTTCGCCGGCGAAACGAGCGCGGTGGCGTTTTGCCGCAGATCGTCGAAACGATTCATGATGGCCGCGATCGGCTTGACCTTGGCCTTGATGGTCGCCATCGTCTTTGGCGCCTTCACGTACCAGTCTTGCGCGGGCGCCCAAAAGGACGCCCCGGCGCCCGCGGCAACCGACAGGCCGATCAAAACGATCGCCGCCGCGCTGAGGCCGCGAGGCACGCCGCGCTTGTGCAATGCTTCAACGGGACCCGAAAGAATCAAGCTCAGCAGCAGGGCCAAGAACACCGGTATGAACGCGGCATGCGCGACATAGAGCACCGCCGCGACCGTGCCCACGACGATCACCTTGGCTGCCACGATCGGCCATGACGAGGCCGACGTCTTTTTCAAGCTCAAACCTCGAGCGCGGACAGCACCGTGTCGCGCTCGCCGCGTGCGGGCTAACGAAGCAGGGCGATCAAAATGATGATCGGAATCGGCACGCCGAGAAACCACAATAGTATCGAACGCATGCTGTCACCTCTTTCGAATGTTTCGCCAAGTCTTTCCCGCGCTCACAGATCGCGCAGCCGCCCGCCGTACGTCGCCATCAGGCTCGCGACGAACGCGCCGACGAGCATCGACACGACGAGCCACAGCGACGCATAGGCTCCCGCTTTCCGCGCATCGTCCGCCGTCTTGCGAGCGGCGTCCTCCGCGTCGTGGATGGTTCCCTGCACGCGCGCGAAGGTGTCACGCACGCGCTGCGTGGCGTCGTTCTCACTCAAGTCCGTCCGTTGCGCGACCAACCGACCCACGTAGCGAGCGTCGTCGTCGGGCAGCGAGCCAGTGCGGAGCGCGTTTACGAAGATACGGACGACCTCGGCCGAATCCGCTGCGTTGCGCTGCGCCTGCGACGTCGCGGGGCCCTCCGGATTGCCGCTATTCGGCTGCGCCTGCCCCGCCGGGCCGGGGGCACCGGCGCTCGCGACGTTCGAACGGAACAGCGAGTCGACGAAGTAGCCGAGAGGATTCGCGCCGCCCTGCGCGCCCGCGCCGGGCCCTTGTGCGCCGTTCGCGCCCTGCCCCCCGCCGCTCTGGTTCTGGTTCAACGCCAGAACTGCGGTCGAGCCGGCGCCGGCTGCGGATGAAGCGGCTGCGCCGACGGCCGTCGCGCCCGCCTGCACTCCGCCGCTCACGATCGCACCGATCACGGACGTCGAGCACGGCCGCCGTGCCGAGCGACGCGACGCACCACGCGAGGAAGCCGTGGGCCGTGTCGCGAAAGTACACCTCGTCGCGAGCCGTATCGGCCCACTTCGAGCGCAGCCGCCCGGCCAAATAGCCGCCGACAGCCGAGGCCGCGAGCTGCGTGAACGTAATCCAAATTATCGTCGACACTCCAAAAGTCGTGGCGCTCACACCTTGCGAGCTCCACGGTGAAACGATTGCGAATCCCAGGCCGGTGCCGAGGATCAGCAGCACGAGGGACAATGCGGCCGCGGCCGCGCCGCCGGCCAAGATCGCGCCCCACGACACCAGCGCCGGGCGCCCTCGCGGCAGCAATGTCCACTCGGGTGATGGGATCGATAATCGCCGCACTCATACCTTCCTCTGCTTGCAACAACGCTCGATGAGTGCAAATGCAATGTGCGTGCCACGAGCGTCGTCGGCCGGCGTTGAGTACGATGGCCGCGGCTTCGGCGCATCTCGTTGCGCCGGCTACAACGATGAGGACTCTCGCCATGCCCGAGACGCCAGTGAACGGCACGTTGCTGCTCGTGCGTCTCATCGCGGCCGCGATAGCCATGGCGACAGCCGCCGCGGTCTTGTTCGCCGTGGGTGCGATTGCGATCGAGAAAGCGCACGGTCTCGCACTCATCGACGTGCTGACCGCACCGATCGCGTTCGTCGTCTACGGCGGACCGCCGCTGCTCGCGCTCGGCCTCGCGGCGCGTGCGCACACCGGCGCCGCGGCGGCGATCGCGGCCGTGCTCGTCGTGTTGCTCGCTGCGGGGCTCATCTTGCTCGGCGGTGCGCCGTGGGACGCCGCTCGTTGGCACACGGGCGCGAGCGACGCTCAGACGAGGCTACTGCTCGGCACGCTGTTCGGCGCCTGGCCGCTGACTCTCATCGGCACCGCACTCTGGCGCCCCGCGAATCGCGAACCCGATTGAGCCGCGCGCCGCATTCGGCGCACGCGAGGTTCGTGCGCCCGCGGCGCGCCGCGCTGTCTAGACCCCGCGAAATGTGTGACGATGCGCCGCAACGCGACGCGCCGCCGGCGTTCGACTCCGTTCGCGAATCGGCGCGTGCGTCACTCCACGGAGATCGTCCCTTGCGCAAGTATCAGATGTTGATCGGCGGCCAGCGCGTCGACGCAGCCTCGGGTGAGTGGTTCGAATCGTTCAATCCGTACAACGGTAAGCCGTGGGCGCTGATCCCGCGCGCATCGCCGGAAGATGTGAACGCCGCGGTCGCGGCCGCGCGCACGGCGTTCAAGAGCAAGGAGTGGCGCGGACTGACTGCGACGGCGCGCGGCAAGCTGCTGCTCAAGAATCGCGGACCTGATCGCGGCGCGCGCCGACGAACTCGGCTGCGATCGAGACCACCGACAACGGCAAGCTGATCCTCGAGATGCGCGCGCAAACGCGCTATCTGCCCGAGTGGTTCCGCTACTTCGCGGGCCTCGCGGACAAGCTCGAAGGCCGCGTGATCCCGATCGACCGGCCCGGCTTCTTCAACTTCACGCTCGAGGAGCCGCTCGGCGTGATCGCCGCGATCGTGCCGTGGAACTCGCCGCTGATGCTCGCGGGCTGGAAGATGGCGCCCGCGCTCGCGGCCGGCAACACGTTCGTGTGGAAGCCCTCCGAGCACTCGTCCGTGTCCGCGCTCGAGATGGCCGACTTGTTCGCCGAGGCCGGGCTGCCGCCCGGCGTCGTGAACATCGTGACGGGCTTCGGTAACGAGATCGGCGACGCGCTCGTGACGCCACCCGGACGTCGCGAAGATCGCATTCACCGGCGGCGACGCAACGGGCGCGCTCGTCTACCAAGACCGCGGCGAAGCACATCAAGCCCGTGACGATGGAGCTCGGCGGCAAGTCCGCGAACATCGTGTTCGCCGACGCGAACCTCGACAACGCGGTCAAGGGCGTCGTCTCCGGCATCTTCGCCGCCACGGGCCAGACCTGCGTCGCGGGCTCGCGCGCGCTGATTCATCGCTCGATTCACGACGACGTTCGTCGAGCGATTCCTGACGCTCGCGCGCACGGCGCGCATGGGCAACCCGCTCGAGGAGACGACGCAGGTCGGGCCGATCACGACGAAGCCGCAGTACGAGAAGGTGCTCGGCTACATCGAGCATCGCGAAGCAGCAAGGCGCGAAGTGCGTGCTCGGCGGCGGCCCAGCGCGGCGACCGGAGCTCGGCGACGGCTGGTTCGTCGAGCCGACCGTGTTCACGGGCGTGACGCCCGCAGATGCGGATCGCGCAGGAAGAAGTGTTCGGCCCCGTGCTGTCGATCATCCCGTTCGATAGCGACGACGAAGCGCTCGCGATCGCGAACGATTCGATCTACGGCCTTGCGGCCGGAGTCTGGACGTCGAGCATCGGCCGCGCGCTGAAGATGGCGCACGAGCTCGAGGCCGGCACGGTCTGGACGAACACCTATCGCGTTTCGAGCCCGCTGTCGCCGTTCGGCGGCTACAAGCGCTCGGGCTTCGGCCGCGAGAGCGGCCTGCTCGCGATCCGCGAGTTCGTGCAGGAGAAGAGCGTCTGGATCGAGACGACGGGCGCGGACACGCCGAACCCGTTCGTGATCCGCTAACTTACTGCTGGGCCGGCTCGCTCTTCGCCGCGTCGCCCGGTGCGCCGGTGTCCGCCGAGCCCATGAACAACCGCGAGCCGTCGGCCAAGATCAGGTCGCGGCCGTTCGCCCGGTGCGCGCCGCTCTTCGCCTGATAGCCGATCACCGTGATCTCGGTGCCCGCCTTCACCGTGTCGCGGGTGAAACCGCGTCGCAGCAGCGTGTTCGGCGTGGCGGCCTCGACCATCCATTCCGTCGTCGTCCCGTCGTCGTTCTTCACGTCGACGTGCAACCACGAATGCGGGTTGATCCATTCGAGCTTCGTGATCGTGCCGTGCAGGGTGACGGGCTTGCTGGCGTCGAATTCCGCGGCGAACGAGTGGTGAGCCAAGACCGGGCGCGCGCCGGCACACAGCAAAGCGACCGAGCCGAATGCCGCAACGATCTGCCGTGTCATCGCTGGTCGCCCTAGCGCTTCGCCGCCGCGGCCTCGCGCTCGGCGTCGCGCGCTTCCTGGAGGATGTTGCGCAGCCCGTAGTTGCCTTCGTGGCACGCGTACTCGTACATGTCGCCTTCCCCCGTCCGCATGAAATACGCGACGGTCCACGGCTGCGTCCACTGCGTGGGGTCGTTGAACGTGAGCCGGAAATCGATCTTGTCGGCGGCTACCTTCGTATAGCGCTCGGTCAACACGAGGTTCTCGCCGGAGGAGCCGCGAAAGCCAGCCTTGCCGTTGAAGTTGCGCGTTTCGATCACGAGCGTGTCGCCTTCGAAGTGGCCGCGCGACTCGCCGAGGTAGCTCCGCACGTGGCCGAACGAGCCGCCGAGCGGCACGACCCGCGTTTCATGAATCATCTCGTGCACGATCGCGACGTAGCCCGGCGATTGCTGGATCTGGATGTTGTTGTTGTAGAGCGTCGGCAGGATCGTCGCCGGCAGGCCGCGCGTGATGCAGCGCTCGTAGAGCGGTCGATCGTGATACGAATCGACGCGTCCGCCCGCGGGCGCGGCAGCGCCCGCCGCCGTGCGCGCCGCGTTCGCCTTTTCTTGGCGCTGCTGCGCCTCCGGCGTCAGCGGCGGCATATGGCCGTTCTTCGGATCGACGATCAGCGACGTGCGCCGCGACTCGTCGACATGGCGGCCGGGGTCGGTGAGATAGTCGGCATGCACGAGGCCGGTCTGCACGGTCGTGTCAGGCGCCTCGTCGAGGCGCTTGGCCGCGCGGCCCTCGAGCTGCGCAACTTCCTCGTCGGTGTAGTACTCGCGGTCGCCGACCTCGGCTCGGCGCTCGAACGGCGTGATCGTGCGGTAGTCCCAAACGCCCTGTAGATCGGGGTCACCCCAAGTCGTTCGGGGCACCTTGAACGAAGGCTTGTCCGCGGCGTTCGCAGTCGGAATTCGCCCGAGCCCCGCCGTCGCGACGGTACCCGTCGCTACGACGACAACCAATGTCAGCGTCGACACTCGCACGCTCATTGCACGTCTCCCGTTGTCATTGATCCTAGCACCACGGCGCCGCGGTTGCGTCATCGGGGCGGCGCACATCGGGGCTGTCGGGTCGGGCACGAGCACGCGCCGCCGGCAAGCGCGCGCGACCGATCTGCTACCATCTGCCGACCGTCGCGTCGCCGACCGGGGGAGCATCGTGAGCACGCCGTCCTACGAGATTTTCGCGATCAAGTACGCCGAGGTCGGACGCAAAGCCTGGGGCAACTTCGTCGACGGCGACCCGCACGAAGACTCCGACATGCCGCTCGACTACTTCGTCTGGGCGATCGTCGGCGACGGCCGCACGATCGTGGTCGACACGGGCTTCGACGGCACGATGGCGAAGAAGCGCCAACGCAAGATCGTCCACCCGGTCGAGGAAGGGCTCGAGGCGGCCGGCATCGCGCACTCCGGCGTGAAGGACGTGATCATCACGCACATGCATTATGACCACTGCGGCAACGGGGCGCTGTTCCCGAACGCGCGGTTTCACATGCAGGACACCGAGATGGAGTACGTCACGGGCCGCTGCATGTGCCACCACCAGATCAACCACGCGTTCGAGCCCGAAGACGTGTCGCGGATGGTCTATCGCGTGTTCGCCGGCCACGTGCAGTTTCATGACGGGGTCGACGAGGTCGCTCCCGGTATTACCGTGCACAAGATCGGCGGCCACACGAAAGGCCTCCAGTGCGTGCGGGTGCCCACGGCGCGCGGCCACGTCGTGCTCGCATCCGACGCGACGCACTTCTACCAGCACATCGACACCCGACGCGTTTTCCGAGTGCTCTACAACCTCGCCGACATGGTCGAGGGCTACAACACGCTCGAGCGACTCGCGAGCTCCAAGGCGCACGTCATCCCGGGGCACGATCCGCTCGTGCTCGAGCGCTATCCGGCGGCATCCAAGTCGACTGCGGGATGGATAGCGCGCTTGGACCTGGAACCGCGCAAGAGCTGACGCAAAACTGCGCGCAACGCGCTTTGCTTTCCTATCGCGCGACGCATCGAGCCACACGTCGCAACCGCTGATCGTTTGCGCCGCGCACACCCAATCCGCGCGACGCGTCACATCGCGCGCGGCCAAGGTTTTCCATAAGCCTCTTGATTTCGCGGGAACGCGCCGAGAACAGCGCGTCTCGCGCTGCACACTGGACCGTGCTGCGCTTTCGCCCAAAATGTTAGCCGTACACCGCATCTCTCGAGGACAATAACAATGAGCTCGCTATTCAACTCCTGGCGTAACTTCGACTCCGCGCTGCTGAAGCTACCGGCCGTCTGCGTGCCGGGCGGCGAAGCCGATACGTTGCGAGCGAAGCGCGAGGCGCAGCTGAAATGGATGCGCGAACGCGGCGTTCGCTACCTCGGTAACCCCATGGTTTGGCCCGACCGTCGAGCCCGTGGCTCGGCGATTGCTCCGAACCGCAACCCGCGCGCGCCGTTCGAGGGCCTCGATGATCGAGCGGCCCGGCGACGCGATCGCTCGCGACTTGGCCAGCGATCTGGCCACCGATGTGACCAGCGACTTGGTCAGTAACGGCTGACCTTCGAGGCCGCGGCCGGCGGCCTTCTTGAGCCGGCCGCGGTCGGCGACGCAGGGCAAGGGATTGCCGTCAGCGAGCGCTGCGTAGGGAACGCAGCGGCTACTTGGCGAACAATTCCTTGATCCCACCTGAGATCAGCGCCGACACGTCGAGCAAGATCCGCGGTAGTGCGATGCCGCCCGGACCGACGAGATAGCGCGGCTCCCATACCGGCCGAAACTTCGTCTTGTAGCGGCGCAAGCCCTCGAAGTTGTAGAAGTGCTCGCCGTAACGGAACACGAAGTTGCCGACGCGATGCCACGCCGGCGCGAGCGGATGTTGCTCGAGGCCGGCCAGCGGGGCCATGCCTAGGTTGAACCACTCGTAGCCCTGCTCGCGGCCCCAGAGCATCAGCTCGACGAACAGGAAGTCCATCGCGCTGCGCGGTGCGTCCGGACCGAATCGCATCAGATCGACCGACAGCTCGCGCTTCGTCCGCGTCTCCCAAAGATTCGCGAACGCGACGAGCACGCCCATTCGACGCACGAGCGCGAAGTCGAACTGACCGAGATACGCGGGATCGAACGCGCCGACGGAGAAGTGCTTCTCCGCGGTGGCTTTGTCGGCGAGCCACGCGTCCGAGATCTTGCGCAGCTCCGGCAGCATTCGCGGCACACGCTCCGCCGGCACGATCTCGAACGTAGCGCCGTCGCGAACCGCGCGGCGGTGGTCCTGACGCAGCTCCGCGCGCGCGCTGCCGTCGAGCGAGAACTCTTGGAGCGGAACGTGCGCTTCTTCGCCGAGCTTGAACGCGGCGAGCCCGAGATCGATGTACTGCGGCAGCCGCGTGCGGCTCGCCTGATAGAACACCGTCCAGCCCGCGTGGTGGTCCGAAAGCTCGCGGAAGCGCCAGACGAGCTCTTCGCTGTAGCGTAGCTCGCCGACCGGGTCGCCGAGCGCGATCCAGCTGCGCCCGGAGACCTGATACATCACGAACGCGTTCTGGTCGTCGCTGAAGAGCAGGCGTTTGTCGCCCATCAGTGCCGCGTTCGCGAGCGACTGCTCGGAGCGCTCGACCGCGCCGCGCGCCTTCGCGAGATCGTCCGCGCTCGCGGTCACGGGCTCGGGACGCGCGGGGCGCAGCAAGTTCAGGAGCAGTAGAGCGGCGGCGGCTACGCCCACGATCAGCGCGGCGCGCAGCATGCGCGGCGCATCGGCGTTGAACGCGAACGTCCACCAAAGGTCGCTCGAGTACTCGACGTTGCGATACGCGAAGAAGCCGACCCAGACGGTCGCAGCGATCACGCCGACGATGCTCACGACCCAGGCCGGCGTGTAGCGCTCGGCAAGGATCGAAGAGGGCCGATAAAACGAGCTGCGGCCGAGCACGAGCACCGCTCCGGCGATCGCGAGCAGCACGGCCTCCTCGAAGTCGATGCCCTTGAGCAACGACGCCGCGATACCGGCCGCGATCAACGCGAGTGCGATGTGATAGGCGGCGCTCACGCGCCGCCGCAGCGACGACGCGAGCACGATCAGCCCTAGCCCGACGAGGCTGCCGACGAGGTGAGATACCTCGAGAATCGCGAGCGGCAGCATCCGATGGAGCACCTCGATGCGCGCGTCGACGCCGGGCGTCGCGCCGGAGAGGAGCAGCACGGCCCCGGCGATGAACGTGAGCGTTGCAGCGACCTGCGGGACGACGGGCGCGATGTACGCCGACGCGACCGCTTGCGCGCGTGCCCAGCGCGAGCTCTGTGCGCGCAGCTCCTCGATGAGGAACGCGAGCCCGCCGACCACGAGCGGCGCGAGGTAATACACCGCGCGGAATGCGAGCAGCGAGCCGAGCAGCTCCTCCGTCGGCACCTCGGGCAGCATGAGTAGGAGCATCGCCTCGAAAACGCCGAGCCCGCCCGGAACGTGGCTTAGAAGGCCGACCGTGATGGCGGCGGCGTACAGCCCCGCGAACGCGAAATAGCCGATGTGCGCGGACGGCGGCAAGAGCACCCAGACGACCGCGCCAGCGACCGCGAAGTCGAGCGCGCCGAGCAATGGTTGCGCGAGCCCAATCAGCGCCCCCGGCGGGCGCAGCGCCCAGCCGCGGATCTCGAGCGGCGTGCGCACGAACGACGCCCAGTAGAGATAGCTCAGCACGACGAGGACCAGCACCGCGCCGATGAGCAACGCTTCGGCGTGCCGGAAGTGCAGCGCGACGGCGGTCGCGTTCGGCTCGAGTAACAGCGAGACGCCCGCGAGCGCGCCGAGACCGAGCATCGAGGTCAGGGAGCAGAACCCCGACACCGTCGCGACGTCGATCGCCGTGAGCCCGCGCGCGGAGTACAGGCGCAGCCGCACGGCGGCGCCGGTGACTCCCGCGAGTGTGAAGTTGTGGCCGAACGCGTACGCGATGAACGCCGTGAACAGTGCACGCGTGTACGCGACCTGTTTGCGCGCGTAGCGCAGCGCGAGCACGTCGTAGAACCCGAGCAGCCAATAGCTCACACACGTCAGGAGCAGCGCTAAGCCGATCGAACGCGCGGGGATCGCGCGGAAGCTCGCCACGACCTCGCGTATGCGGATGTGGGCGAGGACTCTATAAAGAACGAACGCGGCGCCAGCGAACACCACGAGCGCAAGCAGCGGCTTGAGCCAACGGAGCCTTTCGCCGCTTGTCGACGTCATCGACTCAGGGAACGAGGCCGAGGGCTCGCAGCACGAGCTCGCTGGTGCCGTCGCCGGCCTTCGCGCGATGCTTGCCGTCGTGCACGATCATCCGCATGGCGCCGACCGGTCTGGCGCACGCCGATTTCTGCTCGTCCTCGCCGCGGAAGCAGAGGATCGACAGGCCCGCGAGCTTCTCGAGCTCCGGGCGCGTCGGTATGTCCGTGGGCCTCGACACGTCGATCGCGAGGTCTTCCCAATGGAACTCGAAGCTCGCGTTGTCGCTCAAGCCGATGAGGCCGAGCGATCGCACGCGCGCGCGCAGGTCGCTCGGCCAGCGATTCACGATGAACGGTGCCGTGTCGGCGCCGCGCGAGTAGCCGATGATCACGATGTCGTTTCGATCCCACTCCTTCAGCTGTCCGCGCACGACCGGCTCGAGGTCGACCGCCACTTGCTCCGGCGTATGCGGCGTCGAGAGGTACGTGCGCATCTTCAGACCTAGTACCGGCGCGCCATGCGCCGCCGCCATCTCGGATAGCTCTTTCATGAATCCGGTCCAGTCACCGTCGCCGCTCAGCACGAGTAGCAGCGGCCCGTGCGAGCCGCTCGGCGCCGAGACTTTCACGATGGGCAGCGGCTGGTTCGCGGCGCGCGCGCCTGCGCCGATCGAGAGCAGCGCGACGAGCAGCGCGTACGCGGTAACGCGCAACGCGGGCCAACCGCGTTCGCGAAATCGACGAGTCGCCATCCTGGCGCGCGTGCTCAAGGCGACCTACCTATAGGAGCGCGTAGGCTCTGTCGCGCGCGAGCGTTCGCAACGCGATTTCCACATCGTCGAGTTCATCGGAAACGCCCCCGCGATAAGCCGTCGAGCAGCATGACAGGATACCGGCAGACGCCTGTCTGACGCTACCGACGCCGCGGCGCACGAGCCGCGACCATCGACGTACGAAGCGCATCCGTGTGGGGCTTTCAGGCCAATCGACGATCGGCCATGATTCGCGCGGGGACCATTCTTGCTACCGGGGGAAATCGTGAAAATCAGAACAATGCCCGCGTTCGTCGGGACCGTGGTGCTATCGCTCGCTCCGACCGCGCACTCGCAGCAGCCCGCGGCCGCCGCGGATACGGCGCCGAAGCCGTTTCAAGCCGGGACGCCGCTCAGCGCGACGAATGAGGCCGGCGTCACGCAGACGATGTCGAGCAACGTGAAGGTCTACGGCAGCTTCCGCTTCGCCGAAAGCTGCACGTTCGATCCCGCGCGCAATCTGATCGTCGCCATGAACGCCGGCAACGCGGAGGCGATCGAAAAGAACGACGGCTTCGTATCGTTGATCAATCCGGACGGCTCGCGTGCACACATCGAAGTGGATCGGCGTGACTCGCGACGGGCTCACGCTGAACCAGCCGCTCGGCAGCGCGATCGCGAACGGCACGCTCTACGCCGCCGACATCGACACGGTTCGCAGCTTCGATCTCAAGACCGGCGCGCCGAAGGCCGCCGTCACGATCCCCGAGGCCAATGTGCTGAACGGCATCGCAGCCGCGGCCGACGGCACCGTCTACGTCTCGAACACGCGCGACCCGCAGCGCATATACAAGGTGACGCCGGACGGCAAGTCGTCGATCTTCGTCAACGGCGCACCGCTCGCGCAACCAAACGGCGTCGCGCTCGATCCCGCGGGCAACATCGTCGTGATCAACATCGGCGACAACACCGTGCTTACGTTCGACAAGAGCGCGAAGCTCATCAAGACCGAGCACTCGAACCAGTCCGGTAACGATGGCCTCGTCGTGCTCCCTGACGGCACCAAGTACGTCTCGAGCGTGCGATTTGGCAGCGTGTCGCGGATCCGGCCGGGCAAGGACGCGGAAATCATCGCAAGCGGTATCCCATCGCCCGCATCGATGTGTTACGACTCGAAGCAGAACCAGCTCGTGATCCCGATGAACAACAACAACGCGTTGGCGTTCATCAAGCTCGGCAAGAAATAGCGGGCACGGTTCTTCGGACCGGGGCGAGCGCCCCGGTCCGATCCCGCGTTCGCTCAGTCAAGCGCGCTTGCCGCGTTTCTTCCCGCGAGCGGCCTTCTTCTTCGCGCCGCCTGCCCTCTTCGCGCTTTTCGCCTTCTTGGCGCTTGCCTTCTTGCGTGCCTTTTTCGCGGCCTTCTTCTTCGCCGCCGCGGGCAGTCGCACGAGCACGGCTTCGATCTTGTTGCCGTCGAGGTCGCGCACGAACGCGCCGAAATAGTCGGGGCCATAGTCGGGCCGCGGTCCGGGCGCGCCGTCGTCGGTACCGCCCGCCTCGAGCGCCGCGCGATGGAACGCGCGGATCATCTCTTCGCTCGTCGCGTTGAACGCGACGTGCACGCCGTTGCCCGTCGACGCCGCTCGCTGATCGTGCGGCAACCCGATCCAGAACGCGGGCTGCTTGTCGCCATAGCGCGATACCGTATGGCAGAACCTCCATGACGCGCTTGAAGCCGAGCTCTTGCAGGACGCGATCGTAGAACTGGGCGGACGCGCGCGACGTCGGCGACGCCGATCGAAATGTGATGCAGCATGCGGGACTCCTTTGTGGTTCGTTGGGAGGAGCCGTCGAAGCTTAGCACTCACGCGTTCGGCGCCCACGTGTGCGCGCTGCCGCGCGTGCAGCGCCGCATAGATCTCGTCGCGCAGCGAATTCGCCTCGGCGGCGGTCAGAGTACGCTCGAGATCGCGGATCACGACGCGCAGCAGCACGTTCTTCTGGCCCGCAGCGATCCCGAGCCGCTCGCGCGCGACGGGCGACAAGTCCGCGTACGGGGTCTCGTTGAGCACCTCGATCGCCTCGACGCTCGCGCAGCGATCGCCGAGCGCCTGACGCGCGCGGTCGCCGAGCTCCTCCGGCGCCGTCTCGGCGGGCACCGCGATCGAGAGATCGCGGCGCATCGCGGGCTGCGACGACACCGGCCGATACGGCTCGAGGTCGAGCATCTGCGCAGCGACTCTCGGATCGGCCGAGCGCAGCTCGCGAATATCGGCAACGCCTTTGCGCAGCATCAGCATCCGGTCGAGCCCGATGCCCATCGCGAGCCCGTGATGCTCGCCGGATCGCCAGCCGGCGTCGTGGAGGATCCGCGGCGCTGCGAGACCGCACTCGAGGATCTCGACCGTGCGTCCGTCGATCTCCGCCGTGCACCTCGAGCCCGTCGACCGTGTACGGGTGGCACGCAGGCGAAAGCCTGAGCGGCGCGCCGGGCAACATCGCGTGCGCCGCGACGTCGATCATCTCCTCGAGCGCCGCGCGTCCGAGTGGGCGACGCGCGACGCGCCAGAGATCGAGCTGGTGCGGCTCGCCGACGTGCAGCCGATCGATCGCGTCGCGCCGGTAAGTGAGCCCCGGGCACACGAGCAACACGTCGTCGTAGCGGGCCGGCGCGAGCATCCGGAGCGCGGGCGGGACCATCGCGGACGTTTGCGTGCGGAGCAACCGATCGGGCGACACGTACCGCGTGTAGCGCGCATCACGCGCCGCGCCGTCGGCCGGATAGCCGAGCGAGTCGTAGTTTTCGGCGATCGTGACGACAGGCGGCGCGCGGTGCACGACGACCGCGCAACGCCAGCGCGCGGCGAGCGCCGCGACGGCGTCGCGCACGAGCAGTTGCATTGCGTGCGGGCCGAGCGCCGTGTCGGTGAGATCGCGCAGCGCGAGCGCGCGTCCATAAGCCTCGGTATCGAGCAGTCGAACTGACATGACACACCTCTCGTGCAGAACGTTGGGTTGCGGGCGCTGCGCGAGCGCAGCGGACGGCGGTCACCCCGGTCCTGCTGAGGCTGTCAGGGAGAGAACGGCGGCGGAGAGATCAGCGAGAAATCGACGCGCGACCGGAAACCCCCGAGGCCTGGAGCAGGCCGGGGCCGGTAAAGAACGAGCGGCGTACGTGCGACATGGCGCGCACTCTAGTCGAGCCGGCCGCGAGCGGGCAAGCGACGCGCGCGGCCGACGGGCGCCGAGGACCGCCACTGCCCAGCGCGCGCGCGGCGCGCTCAGACGTTCGGAGCGACGGCGGGCTCGCGCGGCAGCATGAGCCTGTATTCGCGCCAGAGGATGATCGCGCCGGCCGCGATCACGAGCGGCGCACCGATCCAGGTCGCGCGATCCGGCAGCTCGTCGAAGAAGAACCAGCCGTAGACGATCGCGATCAGCAGGTTCACGTAGTCGATCGGCGCGATCGTCGACGCTTCGGCGAAGCGGTACGAGTAAGTCATCAACAACTGGCCGAACACGCCGAACACGCCCGCGAGCACGATGAACAACCATTGCTCCGGCGTCGGCATCGGCCAGCCCGCGACGGCCGTGAACGCGGCGCACACCATCGTCGTCACCGAGAAATAGAAGGTGATCGTGATCGGGTGCTCGCCGCCGCTGCCGCTCATGCTGCGCAGAAACATCACCGCGAACGCCGAGAACACGGCCGCGGCGAGCGCCATCCCTACTCCAAGCGAGCCCGCGCCGAAGCTCAGGTGCGGTCCGACGATGACGAGCACGCCGACGAACCCGATCGCGAGCGCCGTCCAGCGATAGCGATGGATCCGCTCGCCGAGGAACAGCATCGCGAGCAGCGTGAGGAACAGCGGCGAGGTGAACGCGATCGCCCAGAACTCCGCCAGCGGAATCAGCGTGAGCGCGTAGAACCAGCAGAACATGCTCGCGGTGCCGCACAGCGAGCGCAGCGCGTGCGAGCGCAGATTGCTCGTCTTCAGCAGTCCGAGCCCCTCCACTCGCCACGCGATGAGCGCTAGCACGGCGACGGAGATCACGCCGCGCACGAAGATCGTCTCGCCGCTCGGGATCGCGCTGCCGAGGTACTTCACGCACGCGGCCATGCTCGAGAGCAGGACCACGGACGTGAGCTTGAGGAAAACGCCGAGGACGGGGCGGTGCCGATGCGAATGAGCCGATGACAAAGCTGGCCTGCGCTGCCGAACGACGGCGCCACGATACCAACTCTCGCCGAGGCGCGCCGTTCTTACCGACCGAGCGGCTGCGTTTCCTTGTCCGGCTTGGACCTCGCGGCTAGGCTGCGCGAGCCCGCCCGGCCCCGAGACGGCCGGCGCTGGCGAGAAAGTTGGCGGGCGCCGGCCGCCCGAACGTATTAACCGCGTGGTAGCCAAACACAGGACGATGGGCAGCGACCCCGCCGACCGGATGACCGATCAACCCGAGTCGATGGACCTAGTCGGGCGACGGCACGAGCTCGTCGCGCGAACCTTCGAGCGCTTTCGCACTCCTCTGCTCCGCTACCTGACGGACTTGCTCTCGCGGCGCGACGAGGCCGAGGACTTGGTGCAGGAGACTTATCTCCGTCTCATGCAGATCGAGAACATCGAAGTCGGACGCGTGCGCGCTCTCATCTTCAAGGTCGCGACCAATCTCGCGTACGACCGTTTCCGGCAGCGGCGCGCGCGCGGTCCGCACGGCGACGACGAGCAGCTCGCGGACCTTCCCGCGAACCTGCCCGCGCCCGATCGAGTCGTCGCGCTGGAGCAAGGGGTCGAGATCGTGAAGCGCACGCTGCTCGACCTCAAGCCGCGCTGTCGGCAGGTTTTCCTGCTGCGCGCCTCCGCCGAGCTCGGCTACGACGAGATCGCGAAGCGGCTCGGCATCAGCCGCCGAACCGCGGAGCGCGAGATGCAGCACGCGCTCGAGGTCTGTCAACGACGGCTCGGAGGGAAACCCGAATGAGTGGCGAGACGCGCAAGCCCGAGCGCGAGCCCGTGACTGCGGCCGAGTGGTTCGTCGCGCTCGAGTCGCGGCGATCCGACGAGGTCACCGCCGCGCGCCTCTCCGCGTGGCTCGACCGCGCGCCAGAGCACGAGCAAGAGCTCGAGCGCTGCGACGCCGCCGCCGAAATCGCGCGGAGCCTCGCCGACGATCCGGAGCTGCGTTGGGCTTTCGACGAGGCAGCGGCGCTCGCGAAACGCGACCCCGCGGCGGTCCAAAGCGCGCTCCCGCTCCGCACGCTGCGGCGATTCGGCTGGGGCGCGGCGCTCGCAGCCGCGGCCCTCACGGTAGCCGCCGCGCTTTGGCTCGTGCACGACGCCGCGCTCGCCGGCGCATGCACCTGCGACAAATCCGGTCGCGCTCGAGCAGACCGTGCCCCCGCTCGACCCGGCGGCGTCTGCCGAGCGCAGCGCGAGCATCGCGGCCGCGGCTGCGGCCTATCCGATCGCACGCCTGCCGAGCGGCGGCGTCGTCGACGCGAGCTCGATCGCCGTGCTGCCATTCGGCGCGCCAGCCGACGAGCCGCGTGCCACGCGCGTACTCGCCGTCTCGTTGTCACGCGATATCGGCTCGGCGCTCGCCGCGCTGCCGGGGATCTACGTCGTCGGCGCGCCGCGCGCCGCCGCCTATCTCGCCACCGAGCTCGACGCGTCCGAGCTCGGGGAGCAGCTCGGCGTGCGCGGTATCGTCGTCGGCGAGCTCGCCGAGCACGACGGCCAGATTCGCATCGCCGCAGACTTGCTCGACGCCGCGACCGACGAGCGGATTTGGCACGCCGAGTACGAGCGTCCGGCCGAGGAGCTCATGCCTCTCGCGGCCGAGATCGGCGACGCGATCACGGCTGCGCTCATCGATCCGGAACCTCGCGCGCGCGCCGCGGGGACGCCGGCCCTCCGCGATGCGCGCGCGGACAATCGCGCGACGTCCGTCCGACCCGACTTCGCATTGCAATGACTCATCACCTCATCGGAGCACCAGGATGAATCCGACACGTCTTCGCCGCTCGCTCGCACTCGTGGTTCTGCTCTTCCTCGGCGCCGCGGCTGCGCACGCCCAGGGGCAGCGACCGCAGCCCGCTCAACAGAATCCCCAAGGCGGCTCGCCTGGCGAGGCCCAGCGGCCGCCGCCCGAGAGTTCCGGTGCACCGCCGATACCGGCGGGTCCGCCGCTGCCGACCGTGTCGCTCGAGTCGCTCGTCGACCGCGTCGCGCGCAGCGCGAAGAAAACATTCTTGATCGACAGCCGAGCCGCCCAGCAGGTCTACCTCGGCAGCATCAAATCGGAGGACGTGAACTACCCGACGCTGCTCGCGATCCTGCGCGCGAACGGAATGGCGGCGACGACGATCGAAGGGCGCGTGAACATCGTGCCGCTGTTCGAGATTCGCTCGCTCGCAGTGCCGCTCGTGCAGAACGACGACTCGAGCATCCCGGCGGACGAGTGGATCTCGCGCATCGTGACGACGTCGAAGAAGGAGGCGTCGTCGATGGTGCCGATACTCCGGCCCCTTCTGCCACCGGCAGCCCACTTATCGGCAATGTGCGGCACCTGCGAGCCCGGCGCGCAGAACTGCACGAGCTGCCGGCAGCTGATCATCGTCGACCGCTACGCGAACGTGCAGCGGATCAGCGCGATCGTGAAGATGCTCGACCAGCAGTAGCCGTTCGCGGGCCGAGTGCCCTGCTTCGACGCAAGCGCGGGCGCCCCAGTGGCGCCCGCATGCTTTTTCGCATCCGCGAAGTCGCCTTGCTATCCTTGCGCGCGGTCGAAAAACGGGCGCGCTCGAGCGCGTCGTGCTCAAAAACACCTCGACTCGCCGGAGAACGCATGCGCTTCGTACTGCCGCTCGCCCTCACCGTCGCGATCGCCCCCGCATCGTCGCGTGCGCGCACAGACGCCGGACGGTGACACCGTCTTCGCGCAGCATTGCGCGATCTGTCACGAGCACCCGACGCCCGAGAACAAGGCGCCGCCTCGCGACGTGCTCGCGACGCTCGGGCCCGACGCGATCTTCGCGTCGCTGACCGAAGGCAACATGCGGATCCAGGGCCAGGCCGCTCACGTCCGCCGAACGCCAGACGGTCGCGGAGCGCGTCGCTGGCCGACCGCTCACGGCCGCGACTGCCGGCGCCGCGAGCGCTCCGACCGGGCTGTGCACCGGCGGGCCGCTCGACCTGCGCAACGCGACATCGGTGTGGAACGGTTGGGGCCCCGACGTGCGCAACGCGCGCTTCCAAACCAACGCCGCGGGGATCACCGCGGCGAACGTCGCGAACCTCAAGCTCAAGTGGGCGTTCGGCGTACCGAACGCGACGCAGTCGCGCTCGCAGCCGGCCGTGGTCGGCGGACGCCTATTCATGGCGAGCCAAAGCGGGATGGTCTATGCGCTCGACCCGGCGAAGGGCTGCACGTATTGGTCGTTCAAGGCCCAAGCGGGCGTGCGCACCGCGATTTCGGTCGGAACGCTCGGCCCGAACGGCAACGCCGGGGGCGGCGCGCCAGCCGTGTTCTTCTCCGATGCACAGGCGCGCGCGTACGCGGTCGACTTCAGGACCGGCCAGCAGCTCTGGGTCACGAAGATCGATGATCACCCGGCCGCGCGCGCGACGGGGTCACCCACGTACTACGACGGCCGGCTCTACGTCGTGCTCTCGGGCGTGTCGGAGGAGAGCTCAGCCGCGATGCCGGACTACGAGTGCTGCAAGTTCCGCGGGAGCCTCACGGCGCTCGACGCTAAGACCGGCACCGTGGTCTGGAAGACCTACACCGTCGGCGAGCCGAAGCCCCGCGGCAAGAGCACGACCGGCAAGCAGCTCTGGGGCCCCGCCGGCGCGCCAATCTGGAGCGCGCCGACGATCGACGCGAAGCGCGGCCTGATCTACGCGGCGACCGGCAACGCGTACGCGGACCCCGCGCCGAAGACGAGCGACGCGATCGTCGCGTTCGACTTGAAGACCGGCAAGATCCGCTGGGTGAACCAGATCATGCCCGACACGTGGATCTTAGGCTGCTCGCCGCCGCCGGCGGGCGCACCCCCGGCCGCCGCCGGCGCGAAGTTCGGCGAGAATCCGAACTGCCCCGAAGGATGTCGGGCCCGACTTCGACTTCTCCGCGTCGCCCATGCTCGTGACGAAAGCGGACGGCAAGGACGTGCTCGTCGCGACGCAAAAGTCCGGCGTCGGCTACGCGCTCGATCCGGACAAGCGCGGCAAGATTCTGTGGCAATACCGCTGGGGCAAAGGCAGCCCGGTCGGCGGCGTCTGGGGTGCGACGAGCGACGGCGAGCGCGCGTACTTCGCCGTCGCGGATCAGCTCACGCCCGCGCCCGGCGGCGTGCACGCCGTGGATCTCACGACCGGCCAGCGCGTCTGGTACGCGCCGCCGGAGCCGCCCGTCTGCCGCGCGGGACCCGGCTGCAGCGCCGCGCAGTCCGCGGCGCTCACGTCGATACCGGGCGTCGTGTTCGCGGGCTCGGCCGACGGCGCGGTGCGCGCGTACTCGAGCGACACGGGCAAGATCTTGTGGACCTACGACACGAACCGCGACTTCGCGACGGTCAACAACGTCAAGGCGAATGGCGGCTCGATCGACGGCCCGGGGCCGGTCGTCGCGGACGGCATGTTGTACGTGACGGCCGGCAACGCGGGCTTCGTCGGCACGCCCGGCAACGTGCTGCTCGCGTTCGGCCGTCGAGTGACGTGACGCTCGTCCGTCGCCGCTCGTGCGAGGCATGCCTCCCGGGGGCGTCGGCGCACAGGGATGTGCGCCGTCGAGCCCCAGGGATGGTGTTTTGGCGTCCCCCGGGAGGCGTGCCTCGCGCGAGCGGCGACGGACGCGCGAGACGCAGCGATTACTTGATCTCGATGCGGCGCGCGAGCGCTTCCTTCGCCTTCGGCAGGCGCACCGTCAGCACGCCGTCGGCGACGCTCGCCGAAATCTCGTCGCTCGCGATCTTCGTCGACAGCGTGAAGCTGCGGACGAAGTTGCCGACGTTGTACTCGGAATAGATCGGCGCCACATCCTCGTACCGCTTCGGATCGACGTTGCCCGTGACGGTCAGCACGCCCTTGTCGAGCCGGATGTCGATCGCCGAGCGCTCGACGCCCGGAACCTCCATCGCAACGACGACCGCGTCGTTCGTCTCATAGATATCGGTGTACGGGCTGTAGAACTTGCCGGCCTCGGTTCGCTCTTGCGCCGGTGCGAGCTCTTTCTTGCCCTGCAGCGCAACTTCTTGCGTAGCCATGTTTCGTCTCCGCTGTTCCTGCAAATCGCTAGTTGATCGTGACCGAGCGCGGACGCTCGCTCTCTGCGCGCGGCAGCTTGAGCGTGAGCACGCCGTCGCGGTAATCGGCCGTGACCTTCGCCGCGTCGATCTGCGCCGGTAGCGTCAGCGTTCGATCGAACTCTCCGCCGACGCGCTCGCGCCGATGCGCGCTCGCGCCATCCGCGTACTCCACGGTCTTCTTGCCGTGGATCCGGACGGTCGCGCCCTTGACCTGGATGTCGAGGTCTTCCTTCTTCACGCCGGGCAACTCGGCGACGATCTCGAAGTCCTCGCCGCGCTCGAACACGTTGACGGGCGGATACGCGCCGCGCCCACTCGTGAGCGGCCCGAACCAATCGCGCTGCATCGCGTTGTCCATCGCGCGCTGCACAGACAGGAGCGTCGCGAACGGATCTCTCATTCTAAGGACCATGGTGGCCTCCTCTTTGTGCCGACCAAGAAAACGATGGACCCTGTTGTTAGGTCGCGCTCCCCCTTTCAAGGGCGGTTTGAGTAGACTTTCGCCGTCGAGGCAGGGCCGGTGCGGACAATGACGAATGAAATGGGATACCGATCGCATCGTGAGCATCAGCGCGATGCTCGTGGGTCTCGGGAGCCTATTCATCGTGCTCTACCAGACGACGCTGATGCGCGAGCAGTCAAAGGCGTCGGTGCTGCCGTATCTGACTGATTGCTTTCAATACGAACAACGACGGCTCGTATATCGCGTTGCGCAACGTGGGGCTCGGCCCCGCGCTGATCGACCGAATTCGAATCATCCATCAGGGCAAAGCGTTCGACGGCGATCCGTACGCGTACTACGCGTCGCTGGGAGACGCCAAGGTGCCTCCGAACAACGTCTACCGCGACCGGGTCCTGCCGGGCATGTTGATCCCTGCCGGCAGCAATCCAACGCAATATGCTCGGCTCCGTAGACCCATCCCAGATGAGCGCCGAGCTCTTGCGCACGTTCCAGTTCGTCGCGGTAGAGGATGGCCCGTCCTCGGGGGAAGGCTCGGCGACTGCCCCCGAGAAGGCCGTGCTCGAGATCGAATACTCGTCTGTCTACGGCGAGCACTGGCGAGTCCGCTCGGACCGCGTCGTTCCCGACCCGCTCTGAGCCGTGCGCGTTACTACGGCAACGAACATCAGGAGGGCTTGGGCGTGCGCATAGCGATATTCGGCGCGGGCGGCGTGGGCGCCTACTTCGGCGCGCGGCTCGCCGAGGTGGGCAACGAAGTTTCGATCGTCGCGCGCGGCGCGCAGCTCGACGCGATCCGTGCGCACGGCCTGCGAGTCGACAGCGTCTTCGGCGACATGCTCGTCCGGCCGAAAGTAGCGAGCGCGTCGGCCGCCGACATCGGACCGGTCGACGCGGTGCTGCTCGGCGTGAAGACCTGGCAAGTTGCCGACGTCGCGGCCGCTCTGAAGCCGCTGCTCGGCCGCGACACGTTCGTGGTACCGCTCCAGAACGGCGTCGACACGCCGGATCTGCTCGCCAACTCGCTCGGCCCGGAGCACGTGCGTCGGCGGCCTCTGCGGAGGGTTCTGCTTCATCGTCGCGCCGGGGCACGTGAAGCACATCGGCGGCGTCACGTTCATCAAGTTCGGCGAGCTCAACGGCGCGAAGTCCGAGCGCGTCGAGCGTCTGCGCGCGGAGTTCGCGGCCGCGAAGGTCGACGTCGAGGTGCCCGACGACATTCGCGTCGCGCTCTGGGAGAAGCTGATGCTCGTCGTGCCGTTCGGCGGCGTCGGCGCGGTGTCGCGCGCGCCGATCGGAGTGATGATGAAGACGCGCGAGACTCGCGGGCTGATCGAGGCCGGCATGCGGCGAGATCGCGGCCGTCGCGCTCGCGCAGGGCGTGCGGCTTTCACCCGACGCGGTCCAGCGCACGCTCGCGTTGCTCGACCGCACGACGCCGACGGGCACGTCTTCGCTGCAGCGCGACATCGCGGCCGGCAAACGCTCCGAGCTCGATGCGTGGACGGGCGCGGTCGTACGGCTCGGCACGAAGCTCGGCGTGCCGACGCCTATGCACTCCTTCTTATACGCGTCGCTGCTGCCGCTCGAGCGACGCGCACGAGGCGAGCTGGACTTCTAGACCTCAGTTCAGGTCCGGCGTCTGCCAGTCCGGCGCGTACCAAGCCCGCTCGCGCACGTGCGTGCGCGACTTGATGCGCCAGCCCTCCGGCGTGCGCACGTAGACGTCTTCATAGCCGCCGTGGCGGTCGACACTGCCCGGGCCGCGCATGCCGAGCTGCACGAGGTAGATCCGGCCCTTGGCGCCGTCGGGCGTCGCGGTGATCTCGTGGTTCAGCATCAGGTGGCTCCAGCCAGTCCAGGGCAGCTTCGTCTTGCAGCCCTTCGAGCCGCCGCCGACGAGCTCCGCGAGCGCATCGCGGCCCTTCGCGAGCACGCGGCCGCCCGCGGCGAAGCCCGCGTCGGAGTTCTTGTCGATGAACATGCCGTCCGTCGTGAACACGTTCGCGTAGTCGTAGCCGTTGCCGCCGCACGTATCGATGCCGTACGCGTAGCGGTTGATCAGCTGCGTGATCTCGTCGTAGTCGAGCGCCGTGAGCTTGCCGGTGTCTGCGGCGGCCGCCCCTTGTAGCTCGACGCGGCCCGCGACGAAGCCGAGCGCGAGCGCGATGGCGACGCCGAATGCGCCGAGTGTCTTCTTGGTCATGGTTCCCCCTAGTTGTCGTTCACTTAGTTTGGACGTACGCGAGCGCTTCTTTCGCCCGCTCGTCGGTCCAGGTCGTCACTCTGTACCAGACCGGCTGCGGCGCGCCGCATGCTCGGTCGACGTCGACCGCGATCGGCGCACCCTGCTCGGGCACGGGTCGCGGCTTCGAGCGCGTGATGATCGCCGTCTGCGTGCGGTAGACGTAATAGACGTTGGCCGGGTCGATGTCCTGGTACGTCGAGCTGCCATACGACGCGTCGATCAGGAAATTCCACCGGCCGAGCCCCTCGGCGAGGCTCACGACGTCGACCGCCGTCTCGTCGCGCAAGTCGTGCGCGACCTTCGGCTGCGAGTTCTGGTCGACGACCGACCGATAACGGCCTTCGAGCCTATCGAGGCGGTACTGCGAGTCGAGACCGAGCAACAGCGCCCAGTACTTCCATTTGAGGAACTCCGCGTCGACGCGCCATTGATCGCCGTAGACGGTCAGCACGCGCTCGTCGCAGCGATCGCCGGTGCGCAAGTGTGCGGCGTATTCGCGATCGCCGGATTGATCGAAGCGCAACTCGGCGATAAGTGTCTCGCCGCTCAGTCGGTGGTAGGTGTACACCGACGCCGACAGCAGAACGACGGCGAGCGCGCCGAGCACGACGATCAAGACGAACGACCAACCGAGGAGCTTGCGCATGCCGTGGAATTCCATCCGTCGCGACGCGAGCCGCCCGATCGAGGCAGCGCCTCGAACCGCCGTACGCGTCGTGCGAGAATATCATGTTGATCCCGAGCCCTTGGGCAATCGCAGCGTGCGAAAAGACGTTCGCAACATCGTCGAGCGACTTGGCCTCGTTCCCCACCCGGAAGGCGGGCACTTTCGCGAAGTATTCCGCTCGCGGCTTGGCGTCGAACGGGCCGGACCTGGGCACGCGCGCGGCCTGCCGCGCAGCGGCGGCACGCTGATCTACTTCCTGCTCGCGGAGCAGGAATTCTCCGCGTTTCATCGCGTTCGCGGCGCCGACGAGATCTGGCACCTCTACGCGGGCGGACCACTCGAGCTGCACACGATCGACGCGTTCGCCGGGCGGCACGAACGCCATTTGCTAACGAACGACCTCGAGCGCGGGACGCCGGCGGTCGTGGTGCCCGCCGATTGCTGGCAAGCCGCGCGGCTCGCGCCCGGCGCTCCGTGGGCGCTCTGCGGCTGTACCGTCGCGCCGGGCTTCGAGTTCACCGACTTCGAGATGCCGCCGGTCGCCGAGCTGCTCGCCTCGTTTCCGGAGCACGAGCGCATCGTGCGCGAGCTCACGAGATCGTAGGCGATGCTGAAGATCTGGGGGCGCACCAACTCGGTCAACGTGCAGAAGGTGCTCTGGTGTCTCGCCGAGCTCGACGTGCCGTACGAGCGCGTCGACGCCGGGCTCGCGTACGGCAAGAACGACGAGCCGTGGTACCTCGCGCTGAATCCGAATGGCCGCGTGCCGCTCCTGCAAGACGGCGACTTCAGTCTCTGGGAATCCAACACGATCGTGCGTTACCTCGCGTCGAAGCACGGGCTCGGGCGCCTATGCCCCAAGCCGCTCGAGACGCGCGCGCACGCGGAACGCTGGATGGATTGGCAACTCTCGGTGCTCGTGAACCCCGTGTCGATCGTGTTCTGGAACCTGATCCGCACGCCGGCGACGGGACCGGACCGCCGCGGCGATCGAGAAGTCGACGAAAGAGGCGAACCGCGCGTGCGCGATCCTCGACGGGCATTTGACGACGCACGAGTTCGTGGCGGGCGCGCACTTCTCGATGGGCGACATTCCGGTCGGCGCGACCGTGCACCGCTGGCTTGCGCTGACCGGCGTCGAGCGGCCGCCGCTGCCGGCGCTCGAAGCCTGGCACGCGCGCCTGGAGGCAGCGCCTCGGCTTTCGCACCCACGTCATGCTGCCGCTCAGCTGAGCGCTTGTAAGCTTTGACGCGGTTCGAGCACTCCTGTACTTTCGCGGCGCAAGCCGATAGAAACACAGGGGAAACGCCATCGGCCCCAAGAGTCACCGACATGCGGACCGGCGACCCTCGAGGCGTGAACTGAGTCCGAGACGACGATCCGGTCGATGCACATAATCCGACCTTTCGATAACTTCGGCGCGTAGGTGCGCGCCGGCATCTGGGGATGACAGCGAGCCATGAGCAGAGCGCGTAGCGCCACCGCCCTAGTCTTGACCGTCGCGGCGGTCGTCTGGTCCGTCGGAGCGCTGGCACAAGAGTCCCTATTCCCGCGTCCGCCGGAGCTCGAGCCCGCCGTCCAATTCTGGACGCGCGTCTACACCGAGGTCGACACGCACTCGGGCTTCATCCACGACGACCTGCGGCTCGACATCGTCTACGAGACGATCAAAGTCGCAGACGACCTGAGCACGCGCGAGCGTAGGCGGCACGTCGAGCACGCGATCGATACCTACGAGGCGATCCTCAACAAGCTCGGCTCGGGCGCGCGCGAGCGTCTCAGCGACGAGGAGCAACGGGTGCTCGCGTTGTTCCCCGCCGGCACTCCGAACGCGGAGTTCAAAGCCGCGGCGGACCGCGTGCGCTTCCAGCTCGGACAATCGGACCGGTTCCGCGCGGGCCTCGTCCGCTCCGGCACTTGGAAGCAGTACATCTACGACGTGCTCGACAAGCATGGCCTGCCGCGCGAGCTCGCATCGCTGCCGCACGTCGAATCCTCGTTCGATCCGACGGCCTACTCGAAGGTCGGCGCGGCCGGCATGTGGCAGTTCACGCGCTCGACCGGCGCGCGCTACATGCAGATCGACCACGTCGTCGACGAGCGCCGCGATCCGTTCCTTGCGACCGACGCGGCCGCGCGGCTCCTCGCGGACAACTTCAGCGTCGTGCAGACGTGGCCGCTCGCGTTGACGGCCTACAACCACGGGCTCGAAGGAATGCGCCGCGCGGTCGTGCAGCAAGGCACCACGGACATCGCGACGATCGTCAAGAAGTATCAGAGCCGCTCGTTCCAATTCGCATCGCGCAATTTCTACACCGCGTTCCTCGCAGCGCTCGAGATCGACACGCACGCGGAGAAGTACTTCCCTGGCGTCGACCTGCGGGCGCCCTCGGATACCGCCGTCGTCGCCGTCCCCGACTTCGTGAAATCGCGCAGGCTCGCCGACGCGTTGAATCTGCGCGAAAGCGTGCTGCAAGACCTGAACCCGGCACTGATGGACGCCGTCTGGGCGCGGCAGCAAGTACGTGCCGAAGGGCTTTCCGCTGCGCGTGCCGCGCTCGACCGCCGCGGTCGCGGACGAGCTCCTGGCGGCGCTCGACAAGGGCGAGCGCTATGCCTCGCAGGTCCTCGACAACCAGTACCGCGTGCGCGGCGGCGATACGCTCTCCGAGATCGCGACGCAGTACCACGTGAGCCTCGCGGCTTTGATGCGAGCGAACAGCTTGAGCGGCCGCGAGACGATTCGCGTCGGCCAGGTCATCAATCTGCCGACCGGCGCGCAAGGCGGCGCGCCCGTGCCGACGCTGCTCGCGAGCAACGAGCCCGAGGCGAAACCGCCCACGTCCGTCAGTGCTGCCTGCGGGCGCGCCCGGAACCTACACCGTCCGCGGCGGCGACAGCATCGCGAAGATCGCGAAGCGTCTGAAGATGAGCGAGCAGTCGCTGCTCGCCGCGAACTCGCTATCGAGCACGGACAAGATCTTCGCCGGCCAGACGCTGCGCGTGCCGGGCAGCACCGAGCTCGCGAGCGCCGGCGTGGTAGCGGCGAATCTCGCCGCTCGCCGCGCCCGAGCTCGTGCCGGCCGCCGCCGTGGTCGCGCCTGCGACTTCGCCGTTCGAGGGCCCGCTGCAAGAAGAGGAGCTCGAAGCCGCGCTCACGCCGGCCGTTCTCGCCGACGGCAACCCGAGCGCGCCGGACAACGCGGGCCAAGGCGAAGCCGAGGATACGACCGAGAATGCGCTCGCGAGCACGCAACCCGAGCTCGCAGCCGACCCGAGCGACTACTCCGTCTCGGCGTCGAACGAGATCACGGTGCAGGCGCTCGAGACGCTCGGCCACTATGCGGATTGGCTCGAGCCTGCCGACGCAGAAGCTGCGCGATCTCAATCACATCAAGGCACGCGAGGCCGTCGTGATCGGCCAGACGCTAAAGCTCGACTTCTCGAAAGTCGACGCCGCGACGTTCGAGCAGCGCCGGCGTTCCTACCAGCAACAACGCCAAGACGAATTCTTCGCGGCCTACCAGATCGAGGACGTCGCGAGCCACGTGATCAAACCGGGCGAGTCGCTCTGGGTGCTCGCGGAGCGCACGTACAAAGTGCCGGTCTGGTTGCTCCGCCAGTACAACCCCGACTTGAATCTCGACCGGGTGATGCCGGGCGTCGTCGTGAAATTCCCGAAACTGCGCATGGTCGATTCGGACTCTGCCGCGCAGCCTGCGTCGGCGACCGCGCAGACCATCGCCGACCGCGCGAACTGACGCGACGCGCCCTGCGGGCGTAATCTTCGCTGCGATGAGCCCTTCTCAAGCCGCCGGCGACGACTCCACCGTACTCGCGGGCCGCACCATCGCGGTACCCGAGACCCGCCAGCTCGACGTGCTCGCGGGCCTGCTCGAGCGTCGTGGGGCCGCGGTCATCCGCTGCCCCCTCGTCGGGATTCGAGATGCGCCCGAGCAGCCGCCCGTGGTCGCGTGGCTCAAGCGGCGACTCGCGACGCCGTCGGACGACCTGATCGTGTTCTATACCGGCGAGGGCGTGGAGCGGCTGTACAACTGCGCGCGCCGCGCGGGCATCGAGGCCGACTTCGTCGCCGCGCTGCGTCGCACGCGCAAGCTCACGCGCGGCCCGAAGCCGAGACGCGCGTTGCGCAAGCTCGCTCTCGACGCAGAGCTCGAGGCGGCTGCGCCGACGACGGACGGCTTGATCGAGACCCTGATGAAGCTCGAGCTGCCGCACCGGCGCGTCGCTGTCCAGCTCTATTCGCCCGATCAGGACACGCGGCTCGTCGACTACTTGCGCCGGCGCAGCGTCGAGCCCGACTGCGTCGCGCCGTACGTGTACGCGTCGGCCGCCGAGGACGCGCAGGTGATCGAGCTCATAGTCAAGCTCGCGGGGCGCGAGATCGACGCGATCGCGTTCACGAGCAAAGCGCAGGTGCAGCGGCTGAAGAAGCTCGCGCGCGACAAAAATCTCGACGCGGAGCTGCGCGATGGGCTCGAGGCCGCACGCGTCGCAGCGATCGGCCCCGTCGTGGCTGCCGAGCTCCAGGCTTCCGGCATTCGCGTCGACGCGATGCCGGCCCAGAGCTACTCGATGAAGCCGCTCGTCACGGTGCTCTGCGAAGCACTCGCGACGAGTGGGCAGCCTTCACCTCTGTCGACCTGAGCGCTGCCGGCCGCACCGCGAGCTCTACTTCTTCCCCTCCTCGGCCGCCGTCTTGTCCTCGTGGAGCGCCTTCTTCTCGCCGAGAGCCGTGTCGATCCGCGGCAGGATCGCGTCGTACATCTCGAGCAGGTGAGGCTCATAGATCGTGACGTCGCCGTAGTAGAACAGCACGGCGCCGAAGAACGAAATCTGGCCTTTCTCGTCGATCGGAGGCGTCGTATACATCGCCTGCGCCAGGCCACGCGTGAGGTCTGTCACCGTCCCCTGCAGGTTGTAGATGCTCGCGAGCGAAAGCATGAGATCCGAGTCGATGTACGAGAGCGACTGAGTCGCGATCGCAAGCTCCCATGCGGAGCGATCGAAGCGCGACGGCTGAACACCGTGAAAATGAATGCCCTCGCCGGACGGATGCTCCAACCCTTTGTCGAGAGCGGCTTTGAGCTCCTTCTGCACCATCGCGTGGTATTCCATGACGTCGGCGACCGCCTTGCGGTTCTCGACGATCTCGACGCGGAATCGCCGCAGGGAGTCTCTCGCGAGATCCCGCTGGTGCGCGTTCTCGCGCGATTGCTCCCCAAGGAGACCGAGGAACACGCCGACGCTGATCAGCGCAACCTCGAGCACGAGCTTGAGCGTCGTCTTGCCGCGGCCGTGGCCCTCGAGCTTCGGAACGTGGACGTCGGGCACGGCGGCTCCTGATTCTCGGGATTCCGCTGGCTGAGGCTCGCAGCCGCCCTAGCTCTTCGTCGTCCGCGCCGGTGCATCCTCCGCGCGCTTGGGCCTAGCCTTCTCTTTGTCGTCCTTGTAGAGCTTGTACTCGAAGCTGTCCACGAGCGCCTGCCAGCTCGCGTCGATCACGTTCGGCGAAACGCCGACCGTGCCCCACATGCCGCTTTCGTCGCCCGACTCGATCAGCACGCGGACCGTCGCCTCCGTGCCCTCGCCGCCGCCGAGCACGCGGACCTTGTAGTCGTGGAGCTCGAGGCTCTTGAGCTGAGGGTAGTACGGCAGCAGCGCCTTGCGCAGCGCGAGGTCGAGCGCATTCAACGGGCCGTTGCCGCGCGCGACGGTGTGCTGAGCGCTGCCGTCCGGGCCCTCGATCATGACGGAGGCTTCCGATAGCGGCGGCTCGTTCTCCTTGATCTTCTCGTCGCTCACGCGGAACGCGACGAGCTTGAAGTGCTGCACCTTGCCGTGCAGCGCCTCTTGGATCAGCAACTCGAACGACGCCTCGGCGCCCTCATATTGAAAGCCGGAGCTCTCGAGCTGCTTCACGCGGTCGAGCACCGCTTTGACGGCCGGGTTCGCAGTGTCGACGTCGAGCCCGAACTGCTTCGCCTTGTAGACGACGCTGCTGCGGCCCGAAAGATCCGACACGAGCACGCGCTGGCGGTTGCCGACGAGCTCGGGACGGATGTGCTCATACGTCTCGGCGTTCTTCTGTACCGCCGCGACGTGCAGACCGCCCTTGTGCGCGAAAGCGCTCGCGCCGACGTACGGTTGGCGCTTGTACGGCTCGATGTTTGCGAGCTCGTAGACCGTGCGCGACAGCGTCGCGAGCCCCTTGAGCTGCGCCTCGCTCACGCATTCGAAGCCGAGCTTGATCTGTAGATTCGGAATCACGGAGCACAGGTTCGCGTTGCCGCAGCGCTCGCCGAAGCCGTTGATCGTGCCCTGCACCTGCATCGCGCCCGCGGCGACGGCGGCGAGCGAGTTCGCGACCGCGAGCTCGCAATCGTTGTGACAGTGAATTCCCAGCGAGAGCGCACCCGCCGCTCTGGCGGCTTCGACGCCGGCGCTGATCTCGCTCGGCAGGCTGCCGCCGCGCGTGTCGCAGAGCACGACGACGTCGGCGCCCGCTTCGGTCACGACGCGCAGGCACGCGAGCGAATAGTCGGGATCGCTGCGGAAGCCGTCGAAAAAGTGCTCGGCGTCGAAGATCACCTCGTCGACGCGCTGCTTCAGATACGCGACCGAGTCGCCGAGCACCTCGAGGTTCGCTTCCTTCGAGATCCGCAGGTCGTCGCGCACGTGCAGCACCCAGGTCTTGCCGACGATCGTGACGACCGGGGTCTCGGCCTTCAGCAGCTGCCGCAGGTTGAGATCGTCCGCGGCCGCGACGTTCGCGCGCCGCGTCGAGCCGAACGCCGCGACTCGAGCCTGCTTCAGCTTGAGCTTGCGCACGCGCGCGAAGAACTCCTCGTCGCGCGGATTCGAGCCTGGCCAACCGCCCTCGACGTAGCTGATTCCGCAGTCGTCGAGCTCCGCGGCGATGCGCAGCTTGTCGTCGAGCGTGAACGCGACGTCCTCGGCTTGCGTGCCGTCGCGTAGCGTCGTGTCGTAGATCTGTATTCGTGCCATGTCTGCTCGGGCTCAACCGGCAAAGCCGCGTCCGGGACGCAGCCGCTCACCGGGGCCGCATGTTAACACCGACTCCTCGTAGGGGTGCCGACCGGGCGGTCTTCGCCGTCGTGCTTTTCCGCTTCGAGGCAGAGGAGCGAAGCCAAGAACATCGTGGCGCTCGAAACGCGGCGCCGTCGGCGCTAACCTTGGCCCGCTCCATCTCCTCGGCGTGGAGCTGGAGACCGGCCTTCACACAAGGCTTCATTCGCTGGCTGGCATAGCTATGTTCTACCGCGCAGTTCTCTTGCTCTTGCTCACGCTCGCCGTCGCAGCCTGCGGCGCACCGCCCGCTGCCACTCCAACCTCACCTGCACCGGATCTCGCCGGCATGTACAGCGATCCGCCCAGCACGGCTCTCGACATGTTCTGTTTCTTCGCATGCACCGACCTCGGGCTCCGGCGCCTCGCGGCGCTGCTCGACGATCCGGCCAACGACGCGAAGCCGTATCCCGCGCTGTCGGAGGACGCTGCGCAGCATCAGCTCGACGAGTACCTGCGTCCGCACTTGACCGACGCGGCGCTTGCCGCACCCATGCCCGATCCGATGAAGGATCCCGGCTACCTGAACTGCGAGCCGTGGGGCTTCGCACGGCAGCTGTTCGCGCCGCATCAACTCGAGATCAAGCAGTATCCCGATCGCGTCGAGCTCCACTATGGCGAGTGGGACGCGCATCGAACCGTGCATCTCGGCGAGCGTGCACCGCCGGCGGATCGTGCCCACGTTCCCATGGGCTACTCCGTGGGGCACTACGAAGGCGATACGCTCGTCGTCGAAACCACGCTGATCACGGCGAACTTCGGTCCGACGCGACTTTGGGAGGGTCTGCACAGCGACCAGCTGACGGCCGTCGAACGTTATCGGCGGCCGACGCCGGAGCGTCTCGAGCTCACGGCCAGATTGACCGACCCGTCGACGTTTCGCGAGCCTCTCGAGCTGAAGAAGATCTGGCGCTCTGCGCCCGATCAGGAGATCGCGCCTTACGATTGCGAGCCCGCGGCCCCCAAAGCCGCGGAAGGGAAGACGCCATGAAACCAGCTGCTCTCGGGCTGCTCGCGACGGCGCTCGGCGTCGCCGCGCTGGCGCCCGCGTTCGCTCATCACTCGTTCGCGGCCCAGTTCGACGGCAGCAACACCGTTACGCTCGACGGTACCGTCAAGGAATTTCGGTTCGTGAATCCGCACGCGCTGGCGAAGATCGACGTCGCCGACGACAAGGGCGCCGTGCAGCAATGGACGGTGGAGTTCGACGGGCGGTTGAACCTCACGAATTTCGGCTGGACCGAGGCGACGATCAGGCCTGGCGAGCACGTGAAGATATCCGGCAATCCGGAGCGAACCGGTGCGCCAAGCATTTTCTTCTCGAAGCTCGTGAGAGCGGATGGCACGGAGCTCGTGCGCGGCGGCGATAGACTGAACGCGATCGAGGAAGATCGGCGGCTGCGAGCGGCACAGCGCGCGGCGGCACCCGCAAAATGAAAAGGGCGAGCCGTCTGGATCGAGAGCGGCGGACCGGAGCGTTTACTGCGTCCGATGCCGCAGCTGCATCGCGGTCGGCCGGCCGTCGCCGGTCGGCTGATACCAGACCGAGAAGTCGTGGAGCGCGGTTTGGAACGCCGCGACAGGATCCGGGCTCTGTTGTAGATCGAACGCGTCGAAGCCGGTCCGGACCATGAAGAACACCTGCTCCATCAGCACGTCGCCCACGGCGCGAAGCTCGCCCTTGAAGCCGTAACGCTCGCGCAGGAGCCGCGCGTACGAGTACGCGCGGCCGTCGCGGAACTTCGGAAACTCGAGCGCGATCAGCGCGAAGTGACCGACGTCGTCGGCGATCGCCTCGGGCGACTGGTCGCTGTGCAGGCGCAGCCCGAGCGGCGCGCCGCGCTGCGAGCAGCGCGTCGCGCTGCGCTTGCCACTGCGCGAGGCTCACGATCACGGGGCCGGACGGCGGAATCGTCTCCGTGCCGCTCGCGTCGAAGAACGTGTCCTCGACCAGCTCGCCTCCCTTGATCAGCGACATCAGTGCGCGTGCGCCGTTTCGGCGCCGTAGACGGAAGCTTTGAACGGCTCGATGCCGACGCGCCGGTACGTGTCGATGAAGCGCTCGTCGTTCGCGCGCATCGTGAAATACGTGTCCACGATCTTGCGGATCGCGCCCGGCACCGCGGCCTGAGGCAGACCCGGACCGAGTCGGTCGCCGAGCGACGCGTGCTGGTCCGAAGAGCCGCCGAGCGTGAGCTGGAAGAACTCTTCGCCGCGCTTGTCGACTCCTAGGATGCCGATGTGGCCTACATGGTGGTGCCCGCATGCGTTCATGCAGCCCGAGATGTTGATCGTGAAGTGACCGATTCTCTGGATCTCGTCGATGTCCGAGAACGCGTGCGCGATGTCCTGCGCGATCGGGATCGCGCGCGCATTTGCGAGTGCGCAGTAGTCGAGGCCCGGGCAGCAAATGATGTCCGTGAGGAGGCCCAAGTTCGGCGTCGCGAGCTCGAGCGCGACGAGTTTCTGCCAAAGCTGCGTGCAGCTCGCTCTGCTTCACGTCGACGAGCACGAGATTTTGGCGGTGATTCACGCGAATCTCGCCGAAGCTGTAGCGGTCCGCGAGATCCGCGACCGCGTCCATCGTCTCGGCCGTGATGTCGCCCGGCACGCGGCCCGGCGCCTTGAGCGACACGTTGACGATCGCGTAGCCCGGCACTTTGTGCGCGATCACGTTGCCCCGGACCCAGCGGTCGAAGCTGCGGTCCGCTTTGCGCAGAGCTGGCGAGCTCGGCCGTGCGGTCCGCGAGCTTCTCGTACGCGCGGCGGTGCGAAATACGCTTCGATGCGCGCCACCTCGTCGTCCGGAACCTTGAGCACGCCGTCCTTCGTCTGCTCCCACTCTTGGTCGACGAGCTCGCGAAATTTGTCGATGCCCAGCTGGTTGCACGATGATCTTGATCCGCGCCTTGTGAATGTTGTCGCGGCGGCCGTGCATGTTGTACACGCGCAGGATCGCCTCGACGTACGACAGCAGGTGCTCCGGCGCGAGCCACTTGCGGATCGTCTGGCCGATGTACGGCGTGCGCCCCAGACCGCCGCCGACGAGCACCTCGAAGCCCATCTCGCCGCGCTCGTTGTTGTGCATCCGCAGGCCGATGTCGTGGACCGCGACCGCGGCGCGATCGTTCGGCGAGCCCGTGATCGCGATCTTGAACTTGCGCGGCAGGTACGAGAACTCGGGATGCAGGAACGAGTACTGGCGCAGCAGCTCGCAGTAGACGCGCGGATCGGCGAGCTCGTCCTTCGCGCAGCCCGCGTACTGGTCCGACGTGATGTTGCGCACGCAGTTGCCCGACGACTGGATCGAGGTGACGCCGACCTCGCCGAGATCGGCGATCGCGTCCGGCGCCTCTGCGAGCTTGATCCAGTTGTACTGGATGTTCTGGCGCGTCGTGAAATGGCCGAAGCCGCGGTCGTACTTGCGCGCGACGTGCGCGAGCTGGCGCATTTGCCGCGACGACAACGTGCCGTACGGCACGTTCACGCGCAGCATGTACGCATGCAGCTGGAGATACAGCCCGTTCATCAGCCGCAGCGGCCGGAACTGGTCCTCGGTGAGCTCGCCCGCGAGACGGCGCGTCACCTGGCGGCGAAACTGCGCCGCGCGCTGCGCGACGAACTGCTGGTCGAACTCGTCGTATCGGTACATCTCCCTATTCCTTGCTGTTCTTGTTGACCCGAGCCATGCCGGGCTCGCGTCGATCGCCGGTCTGCCTCGTGATGCCGGGCGATGGCTTCCCAGTCCGTGTCGCCGCGATCCGTGCGCACCGTCGGCCCAAACGCGCGGATCAGCTCGCGGATCTCGATGGGCCACACCGCACCGTCCTCCACCTTCACCTGAATCACCTGCGGATCGATGACCGGAGAGCGCGCCTCGAGCTGCTTCGCCGCCTCGAGCAACCTCTGCGCCTCGGCCTCGTCGTCGATCACGACGCCGGACGCGATCGCGGTGGTCCAGCCCGCGCCCGGCGCGAGAAAGACGACGGCGCCGTCCACGAGGCGGTTCGCGATAATCATCTGCGGCATCGGGGTATCTGGACCGGGTCTGAAAGGGGCCATTCTACACGGCCGGTCCGCGCCGAAGGTTATAAGAAACGCGACGTTGGATATTCCGCGCTCGCGGCGCAAAAGCGCGTCAGCCCGGAACGGCGATGCCCCGGCCTCCGAACGGCACAACAGCGTGCGGCTTGCCGCGCCACTGCGCCGACCATGCGGGCAGCTCGTGCGGCGGCAGCGGCTTGCCGATGAAGTAGCCCTGCGCGTATTCGCAACCGAGCGACGCGAGCCGCGTCAATGTGTCGGCTGTCTCGACGCCCTCGGCGACGACGCTCAAGCGGAGCTCATGGGCAAGGCCGATCGTCGCGCGGACGATCGCCTCGTCTTTGGGGTCGTTGATCGCGCTCACGAAGGAGCGGTCGATCTTGAGCTCGTCTACCGGCAGCCGCTTGAGCTGAGTGAGCGCGGACTGGCCGGTGCCGAAGTCGTCGATCGAAATCCTGAAACCGAGCTCGTGGATGCACGACACGACGGCTAGCGACTTGTAGACGTTGTGCATCATCGCGCTCTCGGTCACCTCGAGCGTCACTTGGTTCGGCGGCACGCCGTGCCGCTTAACGAGGTCGAGCAGGTAGTACGGCAGATATTCGTCGACGAGGTCGTCGACCGAGATGTTGACCGCCACCGTGAGTTGGATGCCTTGGGCACGCCATGCCGCCAGCTGCGCAACGGACTCGCGGAGAACCCAGCGCGTGAGATGCGCGATCGCGCCCGCCTGCTCGACGGCGCTTACGAACGAGTCCGGCATCAGGAACCCGAGCTCGGGATGCTGCCAGCGCACGAGCGCCTCGACGCCGTATGCCTCGCGTGTCCGACAGTCGACCTTCGGCTGAAACGCGAGCCGCAGCTCGTTGCGCTCAACCGCGAGCGGGAAGTCGCCGAGGATTCGAATCTGGTGCCGAAGCTTGTCCTCTTGCCCGAGCCGATAGATCGCGCTCTTCTCGTGACGCGCGAGAGCGTCCGCGCGCGCGCTCGACGCGCGCCAGCACAGCTCGGCCGGATCACGGCTGTGCTCCGGGTAGCATGCGATGCCGCCGGTCGCGGCCAGAGAGATATTGGCGCCGTCCACCATGCACGCCCGCGCGCAGCAGATTGGTCTGGTAATCGATCCACTGACTCGCCTGCTGCGCGTCGAAGCCTGGCAGGCCGATGATGAATTCCTGGCCGCTCAAGTGGCCGAGGATCTGCCCTTCGCGACACGCGATCGCGCAGCATCGCCGCCGCGAGCTTCACGGTCTGCTCGCCCGCGTGGTGGCCGAGCGAGGAAACGATGCCGTCGAAACGGTCGAGCGCTAGGCTCACGACGCTCACGCAGCGCTCGCGCTCGATCGCGGCGCGCAGTTGATTCATCAGGAGCTCGCGGTTCGGAAGGCCCGATAGGCCGTCGTGATGCGCCTGATGGTAGATGTGCCGCTCGCGGTCCGCGATCGCGTGCTGCATCGCGTTGAAGCTTCCCGCGAGCTCGCCGAGCTCGTCCGACGAGCGAACGTCGATCTCCTCGGTGTACACGCCCTCGCGCATGCGCCGGGCCGCGGCGACGAGAAATTGCACGGGGCGCGTGACGGTGTTCGCGAGCCAGAACGAGCCGCCGATCGCGAGCGCGAGCGACAAACCCGTGATGATCAGCAAGATGTTGCGGATCGCGCGGTATGACTCCGTCGCTTCGTCCATCGGCTGTTGCAACGCCACATGCACGTCGCTCGCGTCGTTCAGGAACGGCCGCAGCAACGATAGGTAAGCGGCGCGCTCATTGCCCGTCTGTTGCGCGTCGTAGCGCATCGGGTCGATGCCCGACAGCGCGCTGCCGATCGCGTCGCGCGGCAGCGTCGATGCGAGCACGTGCGGGGCGGAGCCCGTGAAGTGAACGAACGAAACGGCGAGCCCGGTGAGGCTCTGAAGCCGGGCCGCGAGCGCTTCGTCGATCGGGAATCCGAGCATCACCCAGGCGACCGTTACCGGCGCGCGCAACGGGACGGTAACCGTCTGATAAGGAACGCCGCCGAGATAGACGACCCGGTGGCTCACGGTTTCGAGCGCGGCGCCCTCCGGCAGCGGCGTGAACCCGGAGCCGATCGCCGACACCGCGTCGTCCGACGAGCTCACCTCGACGCGGCCGTCGAGATCGAGCAGCACCGCGACCGTCGCTTTGACTCGGCCCGCTTGATTCAGCAGCGCCGAGCGAATCGTTGCGTGGTCACCGCTCGCGACCGCCTGCTTGAACCCAAAGTCGGAAACGAGAGCGTTCACGGTCGTGAGCAGCTGCTCGTTGCGGTTGTGGATGTACTCGTCGAACAAGACGCCGGCGAGGCCGACAGTCTGCTCGGTGCGCTCGTCGACGTCGGCGCGGATCGCATTGAGAACGGGGAAAAGCGTCACGAGCTGCATCGCCATCACGAGCGCGACGGCGAGAAAAAGCACTTTGCGACGGAAGCTGAACTGCCTCATCGGACCCCGCGCCCGCGCTCATCGCCGCGCGGCCGATCGGCTGAAACTGCAACGCAGTTATCGATGCTACCGGCCTCGCGGCGCGCGGAGTGTGCGACCGTTCACGGATAAGGCAGGCCGCGGCTTCTAACATATTCCGACGCTACCCACTCGCGAGCTCCAGCATGACGACCGGCGTACTACGGTCGAGCAAGTCGCGCAGCGCTGTATGGATACTGGCGCTCAGTCTCGGCGCGTCGGCGCAAGCCGGCTCGCTGCGCGTTACCGTCGTCGACGAGCACGGCCCCGTCGCGCACGTCGTCGTGTACGCAGTGCCGAGCAAGCCGGCCGCACCAGCTGCGAGCACGCCGAGCTCGGTCATGGACCAGGCCCACAACGCGTTCGTGCCGCACATCCTGATCGTTCAAACCGGCACATCGGTGCTGTTTCCGAACAACGACGTCGTTAGCCACCACGTCTATTCGTTCTCGGAGCCGAAGACGTTCGAGCTTCCGCTGTACAAGGGCAACGCGCACCCGCCGCTCGTGTTCGACCGACCCGGCGTCGTCGTGCTCGGCTGCAACATTCACGACAGCATGCTCGGCTACATTCTCGTGGTCGACACGCCGCATTTCGCGTCGACTGACGCGCAGGGCTCGCTGTCACTCGACGGCCTCTCGGCCGACGACTACTCCCTGCACGTCTGGACGCCGCGTCTGCGCCCGAACGAGATGCCCGCGCCGAGGACCATCAAGGTCGCCACGGACGGCACGCAGACCCTCTCGATCAAGCTCGAAGGGAAGCTCGCTCCCGACTTCTACGAGGGCGGGCGCGTGAGCTCGCTGCCATGGACAAAGTACTAAGGCACGTCGCGGTCGCAGCCGCCGCTGCCGCGCTCGCGGGCGCCGCGCTCGCGGACGACTCCGGGAGCGACCGTAACCGCTTCCAGCTCGAGATCGACGCGAGCTATGTGCACGCCGACAGTCCTCTCGGCGCGTGGACCGATGGCGGTCTCGGCAAGCTGCGCTATGCAGAGACGAACGACGGCCTCGAGTCGACGCGAGTGTTCGGGCAGTATCGCGGCCGCATCGCCAGCACGCTGTCGGCGACCGTGATCGCCGACTACCAGTCCGACGCCTCGTCCGGCCTCGACGTCACCGAGGCCTACATGGATTGGCGTCCGATACCGAAGTCGGAAAATCAGCAGCAGATCCGCTTCGGCGCGTTCTACCCACCGCTTTCGCTCGAGAACGTCGACCTCGGCTGGCAGAGCCCGTTCACGTATTCGTATTCGGCCATCAACACGTGGCTCGGCGAGGAAGTGCGGCCTATCGGCGTCGAATGGTCGCTGCATCGCCGAATCGGCTTCGCAGGCTCACCGCACGAGCTGCGCGCGTTCGCCTCGGCCTTCTACGGCAACGACCCCGCGGGCACCCTGCTCTTCTGGCGCGGCTGGTCGTTGCACGACCGCCAGACGCGACTCGGCGACACGCTGCCGATGCCGCCGCGCCCGATCTTCGATTTCACGGGCTCCGTGGTCGGTCACGCGGCTCAGTCCGTCGATCCGATCGACGAGATCGATCACCGGCCCGGCGCCTATGCGGGCGTCGAGTGGAGCTATGCGCACCGCGTGCTCGTCCAGCTCGCGCGCTACGACAACCGTGCCGACCCGTATGCCTACTCCAGCGGCCAATGGGGTTGGGGCACGTCGTTCAATCACCTCGGTCTGCAAGCCGGCTTGCCGTGGGACCTCGGGCTCGTCGCTCAGTGGCTCCAAGGCGAGACGTATTGGGTTCAAGGCGCACGCGCCGACGGCACGCTCTCCCCGGTCGCCTCGCTCGTGCGCGACGACTTCGACGCGAAATTCCTGATGCTCACGCGGCTCGTGCGCGGCGCGCACCGCGTGTCCTTGCGCTACGACGCATTCGACATGCACCGTACCGAGGGCCAACCGGCGGGTCTTCGGTCGGACGACGGCCATGCCTGGACACTCGCTTACCGCTACGAGCACTCGGCCCGCTGGAGCGGCGGCATCGAGTGGCTGCAGATCGACTCGGCGCGGGACAACTGGGCGTTCTTCTACGCGTCGTACGGCGCCCCGAAGCATGCGACCGAGACCGAGATCCGGCTCCAAATGACCTTTCGCGTCGGCGCCACCCCCCGCTGACGCCGCCGACACGCCGCTTCGTCGTGCCGCAACCAATCCACAGAATCTGTGGATAACGTTGTGGAAAAGGACTTGAAAGCAGTCGCGCGCCGGGCAGCGCTCTCGTGCCGCGTTGGAATGGTCAAAAAAGCGTCAAAATCGATCCAGCGCACGGCCATCAAGGCTTTCCCCTAATTCCTAGTCGTGATCGCGCTTCAACCCGGAGCCGCCTAGAACGGCCGATCTCTCCCGCCTCCGACTGTGGACAGCCTTCGCGCCAATTAGCGGACGGCGCGCGACGCCGCTATAGTGGATCCGCTCGACTTCTGGGGGGAATTCGCGGGCATGACAACTCGTTCGAGGGTTCTACGAGCGGCCGCGGTGCTGGCCGCAGGCGCCGCCTGGAGTGCCGCCGGGGTCGCGCAAGGCGCGCAGAAGGTCACTGACCTCGAATACGCCGAGGCCGGCGGCCAAGCGCTCAAGCTCGATCTCTACCAGCCCTCCACGCCCCATGCGCCGCTGCTCGTCTGGCTGCACGGCGGCCGCTGGGAAGTCGGCTCGAAGGAGCGGATGCCCCTCAGTGCGCTCGTCGAGCGCGGCTATGCGATCGCGAGCCTCGATTTTCGGCCCGCGTCGCGAGCACGCTTCCCGGGCCAGGTGCATGACATCAAGGCGGCGCTGCGCTACCTGCGCGCGCGGGCGCCGGAATATGGGTACGACGCGACGCGCATCGGCATCCTCGGCGAGTCCTCGGGCGGCCATCTCGCCGCACTCGTCGGCACGACCAACGGCCGCGCGGAGCTCGAGGGCGCGCTCGGCGAGCATCTCGGCGTTTCGTCCGAGGTGCACGCGATCGTGTCCTACTTCGGCGCGTCCGATCTGCTCACGATCCTCGCCCAATCGACGCCGTACGGGCTCGGCATCCGCGAGCCCGCGCTCAAGACGCTGCTCGGCGGGCTGCCGAACGAGGAGGAAGAGCTCGCGCGACTCGCGAGCCCGGTATTCCAGATCGACGCCCGCGATCCGCCGCTGCTCCTGCTGCACGGCGATCAAGACCCGCAGATGCCGATCAACCAGTCCCACGAGCTCGAGGGTGCGTATGAACGCGCCGGTCTCGACGCGAAGTTGATCGTGGTGCACGGGGCCGGGCACGGCGGCGGAGCGTTCTTCGACGCGGAGCGCACGAGCCTCGTCGCGGCGTTCCTCGACGAGCACCTGCGCCGCAACCTCGCGAGCGACGCTAGCGAAGCGGGATCTCGTCCGTGAGCCAGCTCGCGCTCGCGAACCGGCGCTCGTCGGCGCCGATCGACACGTCGTTGATGCTTGCTTCGCGGCGGCGCATCAGGCCGTTGTCCGCGAACTCCCAGAGCTCGTTGCCGTAGGACCGGAACCAGCGCCCGGATTTGTCGTGCCACTCGTACTGGAAGCGGACCGCGATCCGGCGGTCCGTGAACGCCCACAACGCCTTGCGTAGCCGGTAGTCGAGCTCTCGTTCCCACTTGCGCTCGAGGAAGCGCTTGGATTTCGGCGCGGCCGCGGATGAACTCGTCGCGGTTGCGCCACTCCGAGTCCTCGGTGTAAGCCGCCGCGACGCGCGCCGGGTCGCGCGTATTCCATGCGTCCTCGGCGGCCTTGACCTTGATCTTCGCGGTCTCGGCGGTGAACGGCGGGAACGGCGGCCGGCCCGGCGCCGCGCTCATTCCTCGCGCGCCTCTTCCGGCCCGACGCCCCACTTCTCGCGGTGGGCTTCTTCGGCCTCGCGCCGCACGTCGGCATGGCGCCGGCTCAGCAGCAGGCTGCCCGGCGGGCACACACGCGCTCGAATCAGGCCGAGGTCCGAGGCCGCGTCGAACAAGCTCGGATACCACTGCCTCCAGCTCGGCAAGAGCCGCTCGACTTGCTCGCGCAGGCTCGTCTGCTCGATCTTGCGGGCGCCTCGCATAAGGGCCCGAATCTATACGACCCCGCTCGCACCCGCAACGAAACAGTCCTAACCTGGAGAAAGCTGGAAGCGTCTCGACCTCGACGCGGCCGACGCTGCTAGCGTTAGCGCCCGAATTTCGGCGTCCGGTGCCCTCGATGCTGTTCCTCGAAATCGTCATCGTTGCTCTTCAGTCGATACGCGCGAACCTGTTTCGCGCGGCGCTGACGATGCTCGGCATCATCATCGGCGTCGGCGCCGTGATCACGATGCTCGCCGCCGGCGCCGGCGCGCAGAAGCGCATCGACGAGCAGATCGCGTCGCTCGGCGCGAACATCCTCACCGTCAACACTTCGAATTTTTTCGCCGGCGGCGTCTCCCGCGACAGCCAGAGCCTCGTGATCGACGACGCCAACGCACTGCGCACCGACAGCACTTATCTCGACGCCGTAGTGCCGGAAATGCAGAGCCGCGGTCAATACAAGCTCGACAACGTGAACACGATTGCGCGGCTCTCGGGACGACGCACGAGTATCCGGCCATCTTCAACTACAAGCTCGCGCTTGGCCGGTTCTTCAACGCCGAGGACGACGCCGACCGCAAGCGCGTCGTCGTGCTCGGCGCCGACCTTCCGCAGCGGCTCGAGAAGAAGCCTCAAGACTTGGTCGGCAAGATGATCGCCGTCAACGGCCAGCCGTTCGAGGTCATCGGCGTCTTCGAGAGCATCGGCGGGGGCTTCGGGAACAACAATCCGGATTCGTCGGCGTTCATTCCGCTGCGCACCGCTGAGCAACGCGTGCTCGGCAAGAAGAACGTAGACAACATCAGCGTGCGCGTGAAGGCCGACGCCTCGCTCGAGCGCGCGATGGTCGACATCGAGCGCGTGCTGCGTCGCGACCACAAGATCATGCCGGGCAAGGGCAACGACTTCGCGATCATCGACCGGCGCGAGTTTCTCACGACGCAGCAGCAGGCTCAGGCCACGTTCACGATCCTGCTCGCGAGCATCGCGGGCGTGAGCCTGCTCGTCGGCGGCATCGGCATCATGAACATCATGCTCGTGAGCGTGACCGAGCGTACGCGCGAGATCGGCATCCGCATGGCGCTCGGCGCGACGCGGTTCAGCATCCTGCTGCAGTTCCTCGTCGAGTCGGTGACGTTGTGCCTGTTCGGCGGCCTGCTCGGCATCGGCCTCGGCTCGGGCGCCGCGACGACGCTGTCGCGTTTCGCCGGCTGGCAGGTCTTCGTCTCGCCCCTTTCGGTGGGACTCGCGTTCGCGTTCAGCGTCGGTGTCGGGCTCTTCTTCGGCATCATGCCGGCGCGACGAGCGGCGCGGCTCGACCCAATCGAGGCGCTGCGCTACGAATAGAGGCGCACGCGTCCAATCGTTTGCACGGCGTCACACTGCGCTCGGGTAGAATGCGCGCCTCGCGCACTCGCCGGCGCGTGACCACAGTGGATTCACGGAAACGAAAGTTGCTCTCGACGCGTTTGCTCCGCATCTTGGCTCTGCTGATAGTGGTCGCGAGCACTGGCTGCGTGCTCCACGTGAACCGCGAGCTCGCGCCGCCGGTCGGGTTCACGTACACCCCGACCGGGCAGGGCCATCCCGAATTCACCGACCCGCGCCGGCAATCCGCCCGACGTCCGTCTGTCGCCGATGGACCAGACGCACGCGCACGACATCCTCCGGTTCGAGTACGCCTCGAGCGGACACAATGGCCATCCGCAGAACATCGTCGAGGGGCTGTACCTGCGCAGCCGCGATCCCGGCCCCAAGAAGCTCGTCGTCGTAATGCCGATCTGGGGCACCAGCACCTACCCGCCCGACAAGATCTCGCACGGCTACGCGCGCCATGCCGGCAAGGACGCCAACGTGATCTGGATCTACGACGCAGCACCGCTGTTCCCGTGGCCCACGCTGCGCGCGGCGAAGACCGAGGCCGAGTTCATGGCAATGGCGCGCGACAGCGCCGAGCGCTATCGGTCGGCCGTCGTCGACATGCGCCGGTTGATCGACTGGGCCGCGACACAGCCGGAGATCGACGCCACGCGTATCGCGTTCGTCGGCTTCAGCATGAGCGCGCTCGTGACCGCGACGCTGCTCGGCAACGACTCGCGCATCGATGCCGCGGTGTTCATGATGGGTGCCGCGCACTACGCGGACGTGTTCGCGAGCTGCGGCGACCGAGTCGCCGAGGTCCGCGACCATACGATGAAGAGCTTCGGCTGGACGCTCGATCAGTACCGAAATTTCTTCGCCAGCCTATTCGATACCGCCGATCCCACGATGTACGCGGGCCACTACGACCCTAACAAGATCCTGATGATCGACACGTATTTCGACGACTGCATGCCGGAGTCGGCGCGTGCGGCGCTTTGGGAGGTCACCGGGCGGCCGCAGCGCATCACACTGCTCTACCACCATCGCACGGCGTTCTACTCGCTCACGCCGCTCGGACTTAACTTCACGCGCCGCAAGATTTACCACTTTCTCGACAAGGCGCTCGAGACCGGCGCCGATTCCAAGCCACCGCATTGACATAACGTTGTCGCAAGTGACGGACGTCGCTTGCCGACGACGCACTTCTGAGAGATAGTCGCTCGGCTGATCACGGTAAACCCGGCGAAAGCCGGGGACGCAAAGCTTCCGGTCTAAGGGACTCGTCCTATGACAGCGGGGTTGCCGGCACGCCGCGCGAAGCGCGCCGCGTCCCTCTCCCGCTCGTCGTGCTGAAGCCCCACGCCGGCAGCAAAAGAACGACTGGGAGAGGGAGCATCCATGAACACCGCCGTCGCGCGCAGACGCAGCGTACCAACACCCGCGGCAGTATCGGCCGGCCCGGCCGTCACGATTCAAGCGAGCACGCCGACCGAGATCCTTCAGGTCCTCAACGATCGAAAGCGCTGCCCCTCACCCGTTCGCCCGATTGGCTCGGGCAGCTCGATGACGCGCTGCATCACGGCGAACGGCGGCACGCAGCTCGATCTCTCCGCGATGAATCGAGTGCTCAAGATCGATCGCGATACGGTTACGGTTCAACCCGGAATCTCGCTACCCGACCTCGCCGAAGTGCTCGCAGAGGAAGGGCTCGAGCTCGTCGGCGGCTTCGATCTCGCGAGCCGAACGGTCGGCGGCGCGGTCTGTGCAGCGGGGCTCGAGGCGTCCATGGCAGGCGACGTGGGACAATTCGCGGCGCATGCGGTCCAGCTCAAGGTGTTGAGCCCGAGCGGCAAACGTTTCGTGGTGAGCGAGAAGACCAAGAGCCTTCTCGCGGTCATGAGACTCAGCTATGGGCTGCTCGGTGTCGTGTACGAGGTCACGCTGCGCGTTCGGCCGATCCAAGGCTTCGCGGTGCAAACCGCGAAGACGTCGTTCAAGGACTTCGGCAAGCTCGGGCCGAAGCTGCTATCGGCGGCGGCCGGCGTGAAGCTCTATCTGCTCCCGTTCCGCGACCGCATTTATCTCGAGCTGCGCCGGCCGGCAGCCGACGGAGACCCCGGCAAGCGCTTCGCGTGGCGCATGAAGGACTGGGCCGTGAACTCCGCGCTGCCGGAGGCCGCGCGCTCGCTCGGCCGCGCAATGCCGATCCGCCAGCTGCGCTATCCGTTGATCGACAGCCTGAGCGAGGTCACCCAGAGCTTCATCACCGGCGCGCTCGTCAAAACCGGCAGCAACTCAGTCGAGCAGAGCGGACGCTGGCGCATCGGCGCCAAGGCCCGCTATTCATACACCACATGGGCCTTCCCCGCCGCCGAGTTCGCGACGACCGTGCTCGCGTATAAGTTGTTCTGCAAGGAGCACTACGCGACGACGGGGTTTCGCTGCGACATGCCGAGCGTGAGCTTCAGAATCAATCGCGACCGGAGCGCGCTCTTATCGCCGTCGTTCGATTCGGCGATGTTCACGATCAGCCCGTTGTCGACGCAGACGGAGGGCTGGGACGACTTCGTCTTCGACTTCGCCGATTTCGCCGCGACCAATCGCGGCACCCCATTCTTCAATCAGACGCGCAACGCGGCGCCCGACCTCGTGACGCAGCGGTTCGGCAGCCGGCTCGCCTTCTTCAACAAGGTGCGCCGTGAGCTCGATCCGCACGATCGCATGCTCAACCAGTACTTCGGCGCGTACTTCCCCGCTTCCGCGTAGCGCCGACGGACTCATCGCCATCGTTGTTATTCGGCCGCCGTCGGGCTGCGGCCGCACGGACCCGTTCCCGAGACACGCCAAGACGCCATCCCTGGGGCTCTGTTCGCACATCCCTGTGCTCACAAGGTCTCGGGAACGGGGCCGTGCGTCCACAGCCCGACGGCTCCGTGCCAATTCGGGGGACAGCGCGCGGCCGCGGCCCGCCGGCGGCCATGCAAGAACGACAGCCGGCGCAGCGCGACCGCGAGCGCGGTTAGCGGATGAAGCCGAGTGACTCGAGCTTGACGATGATGCGGTGAGCCGCGAGGTCCGGTGTGAGCTCGGCCGTGTCGAGCCTGAGCTCGGGCTTCTCCGGAACCTCGTACGGATCGTCGATGCCCGTGAAGCCCTTGAGAATGCCCGCGCGCGCCTTGGCGTACAGACCCTTGCGGTCGCGCGCCTCGCAAACTTCGATCGGCGTCGCGACGTGAAGCTCGAGGAAGCCACCGAGCGGCTCGATCATTTCGCGCACGAGCTTGCGAGTCGCCGCGTAGGGCGCAATCGGCGCGCAAATCGCGATGCCGCCGTTCTTCGTGATCTCGCTCGCGACGTAGCCGATCCGCTGGATGTTGAGATCGCGGTGCTCCTTCGAGAAGCCGAGCTCGCTCGAGAGGTGCTTGCGAACGACGTCGCCGTCGAGCAGCGTGACGGGCCGCCCACCCATCTCCATGAGCTTGACCATCAACGCATTCGCAACCGTCGACTTGCCGGAGCCCGAGAGTCCCGTGAAGAAGACGGTGAAGCCCTGCCGGTGCCGCGGCGGATGCGTTCGACGCAGCTCCGCGACCACCTCGGGGAACGAGAACCACTCGGGGATATCCGCGCCCTCTTGTAAGCGGCGCCGCAGCTCCGTACCGGAGATGTCGAGCGTGCGCATGCCGGGCTCGACCTCGTTGTCGGGGAAGTACTGAGCCTTCTCCTCGACGTACACCATGTTCTTGAACGGCACCATCGTGATGCCGAGCTCCTTCTCGTGCTCCTTCAAGAGATCCTGCGCGTCGTACGGGCCGTAGAACGGTTTGCCCGTGCTGTCCTTGCCCGGACCCGCGTGGTCGCGGCCGACGATGAAGTGCGTGCAGCCGTAGTTCTTGCGAATGATCGCGTGCCAGAGCGCCTCGCGCGGTCCGCCCATGCGCATCGCGAGCGGCAGCAGCGAGAGCGTGGTCGTCTGCTCCGGGTACGCCTTGATCAGATGCTCGTAGCAGCGCACGCGCGTGTAGTGATCGACGTCGCCGGGCTTCGTCATGCCGACGACGGGCTGAATCAGCAGATTCGCCTCGACCTCTTTGGCCGCCCGGAACGTCAGCTCCTGGTGCGCGCGGTGCATCGGGTTGCGCGTCTGGAACGCGACGATGCGGCGCCAGCCGAGCTTCTGGAATCGCTCACGAAGCTCGCGAGGAGTATCTCGCAAGTGCTTGAAATCGTAGTGGCTCGGAGTCTCGACGCCGCGAAGCTTGCCGCCGAGGTAGACCTCGTTCGCGCGCCGCATCAGATAGCTGACGCCCGGGTGCAGCTCGTCGGTCGTGCCGAAAATGGCCTTCGCCTCGGCCGCCTTGTCAGGGCGGTAGATGCTCGACACGTCCATCGTCGCGATCAGCACGCCTTCGGCGTCGCGGAGCGCGATCGTGTCGCCTTCCTTGATCTTGTCCGCAAACGCCGGCGTCACGTCGAGCGTGATCGGCATCGGCCAAATGACTCCGGACGCGAGGCGCGTCTTTGCGAGCACGGAGCGATAGTCTTTTTCGCCGAGGAAGCCTTCGAGCGGCGAGAATGCGCCGTTCAGCAACATCTCGATATCGCAAGTCTGGCGCATCGAGAGGTCCCACGACGGCAGGTCGCGGCTACGCGTCTTTTCGGCGCGCGCGCCAACCTCGTCGAGGTACAAATTCTTCAGCTCCCCTCCGTGGGGTTCCGTCAAGGCTCCCATGTGATCACTCCTAGTTTCGCAACTGCTGCGCGGTCGCGCGCAGGCTCGCTGCATTAATGGCGGGCAGATACTGTGCTTGATGCTCGCGTGCTTTCAACGACTTTTTGACAATTGACTCGAGATTGGGACGCTTGCCATCCGGTCCGTCGCCCTTCCCGATGCCGCCGCCGAGCTCGACGATCGTGTCGACGCCCGCGTCGATCGCGGCATTCATGCAGTCCACCCAGCGGACCGGATTGAACAACTGGAAGAACAGCCGCGAACGAATCGCTGCCGGCGAATTTTCGTGTAGCTTGCCGGTGTAGTTCGAAAGCGCGTCGATCGTGACGCTCGCGAACTCGGTTTGATCGAGCACCTTCCGAAATTCCTGCGCGGCCGTGACCATCAAGTAGGTGTGAAACGCGCCCTCGGTGTTCAAGCGTACGCCGCGCTTGTTGGGAAAGGCCGTCTCGAGCTCGGCCGCAAGCTTGTCGAGATCGGCCGATTCGCCAGCGATCACCGTTTGATCGGCCAGATTGCTTGCGCCGATTCCGCAGTAGTGCTTGTCCGCGAGCGCAGCGGCAGTCGGCCAGTCGAGCGTCGTTGCGAGCATGCCACCGCGGCCAAGCTCGCTCATGAGCTCGCCGCGGCGTGCGACGAGCCCTAGCGCCTGCTCGAAGCCGAGCGCGCCGGCCGCGACGAGCGCGGCGTACTCTCCGACGCTGTGCCCGGCCGCAAGCGCGGGGCGCGCCGCGTCGCCCGCGAGCTCGCGAAACACCTCGAGGCAGGCGACTTGATGCGTCAGCAGCGCCGGCTGCGTGAAGCGCGTGAGCTTGAGCTCGTCGCGCGGATCTCGGAACGACAGCTCCGCGAGGTCATAGCCGAGTGCCGTGCTGGCGCGATCGTAGAGCGCGCGGGCGGCCGGGAATTCCGCGGCGAGGTCCAACCCCATGCCGCGATATTGCGAGCCTTGTCCCGGGAAAACGTACAGGATCTTCTTGCCAGACACGTCGTTACGAGGTCCACCCGCCGAATCGGGGCGCATACGATGCCCGAACCCCGGTCCCAAGCCAAGGGGCGCGCAAAAAATGAGGACCAATTCTCGCCGCGCGGACCGGTGCAGTCGCTAACCTATTGCGCTCTGGAATTCGGAGGCTCACGCGGCAAGTCCATGGCGGCTGTCATGCAGCAGGATCGTTCGCTTGGTCGCTCGAGCTGGCTCGAGATAAGCCGGCCGCGAGCCGTGCTCACACATCTTGGTGTGAGTGCGACGTTCGTCGGCGCCGCGTGCGCGCTAATCTTCTTCCTCTGGTATCCGCACCCCTATTTCCTCGCGGCTGGCGCCTGGCAAGTACTCCGAGTGCTGATCGGCGTCGATCTCGTGCTCGGCCCGTTGCTGACGGCGATCGTCTTCAAGCCCGGCAAACGCGGCCTCAAGTTCGATCTCGCGGTAATCGCACTCGTGCAGGTCGCCGCGTTCGTCTACGGAGTGACGACGATCTACGGCGGTCGTCCATACTTCACCGTGTTCGCGGTCGATCGCTTCTACGTGCTGGCGCGCGGAGACATCGTCCGTGACGAGCTCGAGCGCCACGAGCGCAACGATTGGCTTCGCAAGACCTTACGTGGCCCGCTGCTCGTCGCTGCCGAACGACCAAGCGATCCCGCCGGCGCGCAGCGCCTGCTCGATGAGACCGTATTTCAAGGCAAGCCGGATCTCGAGCGCCGCCCCGACTATTGGGCGCCGTACGCGGAGGAGCTGCAACCGAGGTCGCGGCGCGAGCTCGCCCCCTCACGCTGTTGAAAGCAGCGAGACCGCAAGCGGCGGCGGCGATCGGCGCGCTGCCCGCGCGTCTCGGCATCCCCGAGGAGCGGCTCGGTTTCCTGCCCTTGATCGCGCGCAACCGCGACCTATCGTTCATTGTCGATGTGACGAACGGCGCGCCGCTCGAGGTGCTCGACGTCGACCCGTGGCTCGACGACGTCGCCTCCGGAGCGCGGCAGCCACCGGCCGGTCAGCCCTAACCCCGAATGCGGGCGCCTTCGCGCTCGTCGACGAACGTGAGCGCAATCAGTCCCACGATGAACAACAGCACGACGACGCCCACGCCGACGCGCTGTGAGCCCGATATTTCGGTCAGCACGCCGAGCAGGAACGGCCCGATGAACGCAGTGAGTTTCCCCGAGAACGCGAAGAAGCCGAAGAACTCGTTCTCGACAGAGGGCGGCACAAAGCGCGCCATCAGCGAGCGGCTCGCGGCCTGATTCGGGCCGGCGAAGATGCCGATCGCGATTCCCGCGATCCAGAACATCGTGGCGGAGGTTGCGAGCATCGCGAGCACCGTCGCGCCCATGAGCCCGACCAACGAGATCGCGATCGTGCGCTTACCCCCGATCTTGTCGTCGAGGAAGCCGAGCGAGACGGCGCCGACTACCGCGGCGACGTTGATCACGATGCCGAACTCGAGCACCTGCTGCAGACTGAAGCCGAATGTATTGGCGGCGTAGATGCCGCCGAACGCGAACACCGTGACGAGGCCGTCGTTGTAGATCAGCCGCGCGAACAGGAAGCGGACGATCTGGCGATACTTGCGGATCTCGCTGAACGTGCGTCGGAGCTGCGCGAACGTGTCCGCGACCACATGGCCCGCGCGCGAAACGCGCGATCGGTCTTCGGGCACCCAGAGGAACAGCGGAATGCTGAACACGACGTACCAAATCGCGACGAGCAAGTTCGTCGCGCGAATATTTTCGCCGCCCGCCTTCGCGAAGCCGAACCATGGCGTGGCGGGCTGCACGAACATCACGAGCGCAGCCACGAGCGCGAGCAGCCCGCCGACGTACCCGCAGGCCCAACCGATCCCCGACAATCTGCCGATCCGGTCGCGCGGCGCGATGTCCGGAAGGAACGCGTTGTTGAACACGGCGGCGAACTCGAACGCGATGTTCGCAACGACGACACACGCCGAGCGCGAGCAACACCTGCCCCGGCATGACCCAGTAGAGCGCGGCGGAGCCCGACGGCGCAGACGAGCGTCGTGACGGCGAGGATCCGCTTGCGATAGCCGCCTCGATCCGCGAACGCGCCGAGCAGTGGCGAGCACGAGCGCCACGATGAGCGCCGTGACCGACACCGCGCGCGACCAGAGCACGGTGCCATGGATCGCGTCGGAAGCGATCGCTTGCGTGAAGTACGTCGCGTAGATGAACGTGACGACTAGCGTCGTGAACGGCGCGCCGGCGAAATCGAACAGCGCCCACGAGACGATCGCGCGCGTGCCGGCGCCTTTTCCGGCCGCGACGGCGCTCATCTTCGCGAACCCGATTGCGCCGCGCCGGACGGCGGCCGTGAGCGTGGCGTCGGCATCGTTATTCGCCGTAGCTCGGGTCGCATTCGTACGGGAACACGAATTCGCCGGGCTTACGCGTCCAGGCCATGTAGCGCGCCGCGACGCCTTCGAACGTCTCCGGGTCCTCGTAGACCTGCGTGAGCCAGAGCGTGTTGCCGTCCGGGCTCATCCGAAAACGCTCGCTGAGCTTGATGTGCTTGCTGTGACTGAAGCCGTTGTTCATGAACGTGCCCGGCTCGATGTGCGACGTCTCGACGACCAGCGTGTCGCCGTCCCAGCGACCGGTCGAGAATCCCGACTTCGAGTGCGGCGCGACTCTCGGGCGGGTGCGCGCGTCCGTCGAGGAAAACGACGCGGACCATGTCGAAGTATTCCATTTTGAGCACGATCAGATCGCGGCCCTGATAGATCTCCATCGGAAACGGCGCCTGCATGTAGAAGACGACGGACGGCGGCACGCAGGTGTTCTCGCGCTTGAGCTCCTGCGCGTAGTCGTACTTCTTGACCTGCTCGATCGCGGTGGGCTTCAGCTTCAGCCCCGCGAAATCCCCGGCGGCCAGCTCGCCCGCGCCCGTATCGTTGATCAGCACCGCGCCCTTCGGCAACGAGTCGATCAGCGCTTGGCCCGACGGCTTGCGCTCGAACTTCACCGTCCAGAAGCCGTCGAGGCTCGGCGCGGCGCTCGCCGCATTGCATGTCGCGAACGCGAGCGCGCCAGTGCAATTGGCGCGAGGCGCTGCATCAGTCCTGTCCCGGCACGATGCTCGGATCCGGCCGCTGGCCGACGAGCTCGCGGCCGTCCGGGAACGTCACGCGGTACACGCGCATCGACGGCGAGCCGTCGCGCGCGGGGTAGCCCTCGACCGTCACCTGGTCGCCGGCCTTGATCGAGTCCTCCGACCAGCCGCGCCGACGCAGGATGTTCGGCGAGTTCGTCTCGATGCGCCAGTGTTGCTCAACTCCGCTCGCGTCCTTCCCAGTCAGCATCAACAACCCGTGCGGATTGTGGAAGGTGAACTCTTCCACCGTGCCTTTGACCGTGACGATCTTGTCGGCGACGAAGTGCACCGCGAACGAATGGTGCGCGGCCGCGCCGGCTGTCGCACCGAGCGCGAGCAAGACCGCCACGGCGCGCAATGCAAACCGCGCGCCCTTGCTTTGGTCCAGGACATGCGCGTCGCGCGCTCATTGCCTACACCTGGATCCTCGAGAACGCCCATGCGCCGAGTATCACGAACGCGGTCGCGAGCACGCCGAGCACGACGACGTCGAACGCGACGCCGATCTGCGCGAGGCCGATGAGCGCGCCGCGCACACCGTCGACTCCGTACGACAGCGGGTCGAGCCGCGTGGCGACCCAGAGCGGCGTCGGCAGGTTCCCGAGCGGAAAGAGCGCGCCCGACAAGAAGAAGATCGGCATGATCAAGAAGTTCATGATCATCTGGAATCCCTGCATGTCGCGCAGCGTCGACCCGATCGCGGTGCCGAGCGCCGCGAACACGATCGCGATGAGCGCCATGAACAGGAACGCCTGCGGAATCGCGGCGAAGCCCTGCGGCCTGAAGCCCGCGATCAGACACACCGCGAGCACGAGCGCGCCCTGAATCATCGCGATCGTCGCGCCGCCGAGCGTGCGACCGGCCATGATCTGCAGTCGAGGCACCGGAGCGACGAGCGTCTCCTTCAAGAATCCGAACTGCCGATCCCAGAGCAGGCCGATCCCGGAGAAGATCGACGTGAACAGGATGCCCATGCAGATCACGCCGGGCGCGACGAACTGCAGGTAGCTCGCCGTTCCTTGGATCTGGGTGACGCGGCCGAGCCCGAAGCCGAGCACGAGCAGATACAAGAGCGGCTGGCCGAGCGACGCGATGATCTGCGGCCTCGAGCGCAGATACCGTTTCACCTCGCGTAGCCACAACACGAAGATCACGTTCATCGCCGCTGCCCCCTGCTCCACATCCGTGCCATCTGCCGCATCGCGTCCGCGCTGTTCGCCGCCTCGTCGCGGATCGTCGTTCCCGTGAGCTTCAGGAACGCGCCCTCGAGCGAATCCGCACCCGTCTGCGCCTTGAGCTCGGCGCTCGAGCCGATCGCGACGATCTTGCCGTGGTCGATCACCGCGACGCGCTGCGCGACGCGATCCGCCTCATCCATGTAGTGCGTCGTGAGGAAGACCGTGACGCCCTCCGTCTCGTTCAGGTACTTCACGTGCGTCCACAGCTGGTTGCGGCTCTGCGGATCGAGGCCGAGCGTCGGCTCGTCGAGGAACAGGATCTTCGGGGTGTGCAGGAGGCCGCGCGCGATCTCGAGTCGGCGCCGCATGCCTCCCGAGAACGTCTTCACGAGCGACGTGCGCCGATCCCAGAGCTCGAAGAGCTTGAGCAACGTCTCGATGCGCTCCGTTCGAAGCTTGCGCGGCACGTGATAGAGCACGCCGTGCAAGTCCATGTTCTCGTATGCCGTCAGCTCTTGGTCGAGGCTCGGGTCCTGGAACACGATGCCGAACCGCTTGCGCACCTCGAGCGGCTTTGCGACCGGATCGAGACCGTCGATCGCGATCGTGCCGCTCGTCGGGCGCAGCAGCGTCGTGAGCATCTGAATCGTCGTCGTCTTACCGGCCCCGTTCGGCCCCAAGAACGCGAAGATCTCGCCGGGCTGCACTTCGAACGTGACGTCGGCGACGGCCTTGACCTCGCCGAACGTCTTGCTGAGGTTCTGAACCTTGATCATTACGCTTAGCCTCCCGGTGCGGAGCGCCGCTTCGACTCAGCGCTTCAGCAGCGATTTGCCGCCGAAACGCGCCAGCCAACTCGCGACGGCGTCGGCATTGTAAACGTTGTCGGGCGTTTCGCCGCGCAGAGCCGCGAGCGTCGCCGCCGTCGCCCATGGAATGGCCGGCCCGAGCGTCCCGCCCTGATTGGCCGCGACCATGTGCGGCGACAGCAGCACGCGATCGCCGAAGGTCGAGATCCGCGCGTCGCGCGGCGGCGGCTCCTCGGGCAGCACGTCGAGCGCGGCCCCCGCGAGCGCGCCTGCCGCGAGCGCATCGCACAGCGCGTCGAGGTCGACGACGCGACCGCGCGCGGTGTTGATCAGCACGGCCGAGCGCTTCAGCAGCGCGAGCCGTCGCCGGTCGATGAGCCCGCGCGTCTCGGCCGTGAGATTGCAGTGCAGCGTCACGACGTCGGCCTCGCGAAGCAGCGTCTCCAGGTCGACGCGCTCGACGCCGAGGTGTGCGAATTTTTCGGCATCGACGTACGGATCGGCGGCGAGCACACGCACTCGCCACGGCGCGAGCAACTCGGCCACGCGCGAGCCCGCGCGGCCCAGTCCCACGATGCCGATCGTCACGCCGCCGTAGCCGTCCGCGCGTCGGCCGAGATAGGTGCCGTAGAACGGCGGCTCGCGCCAGCCGCCGGCCTTCACCTTCGCGTCGCGCTCGCGGATCCGCTTCAGCATCGCAAGCATCATCGCGATCGCCCCCTCGGCCACGCCGCCCCAGTTCGCCTCGGTCGGGCAATGCGTCACGAGCACGCCGAGCGCGCTCGCGGCTTCTAGATCGACGTCGTCGACGCCGATCGTGTACTTGGAGACGATCCTCAAGGCCGGGGAAATCGTAAGCAGCTCGCGATCGATCACGCCGCGAAACGTCGCGCCGAGCAACGCGTCTGCGCCCCGCGCGAGCTTCGCGATTTCGGCGCGCTCCGCGCCTGCCGACGCGACGATCACGTCGCAGCCCGCGGCTTCGAGCTCCGCGTGCGACGCGCCGCGTCTCGTCGATCGGCCGGTAGATCAGGACGCGCGGGCGGCCCAAGTGGTGTTCGTCGTGCGCGCGCGCGCGGCCCGTCTTAGAGCTCGGCCTTCAGCGCGTTGTAGAACAGCGTGAGCGCACGCGCGGTGCCGGCCGCGTCCGGCGGCGGGCCGGTCGTGACGAACTTCGGCACGAGATCCGCGAGCGGATTCGCGGCGATGACCTGCTCGACGGTCATACCCTGCTTGATCGCGGCCGTCATCCGCTTCTGCGCCTCGATCGTGGCCGCGCGGAACGACGCGACCTGGTCGCGGTTCACGACCACGCCGTGGCCGGGCACGATCTTCGTATTCGGGCCCGCCATGTCGACGATCATCTGGAGCGCCTCGATCGTGCCCTTCACAGTGCCGCCGTTCGGGCCGTCGACCGTCGGGTAGCCGACCGTGCGGAACACGTCGCCGACGTGAATCACGTCGATCTTCGGGAAGCGAATGTAGCTGTCGCCGTCGGTATGCGCGGGCGGGAACTTGCCGATCTGGACGTCCTCGCCGTCGAGGTGCAGCTGGACCTTATCGCTGTACGTAACGAGCGGCAGCGCGACGGGGGCCGCCGGCGCCGCGCCATTCACACCCTTGAGCAGCCGCACGCGCACGTTGTCCTGAGCAAGAATGTTGATCCCGAGCTTGCCGACGTTCTCGTTGCCGCCGGTGTGATCGCCATGCACGTGCGTGTTGACGAGCATCCGCACCGGCTTCTGCGATAGCGCTTTCACCGCCGCCATGATCTTGTCGGTGAGCGGCGCGAACTGATCGTCGATCATCAGCACACCGTCGTCGCCGACCAGCACGCCGATGTTGCCGCCCTGCCCTTCGAGGTAATAGAAGTTGCTCGCGACTTGGTGCGTCTTGATCTCGACCTTGGAGAAATCGGGCTGCGCCGCCGGCGCGGGTGGCGCAGGCGTTTGCGCGAGCGCCGTCGACGCGAGCACGCCGACCGAGAGCGAGCCGAATACCGAGCTGATGAGCCGTTGCATGTTGTTTTTCCCCCCACGGCGCCGCGCGCCGCAATCCGCCTCGGATCATAGCACCGCGCCGCAGCGACGCGGCGTCGAACCGACCGGTCCGGCGGCGAGCCGATCGCCTCGCTAGCGAGGAGGAAGCTCGTCGAGCTGCGGCAGCGCGCCGAGCGCACGCGGCATCGCTATCGGGATCGTCGGATGCAGGAAGCTGCCGTCGAGATCGGCGAGCTTGCTCGCACCGAGCAGCTTCATCGCGACGATGAGCTCGCCCTCGATGAGCTCGAGCATCCGCCGCACCCCGCCGCGACCGCCCGCCGCGACCGCGAGCGCCTGCAGGCGGCCGAGCCCGACGAGGTCCGCGCCCATCGCGAGCGCCTTGAGCACATCGGTGCCGCGGAAGAAGCCGCCGTCGACGATGATGGTCGCCTTACCGCGCACGGCCGCAACCACCTCGGGCAAGATGTCCATCGCGCCGCGGCCGTGATCGAGCTGGCGACCACCGTGATTCGACACGTAGATCGCGTCGACGCCGTGCTCGAGCGCGAGCGTCGCATCGTCGGCGGTCGCGATCCCCTTCACGATCAGCGGCACCTTGCCGAGACGCTGTTTGAGCTTCGCGACCACTGACCAGTCGAGTCGCATGGCGTACTCCTCGCCGGTGCGCAAACCGGCGAACGGGCGCCCCGGCAGCTGAAAGCGGTGCAGCAAGCTCCGGTCGCGCCGGCCGTAATGCGGCACGTCCACGGTCAAGCAGAACGCCTGCACTCCGGCCGCGACGGCCTTCTCTACGCGATCGCCGACCCAGCGGTCGTCGCCATGCACGTACAGCTGATAGATCAGCTGCTCGCCGGCGGCGGATGCGACGTGGTCAAGACCCGGCTCCGTCACGCTGCTCAGCATCATCAAGCAGTCCATGTCGCTCGCGGCTTGGGCGCTCGCGAGGGCGCCCGCGTCATGAAACACGGTCATGCCGCCGAGCGGCGCGAGCAGCACCGGCAAACGGCGCAGCGCGCCGAACGCGGTCGTCGCGGTGTCGGCCTTGTCGACGTTGCGCAGCACACGCGGACGAAAAGCGATCGCGTCGAGCGCGTAGCGATTGCGAAGCAGCGTCGTCTCCGTCTCCGCACCCCCGCAGATGTAGTCCCACACCTCGCCGGAGAGACGTGCACGGGCCGCGGCAACGATCTCCGTGGTCGTGAGGAATTCGCGAGCGGCGGGGTCGGCCGGCATCGAGTCCAGTATCCGGATTCGGGGTGGCGATTCTATGACGCGGTGAAGCCACGCCGCCACACGGCCGCGCCGGCATTGGCGCGATGCGATGGCTTGCTCGCCACCTGGCACGCGACTTGCTCGTGTCAGGGGACAGCGACCATTCAAGGAGGCATTTATGGCACTCAAGCTAGCGACATTCACGATTCTCATGCTGTCGGCTATCGGTATGGCACAGGCGGACTCGTCGTCGAGCCCGTTCTCGCGGCAAGACGAGCAGCTCATGAGCAGCGTGTGGCCGAAGATTCGGGAGGCAGCCGATTTCGACGACATCGACTGGAAAGCCGTCGGGCTGGCGCGCCCGCCGGGCAACTCCAGCGCGCAGCGCCTGATAGCCGATAACTGGTCGCGCCTGCGAACGGCGCCGCGGTTCGACGACATCGATTGGAGCACCATCCGGGACAGCGGCAACCGAACGTCGGCACAACGCTACGACGAGGAGACGGGGCCGTTCACTCGCGATGAAGCTCGTCAGCTCAGCGCCATCTGGTCGAAGATCCGTGACGCGAACTCGTTCGCAGACGTCAACTGGAAGGCCGTCGGCCTGTCGCACGCGCCGGGCGACCGCGAGGCGCAGGTCTTCGCGACCGCGCACTGGGACTCGCTGAGGCGGGCCGAGCGGTTCGACGACATCGATTGGCGTAAAGAGTACGGCGACCGCTGAGCGCCGGGGCAAAACAACGGGCCGGAGGGCGACGCCTTCCGGCCCGTCCGGTCGATCTCTATCCCTAGAACCCTAGCCCGAGCCCTGGGACCTCGCCGCGTCACTACGACACGCTGCCTCGTCGAGCACTTCTCTCGAAGCGCGAGCCGACTCGGCGGGCGACCGGACCACCCGTCGACGATCGAGCTTTCGAGAAAACGGCAGCAAAACTGGGATGACGTCGGATGCGAGCGCCCGAATGGGGCGGCCGTATCTCCCGGTCGCGTCGCGTGCAGGGGCGCGTGACTCTGCTGCAAAACGACTTCGGCGGCACAAATGTTGCTGCAAGAAGCTCATGAAAACGCCGCTGCAAAGCATTCTTCCTTTGGGTGCTCTCGCGTCGCTCTTCGGCTGCGTTACGCCAACGACGGTCCAGTCGAGCTGGGTGGATCCCACGTTCGATCGCAGCCCTTTCCGGCGCGTCGCCGTCGTTGCGCTGTTCGACACGGACGCCGAGAGTCGCTCGTTCGAGCAGCAGGCGACGCGTGCGCTCGAGGCGAAGGGCGCCGATGCCGTCGAGGCTCATACGATCGTCGGCGAAGAGCGGATGCTCGAGCAGAACGAGCTGCGCGGAAAGCTTGCCGGCGCGAACGTCGACGCGATTCTGATTTATCGCCTGATCGCGGTCGACGAGCGTCAGTACTATCGTCCGCCGGCACCCAATCTGCGCATGCCGAGCGGCTTCGGCCACGGCGATCCGTTCAACTGGTATTACCATCCGCGCGCAGACTACTACTCTTACTGGCGCTCGACCTGGGACGTCACTCACTCGCCGGGCTACTGGGAACCGCATAGCTTCGTGGTCGTCGAGAGCTCCTTCTACGACGCGGACAAGGATCAGCTCGTGTGGACCGCGAAGACCGAGACGATGGACGACGCCGAGTTCAAAGCAACCACGGAATCGATCGTCAATCGTGTGACCAAGAAGCTCGTTGCGCTGCGGGCCGTGGGGACGTCGCCGTCGCATGACGATCGCACCGCCGCGAACCGGCAAGCCGCCGCCGACCGATGAGGGTTTCAGCCCTGTGCGCGCTCCAGCCTCTCGGCAAGGGCGTTGACGCGTAGAAGCGCGTTCATGTCGCTCTTCCGGTAGGCGTGCTCCATCGCGGCGAACAGATGCGATTGCTCGAGCTCCAGGCGCTCCGGGTGCCGCTCGAGCAGCGTCACGTAGTGCTCGAAGACGCGCTCGGCCGCCGGCCTCGTGCGGCGCGCGACGGCGTAGCGGACGACCGCATGCAGAGCGTAGCGGCCGCGCAGCGGTTCCTGCACGAGGTGCCAGCGCTCGAGCTCTGCGAGCCCCGACCCGAGCCGCTTGACCCGTGCGAGCTTCGCGAGCGAGACCGCATCCACGTGATCACCTTCCACGTGCGCCAGCACCGCGAGCGCGCGTCGCGCCGCAACGCTCAAGCGAGGCCACGCCCAATCGATCAGCACCGCGATCTCCGGCAAGTCGTCCTCGTGCGCGAGCGTGCGGACGGCGGCGACGCCCGCATCCTGCAAGAAGTTGCCGAGCGCCTTCACGCTCGCTGCGCGCGACGCCACGACGCTGTCGGCGATGTCGAGCGCGAGCGGGTTCCAGCGCAAGAGACGCGTCAGGGACGCGACCCTCGGGAACGGGGTGCGGCCCGAAGTGACGAGCGGCGCAACGACGGGAAAGATGAACACACCCGCGAGCAGGCAGCGGCGCGCGGTGATCACGAACGTCGCGTTCGAGCCTTCGAACGCCGCGAACAGGCGGACGACGGCCTCGTCGTCTTCGTGGTTGTCGAGCACGATCAGCCGCTGTGGACCGCTCGACAAGAATCGCCGCAGTCGCTGCACGCGACCTTCGCCGAGCCCCGTGCCGAAACGTAGCGCGAGCATCTCGCTCAGCGTGTAGAAGCCCCACGCGGCTGTGCGGAACCAGTCGATGCGGCCGCCGAAAGCGGCGCGCAGCCTAGACCCAAGCGCGGCCGCCAACATCGACTTGCCGCTGCCGCCGGGACCGACGAGCGCGATGCGCGTCGGGCGTGCGGCGGTAATCGTACGCGCGAGCGTCTCGAGCTCGGCGCCACGTCCCTTCATACCGCGCGGGCGTGGTGGGAAGATCGAAGGGCGAGCGGTCTCGCGAACGGTTCGTTTACGCAACAGCCTCGTCGTTCCCTTGGTCAATGTGTTAGCGCATAGACTGCGAAGTTCACACCCAGCTCGACTGCGAGATGCGCGGCGTCGGCCGGGTAACGCGGCTCGTCCTGCCACTGCCAACCGTCGCCGATGTCGTTGTTGTAGCTGATCATCACCATCACACGGTCGTCGTCGTCGAGAATTGCGCGCCAATGCGGCTGCGCGCCATCGTTGCGGTAGCCGCGAGGCAGGTGTTGTAGCGTCGGGATCTGCGGGCGATCGTTCAAATCGTAGACCAGATGAAAGATCGGATGCTCGTCCGTCAGGTCGACGATCGGCCGGTCCGGGAACACGCGTTCCAAGCTTTCGACGAACCCCTCCCATTCGGGCGTGCCGTAGAAGCTGTCGCACAGCAGAAAGCCGCCGCGAAGCAGGTACTCGCGCAGCTTCACGGCTTGCGCGTCCGTGAGGTCCCACGCGCCGACGAGCCCCGAGATCAGGAACGGCCAGTAGAACGGGTCGATGCCGTCGTCGAGGTTCACGGGCTGCTCGACCGCGCGCACGTCCATCCGCGTGAGCCGCGACAGTAGACGCGCGAGCGTGCGATCGGCCTCGGGATAGTCGACCGTCCACGCGGTGCCGCCGCGGAGCCAGTCGCCATAGCCAGCGCCGAGCACGTAGCGGCTGCGCGATTGTGGGAACATGAGCCGGCCCACGACGAATTCCGCGTGCTCTCGATGATCCCATTGAAAAGGCGGCGACCAGCCATGCTCGATGGTCGGATACTCGCGGAACGACTCCTGCGCGCAAACGGCGCCGGCCGCGAGCAGCACGGACAACGCAACGGTGGTAGACGCTCCGATCGTAGACATCGCGTGCTGGTGGTGACGAGCCGTGAGCCGAGGCCGAGCGCTTCGGGCTTATGTCGATCTTGCCACAGCAATCGGCCATGGCGTCGCGCGAGATCGGGGCCGCTCTTCGCTAAGCCAAAATTCAGCGCTCCATCCCGTCATTCGTATAAGATGGGGAAGGTCCGATTCGCGACCGCGTCACCCGAGAAGATGGGAATCCGCACCCCGCTCTGCAAGCGCGCCGAAGCGGCTCGCTAATGCCTTACCGGCGTGGCCTAAGCCCGCCCGCGAGTCCGGCGGCCGCGAACGACGAAGAATCGTTTCGCCTCGTCGCGATCCGTGCCGCGCGTACTCCGGAGGGTTGCGCCGGGCGCGATTGGCTCGTGTACGAGATCGCGCAGGGCGCGAACTTGATCACGGGATACCGCCGCGGCGATCTACCGTCCGTCACGGCCGAGGTGGAAAAAATCGTGCTGGGGCTGAACGATCGGCGGATCTCGAAGAAGGGCCGGCAACCGCCTCCCAAACCGACCCCGAAGGCTACGCCACCGCAACCTTCGCCGCCGGTGGATCGCTCGGAAGACGCGGACACATAGCCGACGATCGAAAATCGCAGCAGCCTGGCGCATAAAGGCGTAATCTGCACACTCCGATCCAACGCTTTCAGCAGACTGCAGGCATGGTGCCTACATCCTCTTTAGGCGAATCACATACCTTAGGAGGGTATATGGGCAGGAAACTCTACGTCGGGAATCTTCCGTACACGGCCACCGAAGCTTCGCTGCGAGAGGCGTTCGCCGCCAGCGGCACCGTCGATTCGGTCAGCGTGATCACGGACCGCGACACGGGACAAAGCAAAGGCTTCGCGTTCGTCGAGATGTCTTCGGACAGCGAAGCACAACGGGCCATTCAGTCCATGAACGGCCAGTCTATCGACGGCCGCCAAATCAAGGTCAACGAAGCCAAGCCGAAGGAATCGGGTGGCGGCCGGCGCGATGGCGGCGGCGGCGGTGGCGGCGGCTACGGCCGACGTTATTGACAAACTGAGGCTTCTCTCGCGTTCTCTCGCGCGCGCGGCCGAACGCCGCGCGGCGCGTCCTCGCGCACGCGCTCAGAGCGCCGCGATCGAGCGGACCGGGGTGAGCTCTTCGAAGTCGTAATGCGTCTCGCTCTGTAGGCGCTGGATCGGCACGGGCTGCACGCGCCAAATGTCGTCGCAATACTCGCGGATCGTGCGGTCGGAAGAGAACTTGCCGGTCCGCGCCGCGTTCAGGATCGACATCCGCGTCCAGAGCGCGCGATCGCGGAACGTCGCGCCGACGCGCCGCTGACACTGCACGTAGGCCGCGAAGTCCGCGAACACGAAGTACGGGTCGTAGTTCAGCAAGCCATAGAGCAGCGGCTCGAACAGCTCTGGATCGCCGCGCGAGAAGAAACCGCTGCGCACGAGATCGATCACGCCCTCGAGCTCCGGTTCGTTCGCGCACCATGCGCGAGGGTCGTATCCCGAACGACGCAACTGCTCGATCTCGCCGGCCGCGAGTCCGAACAGGAAGAAGTTCTCGGCGCCGACCTCCTCGCGAATCTCGACGTTTGCACCGTCGAGCGTGCCGATCGTGAGCGCGCCGTTCATCGAGAACTTCATGTTGCCTGTGCCCGACGCCTCCTTGCCCGCCGTCGAGATCTGCTCGGACAGGTCGGCCGCGGGATAGATCCGCTGACCGTTCGTCACGTTGAAGTTCGGCAGGAACACGACGCGCAACACGTCGCGCGTCTGCGGGTCGCGATTGAGCACCGCGCCGACCGAGTTGATCAGCTTGATCATGAGCTTCGCAGTCCGGTAGCCGGGCGCCGCCTTGCCGCCGAAGATGAACGTGCGCGGCTCGATGTCCGTCGCGCCGTTCTTGAGCCGATGATAGAGCGCGATCACGTGCAGGATATTGAGGTGCTGGCGCTTGTATTCGTGGATGCGTTTGACCTGCACGTCGAACATCGAGTCTGGATCGACGGCCGTGTCCGTCGCTTGCATCACGACCGCCGCGAGCTCTTCCTTGTTCGCGCGCTTGATGCCGGCCCAGCGCTCGCAAAAGCTCGGGTCGTCGGCGTAGCGCTCGATCGCGCGTAGCTCGTCCAAGTCGCGAATCCACGCTTCGCCGATCGTCTCGTTGAGCAGGCTCGTGAGGCGCGGATTCGCGAGCACGATCCAGCGCCGCGGCGTTACGCCGTTCGTCTTGTTCGAGAAGCGTTGCGGCCAAAGCTTGTGGAACTCCGACAGCACACTGCTCTTCAGGAGCTCGGTGTGTAGCGCCGCGACGCCGTTGATCGCGCTGCTGCCTACGCACGCGAGATGCGCCATTCGCACGTAGCGCTCGCCGTTCTCGTCGATCAGCGAGAGCGCCGCGACAATGCGGTCGTCGCCCAAGCTATGGAGCCGCACGTCGTCGAGGAAGCGCGCGTTGATCTCGTAGATGATCTCGAGGTGGCGCGGCAGCACGCGACCGAACAGCGAGACCGACCAGCACTCGAGCGCCTCGGGCAGCAGCGTGTGGTTCGTATACGCCATCGTGCGGCAGGTAATGTCCCAGGCGGTCTCCCACGGCACGCCGTGCACGTCGACGAGCAGCCGCATGAGCTCGGCCACCGCGATCGCGGGATGCGTGTCGTTGAGCTGCACCGCGAACTTCTCGTGGAGCCGCTCGAGCGGAATCCGTTGCACGCTCAAGACCCGGAACATGTCCTGCAGCGAGCATGAGACGAAGAAATATTGCTGCTCGAGCCGCAGCTCCTTGCCGCGCGTTTGGTCGTCGTTCGGGTAGAGGACTTTGCTCAGATTCTCCGAGATGATCTTCTGATTGACCGCGCCGTAGTAGTCGCCGCGGTTGAAGATCGCGAAGTCGAACGAGTCGGGCGCCTCGGCGCGCCAGAGGCGCAGCGTGTTAGCGGTGTTGTTGCGGAAGCCGAGGATCGGCGTGTCGTACGGCACGCCGTTCACTAGCTTGCTCGGCACCCAGCGCACCCGTAAGCGCCCGAGGTCGTCGACGTAGCGCTCGGTGTAGCCGCCGAGCTTCACCTCGACGACCCACTCGGGCCTCGCGATCTCCCACGGGTTGCCGAAAGTGAGCCACTTGTCCGTCTTCTCGACCTGCCAACCGTCGACGATCTCCTGCTGGAAGATTCCGAACTCGTAGCGGATGCCGTACGCGAGCGTCGGGATCTCGAGCGTGGCGAGCGAATCGATAAAGCACGCCGCGAGCCGTCCCGAGGCCGCCGTTACCGAGCCCGGGCTCGGGCTCCTGCTCGAGCAGTGCATCGAAGTCGAGGCCGAGCTCGCCGATCGCGCCGCGAACCTCCTCGTAGATGCCGAGATTGATCAGGTTGTTGCCGAGGTGAGGCCCGAGCAGGTATTCGGCGGAGAGATAGCAAACCGTGCGCGACGCGCTGGGCCGTGTAAGTCGCGGCGGTGCTGACCCAACGCCGCAGCATCATGTCGCGCACCGTGTACGCGAGCGCCATGTAGTAGTCGTTCTGCGTTGCGAGCTTCGGGAACTTGCCCTGGATCGAGAACAGCTTGTCGAGGAACGCGCGCTTCACCGCCTCCTTGTCGATGCCGACATCGGGTTGCGGAGAGCGGAGCGGCGACGCACCGGCGCCGAGATTCGACATTGTTCTTCCCTTTTGACCGGCTCGTCGCGCGCGAGCCCCCCGCACGCGTTCATGGACGCCGTCGCAAGGCGATGCGAGCAAGAAGCATGCCCATCGTTTCAGTCTGCGGAGCGGCGCAATGACGCCAGCATGCATGCGGCTCATGACCGCGTAATGGCGCGCGATGCACGCACCGGCCGCCCATTGGAAGTGCGCGTGCGGCGCGCGCCGCCCCAAGTTCGGGCAGCGACCGCCTGCTTCGAGCCCGCGCGCCTAGACCCAGCGCCGAACAGCTTCAGTGCTGTCGGCCGGCGTCGTGTTGAAGCAGAGCTTGGCGTGCGGCGCTCGCTCGTGAACGAGGTTGAGCAGCTTCTCGAACAGCAAGAGGTGCGGCGCGGCGCGCAACCCGGCGCCAATCAGCACGCAGTCGAACCGACTCGCGCCGAGCGCCTCCCCGGTCACGGCTTCGGCGGTGGCGCCGAGATCGACCAGGCAACTCACGACGTCGTAACCCGCCGCGCGCAGCCGTTCTAGCTGCTGCTCGATGAACACGGCGACGAGCTGGGGCGTCAAGTCCGGCGTCTGCGAAAGATCGACGACCGCGGGATCGAGACCGAGAGCGAGAATGCGTTTGCGCATAGCGACCTAGCAACCTCCTTGTCGCGCGCGGCGACCGCGTCGCTGCGGCGCCGATGATCTGTTCGACGGAGCGACGGCGCACGGGTTCCAGCACGACGCGCACACACTACCGTCGCGCTACGCTCTTCGCGTCGCTCCTGCGTCGGCACCGATCGCCGGGGCGCCCTCGTGCGATACTCGGATGGTGACGACCTTCGACGCGCTAGGCCGCGAGCTCCAATCGACCTGGCAGCGGGAGATACCGCTAGCCGCCTCGCTCGCCATCGAAGTCGCCGTGTGTGCGCGCGACGAGCTCGCACTCCGCGCGCCGCTCGCGCCGAATCGCAATCTTCACGGCACGGCGTTCGCGGGCAGCCTGTTCTCCGTCTGTGTGCTGACAGGCTGGGGCGCGGCCTGGCTCGCGCTCGAGCAGCGCGGCATCGAAGGCGTCATCGTCGTCTCCGACAGCCGGATCCAGTACCGCAAAGCCGTGACCGGCGACCTCGTCTGCCGTTGCCGCCCGGACCTCGATCTCGTCGAGCAACGGCTCGCGAGCCTCACGCAGTCGGGCCGCGCGAGCCTGCCGCTCGCGTGCACGATCGATCAGGACGGCAAGCGCGCGGTCGCGTTCGACGGCGAGTACGTCGTGCATCTGAAGAAGAAGTCGCACGGCGGATAGGAAATTCAACCGAGCGGCACGCGCGGCGTAAGACCGACGGGCGTGCGAGTCATGGGTGCCTCCATTGACCTCGCGCTTCGCCAATCGCTATATTTCACGAAATATAACGGCGTAGCGGCTGCGCAACCACAGCCCGGGAGTCTCCCATGCGTATCCACTGTTGCGATCGCATCTGCGATCGCGTGTTCCGTCGTGCTTTCGCTGGACGCTCAAGACTCCACAGGGTCGGGTCGCGAAGCAAGCACTCGAAGAGGTCATCGTAACCGCTCGTTACCGCGAGGAAAATCTACAAGCGATTCCCGTGGCCGCTTCGGTAGTGGACGGTGAAACACTGGATCGCTCGCACACCGTCAACACGCAGCAGCTCACCCAGTTCGTGCCGTCGCTTTACTACAACTCCGCAAACCCTAGAAACACCGCCTACACGATCCGGGGCCTCGGCTCGAACACGCTCTCGATCAGCGCTGCGAACGACGGTATAGAGCCGGGCGTCGGCTTTTACGTCGACCAGGTCTACCACGGCCGTCCCGCGACCGCGGCGTTCGACTTCACCGACATCGAGCGAGTCGAGGTGCTGCGCGGACCTCAGGGCACGCTCTTCGGCAAGAACACTGCCGACGGCGCCATTCACGTCATCAGCCGCGAGCCCACGTTCCAGTTCGAGTCGAACGCCGAGCTCTCCTTCGGCGACTACGACTATATGCAGGCGAAGGGCACGGTCTCCGGCCCGCTCGGCGACAAGGTCGCCGGCCGCTTCTCGGCCCAGGACACTCAGCGTGACGGATTGCTGACCAACGTCAAGACGGGCGAGAAGCTCAACGAGCTCGACAATTACGCGCTGCGCGGCCAGCTCCTGGTGGTGCCGAACGATCGCCTCAAGATTCGAATGATCTACGACGTTACGGACCTCGATTCGGCGTGCTGCACGCAGACGTATCTGCGCGTCGGGACGAGCCTGCGCCGCTCCCTCGCGTCAGTATCCGGCACTCGCGGCTGGGCTCGGCGTATGCGCCGCCCAGCACGAACGTCTACGACCGGTTGAGCGATATCGACGCACCTCTGCACGTCAACACGCAAGACGGCGGCTTCTCGGTCATCGCCGCGTGGGATCTCAAAGCGACTACTCTGACTTCGGTCTCGGCCTGGCGCTATTGGGATTGGGACGTCGCGAACGACCGCGACTACACGGGCATTCCGATTCAGCTCGTGCAGCGCATTCCTTCGCGTCAGGACCAATACAGTCAGGAAGTGCGCTTGAACTCGAAGGGTTCGGGTCGACTCAACTATGTCGCGGGTCTCTACTGGTTCTCGCAAGAGATCTCGGGCACCCCGATCAGCACCTACGGTCCGGCAGCCGCGTACTGGCTGCTGACTCCGTCGGGCTTCACGGTGCCGATTCCGAGCAACCTGCTCGACGGTTACAGCCAGACCGGTAGCTCGGACTTCAAGATGGACAGCTACGCGCCGTTCGGCGAGGTCAACTACGCGTTCACGGATCGCTTGACCGGCACCTTGGGCCTTCGGTACACCCACGAGGACAAGGACGGCGTCTATGCGACGCAGGTGTCCGGCGGGCTCTCGCTCGTGGGGCTACCTCCCGCGACCGCCGCGGAGCTCGCGCGCGCGAAGCTCTCGATCTTCCGCCCGCAAAGCTACACCGCGCACGACGACGGCGGCAGCTGGTCCGGCCGCGCGAATGTCGCCTACCAGTTCACCGGCGATCTGATGGGCTATGTGAGCTACGCGCATGGCTACAAGTCGGGCGGCCTCAACATGTCGGGCCTGCCTTTGGACGCACAGAATCAGCCGACGCTCGCCACGGCCGTGATCAAGGACGAGCAGAACGCCACGTCCGAGCTCGGCTTCAAGTCCACGCTGCGCGACGGCAAAGCGACCCTGAATCTCGCCGCCTACCACACGTCGTCGAGAACTACCAGTCCAACGTCGTCTCGAGCCTCGAGACGGCGGCGATCCGCTCTTATCCCGCGAACATCCCAGAAGTCCGCGTGCAAGGCCTAGAGGCCGATTTCGCGACGCTCGTCACCGAGGGCTTCACCGTGCGCTTCTCGCTCGCTTATGCGGACGGCGAGAACACGGACTATCCCGCCGGACCGTGCCCGCTCGAGGTGCAGACGGCCGCGACCGTGGCCTGCAACCTCACCGGTGTGCCACTGCCAGGCCTGTCCAAGTGGTCCGGATCGCTCGGTTTGGATTACCGAAGGCATATGGGGCGCGGAGACTTCACGATCCGCACCGACACGAACTACCGCGACGGCTACAACAGCGATACCTCCGGGTCGAAGTACACCGTCATCGACGGCTTCAGCGTCACGAATCTGAGCGTCGGCTATCGGTTCGCGCGCAGCTGGCAAGCCGAAGTGTTCGCACGCAACGTGTTCGACGAGGAGTACATCACCGCGCTCACCATCCAGACCGGCAATTCCGGCCTCATCCTGGGACAAGCCGGCGAGCCGCGAACGGTGGGAGTCGCTTTCCGATACGCGAAGCAGTGACGATCGGAGCTCACTGATCGGTCGGCGGGCGCGCTGCCGAAGCTACACGACGAGCGCTAGGTCGCCGCCGCGAGAACCTCGACGGCGCCGTCCCAGACCATTCGCGCGGCGACGTAGAGAATGACCGCGAGCCCGACGTACGCGATCCACGGATGGCGGTTCAGCAGCCGCGCGATCAACGCGGCCGCGAGCCCCATGAATGCGACCGAGAGACCGAGCCCGACGACGAGCACCCAGAGGTCCGAGCGCGCGACGCCTGCGACCGCGAGCACGTTGTCGAGCGACATCGACACGTCGGCGACGACGATCTGCACGATCGCCTCGGACATCGACTTCGGCACTTCGCTCCTCGATGCATCGATCGATAGCCTGCCGCCACGCAACTCCCGCCAGAGCTTCCAGCAAATCCAGAGAAGCAGCAGCCCGCCGGCGAGCAGCAGGCCGATCACCGCGAGCAATTGAACCGTAAACGCAGCGAATACGATTCGCAGAACAGTGGCTGCGCCGATGCCGAGCACCATCACGCGCCAACGGCGGCCTTGTGGAAGGCCCGCGACCGCGATTCCGACCACGATCGCGTTGTCCGCGGACAGCACGAGATTGACGAGCACCACCTCGAATAGCTCGAGGAGCGCGTTGGGAGTCAGCCATTCCACCTGAAAGTCCTTGTGCGTTTGACGCGGCGTTGTCGTGGCGGTGCGCGCGCGGTCCGCAGCTTCCGCGCGCACGAACCGCGGTCATCCGTAAACGCCGCGTGCGCCATCATACCGGCCGGTCTCCCGCAAGGCGCGCCTCGGAAAGGCGCCCTCGCGACGCGGGAGCTCGCACTCTCGAGCAGTCGCCATCCTGAAACGACTTGCAAGGTTTGCAAGATTCGTACGCGGCGGCGGCGGCGCAGCCCACCGGACGCCCCGCCGTCCAACCTCATCGTGGGCGCAGACGAATTCAAGGAACGCTTCTTGCACCTTCGGTGCCAAGGGACGCGTGCCGGGATGAGCGAAGGGAGATCGTCGATGCGCTATCACGTCCTTGCGACGGACTACGACGGCACGATTGCCAAAGACGGCGCGCTCGACGCGCGCACGGTGGAAGCGCTGCGCAAGCTGCTCGGGACCGGTCGCAAGCTCGTGCTCGTGACGGGCCGCGAGCTGAGCGACCTCCAGCGCGTGTGCCCGCACCTCGACCTCTTTCAACTCGTGGTCGCCGAGAACGGTGCGCTGCTCTACCGGCCCGCGGACAAGACGCAGACCGTGCTCGCCGATCCTCCTCCGCCCGCATTCGTGGCCGAGCTCGAGCGGCGCGGCGTTGCGCCGCTGACCGCCGGCGCCTCGATCGTCGCGACGTGGGAGCCGCATTCGCAGACAGTGCTCGACACCATCCGCGATCTCGGTCTCGAGCTCCAGGTGATCTTCAACAAAGGCGCCGTGATGGTGCTGCCCGCGGGCGTGAACAAAGCGACGGGTCTCACCGAGGCGCTTCGCGAGCTGCGTCTGTCGCCGCGCAACGTGCTCGCCGTCGGCGACGCGGAGAACGACCACTCGTTCCTCAAGCTGTGCGAGCTCTCCGCAGCGGTCGCAAACGCGCTGCCCGCAATCAAAGAGGCCGTGGACATCGTCACACAGGCCGATCACGGCGCAGGCGTCGCGGAGCTCGCGGCCGGCTTGATCGAGAGCGACCTCGCGGGGTCGCGCGTGCGGCCCGAGCGCCGGAGCCTCGAGTTCGGCACGAGTGAGGGCAGACCCGTGGCGCTGCGGCCGTTCGGCGGCTGCGTGCTGATTTGCGGGCCGTCGGCGAGCGGCAAGTCGACCGTCGCGAAACGGATCGTGGAGTCCATCCGCAACTGCGGCTACCAGTTCTGCCTGGTCGACCCGGAGGGCGACTATGAGGCCTTGAGCGGAGCGGTCGTCATCGGCAAACCCGACGCCCCGCCGAAGCTCGACGAAGTGGAGCAGCTACTCGAGGACGTCGGCGTCAACAGCGTCGTGTCTCTCACCGGCACGCCACTCTCTGACCGGCCGCCGTTCTTCATCGAGCTGCTCTCGAAGCTACTGCAAATGCGCACCCGCTACGGCCGGCCACACTGGCTCGTCATCGACGAGGTGCATCACGTAATGCCTGCCGACTGGCAGCCGCCGAACGGTCTCCTGCCGCAGAAGCTCGAGAGCGTGCTGATGATCACCGTGCACCCCGAGCTGCTGTCCCCCGAGATGTTGAAGCGGGTGACGAACGTGATCGCCGTCGGCACCAATGCGCGCGACACGCTCGCGCGCATCGCCGAGATGCGCGGCATCGAGATCACGACCGTGCCCGCCGCCCCGGAAAAACCGGGCGAGGTGCTGCTCTGGTCGGCGGACGACGACAGCGTCCGTTTGGTCGAGACGCTTGCACCCACCGAGGAGCACCGGCGTCACTCGCGCAAGTATGCCGAGGGCAATCTTTCGCTCAAGCGCAGCTTCTATTTCCGCGGCGAGCAGGGAAAGCTCAACTTGCGCGCGAAGAACCTGATCCAGTTCTTGGAGCTCGCCGAGGGCGTGGACGACGACACCTGGGCCTACCACTTCCGGCTCGGCGACTACTCGCGTTGGTTTCGCGAGTCGATCAACGACGAGGAGCTCGCGGCGGAGACGGAGCGCGTCGAGCGGACGCACGACGCGGCGAAAGCGGAGAGTTTGCCGCTGCTGCGCACCGCGATCGAGCGCCGCTACACGCTGCCAGCGGCCGCGCCGATCCCGATACCGGGCACGCGACCGTGACGACATCGAGCAGTTCGACTCGCTGATCGCCCGCACGTCGCGTCGACCCAGCGTCTAATCCGCCTTCGCGAACGCCTCATCGTACGGAAAGTCGCTGTGGAGCTTTGCGAGCTCGGCGCGCCAGTAGTCGTCGATGCGGCGTCTGATCGGCGGACGAGAGCAGCTCGCCGGACTTGCCGCGCTCGCCACGCCGGATCATGGCGCCCCGCGACGACGCCCAGGGCGGGCCTGCCGGATCGAACTTGCCGCCGATCCTCTTCATGTGCTCGAACGTGCACTGCTCGATCACGGCCGCGCGCTCCTCGGCCTCGAGGTCGACGCCCATGAGCTTCGCGATCTTGTCGACCGCGCCGGGCAAGTCGGCGCGCATTTGCTCGTACGTGAGGAACAAGACGTTCGGCCGGTCGCGAACGCTCCAATAGCTCTGCAAATGAGCGGCCCACGAGCCGAGCGTCGTGTCGGGCGAGAGATATACGTCGAGCCACCTGCTCACGGACGGCATCGCGCGCCCGAGCGCGACCGCGCGCAAGAAGTGATAGCTCGACACGAACACGTCTTTCGGATCGCGCACCACGGCGATGTAGCGCGCGGCGGGCGAATACGGCACGGCGCTGAGCGCGAGATGGGTCTTGATCACGCGCAAGCCCGTCGGACTCGCGGCGAGTGGACGGTCGTCGGCGAGCGGGACCGCTATGCACATCCGATCGGGCGTCTCGGGCCACGGGACGACATCATGCACGTGCTCGAAACGCGCACTGCCGCGGAACGCTATCTGCAGCGCGATGTGCATCGTCCAGTTCGTGCCGCTCTTGAAATACGAGCAGACGAAGACGTCGGCCGCGGAAGGCTCGTATGGAGGAAACGTCCCGAGCATGCGCGTGATCCCGCGGCTCAGCATGAGGGGCCAGCGGCGCGAAAGGAGCTTCGACAGCGGCCAAACGACGAGCCAAAACATCGGCGTCATCGCAATCCGCCGCCAAGTCGAGTACGTGCGCCGCTGGAACGGAGGCGCAGCGCTCGCGGCGGCGCGCGTCGTGTCCGGCAGCGGCTGAGCGCTCACGCCGACGCGCCTGTCAGCGCGGCGCGCGCTGCACGAGCTCGAGCAACATGTTGTTCGGATCGCGCACGATCGCGATATCGAGGCCCGGCACGATCTGCACCGGCCCGCCGCCGGTCGTGACCACGGGCACGCCCGCCGCTTTGAGCTTCGCGGTGAGCGCTGCGACGTCCTTCACGACGAGCTGGAGCACCGTGGTGCCCGGGTCCTGCGTCCGGCCGCTCAACTTCTTGCGCTCGATGTTCTTGAATTCGATCAGCGTGAACGGCACCGACGTGCCCGGGATAGTCGCCGTGCTCTGCTTGAAGCTCGCGCCCGGCGCGCCCGCGGTCGACGACATCTCTTGATTGTCGTTGAAGGCGGTGCCGAGCTTCATGTCGAAGCCGAGCAGCTCCTTATAGAACTTCACGCTCTCCTCGCTGTTCGCGACGGTCGCCTCGAATGCCGACCCGCTCAGCACGTGCCCCTCGCCCGCCGGCGCGTTCGGCGCGTCGAGCATCTCGACGACGAAGCCGTCCGGATCTTGGACGAACACCGCGTGCAGCGTGCCGTTCGGCGTCTTGAGCGTGACGGGCTTGCCGCCTGCCGTGATCACCTTCACGCCAGGGAACGCCGCGACCTTCGGGAATAGCCCATCGAGATCGCGGATCCGCATCGCGAAGTTCGCGGCGCCCGGATCGAAGAATCGCGGCCGCTGCGGCTCGCGGGCGATGTCTTTGTACTCGATGAGCTCGATGCCGAGCGCGATGCCCGGCACCTTGACGACGGCGATCCGCGATTGCCCGCCCTCCGTGTGGCCGAGCTTCTCGATCGCATGATTCGGCGCGAAGCCTTGCGTGACCGAGACCTCGAGCCCGAGCACGTCGTGGTAGAACTTCAGCGACTCGTCCACGTTCGCGACGATGTGGGCGAAGTTGCCGACGCCGATCACGTCGCCCGGCGGCGCGGGCGCGCGTGGCTCTTGCGCACCGAGCGGCGCGGCGCAGCACGCGAGCGCGACGATGAGCACGCGACGCGCCGTGCTCGAAGAATGGAAGCCCAACTCCGACCCGCTGAATCCGAACATTCCGCTGTCCCCCTCGCAACTCGTTGTAGTGTCGTTCCGTGCACCCGTTCGCGGCGCAGGCCGCGACGCGGCGACGTACGCTAGCACAACGAGCGCGAGGCGCGCCTCAGAGAAGCTGCGGCCGATTCGGCTGCTCGTCGACGTCGGGCGCGCCGGTGCGCGGGAACTCGCGGACCAAGAGCTGCGTGACCGCGTCGATGCCGAGCAACGCGCCGTCTTGCCAACGCCCTTCGCGATACGCCGCCTCGATCGCGGCACAGACCGCCCGCCATTCGTCGGCGCTCACGCGCCCTTCGAACCCGCGGTCCGCGACGATCTCGACGACGTGCTCGGCGATCAAGATATAGATCAGCACGCCGTTGCGCTCGCGCGTATCCCAGACGCGCAGCTCGGTGAACACTTCGTGCGCGCGGTCGCGCGGCGTCTCGTGGCGGCGCAACGCGCGAACGTCGAGCGCCGCCTCGATCGCGAAACGGATCTCGCCGCGATGCTGCGCCTCCGAAGCGGCGACCGCGCGCTCGATCGCATCGAGCGTCGTGCTCGGAAAGCGCCGTGAGAGCGTCCAGCGGGTCGCGGCGAGATGGCGTGTCCAGCGCATCACCAACCTCCCGACGCGCCGCCGCCGCCGAACCGACCGCCGCCGCCGCTGAAGCCGCCGCCTCCACCGCCGAAGCCGCCGCCAAAGCCGCCGCGGCCTCCCCAGTAACCGCCGCCCGAGGACCAGCGCCCCGGCCCGCCGACGATGCCGGCGGCCGTGAGCATGAACGCGACGAAGCCGAGCGCGAGCGCGAGGAACAACACGCCGCTCATGACCCAGACGATGAAGCCCGCGACGCCGCCCATCAGCAACCCGCCGAACAGGCCGCCGAAGATGCGGCGCAAGAGCGGCGCGACGAACACGGCCAAAATGAACAGCAAGCCCGAAGAACGACCCGAAGCCCTTGCCGCCGCTGTCGCGATCGCCGCGGTCGCGGGTCGGCTGCGCGGCCGGCGGCGGCAACGGCTCGCCGTCGATCAGCTTCGCGAGCGCGTCGACTCCGGCGTTCAAGCCGCCCGCGTAGTCGCCGTCGCGAAAGTGCGGCGTCATCTGCTCGGCGATGATCCGCTTCGCGAGCGCGTCGGGCACCGCGCCCTCGAGCCCATAGCCGACCTCGATCCGCATCCGGCGATCGTCTTTCGCGACGACCACGACGATGCCATCGTCGGTCTTGCCGCGGCCGATCTGCCACGCTTCCGCGACGCGCAAGGAGAACTGCTCGATCGCCTCGGGTTGCGTGCTCTTCACCATCAGCACCGCAACCTGGCTGCCTTTGCGCTGCTCGAGCGCCGCGAGCTTCTGCTCGAGCGCCGCGCGCTCGCCCGCGGTGAGCGTCGACGTAGCGTCGACGACGCGGCCCGTGAGGCGCGGCACGGGCTGCTGGGCCGCGAGCGGCAAGCCCGCGAGCAAGACCGCCGCGGCGAGCAGCACTCGCAAGAACGGCCACGAAGTCGCCGGGAACCGCCGACGCGAGCGCGTGCGGCACGTCGCGAGGCGCGCAAGCGCGCCGCCGAGCATCGCGAGCGACCCGCTCATGGTCGGCTTGAAGCGAGCCCGGTGACTACTTGCGCTCGAAGCTCACCGGCGGCGGCTTCGAGATCGCCGACTCGTTCTCGACCGTGAAGTTCGGCTTCGTCTTGTAGCCGAAGATCATGGCGGTGACGTTCGACGGGAAGCTGCGCACGGTCACGTTGTAGTCCTGCACGGTCGCGATGTAGCGATTGCGCGCGACCGTGATCCTGTTCTCCGTTCCCTCGAGCTGCGCCTGCAGGTCGCGGAAGTTTTGATCCGACTTCAGCTCAGGGTACATCTCGACGACGACCATGAGCCGCGACAGCGCGCTCGTGAGCTGCCCCTGCGCCGCTTGGAATTGCTGGAACGCCTGCGGGTCGTTGATGAGCTCGGGCGTCGCCTGGATGCTTCCGACTTTCGAACGCGCCTCGGTCACGCCGAGCAGCACGTCGCGCTCCTGCTGCGCGAAGCCCTTCACGGTCTCGACGAGATTCGGGATCAGGTCCGCGCGGCGCTGGTATTGGTTCACGACCTCGGACCACGCGGCCTTCACCTGCTCGTCCTGGCTCTGAAACTTGTTGTAGCCGCAACCCGCGAGCTGAGTTGCGAGAATGACGGTCCATAACGCTGACGCACGCATTGGCACGCTCCTCGGTACGTTGACGGCGGCTCAAGTGTAGCGCGGACCGTGCGCAACGCGCCGAGGAGACGAACAGTTCGACCGGGCGGGCTCGCGCCCTAGGCCGCCTTCCCGCCGTCGTCCTTGTCTTTCTCGGTAAAGATCAGGTCCGGTGAGACCATGATCTCGGCAGACGCTTGCTCGAGCTTCACACGCGCGTTGAGGTTCGAGTCGCCGCCTCGGGGCTTCTCTTGGACCGGGATCGATGCCCGCATTCGTAATCAGCGAATTGATCGTGTCGGACGACGCGTCGAGCGGCCGGCGGTCGGTCTTGTTGCCATACCCGCTGTCGCGGCGTGCGTCGGACTTCGCAAGGAGCTCGCGAAACTTGTTGCGCTCCGCCGTCATGTTGACCAGCTCGGAATGCATGTCCTCGATCTTCTTCAGCGTCTCCTCACCGCCGGTGCCGTACTGAGCGAGCTTCGCTTTGAGCTCGGTGAGCTCTTTCGTCGCCGCGTCGGCGCGTTGACGGGCGTCGGCGAGCTGCTTCGAGTAGCCCTTCTCGAGGGTCTCGAGCTTGAACTTCTGCGCGTCGGAAGCTTCACGCAACGCGACCGCGTGCGCCTTCTCCTCGGCGAGTGCACGCTCGAGCCGCTCGATCTTCAGATCGCGCTCATCGGGCGCCGCGGGGACGGTGGACGCGGGGGCAGCCGCGACTTCGCGGCCGGCCTTGCCGGACGATGGCTCTTTTCTCTTAAACATAGTGCAGGAGCTAAATTTCGACGAAAGCGTATGCCGGCGCAAGCCACGGCGGCGCTGAAGTGAGTCACAGGCCGCGCAGTTCCTGCGTGGAAACCGTCACGGCTCTAGCGCGAAGCTGACCGCAGCCTGCCTCGACGTCCTGGCCGGCCGAGCGGCGCAGCTTCGCCAGCACGCCGCGCCGGTGCAGCGCTCGAGTGATGGCTTCCGCGCGCTCGCGCGCCGGCCGGCGGAATTCGACGCCCGAGTAGACCGCCCCGTCCACCGAGTTGAACGGGATGAAATTCAGTACCGCGTACTTGCCCGCAAGCAGCGCCGCGACGCGCTCGATCTCGTCGTCGCCGTCGTTCACGCCTTCGAGCAGCGTCCATTGATATTGAATCGGGTAGCCCGTCGCGCGCGAATAACCATCCGCGAGCTCGACGAGCTCGGCGGGCTCGATTCGCGGCGCGCGCGGCAGCAGACGCGCGCGCAGCTCCGGGTCGGTCGTGTGCAGCGATAGCGCGAGCGCCGGTTTCACGCGACCGAGCGGGAGCCGCTCGAACACGCGCCGGTCGCCCACCGTCGAGAACACGAGGTTCTTCGAATCGAGCCCGCCCTCCGTGCCGAGCAGCTCGAGCGCGTCGAGCACTTCGTCGAGGTTGTGTGCGGGCTCACCCATGCCCATCAGCACGACGCGCCGAACCGCTCGCCGCGAGCGCGCGAGCGCGACCTGGGCGACGATCTCGGCGCCGCCGAGGTGACGCTCGAGCCCGTCGCGGCCGGTCATGCAAAAGAGACAGCCGACGGCGCAGCCGACCTGCGTCGACACGCAGACGCCGTCGCCGGGCAAGAGCACGCTCTCGATCGTCCGGCCGTCGCGGAGCGCGAGCAGCAGCCGCGCCGAGCCGTCCGCGCTCGGATGCTCCGAGCGCACCGCCACGAGCGCCCGCCACGCGGTGGAGATCTCGGGCAGCGCGGCGCGCAGCCGCGCCGGGAAGTCGGCGAGATAAGCAAATGCGTCGAGCGCGAGACCGCGCGCCCACGCGCGCAGCACGAGCGTCTCATGCCGCGGCTTCGCGCCGGCCGCCCGCAACTGCTCCTTCAGCGCTTCGATTCGCATGTCGTTCTCAAGTCGCGCTCGAGGCTCATTGGCCGCCGAGCGAGGCGGCGAACTCTTTCTTCGTGGCCGCGAAGATTTCGAGGGTCGCCGTTCGCTCATCGGGGCGTAGGCGCGCGACCAGCGCGTCGTCCTGCGGGCCGCGCAGCAGCGCGGCGATGCGCCGGTAGACGGCCTCGCGCGCCGCACGGGGCAACGCGTCGAACGCGGGCGAGCAGACCACGTAGCTCAGCGGGTAGCGGAACATCCGCGTCCGCCGATCGAGATCGCGCAGGGAGCGACCGCTCGGATCTCGGATTGCGCGGCTCATGAACTGCTCGATGAAGTGCGGCTCGCCGCTGACCGGCGCGGTGAGCCGCGTCTCGTCGGCGAACAGCAGTGTCCGCACGAGCGGCTCGACCGCCGCGTCGATCGCCGTGCGAGTGTCCGCCGACAGCTGCTCCGCGCCGAGCTCGTAGCCCTCTTTCGCGCGGCTCGCGCCGCGCTCGCGGTCGATCGCGGTGCGCACGTCGAAGTTCACGCGGGTGATCGCGTTCTGCGCGTTGACTTGGTGCTCGAGGATCATCAGCGCAACGATGTCGCTCTTGTCGGTGAGGTACGGCTTCGTGTCGAACAGCGCGTCGAGCGTATCGAGGTTGCCGCGACGCAGCTCGTCGAGCCGATCGAAGTCTTGCTGGTTGCGGATCAGCACGTTGCCGAGATGCTTCTGCTCGCCGCTCTTGCCCGTCACATACCAGCCGCCCCAGCGGTTTTCGAGAGGCGTGCTGTCGTCGACGAGTATCCAGCCCTCGTGCGCGACGAGGTTGCCGGAGGGCCCCGTGTAGCCCGAGCCGACGATGAAGCGCGGCACGCCGCCGCCCGAGAGCGAGTACGAGTCGTGGCAGCTCAGGCAACGCCCAACCTGCCGCGCGAAGCTCGGCCGGCTCGGCTTTTTCTCCGCCGGCACCGGGTTGTCGAGCGTGTAGAACACGGGCCCGAGGTTCGGGTCGAGCGATGCGATCTCGAGCGGCCCGTTCTGCACCCAAGCGACGTAGACATCGTCGTTGAAATAGATCGCGCGCGGCGTGCGCGAGTTGATCCGCCGGCTCTGCAAGCTCGTTTGCGAGAACACGAGCGTCTGCGACGACGCGTCGACGTCGAGCGCCGCGAGCAGCGAGTCGAGATAGCCGCGCGGCCCGAGCTCGAGCTTCGCCGCGCCGCTCTCGAGGCGCGCCTCGAGCTTCGCGATCGCATCGCTGCGCGGTGCGGTCGCGTAGTGCAGCGTCGGGTACTCGGTGTCGTAGCGCAGCGGCGCTTCACCAGCATCCGCGCGGTCGCTCCTCACCCGCCGCCTCCGGACCGGCCGTCTCGCTCCCGATCCAAACCAAGGCGGCCGCGCCGGCCAGCGCCGCGATCAGCACGGCGGCCAGCAACACGACTATGGCGCGCGGGCTCACGCGTTCAGTACGCCTTCGCCCACACGACGCGCTGCGCGCTCGGCTTGCCGGTGAACGGGCAGGTGCCGGGCTCGCCGGTCTCGAGCGGGATGCAGCGCACCGTGACGCTGAGGTCGTCCTTGATCTTCTGCCTCGAGCGTCGGCGTCGCCGTTGAAGTGCGTCAGCGCGAAGCCGCCGTGGATCGGCGTCGGGTCGTTCGCGCTCCTTCTTCGGCTGGCCGTGAAGAACGCGTAGAACTCGTCCTTGGTGTCGATCCGGCGCGTGTGCTGCTCGCGGAACGCCTTCGCGCGCGTCGAACAGGCCGTCCTGGATCGGCTGTCAAGCGGCGCTGCGATCGTCGCGACGAACTCGCCGCGCGGCACGCTCTGCCTTGTCCTTCGGCGCGCTGGTCGCGGCGGCCGACGAACACGGAGTCCTTGTCGATGTCGCGCGGGCCGACCTCGAGCCGCAGCGGCACGCCCTTCTTGATCCACTCCCACATCTTCTCGCCGCCGCGCACGTCGCGCTCGTCGACCTGCACGCGCACGGGCGCGTCGGCGTAGCGCTGCGCGCGCAGCTCGGTCGCGAGCTGCGTGCAGTAGTCGAGCACGCGCGGCGTTCTCGTCGTCGCTGCGGAAGATCGGCAGGATCACGACGTGCTGCGGCGCGAGCTGCGGCGGCAGCACCATGCCGTCGTCGTCGGCGTGCGTCATGATCAGGCCGCCGATCAGGCGCGTCGACACGCCCCACGACGTCGTCCACGCGTGCTGCGTGCGCGCCGTTCTGCGTCGAGGAACTGGATGCTCGCTCGCCTTCGCGAAGTTCTGGCCGAGGAAGTGCGACTGTGCCGGCCTGCAGCGCCTTGCGGTCCTGCATCATCGCCTCGATGCAGTACGTCTGCGACCGCGCCGGGGAAGCGCTCGCCCGCGGTCTTCTCGCCCTGGATCACGGGCATCGCCATGCACTGCTCGGCGAACGTCGGCGTAGACGTCGAGCATCTGCATCGTCTCCTCGACGCGCCTCCTCGCGCGTCGCGTGCGCGGTGTGGCCCTCCTGCCAGAGGAACTCGGTCGTGCGCAGGAACAGGCGCGTGCGCATCTCCCAGCGCACGACGTTCGCCCACTGGTTGATGAGCAGCGGCAGGTCGCGATAGCTCTGCACCCACTTCGCGAACGCCGCGCCGATGATCGTCTCCGACGTCGGCCGCACGACGAGCGGCTCCTCGAGCTCGCCCGCGGGCACGAGCTTGCCGTCCGGGCCCGGCTTCGAGCCGATGGTGCGTGACGACCGCGCACTCCTTCGCGAAGCCCTCGACGTGCGCGGCCTCCTTCTCGAGGAACGACAGCGGGATGAACAGCGGGAAGTACGCGTTCTCGTGGCCCGGTCGCCTTGAACATGTCGTCGAGCACGCGCTGGATGTTCTCCCAGAGCGCGTAGCCCCACGGCTTGATGACCATGCAGCCGCGCACCGGCGACGTTCTCGGCGAGGTCGGCGGCCGCGATGACCTGCTGGTACCACTCGGCGTAGTTCTCGTGCGCGGGTGGGCGTGATCGCGGTCTTGGGTTTGCTCATGTCCGGGCTCGCTCGTGAGCCGGCAAGAATAGCGAGGCGGCGACCCGAACGCCACGCCGCGCGAAGGCTTAAGTTACCGGCAGGATGAAGGTGTCGAGTATCATGCGCCATCTTTGCAACAGCGCCCGGACGAACGCATGAAAGCCCATCGATTGAACCCGGTATTGCTTGCGCCGGCGCCCGACGCCGCGCGCACACACTCGGTTGTTTTTTCGCTAGCGGCGGCCGTCGGCGCCGCAGTTGGATGGTCGGGCGTCGCGGCGGCGCAGTCGCCGCCGATTGCCGACATCGTGGTCACGGCGAGGCGCATCGCGAGCGACACGTTCGACGTGCCGGCGTCCGTCGACCGAGTCGACCGGGATGCGATCACCGCAGGCCGCCAACAGGTCAACCTATCGGAGAGCGTCGGCGGCGTTCCGGGGTTGGTTGCGCGCGACCGCCAAAACTACGCGCAGGACGTGCAGGTCTCCGTGCGAGGGTTCGGGGCGCGCGCGACGTTCGGCATACGAGGCGTGCGCGTCTATGTGGACGGCATTCCGGCCACGCTCCCGGACGGCCAGGGTCAGCTCACGAATATCGACTTGAACTCGACGGACCGCATCGAGGTCTTGCGCGGACCGTTCTCGGCGCTCTACGGCAATTCCTCGGGCGGCGTCATTCAGACGTTCACCGAGACCGGCGCGGGCGCGCCCACGCTCACGCTCGGAGCGACCGCCGGCAGCTATAGCCTGCAGAAGCCATCGGTCAAGATCGTCGGCGGCACCGACTCGCTCGGCTACGTCGCGAGCTACAGCCAGTTCGAGACCGACGGCTACCGCGACCACAGCGCAGCGGAGCGCGACATCGGCAACGTGAAGCTCGACTGGAATATCGGCGGGTCCGACAAGCTGTCGTTCGTCGTGAACACGCTCGACTTGCCGAAGGCGCAGGATCCGCTCGGGCTCACGCGAGCGCAGTACGACACGAATCCGCGCGGCGTCGATCCTTCAGCGATCCAATTCAACACGCGCAAGACCGTCGATCAGACGCAAGAGGGCGTGACCTGGCAGCACTCGTTCAACGATCAAAACAGCCTACAAGTGCTGGTCTATTCCGGCACTCGCGGCGCGGTCCAGTATCAGGCGATTCCGGTCGCCGCCCAGGCGAATCCGCAACACCCCGGCGGCGTGATCGACTTGTCGCGCGACTACGACGGTCTCGATGTGCACTGGACCTCGAACTTCGACATGCTCACGAGGCCGCTGACTCTCGTCGCGGGCTTGACCTACGACAGCCTCGACGAGCTGCGCAAGGGATATCAGAACTTCGTCGGCACGACGCTCGGCGTGCAAGGCGCGCTGCGTCGCAACGAGAACAACAACGCGGAGACTCACGACGCGTACTTGCAAGCGTCGTGGCGCCTCGCGCCGAAGCTCACGTTGGATGCCGGCTTGCGAAGCGTCGACTTCGACTTCGTCTCGCACGACCATTACATCGTCGGCACGAACGGCAACGACAGCGGCGCGACCAATTACTCGGCGACGCTGCCCGCGCTCGGCCTGCTCTATTCCGCGAACGACCGCGTGCACCTGTACCTCACGGCAGGCCGCGGCTTCGAGACGCCGACGTTGAACGAGCTCGCGTACCGACCGGACGGCCAACCTGGGTTGAACCTCGCGCTGCAAGCGGCCAAGAGCGACAACTACGAGCTCGGCGCGAAGCTGCGCCTCAGCGCGTCGAGCCAAGTCACCGCTGCTCTTTTCGAAACGGACACGAAGAACGAGATCGTCACCCAGACGAACGTCGGCGGCCGCTCGACCTTCCAGAACGCCGGCGCAACGCGGCGCCGTGGCACCGAGATCAGCTGGTCGACCTCGAGCGGCACGGACTGGCATTCCCAGGTCAGCTATACCTGGCTCGACGCGGTTTACCAAGACGGCTTCCTGACCTGCACCGCGACGCCCTGCGCGGCGCCGAACGTGCCGATCGCGGCCGGCAACAAGATTCCCGGGATTCCGGACCAGAGCTTGTACGGTCTTTTCAGTTGGACGCACTTCCAACACTGGCGCGCCGACGCAGAAGCTCGCTACCTGACGAAAGTGTTCGTCAACGACCTGAACTCCGATTCGGCTGCCTCGTATTCCATCGCGAGCCTAAGCGGCAGCTACGTGACCAAGCTCGGCTCTTGGCAGCTCACGGCGTTCGCGCGCGTCGACAACTTGTTCGACAAGCAATACGCGGGCTCAGTGATCGTCAACGAGGGCAACACCCGATTCTTCGAGCCGGCGCCGGGTCGAACCTGGGCGGCGGGGCTCACGGGGGCGTTCGCGTTCTAATCGCTCGATCGATTTTCTGGGGTGGCAGTTGTCGATCTCTCCCGGCACGCGGTTCGGTTCGTATGAGATCGTCGAGCCGATCGGCTCGGGCGGCATGGGCGAGGTGTATCGCGCGCGCGATACGACGCTCGGCCGCGACGTCGCGCTCAAGGTGTTGCCCGCGTCGTTCTCGAGCGACGCGATGCGCGTCGCGCGCTTCGAGCAGGAAGCGAAGACGCTCGCGTCACTGAATCACCCGAACATCGCTCATATCTATGGGCTCGAGCGCAGCGACGGCAACACCGGCATCGCGATGGAGCTCGTCGACGGGCAGGCGCTCGTCGATCGGATCGCCGAGGGGCCGATTCCGGTCGCCGAGGCGCTGCGGATCGCGGGTCAGATCGCCGACGCGCTCGAGGCCGCGCACGAGCGCGCGATCGTGCATCGCGATCTCAAGCCGGCGAACGTCAAGATCAAGCCCGACGGCACGGTGAAGGTGCTCGACTTCGGCATCGCGAAGGCGCTCGATCCGCGCTTCTTGACCGGCCCCGGCCCTGCCGCGCTCACGACGCCCGCGATGACCGAGGCCGGGTTCATCCTCGGCACCGCCGCGTACATGAGCCCCGAGCAGGCGCGCGGCAAGTTCGTCGACCAGCGCACCGACATCTGGGCGTTCGGCTGCGTGCTCTACGAGATGCTCACGGGCAAGCCCGCGTTCCTCGGCGAGGACGTCACGAGCACGCTCGCGAGAGTGCTCGAGATCGCCAGCGAAGCTGGGATGCGCTGCCGGCGGGCGTCCCGCCCGCAGTGCGCCGCACGCTCGAGCTCTGCCTCGAGAAGGACGCGCGCAAGCGGATCGCCGACATGCGCGACGTGAAGCTCGCGCTCGCGGGCACGTTCGCGACCGGCGCCACCGTCGCAGCAGCGCGCTCGCGCGCCGCTGCCGATCGCGGCGGCGGGCGTCGCGGCGGCGCTGATCGCTGCGCGGCGGTGTGGCTCCTGAAGCCGGCGCCCACGCCCGAGCCGAAGATCGTGACGCGCTTCAACTACTCGTTGCCGGCGGCGTATCGTTCAGAGGCGCCGGTCACGTCGGTGCTCGACATCGCTCCGAGCGGCGAGCTGTTCGCGTTCAACGGCAGCGACGGCATCTACGTCCGACGCATGAGTGAGACCGAGGCGCGAGCGATCCCGGGCACAACCGGCAGCGCGATCGCGGACATCGTCGTCTCGCCGGACGGCCGCGAAGTGGCCTATTTCAGGAACGCTCCGACTCAGCTCGTGAAAATCGCGATCAACGGCGGCGCCCCGGTCGTGCTGGCCGATTCCGTGCAGTTTCCGTACGGCCTGAGCTGGGAGCCGGACGGCACGCTCTACTACGGACAACCCGACGGAATCTGGCGCGTGTCGCACAACGGCGGCAAGCCCGAGCACGTCGTGCAAGACCGAGTCGGGCCAAGCCGTCTGCGGGCCCGCAGCTCTTGCCCGGCGGCGAATGGCTTCTCTTCACGCTGGCGCAAAGCGCGGCGGGCTCACTCGTTGGAACGACGCGACATCGTCGTCCAGTCGCTCAAGAGCGGCGAGCGCCGCGTGCTGCGGTCCGGCGGATTCGACGCCCGCTACCTGCCTTCCGGCTATCATCCGTTACGCATTTCAGAACACCCTGTTCGCGTCGCCCTTCGACGCCGAGGACGCTGAAGCTCGACGACGAGCGAGTCGCGGTCGTCCAAGGCGTGCAGACGGCCAGCGGCAATCCGGTCGGCCGGCGGCAGCGCGTTCTATGCCGTGGCGAACAACGGCACGCTCGTCTTCGTCCCGGGAACGGCCGAATCAGCTCGCGCACGCCCCAGCGCGGAGCCTCGCCTGGGTAGACCGCGACGGCAGGATGCACGCCCGCTGCCCTTGCCGCCCGAACGACTACACGATGGCGCGGATATCGCCGGACGGAACTCGCATCGCGCTCGTCGTCGGCAGCACGCTGCCTCCGACGACGCCGCCGGATATCTACGTGTTCGATCTGAAGACCGAGAATCTCACGCAGTTGACGTTCAATCCGGATCCCGACGACGGCCCCGTCTGGAGTCGGGACGGCACGCCGGATCTTCTATCGGGCGTACAAGGACGGCATCGGCGAGGTCGCCGCGATATCCGCGGACGGCGGCACACCGGAGCCGTCTGGCGCGCTCCGAATCGGGCAACAATCCGTTGCCTTGGTCGATGTCCCCCGACGGCGAGACGCTATTGATCGTCAACGCCGCCTCGACTGACGACCTCAACCTCGCGACGCTCGCGATCGGGAAAGACGCCACCGTCAAGCCGTTGCTCGATCGTCCCGAGCAGGTCAGCGAGCCATCCCTGTCGCCGAACGGTCAGTGGATGCTGTACTACGAGTTCACTCGAGCACCAGGCCTCCCGGCACGCTGCGGAGATCAACATCCGCCCGTTTCCTGACGTGCGGCAGCAGCGGCGACCGGTCGGGCGCGGAGTCGAGCCCGTGTTCTCGGCAGACGGCTCGGAGATCTTTCTGTTCGACGGCGACGGGACTGTCCGTTGCGCCGGTCCAGTATTCGCCGTTCCGCGTCGGCAACCAGCGCAAGCTGTTTCGCGGCCAGTACTGGTACGGCGTCGGGGGTCACAGACGGCGCGCTCGGCAGGGCCTGGGACGTGGACTCGAAGAACGACCGCTTCCTGATGATCACGATGCCGGGCGCGAGCTCGGCGCAGACCGCGCCGGCGCAGCTCGCAGATCGACGTCGTGATCAACTGGCTCGAGGAGCTCGCGAGCGCGTGCCGAAGCGCTGATGCGCGTCGCGCGGCGTCGACTCGAGCCGATACCGTCGTAGGGGGCGCGTGTTAGTGTCATCGCGCCTCTCAACTACGAGCGATCTACTGTCGAACGAGCAAAACAGGGGAACTCCAATGCGCGCAGTGATCAGAACCTACAGTGGCCCCGGGGCGAAGAAACTGTTCGCGGAGCTCGAGAAGAACAAGGCGAAGATCGAAACGCTCATCAAGCCCGTCAAGGGGCTCGTGAGCTATTCGCTCGTCAACACCGGCGACGGCGGAATGTCCGTGACGGTCTGCAAGGACCAGAAGGGCATCGACGACAGCGTCGCGGATCGCCGCCGAGTGGATCAAGGAAAATCTGCCGAGCGTCGCGACCAAGCCGACGGTCACCGAGGGCGCGGTCGTCGTTCACCTGACCTAGCGGGCAGCGAGCGCAGCGCCGTCGTGTGACAACGCGCGGCGGCTCAGCGCGCAGCCGCCTTCGGCGCGAGCGTGATCAGCACGACGCCGCTCACGATCACCGCGGCCGCGACCATCATCCGCGTCGTGAGCGGCTCGCCCGCGATCGCAAATCCGAGCAGCACCGCGACGACCGGATTCACGTACGCGTACGTGCTCACACGCGCGGGCGTGCTCACCTGCAGCAGCCACACGTACGCGGTGAACGCGACGATCGAGCCGAACACGACGAGATAGAGCCAGCCCGCGATCGAGACCAACGAGATCGGCGCTGCGCCCGCGCGCGCGGTGAAGTCTCCGTGCAGCAGCGCGAGCACCGCGAGCCCGACGCTGGCCGTCAGCATCTCCATCCCGGTCGCGAGCACCGGCGAGCGCGGCATCGGCGCGTGCCGCGAATAGACTGATCCGACCGACCACGTGAACGAGGCCAGGACGAGTGCCGCGACGCCGGCATAGTCGATACGGCCGCCGCCCATGATCGCATCGGGGCCTATCAGCACGAACAAGCCCGCAAGCCCGAGCACGAGCCCCATCACGACTCGTGCGCCGGGACGCGTGCCGTTCGGTCGCAGCCAGTCGACGAGCACCGTGCAGCACGGCACGACGCCGACGATCAGCGCCGCCATCCCCGATGGCACGCTGAGCTCCGCCCAGACGACCAAGCCGTTGCCGAACACGAGCAGCAGCACGCCGACGATCGCGGTCGTCCTCCACTCGGCGCGCGTCGGCGCTGCGGCGCCGCCGAAGACGCGCGCGAACGCGTACAGCGCACCGCCCGCGACGAGGAAGCGCACCGCGGCCATCGAGAACGGCGGCAGCGTCTCGATCGCGAACCGGATCGCGAGATACGTGGACCCCCAAACGAGGTAGACGATCGCGAACGCGCTCAGCACGAGCCAGCGCGCTGGAGTAGCGACGGCCTGCGCGGTGCGAGCCTCGTCGGCCCGCCGCTCGATGGTGCTCATGGGATTCGGCGCGGATGCGTTTCGGGGCGCCATTCTAATGATTTCGCCGCGCCGCGTCGTGGTCGACGGCGTCACGACAATCGCGTCTACAATCGGTCATCGGCCATCTCATGCGGGACCTTAATGTCGCGACGCCGCGCCTCAGTGTCTGCGCCGGTCCGCGCGCTCGAGGACCCCTCGCTCGCGGCGCTCGTGGTGGCGTCGCATCCGCTGCCGGCTGTGACCGGCGGCTCGGCGCTCCTCGAGGTGGACGGCCGGTTGCTCGCGATCCATGACGACGCCTTTCGCGTCTCCTGGATCGACCGCACCTCATTCGCCGTCACGCCGCTGCTGCTCGTCGGCGACGGCGCCGCGCTCGCAAAGCCCGACAAGCCGGACTTCGAGTCCGCTGTGCGAACGCCGGACGGCGCGGTCCACGTGCTCGGATCGGGCTCGACCGAGAAGCGCTGCATCGTCGCGCGGATCGACCCCGGCAATGAAGTGACGTTGCGCCAGAGACCAGCGCTGTACCGCTCGATTCAAAAGGCGCTCGCGTCGGGCGAGCGACCCAACATCGAAGGTGCGATCGTCGCGGGCGAGCGGCTGCGGCTCTTCAACCGATCGGCGGGCTCGACGCCGAACGCAAGCGTCGACTTGCCGCTCCCGGTGCTGCACGGCGGCGAGCCGCGTGTGCTCGCGCTACAGCTCTTCGAGCTCGGGACGCTCGAGGGCGTGGGGCTCGGGTTCACGGACGTCGCCCTGCTGCCCGACGGACGCAGCGTGTTTCTCGCGGCGGCCGAAGACGCTCCGGACGCGATCGCGGACGGGCCCGTATTGGGCTCCGTCGTCGGCTTGCTCGAGCCGAGCGCGAATGGCGGCGGCGCACGCTGGACTCGACTCCTCGGTAGCGACGGGCGGCCGAGCCCGTACAAAGTCGAGGGCGTCGCGATCGATCGCGACGCCCGCGGCGGCTGGTTGCTGACGGACTCCGACGACCCTCGCGTGCCGGCGATGCTGCTCAGAGTCGAGCTCCGTGGCTTCGTCTGATCACGCGTAGAATCCGCGCCGTGATGCCCCCGACCGCCACGCGCGTTCGCCTCGTTCTGTGGTTGCTCTTCGTCGCGGCGTTCGTGCTGCTCTACTGGTCCCGCTCGGGCACGTGGGGCTCAGAGTTTCGCGACGTCGCGGCATCGTCGCTGCTGCTCGGCTACGCGCTCTATCTCGCGCTCGGCTGCGTGCGCGGCTTCACGCTGATTCCGGCCGCGAACCTCGTGCTGCTCGCGATTCCGATCTTCCCGCCGCTGCCGCTGCTCGTGCTCACGCTGGTCGGAATCCTCGTCTCCTCCGCGAGCATCTACGCGTTTGCGGGCTCGCTGCATCTCGCCGAGTATTTCGAGACGAAGCACGCCGCCGCGGTCGCCCGCGTCCGCGCGGCGCTCGCACGCAACCCGACGACGATCGTGATGGTCTGGAGCTTCTTCCCGCTCGCGCCGACGGACCTCATCTGCTACGTCTGCGGCGCGATGCAGATCTCGTTTCGCCGCTTCATGCTCGGCGTGCTCGTCGGCGAAGGCGCGATCTGCGCGCTCTACATCTTCGCGGGCCGTGGGCTCTGGAATTACGGCCGTGAGCTGCTAGGCATCTGAGCGGCTAGCAGCGCGGCACGCCGCCCGCGCCGCCGTGTGGTATCGTCCGAACACGGTCCACAGAACAGGTTGCAGTCCAAGGAGGCTCCCATGCAAAGCAAGATCGTCAACGGTTTCTGCGCTGCAGTCGTCGGCCTCACGATATCTGCGAGCGCGCTCGCCCACCACGGTTGGTCCGGACAAGGCACGGAGAATTTCACGCTCAAGGGCACAGTCGCGAAGGGCGTGAGCCTCTCGGGCCCGCACGCGACGATGCAGATCAAGGACGAGAAGGGTCAGGTTTGGGACCTCACGCTCGCGCCACCGCCGCGCACGAAGGCCGCGGGGCTCGAGGAAGGTGTGATTCCGGTTGGAGCCGAGGTCACGATTTCCGGCAAGCGCAACCTCGACCCGAAGAAGCTCGAGGTTAAGACCGAGCGCGTGACCTGGAACGGCAAGAACTACGACGTCTATCCGGATCGGCTATAGACCTTCGCGGCGCCTTTAGGCCCGAGCTTTGACCGAGCTCCTCACGTGGCTCGAGGGCTCGAGCCTCGGCGTCGCGATGCGCGGCGCCGGCGTCTGGAGCTACGGCGTCACGAACCTCGTCCACATTCTCGGCGTCGCGACGCTGTTCGGCAGCGTGCTCGTGCTCGACCTCCGTCTGCTCGGCGCGTTCGCGCGCGCGCCGCTCGCCGCGGTCGCCGCACCGACGGTGCCGCTTGCGATGGCGGGCTTCGCGATCGCGGCGCTCAGCGGCTCGTGCCTGATCGTTACGAACGCGACGGAGTACATCGGCAACCCGCTGCTCTTGATCAAGTTTCCCGCGATCGCGCTCGGTCTCGTGAACGCGCTCGCGCTCGGCTTCGTGCCCGCATGGCGCGCGCGCGGCGCGCGCGAGCTCACGCCGGGCGAGCGGCGGCAACTCAAGTGGTTCGGCGGAGTGTCGCTCGCATCGTGGCTCACCGCGCTCGCGTGCGGACGGCTGATCGCCTATTGGTAGTTAGCGCGGTAGTCAGCCGGAGCAGTAGCCGGGAGTCAGTGGGGAGCTCTAAGGCGCGACTCTGGAGATGTGCGCCGAGACGAGTCGCCACTGCCCTCCGCGCTCGTTCCACACGTGCGTCGCGAGATAGTCCGAGGCGCGTTCGCCCTCCGCAGTGCGTATCGTCCAAGTGGAAAGGACCGTCACGACGGCCGACTCGCCGTACACCCGCACCTTGACGTCCTTGTTCACGACACCGACGACGGCCGGCGCCGATCCTGGAGCCGCCGCTTGCGCCTTCATTCCGGCCAGCTGTTCCGCCTTCGAGCTCTGCTTACCGCTCAAGCCAATCCAGACGAGGTCGTCCGCCCAGAGCGCGGCCACCGCATCGACGTCGGAGCGCTGGAGCGCATCGGTCAGCCTCTGCTCGAGCCCGACCAAATCGGCGGTCGTGTCCGCCACGACGGCGCCGGCGACGAGCAGCAACGGGATGAACAATAGGCGCATAGTCTCTCCGCTGAGTCTCAGGCGGCCGACATCACGAATCGATTGCCGTCGATGTCTTTGAACACGGCGAACGAGCCCCACGGCGCTTTGGTCGGCGGCGTGATGAACTCGACGCCCTTCGCGACGAGCTCCTCGTAAGTCTTCTCGAGCTTGTCGCAGACGAGACTGCCGTGAAAACCGCGGCCGATGAAATCCGCATCGCCGTCGGCAGTAAACAGCACGAGGCTCGTCGGAGCGTTGCCGACGCGCAGCTCGATCCAGCGCTGCTTGTCGTTGTATGGCTGGTCGGTGTGGACTCGGAAGCCGAGCTTCTCTGTAAAGAAGCGCAGCGACGCATCTTGGTCGCGAACCGGAATCGTCACGAACTTGATCGCTTTGATCATCTGCCACCTCTGTGCGCGCGACGGTAGCAACGGCGGTGCGCTCGGTCCAGGAGCGCAGCGTCTGCTGTAGTCGTTAAGACGTTAGCCAGCGCCTCGCTTCCATGGCATCAGTACGGTGTAGACGGGCGTCGCGGTCGGCGTCGCCTGTGCGACCGCGAGCAGCCGCCGCCGCACGAGGTGGGCGACCGCGAGCTGCACGGTACGCTTCGCGAGACCCGTGCGCATGGCGATCTCTTGATAGCTGCACGCGATACCCTTCTTCTTCGCTCCGCCCGCGGCGTGCCAGAGAAACAGATACACGAGGAACGCGGACGGCCGATGGTCGTGGCCGGCGAGATCCGGCAGTAGGGAGTCAACCAGATACGGGTCGATACGTACGCTCGTCATAGGCTATGGCGATTATGGCTACAGCGGGTGCTGCGATCCTAGACCACGGCCGCCCGTGTTGCTACCGTCAGCCACCGTCTCGAACGCAAGAAGATCAAACAAGAGGACGAGACCATGACGAAGACGCGTGTTCTTCTTACCGGTCTTGCGGCGTTGTTCGTCGCGGAGCTGCTCGCGACGCTCGTGCACGGCTACGTGCTCGCCGCGGACTATGCACCGTACTACGGGACGCTGCTGCGCGGCGGCAAAGACCCGGCGTGGCAGTTCGCCTTCTTGCCACTGGCGCACCTTGCGTGGGTCGGCGGGCTCGTCTGGGTCTATCTCCGCGTGACGTTCGCTGGCTCGCGTGTCGTGCAAGGGCTCAAGCTCGGCGTTCTCGGCTGGGTGATCGGCCAAGTGCCGCTCTGGCTGCTCTGGTTCGCCGAGCAGCCGTGGCCGACCGAGATCGTGCTGAAGCAGCTCGCGCTCGAGCTCGTCTCGTCGCTGCTCGTCGGCGTCACGATCGCGGTGTGCGTCGGGCGTGGGCGCGTCACCAACTCGTAACCGAATTGCTACGACGTTGTCGCTGCGGCTCGCGCACACTGCGTCGCGGTGACGGACGGCGGCCGCTAGTCGAACCTCCTTCCCCCCGAAAAGGACAGCTTCGGCCGCCGTTCGACGCCACCAACCTTCGACGTTGCAGCTCGCGGCTCGAACCGCATGCGGAGCCGCTCGCCGCTCGACTCCTCTACGCGATTCGCTCACCATGACGCGTCGCCATCGCTAGGAATCCGGGGGGAACAACATGCGCGGCGCCACTTCACTCACGTCGCTGACTGCGACGCTGTCATTGCTGCTCGCCCTTCAACTCGCAGGTTGCGAGCAGTCCCAATCGCAGGGAGCGCAGTCGTCTACAGCCGCGCAAGGCACAGCGCGTTACGGCACGCCCGACGCGAGCTCGCACGGCAGCAGCGGCGGGCGCGAGCCGTGGAGCTATCAAGACTGGCCGACCGGCCCTTACAAAGTCGTCGAGAACTGGCCGAAGCCGTTGCCCGACACGCGCCACTCGCACGACGGCTGGACCTGGGGCTCGTTCGGCAGCGTGTACGCCGAGTCGCCGGACCGGATTTGGATTGCGATGCGCGGCGAGCTGCCGCTGCCCGCAGGGGCTGCGCCGTGGACTCCCTATGTCGCGCTGAATCCGGCGCGCACGGCGACAGGCAACGGCGACGGGATGACCGCTACCTGCGGCGAGGAGCCGAAGCGCGGTTGGGAGCGGCGGTTCGAGCATTCGATCTTCGTGGTGAATCGCGCCGGCGAGCTCGTCGACGAGTGGCCGGAGCTCGACAAGCTGTTCAGCGCGACGCCGTGCGGCCGCGGGCCGCATCAAATCAAGATCAGCCCATACGATCCCGAGAAGCACGTTTGGATCATCGACGACCAGCAGCACATGATCTACCGCTTCACGCACGACGGTAAGCTCGACATGAAGAAGGGCGAGCTCGGCGTCGCGGGACGCGGGCCGAACAACTTCAACCGTCCAACCGACATCGCGTGGCTGCCCGACGGCACTTACTTCATCACCGACGGCTACGGTGGCACCCGCGTGGCGAAGTACGACAAGAACGACAACTTCGTGAAGGACTGGGGCCAAGCGCCGAAGGACCCGCAGCATCCCGGACCGAACGAGTTCAACACGGTCCACAGCATCGCGATCAGCAAGGACGGCCGTCTGTTCGTCGTCGATCGCGGCCACGAGCGGATGCAAGTGTTCGACACCGACGGCAAGTTCATCACGATGTGGTCGCTGCGGTCGCCGCATTGGCCCGCGAGCCAAGCGACGCTCGTGACGAATCACTTCATCGACGACAAAGGCTTCATCTGGGCCGGCGACGGCCGCACGAATCGAATCCTCAAGTTCGATCTCGACGGCAACTTCCTCTATGGCTGGGGCGCGCCGGGCCCGCAGCCGGGCCGCTTCAGCTGCCTGCACGGCCTAACGACCGATCAGCTCGGTAATCTGTACGTCGCCGATTGCTTCGCGGGCCGTATACAGAAGTTCGAGCCGATCGAGGGCGCGGACCCGAACAAGCTCGCGGGACAGCTGCTGCGCACCTGGGACACGTTCACGAAGAAGCCGTAGCGGCACGCCTCGTCTCGTTCGCCGATGGCCCTCGAGCTCTATCACCACGGTTCGTCCGCATGCGCCGCGAAGGTGCGCTTCGCGCTCGCGGAGAAGCGGCTCACGTGGGTGAGCCGCTACGTCGACATCTTGAAGGGCGAGCAATTCGCGCCGGAGTTCCTCGCGTTGAACCCGAAGGCCGTCGTGCCCGTGCTCGTGCACGACGGTGCGGTGATCGTCGAATCCACCGTGATCTGTGAGTACGCAGAGGAAACGTTTCCCGAGAACCCGCTCTATCCGTCGCCGCCTCTGGAACGCGCGCGCGTGCGTATCTGGACCAAAGCCGTGGACGAGGAGCTGCATCCCGCGTGCTCCGCGCTCACCTACATCGTTTCGCACCGGCACACGATCCTGCGCAACGGCGCCGGCAGCTTCGAGGATTTTCTCGCGCTCGGCGCGCACGAAGGGGCTGCGGCCCGCACGCTCAAGTGGCAGTGGATCCAGCAAGGCCTCGACGCCCCCGGGGCGGCCGACAAGATCCGCCTCTACGACGCGTATCTACACAAGATGCAGCAGGCGCTGACAAGCTCCGACTGGCTCGTCGGCGACCGGTTCACGATGGCCGACATCGCGATGGCACCGTACGTCAACCGGCTCGCGGCGCTCGCGATGGAGGGGCTGTGGGAGCGCGGCCGCTTGCCGCGGGTCGAGCAGTGGTTCGCGCGCGTCCGCGCGCGATCGACGTTTCGCGCGGCGTTCGTCGACTGGCTGCCGATAGAGCTCGCGGAAGAGATGCGCGCGAACGGCCAGCGCTCGTGGCCGGCGGTCCGCGCGATGCTCGGGGTTGCCTAACCGCTCCGCGCTCGCGCCGCCGCGGTCGCGCGATTGCCCGCCATCGAAGTAGTCCGCCTATACTCCGGACATGGCAAAGATCGAAACGGTCGCCGCTACGAGCAAGCCGTCCTGGATCGTCCAGATCCCGACGCCGCTGTGGCTGATCGGGCTGGTCATCCTCGCGCTCGGCGTCAACGTGCTGCTCCAGACGTCGGCCGTCGTTCAGCATCGACTGACGGGGGAAATCCTGATTCTCGCCGGCTTCGCGTTCAGCGTCTGGGCGGCTGTGACGTTCAGGATGCACCGGGCGCAGCTCAAACCGTCATCGGACGCCCACACCACGGTTGTCGCGAGCGGTCCGTTTCTGGTTTCGCGCAACCCGATGTATCTCGGGAATCTCGTGACTGGGATCGGCGCGGCGCTCGTCGCGGGCACGTGGCTCATGTGGGCCGTTCCCGTGGTGCTGTTCGTGCTCGACCACTTCGTGATCATTCCGTTCGAAGAGCGGAGCATGGAACGCACGTTCGGCGCGGCGTTCGGCGCGTACAAGAACCGGGTTCGACGCTGGGTTTAGCGCGCGTTCGGCAGCAACCCCCGCGGGTTGGGCGCGACCGGCTTGCCGGTCCAGCGGTTGACTCGAGGCCGCACCATCAGGCGATCGTTGAACGCCTCTACGATCCGCTCGACCTCGTAAGTGACGCTCGCGCGAGTGCCGCGCCGATAGCCCGTGACGACGTTCGTGCCTTGCGAGATCGTGTACACGAGCCAATCGTCTCCGTCGGCGGGCGCGGGAGCGATCGTGCTCTCGATCGACACGAGTCGATAGGCGTCGAGCACCACTGCGACCGATCCGTCTCCGGTGGTGTTTCCGGGGCGCATGCCGATCAACGGCTAGCCGCTCGACCGGCCGGCAGCAGGAGCGCGAGCCGCTCCGCGTTCGGTTGGTTGGCGGTGTGAGCCCTATCTGCCGCGGTCGACAATGGGAAACGGCTCACGTAAAGCGATGTGCTCACGTGCGTTCCTTTGGTGGGGAGGACGCCGGCGAATCCGACTCCGTGCAGTGTACAGCAATGCAGGCGGCGGCGCTCGACAAGCGGACGGGGCGGCACGCTGGCGCGTGCCGATCACACCGATTTTGCAACGCCTGATCCAGACCGACCGCCGATCGCGGCCGGTCAGCTCATGAGCGCCGGTCGGAGCTCGCGCAGGTCGGGAATTCGCTCGAGCGCGCCGACGCGCGCAATCAGCGTTTCGGCACGCTCGCTGCCGAGCACCGGCGCGATGAGCTCGCGCGCTTTCGCGTTCACGCCCGCAGTGTCGAGTGGGTTCTCCGGCGTCCCGGGCGCGTGCTTCACGAGCTCGCGAAGCCTCTGGCCGTCGGTCAACGTCACTTCGACGAGTCCGCTACGCGGCGCGGCCGCGTCGACGAGCGCGGGATCGGCGACGAGCTCGATGCGCTCGCGCACCGCGAGCACGCGCGGATCCGTGAGCCGCTCGCGTGCGTGGCTGTTCTCGAATGTGATGCGCCGGTCGAGCAGCGCGATCGCGATGATGTGCTGCACGTTGACGTCAGGCATCGCGCTGTTGTCGACGATCTTCGCGCCGTCGGGTGGCAGCCGCAGAGTGATGTGACGCACCTCGTCCGGGTCGAATCCGTGCCGCTCGCGCAGACGCAGGAACGCGGTCAGCGGCGCTTGAATCGGATAGCCGACCGGAAACGTCTTGATCGCAGTCTCCGCGACGTAGAACCGCGCGCCGAGCTCCGCGACAATCTCGTCGGGCGACGGTAGCGGCGAATGCGCGTGAAACACGTTCGGCGCGGCGTCGAGCGCGTCCGCGACGCCCGTGAAGCCCGCGGCGATCAGCGTCGCGCCCATCACGCCGTTGCGAGCACCCATGCCCGCGAAATCGAATGCCTTCTCGACGTGCTCCTCGTCGCGCTCCCACCTCCAGACGCCCGACGCCTGCTGCGCGGCGTACGAGATCGCGTAGCGCATCCGGCGTTCGTCGAAGCCCGCGAGCGACGCGGCGGCCGCCGCTGCACCGAACGTCGAGCTCACGCCCTCGGCGCTCTGCTCGCTCGCGCGCACCGCGTCGGGCCCGAGCGCCATCAGAAACCGACAGCAGACGTCGTAGCCGAGCACGACCGCCGCGATCAGCGCGGCGCCGGATGCATGCTCCCGCTCGGCCATCGCGAGCGCGGCCGGCACGACGGCGCAGCCGGGATGCGCTTTCGTGAGCGGGTGGAAGTCATCCGTCTCGTCCGCATGCGCGCACATTGCGTTCGCGAACGCGGCTTCGACGGCGGTCGTCACGATGCTCGTCGTCGCGACGCACGCCTCGGCCGTGCCGCCGAGCGTACGCACGTAGTCGATCGCGAGCTTGCCGGGCGCGAGGCGCGCGCCCGAGACGATCGCCGCGAGCGTGTCGAGGATCCTCTGCTTCGCCGCGACGACGACGCGCTCCGGCAACGCGCGCGTGCGCGCGTCGGCCATGTAGCGCGCGAGACGGCCGGTGAGATCGGCTGTGGTCGGCGACGCCTTCGTGTCGCTCTGCGAACGCGCCGCGCGCGGCAGCGCCGCGACGAGCGCAGCGCCGACGGCACCTCGAAGTGCCAATCGTCTGGAAACCTTGGGCTTCATCGTTCTCCCGGCCGCCACACGATATTGCAGCCCGACCCGCGCGGCCAGGACCGAAGTCTCGTTCGGTCGGGCTTGCGCTGCCGATGTTGCTCACCGGCGACGCATACCAGAACGAACTCGGTTCGAACGACGGCGCGCGGCCAACGAGCTGGTGCAAACTAGCGTCGTGAACGCGCACCGCGGCTTCATTCTGCAGGCGAGCTACCGCGTCGAGACCGGCGAGAGTGGCGAGCGCGTCCCGTCGTGCACCTCTACGGTCGGCTCGAGGACGGCGGCACGTTCCTCGTGCGCGACGATCGGCAGCGTCCGCACTTCTACATCCGCGCAGCCGATGCGCAACGCGCGCGCGCGCTCGGCGCCGCCGGCTCGCAGCCCATCGGACGAGCGCACGTTCGACGGCGCGCCCGTCGTGCGCATCGAGGTCGAGGTGCCGGCCGACGTGCCGGCGCTGCGCGATCGGCTGCACGCCGCACGGCATCGACACGTTCGAGGCCGACGTGCGCTTCGCGATCGCGCTACCTCATCGAGCGCGGCATCAAGGGCGGCTGCGAGATCGAAGGCGAGCCGCGCACGAGCGCCGAGCGCGTCTCGCTCGATCTTCGACAATCCCGATGCTGCGGCCGGCGCAGGTCGAGGTCGAGCCGCGCGTGCTGTCGTTCGACATCGAGACCGATCCCGAAGGCGAGCGGCTGCTCGCGATCTCGCTGTACGCGCCGGGCGTCGACGAGGTGCTCATCGTCGACGGCGGCGCGCGCGCGATGCCGGAGAAGGCCGATGCGCTGCGCCGACGAGCGCGCAGCGCTCGACGCGTTCTGCGAGCGCGTGCGCGACGCTCGATCCCGACGTGCTCACCGGCTGGAACACGATCGACTTCGATCTCACGGTGCTGCAGCGGATCGCGGCGCGCGCTGCGGCATCCGTTCGAGCTCGGCCGCGACGCGGCGCGCATGCGGCTGCGCAAGGCCGAAGGCTACTTCGGCAGCGGCCAGGCCAGCGATCCCGGGCCGCGTCGTGCTCGACGGCATCGACCTGCTGCGCGGCGCCTTCGTGCGCATGGACGACTACTCGCTCGACGCGGTCGCGCGCGAAGTGCTGGGCGAAGGCAAGGCGCTCGACGGCGACGTGCGCGATCGCATCGGCGAGATCCTGCACAACTATCGAGCACGACCTGCCGGCGTTCGCGCTCTACGCGCGCACCGACGCGCGGCTCGCGTATCAGATCGTCGAGAAGCTCAATCTCGTGCGCGCTCGCGTTCGCGCGCAGCCAGCTTGACCGGCATGACGCCCGATCGCGTCGCGGCGAGCATCGCGTCGTTCGACTTCCTGTATCTCGCGCGAGCTCGAGCAGCGCCGCATCGTCGCGCCGACCGTGCGCTGCGACGACTCGCGCGTGTACGCGGCGCAGCAGGGCGGTCACGTGCTCGAGCCGATCACCGGGCTGCACGCGAACGTGTGGGTGTTCGACTTCAAGAGCCTGTATCCGAGCCTCATCCGCACGTTCAACATCGATCCGCTCGCGCTACGTCGCCGAGCCCGGCGCCCGGACGACGATCTGATCGAGACGCCGGGCGGCGCGTTCCGGCGCGAGCCGGCGATCCTGCCGCGCATGCTCGACGAGCTGTTCCCGCGGCGCGAGGCGGCGAAGCAAGCGCGGCGACGACGTGGCGTCGCACGCCATCAAGATCCTGATGAACTCGTTCTACGGCGTGCTCGGCACGCCGGCCTGCCGCTTCTACAACCCGGCGCTCGCGAACGCGATCACCGGGCATCGGCCGCGAGATGCTGCTGTGGTCGAAGGCTGGTTCGAGAGCGCGGGCTTACGACGTGCTCTACGGCGACACCGACAGCCTGTTCGTGCGCTCCGGCACGACGATCGCGGACGCGCCGCACGGGCAGAGGCAGCGCTGGCCGCGTCGCAGCTGAACGCCGAGCTCGCGACGTACATCGCGGAGCGCTGGCGCGTGCGAGAGCCGGCTCGAGCTCGAGTTCGAGAAGCTGTACCTGCAAGCTCTTCCTGCCGCAGCGCGCGGCACAGCACGCGCGGCGCGAGCAAGCGCTACGCCGGCCTCGTTCACGGCGCGCGACGGCCGAGCACGACGTCGAATTCGTCGGCATGGAAGTCGTGCGCCGCGACTGGACGGCGCTCGCGAAGCAGGTGCAGCGCGAGCTCTATCGGCGGCTGTTCACCGATCAGCCCGTCGACGCGTACCTCGCGGACGTCGTGCGGCGCGTGCGCGCGCGGCGAGCTCGACGACGCGCTCGTCTATCGCAAGAACCTGCGCAAGGCGGCCGAGGACTACACCGCGACGCACGCCGCCGCACGTTGCCGCGGCGCGCAAGTCGACGCAGCCGCCGGGCCGCCTCGATCAGCTACGTGATGACCACGGCGGGGCCGGAGCCGCTCGACAACCTGCAGCACCCGCTCGACCGCGAGCACTACGTCGACAAGCAGGTGCGGCCGGTCGCGGAGCCGGTGCTCGACGCGCTCGGCCTCGACTTCGAGCAGGTGATCGGCGACGCCGCCAGGCCGACCTTTTCTAGCGAGCCACGCGAAACGGTTTGCGAGGTGGGACGCGGCCGCCCGCGGCGTGCGAGAATTCGCGCCTTATGGGACGCATCTTCGAAGTCCGCAAGCACACGATGTTCGCGCGCTGGGACCGGATGTCCAAGGCGTTCGCGCGCATCGGCAAGGAGATCACGATCGCGGTCAAGGCCGGCGGCCCGATCCCGACTCCAATCCCGCGCTGCGCCGCGTCATCCAGAACGCGCGCGCGGTCAACATGCCGAAGGACAAGGTCGAGGCGGCGATCAAGCGCGCGTCCGGCAAGGACGCGACGAACTACGAGCAGATCCTCTACGAAGGCTACGCGCCGCACGGCGTCGCGGTGATCGTCGAGAGCGCGACCGACAACCCGACGCGCACGGTCGCGAACGTGCGCGCGATCTTCAACAAGGGCGGCGGCAACCTGGGCGCGACCGGCAGCGTCGCGTTCCTGTTCACGCAAGATGGGCGTGTTCCGCCTGAATCCCGACGGCATCGACGTCGGACGAGCTCGAGCTCGACCTGATCGACCACGGCCTCGAGGAGATGGGCGAGAGCACCGGCGAGAAGGGCGAGCCGCAGCTCGTCGTGCGCTGCGCGTTCGCCGACTTCGGCCAGCTGCAGAAGGCGCTCGAGGAGCGCGGCATCACGCCGATCTCGGCCGAGTCCGAGTACGTCGCACGACGCCGGTCGAGCTGCCGGAGGCGCAGGCGACCGAGGTGCTCAAGCTGGTCGACAAGCTCGAGCAGGACGACGACGTGCAGAACGTCTTCCACTCGCTGCTCTGACGCTCGCGCGTCGCGCGCGATCGGCGCATCGCGCCGAGCGACGCGCGCGCGACGCTCGCCAGCGTTACGCTCGGTGCCGGGCTCGACGTGCACGCCCGCGTAGAATCCGTTGATCCCAAGCCGCGTCGACATGCCGCTGCCGCCGAACGTCGGGCGATGGAAGCGGCCGGCGGGCGCGTAGACCACGTCGCCTTCGTCGGCCGTGAACAGCGGCACGCCCTCGATCAGGTAATCCGTCTTGCCTTCGAGCATCAGCCAGAGCTCGCCGTAGTCGAGATGCATGTGGCCGCGATCGCTTTCGGGCGGCGGCGGAGCGCCCTTGCCGCGGATCAGCACGGCCATCACGTGATCGTCGCGCACGAAGAAGCCCGGACGGCGCGCGCCGCGAACCACGTCGGTTGGAAAGTCGAGATACGGTCGATTGATCTCGTCGTATTTCCCTCGCCCCGGCATCGTGACCTCGACGAACTGCTTGCCGGGCACCGGCACCGGCTTCACGTCGAGCGGATACAACGTGCTCGCACCCGCCACCGCGACCTCGAGCCGCAGCGACGGCTCGTCGCCCACGGTTTCGAGCTCGTACGGCGTGCGATACGGCACTTGCACTAGAAATCCTTTCGACGCGACGAATGGCGGCTGACCTTCGATCGTGAACCGGATCTGCCCGCGCTCGACGACCCAGAAGATCGGCGTGTCGGGGTGGAAGCGTCGCGGCGTCCGGCCGCCCGCGGCCATCGAGACGTAGCTCGCGACGAGATGCCGATCCTCGACGAGCGTTTGGCTCCAGTCCTTATCGTTGCGGTGAGCCACGAGAAGGTCGGCGAGCTTCCAATGTGGCGCGATTCACGCCCACGTACGGTGGCAGATCGACCGCCTTCGGCGCCCAGGCGGTGATGTGGAACTCGCTGTCGCTTTGGGGTGCCGGCTGCGCGCGCACCGTGCCGACGCAACCCGCCGCGAGCGCCAGTCCGACGCAGAGTCGTCCGATCGCGATCATCGCCTCACCTCGGTTTCAGAACAGCGCCCCGCTCCGCTGAGTGTCGGGCCGGTGCGCGGCCTCGTGCGCGAGCAGCGCCTGCTTGAGCGGCAACCCGCCGCCGTAGCCCGTGAGGCTGCCGTCCGCACCGATCACGCGGTGGCACGGCACGATGAGCCCGATCGGATTCGCGTGGTTCGCGGAGCCGACGCCGCGCGCAGCCTTCGGCTGACCGATCGCTCGCGCGACCTCGCCATAGCTGCGGGTCTCGCCGTACGGGATCTCGAGTAGCGCGTTCCAGACAGCGCGTTGGAACTCCGTGCCCGTCGGCGCGAGCTCGAGGTCGAACTCCGTACGCTTGCCCGCGCAGTATTCCTCGACCTGCTTGCGCACGTGCGCGATCGCGCGCTCGTCGTGCACCGCGGTAGCGTCCACTTTCGCGGCGCCCTTCGCGCTCAGATTGAAGCGCACGAGACGGCCGCGCTCGTCGACCCACGCGGCGAACGTCGCGAAATCCGTTTCGATCGTGCCCCAGCGGTGCGGCTCATGGTTCGTCGTGTAGCTCATGCTGCGTCCCTCAAGCTAGCCCAAAGATGGAATGTCGCGAGGCTCCGGTGCGGCGCGAACGGCCGCATCAGCTCCTCGACCTGCTCCGGCCCCGGACGCTCGCCCGCAGCCGTGAGCCTTTGCAAAGCCGCGGCGAGCGCGACGTCGCCGACCGGCGCGCAGTCCGCGAAGCCGGCGCCGCGCATCAGCACGTAGCGCGCGGTCCAAGTGCCGATGCCGCGCAGGCGTGTGAGGTCGCGCTCGGCCATGACGGCGGAGCCGTCGCCAAGAGCATCGGGCTCGAGCCGCCCCGACGCGACGGCTTGCGCAGCGCCGACGAGATATTCGGCCTTTGTGCGCGAGAAGCGCCGGCGCCGCAGCTCGTCGACCGGAATCTGGGCAACACGCTCCGCGATCGGGTGCGCGCGCATGCCGCCGACTTCGGTGCCCGCAAGATCGAGCAGCTCGCGGCGCAACGCGCTCGCGAACGTCACGTTGATCTGCTGGCCGATGATCGCCCAGCACAGCGCGTCGAAACCACTCGCCGTGAGCGGCAGCCGCAGCCCGCGCCGGCGCGCGGTCAGCGCCGCCATGCGCGGGTCACGCGCCGCCCGCGTCTCGAACCCCGCGACGTCGAGCGTGAGGCCGAGCAGCCGGAGCGCGACTGCATGCACGCCCGCGATATGGCGCTCGATGACTCGCGCATCGGCATGGACCCGGCACCACGCGACGTGCGGCTCGAGCTCGACCTCGAGCACCACCGCGTCGCCGCCAAACGCGAGCGCCTTCACGAGCGTCATGCCGCGGACGTGCTCTGCGGGGCTCTCGGGATCGCGTCCGTGATACGCGAGCACGTCCGCCGCGCGGTAACCCGCCGGGAGCTGGAGCATGAACACGGACGCGCCTCGCAGTCCTCGGTACGCGCCCGGAGTCATCCGCGTGAGGCGCAGGAACTGACGATGGAATGCGGCCTCGCTCTCGAAGCCAGCCGTGTGGCCGACGTCGACGACGCGCCGGTCGGTGTCGAGCAGCGCACGGGCGGCCGCGCGCACTTGCTCGCGCTTGAGCCAGGCTGCCGGCGTGAGATGCGCGTGCGTGCGCAGGAGATCGCCGAGCTTCGTGAGACTGACGCCGCACGCACGCGCGAGCGCGCCCGCGTCGGCGCACGCTGCGGGCTCCGCGCGCACGCGTTGCGCGAGCGCAGCGAACAGCGCCGCGTCGGAATCCTCGCCGCGGTAGTAGAGATCCGGCCGGCAGCGCTTGCAGGGCCTAAGACCCGCAGCCTGCGCCTCGGCTTCCGTCTTGAACAGGCGCACGTTCTCCGGCCTAGGCTGGCGTGCGCTGCAGGACGGCAGGCAGTAAATGCCCGTCGTGAGCACGCCGACGATGAACCGGCCGTCGAAACGGCCCGCACGCGCGTCGGCTCTCTCCCAACTGAACGGCTTCGGCAACATGCGCGTTATCGTAGCGCGCGCAGTCAGCGCGCGCCTCTCATTTCTCGCGTTGGATATTCCGCGCTACAGCGCGCGGCGCTTGATCACGCGGATTGCAAGCAGCAGCGCGAGCGCCGTGATCGCCGCGGCCCACCAGATCATCGCGTCGCTCGGCACCCTCCCCGCCCCGAACGGCGTGAGCTGAAGGCCGCGCATCACGGGGGGCTGGAGCTCGTAGGCCGCGCGGCGCCAGAGCGCGTCGCTCGGGCTTGCGAGAGAGAGCGCCGTGCCGACATAGCGCGACGCGTCGTTCCTCGTGAACGCGCCGATTTGCTCGATCCAGCCGCCGATGAACGCGATGCCGTAGAACCCGAACGCGACGATGCCGTTCGTGACGGTCTTCAGGCGCGCGCTGCCCGCGATCGAGACCGTGAGCATGAAGGTCGCACCGAGCAGCATCAGTGGCAGCGCTAGAGCCAAGTGCTGCTGCGCGAAACCGGTCGTGAGCCGCGCGACGACGACGACTCCGCCCGCGATGATGACGAGATAGCTTCCGGTCATCAGCCAGTACGTGAGCCACTTGCCGATCACGATCTCGGCGCGCCGGATCGGTTTCGACGCCAGCGTTTGCATCACTCCGGAATCGATTTCGCCCGACAGCGTGTCGACCGGCAATAGCACGGCGGCCGCGATCGCAAGGAAGTTCGCGACATAGAGCCCCGCGAGAACGAAGAACTGGAGCTGGAACTGGCGCTGCGGGCTCTGAGGGATGTTCAAGTTGATGAAGTAAAGTGACGTGCCGTAGACGAGCAGGAACAACGCGCTGCACAACAGCACGGCCGGCACGATCTTTCGGCGGCACGCCTCGATGAACGTCAGGTGCGCGATCGTGAGGATGCGGCCCATATCACCCCGGCGTCTGGTCCTCGCCCATGATCTCGATGAACGACTCCTCGAGCGACTTGCGCCGCACGCGCAGCTCGTAGAGCGCGATGCCGCGCGCGACGAGCCATGGCGCGAGCTCGGGCAAAGCGCTCTCGTTCGCGAGCCTCAGACGCACGAGACACTGCGCGCCGGCGATCGCCTCGCCGCTTTCATCCCCGCCGTCAGGCTCGACGGGCTCGAGATCGCCGAGCTCGCCGAACGCACCGAGCCCTTCGAGCACGGCACGCTCCGCGCCGCCGAGCTTGAGCTCGACGTCGAGTCCTTGCGACGCTTCGCCGAGCGAAAGCTCGTCGATCACGCGCCCCTTCTTCACGAATGCAACTCGGTCGCAGGTCGCCTCGACCTCGCCGAGCAGATGCGAGTTCAGGAACACCGTCGTGCCGGCCGCACGCAGCTCCTCGATGATGCTGCGCACGAGCACTCGGCCGAGCGGATCGAGGCCCGAGGTCGGCTCGTCGAGGAACACGAGCTCCGGCGAGTTCACGAGCGCCTGCGCGAGACCCGCGCGCTGGATCATGCCTTTGCTATAGGTCTGGAGACGCCGATCAGCCGCCTCGGTGAGCGCGACGCGCGCGAGCAGCGTGTCGATGCGTGCCTCGAGCGCCGCGCCGCGCAAACCGAACAGCCGGCCGTGGATCCGCAATAGCTCGCGGCCCGTGAGGCAGTCGTGAAAGCGGAAGTGCTCCGGAAGGAATCCGATCTTCGAGCGTGTGCCCCGCGTGCCGAGCGGCGCACCGAGCACCGTGCCCGCGCCGCCGGTCGGATCGATCAGGCCGAGCAGCAGCTTGAGCGACGTCGTCTTGCCCGCGCCGTTCGGCCCGAGGAAACCGAACACCTCGCCGCGCCGGATCGCGAGCGACAGATCCGCCACCGCAACGGTGCGGTCGAAATGCTTGCGCAGCGACTCGGTCTCGATCGCGAGATCGGGCATCCCTGAACTTTACTGCACGCTCTGAGCCATCTGCAGCGTGTCGGTCGAGCGGACGGGACCGCCGAGCGCGTACACCGTGTCGGCGTTGGACCAAAGCACGAGGCTGCCGCCGCGGCCACCGAGCCCTTCGCGAGCCTGGCCGGCCTCGATCACGAGCCCCGTGCCGCTCTGCACCTCGACCTGATGGAAGGTCGCCGTGGCCGCCGGCACCGGCACGAGCAGCGTGCTCCGCCAGTCGACGCTCTGCGCGAACCGATAGGCCTCGGCGCGCTCGAGCCCGAGCAGACGCAGGCCGATCTCCGCAAGCGAAGCGACGTCGACGCCCGCGGGTAGCGCGATGACTGGGCTCCGCGACTGCGTGAGCGTGATCTGATGCTGGCCGTCGTCGTACACGAGCCTCGCGACCGGCGGAATTTGAATCGAGACGGTCTGACCGTCGAGCGCCGTCGGTACTGACACGTCGGTGATCCCGAGCGCGTCGAGCACGCTCTGCAGCTTCTCGGTGTTGCCCTGGACGCTGAACTCGTGCTCGCCGCTAACTTCGATCGACGTGAGCGTGAAACCCGGCGGCAGCCACGTCGGCGTATGCAAGCGCATCCCAGCGGCCGCACTGGCCTCGTCGAGCGTCGAGTACGCGACGGGCGGCGGAGGCGGCGCCGCGGGCGTCGACCTGCTGGCCGATCAACGTCGACAAGTCGACCGAAGAGCTCGACCACAGCTGCGCCATGCGCTGCGGATCGAACGCGACGCCCGCGAAGTTCACGACGCGGAAGTAGTCGAGGAACGCCTCGGCCGCGTGCGCACCGCCGGGAACGTAAACGCGAACGCGAGCGCGACGACCGACGCGGCGGTCGCGAGCCAGCGCCACATCGGCGACCGCGGCTCGGCGACGACCGGCGCGTCGAGCGCGTGCAGTCGCGACTTCAACTGCCGCGCGAACGCGGGCGCCGGGTCTCGTCTCAGACTGTTCAGGAATTGATCGTTCATAGAGTCTCCTCGCGTCACCAATCGCGACGCAGCGCTTCGACCACGCGGTGCACGATCGTGCCGACGTTCGATTCGCTCAAGCCCGTGAGCTTCGCGATCGCGCGGTTCGTCGCACCCGCTCCGTATTTCAATGAGATCAGCTCGCGCTCGCGGTCCGGAAGCTGCGCGAGCAGCGCGCGCAGACGCTCGCCGTCGGACGCACGCGCGTTGTCCTCCTCCGGTGTGCCCGACGCGCTGACTTCTTCCGCGTCCTCGAGCGGGGCGTGTACGCGTCGCCCACGCAGATGATCCGTCGCGACGTTGCGCGCGATCGCGAGCAACCAGGTCGCGAAGCCCGCGAGATCGCGGCGATAGCTGTCCCGCGAACGCCAGGCCTTCTCGAACGTCGTCGCGGTCAGATCTTCCGCGACCGCGTCGTCCCGGAGCCGATACCGGAAGAAGTTGTAGACCTTCGGCAGCTGCTCGGCGTACACCGCGTCCCAGTCGGGCGCGGCCGTCGCAGATTGCGAAAGGAACTCGGCCGGAAGATCGGTTTCGAGCGTCATCTGGGCAATATACGGCGCGGCCCCGGGAGTATCACGGAGAGGCGCGGCCGCGGCGCAAGCCGTGCAGTCACTGCTATGGCGATTGTTGCCACGCGGCTTGTGCCGCGAGGGCCGGATGCGGACGGCGAGCGAAGACGCCGAACGCGCAGATAACGGCGTAGCAGAGAGCCGGCACGACTAGCGCGGTCTTCAAACTCGTGAGATCCGCGGTGCGGCCGAGCACGAGCGGCACGATAGCGCCGCCGACGATTGCGGTCGCGATGATGCCCGAGCCTTCCGCCGCGCGCGCTCCGAGCCCTTCGCTCGCGAGCGAGAAGATCGTCGGAAACATGATCGAGTTGCAGAGTCCGATCGCGAGCAACGACCAGCCCGACACCGGCCCGGTCGAAGACGCCGAGATCGACAGCAGGCACGAGCACGGCCGGCGGCCACGCACGCGAGCACCTTGCCCGGCGAAAAGATCCGCAGCACGTACGAGCCCACGAAGCGGCCCACCATCGCTCCGCCCCAGTAGAACGAAACGTGATCGCCCGCCGCACGCTGCGCGAGCCCCATCACGTCGGGCTGCATGAGATAGCTCACGATGATCGAGCCGATTGCGACCTCTCCGCCCACGTAGAGAAAGATGCACGCCGCACCGAACGCGAAGCGCCGCTGGCGAAGCAGCTCGAAGCCTTCCTTCCAACGGACGCCGTAGTGCGGCCGAGCGTGAGGCAGTCGATTGCGCCTGCGCCAGACGAGCGCGGCCGCGACGATCAGCGCGATCGCGAGGCCGAGGTACGTCACGAAGATCCGGTGCGTCTCTTGCGCGCGATACGCGTCGAGCGCCGCGCCCGTGAGCGCGCTCGCATCCACCGTCGCGAGCGAGCCCAAGATCAGCACCGAGCCGACGTACGGAAACACCGTCGTGCCGAGCGAGTTGAACGCTTGCGCGAACGTGAGCCGGCTGTGCGCCGTCGCGGGCTTGCCGAGCAGCACGATCAGCGGATTCGCGACGACCTGCACCACCGTGATTCCGGCGGCAAGCACGAACAGCGCCGTGAGGAACACCGGGAACGACGCGACCGAGGACGCCGGCATGAACAACAAGCAGCCCGCGCACATCGTCGCGAGCCCGAGCGCCGCGGTCCGCATGTAGCCAACGCGCAGCACCACGCGCGCGGCCGGGATCGAGAACACGAAGTACGCCATGAAGAATGCCGACTGCACGAGCATCGCCTCGGCGTACGTCAGCACGAAGATCTCTTTGAGCTTCGGGATGATGACGTCGTTCAAGCTCGTGATGCCGCCGAACACGAAGAACAGCGCGAACACGAAGACGCGCAGATCGGGCGCGTCAACGCCAGCCGCGGCTGCGGCGGAAGTGGTCGAATTGGATGACGAGGTGCTCAGGCGGGGCGAGAGTGTTGCACGCGTGAATCCGCGGAGCAAAGCAGCATGGAGGCTAGTCGACGGCGCGAGCCCCTCGTCGTTCGCGCGACATCCGTGGGGGCAGCCGGAAGACCGCCCCCACGGAGTGCACCGGTCCGCGCTAACGTCCCGCGACTAGACTGCCGCGGTTCGCTGGATCGAGCTCGGCAACCCGCTTGAGATCGATACCAGTCGCTCTGGCGACCTGCTCGAGCGCACCGCTGACTGCCGCGTCGAAGCAGGGCTGAGCGCGCTCACGCTGATCCTTGGCGCGAGCCACCCCCCTTTCGCCGCTGAGCGGCGCGCAGATGCTCTGCGCCGCCGCGGCGATCCGCTTGTACGCCTCATGCGCGCCGGCTGGGGAGGAAAGGTTGAATGCCCGCACGTCGATCGCCCGATGCACCGTTTCGGCATTGATGCCCGGCTCCGCGAACGCCCCCTGCGATACGACAAATCCGGCGATCAGAGCAGCAACCCCGGCCCGCAACCCGTTCGTTCGTTCCATAGCCATGACGTGATCTCCTGTTTTGCGATGAGTGGTCGTTTCGGGCGCTCCCCATCCGCCGTCGGGAGACACGGAGCAACATCCGTGCCGCGCTTGAAAAATCTTGTGATTCAAGAGATTAACCCGACATGACCGCCGCAGAGCGGTGTCACGTTCGGAACACTCTTGGTCGAAAGCGGAACGAAGTGGCGGTTCACGCCACTTCGTTCGAGCCGGGTGCGCTCACTCTCGGCGATCAGCACGAGGAAGCGATCGGGGGCTAAGCGCGTGGCGCGCGTGAGGCGCCAACCGGCCTAACACGGCGGCTAGACGCGCCAGAGGTGTCTATCTATCCTCATTGGTCTTCATGAAGCGCATCGGCATCGTCGTTGGAGCTCTCGCGGCCTCGGCCGTCGGCGCGGTCGCGCTCGCCGTGCTGCACTCTCGACTCGACGCGCAGCGCGGTGCGGTGCAGTGGCAGGCGCTCAAGAGCTACTGCACCGACTGTCACAACGAGGCCGAAGCGGCCGGCGGAGTCGTGTTCGAAGGCGTCGGCGCGGATGCAGTCGCCGCCAAACCCCAGAGTCTTCGAGGCCGCGATCCGCAAGCTGCGCGGAGGGTTGATGCCGCCGCCCGGCAACCCGCGACCCGATCAGCCGCACATCGAGGAGTTCGTGCGCTGGGCGGAGCATTCGATCGATCGCGGCGCGCATGAGCCGCGCGCGGGTTACACGTCCGTGCAGCGTTTGAACCGAACCGAGTACGCCGCGACCGTGAAGGACCTGCTCGGAGTCGAGATCGACGCGAAGCAATATCTACCGAACGAGATCGAGGTCGACGGATTCGACAACATCGCCGCGGCGCTCAGCGTCTCGCCCGCATTCCTCGAGCAGTACCTCGGCGTCGCGCGCAAGGTCGCGCGGCTCGCGATCGGCGAGCCGACGCCGAAGCTCGCGAGCGTCTATTTCGCGCCGCCGAGCGGCGATCAGGACGGCTACGCCGACGGGCTGCCGCCCGGCACGCGTGGCGGCAATCGCTTCACGCATCCGTTTCCGGCGGACGGCGAGTACCGGCTCACGATCACCGACCTCGACGTCGGCCTCTACCCGCGCTCGCTCGAGACGGAACAGACGGTCGTCGTGCTGCTCGACCGCGACGAGGTGTTTCGCGCGAAGCTCGGCGGCCGCGAGGACCTCGCGCTCGTCGATCACGGCGGCGCGCCCGCGCGCGCCGAGATCATGAAGCGCTTCGCCGCGATCCCGCTGCACGTGACCGCCGGCGTGCACGAGATCGTCGTCACGTTCGTCGAGCGCGGGCGACGCCGCGACGGACGAAGCGATCTTCGGCTTCACTCCGTACGGCGGCTTCAGCTACCAGGGCCAGATGCGCGTGCCGCGCCTGATCGGCGGCGTCGAGCTCAAGGGCCCGTACTCCCCGACCGGCGTGTCGCATACCGCGAGCCGCGACAAGATCTTCGTCTGCACGCCTGCCGCCGCGAGCGAGGAGCGCGCGTGCGCGGAGAAGATCGCCGCGACGCTCGCGCGGCACGCGTTCCGCCGGCCCCTCGGCGCGGACGACGTCGCGCGGCTGATGCCGTTCTACGACGCGGGCCGCAAGTCGCGGACAGCTTCGACGCCGGCGTCGAGCAGCTCGTCACCGCGATCCTCGCGAGCCCCGACTTCCTCTATCGCGCGATCGAGCCGCCGGCCGGCGCGCTCTCGGTGAAGGTCAGGCGGGTCCGGCGGCGCGCAACCCGGCGCGAGCGGCGTGCCCGCCTCGGCGACCCCCGCCACGTTCGCGCTCGACGATCTCGCGCTCGCATCACGCCTCTCCTTCTTCCTCTGGAACCAGGGACCCGACGACGAGCTGCTCGCGCTCGCCGAGCGCGGCACGCTGCACGAGCCGCGCGCGCTCGACGCGCAAGTCGACCGGATGCTCGCCGACCCGCGCGCGGAGACGCTCGTCACGAGCTTCGCGCTCAAGTGGCTCAACGTCGACGACCTCACGGCGGTCGTGCCCGACGCGCAGATCTTCCCCGAGTTCAGCGACGCGCTGCGCACGGACTTCGCAACCGAGATCGAGCTGTTCCTGAAGAGCGTGCTGCTCGACAACCACGACGTCCGCGAGCTGCTGACGTCGGACCAGACGTTCTTGGACGAGCGGCTCGCGCGCCACTACGGAGTCACGGGGGTGCACGGCCCGCAGTTCCGGCGCGTGAAGCTCGACGATCCGGCGCGCTTCGGGCTGCTCGGCAAGGGCGCGGTGCTGCTGCGCACGTCGTACGGCGACCGCACGTCGCCGGTTCTGCGCGGCGCGTGGGTGCTCGACAAGCTCATGGGCACGCCGCCGACGCCGCCGCCGCCGAACGTCGTCGTCGACCTCACGCAGAAAGCCGGCGAGAAACCGAAGACGCTGCGTGCGCGGCTCGAGCGGCATCGCACCGACGCCGTCTGCAGCGGCTGCCATAGCGTGATCGACCCATACGGCCTCGCGCTCGAGAACTTCACCGTCACCGGGCAGTGGCGCACGATCGATCGCGAGGCGCACGAGCCGATCGACGCGGGCTCGACGCTCGTGACGGGCGCGCCCGTGAACGGACCGGTGGCGCTACGCAACGCGCTGCTCGCGCGGCCCGATCAGTTCGCACAAGCCGTGACCGAGAAGCTCATGATGTACGCGATCGGGCGCAAGCTCGCGTACCACGACATGACGCAGGTGCGCGCGATCGTGCAGGACGCCGCGAAGCGCGACTACCGGTTCGCGGAGCTCGTGCACGGCATCGTGCGGAGCGACGCGTTCCGCGAGCAGGCGCTACCGCGCGATGCGCACGACGGCGCGCAGACCGTCGCGCGCGTCGAGGCGAAGTAGCTCGCGCTCTCGTTACCCAGGTCCCGGCAACTCGCTCGATCCGGGTCAACCACGCGACCACCGGCACGGAGCCACATTGAGCCGAGCTAATCCGCTGATCCAGGCGCTGTCGCTCATCGTCGCGGCTACTTTGCTCGGGCTCGCATTCCTGATCGGCGCGGTCGTGATCGGCGTGGTGCTCGCGGTCGGAGCCGTCACCGCCCTGGCGCTTGCCGCCCGACTTTGGTGGCTGCAGCGAAAAATTCGCGGTGCAGCCGCCGGCAACGCCTCGGGCGGATCCGCGCCGCGGGTGATCGAGGGTAACTATACCGTCGTCGGCGAGACCGACAGGAAGGGCGACGGCGCTCGCTTCCTGCCCCGGGACGACCCGCGAAGCCGCCCCCACGACCCCGAGGACTGACCAGCCGTGGCGCGCATGGCCCCAGATCAAGACCTCGGTTGGACCGGAGCGGCCCCGGTTCTGCTATATATAGAAGCCAGAGACTGCAGATTGCCGCCGACCCGGAGTCGAGCGTGACGTACCTGACGAAGAAACACCTGTCTCGCAGGACCATGCTGCGCGGTCTGGGGGTGGCCGTCGGCCTGCCGCTGCTCGACGCGATGATCCCCGCCGCGACGGCGCTCGCGGGCACCGCCGCGGCGCCGAAGCTGCGCGCCGGATTCTTCTATATTCCGCACGGCGCGATTCTTTGGAACACGGCGTTCGGCAAGGAGATGGACCACTGGTCCCCGAGCGGCGCCGGCGCCGATTTCAAGCTGAGCCCGATCCTCTCGCCGCTCGAGAAATACAAGCGCTATGTGACCTCGTTCGCGAACCTCGAGAACAAGGCGAACCAGAACTCGGTGCACGCGATCGTGCCCGCGACCTGGCTCAGCGGCGTACGGCCAGATCCCTCGGCGACCGGCGCCAGCATGGCGACGACGATCGACCAGATCATCGCGGGCAAGATCGGCCAAGAGACCGCGCTGCCTTCGCTCGAAGTCGCGTCCGAGACGACGACGCAGGTCGCCGCGTGCCCGTCCGGCGCCGGCTGCTACTACAGCACCACGCTGTCGTTCCGTAATGCGACGTCGCCGCTGCCGATGGAGTTCAATCCGCGCAAGGTGTTCACGCAGCTGTTCGGCGAGGGCGACACGCCCGAGGAACGCGACGCGATCGCGGCCGAGACGAAGAGCCTGCTCGACCTGATCTCCGACCGCACGGCCGCGCTGCAGAAATCGCTCGGTCCGAGCGACCGCAGAGTTCTCGACGAGTATCTCGACACGGTGCGCGAGATCGAGCGCCGCGTCGCGAAGGCGGAGCAGCGCGACCTCACGGGACTCACGCTGCCCGAAGCGCCGATCGGCGAGCTCGACAAGTTCGACGAGCAAGTGAAGCTGATGTTCGACCTCGTCGCGCTCGCGTATCAGGCGAACCTCACGCGCGTCGCGTCGTACATCATGGTGGCCGAGGGCACGAACCGCACGTACAACCACATCGGCATCTCCGACGCGTTCCATCCGCTCTCGCATCACGCGAACGACAAGGAACGCCTGCTGAAGCTCGTGAAGATCCAGACGTACCACGTGCAGCGCTTCGCCGACTTCGTCGCGAAGATCGCGGCGATTCCGGACGGCGACGGCTCGCTGCTCGACCACTCCTTGTTCATGTACGGCTCGAACATGAGCAACAGCGACCGGCACAACAACTATCCGCTGCCGAACATCCTCGTCGGCGGCGCGTGCGGCGCGCTCAAGGGCGGTCAGCACGTCGAGCTGCCCGAGCACACGACGCTCACGAACCTGCATCTCACGGTGCTCAACAAGGCCGGGCTCGAGCTCAAGAGCTTCTCGGACAGCACCGGCGAGATCGCGGGCGTCTGAGCCGCTCGATGCTCGCGCGCTAGAGATCGGAATGTCCCGAGCCCCAACGATTCGCCGTCGAGCCGTGCTGCACGGTGCGCTCGGCGCGTGCGCCGGCCTCGCCTTCGCGCCGCTCACGTGGCGCGCGCGCGCGGCGGACGCGATCCAAACGACGCGCGTGACGGACAAGCTCGCCGTGCTCTCGGGCGCGGGCGGCAACGTGCTCGCGCTCTCGACCGGCGACGGGCTCGTGGTCGTCGACAGCGGCGCGGCCGTCGTCCGGCGCGCCGCTCGTCGCGGCACTCGCCGCGCTGCCGAACGGCGCGCACGTCCACACGCTCTTCAACACCCATTGGCACCTGGAGCAGATCGGCTCGAACGAGGCGTTGGGGCGCGCGGGCGCGCACATCGTCGCGCACGAGAAGACGCGGCAACGGCTCGCGTACGGCTATTACTTGCCGAAGGAAGACCGCTACCAGAAGCCGGTGCCGAAGGAAGCGCAACCCGCGGAGACCTTCTACACGACGGGCGAGACCAAGATCGGCGGCGAGCGGATCGAGTACGGCTACCTGCTCGAGGCGCACACCGACGGCGACATCTACGTCTACTTCCGCGACCAGAACGTGCTCGCCGTCGGCGACGCGGTGTCGCCGCTGCGCGATCCCGAGCTCGATTGGTTCGGCGGCGGCTGGCTCGGCGGCCGCGTCGATTCGCTCGCGCTGCTGCTCAAGCTCGGCGATGCGCGCACGAAGATCGTGCCAAGCTATGGACCGGTGATCGGCCGCGCGGACGTGCAAAAGGAGCACGACATGATGCTCAAGCTGTTCGAGCGCTACGTCGAGCTCGTGCGCAAGGGCAACGAGCGCCGAGGACATTTTGGCCGCGGGCGTGATCGCCGACACCGGCCGTGAGTGGCACGACCCGCACAAGTTCGCGTACGACGCGTACAAGGGCATGTGGGCGCATCACAACACGCTGATGCCGGATATCGTCTGACGATGATCTCGCGGTGCAACATGATCGACGGCGCGCCGACGTGGAGAACGCCGCTGGTCGCCGCGCTCGCGATCGCCGCGAGCGTCGCCACGCTCGGCTGCCAGCGAGGCGCCTCGCCCGGCGTCGAGTGGAACGACGGCGTCGTCAAGGAAATCGAGGCGTGGCGCGCGAAGCACGAGACGGACTACAAGCGCGACTGGGCGACGATCGAAGGGCTGCATTTCCTCACGCCTGGAACGCACACCGCGGGCAGCGCCGCGAACAACGACGTCGTATTGGCCCCGTCGTTGCCTACCCGGATCGGGCGGTTCACCGTCGATCACGACGACGTGACGTTCGACCCGGAGCCGTTCGTCGGCGTGACCGTGAATGGCAAGCCGCCGGCGTCGGCCATGAAGTTGCGCGATGACGGCCAAGACGAGACCGACGAGATCCTGGCGAACGGCGTCAGCGTCGTCGTGCACAAGAGCGGCGAGCGCATCGCGCTGCGTGTCCGCGACCCGCACGGCGAAAGAGCGAAGGCGTTTCGCGGCTTCGACTGGTTTCCGATCAGCCGCGATTACCGGGTCAGCGCGCGCTTCATTCGCGATTCCGTGCCCCACGATGAACGCGTCGTCAACACGTTCGGCGACGTCGACAGCTACGTGAGCGAAGGAGTCGTCGAGTTCACCCTGAACAACCAAGTTCTGCGGCTGCGTCCGTTCACGACGCGGCCGAAGCATCTCTACATCGTGTTCAGCGACGAGACGAGCGGCAACGAGACATACGAAGCGGCGCGTTTTCTCACCGCGGAGCTGCGCGACGACGGCACGACGATCCTCGACTTCAACGAGGCGTACAACCCGCCGTGCGCGTTCAACCCGTTCACGACCTGCCCCATTCCACTCCAGCAGAATCGATTGCACGCCAGGGTGCTGGCCGGCGAAAAGAAATATCCCGGGCACGTCGAGCCCGCCGCTTCGATCACGCGCTGACGGCGGCCGAATTCGCGCCGCCACCCGCGAGCGCCACCCATGTACAAGGAGCTCCTCGCCGCTGCGGCCATCGTTCTGACGTTCGTCGCGTTCGTGCCTTACGTGCGATCGATACTCGCCGGGCAAACCAAGCCGCACGCGTTCTCCTGGATCGTCTGGGGGCTCGGCACGTTCGTCGTGTTCTTGGCCCAGCTCGCGGACCGCGGCGGCCTGGGCGCGTGGCCGACCGGAGTGTCCGGAATCATCACGGCCTGCATCGCGGTTCTCGCCTACAGAGGCCGCTCCGATACCTCGATCACGAAGGTCGACTGGGTCTTCCTCGTGATCGCGCTCGCGGCGTTGCCCTGCTGGCTCTTGACGCTCCAACCCGCTAGTCGCCGTCGTGCTTCTGACCGGGATGGACCTGGCCGGATTCGTTCCGACGTTCCGCTTCGCGTTCCTCCGTCCGCACGAGGAGCACATCGGCTTCTATTCGCTCGGCGCTCTGCGCAACGCCGTCGCCATCGCCGCGCTGGAGCACTACTCGTGGACGACCGTCCTGTTCCCCGCGGCCGTCGGCATCGCGTGCGCTCTGTTCGTCGCGATGGTTGCGTATCGACGGGCTCAACTCCGCGTTCTACGAGAGCGCAGCGCCGCGGCCTCTGAGCCGGGATCGTAGTGAAACTCGACGAGATAGACGTTCCTACCCGGCCCGTGCTTCGCGACCTTGAGCAGATCGACGACGCCCGCGAAGCCGGACCGACGAGCGAGCGCGGGCGTGATGTCGTCGAAGTCGATCCGGTGCAGCGCGTCGACGACGATGCTTCCCGGCGGCAGCGCATAGCGATTGCCGACCCGCACGTGCGGCTTCTGCCAGATCCGCACGCTGCACGTGATCTCGCCGCGCTTGATCGGCTCGCGAAGGCGCTTCGTGAACTGCACGCTCGAGCGCTCGCCCGATGAAGCGCCGACGGCGGGCTAGCGCGGGACTTCGTCCGCTCGACGGCGACGAAGCGTCGGCAGCGGGTCAGCGCGGCACGGGCTTGCCGTAGACCTCGATCTGCGCGACATCGGACCAGCCACCGGGGCCGTGTCCGCTCGCCGGCATCAGATCGACGAAGCCGACCTCGTCGACTTTGCTCAAGTCCGGCTTGTCGACGAAGTTGCCGGTCGTCACGAGCCGCTCGGGATCCAGTTTGAGCCAGCGCAAGCTCGCGATCGACAGCTCGCCGACGAGCCAGTCGAGCGGCGACGCGTCGGTGTGATCGCCGACGAGCCACGTGCCGTCCGCGAGCTTCACGATCGGCCGGACCTCGTGGAAACCCGACGTCTTCACGTTCCAGCGAATCCGCGCGAGGCCGGTGAGATCGACGTAGCGCGTCTTGTCGCGCAGCGCGAGCCCGCACGGCGTCGTGCAGAGACCCGTCCAGACGTGCGTCGGGTTGTTCTCGTCGCCATCGACGCCAGTGAGCTGAATCTCCTTGCTCGACGCGCCGTAGAGCTTGAGCTCGACGTTCGCCACGTGACGCTCGCGGGCGTCACCGGGTGCTCGCCGCCGCCTGGGATCTGCTTCCAGTCTTCTCTGAGGAACAGCGGGGGGCGTAAGACGCGCGGCCGCTCGCCCGAGGGAGTCGGCTCCGCCGCGCGGGCCGCGCCGGGACCACGGGCGCCGACGACGACGCGCCGGCGGTGGCGCGCTCTGCTTGCGCGCGCGCGGCAACCGCAACGGCGCAAGAAACGATGGCGACGACCGACGCGATGACGATGTTGACGCGCATGGCACCCCCACGACCGCAATGCGCACGAGTATAGCGCTCGCCGACTTCGCGCCGCGCTGCGCCGCGATCGACGCGGCGAAGGCTCACGCGAGGCGCGCCGACAGGAGCGCTCGCAGACCGCGGAAGATCGGCGCGAACACGTAGTCGTATGCCGGAACGATGACGCGGTAGGCCGGGAACGCCCACTTGGGGAGGCGGAAGCGAAGCAAATGCTGGGGCAGCGGAGTCGTCGTCGTCTGCACGAGGTAGAAAAGCCGGTCGCGGGCGCGCTCGCGCATGCTAAATAGCAACGGCGAGAACACGTGCGCAAGTCGCCGAGCAGCAGCGGCACGTTCACGTCGGTCGAGAACAGGCTCCTTACTACTCGCGCCGAAATGCTCTCGAACGGCCGCGTAGTCGGCCCGGACCCGCGCGCGTACCGCCGCCGGGATAGGCGCCTGGAGCAGTGTCTCGGCGAGATGCGCTCCGACGAGCAAGATTCGTTCGCAGCCGAGGCGCTTCGCGTGCGCTAGCGCAGACACCGCGAGAGTGGGATCCATCGATCGATACCACTGCGCGACGTCCGTCACCATCTGCAACCGCATCCACTTTGCCTTCGCGCCCGCCATGCTGAGCACCAGCAACATGTCCTCCGGCGCGAACGTGTGAATCTTCGTGCCGCCGAGATCGTAGACGACGGCGCGCTCCCAGAGTCGTGCATAGTCGATCGCGAACGGATAACGGCGTGCCGTCAGCGACCAGTGAGGCTCGACGCACAGCAGACCCGAGGTGAATGTGTATTCCTTTTGCTCGCGCTCGAACTGCTCCTGAGACAGCGCGTCGAGATCGTGCTCGGCGCGGTAACCGTCGTTGCGCAGCAGATTCGAAACCGCGTGCAGATCCTCCCGGCGCACGAGGAAATCGAGATCGAAGTACATGCGCCGGAAGCGATCGCCGTACAGGAGCGCCGAGCTCACCGGTCCCTTGTAGTGGAGGACGGTGATGCCAGCGGCTTCGAGCGAGGCCGAGATGCGGATCAGCTCGTCCACGAAGAGCTCGCCGCGGAACCTCGCGAGCTTGCGCTGCTTCGCGAGCCGCGCATAGACGGCTTCAGGGACGAGCTCTCGAAGCGTTTCTAGGCTCTCGAACAGGAGCGGCAGGACGAAGTTCTTCTCCGCCAGTGCAAGCACCCGCTCCCAATCGACGCCGCGCTCCAACACGGCGCGGATATCGCGGCGCTGGCGATCGTCGAACGTGCAGCGAGCGCACGTCGCGACCAACGCGGCGGCGGGGTCGAGCTGGAGCTTCATGACGCCACCACGCGCAACGTCCGCAATCCGCGGAACGGACGGGCCACGAGCCGGCCCACCCGCGCGGCATAGAGCCACGGGATCTTCCACTCGGCCGACGGGCGATGCTGGTAAGCGATGTGCTCGGCGGTGGGAAACAGAGCGAAGTACGCGGCGCTGCGAAACAAGGAGTGCCGGTCTCGCGCGCGGCGCAAGAAAGCAGCGACCGACGTCGACGTCCGCAATGCGGCTGACAGAATCAGATTCGAGCCCACCGCGCCGCGCGGCACACCGCGGTCGCGGAGCTCTGCGACGACGTGTGCCGGAATCTCGAGCCCGAGACCGGCGCGAAAGAACTCGAGCAGCAATGCCGTCGGCAACGCCGTGCCGAGGTGGAGAGCGGACTCGACGACCTGGTCGAAATCGAGCTGCTCGGCGCGGCGAAGCAAGAGGTAGGCGTCGCAAACCCAACGGAGATTGCCGCGTGTGGACGATGCGGCGCTTTCTGCGAGCGTGTGGCAGAGCCGGTCGGCCGGCGCGAGCACGCGAACTCGAGACTCGCCCACCGAAATCCATTCGCAGCGCGACGAAAAGTCCGTCGGCTCATTCTCAACGTGCGGTGCAAGGTAAAGCCGCGAACGCATCGTAAGCTCGAGCCCGGAGGCATGCCGGTACGTCTTTAGAACGGCGCGCGGCAACGTGTCCGTCCGCTGGAGGCGAAAACCGGCGGCCGTCACTGCGCGTTCTCCGGCACCGAGCTCGTCCGCGCGCAACAACAGGTCTATTCCATGGTTGTGCCGAACGAGCGGTTGCGAGTAGACGGTGAACGCATACGCGGCACCGTTGACGAGTATCGGTTCCAAGCCGGCGTCCTGCAGGCGGTGGTGCACGGTTTGCAACGTGTCGATGAAGATGCGGCTGCGCAGCTCCTCGCGAACTCGCGCGACGCGCACGTAGGTCGCGAAGTGTGGCCCGGTGTCGACCTCGTTCTCGCTGAGCCGGTGGCCGAGAAACGCGAGCAACCCCTTGCGGCCGAGGTAGTCACGCTCGAAGAACTTGCGCGGGTCGCCGATCGATTGCGTCCACGCCGACCACTGTGCGCGCGCCGCCGCACCGTCCCAGAGCATGGCACGGAGCAGGCCGGCCGCTGGCTCGGCCGGAACGATGCTCGCGAGCAACGCGATCCATGCGTCGGAGACGGTGCTCGTCATCGGCGCGAGCTCAGCGCCCCAGCGCGTCGCGCGCAGCGAGCTTCTTGCGAAGAATCGCGAACAGGTCTTCCGTGTCTCCGATCCCCCGCGAGCGGCTCAGGTTGTTCGCGTGCAGACGCCGGCGAACGAGCACCTCGTCGACTTGCCCGAACTGCAAGCCGGCTGCCCGGGCGCGAACCAGCCAGTCGTGCGCATCGCGGTGGCGCAGCGTGGGATCGAAGGGACCGACGCGATCGAACGCGGCTCTGCGCACCATCAGCGTCTGGCTCGGCCCCGCTTGCGGCCGCGCCACTTCCGTGTCCTTCATGCGCGCCTCTTCGTCCGCGAGATCCGCCCAGAAGTTCTGCATCAACGACGTGCAGACCGACAGTCCCGGATGTCTCGCAAAACGACGAAGCTGAATCTCGGTCTTCGACACGGCCCAAAGGTCGTCGGAGTCCAAGAACGCAAGATACTCGCCGCGCGCGTCCGCCACGCCGCGATTGCGCGCGGCCGCGGGGCCCGCGTTAGCCTGCCGCACGCTCCTGATGTCGCCGCCGTAGCCGGCGAGGACATCGGGCGTGCCGTCCGTCGAGCCGTCATCGACGACGATGATCTCGATCGGCGAATGGGTCTGCGTCAGCACGCTATCCAGCGCCTCGGCGAGATACCGCTCGCCGTTGAACACCGGAATCACGCACGTGACGAGCCCCGAGTGGCTCGGCTCGCTCATTGGGCAAGCCCGGGCAACGGCGGGTCCATCGCGAAGATCTCGGCCATGTCGCTGAATTTGGACAGCTCGGGCTTCCTGTAAGCGGCCTTGCTCGACGAGCGCGCGACCGGAGTCGCACCGCCGACGGCACGGTTCGGCTCGATGAGGTTTTCCGCGGCGAGATCAGCCACGAGCTCGGCGACATCCGCAGCCGCCGTCGCGGCCGGCACGTCGTACTCTGCCGCGATAGCCGTTGCGATGCCCTCGCTGTTGCAGTTCTGCTCGATCAACGACCAGACGCGCCCGCCGACATCGCCCATGCTGTAGTACTGGCCGGTCGAAAGATTGATCAGGATCGCTTCCCCGTCGATCACCTTAGCGGCCACTTCGCGCCGCCGAATCGCCAGTGTGTCCTTGCTACCGATCATGTTTTTTCCTCCCTAATCATATTTTTTCTTCCCTGAATGCCAAGCTCGGTGCTAAGCGCGCTGCTTCTTGAGCCGTGCCGCCACGATTTCGAGAAGCTGCTCGTAGCGGGCAGACGCGGTGCGCTCGCCCACATACGAAACGTTCTGCCCGTGCAGGTGCCGATACACGAGCACGTCAGCCAAGACCTCGACCGTGACGCCCGCGTCTCGTGCGCGCGCAAACCACTCGATGTCTTCCGCGCGGCGCAGCGTCTCGTCCAGCATGCCGACGCGTTCGAAGACCTCGCGTCGTATCAGCGACGCCTGAAAAACGTAACCCGGCGGATCGTTGGCGGACGCATGGTCACCGAGGGCCAGCCGTTCGTGATCGAGATGTTTGGCCCAGACGTTACGCACGTGCGTAACGCAGACACCGACGTCGGGGCGGGCATCGAGCAACGCGAGCTGCTTCGCGAGCTTGTCGCGATGCCATTCGTCGTCCGAATCCTGGAAGCAGACGAGCTCCCCCGCCGCGACCTCGATGCCTCTGTTCCGCGCCGCGGCGGGGCCGGCGTTCTCTTGGCGCAGCACGCGCAGGCGCGCACCGAATGTGGCTAGCACGCCGGCCGTCCCGTCCGTCGACCCGTCGTCGACGACGATGATCTCATCCGGCGGCCGAGACTGATCGAGCACGCTCGTCAGAGCGCGCTCGAGATAGCGCGCCGCGTTGTACGCCGGGATCACACAGGTCACGGTGAGCGGCATCTCAGTGACTCACTTCCGCGGCCAGCGCTCTCACGGCGTCGGGTATTCGGTCGACGTTGCTGCCGAGCTCCAGCCAATACGCGGGCACGCGCTCGACGAGATCGGCTACGCGGTCGAATGCCCTTTGACTCGGACGGGGCAGGAACATCACGGACGTGGGCGCGATCGCGAACAGGGCTTGGGCTTTGGACGCGCGTCGGTAGGTCGTCTCCTCTTTGCGCACGACGCGCGGGAGCATGACCGCTGCGATCGGCACCGAGCGGCGCAAGGTGCCGGGGTACATGTCCGCCAGGTAGAGAATCGATTTGTCCTCGAAGTCCTGGTGCGCCGGCACCGCGTGCCGCTTGAGATCTGGGAAACGCTCGAGGTGATGGACGTCGAGCAAGCACGACGAGAACAAGCCGTGCCCCGTGTAGGTTCCTTCGTTGCTCTCGATGCCGACGAAGTCGTCGCCGAGGTAGCCGAGACCGGCTCGTAGGCACGCCACGGACGACGTCGACTTTCCCGCGCCGCCGTTGCCGACGAAGAGCACACCGGTATCGCCCGAGCCGATGAGCCCGGCGTGCACGAACTGGATGCCGCGCTCGTCGAGCCACGCGGAAATCAACTTGTGATAGGGCCGCGCACGCTCGTCGAGATATTGACAGCGTGCTGACGACACGCAGCCCACGATGCGGCTCGAAACGGTATCGAGCCAGCTCACGCTCAAGTCGCGCTGCTCGCAAACGTAGCGGCCGTCTTCCGAGATCTTGAGCAGGATCTCGACGTCGCCGTCGCGCCGGCGCTCTCGACTGAACTGCCCGGGCACTTTGATCCCGGTCGCAGCTTCGTCCCACACGCGCAGCGCGAGATCCGGCTGTGCCGCCGCTTTTGGCACGATCAGGTGGCTGAACGCGCGGCGCATGGTAGCGGCGAGATCCGTCCCGACTACTTCTACGCGGAGGCGAAAGCCGGCGACTCCGACATCGAACTCGGAGAAGGCGGCCGGATGGGCGTCGCAAGCGCGCGCGAATCCCGTCTCCAATAGCGCGAAAGGGACTCGCTCCACCGGTATTATTTGTTGGTCCGGTTTAAGCAACGGCGTCAGTCTATTGGATCTCGGGTCGGACGACTGCCTCACCTTTACATAGCCTAGTTGTAGAGGCTGAAAGCCGGCGGACACGCGCGCGAGAGATCCTGCTTCGCGCGCGTGCGCGATTTCTCCGGTGGAACATAATGCTCACCGGCAACAGATGGGCGGATGAGAAATGAATCGAACGAACTCGGCGAGCCTCGGGCTCGTGCTCGCGTTGCTCTCGACGTCGGGGGCTGCGCTCGCACAGCAGAGCGCCGACACAGTCGTCACGAACGGCCAGATACTCACGGTCGACGCGAGCTTCGGCATCGTCGAGGCGCTCGCGATCAAGGACGGGCGGATCGTCGCGCGCGGCACGAGCGCGGAGATGCGTCGCTACGCGGGGCGCGACACGAAGGTCATCGACGTCGCGGGCGCGACCGTGATCCCGGGGCTCATCGACAACCACTTCCATTTCACGCGCGCGGTGCAGACGTGGCAACAGCAGGTGCGTTTCGAAGGCGTCGACTCGAGACACGACGCGCTCGCGTTGCTCGCGGCGAAAGCAAGAGCCTTGAACCCCGGCGATTGGATCATGGTGCAAGGCGGTTGGACGCCGCGGCAGTTCGCCGACGCGCCGGGCGGCTTCACGCTGGCCGAGCTCGACGGCGTCGCGCCGAAGAATCCACTCTTCGTGCAAGAAGGCTATGCGGTCGTTTACGCGAACAGCCTTGCGCTCGAGTCGGTGAAGCTCGACCCAGCCGACGGCGCGCGACGCAACGCGACCGGCCTCGTGTCGTTCCAGCCCCCCTACGCGCTCTACGATGCGATGCCGTCGACGTCGCCCGCGCAGCTCGAGCAGAACCTCACGGACTTCTTGCAAGAGCTAAATTCCGTCGGTCTGACGGGCGTCTACAGTCTCGGACAGTCGTCCCTCCTCGCGGCCCGAGCCGCTAAGGGTCCGCTACCGGTTCGGCTCTGGGAGACGCTCGCGTACGACGCGCACGATTCCGCGTCGGCGGCCAAGGCCGCGGAGCTCATTGCACGCACGCGCCCGAATCAGTTCGACGGCCAGCACGGCATCTTCGGCCTCGCCGAGGTGCTCTATGGGCCGTTCTTCGACCTCGCGCCGCGCAAGGACCCGTGGCCCGCGGAGATCATGACCGAGTACGGCAAGCTTGCCACGGTCGCGGCACGCGCGGGCTGGCACGTCCATCAGCACGTGATCAACAACTCGGCCGTCACCGACTTGCTCGATACTCTGGAGAAGGTGAACGCAACGCAGCCGTTGAACGGCTTGCGCTGGACGCTCGGCCACGTGTACGACATCTCACCGAAGAACATTGCACGCGCGAAGGCCATGGGGCTCACGCTCGGCGTGCATGGCGCTGCTATGCAAGCCGGCGCGCACATGCCGCTGCGGCAGATCGCCGATAGCGGCATCGTGTTCGGCCTCGGAACCGACGCGACGATCGTGTCGCACTACAACCCATTCGTGACGCTCGGCTGGCTCGTGAGCGGGCTCGACGTCGGCGGCAACCGCGTGCTCGACGAGACGCTGACGCGGGAGGAAGCGCTGATCGCACACACGCGCTCGAATGCGTACCTGTTCTTCCAGGAAAACACGCTCGGATCGCTCGAGGTCGGCAAGCAGGCGGACCTCGTCGTGCTCGACCGCGACTACATGACCGTGCCGGCGGCCGAAATCAGACGAATCAAGCCGACGCTGACGATGGTCGGCGGCAGAACGGTGTTCAGCTCGGCGCGCTAGTTCGTAAGCGTGGTGAAGTAGGGTCGCGCCGTTGCGACGACAGGCGAACAGTCCGAGCGGCTGCTATTTCCAGCCGTTCTTCCGAGCCGCCGCTTCGGCCGCGGCATCGAGCGGCTCGTCTGCGATCTCAGCGTCGACGGTCTCGCGCACAGCCACCGCCATCTCGGAGCCGGCCTGTTGATAGTTCCCGGGCCGCGTCTGCCCGCCCTCGGCGCGCGCGAGCACCCGCACGCTCCACGCGTTCGTTTCGCGGCAGGCAAGGCCGCTCAACGTGTCCGCCTGGCGGATCGAGAACGTGCGACATAGCTCGCCGCCCTTCGCACGGAAGCTCACGCCGATCTGCACGGACGCCGAGCGTGACTGCTCGCTCGCGAGCTGGTTCGTAAGCGCTTCGTCGAGGGCCGCGTGCGCAACGAGAACGCCGCCTTCCGTGCCGATCGGGCCGACCGAACCTCGCGGCGACATGAGCACGCCTCGGCCGACGACGATGCCGACGGCGACGCTCGCCGCGATCGCGCCCCACTGCGGTAAGCCCCAGGCCGCGCGCACGACAACCTTGTCTTGGCTGCGCGCCGCCCAAGCCCGACCGAAATCCGCGACTCGGTTGTCGGGGGCGGCGGTCGACTTACCGCGGACTGCATTCAGCAGACGCTCGGGGACCGGCTCGTCGAGCACCGAGTCGTACGCGCTGCTCACCTTCGACCGCAGCGCGCGATGGTTCTCGACACGGCGGGCGAGCGATGGATCGGCGTCGATCGCCGCCTCGACTTGCGCGCGCTCGACAGCGTCGAGCTCGCCGTCCGCATACGCCATCAGCTTTTCGTCGGGAATGCTCACGGCAAACCTCCTTCCGCTCCACCGAGCAGAGCCTCGAGCGTTTCGCGCGCTCGCGCGAGCCGGCTCGTGACGGTGCCGATCGGCACTTCGAGCACCGCGGCCGCTTCCTTGTACGCGTAGCCCTCGATCAGCACGAGCGCCACGACCATGCGCTGCTCCTCCGGCAACCGCTCGAGAGCCGCCTCGACGGACAGGCGATGGATGTGCGCCTCGCTCGCGGCATCGGCGACGTTCTCGCCGGCCTCGGCGACGGTGAACAAGCGATTGCGTCGCTTCTGCGCGCGCGTCTCGTCGATCCACGCGTTGCGAATGATGCCGAACATCCAGCTATCCAACCTCGAGTCGGGCCGCCACTGATCGAGCCGCGACAATGCGCGCTCGACCGCGAGTTGCACGAGGTCGTCGGCGTCGTGCGAGTTCCTCGTCAGCGTGCGTGCAAAGCGCCGCAGCCGAGGCAGAATCTCGACGAGTTGCCGTTGCACCGCTTCAGGCGCGTGACCCATGTCTCAATCTCACTACGATCGGCGAGGTGATTTTCTTCCGAGCCTCCCTGCCGGCCAAACATTCGACTAATGTGACCGCATGCGCAACGGCCGGATCAAACTCGGAGCGGGTCTCTTGTCCGTTGGCGCGATGCTCGCGCTCTCGCCGGCCGCGCTCGCGCAGCTGCCGCGCTTGCCTGCCCCGACGGTGCCCGGCGTGACCCTGCCGAGCATCGGCGACCCGGTTACCGGCACCGCGAACGGCGTCGCGCGCGACCTCGACGTGCGGCGGCTCACGAGCTTGCGCGACGTGCGCATCCGCGAGCTGCTGCGAACCCAGCGCCCAACCGTCGAGCGCGACCCGAACGGCGCCCCGGTGATGCGCGCCGAGATCGTCGCGTTCTCGCCAACCGACACCGCGATCGCCGCCGCGCGCGCCGCCGGATTCGTCGTGCTGCGCGACAATGTGCTCGACGGGCTCGACGCGCGCATCGTCGTGCTGCGCGCGCCAGCCGGGTTGTCGACGCGCCGCGCGCTCGCGCGTCTGCGGGCGCTCGATCCGAGCGGCGCGTACGACTTCAATCACATCTATCTCGATAGCGGCGACGTCGATACCGAGGCCGTTTCGCCCGCAAACGTCGAGCCAGCGACCGAGCGCGCCGCGCCGACCGCACCGGTGGCCACGCGCATCGGGCTCGTCGACGGCGGCGTCGACGCGACGCATCCGGTATTCAAGGACGCGCTGATTCATCAGCACGGGTGCGCAGACAAGGCGATCCCGAGTGCGCACGGCACGGCGGTCGCATCGCTGCTGATCGGCCGGTCGGAGCGGTTTCACGGCGCAGCGCCGGACGCGGAGCTCTATGCCGCGGACGTCTACTGCGGGCTCGCCGACGGCGGCGCCGTCGACGCGGTCGTCGAAGCGATCAGCTGGATCGCGCACGAGCGCGTGCCTGTCATCAACGTGAGCCTCGTCGGTCCGCGCAACGTCGCGCTCGAAGGCGCCGTGCGAGCCGTCATCGCGCGCGGCTTCATCGTCGTCGCCGCCGTCGGCAACGACGGACCGGCGGCTGCGCCGCTATATCCCGCGGCCTATCCCGGCGTCGTCGGCGTGACGGGCGTCGATGCGCGGCAAAAGGCGCTCGTGGAAGCGTGCCGCGGTCCGCAAGTGACCTTCGCGGCGCCGGGCGCCGACATGGCGGCCGCCCTGCTCGCGCCGTCGTTCGCGGCAGTTCGTGGCACCTCGTTCGCGGCTCCGATCGTTGCGGGGCTGCTCGCTGCGCGCATGCGCGAGCCGGACGCTCGAGCTGCGCGGCAGGCCGTCGCAGAGCTCGTCGCGCAAGCCGTCGACCTCGGCGCGAAAGGCGTCGACGAGACCTATGGCAATGGACTCGTCGGCGGCGCGGTACGCACTGAGCCGGTCGTCGCGCTCGTCGGGCCGCCCGCCTCCACGACCGTTGCAGGCTCGGCGCGGCGTTAAGTCAAATCGCGCGGCTGACCGCGGCCGTGCGGCTCGCTCTCGTAGAAGGGAAGAAACCGCCGACCCGGGTCGTAGTACTCCCCAGAAGGCCGCGAATGGTTCGCGGACATGGAGGAGACGAGGACCATGAACACGAAGTATGTTTTGATCGCGAGTGCTGTGGTGGCGGTGCTTTCCTGCGCGATGCCTGCGCATGCCCAACTGCTCGGGGGCAACGCCGGAGGCGGCGCTCGGCGGCGCGCTATCGGCCAGCCACGGTGCGTTCGGCGGCGCAGGTCAGGCGACGATGGGCGGATCGATCGGCGCCGACGCGTCGAGAATGAACGGCGTAACCGGAACAGCGAGCCATGCCGGTCGCCGCGTGAAGAACGGCGCGGAGACGACGGCGAGCACCGGCGTGCGCGAAGCGCGCGACGCCGCCCAATCGAGCTCGGCGACCGCTTCGAGCAACGCCTCCGGCAGCGCCGGCAGCGCGAGCTCGCTCGGCTCGGCGCTCGGCGCCGGCGTGCAGCGCGGTGCGACGGCGCCGTCCGCGGAGCAGCCGTCGGGGGTCAACGCGGCGGGCACGCTGAGCGGTGCGACGCAAGCGACTGCGCAACGCACCCAGAAGATCGCGCCGGCCGGCGAGCCTGCGAACGCGTCGCCGCGTGTCTCGAACGTCTCGGCGGCGGCCGACGGCAACGCGCAGGCGAGCGCGTCGCGCAGCGGCCGCAACGTCGATGCATCGGCCTCGGGCGACGCGGCGGCGAGTGCGTCGGTGCAGCGCTAGATCCAGCTTCTGTTCTCGCGCTAGAGCGCGACTCGCGGCGGGGCCTGCCAAGGCCCCGCCCTTTTTTGGGGTGCTCGGTCCGGCGCAGCTTGCTAGCATGCCGTCCGAGAAGCGATAGCCGCGACATGACATCACGTCCACTAGCCGTCAGCTGGCTCCTCGCGACGTTTCTCGCGACCTCGCCAGCCCCAGCTGCCGAGCCGGCACCGCAACGAATCGAATCCTCTGGCACGCAGCGCGAGTATCTGCTCGTCGCGCCGGAGCGGTCACCCGCGGCACCGCGCCCGCTCGTGCTCGTGCTGCACGGCCACCTCGGCACGGCCGCGAACGCGCTCGGCGGCGGCCGCGTGCCGTCGCCGCTGTCGGCATGGCTCGACATCGCGGAGCGCGACAACGTGCTCGTCGCGGCGCTCCAGGGACTCAAAGGCTCCGACAACCGCACGGGCTGGCACGACTGCCGCAGCGACGCCGACGACAATCCGCAAACCGACGACGTCGCGTTCGCGTCGCGCGTCGCGAAGAAGCTCGTCGACGATGGTCGAGCCGACGCGAAGCGCATCTACGTGATGGGCATGTCGAACGGCGCGATCATGACGCTGCGGCTCGCGCTCGAGATGCAGCCCGCGCCGGCCGCCGTCGCCGCCGTCGCGGGCACGATGGCAGCAAAGTCGGAGTGCGCGGGCGCGCCACGGCCGGTGTCCTGATCCACGGGACCCAGGACCCGCTCGTCCCCTACACGGGGGCGGCGTCGGCTTCGGCGAGCGCCGCGACCGCGGCAGCGTGGTGAGCGTCGCCGCAACGCGCGACTTCTGGCTACGCGCCGACGGTCTCGAGAGCGCGAAGCCGGTCGAAGCCTCGTTCCCGCACGACGGCGACGACACGACGCGCGCGCGCAGAGTCACGTATGGCCCGGACGTCGGGCCGCAAGTCGTCGTGATCACGATCGATAACGGCGGCCACGTCGAGCCGAGCAGACGCTTCCACTACCCGGCGCTCTACACGCGCATCGTGGGCGTACAGAACCAGGACTTCGAGGCCGCCGAGGAAGCCTGGTCTTTCTTCAAGACGAAGTCGAATCCGTAACCTTCGCACGCCTTACAGCATTTCGTTAGGGCACGCGTAGGCGTACTCTATTTGGATCTCAACCGGGGGCACAGGCGTGACTATGTATCCGATCAAATCGACGCTCAGACTCACGTTCGCGGCGACGACGTTGGCCCTTGCGACCTCAGCCTACGCGCAAATCAACGATTCCATTCGCGGCGCGGCGAGCGAGGCCAACCACTTCGTGGAGACCCCGAAGGGTTGGAAGAACCCGATGATGCCTTGGGGCGAGCCCGATATTCGCGCCAAGCTCGACATGATGCAGGCGTCGGGTGTCCCGCTCGAGCGCTGCGCGAACAGCTACCGGCCCGGCGCACCGCCCGTGCGACCCGAACAAGAAATGGCTCACCGAAGAGGAATACAAGCAGCGCGTCGAGGCCGTCGCGGCGCGCGGCGACCGAAGCCAACAACTAGCAAAGCAAGGCAACTTCGGCGGTGCGCTGCTCGCGGGTCTCACGGATCCGAACATCCCGCAACGGCAGACCAACCTGATCGTCGATCCGCCGAACGGGATGCTGCCGGCGCTGACGCCCGCCGCGAAGAGCCTCGCGCTCAAGGTGGGCAGCGACTGGGCGCTGCCGGGCGAGAACATCAACTTCCAGTCGGCCAAGGATTTCGACAGCTGGGACCGCTGCGTCACGCGCGGCTTGCCGTCGATGATGATGCCGTATCGCTACAACGGCGGATTCAGAATCGAGCAGGGGCCGGGCTACGTCGTGTTCAACGTCGAGATGATCCACGAGGCGCGCGTCATCCCGACGGACGGTCGCAAGCCGCTCGATCCCAACGTCAAGCAGTATCTCGGTGTGTCGCGCGGCCACTGGGAGGGGACGACGCTCGTCGTGGAGACGACCAACTTCCGCACCGAACCGTCGGTCAACCAACCGCTGATCAACTTGGCCGTGGTCGGGTCGCCGGCCGGCAACCGGTTTCCGATCAGCGACAAGCTGAAGACCACGGAGCGGATCGTGCGGCTCAACGACAGCACCTGGCTCTACGAGATCAAGACGGAGGACCCTGACGTCCTCACGGCGCCGTTCACGGTGCGCTACCCGATGCGGAACAACGCGAACTACATCATGCCGGAGTACGCGTGCCACGAAGACAACCAGATCGTGCACAACTACGTGACGACGAACCGCTACGAGCGCGCGCACCCGAAGCCCGAGCCGCGCGCAGCCGCCGGTCACCGTGGCCGCGGACGTCGCGAACCTGTTGGCTGGACGTTGGGTCGGCACACCGAAGATTCCGACGATCGACGTCAACATCGAGCTCGAGTTCACGAAGAACAAGGACGGCACCGTGAACGGCAAGCTGATCGGCACGAACCTAGGCAAGATCGACAAGCCGCTCCGCAACTTCAAGGTCGACGGACGACAGGTCGACTTCACGTTCCCGAACGTCGACCCGTGGAACGTCTCGGGCAAGCTCGCCGACGACGGCACGATCACCGGCATCGTGTTCAGCATTCAGGGCGGCACGACGGTGACGTTCAAGAAGCAAACGGGCGGCTGAGCCCGACAGCGACGGCGCGTCCGGCCGACGCGCCGCGTCGCGCGTCCGCCGCGCCGCCCGGCGCGGCGGCGCAAGACCTCAGTGGTGGTGCGGCGACTGCGAGCGCCGCCACGCGTAGTAGCTGTCGAGCGCTTCGAGCTGCGGCAAGTTCGGCAGCTGCCGAGCGCTCGACTTCGCGTCGAACACCATCGCCTGCTGCTCGCCTTGCGTGAACGCGGGCCACTTCGGTAGACCGGCGCCGTTCGGATCGCCCGTCTTCGCGAAGTTCACCCAATAGCTGCTCACGAGCTCCGACATCGCAGTGTCCTCGGCGCGCGGCTGGCCGCCGCGCGCGTCGAGCGTGCGGAACACGTAGCCGAGCTCCGCAGCGTGCGTCGCGCCGGCCGGCGTCTCGCGGCGTGCGGTGATCGAAATAGTAGACGTACGCCGCGCCCTTGCCCTTCGACGACTGGAGTCGCGCCCACGTCCACGTCGACCACGCGAACAAGCTGTCGCGCATGATGTTCTTCGTCGCAGTGGCCGCGTCCGCGTCGCTCGCGTGCGGATTCGCGGCGAGGATCTTGTCGGCGCCGTCGCCGTAACCGTCGCGGATCATCTTCTCGTACGCGGCGGACGTCGTGCTGCCGCGCGAGAACAACGCGCCTTCGTCGGAGTTCGTGCCGATCAGCACCGGCGTGTCGTTGAACTTGCCCGCGCTGTAAAGCATGTATTGATCGGTCGGCAGCACGTCGCCGTCGAAGTTGGGCCAGAAACCGCCGCCGAGCCCAGGCGGCAGCGCCTTCTGGAGATCTTCGGCAGATACCTTGCGCGCGTCGGCGATCGACTTCGCGCCGAGCTTCGCGAACAGATTCGTGCCGGCCTGCTCGGCGACCGCGAGCGTCGGCGTCTGCTGCCCGCCCTCGGCCGCATGACGCGGCGGCGCGAAGTTGCCGCCGCTCTCGGAGATCGCCTTCGCGAACAGACCCTTCGCGGCCGGCGATGCGCCGAGCATGCTGACCGCGATGCCGCCGGCCGACTCGCCGAAAATCGTCACGTTCCGCGGGTCGCCGCCGAACTGCGCGATGTTCGCCTTGACCCATTCGAGGCTCGCGATCATGTCCTGCAGACCGTAGTTGCCGGACCCATGTCCGCTCTCGCGACTGAGATCCGGATGCGCGAGAAACCCGAACGGCCCGACGCGATACGCGACGCTCACGAGCACGACGCCCTTCTGTGCGAGCCGCGTGCCGTCGTAGGTCGCGGAGCTCGTCGCGCCGGCCGCGAAACCGCCGCCGTAGATCCAGACCATCACGGGCAGCTGCTCGCTCGCGGTCTTCGCCGGGGTCCAGACGTTCAAGTAGAGGCAGTCCTCGCTCACGCCCTCGGGCGCGCCGATGAACTTCAGCATGTTCGCGTCTTGCATGCAGGCGGGCGCGTAGGCGCTCGCCTTCTTCACACCGCTCCACGCGACGACCGGCGCCGGCTTCTTCCAGCGCAGATCGCCGACCGGGGGCGCTGCGAACGGGATGCCCTTGAACGCCGCGACGCCGTTCGCGGCGGTTCCTTCGAGCTGTCCGCCGCTCACGCGAGCGGTCGTGACTTGCGCGGTCGCCGCGAAGCTCAGCGCGCAGAGCAATGCGGCAGCGGTGCCGCTTCTCGAGTAGCTCATGCTCATGATCTTCCCCCTCGTTGAAAACGGTCGCGTGAGGCGACGGAGTCGCCCTACTCTTTCCAGCCTTCCGGCAGCTCGCGTGCCGCCCTTGATCTGGCGCGTCTTGTAACGCCAGCGGCCGTCCACCTTCACGAAAGTGCTGTATTCCTTACCTTGCGTGGTCACCTTGAGCGGATCGCCCTGCTTCTCGATGACGTACTCGGTATAGACGAGCTGAGCCGTCGCCGTCTTGCCGTGGACGACGATCAACGGATTGCTGACGGTCACGATGAACGAATAACGCGTCGGGCGCGGTGGTCGCGGCGGCTGATCGGCCTGCGGAGGGCCGCGGCCATAGGCCTGCATGATGCCGTCCTTGCCCTTGAAGTGCCGGTCGCCGAGGATCAGCTCGGCGTCGTCGGCGTAGAAGTCGGAGAAGTTCTCCGGATTCTCCCGGCCGAAGTTGTTGTAGTAGCGCGTGATCAGGTCCTGGATCTGCAGACGGTCGACCACGTTCTCTGCCTTGAGCTCCTCGGCGGACCACGCCGAGGAAGAAGCTAGCGCGAAGGCCCAGGCGAGACCCACCGCGCTCAAGAATGCCCCGCTTCGAGTCCCGAACGATTTCACGGCGATCACCCCGCGGATTGTTGTTGTCGGGCCAGCCTAGAGGAATCCTGAAAATGCGGCAAGCAACCAGCCGCCAAGCCGCGCTGTACAGCCGGGTTGCCCGGCCGCAAAATCGCGGTCTGAAGGCTGGTGGCAGAAACGTGCTCCAATCCTCGACGCCGAACAGCGCGGCCAGCGCTGGCGTAACGATCACGCCGAGACGGCCCGTCGGTCGGGCGGCGCTCGCGCTCTGCTTCACGCTCGTCTGTGCGCACGCCGCGCACGCGGCCGGCACCCTTGCGGCGCTGATCCAATCGGGCGACCGCGCCGCCGCGCTCAAAGAGATCGCCGCGGGCGCGGACGTGAACGCGGCACAGGGCGACGGCACGACGCCGCTGATCTGGGCCGTTTACAAAGTCGACGCCGACCTCGTAGCGACCCTGCTCAAGCACGGCGCTAAGCCTAACGTCGCGAACAAATACGGCTCGAGCCCGCTCGCTGAGGCCGTGAAGATCGCGGACTTAGGGATAACGAAGCAACTGCTCGACGCGGGCGCCGACGTCGAGTCGCCGAACGCGGACGGCCAGAGCGCGCTGATGCTCGCGGCGCGCACCGGCGCGCTCGAAGTCGCGAAGGAGCTCGTCGCACACGGCGCGAACGTCAACGCGAAAGAAGCGTGGCGCGGGCAGACGGCGCTGATGTGGGCCGTAGACGCTAACCAACCGGAGATCGCGCAGCTCTTGATCTCCAAAGGCGCGGACGTGAACGTGCGCGCGCTCGCGAATGACTGGGACGCGCAGATCACTTCCGAGCCGCGAGGACAGTACCGTCCGACCGGCGGTCTCACCCCGCTGCTCTACGCCGCGCGCTCGGGCTGCTCGCGCTGCGTGCGCTCGATCCTCGAGGCCGGCGCCGACATCGACCGCCCGAATCCCGACGGCATCACGCCGCTGATGATCGCGATCGACAACTTCCACTACGACACCGCGCGCCTCTTGCTCGACTCGGGCGCGAATCCGCACGTCAGCGATTGGTACGGACGCACTGCGCTCTACATCGCGGCCGACATGAGCAGCTTCAGCTTTCGGCTCGGCGCCGCGCCGCCCACGAGCGAGACGACGGCGCTCGACGTGATCAAGCGCCTGCTCGACGCGGGCGTGAACCCGAACCCGCAGCTCAACATGCATCGGCCCGGGCGCGGCGGCAACAGCGGCCGCTTCGTCGACGACTTGCTCACGACCGGTGTCACTCCACTATTGCGCGCCGCGATCGGCCATGACGTCGAGGCGGTGCGCGCGCTGCTCGCGCACGGCGCGCTCGTCGACCTGCCTAACGTGATGGGCGTGACGCCGCTGATGGGCGCGGCGGGCGTCGGCGTGTCGGGCCGCGATCGGCGCGTCGGTCTCGACGGCGACGTCCAAGCGCGCGTCATCGCGACGCTCGATGTGCTGATCGCCGCGGGCGCCGACGTGAACGCGCGCGTCACGGACATCGACAGCCGCACGGCACGCATCGCGCGAATCAGCACGATGACCGAGCGCAATGGCCAGACGGCGCTCTACGGCGCCGTGAAGTTCGGCTGGACGCGCGTGGTCGAGTACTTACTCGCGCACGGCGCGAAGGCCGACGTCATGGACGCGCTCGGCAAGACGCCGCTCAACGCGGCGCTCGGCCAGACGGGCGGCCGCGACAACACCGTGTCGCCGGAGATCGCCGACATGCTGCGCGCGGCGACGAAGAGCGGCGGCTGACGGCTGACCTCGCGAGACTCGACGCCGGTTTGACGTACCTTTAACTGGCAGGTATTGCCTGGCGTCCGGAGCATCGTGTCATGTTCGGGCACTACCTCACGGTCGCGTTGCGCAACCTCGCGCGCTACCGCCTGCACTCGGCGGTCAGCGTCATCGTTCTCACGCTCGGCCTCACCTGCTTCCTCGCTGCGTATCTCGTCGTGAGCTATCTCACGAGCTACGACCGGCAGTTTCCGAACGCCGACCGCAGCGTCGTCATATTTCAAAGCATGCACGGGCCGAAGTTCGGACTGGAGTGGCCGTCGTATCCGTACAGCTCCGTTCTGCTCGGAGAGCAGCTCGCGCTCGATGTTCCCGAGCTCACGGCTGTTGCGCGCTATCGGACGATCGGAGCCTCCGTGTCCGTCGACGGCGAGCAAGAGCCGCGCATCGGCATCGCGCTCGCCGAGCCGAAGTTCCTCACGATCTTTCCGTTCGAGACCGTGGCCGGCGATCTCGGCGCCGGGCTCGTCGGACACAACGCCATCATCACCGCCGGCGCGGCGCAGGCCATGTTCGGCGGCACCGACGCGGTCGGCAAATCCGTCACCGTGACGGTGACCGAGGGCGGAGCCGTCGATGTCACGATCGTCGCCGTCGTCGCCGATTCGCCCCTGAACTCGCACTTCAATCCGCGCGGTCTGTGGTCGCAAGGATTCGAGTTGCTGCTTGCGTGGGACGCGGTCGAATCCGTCTCGCCATTGCCGGCAAGCGGTTGGTTCAACACGTCGGTCCAGACCTTCGCGCTGTTGCCGCCGGACCGTTCACTGACGGCATCGGATCTCGATCGCCGGCTCGCGGCGCTCGTGAAGGGCCATGTTCCCGATCAAGGCATCGAGGTGAAGATGAACGCGCGCCCGGTCAGCGCGATCGCGACCGGGCTGATGCAGAGCCAGTTCCAGGGGTTCCAGGGCTCTGCTTGGCGCCTGGACATCTTCACCGTGCTGCTCGCGTTCGGCGCGACGGTGCTGGCCGTCTCGTGCTTGAACTTCATCAACCTCGCGACGGCGCGGGCCGCTGGACGTGCGCGCGAAGTGGGCGTGCGCAAGTCGGTCGGCGCCGCGGCCGGGCAAGTGGCACGTCAGGAAATGCTGCAGACGGCCCTCGTCGTCCTGTGCTCGATCGCGCTCGCGCTCGCGGTGTTTGCCGCGTTGCGCGGGCTCGTGCGGAATCCGTGGCGCCTCGCGTTCGTGATCCCATGGCGCGAGCCGAAGCTCTACGTCTTCCTCCCGGCGCTGCTCGCCGGCGTCACGCTGCTCGCAGGCGCATATCCTGCGCTGGTGCTCGCGCGGGTTCGACCGACGACCGCGCTCAGGCTCGGCGCGGTGCGCGCGGGATCGAGCACGTTGCGTACGCTACTGGTGTGCTCGCAGTTCGCGCTCGCGAGCTTTCTCGTCGTTGCCGTGGTCGTGGTCTTTTCGCAGCGCGCCAACCTGCGCGAGATGCTGCTCGGCCGCTTCGCGGATCAGTACGTGATTGTGATGCCGGCCAGAGCGGGCGGAAACGGCGATCCCGACGTGCTCGCGGCGGAGCTTCGTAGGGAAGCCGGCATCAAGGGCGTCACGGCCTCGGCCTTTCCGCCGTGGCAATTCCAAGGCAGTCGCTCGCGCTATTCCCTGAGACCGGGCGATGACCAGCCGATGATCACCACCGAGCCCGGCATCGTCGGCTACGACTATTTCGACGTGCTGGACATTCCGCTGCTCGCGGGCCGCGTGTTCGCGCGCGAGCGCAACGATGAGTCGGAGGCAGCACCGGCGAAGTCGCGTGCGCCCTCCGCGCCTCGGGCGGTGCTCGACCGCAACGCCGCGCGCGCTCTCGGCTGGGCCGACCCCGCGGATGCGGTCGGCAAGACGATTTACGGCAGCAACGGCGCTGTCGCCACGGAAGTCATCGGCGTCGTCGAGAGCGTGCCGATCGCGATTCGCGACCGCGGCAGCCAGGGAATCGTGTACCTGCTGATGCCGCACCGCGCTTGGTACACGATCGTTCGAGTCGGCAAGGACGACGCCAAACGCACGATCGCGCATATCGACGACGTGTTCAAGTCGCTGTCGCCGACCGGCACGCCACCGCTGCGGCAATTCCTCGACCAGTCCTTCGAGAGCGCCTACTTCACGTTCGATCTGATCAATCGCGTGTTCGTAGCACTCGGCGCGTTCGCGATCGCGATCGCCGCGGTCGGGCTCTTCGGCATGGCCAGCTACATGACGAGCCGGCGCACGCGCGAGATCGGATTGCGCAAAACTCAGGGCGCAACGTCGCGGCAGATCCTCGAGCTTCTTCTCTGGGACTTCTCGAAGCCGGTGCTCGTCGCCAATGTCGTCGTGTGGCCTTTCGCGTTTTTCGCGGCCGAGCGCTACCTCGGCAACTTCGCGCAGCGAATGACGCTTGGACCTTGGCCATTCTTCGTTGCGCTGCTCGCGACGCTGCTCGTCGCGTTCGTCGCCGTCGCCGACCGGGTGCTGCGCGCCGCACGGCTGCGTCCGACGGAGGCGCTGCGCGAGGACTAGCCAACGCACTCCCGCCGGGTGCGTGCGACAATAGCGTCGTGGAGATCGCGGCGATCTGCGGGCCGCGTCGGTTTGCGCAGCGGTGACCGAGCTGTGCCTTCGAGCGTCGATGCTATAGTCCCGCCGCGCGCCGGCCGGATCGCCGGAGCCTTAAGAACAACCAACCAAACACATGGGAGACTCGTATGAAATTGCTGGCCAGCGCCATCGCGTTCTCGTTCGTAGCCGTCGCCGCGCACGCGGCCGAGCCCGTCGTACCCGCGAAGGATCAGCAGGCTCTGCTCAAGAGCAGCGACCCGCAGCTCGCCGCGAACAAGAAGCTCGTGTTCGACATGTGGCGCACGTTCCTTGACGCGCACCACATCGACGAAGCGGACAAGTTCCTCGCGCCCGAGTACCACCAGCACAACCCGAACGCGGAAACCGGGCTCGCGGGCGTGAAGGCGTACTTTGCCGCGCAGAAGCAGGAGCCGAAGCCGGTTGCCGACACGATCCCGGGCCTCGTCTCGATCGTCGCCGAGAGGGATCTAGTCGTGCTGGCGCTCGTTCGCGAGTACAAGGACAAGGACGACAAGCCCTACACGACGACCTGGTTCGACATGTTCCGGATCGCGAACGGCAAGATCGTCGAGCACTGGGACGTCGCGCGGAAGCCTTGAAACGATGCGGCTAGGCTCGCGACGGCGGAGCCCGGCCGCGGCATTCGAACGCAATATTCTGCCGCCCGGTCGCGCTCCACGAGACCACCGGGCGGCGGACCTCCATCGTACAATGCTGAGAGCAGCCAGCTCGGCGGGGGCATTGAAGATGCGTGTCGAGACTTTCGTAGCGTTCGCGGCGGCGCTCCTATCCACGGCCGCTCTCGCCCATCACTCGCGTTCGAACTTCGATCTCGACTCGACGGTCGAGATCGTCGGCACGGTGAAAGAGTTTTCGTGGCGAAACCCGCATTCGTACGCCGTCGTCGAGGGCAAGAAAGGCGACGGCCCGGTCGAGCAGTGGACCTTCGAGCTCAACTCGACGCCCGTGCTCACTCGCTTCGGGTGGACACCCGAGACGCTGAAGCAAGGCGATCGCGTCGTCGCGCGCGGCAATCCGGACCGCATCGCCGACCGCCGTTTCGTCTACGCGAACCTGTTCCTCAAGGACGGCAAGGAGATTTGGGCCTGGGGCGGCCCGCAGCTCACTTCCCCGCCCAAGCCCTCGGCGGCGCAGCTCGCGGCGAAGTCGACCGATTTCACGGGCGTCTGGCGCGTGCAGTTCAAAGGCGACGTGCTCGGCCGCAACGCGCCCGACACGAAGGTCGTCAACACGCTGCCGGTCACCGCGAAGGGTCAAGCCGAGCTCGATCACTTCGACCCCGATCAGAACCCGGAGTGGGACTGCTCGCCGCAGACGATGCCACAGATCTTGGGCTATCCGTACCCGTTCGAGATTACCCGGCCGAACGCCGACACGCTCGTGATTCGCTACGAGGTCAACGAGCTCGAGCGCGTCGTGCACTTGAACATGCCGTCGCATCCGGCCGACGTCGCGCCTTCACCGCTCGGCCATTCGATCGGCCGCTTCGAAAACGGCGAGCTCGTGATCGACACCGCGAAGTTCACGAACGTGCGCTGGGGCAACGGCCGCGGCGTCGACTCGAGCGACCAGAAGACGACGGTCGAGCGCTATTCGCTCGGCGCCGACGGTCGCTCGTTGACGCTGCGATTCACCATGACGGATCCCGACTACTTGACCAGGCCCGCGACGGACGATCAGCGCTACAACTTGAACGCGGGCTACAAGCTTCAAGAGTATCTCTGCGACCCGGCCACCGCGCGACGCCACCTGACCGCGGGAGAGCACTAGCGATCTCGTCTCGGCCGCCGACGAATCGACGCTTCGCGCGCGCTTCGTAAGCCGCGATAACAACGTTGCGGCGACAACGGCTTAGGGCTCCACTCTTCAAGTGATTTCTCGAATCCCTCCGCGGAGGGATCTCTTGCGGGCGCGCGAGCCGGGTATCGACAGCGCCCGCCAACCTTACGGTTTCCTAATGGCAGATCACTAACGCGCTGCGTAAACTGTGCGCGTTTTCCCCGGGGGCAGCGAAATGAACAAGACCCTACGCCTTCACGGCGTCGCGGCGGCTGTTGCGTGGCTGATCGCAACCGGCGCCAGCGCCCAGAACCTCACGATCACGAACGCGCGGATCATCGACGGCACCGGCCGCGTGATCGAGCGCGGCGCGGTCGTCGTCACGGACGGCAAGATCGCATCGGTGTCCGCCACTGCGCCGGCGGCCGCGGCAGGCGGCCGCACGATCGACGCGGGCGGCAAGACCGTGATGCCGGGCCTGATCGACGCGCATCGCCACATCGTGACGGGCGACGCGCCGACTGGCTCGACAAGACCGCGCCGAAGCAGATGCAGGAGTTCCTCGACGCGGGCTTCACGACGCGTGCTCTGCGCGATCGATCCGCCGCCGGCGATCGAGGCGCGCAACCGGATCGAAGCCGGTCAGCTGAAGGGACCGCGGCTCTACGTCGGCGCGTTCCATACCGGTCGCAGGGCGGCCCGCCGGGCCCGCCGCCCACCGGCGATCCGGCGCGCACCGATCCCGCGCGCGGGCCATTGCCCGACCAGCCCGCAGCCGGCGATGCCGCGCGAGGTCACGATCAAGGCTGTCGAGGACGCCGCGAAGGCGGGCTACGACTATCTGAAGGTCGTGCTCAACACGACGAAGAACGGCCCCGAACTCGAGACGCTGAAGCTCATCGTCTCCGAGGGCAAGAAGCACAACAAGCCGACGATCGTGCACGCCGTCAGCGTGCGCGACACGCTCGTCGCGATCGAAGCGAAGCCCGATCTGCTCGTGCACACGCCGCACATCGGCAATCTTGAGCGACGATCCGGACGCGGTGAAGAAGATCGTCGACGCGAAGATTCCGATGACGTCGACGCTGTCCGTGTTCGTGCCGCACTTCGACGAGAAGGGCACCGCCGCTCTTCCGCGATCGCGAAGCCGTTCCCGTGGAACACGCTGTCGAGCGCGGGCCAGGGTCCGGTCAACGCACGGCTGCTCTGGGACGCCGGGCTCGTGAGCTACGGCTACGGCACCGACACGCAATGGCCGCCGAAGGAGACGCTCGGCGACGAGCTCCGCGCGCTGCGGCTCGTGTTCTCGCCCCAAGAGGTCGTGCAAGATCATCACGAAGAACGCCGCGACCGCGACGATGCACGGCGCCGAGATCGGCACGCTCGAGCCCGGCAAGCTCGCCGACATCGTGATCGTCGACGGCGACCCGCTGCACGACAGCAGCGCGCTGCAGCACGTCGTGACGACGATCAAGGGCGGCGAGGTCGTGTTCGAGGCGAAGCGATGAGGGGCACGCTGATTTCGATACTCGTCGGCGCGCTCGCCGGCGTGTTGCTGACCCTCGGTTCGAACGTGCACGCGTCGCGTGCTGCAGCGAGCCGTGCTACGCCGGTCAGCGGCGTCATCACGCCCGCGCAGACCGCGGCGGACCCTGTATTGAAGCCCGCCGTGCCGCCCGCGGCGTTGGACGAGCAGGCGCCGCTGGCCAAGTAGCCACGCAACGCGGGCGCCGCAATATGGCCCTCGACCTTGCGCCGCTGTTCGAGCCTCTCCAGATCGGCGCGCTACGGCTGCGCAACCGATTCGTGCTGCCGGCGATGCAAGTAGGCTTCGTCGAACGCTGCGGCCCCTCGCAGCGGATGATCGAGTATCTGCGCGCTCGCGCCGAGGGCGGCACCGCGCTGATCTTCAGCGAGTCGTGCGCCCCGGACCATCCGTCTTCCTACTGGCAGCCGGTCTTCTGCGTGTTGAATAAGGAGAGCGAAGCCGGCTGGGCGCGCGTCGTCGAGGCCATCAAGGGCGCGGGCGCCTGCTTCTTCTTGCAGCTATGGCATCCGGGCGCACAGCGCGTCCCTTCAGCGGGGTTCCAACATGCCAACTACCCGTCGCTGAGCCCGTCCGGGCTGATCCAGGGAGGGCGCGTGAACGGCCGCGCGATGACGCCAGCCGAGATGGACGACCTCAAGGCTGCATATGCGCACGCGGCCGAGACGGCTAAGCGGCTCGGCGCGGACGGCGTCGAGGTCCATTCCGCTCATGGCTATTTGATGGACCAGTTTCTCTGGGCCGAGACGAATCTGCGCGAGGACGGCTACGGCGGCGCCGCAGTCGCCGACCGCGCGCGGTTCCCGCTCGAGGTAGTTGCGGCGATTCGCGCGGCCGTAGGTCCCGGTTTCCCAATCTCGCTTCGCTTCTCGCAGTTCAAGGAGGCGGACTACGGCGCGCGCGTGTTCGCGACGCCGGATGAGCTCGCCGAGTTCACCGCGCTCGCGAAGGCCGCTGGCGTCGGTCTCCTCAACGTCTCCTCGCGCCGGTTCGCGAAACCCGAATGGCCCGAGCTCGATCCGACGCGCGGAATCGCCGGCTGGACTCGGCAAGTCGGCGGCCTGCCGGTCATCACGACCGGGAGCGTCGGCCTCGACAAGGACATGTTCCTCGATCTATTCGACGGCGCCGATCCGGCGCTGCGGCTCGCCGCCGACCTCGCCGAGCTGCTTCGCCGCTTCGTCGCCGGCGAGTTCGACCTCGTCGGTGTGGGCCGCATGCAGATCGCGAATCCCGACTTCGTCGCGAAGCTCGCGAGCGGCCGCCTCGACGCGCTGCGTCTCTATCGCAAGTCCGTCGACCTCGGCCACCTGTTCGACCGGCTCGAGCCCGGCTTGATCGACGAGGGTCGCAAGATCACCGTCGACTGACTACCCAATGCCGGGGCACGTACCTCACACCACAGAGACCGCGAAGGCATCGTCCGCTGCGTCACCGGAACGAGCGAAGCGGCGCGCAGCCTCTTTCCAGTTGGCAAGCGACCACCAGGCGGTCAGGTACTCGCTGCGGCGGTTCTGATACTTGAGGTAGTAGGCATGTTCCCAGACGTCGTTGACCAGCACCGGAAGCCGCTCGCGTAGCAAGGGATTGTCATGACCCGCGGTGGCGAATATTCGTAGCTTCCCTCCCTCCCGACGCGTCTTCGCAAGCCACACCCAGCCTGAACCGAACAACGCCGACGCCCGCGTCCGCGAATTGCGCCCGGAGCTGCGCGAGGCTGCCAAAGTCTCGATTGATCGCGTCGGCGAGAGCACCCTCGGGTTCGGCACCGCCCGCTGGAGCCATCGATTCCCAGTAAAGACTGTGATTCAAATGACCGCCCGCGCTGTTGCGGATGGACGTTCGGACTCCCACGGGTACTTCGTTGAGGTTCGATAACAGCCACTGCGCACTGCGACCCCGGAGGTCCGGAAGCGCCTCCAGAGCCGAGTTCAGCTTCGCGACATACGACGCGTGATGTTCGTCGTGATGGAGCCTGAGGGTCTGCGCGTCGATGTACGGTTCGAGCGCTGCAAAGTCGTAAGGCAACGGCGGAAGCGTGTGCTTCCACGCTCGTGGCCCGACCGTGCTCGCGGCGCGAGCGGCGTCGATCACTGGGCGTTCTCGAGATCCTTCTTGAGATCGCCGTACATCGTTTGAATCTTGCCGGCAGCGCGGTCGGCCTTCCCTTCTTCGGCCAGCTTTTCATTACCCGTGGCGTTTCCCGTGACGATCTTGGCCTCGCCTTTTACTTCTTTGATACGGCCGTTCACTTGATCCTTGTTCATGTCTTATCTCCGGAGAGTGTTCAAACTCGATCCTTCCGCCCGCTTGCGGCGCGATCTCGCGATCGCGTCTTCGTCTCGCTATCGACGTGCGTCTATCTTGAGGCGAGCAGTCCTCCCGATAGCACGATATCGACACGGCGGTTGCGCGAACGCCCATCCGCCGTCGTGTTGTCGCCAAGTGGCGTGGATGAGCCGAGCCCCGCAACGTCGATGCTCGAGGCCGGGACACCTTGAGCGATCAAATAGTCGCGCACGGTGATGGCGCGCCGCATCGACAGCTCGTTGTTTGTCGCGTCGCTGCCCGTGCTATCGGTGTGTCCCTCGACGTTGAACCGCAAGCCGGGATAGGAGGCTACGATGCCCGAGAATTTCGCGAGGCCCTCGCGCGCCGACGCGTTGATATTTGCGGTGCCCGTTGCGAACTGTACGCCGCCGATCTCCGAGATCAGCCCGCGATCGGATTCGCGTGTCGGGAGCGCCGCATTCAACCGGCTAAGCAAGTCTCGGCGTGCCGTCACTGCAGCTTCCCCGGCTGATTTCTGCCGTTGCGCCTCGGCTGCGGCTTGCGCGGCGACGTCCGCGGCGGCCCGGCTCTCTGCCTCCGTTGCGGCGGCGGCGGATGCGAGCATCCCCGCGCGGCGCGCGTCCTCACCGGCGGTCACAGCCTCGCGAGCCAGGGCGGGAGCGGTCTTGCGTTGCGAGCTCTTGCCCTTCAGCGCGGTTTCGGCGGCGGCTAGCTTCTGCGTGGCTGTCTCAAAGGACTGCGTGGCGAAGCGATCCGCGCCCGCGCTCTTCGCGATTGCGACCGCGTAGCGGGCCTGCACGATTTCGTCCGGAGTGGTCTTATCGATCGCGATACCCGTGAGATTCGAGTAGTCGGCGCGTTCGGTCAGTGTCGTGACCTTGGACTCCGCGGCACCCTCCACGTTGTCGGCGATGTTGTACAGCGCAACCATCGTGCTCGGCACCGTCACTGCAAAGTGCGGCTCGGCCGTGACTATCAGTGCGAACTGCGACGCGCCGTACTGGGTCTCCATCTTGCCCTTCCCGCCTTCCGCTCCTACGAGCACGCCCTGATTCGAGGCGCGGCCGTCGGGCGTTATCGCCCAGAGCACATAGGTCGTGTAAGGGCCAAGCGATGCAGGCTTCGGCAGGTCTTTTACTTTTGAGGAGATTCTCGCGTTGCCGTTCTCGAATTCCACCCGCGCACTGCCTTCAGCTTTCGCCGCGATCGGCGTGCCGCGAAAGAACAAGTCCGACTTTCGGCCGTCGCGATAGCTGAACATCGAGATCTGACTCAGCGTATCGGAGCTCGCGATGGCCGCCTTGGGCTGCTGAGCACCTTGCGCAAACGTCGAGACCGGCGCGGCGCCGATGGCGCCCCAGGCCGTCACCACGACGATCATCGTTCGGTTTGTGGCGATTCTCTTCACTACTCGGGCCACGGCAACGCCGCGGCCTGCTAAGTTTTCGTATTTCGTTTGCATTTCACGACCCTCTAGCGAACGACCAAATGGACACTTCTTCAAATTGACTAAGCAAAGTATCTAGAAGGCCGTGGTGAGTCGGTGCGCTGGCGCACTCAGACCTCGACGAAAAGGTAGCCGCTTCTCGCAAGTGTTGTGGGTGAATCAGACGGTAGCGTGCGGTGGAGTACAGACGCGCGATGGCGCTCGGAATATGTTCGCCAGCCTTCTCTCGTACGAACCTATGAGGTGCACGGGTGTCTCGATGTGCGGCACCGCACAAAGAGGCGTAGACTCACGGGCTCAGCCTCTCCTCTCGCCGAGAGTGCAGCCTAGTGCCCGAGCGCCACGACCCGCGCGAGAATCATATCCTCGACTCACTTCCCGCCGAGGAGCGCGAACGACTGTTTCCGCATCTGACGCTGGTCGAGATGCCGCTCGGTATGGTCCTCTACGAGTCGGGCGAAGCGCTGCGCCACATCTATTTCCCGACCGACTCGATCGTCTCACTGCTGTACGTCATGAAAGACGGCGCGTCGGCCGAGATTGCCATCGTGGGCCACGAAGGCGCGATCGGCGTTTCGCTCTTCATGGGCGGTGAGACCACACCGAGTCGGGCGATCGTGCAAAGCTCGGGCTTCGCATATCGACTCACCGGACGGCGGCTGAAGCTAGAGTTCGAGCGCCATGGCCAATTGTTGCACGTGCTGCTGCGCTACACGCAGTCCCTGATCACGCAGATGGCTCAAACCGCGGTCTGCAACCGCCATCATTCGGTCGATCAGCAACTGTGCCGCTGGTTGCTGCTGTCTCTCGATCGTCTGCCATCGAATCGATTGGACATGACACAAGAGCTGATCGCCAACATGCTCGGCGTGCGCCGCGAAGGCGTGACGGGAGCGGCTGGCAAGCTGCAAGAGAAAGGCGTGATTCGATACAGCCGCGGGCATATCACCGTTCTCGACCGGCCCAAGCTCGAGAAGCTGTCGTGCGAATGCTATGCCGTGGTCAAGAAGGAAACAGATCGCCTGTTGACGCCTCTACGCGTAGCTAGAGAGCCCGGTCCGCGGATGGCATGCGCCGCTCGCGGCCTGCGAGGAGGGTCTGAACGTTTCGGCCCCGCCGGCCCTCTTGACCGTTATGTTCGTCATCGAACAAACGCGCCGCCAAGAACCGGCGTAGGTTATGGCGTATGACGCGCCAACAGAATGATTGGCAGCCTCTCCTGGCCGAGTACGCCCTTGCCCGCGTGGTCTATCAACTCGCCAGGACGGCGGTCGCTAGGCCGTCACACAACAAGGACACCATGACGGCCGCGTTATTGATCGAAGATCAAGCGCGTGAAAGGCTCGTCGAAGTGCGGCGCCGAATCTGCAAAGTGCCAACACTTCGTAACCGGCCGTCGCCATTCGCCGAACCCGCGGCGCGCGAGCTCAGCACCTAACCGTCCTCGTTCGTCTCGACGGTTAGAAATCCAAGGCGTTGCGCCGTGGTACCGGTGATCGACTAATCCATCGTCCTTAGCAGCAGAACGTTGGCCGCGATCGGAAGATCGCGCCACCAATTTCGCGAGCGTTCACCGTGCACGAATATGTTCGGTGCCACACAGACCGCGCGCGTCGTCGGCGTCACCGTAGCGGTCGATGTCTTCGCACGGATGTCCCGGACAGTCTTATGACGCGCAACCCCAATCCCAGCAATGGCCGCGACGCGGACCAGGCCCAAGTCACGCTCGACTCCATCGCCGACGCAATCCTGACCTCCGACAACGTGGGCAACGTGACGTATCTCAACGCGGCCGCGGAAGCGCTGACAGGCTGGTCATGCGCCGAAGCGAAGGGCCAGGCGGTCGCCGAAGTGCTTCAAGTCGTGGACGGCTCGACGCGAGAACCGCTGACGCGCAATCCCCTGCGGCTCGCGATCGAACGGAACGAGCCCGTTGCATTGGCGGCGAACAGCGTTCTCATCCGGCGCGACGGCTTCGAATTCGCCATCGAGGACTCCACGGCTCCGATCCACGACCGAAACGGGCTCGTAATCGGCGCGGTCATCGTCTTTCATGACGTAAGCGAGGTGCGCGCGAGCGCGCTCAAGATGTCGCATCTCGCATGCCACGACTTTCTCACGGACTTGCCGAACCGCGTTCTTCTATTCGATCGAATCACTCAGGCGATCGCTTTGGCTCATCGCGGTCACAAGCAGGTCGCGGTACTCTTCATCGATCTCGACGGCCTCAAGCCTATCAACGACTTGCTGGGGCATGCTGTCGGCGACGAGCTGATCCGGAGCGTCGCGCTGCGTCTGAAGGCCGCTGTCCGCGCTTCCGATACGTTGAGTCGCAACGGCGGCGACGAGTTCGTGGTGCTGCTCTCGGAGCTCGATCATGCCGAGCATGCGGCGCTCGGCGCGGAGAAGATGATCGCCGCGGTCGCGGCACCGCACGACGTCTTCGGGCGCAAGTTGCGCGTGACGGCAAGCGTGGGCATCGCGGTCTACCCGATCGACGGCGCCAATGCCGAAGCTCTACTCAAGTCCGCGGACGTGGCAATGTACGAAGCGAAGGACGCCGGCGGCAACGGCTACCGGTTCTCCACCGCGGGCTTGTCCACCCGGGCGTCTCCACGGCGAGCGCTGCTCCGCCCAACTTCGCTCGGTTCGACCGAGGCAGCACGAGCCGCACGCCGCAATCCGAGACATAGTCGTAGAGCGCCACCGCGTCGAAGCGCCGGCCCGCGCGTGCACGCGTAAGAGGTCGCCGAGACCCGGCCCGACACGAGCAACGGCGCGGCTGTCGCGGGCTCGCGACGCGATTAGTTCGATTTTTCAGTGTAGATTGCGCATCGCGTCACCCGCCGATTCGACGCTGACACTCCCGGCCGCGAGCACGGCAGCGAGCCCAAACTAACCGCTGCTTGTCGCGCGGATCGCGGTCAGAATACCGGCGAGAATCCTGTCTCGGATGCGGAGGGCAGCCTGGCACGGCGACGTCCACCGGAATCACGTTCGCGACGCGACCGGCGGTCGCGTAGCTCTCGCCGAATATCCCGCCGGTGCAGCCGCAATCGCCGATCGCGACGACGAGCTTCGGATCCGGCGTCGCGTCGTACGTGCGGCGGAGCGCGAGCTCCATGTTGCGCGAGACGGGCCCCGTCACGAGCAGCAAGTCCGCGTGCCGCGGGCTGGCGACGAATCTGATGCCTAGTACCCTTCGATGTTGTAGAACGGATTGCCGAGCGCGTGGATCTCGAGCTCGCAGCCGTTGCACGAACCCGCATCGACGTGGCGAATGCACAGCGCGCGACCCAGCATGCGCGCGAATCTCGGCCTGCAGATGCTCGCCGACACGCAGCGCCTCGTCGGTCGCGGGCGGGGGTTCGGTGACGATGCCGATGCGAGCAGATCTTGCGGAGCGTCTTCCACATGGCTAGAGATCGTGCCCGCTGTAGGAGAGGTTGAAAGACTTATTGATCAGCGGGAAATCCGGCACGATGTTGCCGATGATCGCGTGCTCGAGCACCGGCCAGTTCTGCCACGAAGGGTCGTGCGGATGGCAGCGCCGATGTAGCCGTCCGGGCCCGCGGTCGAGCGCGACGAGCACTGGTCCGCGCCAGCCTTCGATGAGGCCGATGCCGCGCGCGCCCTCCGTCGGCCGGCGGCAACGTCGGCGCCACAGCTCGCCGGGCGGCAATTGCTCGACGATCTCGCGCACGAGGCGCAGCGACTCGGTCAGCTCGTCGAAGCGCACCGCGACGCGCGCGGCCACGTCGCCATCGTCGCGCGCCGCTCTTCGCACGGATCGAGCTCCGCGTACGGACGCGCACGGCAGATCGACGCGCAGGTCGAGAGCCTGCCCGCTCGCGCGGCCCGCGAGCCCGATGAGTCCGAGCCGCGCGGCGAGGTCCGGCGTCACGGTGCCGGCGCCGGCGAATCGATCGCGCACGCCGGCGTGCTCGTCGTAGATCGTGCGCAGCGTCGCGGCCTCGGCGCCGAGCATCGCGCGCGCAGTCAGCGAGTCGCGCGAGCTGGTCGTCGCGCGCGTCGCGCGCGACGCCGCCCGGCACGACGAAATCGATGAGATAGCGCTGGCCGAGCGCCGACGTCGAGCGCGCGCAGCCAGATGCTCCTTGAATCGGGAGAACTGCGCGAGGCCGAAGGCGAATCCCGCGTCGTTGCCGAGCGCGCCGAGATCGCCGAGATGGTTCGCGATGCGCTCGCACTCGAGCGCAAGCGCGCGCAGCCAGAGCCGCGCGCGTCGGGCACCGTCGCAGCGCGCGATGCCCTCGAGCGCCTGGCAGTACGCCCAAGAGATACGCGACGGCCGAATCGCCCGACACGCGCGCCGCGAGCCGGTGGCCCTTCGAGCGAGCTTCGTGCTCGGAGAACGCCGCTCGATGCCCTTGTGCACGTAGCCGAGACGCTCCTCGAGCTTGAGCACCTTTTCGCCGACGATCGAGAAGCGGAAATGCCCGGGCTCGATGATGCCGGCGTGCACCGGGCCCGACCGGAATCTCGTGCACGCCGTCGCCGGCGACGCGCACGAACGGATAGTCGTCGGGCGGCGGCGTGCCGTCGACCCGCGTAGCCGGCGAGCGCGGCGCGAGCGGTAGTAGTCGCGCGGCCACGCCGCGTGGCGCAGCCACGGGCGCTGGTCCGCATCGCGCGCGCGCACGCCGCGTGAGATCCGCGGCCGCGCGCTGCATGCGCGCCGCGCGGGAAAGATGTCCGCGAGGCCGGATAGGTACGCCATCGTCGCCGGCAGCTCCAGCGCGAGATCGACCAGCAGCGCTGCGCCGTCGGCAGAGGAACGCGGCGATGCACGGCGGCGTTCGCCGCGCGATCGGCCCACAGCGCCAGCAGCCGGCCGCCGGTCGCCGCGACGTCGCGCGCGCATCGGCTGCCAAGTCTCCGAGCGTCGCCGCGAGGCGCCGCACGCCCGGCGCGCCGGGCAGCGTCGGTGGATCTGCTCGAGCCATGCGCGCAGCATTCCCTCAGGACCCCGCGATCAGTTGCGCCGCCAGCCGGAACCAGTCGGCGAGGTACGGCGGGATGAACAAGCCGAGCATCAGCACGAGCCCGAGGTGCGCGAACACCGGCAGCAGCGCCGGCGGATGCGGCAGGCGCTTCGCGCGTGGTCTCGCCGAACACCATCGGCTGCACGCGGCCGAAGATCGCGGCGAACGCGACGCCGAGCGCCAGCAGCAGGATCGGCGTCGCCCACGGCTGCTCGCGCATCGCCGTGGTGAGGATCAGGAACTCGCTCGCGAACACGCCGAACGGCGGCAGGCCGAGGATCGCGAGCGCGCCGAGCATCAGGCCCCAGCCGACGGTCGGGGCTCAGCGTGATGAGCCCGCGGATGTCGTCCATGACCTGCGTGCCCGCCTTCTGCGCGGCGTGGCCGACCGCGAAGAAGATCGCCGACTTCGTCAGCGAGTGCACCGTCATGTGCAGCAGCGCGGCGAAGTTCGCCACCGGGCCGCCCATGCCGAACGCGAACGTGATGATGCCCATGTGCTCGATCGACGAGTACGCGAACAGGCGCTTGATGTCGCGCTGTCGCCAGAGGAAGAACGCCGCCAGCACCACCGACACGAGTCCGAAGCCCATCAGCATGCGTCGACGGCAGCGGCGAGTGCAGCGAGCCTTCGACGAGCACCTTGCAGCGCACGACCGCGTAAATCGCGACGTTCAGCAGCAGCCCCGAGAGCACCGCCGAGATCGGCGTCGGGCCCTCGGCGTGCGCGTCGGGCAGCCAGTTGTGCAGCGGCGCCAAGCCGACCTTGGTGCCGTAGCCGACCAGCAGGAACACGAACGCGAGGCTCGAGCACGGCGGGCTCGAGCTGCCCTTCACGGCGTTGAGGTGCGTCCACAGCAGCGCGGTCATGCCCTCGCCGCCGAGCACCTTCTCGGCCGCGAAGTACAGCAGGATCGTGCCGAACAGCGCCTGCGCGATGCCGACGCCGCAGAGGATGAAGTACTTCCAGCCTGCCTCGAGGCTCGCGGGCGTGCGATAGAGCGTCACGAGCAGCACGGTCGAGAGCGTCGCCGCCTCCATCGCGACCCACAGCAAGCCCCATGTTGTTGGTCGTGAGCGCGATCAGCATCGCGGCGATGAACAGCTGGTACATGCTGTGATACAGGCGCAGCTGCGCGCGGCTTGACGCGGCCGTGCTCGAGCTCGATGCGCATGTAGGGCCGCGAGAACAGCGAGGTGGTGAAGCCGACGAACGCGGTGAGCGTGACCAGGAACACGTTGAACGGATCGATGAAGAACTGCTCGTGCGCCGCGCTGCAGATTCCCCTCGCCGATGACGCGCGCGGTGAGCGCGCACGCGGCGATCAACGTCGCGAGGCTGAACGCCGCGTTCGCCTCGGGCGCCCAGCGCCGCGCGCCGAACAACGCCAGGCACACGCGCGCCGACGAGCGGAGTCGCCGAGCAGCACGCAGGAACTCCACGCTACTGCTCCTCCTTCAGCGACTCGAGGTGATGCAGATCGAGGCTGTCGAACTGCTCGCGGATCTGGAAGAAGAACACGCCGAGCACGAGCATCGCGACCAGGACGTCGAGCGCGACGCCGAGCTCGACGATCATCGGCATGCCGTAGGTCGCGCTCATCGCGCCGAAGAACAGGCCGTTCTCCATCGACAGGAAGCCGACCACCTGCGACATCGCCTTGCGGCGCGTGATCATCGTCAGGAACGCGAGCAGGACGACGGCGACCGCGATGCCGATCGTGCTGCGCGTCGCCGTGCTCGCGAGCGCGGCGATCGGCTGCGCGAGGCCGAACGCGAAGATCACGATCAGCAAGCCCCAGCAGCATCGTGCCGGCGATGTTGATCAGCGGCTCGCTGTCCCAGTAGACGCCGAGCCGCCGGATCAGCCGGTGCAGCAGCCAGGGCAGGAAGATCGACCTTCAGCGCGAGCGTCAGCGCCGCCGAGAAATACAGATGGTGTCTGCCCGGTGCGCCAGGCGAGCAGCAGCGTCGCCGACGCACAGCAGCGCGCCCTGGAACGCGAGCAGATTCACCAGCGTGACGACGCGCCGCTGCGACAGCATCGCGAACGACGAGCAGCAGCAGCAGCGCCGCGAGCGTATTGAGGATCTGCAGGTCGAACGGCAGCTCGCTCATGGTCAGGCTCCGCAGCAGCAGGTGGACGAGCAGGCCGAGCACGGCGAACAGGAACGCGGTCGCGAGGAACTCCGGCGCGCGGAACACGCGCAGCTTGGCCGACACCGTCTCGATCAGCGCGAGCCCGGCGCCGGCGGCCGCGAGCTTGAGCCGCCAGGATCGGCAACGACAGCGAGCAGCGCGGCCGGCGTCTGGCCTCGCGCCGTCGCAACGCCCCACGGGACGAACAGCGCGAAGCCGATGCAGGCGTAGTTGAAGAGCTTGAGCGCCGCGGCCCATTCCATCAGCGCCAGATGCCGCGCCGAATACTCGAGCAGCATGGCCTCGTGGATCATCGTGAGCTCGAGGTGCGTCGCCGGATTGTCGACCGGGATGCGCGCGTTCTCCGCCAGCAGCACCAGCATGAACGCGACGGCGGTGAACGCGAGGCTCGGATACAGCGCGAGCGGCTGCGTCGCGAGCGCTTCGGAGATCGCCGGCAGCGCGGTGCTCGCGGCAGATCAGCGAGGCGACGAAGATCACCATCAGCAGCGCGGGCTCGGCGAGAAAGCCGACCATCATTTCGCGGCGCGCGCCGAGCGTTCCGAACGCCGTGCCGACGTCCATCGCCGCGAGCGACACGAACACGCGCGCCGTGGCGAACAGGCCGACGAGCGCGATCGCGTCGGCCGCGCTCGAGAACGGCAGGCGCGTGCCCATCGACGGAATGATCGCCGCCGCGCACACCATGGTGCCGAACACGACGTACGGCGCGAACGCGAAACAGCGACGACGCGCTGCGTCGGCGAGCACCGCGTCCTTGTGGAACAGCTTGCGGATGCCGCGATAGGGCAGCCAGATGCTCGGCGCGGACTTGTTCTGCAGCCACGCGCGGCACTGAGTCGACCCAGCCCGACGAACAGCGGCGCGGCCGCGATCGCGGCGAGCACCTCGAGCATCTGCGTGAGCCAGTGACAGCGCGCTCATAGCACCAGCGCCAGCAGCACGAGCAGCGTGACGAAGCTGTAGAGCAGATAGGTCGCGATCCGTCCCTGCTGCAGCCACGCGACCGCCTCGGCCATGCGCTGCACGAGCGCCGCGAGCGGCAGATACAGCGCGCGTCCAGATTCGATCGCCGACCGTCACGCGGTAGTTGCGGCGCGCGGTCGAACGGCGTCGGCAGCTCGCGCCGCATCGCGAAGAACGGCTGGAAGATGTGGCGGATCGGCTGGCCGAAGCCTTCCGCCGTGTCCTGCATGCGCGCGTCGAGCCGCGCGAAGCCGCAGTCCCACGGCGCGCGCGCGGCGGACGCGCGCGGTGATAGAAGACGGCGCACCGGCGAGCACGGTCAGCACGATCGCGACCGACGATCGACCAGCAGGAACACCAGCGGCGCGTACGCGGCCTGGCGCTCCATGCACCGGCACGAGCGCCACCAGCTGACCGCCGATCGTGCGCGAGCTCGATCGAGCCCGAGCTGCATCGGGCACGAGCTCGAGCAGCGCGATGACCTGCGTCGGCAACAGGCCGAGCGCGACGCAGCCCGCCGCGAGCCACAGCAAGCCCGACGCGCTCGAGCCATGCCGGCGTCGTGCGCCGTGCTCGAGCGACGGCTCGCGCGGCTGGCCGAGGAAGATCACGCCGAAGAACTTCACCATCACGTAGCCGGCGAGCGCCGCCGCGAGCGCGATGCAGCGCCGCGCCGAGCGGCAGCAGCATGTTGACGAACGGCTTGCGGCACCTCGTGGGCGGACAGGAACGCCTGCAGCAGCAGCCACTCGGACACGAAGCCGTTGAGCGGCGGCAGGCCCGCGATCGCCAGCGCGCCGACCAGCGTGAGCCATGCGACCCAGGGCATGCGATGGATCAGGCCGCCGAGCTTGCCGAGGTTGCGCTCGCCGGTGGCGTGCAGCACCGAGCCGGTGCCGAGGAACAGCAGGCTCTTCATGAACGCGTGATTGACGCGCGTGATAGAGCACGGCGATCGAGCGCGAGCGACGCGAGCGGCTGCATGCCGACGCCGGAGAACACGATCGCGAGCCCGACGCCCGTGAACATGATGCCGATGTTCTCGATCGACGAGCACGCCAGCAGGCGCTTCATGTCGGTCTGCGCGGCCGCGAACACGACGCCGTAGATCGCGCGTGAACAGGCCGAGCGCGAGCGGCACGAGCCCCCACCACCACACCGGCTGCGCCGAGCAGGTCGAACGTGACGCGCAGCAGGCCGTACAGCGCGGTCTTGAGCATCACGCCGCTCATCAGCGCCGACACCGGCGACGGCGCGGCGGGATGCGCTTCCGGCAGCCACACGTGCAGCGGCACCAGCCCGGCCTTCGCGCCGAAGCCGAACAGCGCGAGCAGGAACGCGACCGCGGCCCACGTCGGCGTCGAGCTGCGCGGCGCGCATCGCATCGAACGTGAACTGCCAGCTGCCGCCCTGCAGCACGCCGAAGCACAGCAGGATGGCGATCGCGCCGACGTGCGCGATCAGCAGGTAGAGAAATCCCGCGCGCCGAATCTCCGGCAATGCGATGCTGCGTCGTCACCAGGAAGTACGACGACAGCGCCATCGTCTCCCACGCCACCATGAACGCGTACGCGTCGTCGGCGAGCAGCACGAAACCCATGCTGGCGAGAAACAGGTGGTACTGCAGGCACAGCAGGCCGGGCGGCGTGCCCTCGCCGCTGCGGAAGTAGCCCGCGGCGAAGATCGAAATGCCGGCCGACGCGGCGCCGAGCAAGAACAAGAACACGCACGCCAACGCGTCGGCGCGCAGGTGGAACGGCAGATCCGGCAGCCCGATCGGCAGCACGAGCTGGGACGGCGGCTGCGCCGCGCTCGCGAGCGCGACGAGCGCAAGTAGCGCGCCGACGAGCGCATCCGAGCGGAAACAGCACGCGAGCGACGAGACGAACGTCGCCGGGCCGGGCGATCCCCACGAGACCGATCGCGGCCCAAGCGCCGAGCAGCGTCAGGCAGGACAACGTGGCGTCGGGCATCGAGCTGTCACGGACGAACGCTTGACCTCAGCGCGCAACGAGTCGAACGGTGCATCGCGTTTGACTTGAATGATAATGATATTATCATTTAACGCAAATACTATTCGTATCCAGATCTCATCCGGATAGCATCCAGGTAGCATCCAGTTGGCGCTCGAGCAACGCACCGCCCGACTCACGATCCTCGTCGACCCGCGCAAGAAGGCCGTGTTCGAACGGCTCTGCGCCGAAGAGGACGCGAGCCCTTCGCAAGTCTTGCGGCGGTTGATTCGCGGCTATATCGAGCAGCGCACGGGCAAGCCCTGGACGCCGGACGACGAGCCGACGCAGCCGCGCGCGAAGCGCCGCTAGCAGTTGATCGAATCGAGATAGCGCGGCAGCGCTCGAGCTTCATCGAGCGTAAGACAGCACCGCCCGGGGTTCCCTTGGGGAGAATGGACCCGAGCGATGCCGGCCTCGCGGAGTCGGTCACACCCCGCTCGGTTCGTGCCACGGCGTTTGCTTCAACGGGCGCGTGCGCGCTCTTATGCAAAGCGCCGCGAGACTCCCGTCACGCCGTCATGCCAAGAAGTGCGAAGCACCCTTGACGCTAACCCTTCGTTGACCTTAGGGTTAGTGAAGCTAACTGTTAGCCAGGATAATGTATGCCCAAGTCCGATGCAACGGCGCGCGATCTCTTGAAGGTCACGATGCTGTTGATGCGTCGTCTCGGCGCGCGCATGCGACAAGGCGAGAAGCGCATCGAGCCCGCGCAGATCGGCATCCTGATGCATCTCGCCGACAAGCCGTTCACTCTCACCGAGCTCGCGGCCCATCAAGTCGTTCGGCTGCCGACGATGTCCAAGTCGGTGGGCATACTCGTGGCGCGCGGCTGGGTATCGCGGACGATTCCGGCGGACAACCGCCGGCAGACGATCGTCGCGCTCACAGCCGAAGGGCGGCGGGTCCTCGAGAAGATGGGACGGCACGCGGAGCGCCAAGTGGCGGAGCTGCTGAGCTCCCTAAGCGCGGCGGAGCGACAGCGCATCCAAGGAGGGTTGGAGATCCTCATTCGTGAGCTCGCCGCGGGCGAGCCAACGAAGGAAGAAGGAACGAAGACATGAACGACCGCAGCCAGGAAGTCGTCGACACCCTCGGCCTCGACGGCGCAGAGCGGCGCAGGCGCCGCTGGTGGCCCGTGGTCGCCGCCATCGCGATCGTCGCGCTCGCCGCCGGAGCGTACACGCTGCGTCAGCACCGCACGACGGCGCCGCAATTCGTGACGGACTCCGTTCGTCAGGGCCCCCTGCTCGTCACCGTCACCGCAACCGGGACGCTGCAGCCGATCAACCAAGTCGACGTCGGCAGCGAGGTGTCCGGGATCATCGATCGCGTGCTTGTCGACTTCAACGCGACCGTCAAGGCGGGCCAGGTGCTCGCCGAGCTCGACACGCAGCAGCTCGACGCGCGCGTCGCGTCCGCGAACGCGGCGCTCGCGGTCGCGCAGGCGTCGCTCGTGCAGGCTCAGGCCACTGTGACCGAGACCGCCGCGAAGCTCGCGCGCTCGCGCGATCTCGCCTCGAAAAACATCGCCTCGCAGCAGTCGCTCGAGACGGACGACGCGGCCGCCCAGCGCGCGGTCGCCGCGGTCGCAAGCGCGAAGGCTCAGGTCACGTCGGCGCAGGCGTCGCTGAAGGACGCGCAGACGGCGCTGTCGAAAGCCGCGATCCGCTCGCCGATCGACGGCATGGTGATCGCGCGCGAGATCGATCCGGGCCAGACCGTCGCGGCTACGTTCCAGACGCCCGTGCTGTTCAAGGTCGCGGAAGACCTGCGCCGCATGGAGCTGCACCTCGACATAGACGAGTCCGACATCGGCCAGGTGCACGCGGGCCAGCACGCGCAGTTTCGCGTCGACGCGTATCCCGGCAAGGCTTTCCAGGCCGAGATCACGTCCGTGCGGTTCAATCCGCGCACGGTCAACAACGTCGTGACCTATGAGACGGTGCTCACGGTCGCGAATCCCGACCTGCTGCTGCGCCCGGGCATGACCGCGACGGCCGACATCCTGATCGCGCAGAAAAACGACGTGCTGCTCGTGCCGAATCGCGCGCTGCGCTTCCTACCGCCCGAGCAGGCGGCCGAGCACGCTTCGGCTCAGGGCCCGCCGCGCGTCTGGGTGCAGCGTGACGACGTCCCCTCGCCCGTCGCGGTGACGACCGGCCTCACGAACGGCGACGTCACCGAGATCGAGCCGGGCCCGCTCGCGCCTGGCGCGCGCGTGATCGTCGACGTCGTGCGCGCCGAGCGGCCGCGTACGGACAACGGTCCGCGGCCGCCGTTCGGCTGAGCGGACGATGAGCACGGCACCCGCCAGGGTCGCAACGGACGGCGCGGAAACGCCGACGATCGCGCTGCGCGGCGTGTCGCGCGTCTACGGCAAGGGCGCGTCGACGGTGCGCGCGCTCGACGGCGTCGACTTCACCGTCGCCCGCGGCGAGTTCGTCGCGGTCATGGGGCCGAGCGGCTCGGGCAAGTCGACCTGCCTGAACATCTTCGGCTGCCTCGACCGGCCGACCGCCGGCCAGTACTTCTTCCACGGCGTCGACGTCGCGGGGCTCACGCGCACCCAGCGCGCGCTGCTGCGCCGCAACTTCATCGGCTTCGTCTTCCAGGGCTTCAACCTGCTGAGCCGCACGACGGCGCTCGAGAACGTCGAGCTGCCGCTGATCTACCGGCGCGTCGCGCGCAACGAGCGCCGCCGGCGCGCGCTCGCGATGCTCGCGCTCGTCGGCCTCGAGGGCCGCGAGGAGCACACGCCGGCCGAGCTCTCGGGCGGCCAGCAGCAGCGCGTCGCGATCGCGCGCGCGATCGTCACGGATCCCGCCGTCGTGCTCGCCGACGAGCCGACCGGCAACCTCGACACCGCGCGCAGCGACGAGATCATGAAGCTGCTCACGCGCCTCAACGAAGAGCGCGGCCTCACGATCGTGATGGTGACGCACGAGGCGAGCGTCGCCGCGTTCGCGCAGCGCGAGGTCATGTTTCCGCGACGGGCGCATCGAGAGCGACCGGCCGTCGCATCCCGTGGTGGCTTGATGATCTGGAGCACCCTCCTCCTCGCGTTCCGCGCGCTGCGCCGCAACTCGTTGCGCTCGGTGCTCACGATGCTCGGCATCGTGATCGGCGTCGCCGCGGTGATCGCGATGGTGACGCTCGGCAGCGGCGCGAGCGCGCGGGTGTCCGCCGACGTCTCGAGCCTCGGCGACCGCCTGCTGTTCGTGAATCCGGGCACGAACCTCGGCGGGCCGCAGCGCGGCGTCACGGTGCGCCAGTTCACGATGCGCGACGTCGAGGCGATCGAGCGCGACGTATCGGGCGTCGAGGCCGTCGCGCCCACCGCGAACACTCCGGTCACGGCTGTCTACGGCAACAGCCACTGGCCCGTGAACGTCACCGGCATCACGAAGGATTACTTCACGGTCCGCAACGCGACGCTCGTGCGCGGCGCGGAATTCAACGAGGGGCAATATCAGAGCGGGCGGCTCGTCTGCGTCATCGGCGAGACGGTGCGCGAGGAGCTGTTCGGCTCGTCAGATCCGGTCGGTGCGTCGATTCGGATCGGGATTGCGTCGTGCCCCGTCGTCGGCGAGCTCGAGTCGAAGGGCCAGTCGGGCTTCGGTCAGGACCAGGACAACGTGATCCTCGTGCCGCTGCGCGCGGTGCAGAGCCGTCTCGTCGGCAACGAGGACATCTCGTCGATCGGGGTTTCTGTCGCGCCGTGGGCGACGAACGCAGACGTGAAGACCGGCATCGAGTCGCTGATGCGCATGCGCCGCAACATCGCCGAGCAGGACAGCGACAACTTCCGCGTGATGGACCTCGCCGAGATCGCGGGCGTGCTCGCCGACGTGACGGGCGTGCTCACGCTCTTCCTCGCCGCGATCGCGGCCGTGAGCCTGCTCGTCGGCGGCATCGGGATCATGAACATCATGCTCGTGTCGGTCACCGAACGAACGCGCGAGATCGGCATCCGGCTCGCGATCGGCGCGCTCGAGAGCGAGGTGCTCGCGCAGTTCCTCGTCGAAGCGGTGATCCTCTCGACCTTCGGCGGCGCGATCGGCGTGGCCCTCGGGCTCGTCGGATCCTTCGCGGCCTCGCGCGCGCTCAACTTCCCGTTCGTTCTGAGCCCGGCCGTGATCCTCGGCGCGTTCGCGTTCTCGGCGCTGATCGGCGTCGTGTTCGGATTCATGCCGGCGCGCCGGGCGGCGCGCCTCGACCCGATCGACGCGCTGCGCCACGAGTAGCGTCGCGCGCCGGCGAACTAGACCGAAATGCGGCTGGACGACCCGGTGCGACGGCGGTGGTTTACTTCGCGCGCTTCGCGTCGAACTCTTCGGCCGAGAAACCCATGAGCTCGCGCTTGAAGTGAATCTGGTCGCCCTTGAGCTCGCCCGTGTAATTGAACACGAGCGGCATTCCTTGATAGGTCGCCTTCTCGACGAACGAGATCTTGTTGCCGTCGACCTTGCCGTCCGAGATCGCGTTCTCGCCTGTCAGGTTGCCCTTCGTCTTGCCGGTTAGCACGTTGCCTTGCGCGTGCAGCTCGTACGTGTAGGTCTGCGTGCCGACCTGCGTCTCGAAGCTCGCGGTCCACGTGCCGCTCACGTCCGCCGCGAACGCGATACCCGCGACAATCGTCGAAGCTGTCAGAACCCATGCTCGCACGAGGCTTCTCATCGTCGTCTCCTGGATTGAATTGGCCAGAAAGCGAACGGATCGCCGGAACGAACCGTCTCGCCCTCGTAATGGTTGCGCGCTGCGATTGTTCTTGCGCCGCGCCGCGGCGTCAACCGCCCGAAAGGCGTTGCGCGCCGGAATCCGCGTCGCTACGCTCGCAGCGCCATGATGTTGCGCCTGGCTTCTTCGGTCCGCGGCCTATGGCGGGTTGCTGCTCGCGGCCGCGCTCGCGTCGTGCGGCGGTCGAGCGCCGGCGAACGGCGCGGCGACGGCGCCGCCGCCGCGCCACGCGATGCCGCCGTGTCCGAGAGCGCGCGGCTAAACACGTGGCTCGACGCGCGCTTCGAAGAGGAGCTGCGCTTCAGCCCGCTGTTCGAGACGATCCTCGGCCGTAAAGTCGACTACGACAAGATCGACGACGTCTCTGAGGCGCGCCGACGACACGCGGCTCGCGTGGCGCGAAGCGACCGTCGCGGAGCTGCGGCGCACGTTCGACTACGCGCGGCTCACGCCCGAGGCGAAGACGTCCTACGACCTCTGGGTCTACGCGCTCGACCGCGCCGAGAAGGCGAAGCCGTTCCGGCGCCGGTACTACGTCTTCACTCAGATGGACGGCCCGCAGACGAGCCTGCCCGAGGCACTGATCAACTTCCATCGCGTCGACGACGTGAGCGACATGCGCGCGTACATCGCGCGGATCGACGGCGTCGCGCGCGCGATCGGCCAGTACGTCGAGCGCGCGAAGCTCGCCGCGGCCGAGGGCGTGCACGCGCCGCGTTTCGCGGACGCCGTCGTGCTCGAGCAGACGCACGCGCTCGTCACCGGCGCACCGTTCGACGGCGCCGGCGACGCGCCGCTCTGGGCCGACGCGAAGGCGAAGATCGACGCGCTCGCGGCGGCCGGGAAGATCGACGGCGCGGCCGCCGACGAGCTGCGCACCGCGGCGCGCGCGGCGCTCGTCGGCAAGTTCAAGCCCGCATACGACGCGCTGAGCGCATGGGTCGCGGCCGATCAGCCGAGCGCGGACGACGTCGCGACCGGCGTCTGGAAGCTGCCGGACGGCCCCGCGTTCTACGCAGAGCGGCTCGCCGCTGAAACGACCACCGACATGACAGCGGACCAGATTCACGAGCTCGGCCTGCGCGAGGTCGAGCGAATCAAGGGAGAGATGGACGCGATCCGCGAGCGCGTCGGCTTCACAGGGCAGCGTTGCGCGAGTTCTTCGACTTCGTGCGCAGCGACAGGCGCTTCTATTTTTCGAACGACGACGAGGGCCGCGCGGCGTACCTCGACGAGTCGCGCGCGGACCTCGCGGCCGTGAAACAGCTTCTGCCGCAGTTCTTCGGCCTATTGCCGAAGGCGGATCTCGTCGTGAAGCGCGTCGAGGCGTTCCGCGAGCAGCCCGGCGCCGCGCAGTTCTACGAGCAGGGCACACCGGACGGCTCGCGGCCCGGCGTCTATTACGTGCACTTGATCGACATGAACGCGATGCCGAAACCCGAGCTCGAGTCGATCGCGTATCACGAAGGTCTGCCGGGCCATCACCTACAGATCTCGATCGCGCAGGAGCTCAAAGGGCTCCCGACGTTTCGCACGCAGGGGTCGTACACGGCCTACGTCGAAGGCTGGGGGTTGTACGCGGAGCGGCTCGCGAAAGAGATGGGCCGTTACGAGGATCCCTACTCCGACTTCGGCCGGCTCGGCGGCGAGCTCTGGCGCGCGATCCGGCTCGTCGTCGATACGGGCCTGCACGCGAAGGGCTGGACCGAGGCGCAAGCCGTGGAGTACTTCATCGCCAACTCGCCGACGGCCGAGGGCCAGATACGCTCGGAGATCCGGCGCTACATCGTTTTGCCGGGCCAGGCGACGGCGTACAAGGTCGGCATGCTGAAGATCCTCGAGCTGCGGGCCCGCGCGCAGGCGGCGCTCGGCGACCGCTTCGACATTCGCGGCTTCCACGACACCGTGCTCGACGGCGGCGCGCTGCCGCTCGAGATCCTCACGCGGCGGGTGGACGACTGGATCGCGGCGTCGAAGTCGCGCGCGGCGAACTGACAACCGTGGGCGCCGCGACGCGCGGCTGACGAGCGAACCGTAACCGCTAACGAGCGTCGCGCAGCTCGAGCTCCCGCTCGAGCTCGAGGCTCTCGCGATCGCGATAGATCGTCGCGAGCGCCACCGTCTTGCCGTCCGCGATGAAACGCACGGCTGCGTTGTGCTCATCGAAGCTGCCGTCGACCTCGATCCGGTCCCACTTCGTGGCGTGGCCGACGTAGTTGATGCCGACGTCGTACTGCGCGGTCCAGAAGAACGGCACGGCCGCGAACTTCTCGCGACGGCCGAGCATGTTGCGCGCGGCCGTCTGCCCCTGCCGCTCCGCGACGACCCAGTGCTCGACGCGAATACGTTCACCCGAATGCGGATCGGGCCAGCGTGCGATATCGCCGGCCGCGAACACGCCCGGCGCGCTGGTCTCGAGATACTCGTCGACGACAACGCCGTGGTCCGTCGCGAGCCCGGCGTCTTCCGCTAGAGACACGGCGGGCCGCACACCGACGCCGATCACGACGAGATCGGCCGGCACCCGCTCGCCGTTTTCAAGCGTCACCGACTCCGCCTCGATCGACTTCGGGCGCGTCCCGAGATGGAATCTCAACGCCGTGCTTCTCGTGCACCTTGCGGATGAAGCCGCCGAGCTCGGGGCCCATGACCTTCTCGAGCGGCACAGCGTCCGGCCCCACCACGTGCACCTCGACATTGCGAGCGCGCAGCGATGCGGCGACCTCGAGCCCGATAAAGCTCGAGCCGATCACGACGGCGCGGCGGGCCGTCTTCGTGGCGTCCACGATCGCTTGGGCTTGCTCGAGCGTGCGCAGGTAGTGAACGTGCGGCAGGTCGGCTCCGCGCAGATCGAGCTTGACGGGGTCCGCGCCCGTTGCGAGCAGGAGCTTGTCGTAGCTTTCGGCGTTCCCGTCCTCGAGCACGACTCGCTTGCGCGCGGTGTCGATCGATCTCACGCGCACGCCGAGCTTCAGCGTGATCCGATGCTCGACGAAGAACTCGCGGCGGACGCAGAGGCAGCCATTCCTGCGGCGCGTTGCCCGCCAAGTAGTCCTTCGATAGATTCGGCCGATCGACGGGCGGCGCGCGGTCGGCGCCGATCATCATGAGCTCGCCGCGGTAACCCTCGCGTCGCAGAGTTTCGGCTGCCGCGTGGCCGGCCGCTCCGGCGCCGACGATCACGATGCGGGCCGGCGCGCCCGCCGCGCTCGTCCACACCCGCGGCTCGGTCTGGCGCTTGCCGACCCGCACGACGCCGTCCTCCACTAGCACGTCGTAGCACGGGATCGGATTCAGCGCGGGAGCGCGCAACGGCTCGCCCGACCGCAGATCGAAGCAAGCGTGATGCCACGGACACCGGACGGTGCCGTCGACGAGCAACCCCTCGCCGAGCGGTCCCGAGTAATGCGTGCACGTCGCGCCGACCGCGAAGACCTGCCCGCCTTGCCGCGCGAGAAGAACCGGCTCGCCGTTCGCGTGGCCGACGATCATCTTGTCGTCCTCGAGGCCGGCCAGCGGAACGCCCTTCGCCAAGTTCGGGCCGGTGAGCTTCTGTTCTCCGCTCATGAGTAAACGGCTCCGTGACCTCGATGCTGGGATCTTCCCGCAGTCTACACCCGTGCCGCGCGAGCGTAGCGCTGCGATCGCTCGATGCGCGATGCGACGAGAGAACTAGGATGAAACCGGAGAACTAGGGGAGTGCGCGTGAACCGACGATCGCGCCGGTCAGCCGTAGCGGCCCGTGATGTAGTCTTCAGTCGCCTTCTGCTTCGGGTTCGTGAAGATCTGACCGGTGTCGCCGAACTCGACGAGCTCGCCGAGGAACATGAACGCCGTGTAGTCCGATACGCGCGCGGCCTGCTGCATGTTGTGCGTGACGATCAGCACCGTCACCTCTTCGCGCAGCGTGGAGATCAGCTCCTCGATCTTCGCGGTCGCCAACGGATCGAGCGCCGACGTCGGCTCGTCGAACAACAGGATCTCCGGTTTCGTGACCAAGCCGCGCGCGATGCATAGACGTTGCATCTGGCCGCCGGACAGCGCGAGCGCGGACTCGTGCAAGCGGTCCTTCGTCTCGTCCCACAGCGCCGCGCTGCGCAGCGCGTGCTCGACCGCCTCCTCGATCTCGGAGTGTCTTGCGCACGCCGCGCAGCCTGAGCCCATACGCGACGTTCTCGAAGATCGACTTCGGGAACGGATTCGCCCTCTGGAACACCATGCCGATCCGCATCCGCGCCTCGATCGGCTGCATGTCGCGCCCGACGAGGTTCACGTTATCGGGCTGCAACATGATCCGGCCCTGATAACGCGTCCCGATCTGCAGGTCGTGCATGCGGTTGAAGCAGCGCAGGAACGTGCTCTTGCCGCATCCCGACGGGCCGATCAGCGCGGTGACGCGCCGATCAGCGATCGTGATGTTCAAATCCTTGAGCGCGTGCTTCTTGCCGTACCAGAAGTCGAGCCGCTCGACGGCCGCCTTGACCTGGGGCGGCGTCGACGGCCGCTTGTCGTCGGCCGGGAGCCGCGCGCGCGGCATGACGATGCGCTTCTTGAGCACCCGGGGTTCGGGAGCCGTACCCGGTTCCGGAACTGGCTGAGTCGTCACAGGAGCGGTCGAATGGAAGGCTTCGAGCAAAGCGCGCGCTCCTCAAGGTATGACTGGACCATCGGGCGATAGCGGCCGGGCTCAGAACGGGAAAAATACGATAGGCCGCAATTGTTACAGAACTGTGAACTCGCCGCACGACGCGCCACGAGCCGCTCGAACGGGCTGATCCGAGCCTTAGAGCGACCGAGCCGCTAGGGCGCGCCGCGCTGTCCTCCGCCGAACAACGCGGCGGTCGAGCGCGCGACGACGCTCAGCACCAGCACGAACAGCGTGATCATCAGCGCACCGGCCCACGCGAGTGTCTGCCAGTTTTCGTACGGGCTCATCGCATACAAATAGATCACGCTCGGCAGGTTCGCCATCGGCCGCGTGAGGTCGGTGCTCCAGAACTGGTTGTTGAGCGCCGTAAAGAGCAGCGGCGCGGTCTCGCCCGAGATCCGGGCGACTGCGAGCAGCGTGCCGGTGACGAGCCCGCTGCGCGCGGCGGGATAGATGACGCTCGTCACCGTGCGCCACGGCTGCGCGCCGAGCGCGGCCGAGCCTTCGCGCAGGCTCGTCGGCACGAGCCGCAGCATGTCCTCCGTCGTGCGCACGATCACGGGCATCGAGATGATGCCGAGCGCGATCGCGCCCGCGATCGCGGAGAAGTGCCCCATCGTCGCGACCACGATCGTGTAGACGAACAAGCCGACCACGATCGACGGCGCGCTGAGCAGCACGTCGTTGATGAACCGCACGACGGACGTGAGCTTGTTGCGCCGGCCGTATTCGGCGAGATAGGTGCCCGCCAAGCACGCCGATCGGTGCTCCGAGCCCGATGCCGATCGCCGGTCATCACGAGGCTGCCGAAAATCGCGTTCAGCAACCCGCCTTCGCTCTGCGGTGCCGGCGTCGACTGCGTGAACGTGGTCCACGACCAGCCCTTCAAGCCTTCGACGAAGCAGCGTGCCCAAGATCGCGGCGAGCACGGCGAGGCCGAGCAGCGTCGCGAGCATCGAGATCCCGAGCGCGACGGTGCTCACGAAACGGCGCCTGCGCAAGACCGAGGTCACGCCTGCCTCCGATTGCCGCCGCTCTCGAGCCGCATCAGCAGAAGACGCGCGCCGGCGATGACGCCGAACGTGATGATGAACAGGATCAAGCCGAGCGCCATCAACGAAGACGTGTACAGATCGCCGACCGCTTCCGCGAACTCGTTTGCGATCGACGCGGCGATCGTCGTGCCCGGCGCGAGCAACGACGTGCTGATTCGATGCGCGTTGCCGACGACGAACGTCACGGCCATCGTCTCGCCGAGCGCGCGCCCGAGACCGAGCATGATTCCGCCGATCACGCCTGGGCGCGACCACGGCAGCACGACGTCCCAGACCACTTCCCATTGCGTCGCGCCGACGCCGTAGGCGGCCTCTTTGATCGACGGTCGGCGTGATCTGGAACACCTCGCGCATCACCGCCGTGATGAACGGCAGCACCATGATCGCGAGCACGAGGCCCGCGGTCAGCAGGCCGATGCCGTACGGCGCGCCTTGAAACAGCGCACCGATGATCGGCCACGGGCCAAGGTGGTCGATGAGCCATGGCTGGACATGCAGCTGAAGGATCGGCGCGAGGATGAACAGGCCCCAGATGCCGAACACGATGCTCGGGATCGCGGCGAGCAACTCGATCGCGATCCCGATCGGCGTACGCAGCCAGCGCGGGCACGTTTCGGTGAGGAACACGGCGATGCCGAATGCGATCGGGATCGCGATCAGCATCGCGATGATCGACGTGACGACGGTGCCGTAGATCGGCGCGAGCGCGCCGAACTTCTCCGTGACGGGATTCCAAACCTCCGTCGTCAGGAAGTTGAAGCCGAAGGCCTTGATCGCGGGCCACGCGCCGTAGGTCAGAGAGATCAGCACGCCGACGAGGAGCAAGAGCACCAGAGTCGCGGAGCACAGCGTGGCCCAGCGAAACACCGTTTCGGCGTTCGCTTCGCGCTTCAGGCGTGCGTGTAGGGACGTGCGACAGCGACCATGATGATGCCGGCAAGCGGTAGCCGTTGGGCCGCCGCTCGCCGGCTTCGAGTCAGAGATTGCTCATTGGAACCCGGGTCGGACTACTTAGTCCACACCGGCTTGCCGCCGGACTTGATGTTGCCCGTCCAGGTTTGCTCGACCATCTTGACGACGTTGTCGGGCAGCGGCACGTAGTCGAGCTCCTCGGCCATCTTGTCGCCCTTGTCGTAGGCCCACGAGAAGAACTTGAGCGCCGTCAGCGAGTCCGCCGCGTCCTTCACCTCTTTGTGCATGATGATGAAGCTCGCGCCCGTGATCGGCCAGCTCTCTGCGCCCGTCTGATCGACGAGAATCAGGTAGTAGCCCGGCGCCTTCGACCAGTCCGCGCTCGCCGCGGCCGCCTGGAACGACTTGATCTCCGGCGACACGAGCTTGCCGTCGCGGTTCTTCATCTTCGCGTAGGTCATCTTGTTCTGCTTGACGTAGGCGTACTCGACATAGCCGATCGCACCGCTCGTGCGCGCGATCATGTTCGCGACGCCTTCGTTGCCCTTCGCGCCGAGACCGGTCGGCCACTGCACGGAGGCGTCGGCCCCGATGTCGGACTTGAACTTCGCGCTCACACTCGAGAGATACGTCGTGAAGAGGAAGTTGGTGCCCGAGCCGTCCGAGCGGTAGACCGGCGCGATCGCGGTGCTCGGCAGATTGACGCTCGGATTCAGCGCCTTGATCTTCGGGTCGTTCCACTTCGAGATCGTGCCGAGATAGATGTCGGCGACCGTGGCGCCGTCGAGCACGAGCTCGCCCGGCTTGACGCCTTCGATGTTCACCGTCGGCACGACACCGCCGATGACCATCGGCCACTGGACGAGCCCGTTCGTCTCGAGCTCCTTCTGCTCGAGCGGCTTGTCCGACGCGCCGAACGTCACGGTGCCGGCTTCGATCTGCTTGATGCCGCCGCCCGAACCGATCGACTGATAGTTCAAACCGACGTTCGTCTCCTTCTTATAGGCTTCGGCCCACTTCGCGTAGACCGGAGCCGGAAACGTCGCGCCGGCGCCCGAGATGTCGGCGGCGGTTGCAGCCGTCAGGAACGCCGCCCCTGCGACGGCCGAAAGCGAAGTCAGTAACGCCCGAGCATTCGTTCTCATTCTCGTACCCTCCGAGTTGAAGACCCTTGCGGCATTGAGCCTGGGGTTTGTTACAGGAGGATGACGGCTCGCGGACGCGAGCTTTTGCCGGGTACGCGTCGATATCCGCGGACGCTCGCGTGGAGACGCGCCCCGCCGGCTAGTCGACGGGGCGCGAGAAACGCCTCAACGTCTGAGCAACTCCGCGTCGGCCTTATCGGCTTTGTGCTTAGCGTCTGCGCGATCCTTGCAGGTGGACTGCTGGCTGCCGGATAGCGCCTCGCATGCCTGAGTAGCCACCTTGTAGTCGCCATCCGCCTTCGCGATCGCAACCTCGTAGTTCTTGTTCGCGACGGCGTCGTTCACATCGCGACGCTCGGCCGCCACGTCCCGCTGTTGCGCGTCCACGTCTTTTTGCTGGCGCTCGATCGCTTGATTACCTTCCTTACGGGCTTCAGCGACCTTCGCGGTGCGATCCGCTTCGGCTTTCGAGACGTCGCGCTGCACCGCGGTGGGCGATTTCGCCTCATTGCATGCCGCAGCTGACAGGCCAAGGATGAGCATGGATCCGATCGTGATGACCTTGTTCATGCGTGTTCCCTCTATGACCGCCATTGCAGTTTTGTGCGTCAATTCACCTGCTGGGTATGCAATAGACGCGCCAATGGCGCGGGAACGGTCCGACCGGCCTAACTGCGCCTTCAACACCTATCGCGTAAGCACACTGGATGTCCTCGCGCGGCGCATTTCTGTGTTTCGAATTCCTGAAGATGTTTTCGCCCGACGGGAGAGAACACGCGCTCACCAAAGTCGGCGCGTATGCGGGGCAACACCGCGCCCGGTCCCCGCTACTTCAGCAGCTTTTCGACCGCCTCGTTGAATTGTTGCGAATCCGGCGCCACCTGGCTGTCGAAGTACTGCGCAACCTTGCCGTCGGCGGTGACGAGGTACTTGTTGAAGTTCCACTTCGGCTCCTGGGTCTGCCGCGCGAGCTCCTTGAACACCGCGTTGGCCTCCGGTCCCTTCACGTGTTGCGGCGCGAGCATCGTGAACGTCACGCCGTAGTTGATGAAGCACATCGTCGCAGCTTCGGCCTCGTCTTTCGCTTCCTGATTGAAGTCATCCGACGAGAAACCGACGACTACGAGTCCCCGCGCCTTGTACTTCTGGTACGCCCCTTCTAGCCCTTTGAACTGCGGCGTGAAGCCGCAATGGCTCGCGGTGTTCACGATCAGCATCGGTTTGCCTGCGACGAGCGTGCAGAGGTTCACGCTGTCCGAAGAGTGCAGCTTGCGGTACTCCTGATTCAGGAAGGTCGGGCACGATTCGCCGGCAGACGCAGTCGCGACCGCGGAGACCTGCGGCACAGGCGACAAGTACGACACTGCGACCAGTGAAAGCAATGTCGCTACGGCATAGACGGTCTTCATGGACGGACCTCGCGGTTGGGTTTCGCGAAATAGACGATACCGCAGGTCCGCGTGCGCAGCACGCTCTCCATGCCGACGCATCACGCGCCGTCCGCGCGCACGCAGAAGGCGGGCATTGCGAAGGGCACCGGGGCCCTTGGGTGTGAAGCCAACTCACCACAGACCTAGTGAGTACCCCGCATCCTGGGCGGCGCGGACCGTCCTGAAAGCGGACTATCCGGGCTTACTACTCAGCGCGTCCGCTCTCGATCCGAAGTCGCCGCAGCCGAGACGGCTAACTGGCTGCTTAGTATCTGACTATTGCATGAGTAGTCATGCATATAGTAGGCTTCTACGATGAGCTCAGATACCAGTGAGAATCATCGCTTCGCGCTTGCAGTTGCAGCAGCGTGGAGCAGTCTCGAGCGCCAGTTGGATTGCAGCCTCAGCGCAATCCGGGGCGTCAGTTTTGCAGAATATCGGCTATTGCGCGCTTTGTCAGAGGCACCTAACGGGCAAGCTAGCAGGATCGACGCTGCTCGTAGCATTGGACTAACCGCGTCCGGGGTGACGCGGGCACTTCGTCCACTGGAAAAGATCGGATTAGTCGCAACTGCAAAGAACAAACGAGATGCTCGGCTCGCGATGGCGAAACTGACGCCTGCCGGTCAGGCTTTGATCAACGAAGCATCGGGCATAGTTGACGACACTGTCGCTTCAATCCTGAAGCGTGCACCTAAACTCTCGACCAAGTTAGACAGCGTATCAAGTCTGCTGGATTCCCTTCGTACCTGACGCCTGCCGGATTACCGCTATTGGCCGACAGCGGACACACTTCGACGTAAGAACGTCCGCTTTCCGGAGGCAATGCTTCTCTTCGGTTCCATGAACACGTCGCAACTGCACTGTCCACGAACGCTGCAACAAGGGCGGGGTCTAGGGCTGCTGACGACGCGAAGGCTACCAGGATCTGCGTGATCTTCCCGAAGACGCGCTTGCCGGCGAGAAGCAGCGGCGAATTTGGGAGCAGACGAAGCTTGGGACGCCGTTTGTCGGCGCGGAACTTCGTGACTTCGCCGCGCGCATTGAGTTCCACGCTACTATCTGGACTTCGAGACAATCGCCTTCGCCGTGCCGATTTGGGCGGGCACGAAGCCTTACGAAGCGTTGCCTTTTCAATGGTCGTGTCACGTCGACAACGGTCAGGGCGATATCGCGCACGAGGCGTTTCTCGACGTGACCGGCCAAGCACCGATGCGCGCGTGCGCCGAGCGCTTGATCGCGATACTCGGCAATCACGGACCGATACTTGTATACACGGGTTACGAAGGTGCAGTCATCAGTCGACTCGCCGAGCGCTATGCCGACCTTGCGGGGCCGCTACAAGCCATACGGGAGCGATTGGTGGATCTGCATCCCGTAACAAAAGTGCACTACTACCATCCCGCAATGCGTGGTTCGTGGTCGATCAAGTCAGTGCTGCCAACCACTGCGCCCGAGCTCGACTATGCGACGCTTGGTGAAGTGCGGGATGGCGGCGCTGCGCAGAGCGCATATCTCGAAGCAATCAACACCCAAACATCGCCGTTGCGACGGGAACAACTGCAGAAAGATCTGCTCAGGTACTGCAATTTCGACACGTTAGCGCTCGTGAAACTCGTTGAGTTCTTCTCCCGCCAGTAACAGCCCACGCGGACTCACATGGCCTCGGGGAGTGCGGACTACGGGGCACTTACACAGTGTGTAAGCGGTATGAGGTGAGATAAGTCGCTGTCGGTTGTTCCGAGGCGAGCGCAGGCTTGGAATTCTTGTATGTACAAGAAATCCACAAGGCCATATTTCAGATGATTTTCAATGGATTAGAATCTAGTACGTAACAGATTCGTGTGCTCCCGTGCGGAGAATATCGTGCTCAATCACCGCACATGCTGCGGAGATTAGGCTTGTCCCTGCGGTGAATACGGCCCATAATCTCCGCAAATTCAGCGGAGATTAGATGGCCTACATCTGGCAACACGAGCAGTGGCCGGCCCTGCATTGGGACGACAATGCCCTCGCGAAACTGCTAACGCATGTCTCGCGCGAGCAGTGGCGGCTACTTGGAAAAATGGAGGGGCTGGGCTTCGACCTGCGCACCCAAGCCCACCTTCGAATCCTCACCGAAGACGTCGTTAAATCAAGCGAAATCGAGGGGGAAAAACTCGAACGCGAGCAGGTCCGCTCGTCGATCGCGCGCCGCCTGGGCATGGATGTCGCGGGATTGATCCCCGCAGACCGAAACGTTGAAGGCATCGTCGAGATGATGATGGACGCGACGTCAAACTACGCAAAGCCGCTGACTGCGCAGCGCCTATTCGATTGGCACGCGGCGTTGTTCCCGACGGCACGTAGCGGTATGCGCGCGATCAAAGTCGGCGCATGGCGCGAGGACACTTCGGGACCGATGCAGGTCGTCTCGGGCCCTGTGGGGCGCGAGAAAGTTCACTACGAAGCGCCACCTGCAGCCCGCGTTCCAGAGGAAATGGAGCGATTTCTGGTCTGGCTCGCTAAGCCCGGAGACACAGATCCGCTGCTCGTCGCCGGTCTGGCACATCTATGGTTCGTCACCATCCATCCGTTTGAGGACGGGAATGGCCGTATTGCCCGCGCGATCGCTGACATGGCTCTCGCGCGCTCGGAAAGAACGGGCCAGCGCTTTTACAGCATGTCTAGCCAGATCCGCCGCGAGCGTAACGATTACTACGACATGCTCGAGCGTACGCAAAAGAGTGATACCGACATCACTCGTTGGCAGCACTGGTTTCTCGAGTGTCTGATGAGCGCGATCGAAGGGGCCCACAGTACGCTCACAACCGTTCTCAACGAGGCACGGTTCTGGGAGCGCTTCGCCCAAGAGGCACTCAATGAGCGCCAAATCAAAGTACTCAAGCTCTTGTTCCGCGGCTTCGAGGGCAAACTGACTTCATCGAAATGGGCGAAACTGACGAAGAGTTCGCAAGACACAGCTCTCCGCGACATCGCCGATCTCGTCGAACGAGGCGCTCTGCGGAAGGATCCCGGTGGCGGGCGCAGTACGAGCTATTCGCTGGCACCCCAGTAGTCTCGATCAAACAGCAATCGTGTCCGAACTGCGCCAGTGGCTGCTGCGCACTTAGCGACGCCTCGGATTGAGGCGTCGGAAGACTGCCCCACTTTTGCCCTACTCAGTGCGCGCAAATAAGCATTAACGTGCACTTTGCAGTGCAGCTGTCTTCGAAATTGGTGGAGCAGAAGGGGATCGAACCCTCGACCTCCGCATTGCGAACGCGGCGCTCTCCCAGCTGAGCTACTGCCCCACGCGAGGGGCGCAATTATCGGCACTCGGCGCGGGTTTGCCAAGCGGGCTGTAGCCTAGTGCGCTCAGTGGCACGCGGCGGCATTGCCGCGCGCGAAGTGCCGGCGCTACGCGATCCTGGCTCAGCCCATGAGCACGAGCAAAAGCAGCGAACGGCCGGTGACGCCGTAGCGCGCGCCAAACTCGAGCCTTGGCGCGTCATCCTCCACGATGTTCGTGTCGATGAGCCGTTGCCACGCCGAGCCCCCTGGCGCGGACGGCAACGTGAACTCGACCAGGTCATGATGCGCATTAAGCACCAAGAGCATCGTGGCTTCCGCTCCCCGCTGACGCACCCCGGTGGGCGCGGCGCGTCCGTCGATGAGCATCCCGAAGCACAGCATCCGCTCGTCGGCCCATTCCTCGGTTCGCATCTCCGACCCCGAGGCATTGATCCACGTCAGATCCTTGACCTCGAGTTCCTGGTCGTATGCACCCGTCAAGAAACGATTCCGCCGCAGAATCGGATACTTCGCGCGCAAAGCGGTCAGCTTGTGAACGAACTTCACCTGCGTTTGATTCTTGTCCGCAAGACTCCAGTCGATCCAGCTAATCGCATTGTCCTGACAGTACGCGTTGTTGTTGCCCTCTTGCGTTCGCGCGAACTCATCGCCGGCGAGCAACATTGGCGTGCCCTGCGATAGCAGAAGAGTGGCGAGGAAGTTGCGCATCTGTCGGCCGCGCAGAGCGTTGATCCCCGCATCCTCGGTCGGGCCTTCGGCTCCGCAGTTCCAAGAACGATTGTCGTTGCTGCCGTCGTTGTTGTGCTCGCCGTTGGCGTCGTTGTGCTTCCTGTCGTAGGACACGACGTCGCAGAGCGTGAAGCCGTCATGCGCGGTCACGAAGTTGACGCACGAGGACGGGCGGCGCCCAAGGTGGTTGAAGACATCGCCGGAGGCACAAAGCCGGGGAGCGATGTCCTTGGCGGACGCGGCGGCTTTCCAGAAATCCCGGGTCACGTCTCGATAGCGATCGTTCCATTCGGCCCATCCCGGCGGAAATCGACCGACCTGATAGCCCCCGGGCCCACAATCCCATGGTTCGGCGATCAACTTGACGGAGCGCAGGACCGGATCCTGGTTGCATGCTTTGAGGAAGCCGCTTTGATTGTCGAAGCCGTCAGGTTCACGCGCCAAGATCGTGCCGAGATCGAAGCGAAAGCCATCGACGTGCAGCTCGTTGACCCAATACCTGAGGCTGTCCATCACCATCTCGATCACCGCCGGATGTGAGAGATTCAGCGTGTTGCCGGTGCCGGTGTCGTTGATGTAGTAACGCTTCTGGTCCGGGAGAAGCCTGTAGTAAGTGGCGTTGTCGATGCCTTTGAATGAGAGCGTGGGCCCGCGCTCGTTGCCTTCCGCGGTATGGTTGTAGACGACATCGAGCACGACTTCGAGGCCGGCGTCATGGAACCGCGCCACCATTTCCTTGAACTCGCGCAGACTCTGCTCGGGCTCGGATGCGTAGCGCGGATCGGGCGCGAAGAAACCAATGCTGTTGTAGCCCCAGTAGTTGGTCAACTTCCGCTCGAGCAGGTGGCTATCGTTGATAAAGGTGTGAATCGGTAAGAGCTCGACGGTCGTGACGCCCAACGACTTGATGTAGTCGATCACTTCGTGCGCCCCGAGTCCCTTGTAGGTGCCGCGCTCCTTCTCCGGCACCGCGGGATGCAGTTTCGTGAAGCCGCGTACGTGGGTCTCGTAGACGATGGTGCGGTCCCAGGGAATGCCGCGCGAACGAGGCTGACCGCGCCAGTCGAAGTTCGGATCGACCACCACGCACTTGGGCATGAATGGGGCGCTATCGCGCTCGTCGAAAGAAAGATCGTCGCCCTCGGCGCCAATCGTGTAGCCGAAGCATTCCGGCGCCCACTTCAGCGCGCCGATGTGCGCGCGTGCATACGGATCGAGAACGAGCTTGTTTGGATTGAACCGATGTCCGGCTTCCGGGTTGTACGGCCCATGGACGCGCATTCCGTACACGTCTCCTGGACGCACACCCGGTACGAAGCCATGCCAGAAGCCGTCCGTGTACTCCGGCAACGTCAACCGCTCGAGCTCGCGCTGACCGTCGGGCGTGAAAAGGCACACGTCTACACGCGTGGCGTGCGCGGAGAACAAGGTGAAGTTCGTTCCCTCGCCGTTCCAAATGGCTCCATGGGCTTCGGCGCTACCTTCCCGAACGCGGCCGGTGCTCAATTGCGTCCCTCGCCGGCCGTGCCCTCAAGCGCTTCGGCCGCCCGCTGGGCGAGGGGCTCAAGGGGCGTGGAAACGGCATCGAGCTCAGCACGAATCTGGGTCTCGGCCGTGAACCAGTCCTCGTGCGCGCTACCCTCCGGACGGCCCCTCGCCTCCCAGAGCGCATACGCGCGCTCGCGCAAGTCTCTTTCAGCAATTTGTATCGCCATTTCGTCCTCTAGGTGAATCAACGCCCGTGCCGGCGGCCGGCTGCAAATGCATGGCGCATGCCATTCGCCCCGCGCGACGCGAGAGGCACACTCCTCGAGCGCTCGCTCGCTCGGTACGGGAGGGAAGTCACCTCTAGGAAGAAGGGCGAAGTGTCCATCCGACAGGGCCCGCGCTCAAATCCTGGAAAGCCCGTCGCAGGATCGAATCCGTTGTTTGAACGACCAAACCCCACACGCCGAACTTGCCAGACCCTCTCCGGCGTTCCCGTCTCAGCGGAGCGCCCAATCGTTCTCCGGCGCCGGTGGGGTCGCGGTGGCACCCGGTGATGGCGTATCCACCGGAACGTTCCGCGGCGTGGATGACGGCGCCGTGGCCGTGTCCGAATGCGGCTCGAGCAGATGCGACCCGAACGCGCCCTCGAGATGCGCCGGCGCGTAGAGCGCCGTCATCAGCGCAGTCGCGACGAGCACCGCGGCGAGCACCGACCACTCGGCCGCGGCGGTCCGCCGGAAACGAGCGCACCGCGCCCGCCTCGCCCGCCGCGACGCCGGGCGCGTACCGCCCCTTGTTCAATGCCGCGAGATACATCAGCACGCCGAACGCGGCCGCTTTGCCGAGCACCAGCGCGCCGTATGCGGTCGCGAGCTCGGCCACGCTGCGAATGAACACGAGCCCGATCAGCACGCCGCAGATCAGCACCGAGGGCACGAGTCGCGTCGCGAGCTTCGCGTACGCGGCGATCGCCGCCCCGCCCGCTCCGCCGGCTCGCGAGCCGCGACCTCGCGCAATGGCCAGAGCGCGCCGAACCAGAATGCCGCGACGCCGACGTGCACGAGCAGCACCGGCGCGAGCAGCCAGCGCAGCGGATGGATCGCCGTGTGGCCCATCAGCGCGAACGACAGCACGGTGAGCGCGAGCGCGACGCGCATCGCGATCGTATTGAGCCGCGTGCGCCGGTCGAGGCTCAGAAACAGCACCGCGAGCCCGACGATCCGCACGATGTTCGCGGTGCCCGCGTCCGACTCGCGCAGGAGCTCCGACAGCGACGGGTCGAACGTGCTGCCGAGATTGCCGGCGAGCCATGCGGGGATCAGCACGTAGTGCGCCACCGCGAGACAGAGCGCCGCGACGGCCGCGATCCGCGCGAGCGTTCGCACCCGCTCCTCGACCGGAGCCGAGAGGCGCGCGCCGAAGAGATCGAGGAACAGCGCGTTGCCGACGGCCTGAAAGATCGCGACGAAGCTCAGCGCGCGCAGCGCGAGCACGACCGATATCGGCGGCGAGGAACACGGCCGCGCGATCGGCTCAGTGCGAATGCGCGGCCGCGACGCTGAACTTGATCTCGCCCGAGACGACGTGCGTGTCGGCGCCGACGGCGCGCCAGGTCGCGACGTAGGCGCCCGGCGCGAGCTCGTCGTGGATCGCGACCGTGAACTTCTTCTGGATCGCGGTCGGCAGGTCCGCGACGGCCTTCTTTCGCGCCCGCGGCATCCGTGAGCGCGAGCGCCGTCAGGCGCACGTCGCCACCGAACTCGAGCACGATCTCCTTGACCGGCCCGGGAACCGTGCTGCCCGCGGCGGGCACGGACGACGCGAGCGGCGTGTGCGCGTAGGCGGGCAACGCGAGGCCCACGAGCGCGAGCGGCGGCGAAGAGCATGTGTTTCATGGCGGGCTCCTTATCGATAGCGCGCCATTGTACAGAGGGCATGCGCCCGCACGAGCCGGGTCACGAAATCTTTTGATTACCTCAACCGAACGGTCACAGAGCGACCCTAACCTGTGCCCACCTTCTGCCAGCTCCCCCCCCAATTCGAGTCTGCGGAGGGTCTTCCAATAACTAACTTTCCCCGAAAACTTTGCCCCGTCTACGGACGGGGCGTTCCTTTTGTAGCGCAACCGTAACCTCCCCGAAGTATCGTGCGCGCCGTCGCTCGAGCCGGGAGAACGGAATGGATACCCATTGGGGGCTCTATGCGCTCGGCGCCGTCGCGGTCGCGGCGATGCTGAGCTGGGCGCCGGGCCGCTGGCGGCTCTCGCGCGCGAAGCACCGCTCGCTGACCGGCCACGCGCGGATCTCGCGGCGGCTCGCCGGTCTCGTTCCGTTCTACTCGTACGGCGAGCACGAGTTCTTCGCGAGCGACGGGGCTCCGGAGGACGTCGCGGCCGTCACGCCGCGCGGCGCTCGCGCGGCTCGCGCGCGACTATCGTGACGATCACCCGAACGCGGTCGCGCTCGCCGAACGGCTCGAGTCGGGTGTCTCCGACGTCGCGTTCACGAACGCGTACCGCGTGCCGTTCCAATATCGCGACTACCTGCGCGAGCACCTGCGCGTGGCGAGCTTCGTCGAGGAATCCGCCGACGTGCGGATCAAAGACACCGACGGCAACTGGTCGTACGACCTCACGGGCTCGTACGGTGTGAACGTATTCGGCTACGACTTCTACAAAGACTGCATCGACGCGGGCGCCGCGCGTGTGCGAGCGCTCGGCCCCGTGCTCGGCGCGTATCACCCGATCATCGAGGAGAACGTGCGCCGCTTGCGCGAGATCTCGAAGCTCGACGAGGTGTCGTTCCACATGTCGGGCACCGAGGCCGTGATGCAGGCCGTGCGGCTCGCGCAGTACCACACGCGCCGGCCGAACGTCGTGCTGTTCTGCGGCGCGTATCACGGCTGGTGGGACGGCGTGCAGCCCGGCGTCGGCAACCCGCGCCGAGTGACGGACGTCTACACGCTCGCGGACATGAGCGAGCGCAGCCTACGACGTCTTGCGCACGCGCAGCGACATCGCGTGCGTGCTCGTGAATCCGCTGCAGGCGCTGCATCCGAATCGCGCCGCGCCCGGCGACGGCGTCGCTCGTCGACAGCAGCCGCTCGGCTCGTTTCGATCGCGCGGCCTATGCCGACTGGCTCGCGCAAGCTGCGCGAGGTCTGCACCGAGCGCGGCATCGCGCTCATCTTCGACGAGGTGTTCCTCGGGTTCAGGCTCGCGCGCGGCGGCGCGCAGGAGTACTTCGGCGTGCGCGCGGACCTCGTCACCTACGGCAAGACGCTCGGCGGCGGGCTCCCCGTCGGCGTGCTCTGCGGCGCGCATCGATTCATGAAGCGCTTCCGCGACGACCGGCCGACCGACGTGTGCTTTGCGCGCGGTACGTTCAACTCTCACCCGTACGTGCTCGGCGCGATGAACGAGTTCCTGCGCCGGCTCGACTCACCCGCGATAGCGGCGACGTACGAACGGCTCGACGAGCGCTGGGACAGCCGCGCGGCCGCGCTCAATGCACGCCTCGAAGCCGCGGGGCTACCGGTGCGCGTCGCGAACCTCGTCTCGGTGTGGACGATCCTGTACACACAACCGAGCCGCTACAACTGGATGTTCCAGTTCTACCTCCGCGCCGAAGGCCTCGCGCTGAGCTGGGTCGGAAGCGGCCGTCTGATCTTCAGCCACAACTACTCGGACGTCGATTTCGCGGCCGTCGCCGAGCGCTTCCTGCGCGCGGCGGAGACGATGCGCGCGGACGGCTGGTGGTGGAGCGCGCCGGCGCTCACGAACAAGGCGATCCGGCGGCAAATCCTGAAGGAGATCGTGCGAGCGCGCTTCGGGCGCCGAGCCGAGGCTGCGGCGCCGGCGGCGCTCGTCAACCCGCGGGTCTGAGCTCGGGATCTTCCTCGTCGAGCTCTTCCGCCGCGTCCATTTCCTCTTCGCTCACGTGCAGCATCGGATCGATGAGCTGCCCGCGCAGCAGGTAGAGCGGCGCGCGATGGTAGAGCTTCACGTCGTGGAACGGATCGGTGAGGATCTTCGTCGCCCACACGAGGCCGGTCTGCACGTCGCGAACGAAGAACAGCTGGACCGTGCGGAACACGAGGCCTGCGCCGCCGAGCGCGAGCCACACCTTCGCGAGTTCTGGAGCCACGCCTCGGCGCCGACCGGCGTTCTCGAGCAGCCCGAACAGCGTCGGCTGCATCCAGAGCACGATCGGCGACGCGCCCCAAACCGACAGCAGCACGATCTTGCGGCGAATGTTGTAGCCGACCTTGATCTCTTCCTTGCGCTCGTTCGTGAGCTGGTTCACCTGCGTCGTAGCCCTTCGGCTCGAAGAAGAAGTGCCCGGCCTGGCGCGAGGTCATCGCGAGCAACCAACCGACAGTCGCCGCGAGCGCGGGGCTGACGGCAAGAAGTGCGTAGGAGGTGAGGAAGCTCAGCGCGCTCAGCAGGTGAAGCGATTGATTGATCCTGCTGTGGTGATAGAGGCGGTGATCGTCCCAGCGCTGTTCCCGGAGCTCGGCGAAGAAGCCTGGATGTCCTTCGGATGTGTCGGCGGTGTTACGAGGCATCGAACCTCCTTGTGACGCAACGATGAAAAACCGGAACGCGCGCAGCATCCTATGGCGCATTTGTGATGAACACGTTACACGCGTGCGGGCACTGCCCGACGCGCGTCACGATTTGCGCGAGTCGCCTCGTGAGGATCGCGGCGCGAGCAACAGCGGCTCGCCCATTCTGATCGTCGCGCCCTCCGTGAGCCGCGAATCGATCACGAATCGTTTCGTTCCGAACACGATGATCGTCGAGCCGTGCTCGAACCAACCCATCTCCTCGCCTTTGGCGAACGAGCGGTCGCACGCGATCCGATTCGGACCGCGATACTCGAGCGTGAGCGGCGCGGGAAGACAATGCAGGCGAATGCTCGCGACGAGAATCGCGGCGACCGGAACCAGCGCGAGCGAATCATCCGGCGCGCCGAGATCGAGATCGATCACCGCGCGCTCGTTCTTGCAGAACAACCGCTCGACGCGGCGCAGCGCGATCGGATTCACGTTCCACGTGTCGCCTGAAACGTAGAGCACCTCGCGCACGCGGCACGCGAGCGGCGCGTGGAAGCGGTGATACATGTTCGAGGTGAGCCGCAGCGTCACGTACACCCCGTCGCGATACTTGTCGACGAGCGCGCGGTCGTTCAGGAGGTCACCCAGGTCGTAGGGGAAGCCCTTGATCTGAAACACCTTAGTGCCCTCGACGCGGCCGTGCGCGCCGACGATGCCGTCGCACGGGCTCGCGACGACATTGGACTCGGGAGCGATCGCGCGCGCACCGGGCTTCAGCGCGCGCGTAAAGCAATCGTGCAGGCTCTTGAAGCGCGTCTCCGCCGCTTCCTCGAGCCGGAAATCGCCGGCGAACAATCGCCAAAGCCTGAGCGCGAGTCCGCAGACGAGCCGATTCTCGACGCGGCTGAGACGTCCCATCAGCAGCGTCGCGGCGCGGCGCGGCAGGCGATTCGTGACGAGGAAGTTGATGCGCTCGTGCTTCGCCGCGCGCGCGAGCCAAGTCTGCGAAGAATCGTTGGACGCCGATGCTGTTTCTGCTTGCATGAACTTTTCGTTACGGACACGCCGCTCGAGCGACGAACGGCGCACATTGTGCGGCACGATTTGTTTCAAGAAATCGCACAGTCGTCAAATAGATCGCGTATGCTCCGCGCCCCGTTCGACTCGACACTCGTGTGGAGGACAACGCATAGTGGAATCGCAACTGCAACAGAAACGTCATTCTGCCCATCACGCCGCCTTCTTTAAGAACTGGTTACACGATCCCTTCCAAGTCGCATCCATCGTCCCGAGCAGCCGCTCACTCGCGCGGCTCATGGCTACCGATCTGTACGCGGGCGCACGCGTCGTGGAGCTCGGTGCGGGCACCGGCACTCTGACGCAGGCGCTGATCGATCGCGGCGTGCGCGCGTCGGATCTCTATCTCGTCGAGAACAACGACGCGTTCGCGAGCATCCTCGGCATGCGATTCCCCGGCGCGACGATCGTGCACGCGGACGCGCAGACGCTGAACGAGCGTCTCAGCGCGCTCGCCGGCACGGTCGACTACGTGATCAGCGGATTACCGATCGTGTGGTTCGACAAGGACAAGAAGACGCGGATCCTCGACGCGACGTTCACGCTGCTCAAGCGCGGCGGCGCGTTGCATCAATTCACGTATCTCGGCAAGCCGCCGGTCGGCAAACGGCTCATGAAGGACCTCGGCCTCGAGGCGAGGCTGATCGGGATGACGGTTGCGAACTTTCCGCCCGCGTTCGTCTATCGCTTTACGCGCAGCTGAGGCAGATCGGGCTTAGACTCTGACGCCGTGGGCAGGACGGTCCTCGGCATCATCGGCGGCAGCGGGCTCTATCAACTCGATGGGCTCGTTCGCACGCGCTGGGAATCCGTGCCCTCCTCGTTCGGCGCGCCATCCGACGCTCTGCTGTTCGGCGAGCTCGCGGGCGTCGACCTCGTCTTCCTGCCGCGCCACGGTCGCGGCCATGTCTTGGCGCCGTCGGAGATCAACTACCGCGCCAACATCGACGCGCTCAAGCGCGCGGGCGTCACGGACGTGATCTCGATCTCGGCCTGCGGATCGCTGCGCGAGGACTTGCACCCGGGCCACTTCGTGCTCGTCGATCAGTTCATCGACCGCACGTACGCGCGCGACAAGAGCTTCTTCGGCGCGCGGCTTCGTCGCGCACGTGTCGATGGCGCATCCCGTGTGCCCGAAGCTCGTCGACGCGCTCGCGCGGGCGGCCGACGCCGAGCGGATCCCGTACCGGCGCGGCGGGACCTACGTCGTGATGGAGGGTCCGCAGTTCTCGACGTTGGCCGAGTCGAACCTCTACCGCTCGTGGGGCTGCGACGTGATCGGTATGACGAACATGCCCGAGGCGAAGCTCGCTCGGGAGGCGGAGCTGCCGTACGCGACGGTCGCAATGGTGACGGACTACGATTGCTGGCATCCCGATCACGACCACGTGGCCGTCGCGACCGTGATCCGGGTCCTCAACGAGAACGTCGTGCAGGCGCGCGCCCTGCTGAAGCGCGTGATCCCGATGCTCGGGCCCGAGCGCACGCCGTCGCCCGCGTTCATCGAGCGCGCGCTCGACACCGCGATCATCACGCCACCGGAGGCGCGCGATCCCGCGCGGGTGGAGCAGCTCCGCGCGATCGCGGGTCGCGTTCTCGACGAGACGCAACGCTGACTGTTCGCGCCCGAGACTCTCGCGACACAAATTTGACAGAACGCACAGTCTGTCGCGGATTCTTCATCTAATCTTCATAGAGTCGTCAGTCGTAGAGAGCATGCTGCGCGCCCATGAACAATCCTGCTTTGACATGGAGAGTCAGACGGATCGGACACACACTCTGGTCGTCCGTCCGCACGCGTAACAGGACCGCATGGAGCTGGATCGAGCGCGTGCAGCGCGCGGCCGAGCCCGACAGCACAAGCCGCGCAGCACCGTCGATTTCGTCGACCGCCGATGAGCCCAGCGAGATGAACGACGCCTATCACTGGCTCGCCGCTCTGCGGCTCGATCGCGCCGCCGCCGCGGTTGCCGACCCCGACTAGCACCGGCGTTCCGACTCTCGCGCTAGCGCCTCCGATGCCACGCGCTCACGCGTGCTTCGGAAACACTCCCGCAAACGTTCCTACACGAGGCTGTCACAGCCTATTGATCTACTTCCCGACGGATTCTCCGGCGGGCCGCACAACAACAACGATGAAAACCATACTGGTCGTCGAAGACGAAGCCCCGGTTCGTGACGTTCTGCGCTTCAGTCTCGAGCGCGCCGGCTATCTCGTCGAAGGCGCCGCAAGCGGTCGCAGCGCAATGCGCGAGCTCGACAACTACGTTCCGGATCTGATCGTGCTCGACGTCGGGTTGCCCGACGTCGACGGGCTGGAGCTCTTGCACAGCTGGCGCCGCGAAGAGCGCACGCGAGCCATGCCGGTGATCATCGTGACTGGGCGCGGCGACGAGCGCGATCGCGTGAATGGACTGCGCGCCGGCGCGGACGACTATGTCACCAAGCCGTTCTCCCGCGACGAGCTGCTCGCGCGAATCGAGACCGTGTTTCGGCGCGTAGCGCCGGGCGAGGCGAGCGAAGTGATCGAGATCGATGGCCTGCGCCTCGACAGCGCGAGCATTCGCGTCACTGCCAAGGACAAGGCGCTGTATCTCGGACCGATCGGATTCCGCCTGCTGCGCTATTTCATGACGCAGCCGAACCGTGTGCACACGCGCGACGAGATCATCGACCGCGTTTGGCGCTCGAAGGAATACGTCGAGCCGCGCGCGGTCGACGTGCAGATTCGTCGGCTCCGTTGCCTGCTCGAAGAAGCCGGCTATGCGAGATACATCCAAACCGTCCGCGGGGTCGGGTACCGCTTCGGCGAGCGCGGTTAGGCGTTATCCGCGAGCTCGTCCGACCCCGGGACCACCCATTCTCCTTTATTGATGCGCGCCTCGCCGGTCGAGCGGCGCATGCGCCGGGAGAAGGTGCTATGTTTGCTCGCCTCGAACTCCGGGGGGAGCACGTTCATGACGGCCGTCACTTCGCACGCGCGACGCCGCTTCTTGCAGTTTCTCGCGCAGAGCCCGCTCGCGTATGCGCTGGGTGCCTCCCTGCCGCTGCGAGAGCTTGCGGCGCAAGACGACGCGGTACTCTCCGGCGGACTCAAATGGGCCGACCTCATCAAGAGCCCGGACCAGGCGCTGAACGTCTGGGACTTCGAGCCCGTGATGCGCAACAACGTCGGCGCGCACCACTACGCGTACATGGCGCAAGGCGCCGACGACTTCGGCACGATCGCGGCGAACCGTGCGGGCTTCAAGAAGATCGGCCTCCGGCCGCAGCGGCTCGTCGACGTGACGCACATCGACATGTCGCTCGAGCTCTTCGGCCAGCGGTACGCCTCGCCAATCCTGCTCTGCCCCGTCGGCGCGCAGCAGTCGTTCCATCCCGAGGGCGAGGTCGCGGCCGCGCGCGCGGCTAAGACGAAGAACCAGCTGCAGATACTCTCGACGGTCGCGAACTATTCGGTCGAGGACGTGAGCAAGGCGCGCGGCGCGCCGATCTGGTTTCAGCTCTATCCCACGACGAACTGGGACGTCACGCTCGGGATGATCAAACGCGCCGAGCACGCGGGCTGCACGGCGCTCGCGCTCACGGTCGACATTCCGGCGCGCAATCTCGAGCCGAGCGCACGCTTCGATCGCGAGCACAACGCGCTCTGCCAGGCGTGCCACGAAGCAGGTCTCGTCGGCGCGTACAAAGCGAAGCACATGTTCGACGGCGTCGACCTGAAGGGCGTGAGCATGACGGTCGCGGGCCTCACCTGGGACTACGTCGACAAGCTCAAGCACGCGACGACGATGAAGGTGCTCGTAAAGGGCGTCGTGACGCGCGAGGACGCCGCGCGCGCGCTCGCGCACGGCGCCGACGGGATCATCGTCTCGAACCACGGCGGCCGCGCCGACGAGACTCTGCGCGGCTCGATCGAGTCGCTGCCCGAGGTGCTCGAGGCCGTCAACGGCCGCGTGCCGGTGGTCGTCGACAGCGGCGTCCGGCGCGGCACCGACGCGTTCAAGGCGCTCGCGCTCGGCGCGACCGCGGTCGGCATCGGCCGACCGTACATCTGGGGCCTCGGCGCGTTCGGGCAGCCGGGCGTCGAGCGCGTGCTCGATATCCTGAATCGCGAGCTCGAGATCGTGATGAAGCAGATGGGCACCACGAGCCTCGCCAAGATCACGCGGAGCTCGCTGCAGATTTGACGGGGCGACGGTCGAGCGCGCCGACGCGAGCGCTCAGCCCTGCACCGTCACGAGCACGCGCCGCCGATGCGCGCTCAAGCGGTGCTCCCAGAGATAGACGCCCTGCCACGTGCCGAGCGCGAGCCGGCCGCCGCGAATCGGGATCGTGAGCTCGGTTTGCGTGAGCACGCTGCGCACGTGCGCGGGCATGTCGTCGGGGCCTTCGGCCGTGTGCACGAAGCGCGGGTCGCCGTCCGGCGCGAGGTCGCGCCATGAAGGTCTCGAGATCGCGGCGCACGTCCGGATCGGCGTTCTCGCAGATCATCAGCGACGCGCTCGTGTGCGCCGCGAACACGTGGCAGAGCCCCGAGCCCGCGCGCGCCGCGCGCACGGCGTCCGCGACGCGGTCCGTGATCTCGTACGTGCCGCGGCCGCGCGTCTCGACGTCGATCTCGGTCTGGTACATAGGCGTAAGATACCGCGCCGATGACCCCCGAGCGATTCGCCAAGCTCCGCCGCGCGCTCGAGCGCCGCCAGCCCGACCTCACGGTGCTCGCGGACGGCGTCAACAAACCGCACAACGTCTCGGCGATCCTGCGCACGGCCGACGCCGTCGGCGTCCATCGGATTCATTCGATATCGACGAGCGGCTTGATGCGCCGTCATCACATGATCGCGGGCGGCGTGAAGAACTGGGTCGGGCTCACGCTGCACGCGTCGACCGAGGACGCGCTCGCCTCGCTGCGCGCCGACGGCTGGCGGCTCGTCGCGGCCCACGCGAGCCCCGACGCGCGCGATTTCCGCTCGATCGACTACACCGCGAAGATCGCCGTGATCGTCGGCGCGGAGCTGCTCGGCCCGAGCCCGGCCGCGCTCGCGGAGGCGGACGAGCACGTCGCGATCCCGATGCTCGGCCTCGGCGAATCGGTGAACGTGTCGGTCGCGACCGCGGTGATCCTGCTCGAGGCGCAGCGCCAGCGCGCGGCCGCGGGGTTCTACGCGCATCCGCGCCTCGCTCCCGAGGAGCTCGAGCGCACGCTGTTCGAGTGGTGTTATCCCGACGTCGCGGCGCGCTGCCGCGAGCTCGGCCGCCCTTACCCGCGGCTCGGCCCCGACGGCGCGATGCTCGAGAATCCGCTCAAAGCCGGAGCCGCGAGCTAGCGGCCTAAGGCTGCGCGCCGAGCGCCGCGCTCGCTGCGCCGCTCGAGCCCGTGTCGACCGGCGCCTCTTCCGGCGGCTCGTCGAAACGGAACCGCAGCGTCTTGACCTTGCCGTAGTACGGCACCGTGACGACGTAGAGCTCGCTGTAGTCGCTCGGGCCGAACGCGGGCAGCGGGTGTTTGCCGTGCAGCTCCGCGATCAGCGGCGGGATCACGTCCGCGTCCGCGACGACCAGCGTGATCTTGCCCCTGCGGTCGCGGAAGATGCGGCGCACGAGCCGGTCCACCTGATAAGGATCGTCGATGTTGAGCTTTTGGTTGAGCCGCGTCGCGAGCGGCTGCGCGGTCTCTTGGGTTCGCTTCGCGATCGTCGCGTAGATCGCGTCGACGCCCGAGCCGATGTTGACGTCGGCGAGAAAATCCGCGAGCAGCTCGGCGCGCTGCCGGCCGCGCGCGTTGAGCGGCGTGTCGTTGTCGAGCGGCGCCGTCGCGTCGACGTCCGCGTGCCGCACGAAGATGACCGTCGTCGTGGCCTGCTGCTGGAAGAACCACGCAGCGGCGAGCACGACGAGGATGTAGCCGACGATCGGCAGGATCCGGATTCGACTCTTGCGCCTCGGTCGGACTGCGGGTTCCATAGTTAAAGAAAGCAGCTCGAAGCGGCGAGGGACGGGCGTGAGTTCACCGCCGCGATTCTACCGCACCGCGCACCCCGAGAGCCGCCTCTCCGCGCTTGCCGAGCCGGCTAACCGCTACTTCTTCGGCCCGTCGATCCGGCGGAAGAAGCCGTCGAACCAGACGATCCAGGTCTGCGCGCCGAGATCGAACTCCTCGAGTCGCTGGCGCACGCGTCCGTCGGCGGCCTGCGTCCACGTGCCGCGAAACGCGACCACGCGGTTGCCCTCGACGTACTCGACCTGGCCCTCCATCTTCATCGAGCCGTCGACGAGCTTGCCCGTGAGGTCGAACAGCGTGCCGCCGGAGCCGGTCCACACCTGCCGCCACTCGCCGCGGCTCGGGAGGTAGAAGCTCAGGCTCGTGCCCGAGGAACCGCCCGCGCCGTCGTAGTGCTCGCGAATCGAGCAACCGCCGTCGCCCTTCTCGATCGTGTCCGTGCCGACGAGCGTGCCGTCGGGCTCGCGCACTTCCCAGCGGCCGACCCAGAAGTCGAAGTCGCTCGCATTCGGCTCGGCCTCGCACGGGAACACGCGCGCGCGGATGTTGCGGTGCACGCGCTCGAAGCGGCTCGAGCCGCGAAACGAATCGAACTCGTGCGCTGTCTCGACGAGCTCGAGCGCGCGCAAGCCGCTGTGGTCGGACGCGTCGAGCGCGTCGAGCGCGTCGTCCTTGCGGCCGAGCAGCGCGAGGTTGCGCGCGCGCTCGAGGTCGACCATTGCCTCGGGCGCGTTCGCCGTGCGCGCCTGCTCGAGCGTCGCGAGCGCATCGTTGTACTTGCGCAGCTCGCGCTGCGCCTGCGCGATCCGGAGCAGGCTCAGCCGGTCCTCGGGAGAGGCGGCGAGCAGCTTGCGGTACTCGTCGATCGCGTCTTGCCAGCGGTGCTGCTCGAACGCGAGCTCGCCCGGGTCGGCGACCGACGTCGCCGCCGAATCGTTCCCATTATTGGTCGGATTCGGCACCGGCCGGGCGCGTCGCGCCGTAGCCGCTGACGGCGCGCGTCTGAGCGCTCGACGGCGCGGCTGCGAGCACTCCCACGGCGAGCGAAACGAGCACCGACTCGTAGCGTAACGACATGAAACCCTCCGATCGCGCGCATGGTCGGGCGTCCGCCGTGCAGCGCAAGCGGCCCTGTGGCGCCGCGGCGCGACGTTCGTTCCGAGGGCCGCCCGGTTGCGCCGATGTCGGCCCGCCGAGACAATGCGCGAGCCGGAGAGGTGGCAGAGTGGTTGAATGCGGCGGTCTTGAAAACCGTTGACCCGCAAGGGTTCGGGGGTTCGAATCCCTCCCTCTCCGCCACTATTTAAATAGTTGTTTTAAAACAACTTTTAGCGCTTCGAGGTCGGCGGATAGTAGCCCAAATTCGCGTTAGCCGCACTCAATCTTGCGCGCGCCAAACTAGACTTTTCTCGTCCGTCCTCCGCCGCTAATTGCCGAAGAGTCTCTGTTTTAATTTTCGCGTCTCGTTCACAATGCAGCCGCAGTCGCTCCTTTCGCAGGTTCTCGGCGTCGTTCCGCGAGCGAAATGCGGCACACGCCTCACAGTTACAGCATCGTCTGCATGCGCGGTTACGTACACGCCAGACCATAGAAGACCGCTAGGGCTCAAGCCCGAGCTCTGACACTATTTCGCGAGACGTAGCAGAACCCACGAAAGGCTTCATCACTCTGTCCGTATTACCTCTCCATTCTTGTTTGCGTTCATCACATCCTACGCATCGTACATTACCTTCAAAGTTTCAGCGCTGCTTTCCCAAGGCTGAACGCGCCTACGCCGTCTATGAAGCTCTAACATTAAAAACTACCTCTATTTTCCGCTCGCTCCAATACATCCTGTGCTGTCCGATAACCTCAATATCAATTTCCGAGCTTTCCGCTGTCCCGCGCAACCAGTTCACTATTCGCGTCCGTTGAATCAACCAATCCTTCGTTCTTGCTCGCAGCACCCCGCGTTCATGGACATTTTCGACCTTCCGTTCGTAGCGGTCTAGCCAAGAAATGCACTTGCTCCTCGCAATGTAATCGACACTTAAAAGATGCGCTCGAACTGTTCGGCACAACTCAGATTATCGTCACCATTACATTCAGCTTCGTTGATATCACTGTGAGCACGGTCCTAGGACCACTCCCTGAACCTCCAGTTCACAATTCTTTCTCTACTCCTTTATTTCATCGTGCCCTGAAACTTACAAGCGCTCATCCTCGTCTACCTGAATGCGCATCCGTGCTCATGCTTTGCATTTACGTATGTCCTCCTTCTGAGACTGTACGTTCAATTCCTCCATCTGAACCACCCTCAATAGTTCATATATGCACATTCCGCCTGAACAATCTTCAGCCCATTTCAAGTGCGGCACATGTCGCATGCTCTCATCGATTTCTTCCATGCAATCTGCTCGACGCAACTGTCGTCTTGATTTCTGTAGCAGATGCTCCTGATGCTCCGAGGCGTAGCGCTCGGCATCGCGATACTTAACTACGCAAGTCTGACAATCGACGTGGCCGCGCTACGGACGCGCTAGATCGGTATCCGAAAGCGCTAGACTCGACGCGACGATTACTGCGCTTGAGCATCTCCAATACAGCACTTCGTCTATCCGCGTTCGCACTAGCGATATTCGTCCACGCAGTCTTGTATCTACTTGCGCGTGCAGCATACAGATCTCTGCCATGGACCGATCTCATCGTGTGGTTGTGCTCTTACACTCATTGGTGTTACGTTGTCAGCTGCTGCGTACACCGCTCCTACTCGCGCTTATGCATCCAGTACCGCATTGCAATCTTTCCCCGCAGTATCTCACAATAATAGCTACGTTGCTCACCATCAGTTTGCAGCAGCAAATCTCTTGTTGATCCTTTTCATCCACTCTGAAATCACTCTTGCGTGAACTAAGTCCTCCGATCGAGCGAACGTCATCGCGATTGACGCAAACTCAAAGACGCCAACGTATACCTCGAGACCCTCCACACAGATTACAGCGCTCGACATCGATCGTCGCCGTAACCGCGACGGCCACATTCCCTGTCAATCTCGTTTTTAGTACAATACTGCATCCCTCTCGCACCGCGCCCGCCCATTGTGCAGATATAAACTCGCACACACTATTTTAAGCATTATTTCAGAGTAGTTCCGACGCACCTTTTCGCCCAGTTCAATCTGATCTTTCCTGCATCGCCCGAATATACCAGCATCCTCCGATCAACGACGTCGTGCTCGATCGCAGACTGCGGAACACTTTTTACCATCCAGGCGCGCGTTCCAACTGCTCTATCTACTAAAAACTCGCCTACCAGCAAATCATCTCTCATCCGAAACCTCTTACGCTTGTTGCCTAAGCATGCGTTCGTTTACAACTGCAGCCTTCGTTTACAACACCGCATTTTGCTATCGCACTTATAACTTCGAACGTGGGATTGCCGACGCAACGCAGCCTGACGCGCATCGCTTCGAGCTACCCGTTCAAATACCAGTTCCTCTACGTCGGCTTCAAGAAATCTTTCAACGAATTCGCCAACGTGCATCACGTAGCTAGTTCCCTACGCGCCTCGCGTTGCTCATCACATTCACCGGCCTGATCGGCACTCGCCAGCTTCCTATTCCAGCGCCACATACGCGAAATAAACGTGCCAATCCTGCAGCTAGCACTACGCAGATCCTTAATTGCTTGTCTGTCATTCCAATCCAATTCTGCTATCCAATTCCTGTATCCGCTCCTGTTCTTTGCGCACGTATTTCACTTATTCGTACTACCAACTCTCTCCCGTCCGTTCTCGTGAGCCTGCTAGTACACTCTCAATTCCTCCATCGCGATCGCACTCACGTATCGCCCGCTAGCTCTCGTTCCGTGCTTCAACTAGAATTCTTTCGTGTTACGTTTTTACGCCCTCGCGATACCGAGGCCGGGATCATGATGCTGACGAGCGCGGCTCGTCAGTTTACAAGCGCCTTCAAGCTCTTTAGTGGCAGCACGCGAACCTTCTTCGAAGCTGGCCGCGCTTTGAAGATTGTCGGTTGCTTGGTGAAGGGATTTATACCCTGGCGCTCTTTCGTTGCGGGCTTCTTGATCACCTTCATCTTGAGCAAGCCCGGCAGCGTAAAAACACCCGAGCCCCGCAGACTCTTCTTGATCACGCCGTTGAGCGATTCGAACACGGCTGAGACCTGCTGACGGGACAGCTCAGTGTCTTTGCAAATCTGCGAGAGGATTTCTGACTTCGTCGGTGCTTTCTTCGTCATGCTGGATTCCTTGTCCAAGAAAAACATCAGAGGAGGCCGCTTCGAAAGTCACCGAAACCTATCACACGCTGCGCGCGCGAATAAGGCCCTCGCCGAAATTCGGACCACGCGATCTCGCGTTCTTCGTAGCGTGCCGATTTATCCACTGTTCCGCGGCTTACAGCACCTGTAATTTCGCCAGCGAGAAACACAGACTGATTTCATCCGTTCTCCGCCGCAAAGGCGCCGAAACGTCTCTGTTCGGAATTTTCCCGGCACTGTTCGCGAGAAGATGCGACCGGAATGCCTTGACGCAGACGCGTGGCACTTATCGCTGCGCGCCCTAAAGCTGCTCTGCGCGGCTCTCGCCGGTCAACTCGCGCCGCCCCGTTACTTCTTGTCGAAGTCGAACAAGTCTTTCGGCGCGGGCCTGCTCATGCCTTGCTCGAAATACTGTTCCCAGACGTGGGCCCACGGACGGCCAAACATGTCGGGCATCTCGAACTCGATCTTGGCGCCCGGCACGAGCGGCGCGTTCTCACCGTTGATCATGTAGATCGTCTGAATGCAGTGGCTAGACACGAACGGGGTCTCGCCTTTGTCATCGAAGTTATCGATCTTTACGAAGTTGCGGACGATGCGAATCGGCCGTGCAAGCGCCTCGTCATCGTACATCACGGCTTCGTGGTTCAGGCCGATGAACTTGCCGTTCTCGCGGATTGGCGTGTAGATCTCGACCGACTGCATTTTGTTCGAGAACTCGAACTCCGAGTGCGACTTCCAGCCTTGGATGTTGCTTGTCCAGGTGATCAACACGTCCTTGTCCCAGAACCCGATGGTCTCGCCATACCAGCGCGGCACCGGGGGGCCGAGGCGCGGAACACCGCCCGCGGCCACATCTGTCATGTCGAATTCGCGCCCGACGTGGACATCTTGGTCGAAGTTTTCTATGCGACCGGTTCGCACCTGCACGAAGTCCGGCGTGGCGACGACATAGTGCTCGCTTACGGCGGCCGGATACCAGCGCCGCATGAAACCTTCGGGCCAGCAGAACGTCGAGGGCCACATCGCGTGCCCGCGCATCTGGTGATACGCCTCCTGCACCGTACGCTGTTGATACTCCGGCGTCAGCAGTGACACAACCGTGGAGATCTGCGTATGTGCGCCCCAGTACCAGTTCTCCTGCTGGGCCACGCCACCCCTGCGCGCGGCCTGGAACGGCGCTTCATACACGCCGTTCCACTCGGCTGCTGCAAAGTCCTTGAACGTATATACGCTCGGACCGCCGCGGCCTTTCGTCTCCTTGAGTAGCGCCTCGTAGTGTTCCTGCGCACTCTTGAAGGGGTAAGGGCTCACGATCGCCTCGCGCGGTAAGTCTCGGTCGCAATGACCCCACGGGGCGTCTTCATCCTTGCCGACATTCAGCGGGTTCGGCGTCAAGATGCCGCGCTGATACTCGCTCGCCTGCGGGCTGTTGCAGCGGAAGTAGCGCTTGTCCGCTCCATAGCGCTCTTGTCCGCATAGAAGTCTTTACTCGTAAAAATATCAACCCGCAGTGGCTTTATGCCTTTGGGCGGCGCGTTGGCTGGGAAACCATCTAGCTTTTGTGGCTGGCCAGCGGCCGGCCGCTGAAACAACCCCCCCTCCCAGGCCGGGCCAACGACCGGCCTGCCCTGAACGCTGACGGCCAGCGGCCAGCCGCGTCCGACGCTCTTGAAGCCGATGTCCGGCATGACCTGCGCGATGGCGGGCGCGTTGAAAAGCAAGGCGGAGAGCACCAATGGCCCAATCTTCATTCACGTCCCCTGTTGATTTAACGCTTGAACCATCTGAGTGATACCACAGGTTCGAATCCGCATCGCTCCGCCAGTATTTAAGTTTGTTTTAACCGCCGATGACGATGCACGCGTCGCCGGCAAGTGCCATCAGAAGATTGCGGGCATCCCCCATGCCGCACGGAAGGACAACGGTGGCCGGCCAATCAGATGGTGGCATCGTGTCGGGTGGAATGATGCTGACCACCAAACCGTTTGCTTGAAGCGCTCGCTCGGCAGCCGCTCTGGTCGCGGGACTACCGCAACCGCTTACGAGAGTGATGCCGAGTCTCTGCCACGGCCTCGCCAGCTTCACCTGCGAGATCAAACGCGCGCGATCCGGGCTCAGCGCTGCCAAGTACACAAACTTGCGGTCTGCGACGGGAGCTATTGATCAAGGGCATGGTGGTTCCGATTCGCTGGCTGGCGTGCTACCCGGGCTCCATGATGCATGACACCGCGGGTCAACGGCGGTCCGCCGAAATGTCGGCAGCGAGTACGCGCGCTCGAACAGATCGAGCTCGTCGTTCTCTGGGGTTACGGTCACAGAGTTTAGCGCCGCTTAGTCGTGCGAGCCTTCAGCGTGCCAACGGCGCGATCGGGAAAAGGACCGCTCCCGTCGGCTCCCAAATCTCTGTCCGCCATCAACAGTGGCACCTCATCGGCAAGTCGATCCAGCGTCGCCATCAAGTCTTGGGCTGAGATAGGCTTGGAAAGCAGGTACCCCTGCAGTATAACTGGCCGGTGCCGAGCCAGAATCAGCATTTGCTCGCGTGTCTCCACGCCTTCCGCGGTTACTTCTAAGTTCAGGTCATGGCACATCCGAATGATTGCGCGCGCGATTCCCGCTGACCGAGGATTGGTCGCGATGTCGTCGATAAGGCTTCTGTCGATCTTGATTCTCGAGAAAGGCAGCTTCTCGATCGATGCCAAGGACGAGTATCCGGTGCCGAAATCGTCAAGTGCTATTGCGACTCCCGCGGCATGAAGGCGATGAAGCGTATCGATCGTCGTTAAACCGGTCTGCATGACGGTTTCGGTCAACTCGATTTCAATGCAATGGGTGGGCAGGTCGAACTCCTCAAGCAGCGTCTGTATCTTTTCGACGAAGCGATGCTCAAGCAATTGGCGCGCCGAGACATTGATCGCCACGCGCGCCGCTGGCCATTCGCCGTGATGCCAGAGGGCCGCGGTTTGAATGGCAGACCGCAAAACCCAATCGCTGATTTCCGCGATCAGCCCGGATTCCTCCGCAACCGCCAAAAACTCTAACGGCGACGCGAGGCTCCCGTCGGGCATTCGCCATCGAACCAATGCTTCGACCAGCACAGTGGCAAGGGTGTCGGAACTCACCTCCGGCTGAAACACCAGTTCGAACTCCCCGCGCTCCACTGCGCGGCGCAATCCTTGCTCCGTTGTGAACCTCTTGGCCGCTTCTCTGAGGAGCTCCGGTGTGTACACCGATAGCTGACTGCGCCCCAATGCTTTGGCCCGGAACAAAGCGGCGTCAGCAGCCTTCAGTAAGCCTTCTGCGGTGTCTTCGTGGTCGGGATAAACGCTTGCACCCACGCTTACACTCATCATCAAGTCGCGATCTGCGATCGATAGTGGGTTCTGGAAAGCAGCGATCACCTGCAACCCGGCGTTACGAACAGTCTCGATATCGCTTCCGCTGACCAGGACAACGGTGAACTCATCTCCGCCCAAGCGTGCGGCGAAACCGATGCCACGCGCGACATCCGTCAGCCGGTTTGCGACGGCCTTCAATACTTGATCGCCGAAGCCGTGGCCCATCGAGTCATTGATGTTTTTGAAGTTATCGAGGTCCAGAAAAACACCCCAATGAGGTGCGAGTTAGTTCGAGCAGCACCAGGGCAGTTTCCAGCAAAGCCAGCAAATGCCTGCGGTTTGGCAAGCCCGTCAACGGATCACAATCTGCGAGCTCCTGAAGCTGGCGGGTCCGCTCTTTCACACGCTCTTCGAGCTGCAACTGATGTTCGTTTGCGCTCCGCCTCGCAGCGACTATTTCTTCCGCCATCTGATTGAAAGACTGCGCGAGCGTGTTGAGTTCCCTTAATGCCTCCACGCGGCACCGGCTCATAGGTGCCATTCTTACCAAGTCGACTTGTCGCGCTGAGTAATCGTCGGATCGGGACGACGATGCTTCGGACCGTTTCGATCGATATAACTAGGACGATGATCAAGACCCCACCCGTTAGCCAGGCGACCAATTTCTGCTTAGCGCTATCAGTTTCTTGTCGCGAAACGCGGGTTTCAGGTTTTGGCACGTCGGTCATCGGAACCCGGGCGAAAACCGGCGGACCGACGAATGGGGCCAGTACCGGAGGCCCGACAAACGAAGCTGGAACCGACGCCGGCTCTTTTAAGGGCTTGCTAGTCGGGGCGCCAACAGATGTCCTTGTGTTCGCAACAGGTTGAACCGCCTCGCGTGCGCGCCTTCGCGAGTTTTGAAATTCGCCCTGTATCGTGCTCAGTGTTTCCCAGCCAGCGACCAATGTTGCCCGAAGTGAGACGAGTCGATCTAAATTGGATCGGATTTCATCGACCCATTCTCGTCCTTCAGCGCGAACAAACCCACGCTCATTCTCGACGAGCGTTTGTTGAAATTCCATTTCAGCTTGAATCACGGAGTCGATGGCAGTCGGGTCAAGAGAATCTGTCCCAACGAGTGCTGCAAAGCGGCTTTGAAGCTCTTCGTGGCGGCTGCGTAGGCGTAGCAGACCCTGCCTTGCGACTACGCGCCCCAAAATTTTCCAACTCTTATCGACCGAGCGTTCCAGACGGACGCTTAGTGATTTTAGGCCGGCGGAATAAGCCTCGATCGTCGTCCTTCGCTGATCAGCGAGATCTATTAAGCGTGTTCCAGTCTCGATATATGTATCGAGCGTTTGCTTGAACGCTCGGTTAGCGGCGCGACTCTTCTCCGTCAATCTTGTGGGCTCGGCAAGTAGGTCGCGCCTCGCTGCTGCGACGCGCGCGTCATTCTCTGAAGTTTCGACTTGCGCTCGTAGCGCAACCGCTCCCTCATATCGGTCCACAGCCTCGACGCTGGAATGCGCGTTGTCCACAGCTGGAACCGGAACTGGAATGGGAGCGGGAGCGGGAGCGGACACGCAGGACCGGCGGTTGCTGCAGTTCCTCGGGACGTGCGGCTACCGATGAGAATCGCGTGATTTCGATGATCGAAACGCCTTGCTCGACCATGACGTTTGCGATCGCGGCCAACGCTCCGACGGCGGCGAAGGAAATCCCAAGATGCCCCGTGATGCCAATACGCCAGTTACGCAAACGTCGTACGCCGGGATGCGCCCAAACTGAGAATGTGGTCGCCTTTTTCATATTCTTTGAGACGGCGTCTCCTGAATCGCTGACTCGCGGTACGCGGCGATTGACGGCAAGCGTGAGCGCGAGCGTTGGGTGAGCGGGTGTCCGAATGGGCCGTCACCACTTGAATGTGAAAAGTTACAGGACGGTTTCAGGAAAGTCCGAGATCAATGTCACGTAGACGGAAGATGATGTTAATGATGCAGTTCATCCCCATTTGCGTGTCTCCCGTCGGAGAACGATGTTCAGCTGGGCCGTGCGCATGAGCACGGGGGCCGCTGGCGACCTCGACTCACAGGTCAACATAACCAGCGCGCGCACATCGGGACTGTGACGAGCGCGATACTGATCCGGCGGTAGCTGTTCTATCTCCGTTTCGTCCTGACGCGGTTCCTCCGGTTTTCGCGCCCCTGACAATTAAAGTCTCCCCGCGAGCTAGGCGGGGGCGTCGAGCCAGGTCACCCACTATGGGTTTCTTGAGCGGCACGCTTCCTACATTCTCCAACCCAAAGGGAAGCAACGCAGCATATGGACGCGCGCTCGCGTTTTTGCTCCTCTTAGTGATTGTTCAGCGCCGACGCGCTTTGACCAGCCCTTTCCCTGCTCCGCCACTGGTTTTCCCTGTTCCAGGTTCGACCTCAGCGGGGCGAAAAGGGCACAAACGGCGGAGGGGCACGGGTGCGGCGCGGCAGCGAGACGAAGTGCTCAGATCAGTCGTAGGTTTGTTCGCTGTTTTCTTCCGTGCTAACAGGGAAAACAGAGACGAGTTCGCAGTAGACTCCCTGCACCGCCACTATTTGAGAATTGTTCTAAAAACACTTTTCCGTTCTTGAAGCGGCGAATAAGACGCGCTCACGGCGCAGTTTCAGCAGCGAAGCGGGCTGCGCGTGGGTGACCACTTCGAGTCGATGGCAGCTATTCCCGCCCCCGGCGAAAATTAGTCTTAACGTCTGCTCTCCTTTTACTTTCGCTCGGCCTGCGCTGCATCCACGACCAAAATGATCTTCCCTTCGGCATGGCCGTCCATGCTGTAGGCTCGTGCCTGAGCCGCGTCCGCGAGCGGGAATGATTTGTCGATGTTGACCTCGAGCTTGCCGGCGCTCACCAGCGACGCGACTTGCTCATAGATGCGGCGCTCGACGTCGGCAGCACTGTGATAAGGAGCGCAACTCAGGCCCGCTTCCGCGCACTGCGCGTCGAGGTCGTGCGCCCCCGTGCTGGCAAACTGGGCGCCGCGAGACAGCGTGCTCATCGCGCGGATAGCGGTTTCTCCGCCGACCGTATCGATCACGGCATCTACGTGCTCGACCTGTTTTTCGAAATCGACCTTCGTGTAGTCGATCACCTGATCCACGCCGATGGAGCGCAGATAAGCGTTGTGTCGCGCCGAAGCGGTGCCGATCACATATGCGCCTCTGGCCTTGGCCGCTTGCGCTGCGGCGCTGCCGACACCCCCCGCGACGCCAGTGATCAACACGCGTTGTCCTTTCGCGACCTTGGTGTCATCGACGACTCTGACACCGGTCACGGTCGCGATCCCTAAGCCGGCTGCCTGGGCATAAGTAATGTTCGCAGGCTTGAGCACGACGTTCGCGATGGCGGCCACCGCATACTCGGCATAAGCACCGTTGAGAACACCGCGACGACGGACCGCGATGCCGAATACGGGATCACCTATTTTGAAACCCGTCACGCCGTCGCCGAGTGCCGCGACGACTCCGGCAACGTCACCGCCGGGAATCTGATCATCCGAAAGTGCACCGCTCTTATAGTCGGCCGGATTCACGGCTGCCGCGTAGATGCGGATCAAAACTTGATTGGCGGCAGGCGTGGGCACCGGCACCGTCTGAAGCTGTAGCGCATCGCTGCCGGCCTTTTGCAGAATGGCGCGCTGCTCCTTCGGCGGAGCGGCCTGGGCCAGACCCAGACAAGTAGCGAACAGACCAGCTATTGCCAGACGCGACAGCAACGAAATACGTGAGTTCATGTCCACCCTCTATTGAAAACCAAAGCAGTAACCCGGTCACGTCCTTACGTCGTAAGAGCGTAGCAAACAGTTGTAGCCGGCGGCTAAAGCGATGAGGCGTTCGAGCGGCCACGGTGGCGCGCACTCGCTTGCTTTACACAGGAAGCCGCAAGCAGACTCCCTCTCCGCCACCTTTTGAATCCAGCGCGCACGAAGTAGAGGCGACGCCACTCGTGGACACGAAGAAAATCCGATTCGTATCGAACCGGCCCTGGCTAACCGAGAACAGTCCCTCTAGGCCGGGGCCGATCGTCAAGACGCTCCCGGACTGGTACCGCAACGCGGATTGGTTCGTCCCGGATCGGGTCACAGGGAAACCTGCGGAGGCGCCGGATGGCAGCGGCAAGATGCCGACATGGAAAGCCTGCCCAGCTGTGCTCGACGTTTTGGGCACCGGATACACCTACAAAACGCCGTGCGACATCGAGTTCGCCGAGGATGCAGCCGGCAACATTCACGCGAAAGTGCTCGACGCGCAGCACAAGATCTTCCTGCAGGACCGCGAGCCGATGCCCCAGTTCGTTCACCCGAGCGGGTATCACCGGAAGCACTTCGCGTGGTGGGCCGACTGGGCCGTAGAGCTCCCGGCCGGCTACAGCGCCCTCTACACTCACCCGCTCAATCGATTCGAGCTCCCGTTCCTGACGACGAGCGGCGTCGTCGACAACGACAAGGTGCACTTGCCCGGGACGATGCCGTTTTTCGTGCTCAAGGGCGTCCGCGGAATCCTCCCCGCGGGCACGCCGTACGCGCAGATCATCCCGTTCAAGCGAGAGCACTGGGAATCCGAGATCGAGGTCTCGTCGGACGTCGACAAGATGATGGCGAAGAACAAGGAAAACAGCGCGAAGTATCGCCGGCCGGACGGTGGGGTTTACCAGCGAGAAGTGTGGGAACGAAGAAAGTACCAATAAAATTCGAAGTCGCGCCGCTCGCCACCTCTCGTCGAACGTTCAATTGGCCGCCGGAGGCTCCGCGTCCCGCTGCGCGCCGACGGCCTTGTACGCCGAATAGTACTTGTAGATGTTGCCCACGTAGTCGACTGTCTCGCGGCCGATCACACGCGCCGCGATGATCTCCACGTTGCCGAACCACTGGTTCGGATCGAGGCCGACGGCCGCCGCCTTGTTTCGCATCGACGTAAGGCGCGCAGGACCCGCGTTGTAAGCGGCGAGCGTGAGCAGACCCTGGTCGAGCGGATCGATGCCTTGGTCCGCAAAGTAACGGTCTCTGAGGAAGCTCATGTACTTGATGCTTGCGTGAATATTGTTTTCGAGGACTTCCACGTTGCCGATGCCGACATTCGGATCCGCCGCCGTAGAAGGCTTGACCTGCATGACGCCGACGGCGCCGGCCTCGCTGCGCCTCGAATGGTCGAGCTCGGATTCCTGGTAGCCCTGCGCAACCGCGAGTACCCAATCGGAGCCGTACCGATCGGCATAGGTGCGAAAATACTGCGCCATGGCGCGATATCGTTCGAGCTTGGCGGCACTCGTCGGGTTCGTCAGCCGTTTCACGCCGCCGAGATAACGCTGCAGCAAGACGTTGCCGAAGAGCGTGCCGGCTCGGTGCTCGGCGACGAACTTGTCGATGATCTTCTTGATCTGCGGTGCGTCTTTCCGTAGAGCCCAGGCGATCTCCGCATCGGAGCGCAGCGCCACTCGAGAGTCCACGACGAGCCCGCCGTATAGCTGCGCCCAGAACTCCGCGACGGGAAGCTGGCTGACAGTGGCCGGCACGATTCCGGCGTCCACCATCTGCAGCACGTCCTCGTCCTCGAGCCGCGCATCGACCTCCTTGATCGAAACGGGGCGCAGCCCCGCCTTCGTCAAACGCTCGTTCAGTGCGACGAGGTCTTCGTAGTAGCTGCTCGCACGCCGCACGTGAATTTCGCGTCCGGCGAGGTCGGCCTCCGTCGACACGGGGGACGCATCCTTGCTCGTGACGACGACTTCTTCGATTCCGGAGATCGTGGGAGCGGAGAACTCGACGGTTTCACGGTGGAGGTCGGCGACCGTGAACGCGCCGATTGCGACATCGCCGTAGCCTTCGGCGAGCGCCGGCAACAGACGGTCGCGAGTCGTCGGAATGATCACGATCTTCGGCCGCACCTTCGATTTCCCGATGCGCGGGAGCTGGCTCTCCAGCTTTAGCAATGCTTCGTACGCGATGCCCTTCTGCTCGGGCCCGTCGAGGTAATAGAGCGTGCGGCTGAACGGCACGAGCACGCGTAGGAAGCGGCGCTCGGCAAGCTCGTCGTAGTCCCCGGTCCAACGCTGGTTCAGGTTGAGGATGTCGGCCGCGGCGAGATCCTGGAACGGTCTCGGATCCGTCGCCGCGACGTCAGAATCGGGAGCGCTCGGCGGCGTTTGCTCGGCCGCGGACGCCTGCGGCTCGACCGCCGGTGTCTGCGGCTCGACCGCCGGTGTCTGCGAGCTCGGTCGCGGGGTCTGCGACTCGGCCGCGGGCGTCTGAGGCTCGACGGCTGCCGTAGCGGGCGGCTGCGCTTCTCCACCGCACGCGGTCAGGAGGAAGGCGAGGCCGATCCCGAGTGCCCCCGTGGCGAGGGTGGCTCTCGCGCTAACGCCCGAACAGGATCTCGAGCTCACTGGCGGTTTGATCCCGGGTAGTTGGCGTGGCACGAGTCTCTCACCGATCGTCCGAAATCACCTAATCCGCTACCGTTCCCGGCGCCAGAGCGAATTCGCAGTAGACTCTCCGCATCCGCCAAAGCCGTTCACGAGCGCCGTGTACGAGTCGAAGTCACATCCGCCGATCTCTCGCGCATGGTTCATCGCCCGCATGCTGCGCCACGTTGCAGCGGCCACCGTGCTGGTCGTGGTGTCGATCGCGGTCGGCATGGCGGGTTACGAGCATTTCGAGGGGCTCCCGTGGCGCGACGCCTTTCTCAACACCGCGATGATCGCGGGCGGCATGGGTCCGGTCGACGCGCCGCGCACGAATGAAGGCAAGGTGTTCGCGGGCCTCTACGCGCTCTACTCGGGGCTCGTATTCATCGCCACGGCCGCCCTTCTGCTCGCGCCGGCCGTGCATCGCGTGATGCACAAGTTCCACTGGGAACGAGACCGCTAGCCGCGTATTCTTGGGTCTGGCGCGGAACGCGAGTGGTCGCCGCGGGCCCGCCCGAGCTCAACGTTCGATAGAGGACATCGACATGCCAATCCCGCCCCAAGACCGCCCGCTAAACGCAGTTCGCGAAGAGACGATCGATCGACTGATCGTCAACTACGGCCACGGCAAGCTTTCGCTCGAAGCGTTCGAGCGCCGGCTCGATCAAGCGCTCGACGCGAAATCCGCCGACGCGCTCGTCGCGCTCACCAACGACCTCGAGCTTCAGGTCGACAGGCAATACGCGCAGCAGAAGCGCGCTGAGTTCGGAATCAGAACCGAGCCGGTGCCGCACGCGCGCGACACGAGCTGGATGATCCATATCTTCGGCGGCGGCAACCGACGCGGCGCGTGGACGGTGCCAAAAGAAATCTGGATGGTGAACATCTTCGGGGGCGCCGAGATCGACTTCAGTGAGGCACGCTTCACGTCGCCGGTCACCTACATCAAGATGCTGACCCTGTTCGGCGGCGCGCAGTTCTACGTCAACGAGAACATCAACACGCAGGCGCACGCCATCTGCCTGTTCGGCGGTCTCGATAACCGCGGGCCGTCGAACCCGGATCCGAGCGTGCCCACCATAATCGTCGAGGGGCTCGTGCTATTCGGCGGCGTGGGTATCAAGATCAAGCGCACGCTGAAGGAACGCTGGATCGCGTTCGCCGAGCAATTCAAAGGTGCGTTCGGCCCTCTGCACCGCAACTACACGAATCCGCGGTAGCGACGACTACGCTGAATTCCCGGCGATTGCGACTTCGTCTCGCAGTTAGTAGGCGAGTGGATCGGGCCGGATCTGGAAGTGCACGACTTTGCCGAGCGAGCCCTTGCCGCCCTCGATGTGCCAGATCAGATGCGTGCCGTAGTTCGCCCAGAGACCACGGCCCTTCCAGCCCGCAGCCGGATCGTCGATGCGCCCGTCCATGCCGCGGTGATAGAAGCCGAGCGGGTACGGCACGCGCAGCTTGACCCACTGCTTCGTCTTCGTGTCGAGCACGAGGATCGCCTCGGAGTTCGAGCCCGTCGCGAGCGGCGTATTCTTGCCGAAGCCCGCGACATCTTGCTGGTCGACCCAGTTGTAGTAGTGGAAGTCCGACGGGATGTCCGTGCCCTTGAAGCGCGGGCCGTCCGATAGATAGAGCGTCCAGCCTTCGGGGCACTGCGTGCCGTCGAGCGTGTTCGGACCGCCCTTCGTGACCTTGCACTTGCGCCGGTCGAAGCTCGCGAGATGGCTGCTCGCCGCGAGCGCCGTCCACACGACGCCGTTGGTGTCGATGTCGATGCCGCGCGGGTCGATGCCGGGCGCCGGCACTTTGTAGACCTCGGTGATGCACGTCTCGGGCGGATTCGCGCCGCGGTCGACGCGCACGATGTAGCCCGGGATAGTCCTCCGACGCGCCCCACGCCGAGTTGTCGACGGGGCTCGGGATGATCGAGTAGAGGTTGTGCTTCACCTCGGTGTCACGCTTCGGATCGACCGGCTCCCCCGGCTTGTTCCACGGCTTCGTGATCTTGCCGTCGCCGTTCGTGTCGACGATTTGCGGGCACCAGCCCTGCGACGCCTGCTCGTCGCCCGTGCGGTCGTACTCGCGCGACGTTGACCCAGCCGACGATCGGCCCGGTGAGCTCGTTGAAGTAGATGCGTCTGGTCGGCGTCGGTGTCGAACTGCAGGTGATGCGTGCCGAAGCACGTGTCGATCAGCTTGAACTCGCCGGTCTTCGGATCGTAGAACGACGCCTGCCGCGCGCTGAACGTGAGCGGATAGTACTGCGCGAACTTGTTCTTCGAGCCCTCCTTGCACCAGTCGGGCTCGTTCTCGCGGATCTTCGACGTGGCCCAGACGCGGCCCTTGCGATCCATCATCGGGTTGTGCGGATCGGCCGGGTTCTCGACGCCCCAGAGGTGGTGCATGCCCCAGAAGTTCGACGGCATCGCGGCCGGCGGAAAGCGCGAGCTGACCTTGCGCGGATCGTCGCGCGTCGGGATCGTGATCTCGTACGGTCTTGTTCTCGACGGGATCGACGACGCTGAGCTTGCCGTGGCCCGCCGACGCCGCGTACACCGGGCCGTACCCGTTCACGGTCGGATCGTTCTTGTCCGTCGAGATCTCGTCGTGCATGAACGAGTTGTCGGTGCCCCAATCCCAAAGCGTGACGACGACGTTGCGCTCGACGCCCTGCGGGCGCGGCGGCTGCGGCGGCAGCTCTCCGCTCGCGATCCGGTTGGTCCAATCCGCGAAGACCTTCGCGCCGGCCTGCGTGCCGAACACAGCGAACTGCCCGGCCATGTAGCTGCCGCGCACGCCGAGCTGGGTGCGATAGATCCACGCCTCCTCCGGCGTCTTGAATCCCAAGTGATCCATGTGGCCGAGCGAGCGCGTGATCGCCGTGCCGAGCTCGTGGCAGAAGTTGCACTGGCTCTTGATGTTGTTGATCCACTGGCCCTGCTCCTTGAGCGCGGGCGGGATCCCGTTGCCGCTCGCGCCGGTGCCCGGGAACTCGCTCTTCGCGGGCGGCTGGAGCAGCGACAGCCAGTAGTTGCCGGGATAGACCTTCGCCGCGTCGGCCGGCGTCGGCGCGATCTTCGCGGTGAGCTCGACGCCCGTGTCGCCGGGCCGTCCCTTCGCTTTGTCGGAATCGACGAGGCCATAACCGCGCACCCAGACGTTGTACGTCGCGTTCGGCAGCTGCGGCAGCACGAAGCGGCCCGCGTCGTCGGTGACGACGATCTTGATGAAATGCGTCTGCAAGTCGTCCGTTTCCGCAATCACCCAGACGCCGGCCTCGGGGCCCTTCGTGCTCTTCACGACGCCACTGATCATGCCGTCGGGTAGCGCGCGCGGCGCGGCGTTCGCGAGTGTGAACGTCGCGGCTGCGAGCAGCGCCGACCGCGGTGTGCGTAATGACGGACAGGCTCGGGAAGAGGTTCTTGCTGTTCATGCGGATCCTTCGATCGTCTTGGTGTTCGTGTCGTGCGTCGGCCGCGCGGCGGCTCAGACGTCCATGATATCGAGGCATTGCGCGATGCTTTGCAGCGGATCGCGGCCCGGCGTCGGCCGCCATTCGTGGCTCAAGTAGCCGTCGTACTTGAGGTCGGCGATCACGCTCGCGACGTAGCGCCAATTCACTTCCTGCGTGTAGTCGAGCTCGTTGCGCGACGGCACGCCGGCCGCGTGGAAATGCGCGATCCACTGGATCGAGTCGCGCAGGTTCTGAGCGATGTCGCCGTTCATGATCTGCAAGTGATAGAGGTCGCAGAGCAGCTTCACGTTCTTCGAGTTCACGCGCTCGCACACGCCGACGCCCCACTCCCAGCGGCCGAAGATCTGATCCGGGCGCCCGAAACGGTTGTCCATGCGCCGGTTGTTCATGATCTCGATCGCAAGCGTGACGTTGCGATCCTCGAGATGGCTCTTGATCTTGCTCAAGAACGCGACCGCGTTGTCCGCGCCCTGCTCGTACGGCATTCCGCGGCGCTGCCCGCCGATCGAGATGATCGTCTTCACGCGCTCTTTCGCGCATTGATCGATCCAGTCGCGCAGCTTCGGCTCGAGGTCCTTGTGCACCTCGGAATGGATCAGGCCGTTCTCGAACGTGACGGGACCCGCGCCGGCGATCAGCGGCTCGAGCCCGTGCTTGCGCAGCGTCGGCCAGTCGACGGGGTCGATGAGATCGAAGCCGTGGCAGCCGAGCCGCGCGGCCTCGCGGCACATGTCGTCGAACGTGAGCTTCGTGTCGTCGCCGAAGTTCACCTTCCAGAGGCCCTGCTTGATGCGGCCCTTGCGCGCGACCTTCGGCGGGTGCCGCGGCGGCGCCGCTCGGCGCGGGCGGCTGGCTCGTCGCCGGCACGGATGCCAAGACGCCCGCCGCGACCGCGGCGGCGCCGAGAAACTCTCTTCTTTTCATGGACGGCTCCCCCCGGACTGCGGCACATCTTATGACGTGCGGGCGCCGAGCGGAAAGCGGCCGCCCTACTGGCGCGGCGAAACTATGGCCCTGCTTCCCCGCGAGGCGACTGACTCCTCTCGCGACCGGCAGCCATTAGCGCCGGAATCGTAAGCGCCGCGACCAACGCATTCGCCGCAACCGCACACCACTGCAACAAGTGATCGCCTCGGTCCGGGAGGCCCGGAAACACTCGATCCGAGATCTCGAGCACGCCGTTGATGTTCCAGTGCAAGAGCATCGCCAGAAAGCAGGCTCCCGGTGCGCAGATAGACCGTTCCGATCAGGACGCTCATGTAGGTGACACCCACGATTGTCGTCACGAGCTCTCGCCCCGGAGCGGCGACGAAGCCCTGATAGAGGAGTGGCCAATGCCAAATCGCCCAGATGACGCCTACGACGAGGACGGCCGGAACGACGGAGATTTTCCTGACGAGTCGGGGCAGTAGGTATCCGCGCCAGCCGAACTCTTCGCCGAACGGACCTAGAAAGAACGTGACGAGCATCGACGGAGCTACGAGCTTCAGAAAAGCGGAAGGATCAAAGTCGACGACATCGCCACTCAACACACGATAGAGAAGCGCCATGGCGCTGCTTGCCGAGATGGGAACGAACAGGACGAAGAGCCACCAGCGGAGTGGCACCGAAACGCGCACGGCCTCCTTCAACAATCTCCGGACACCCAATCCGCCCTCTTCCAGATAGGTCGCGATGAGCCCGGCGGCGCTCGCGCTCCACCCCGTCAAGTACAGCGCTTGCCACGGGCCGTCGGATGGCAGGAAGCCGAATCGAAGGAGCGACCAACCGATCCAGGGCGGGACACAGGCGATCAGGAGGAAGCCGATCAACGTTCGCGGCTCCGTGCGCATGCCAATCTCCCGATCAGGCCCAAGACCGCGCCGTCTCGCAGCGGCGCTCCTCGTAGGGATGATCAGACAGCGCGCAGTGCCGTCGCGACCGGCAACCGCGCGGCGCGCAGCGCCGGCAGTAGGCCGCCGATGAAGCCGACGGCGCAGGCCCAGCCGATGCCGACGCCGAGCAGCGCGGGCGTGACCTGCATCTGGAACACGAGCGACGCCGTGGTGTTTCCCAGCGAGATCGTGTTGCCGCTGAACAGCGCCCACGCGACGCCTGCGCCGATCACGTGCCCCGAGCAACGCGAGCGCGAGCGACTCGACGAGCACCGAGACCACGACGCCGGTCGCCCCGAAGCCGATCGCGCGCAGCGTCGCGATCTCGACCGCGCGCGTGCTGACGGCCGAGTACATCGTGTTGAGCGCGCGCGAACAACGCACCGAGCGCCATGACGCCGCCGACGAACGTCGCGACGAACCCGAAGAACGTCGTCGCGTTCTTCGACTGGCGCAGGTAATACTCGTTCTCGCGCTCGACGGATACCGACAGCGTCGGGTTCGTGGTGAGCGCCTCCTTGAACTCGTCGAACGCGCCCTCGGACGTCAAGAGCACCGTCACGCTGCTCGCGGCCGTGCGGCCGTACGCGGACAACAGCGTCGACTCGTCGGCGATCACGCGCGACTCGTTCACGTCGCCGCCGCTTTCGAACACGCCGACCACTTCCCACTGGCTGTTGCGCAGCGGAACCTTGTCGCCGATCTCGAGGTTCTGGAACTCCTTCTGCGCGCCGCGGCCGACGATCACCTCGCGCAGGCCAGGCTTGAACACTCGGCCCTCGACGATCTTGATCTCGGGCCGCACGAAGAAGGCCTGCGGCTCGTACGCCGCGGATCGGCAAGCCGGCTTGCGAGCCGTCTTTCTTGCGCTTGAAGTTCGCGGTCGTGATCATCTCGGCCTGACGCGGCCGCGTCGCCCTGCGGGCGTGCGCGCGATCGCCGGGCGCGTTCTTGATCGTCGCGATCGCGTCGACGAGCAGCGTGCTCGACCCCTCGCCGTCCGAGCCGTTGCGCAGCACGACGGCCCGATTCGGCCGGCCCGAGTCGACGAGCGCCTGGCCGAGGCTCCGGTTCATGCCGAAGATCGACGATCACGACGCCGACGACGCCCGCGATGCCGATCACGACCACGCACGACGTGCCGAGCCGGCGCGGGATGCTGCGCAGGTTCATCCCGACGACTGCGCCGATCTGCCGAAAAACGCTCATGGCTTGCTTCCTTCGTTCTCGATCCGTTGACTCAGCGGCCGGCGAGCGCGTCGACGACGTTGAGCGTCTGGACGCGCCGCGCCGGAGGCAGCGAGCTCACGATCGCGACGACCGCGGCGATCGCGATCCCGGAGCCGACGACGCTGCAGCGGGAAAGACATCCCGCCCGCGCCGATCTGGCGGTAGATCATCGGCGAGCAGGGCCGCGGCGATCGCGACTCCGATCCCGGCGGCCGCGACGCACAGCAGCAGCGCCTCGCCGAACACGAGGCTCATGATCGCGGCGTTGCTGAAGCCGTAGGTCTTCAGCACCGCGAGCTCCGGGATCCGCTCGCGCACGGACTGCATCATCGTGTTGCCGGTCAGGAACAGCAGCGTGAACAGCACGGCGCGCGACGATCGCGTTCACGAAGAACTGCATGTCGCCGATCTGCGCGATACGTCCGCGGAGCCAGTCGCGCTCGTTCTGCGTCTGCGTCTCGAACGTCGAGTTCGCGAACATGCTGGTCGATGGCCTCGGAGATCGCTGCCGAGCTCGCGGGATTCGCTGATCTTCGCGAAATACATCGTGACCGTGCCGTTGCCGAACGTGCGCGCCTCGTCGAAGTACGCGTAGTTGAACCAGAGCTCGTTGGTCGGGATCTTGCCGTCGCCGAAGTCGTAGATGCCGACGATCTCGAACGTCCCACTCGGGCGCGCCGTCCTTGCGCATCCAGATGCTCGACTTGCAGCGGCAACTGATCGCCGATCTTCCAGCCGCGCGTGGCCGGCGAGGTCGCGGCCGATCAGCGCGCCGTTGCGCGTCGTGCGCATCGCGGTCGACGTACTCGTCCTTGAGGTTCGAGCTCCGGGAACATCGAGTGCAGCCGGTCGACGTCGACGGCGCCGACGCTGATCTGGTTGCGCGGCTCCTGGTAGTAGCCGCCGAACCAGTGTAGTAGCCGACGCCCTCGACGCCTGGCACGGACTCGATCCGCGCGAGGTACGCCAGCGGCAGCGGCTCGGCGAGGCTCACCGGCTCTGGATCCGGAGCCGCGTGTCGCTCATGCCGGTTGATGAGGCTGTCGATCGCCGGCCGTGACGCCGTGCAGCACGCCGAACAGCACGAACGCAACGACGATCGACAGCAGCGTCAAGATCGTGCGGACCGCGCTTGCGCCAGAGGCCGGCCCAGATCAGCGGGAAGTACTTCATGCCGCGACTCCGAGCGAGCTCGCCGATGCGAGCACGCCCTTGTCGACGTACAGCCGGCGCGACGCGTGATCGGCGGCGCGCGGATCGTGCGTGACCATCACGATGGTCTTGCCCTGCTTCGCTGTTCAGGAGCTGCGAGCAGCTCCAGGATCGACTCCGAGGTCTCGCGGTCGAGGTCACCCGTCGGCTCGTCGCACACGAGCAGCGTCGGGTCCGCCACGAGCGCGCGCGCGATCGCGACGCGCTGCTGCTGACCGCCCGAGAGCTCCGTCGGCTTGTGCTTCGCGCGGTCCGCGAGCCCCACGAGCTCGAGCGCCGCCTGCACGTTGCGCTTGCGCTCGCGGCTGCGACAGCTTCGTCAGCAGCAGCGGCACTTCGACGTTGCGCTCCGCCGTCAGCACCGGCAACAGGTTGTAGAACTGGAAGACGAAGCCGACGTGCCGCGCGCGCCACTTCGCGAGCTGGCCCGAGGACAGCTGGTCGATGCGCTCGTCCGCCGACCGTGATCTCGCCGCGGTCGGGCCGGTCGAGACCGCCGATCAGGTTCAGCAGCGTGGTCTTGCCGGAGCCGGACGGGCCCATCAGCGCGAGGAACTCGCCCGCCTCCACGTCGAGGTTGAGTCCGTGCAGCACCTCGACGCGCTGCTTGCCGCGCACGTAACCCTTCACCACGTTCCTGATCGAAACCAGCGCAGTCATGACTACTCCTTCGTTCGCCCGCGCTGGCCGGGCGCCTCAATTCGCGATTCGAACCTTCGCGCCGTCGGCGAGCTGCGCACAGGTCGCCGACCGCGAGCCGCGTGCCGGAGTTGAGCCCGGAGAACACGATCTGGCCCGCCGCGTGCGCGTCGCCGAGGCGCACGCTGCGCTTCTCGACGGTGCCGTCGGGACGACGAAGACCACGCCGATGTCGCCGTTGCGCCTGCACGGCCGCCGCGGGCACGACGAGCGCGCGCGAACCGGTGCTCGTCTGCAGCGGCGCCGACGCCGATTCGTCGTCGAGGAACGCCACGCGCACGCCCATCTCGGGCAGGATCCGCGGATCGTCGCGCGTTCGAAGCCGACGCGCACCTTGACGGTGGCCTTCGCGCGGTCGGCGGTCGGAATGATCGCGATCACGTGCGCCGGGATGCTCCAGTCCGGATACGCGTTCAGCTTCGCGGTCGCGCGGCTGACCCGCGTGCACGCGATTGATGAAGTTCTCGCTCACGTCGACCTCGACTTCGAGCGAGTCCATGTCGACGATCGTGCCGATGCCCGTGCGCGTGAAGCCGCCGCCCGCGGAGATCGGCGACACCATCTCGCCTTCCTGCGCGGCCTTGACGGTCACGATGCCCGCGAACGGCGCGCGCACCACGGTGTCGTCGAGATTCCGCTCGGCGACGGCGACGCCGGCGTCGGCGACCTCGACCACGCGCGCCGCGACGTCGAGCCCGGTGCGCGCGGCGTCGTAGCTCGCCTTCGCCGTATCGAAGCGTCTGCGCGCTGATCACCGCTTTGCGCGTGAATTGCAGCTCGTTGCGCTGGAACGTCGGCTTCGCGTTCTCGAACGCGACGCGCGCCGCGACGAGATTCGCCTCGGCTTGCGCGCGTTGCGCGCGCGCTTGCTGCGACGGCCGCGCGCGCGTTCGTGTCGTCGAGCCGCGCGATGATCTGCGCCGCGCTCGACGCGCTGACCTTCCTCGATCGACGACCTGCACGACCTTGCCGGTGATCTTCGCCGACACCGTCGCCTGCCGGCGCGCGACGACATAGCCCGACGCGTCGAGGATTGTGCTCGGCCCGACGGCCACGTCGGCCGGCGCTGGCTCGGCGGTCGCGACGCTGATCGGCGTCGCGCGCGGGAGCGCGTACCACGCGACGGTGCCCGCCGCGAAGACCGCGACCACGATCGCGATCGTCCAGACGACCCAGCTCACGCCGCGTTCTTCCTCCGTGGCAGGACGCTCGATACGCAGTTGCTCGAGTAGCTCGGACTTGTCGCTCAAGAGACCTCCCCGGCCCCGCGCTGTGAGAACGGACGGAGCCCCTCAAGCAGAAAGCGTGCCACGCGACCGCAGGCGCGTAACCGACTGTTTACGCGAGTCTTTCCAGCTTCCGACCAAATGCACGCACGCCAGCCGGTTGCGGGAGCGCGTCAGTAGTTAGCGCATCCAGCTACCGGAGTGGAGCTTTTCACCACACTTGGATGCTCGAACGGCGCGGAGGGTTGCGTGGGTCCGCGGCTTCGGAGGCGTCAGGCCGCGGAATTCACGTCGACCGCGACGGCGACCTGGTGCGCGCCGCCGCCGACGATGAAGCCGTTGATCGGGCTCACGTCGCCGTAGTCGCGACCCCAGCCGATCGTGATGTGCTCGACGTTCGGGATCACGTTGTTGGTCGGATCGAAGTCGACCCAGCCGTTGCTCCGGCACCAGACCGAGAGCCACGCGTGCGACGCGTCGGCGCCGACGAGCTTCTCCTTGCCCTCGGGCGGATGCGTGAGCAGATAGCCGCTCACGTAGCGCGCCGCGAGCCCGAGGCTGCGCAAGCACGCGATCTCGAGGTGCGCGAAGTCCTGGCACACGCCCTTGCGCATCGCGAACACGTCGCGCACGGGCGTCGAGACGTCGGAGACGCCGCCGCGGTACTCGAACTCGTCGATAGATCCGCGACGGTGAGATCCATCGCGGCCTCGAGCACGGGACGGTCGGCGACGAACGACTGCGAGCGCGTAGTCGCGAACGTCGTCGTTCGCGACCGAGTACGGCGAGTCGAAAGCGAACTGGTAGGCCTCGAGCAGCGGCGTCGTCGTCGGCGGCCGCGAGCACTCGCGCGTCTCGATCCCACGGCTCGCTCGCACCGAGATCGAGCGGAGCCGGCAGCGGCTGCACGTCGACCCGCGAGCGCGCCTCGACGACGAGCCGCTCGTGCGGCTCCTGCACCGTGAGGTAGTGGACCGGGTTGCCGAAGTAGTCCTTGCCCTGCGAATCCACGGACGGCGACGGATCGATCAGCATCGGCGGTCTCGAGCGCTCGCTGCCGCGGATGGCGGCGCGGCGCGAGGTGCAGCACGTGATGCGACACCGAGACGACGTCCTCGTACGTGAACGTGGTGTCGTGGCGGATGTCGTAGATCATCGCGGCGACTCCAGCGCGCCGCGCGCCGGCGATCGCGCTTCGGCGACGAATGGCTGAAGAACCGCTCTGCGATGTGATCCGACAGCTCGTGCACGTCGCGATCGATCCGGCGCGCGAGCCGATCGAGCTCGATGCGCGCGTCGAAGCGGCTCACGCATCGAGCCGAGCTCCGCGGGATCCGCGAGCCGCAGCTCGCTGCCGAGCCGCATCACGATCTTGCGATCGCGCGCTCATGATCCCGTCGTCGCCCGCGGTCCGGCAGGCTCGCTCATGTGATCGCTCAGCGTGAGGATCTGGAACACGGCCGAGCGCGGATTCGTCTCGTCGCAGAGCAGCAGGTCGAGCACGGCCGGCAGCTGCGGCGCGGCCTGATAACGGCCGCGGTAGGTCATCGTGCTGTCGGCGAGCTCGAGCAGCAGCTCGAGCCCGCCGTCGTCGGCCGGCTCGCCGCGCACCGCGAGCTGCTGGATCAGCTGGATCATCGCGCGCAGCCGCTCGAGCCGGCGGCCCATGTCGAGGAACCGCCAGCCGTAGCCGCGCGTCATGTTCTCCAGCACCATGCCGTTGAACGCCGCGAGGTACTGGATCAGCCGGTTCAGGAGCCGCAGCGCGTCGTCCGTCTCGTGGCCCGGCGAGAGCTCCCACGCATGCATCGATCTCGGTCAGGTCGCGCAGGATCCGGAACGTGTCGAACGACAAGCGCTCGCGCACGGCCTCCGCGTTGCGCCGCACGTTGCCGAGCACGGTCGCGAGTCCGTCGCGGCTTTCGGGGTCGAACAGCACGTTCCAGAGCTCGCGCTCGCACCGCCTCGCGGCCCTCCTGCATCGCGCGTCGGCCGCGGCGCGCGGACAAGTGCTTCTGCACGATCAGCATCGACACGACGCGCTCGGGCGAGACGAGGTTGCGCGTCGAGCCCATCTCGCCGCCGAGCCGGATCACGAGGCTGCGGAGCAACCGCACGGCGCCTTCGGCGCGCTCGGTGTAGCGGCCGAGCCAGAACAGATTGTCGGCCGTGCGGCTCGGCAGGTCGCGGCCGCCGCGGTGCAGGCGCTGGCTCGCCTGACGCTGCGCGAGCAAGCTGAACTGCTCTACCGGCTGATCGGACAGCACCCACGTGTCCTTGCTCACGTCGCCGGCCTCGAGCCACGGCGCGCGCGGATCCGAGCCGTCGCGCGATCCGCGTGAGCCCGCCGGGCATCACCTCGTAGCCCTTGTCGGTCGCCGCGACGTAGACGCGCAGCGTGATCGGCGCGGCCGTGCAGCGAGCTCGCGCCGGACCAGGTCGGCGCGATCGACAGCGCCGCGGGCTCCTGACCGACGAAGTCGTGGCCGCGCGCTCGATCGCGTGAACGAGCAGCTCGCGCTCGTCGGCCGTCGTCTCGGGCGTCACGAGGCTGCCTTGGCCGCTGCCGAACAGGCTACGCGCCGACGAGATCCGGCGAACGACGAGCTCGTCGAGATGGTCGCAGCACGTACTCGCGCTCGCGCGGCTGGCCGCACCACCAGGTCGCGACGCTCGGCATCGCGAGCTCCTCGTCGAAGAAGTAGCGGCTCAAGGCTCGGCAGGAAGCTCAAGAAAGCGTCGCTCTCGACGAGGCCCGCGCCGAGCGCGTTGCCGATCGACGACGTTGCGGCGCGCGCGGCCTGCAGCAGCCCGGGCACGCCGATCATCGAGTCCGTGCGCAGCTCCAGCGGATCGCAGAGCTCCGCGCTGATCCGGCGCATGATCGAGGTCGACCGGCTTCAAGCCTTCGACGGTCTTCAGATACACGCGGTCGTCGCGAACCGTGAGGTCCGAGCCTTCGACGACGCTGAAGCCGAGATAGCGCGCGAGGTACGCGTGCTCGAAATAGTTCTGCGTCGACTGGCCCGGCGACAGGAACACCGCGACCGGCGTGATCGCTGTTGCCGAGGCTCAAGAATCGCTGCGTGAACGAGCGAAAGAAGCTCGCGAGCCGGCGCACGTTGCGCTCCGCGAAGACCTCGGGCAACGACTGCGACGACACGACGCGATTCTCGAGCGCGTAGCCCGCGCCCGACGGCGCCTGCGTGCGGTCGCTGAGCACCCACCAGCGTCCGTCCGCCGAGCGCGCGAGGTCGAACGCGACGAAGTGCAAATGCAGGTTGTCGCGCACGCCGATGCTCGCGCACGGCCGCAGGAATTGCGGGTTGCCGAACACGAGCCCCGGCGGCAACACCTTGTCCTTCAGCACGCGTTGCTCGCCGTAGAGATCCACGAGCAGCGCGTTCAGGAGCGCGCGCGCGCTGGATCACGCCGAGCTCGATCGCGGCCCACTCGTCGGGGTCCATCAGCAGCGGGAAGAGGTCGAGTCGCCACGGCGCGCGCTGTCGCGGTCGCCCTGCGCGACGAACGTCACGCCGTTCTCGCGCAGCAGACGCTGCGCCTTGTCCTGCGCGGAGCGCGTCGCCTCGCGGCCCATTGCGGCGAACGCGTCGAGCACGTCGCGCCAACGAGGCCGCACGGCGCCGGCGTCGCTCAATTCGTCGAAAACGCCCGCGGCGGGCTGGTAGGACTCGAGCAGCTGCGCCTCGCGCGATGCGTGCTCGCTTTCTGCGGTGTTGAACGCCGACATGCTTTCCGAAGCCGAGATTCAGCGCCGGCCAGTCTACCTCAGTGCGCCCAGCGCAGATCGAGCGTGTACGGGAACTCGGGGCGCGAGAGTGCCTGTGGCTCTTGGGTTGCGCCCGCGTGTGGCCGAACGGGAAGAAGCGCGCGAGGCGTCGGCTCTCGGCCTCGTAAGCGTTCACCGGGAAGTGCTCGAAGTTGCGGCCGCCGGGATGCGCGACGTGATAGGTGCAGCCCGCCGACCGCGCGCCCGGACCAGCGGTCGTAGAGGTCGAAGACGAGCGGCGCGTCGACCGGGATCGTCGGATGCAGGCTCGATGCGGGTTGCCACGCGCGGAAGCGCACGCCGCCGACGTATTCCCGCGCGCGCCCGGTCGACACGAGCGGCACGCGCCGGCCGTTGCACGCGATGCAGATAGCGGCTCGAGCTCATGCCGCTGCACTCTGCACCTGCAGCCGCTCGACCGACGAATCGACGTAGCGCACCGTGCCGCCGACCGCGCCTTCCTCGCCGAGCACGTGCCACGGCTCGAGCGCCTGGCGCAATCTCGATCTCGACGCCGCCGTAGCTCACGCTGCCGTAGCGCGGGAAGCGAAACTCGAAGTGCGGCGCGAACCACGCGGCATCGAGCCGTAGCCCGCGCGGTTCATGTCGTCGATCACGTCGGAGAAATCGTGCCAGACGTGAAATGCGGCAGCATGAACTTGTCGTGCAGCTGCGTGCCCCAGCGGACGAGATCGCCGCGGTACGGCACGCGCCAGAAGCGCGCGACGAGCGACAGCAGCAACAGCTGCTGCACGAGGCTCATCTGCGGATGCGGCGGCATCTCGAACGCGCGGAACTCGACGAGCCCGAGCCGCCCTGTCGGCCCGTCGGGCGAGTAGAGCTTGTCGATGCAGATCTCGGCGCGATGCGTGTTGCCGGTCACGTCGATCAAGCAGATTGCGGAACAGCCGATCGACGAGCCACGGCGGCGGCTGCGACGCCTTCTGCGACCTGCGCGAACGCGAGCTCGAGCTCGTAGAGCGAGTCGTGCCGCGCCTCGTCGATGCGCGGCGCCTGGCTCGTCGGCCCGATGAACATGCCCGAGAAGAGATACGACAGCGACGGATGATGCTGCCAAAACGTGATCAGGCTCCGGAGCAGGTCGGGCCGGCGCAGGAACGGGCTGTCGGCCGCGCGCGCGCCGCCGAGCACGACGTGGTTGCCGCCGCCGGTGCCGGTGTGCCGGCCGTCGAGCATGAACTTCTCGGTCACCGAGCCGCGTGTGATGCGCGTCGTCGTAGAGGCCCTCCGTGATCGCGCGCATCTCGTCCCAGCCGCCCGCGGGCTGGACGTTCACCTCGATCACGCCGGGATCCGGCGTCACCTTGATCACGTTGAGCCGTGGGTCGCGCGGCGGCTCGTAACCTTCGACGTGCACGGGCACGCCAAGCTCGGCGCTCGTATCCTCGACCGCGGCGATGAGATCGAGATAGTCCTCGAGCTCGGCGACCGGCGGCAGGAACACGCAGAGCCGTCCGTGCCGCGGCTCCACGGCGATCGCGGTTCGCACGATCGGCGCCGGCCGCGACTTGCGACGCGACGCGCTCCGCGCGCGGGCGCTGCGCGACCGGCTCGCCGCGCCGGAACGGCTGGCGGCTCGGATGCGGATCCGGCAGCTCACCGCGCTCGGCGAACGGGTCCGCCTGTATGACATGCGGATAGCTAACCGGCGCGATGTACGGCGAGCGACGGCAGCGGCAGGCGGAAACCGAGCGGCGAGTCTCCGGGCATGAGGAAGAGCTTGCCCGCGCGTGTCGTCCACGGCGCGCTGACCCAGCGGCGCGGGTCGGCCGCCGCCTTCGCGTTCCAGGGCTGCACGGGCAGAACATAGCCGGTCGGTTTGCCCAAGCCGCGCTCGAACACGCGCGCGAGCCGCGCACGCGCCATCGGGTCGTCGAGCTTGTTCGTGGCCGGATCGAGGTTCTCGGGGAGCCTCCGCTCCTGACCGATGAAGTGCCACGGGTCCTCGTACGCGCCGGCGACCGCGCCCGCGTCGACCTCGAGTCGCCGCGCGATGCCTTTGAGAAAATCGCGCGCCGTGTCGGGCGTAACGCCATAGTCCTTGTGCTCGGCAGCGATCAACGCGCCGTCGGCCCAGATCGGGCGTCTCGTCGCGGCGCCAGAACAACGAGAACGACCAACGCGGCAACTGCTCGCCCGGATACCACTTTCCCTGTCCGTAGTGCAGAAGCCCCTGCGGCGCGAAGCGCGCGCGCAAACGCTCGATGAGCTCGGCTGCGAACTCGCGCTTGGTCGGACCGACGGCCGCCGTATTCCACTCCGGCGCGTCGGGATCCTCTGCACGCGACGAAAGTCGGCTCACCGCCGATCGTGACACGCACGTCGTCGGCGACGAGTTGGCGCTCGATGCGGTGCCCGAATTCGTCGATCGCGTGCCACTGCTCGTCGCTGTACGGCTTCGTCACGCGCGGCGACTCGACGATCCGGCGCACCGACATCCGATGCTCGAACGTCGACTCGCACTCCTCGATCGCGCCCGTGATCGGCGCCGCGCTCACGGGATGCGGCGTGCAGGCAAGCGGAATGTGCCCCTCGCCCGCGAGAAGACCCGACGTCGGGTCGAGACCGATCCAGCCCGCGCCCGGCAGATACGCCTCGCACCATGCATGCAGATCGGTGAAGTCCTGCGCGGCGCCGCTCGGGCCGTCGAGCGATTTCACGTCGGCGACGAGCTGGATCAGATAGCCCGAGACGAAGCGGCTCGCAACGCCGAGGTGGCGCAGGATCTGCACGAGCAGCCAGCCCGTGTCGCGGCACGAGCCCGAGCGCAGCGACAGCGTCTCCTCCGGCGTCTGCACGCCGGGCTCGAGCCGGATCGTGTAGCGGATTTCGTGCTGGAGCCGCTGGTTCAGCTCGACGAGAAAATCGATCGTGCGCACACCGGTCATGCCGCGCAGATCGCGGAGCCACTTCTTCAGCAGCGGCGGCGCCGGCATCTTCGCGAGATACGGCTCGAGGTCCTTGAGCACGACCGGCTCGTACTGGAACGGATACTGTCTCGGCCTCGGGCTCGAGAAAGAAATCGAATGGATTGCGCACCGCCATGTCGGCGACGAGATCCACCTCGACGAAGAATTGCGACACCTTCTCGGGAAACACGACGCGCGCCAGGAAGTTGCCGTGCGGATCCTGCTGCCAATTCAGGAAGTGGACCTTCGGCTCGACCTTCAGCGCGTAGCTCGGCACCGGCGTGCGCGAATGCGGCGCCGGCCGCAAGCGGATCACTTGCGGCCCCATTTCAATGGGACGGTCGTATTGGTAGCGGGTCTGGTGATTGAGCGCGACTTGCAGCGTCATTCTTTGTGGCGAGTCGGGAGCGGGAGAAGCGATTCGAGTATATCGAATCGGGCTCGTACGGCACGCGAGGTTCTAGCGCCCGACGCGTGAGCCGATCTCACTCATCGGATAGCTGAGCCGCCGATGGCCTCGGTGCCGCCCATGTACGGCCGCAGCGCCGTCGGAATCGCGATGGATCCGTCCTCGCGCTGATTGTTCTCGAGCACCGCGATCAGCGTGCGACCGACCGCGAGCCCCGAGCCGTTCAGGGTGTGCAGCGGCTCGGGTTTACCCGTCTCGGGATTGCGCCAGCGCGCCTGCATGCGACGCGCCTGAAACGCTTCGCAATTGCTGCACGAAGAGATCTCGCGATACTTGCCCTGCCCCGGCAACCAAACCTCGAGGTCGTAAGTCTTCGCCGCGCCGAAGCCGATGTCGCCGCCGCACAGCGCGATCACCCGATACGGCAGCTCGAGCCGCTTCAGGATCGCCTCGGCGTTGCCGACGAGCACCTCGAGCTCGCGGTACGACTCCGACGGCGCCGCGATGTGCACGAGCTCGACCTTCTCGAACTGATGCTGGCGGATCATGCCGCGCGTGTCTTGGCCGTACGAGCCCGCCTCCGAACGGAAGCACGGCGTGTGCGCGGTGAGGCGCATCGGCAATCGTGTCGGCTCGACGATGCTGTCAGCGACAAGGTTCGTGAGCGACACCTCGGCCGTCGGGATCAGGCGCAGCTTCGGATCGACGTCGAGCGCGAACAGATCCGCCGCGAACTTCGGCAGCTGGCCGGTGCCGAACAGCGTGCGGTCGTTCACGAGATACGGAACGTACGTCTCGCTGTAACCGTGCTCGTGCGTCTGCACGTCGAGCATCAGCTGCGTGAGCGCGCGCTGTAGCCGCGCGAGCGCGCCGCGCAGCACGACGAAGCGCGCGCCCGAGAGCTTGGCCGCGGCGTCGAAGTCCATGAGACCGAGCTTCTCACCGAGCGCGACGTGATCGAGCGGCGTGAAGCCGAACTTCGGCGGCGTGCCCCAACGACGCAGCTCGACGTTGTCGCTCGAGTCCCTGCCCGGCGGCACGGACTCGTGCAGCATGTTCGGCAAGCCCGCGAGAAAGTCGTCTAGCTCTGCCGCGGCCGTCGTGAGCTTCGCCTCGGCGGCCGTCAACGCGTCGCCGAGCTCGCCGACCTCGCGCTTCAACGACTCGACGTCACCGCCCGCGGCCTTCGCGCGGCCGATGTTCTTCGAGCGCTCGTTGCGCGTCTGGCGCAAGCCCTCGACCTCGACCTGAAGCTCCTTGCGCTGCGCCTCGAGCGCGAGCCAGCGGTCGCGGTCGAGCTTGAAACCGCGGCGCGCGAGATTCGCGACGACCGCATCGAGGTCTTGGCGAAGCAGCTTGATGTCGAGCATATCGAGGCCTAGACGGCTAACGGGCGGTCAGGCGCTGCGTATGGTGAGGCGCTCCAGTCGCTGACACCAGCCCTCGAGCAGCCAAAAGGCCAACGCGAGCGCCACCGCTATGCCGACCGCGTCGGCCGCGATGTCGAGGAGATCGAACGTCCGTGTTTTCGTCGCTGTGCCCTGGAGCACGTCGAGCGCAATGCCGAGCAACAGCAGCGCGCCGGCCACGCGCACGTGCTTCGCGCGCGGATAGAGCCCCGCAAACCAGACCATCAGCGCGAAATACGCGGTGAAGTGCTCGACCTTGTCGTTGAGAGGCGGCGTGATCTTTTGTATGACCGGGCCCGGCAACAAGCTGCCCACGATGACGCCGATCACGAGCAGCCAGCCGATCGCGAGCCAGACCTGGGGATAACGCAGCGGCAGCACGGCTCAGCCTTTCGCCGCCGATCACGTCGACGCCGGCGGGCGGCGTGAACTCGAACACGCTGTCGGCGAGCTCCGGATTGACGACGACGTTCGCGAGCGCGATCCGCGTGACCTGGTTCAAGCCGTCGACGAGCTCGAGCCGCCGCGGCGCGGCGCCGTCGAAGCCGATCGTCACGGACGCTGAAATCGGCCGCGCCTGTCTTCGGCACGAGCTTCACCCACTCGAGGCCGTCGCCGCATGAACGTCTCCACGACGTCGAACCCGTCGCGCACATCGCGATCGCCGCGAGAGCAGCATCGCGGGGCTCGAGCCGACGGTATCGTCGAGCGGCGACGACCGTGACCTGCGCGAGGTCGACGTCGTACATCCAGAGCTTCTTGCCGTCGGCGACGATGACGAGCTCGGTCGGCTTCGCGTAGCTCCAGCGGAAGCGATTCGGCCGCTGAAGCGACAGCGTGCCCGTCTGCGTCTCGAGCAGTCGCTCGTCGGGCGCGTAGAGCTCTTGCTTGAAATCCGCGGTGAGACTCCGAACGCCGCTCAGGAAAGCGTCGCAGCGTCGCGGCACCGTGCTCGTTCGTTGTCGTCGGGCTGGGCGCCTACACCCCGTGCGAGCGCAAGCGCGAATACGGCGAGTAGCTCAATCGACACCCGGAGGCGGCGGGGCCAGCACTTCACGGAATCCATTCGTCTGCAAGCTCCCAACGATGCCAGCCTCCTCCATGGTCTCCACCATTCGCGCCGCTCGGTTGTAACCGATCTTCAGCCGCCGCTGAATGCCCGAGATGGAGGCCTTGCGCGTCTCGGTCACGATGCGGACAGCTTGATCGTAGAGCGGATCTTGCTCTCCGTCCAACTCGCCCGGCAGGCCGCCGCCGCTCGACTCGAGGCCGAGGCACGTCCGTGTCCGGTCCGTCGAGCACATCCTCGATATAGCTCGGACTGCCCATCGCGCGCAGCGCCTTCACGACGGCGTGCACCTCGTTGTCGGAGACGAACGCGCCGTGAACGCGAATCGGCGTCGACGTTCCGAGCGGCATATAAAGCATGTCGCCGTGGCCGAGCAGATGCTCGGCGCCGATCTGATCGAGGATCGTGCGCGAGTCGACCTTGGCCGACACCTGGAACGCGATGCGGCACGGGATGTTCGCCTTGATCAAGCCCGTGATCACGTCGACGGACGGACGCTGCGTCGCGACGATCATGTGGATGCCCGACGCGCGCGCCTTCTGCGCGAGCCGAGCGATCAGCTCTTCGACCTTCTTGCCGACCAGCATCATCATGTCGGCGAGCTCGTCGATGATCACGACGATGAACGGCATCGGGGCGAGCTCCGGCGCCTTGTCGCCCTCCTGCTCGGGCTTGAACGTCGGATCGAGCAGCGGCTTGCCGCTCTCGATCGCGTCCTGCACCTTCTTGTTGTAGCTCGACAGGTGCCGGACGCCGAGCCCCGCCATCAGCGCGTAGCGGCGCTCCATCTCGGCGACGCACCAGCGCAGCGCGTTCGCGGCCTGCTTCATGTCCACGACTACGGGCGCGAGCAGATGCGGGATGCCCTCGTACACCGAGAGCTCGAGCATCTTCGGGTCGATCATGATGAGCCGCACGTGCTCGGGCGTGGACTTGTACAGCAGGCTCAAGACCATCGCGTTCAGCGCGACCGACTTGCCCGAGCCCGTCGTGCCCGCGATCAGCAGGTGCGGCATGCGCGCGAGATCGGCGCAGACCGGCTGACCGCCGATGTCCTTGCCGAGCGCGAGCGTGAGCGGCGACTTCAGCTCGTCGTAGGCCTGCGACTTCACGATCTCGCCGAGCGCGACGAGCTCGCGGACCTCGTTCGGGATCTCGAGACCGACGTACGGCTTGCCCGGAATGATTTCGACGACGCGCACGCTCACGGTCGCAAGCGAGCGCGCGAGATCCTTCGCGAGATTGCTGATCTGGCTGCTCTTCACGCCCGGCGCCGGCTTGAGCTCGAACCGCGTGACGACCGGTCCCGGGTGCACCGCGACCACTTCCGCCTCGACGCCGAAGTCGTTGAGCTTGATCTCGACGAGCCGCGACATCGCCTCGAGCGCCTCGGCGCGAGTAACCACCGATCTTCGGCGGCGGGTCGTCGAGCAGCGACAGGGCCGGCAACTCGGTCGACGCGGGCGGCTCGAACAACGGCACTTGGCGCTCGCGCTCGCGTTCGCGCTCGGCGCGCGCGCTGACTTCGACCTTCTCGATCGTCGGCTCGATCCGCGGCGCCGCGGCCTTCGGTTTAGCGCGCACCTTGGCCACGACCTCTTCGCGCTGCTGCTTCGCGCGCCGGCCTTCGAGCCAGATCCGGAATTGATTCACGCGGATGTTGAGCTCGACCACGCCGGCGTAGACGGCGCGGCCGACGCGGTCCATGACCGCGACCCACGACACGCCGGTCGCGAGCGATACCGCGGCGAGCCAAAGCACGAGCAGCAGCACGGTTGCGCCGAGCATGCCGAGCCCGTGCTCGAGCCCGCGGCCGACCAGCTGACCCAGGATGCCGCCCGCGGTCTCGCGCATGTCGCGAGGGTCGAAATGCAGCGTCGCGAGTCCGGAGCTCGTCGCGATCGTGAGCAGGAAGCCCGCACCGCGCCAGAGCATCGGCCCGCGCTCGGGCAGCTCCTGATTGCGAAACAGGAACACGCCTGCGATCAGCACGAGCACGGGGAACAGGTACGCCGTCTCGCCGACAAGGAGAAACGCGACGTCCGCGAACCAGGCCCCGGCGGGCCCCATCCGATTCGCGACGCTGCCGTCGCCGCCCGCGACGCTGAACGCGGGATCGATCGGGTTGTAGCTCAGGAGCGCGAGCAGCAGGATCACGCTCAAGCCCGCGAGGATCCAGAACGCGGACTCGCGCAGCCCGCGAATCCGGGGAACGAAGAATCCGTCGGCGAGCGGCCGTGTCCTTCGGCTTTGTTCAAGCTATCCGTCAGTAAGCTTTCTTAGGCGCCTGATTATACTGATAACCAAGGGCGCGCATAGCGCGTCGAGACGCGCGGTCGCTCGCCAGGGGTCCCACTTACCTCTAACATCGGTTCGACTTCATTCTACGACTCGCCGAAGCGAGACATGTCACTCCGACTCGAGCGTGTTGCGAGCCTCCAGCCCGTCGCGCCGGGCGCCTGGAACGCGCTCGCCGGCGACAGCCCGTTCCTGCGCCACGAATTCCTGACCGCGCTCGAGCGCAGCGGCTGCGTCGGCCGGCGCACGGCCTGGCAACCGGCGTATTTGCTCGCCCAGGACGGCGCCGAGCTCGTCGGCGCCATTCCTCTATATATGAAGTACGACTCGCGCGGCGAGTTCGTGTTCGACTGGGGCTGGGCGGACGCCTACGAGCGCAGCGGGCGGCGCTATTACCCGAAGCTCGTCGCGGCGGTCCCGTTCACGCCGGCGACCGGGCACGCGGCTGCTGGTCCGGCCCGGTGCCGACGTGCCGCGCGTGCGCGAGCAGTTGATCGCCGGCGCGCTCGAGGTGGCGACCGAGCTCCGCGTCTCGTCGTTGCACGTGCTGTTCCCGATCGAGGCGGAGCGCGAGCGCCTCGCCGCCGCCGGCCTGTTGAGCCGCAAGAGCGTGCCAGTTCCACTGGCACAACGACGGCTACACCGACTTCGACGACTTCCTCGCCCGCTTCAGCTCCGCCAAGCGCAAGAAGGCGAAGCGCGAGCGCCGGCGCGTCGCCGAAGCCGAGATCGCGTTCGAGCATCTGCGCGGCGACGAGCCGAGCGACGCCGAGTGGGACGCGATCTTCGAGTTCTACTCGCGCACGTTCGAGCGTCGCGGCCGGCCGCCGTATTTGAACCGTGCGTTCTTCGCGGAGATCGCGCGCACGATGCCCGAGAACCTCGTGATCATCCTCGCGCGCTTCCGCGGCACGCCGATCGCGTGCGCCATCTGCTTCCGCGGCGGCGACACGCTCTACGGCCGGTATTGGGGCAGCGCGGCGGACTTCCACAGCCTGCACTTCGAGACCTGCTACTACCAGGGCATCGAATACTGCATCCGCGAGCGGCTCGCGAAGTTCGAGCCCGGCACGCAGGGCGAGCACAAAATCAGTCGCGGCTTCACGCCGAGCGCGACGTGGTCGTGCCACTGGCTCGGCGACCGCGACTTCCACGGCGCGGTTGCGGACTTCCTCGCGCGCGAGACCGATCACGTCGACGCCTACATGGACGAGCTCGACGACCACGTGCCGTACCGCGACGACGCGCTGCCGACGATCACGGCACCGTAGCGCGATGTCCACGCTGCGCTGGCTGTCGAGCGCCGATGCCGCGGACCGCTTCCCGCCCGCGAGCCAGGCCCTGACCGAGCCGAATGGGCTGCTCGCGGCCGGCGGCGACCTCAGCCCCAAGCGGCTTCTCGCCGCTTACCGGCGCGGCATCTTCCCGTGGTACGAGGAGGGCCAGCCGATACTCTGGTGGAGCCCCGACCCTCGCGCGGTGCTGCGGCCGGAGGCCGTCAAGGTGTCGCGCAGCCTGCGCCGCTCCTTAAATAAAGGAGGCTTCGAGCTCAAGATCGACCACGCGTTCGGGGCAGTCGTCGCGGCGTGCGCGGAGCCGCGCCGCTACACGGACGCAACCTGGATCACGCAGGAGATGGCCGCGGCCTATACGCGATTGCACGGGCTCGGCTGGGCGCATTCGTTCGAGAGTTGGCGCGACGGCGAGCTCGTCGGCGGGCTCTACGGCGTCGCGATCGGCCGCGTATTCTTCGGCGAGTCGATGTTCGCGCGCGCGACCGACGCGTCGAAGGTCGCGCTCGTGCGGCTGGCGGAGCACTTGCGGGCGCGCGATTTTGGGCTCATCGACTGTCAAGTCGCTTCCGCGCATGTCGCGAGCCTCGGCGCGACGGCGGTGTCGCGCGCCGACTTCCTCGCCATGCTCGACGAATATTGCGAGCCACCGGGCCACCCTGAGCGCTGGAATCCGTAGCCCGGTCGCAAAGTTGCGACAGAGATATGCTCGTAACTTCATGACGGGAAACTTGTTTGCCGCCATTGCGCTCGGTATGCAACAATGCCGCGCCCAAATTGGGCAGCAACTCACGCTGAATGGCCAAAGAAGAAGCGATACAAATGGAAGGTACGGTAGTGGAGACGCTGCCGAACACGACCTTTCGCGTCGAGCTCGCGAACGGCCATATCGTCACCGCGCACATCTCGGGAAAGATGCGCAAGCATTACATCCGGATCCTGAAGGGCGACGCCGTGACGGTCGAGCTCACGCCCTACGACCTCACCAAAGGCCGGATCACCTATCGCGCGCGCTGAACGCGCGCTCGCCTGAGGGAACGCCGCTCGTTTCGACTCAGTGCTGTGAGCTCTCGGGCAGGTGCTCGAGCTCGCGAACTTCGGGCTCGCTCGTGAGCACGAGACCTTCCCCATCCGCCGCGACCTCGACGCGCACGTGGCCGCCGCCGGCGAGCTTGCCGAACAAGAGCTCTTCGGCGAGCGGGCGCTTGATGTGCTCCTGGATCACGCGCGCCATCGGCCGCGCGCCCATCTTCTTGTCGTAGCCGCGCTTCGCGATCCAATCGCGCGCAGCCGGATCGAGCTCGATCGTCACGCCGTTCTTGTCGAGCTGCGTCTCGAGCTCGACGATCAGCTTGTCGACGACGCGAGCGACCGATAGCTCGTCGAGCGGCTCGAACTGGATGATCGCGTCGAGACGGTTGCGAAACTCGGGCGAGAAGAGCTTCTTCAGAACTTCCATCGCGTCGGTCGAGTGATCCTGCGTCGTGAAGCCGACCGACGCGCGGCTCGATTCCTGCGCGCCCACGTTCGTCGTCATCACGATAGTGACGTTGCGGAAGTCGGCCTTGCGGCCGTTGTTATCGGTCAACGTGCCGTGATCCATCACCTGCAGCAGCAGGTTGAAGACCTCGGGATGCGCCTTCTCGATCTCGTCGAACAAGAGCACGCAGTGCGGATGCTTCGCGATCGCTTCGGTGAGCAAGCCGCCTTGATCGAAGCCGACGTAGCCCGGCGGTGCGCCGATCAGGCGCGAGACCGTGTGCCGTTCCATGTACTCCGACATGTCGAAGCGGATCAGCTCGACGCCCATGGTCATCGCGAGCTGCCGCGTGACCTCGGTCTTGCCGACGCCGGTCGGACCGGAGAACAGGAACGAGCCGACGGGTCGGCGCTCGTCGCCTAGACCCGAGCGCGCCATCTTGATCGCCGCGCCGAGCGCGTTGATCGCTCGATCCTGACCGAATATCACGAGCTTCAGGTCGCGCTCGAGGTGACGCAGCACGTCGCGGTCCGACGCCGATACGTTCTTCGGCGGAATCCGTGCGATCTTCGCGACGATGTTCTGGATCAGCTCGACGTCGACGACCTTCGGCCGCGTCGCCTCGGGCTGGAGCCGACAGTAAGCGCCGGCCTCGTCGATCACGTCGATCGCCTTGTCGGGCAAGTGTCGGTCGTTGATGTGCCGGCTCGAGAGCTCGACTGCGGCGCGCAGCGCCTCGTCCGAGTACGAGATACCGTGATGCTCCTCGAAGCGGCTCTTGAGGCCGCGCAAGATCTCGACGGTCTCGTCGACGGACGGCTCGGTGACGTCGATCTTCTGGAAGCGCCGTGCGAGCGCGTGGTCCTTCTCGAAGATCCCGCGATACTCGTTATAGGTAGTCGAGCCGATGCAGCGCAGCTCGCCGTTCGCGAGCACGGGCTTGATCAGGTTCGACGCGTCCATCACGCCACCCGACGCGGCGCCCGCGCCGATCACGGTGTGAATCTCGTCGATGAACAAGATCGCACCGGGCTGCTTCTTCAGGCCTGCGACCACGCCCTTCAACCGCTTCTCGAAATCGCCGCGATACTTCGTGCCGGCGATCAACGAGCCCATGTCGAGCGCGTAGATCGTGCAGCGGCGCAGCACGTCGGGAACCTTGCCCTCGACGATCAATCGCGCGAGCCCCTCCGCGAGCGCGGTCTTGCCGACGCCGGCTTCGCCGACGAACAGCGGGTTGTTCTTGCGGCGGCGGCAAAGAATCTGCACGGTGCGCTCGATCTCGAGCTGCCGCCCGATCAGCGGATCGATCTTGCCGGCCTCGGCGAGCGCGTTGAGATTCGTGGTGAAGCGCTCGAGTGGGCTCGCTTCGCCGGCCGCGCTCCTCGGCGTTGCCGTCGTCGCTCTCGGGCTTCGCCTCTTGAATCTTCGGCACGCCGTGCGACACGTAATTGACCACGTCGAGCCGGCCGACGTCTTGCAAGCCGAGCAGATACACCGCTTGTGATTGCTTCTCGCCGAAGATCGCGACGAGCACGTTCGCCGGCGTGACTTCCTTGCGGCCGCTCGACTGTACGTGAAACACCGCGCGCTGCAGCACGCGCTGAAAGCCCAGCGTCGGCTGCACGTCGGTCGACTCGTCTTCTTCTTCGCCGCGCAGGCGCGGAGTCGAGGCGTCGATGAACTCCTTGAGCTCGCGGCGAAGTCGCACGAGGTCCGCGCCGCACGCTTTCAGAATCTCGACGACCGGCGGCGTATCGAGCAGCGCGAGCAGCAAGTGCTCGACCGTGATGAACTCGTGGCGCTCGTCGCGCGCGCGTTGGAACGCATCGTTCAGACAATATTCGAGCTCGTTCGACAGCATTTAAGTCTCTTCCATGGTGCAAAGGAGTGGATGTTGGTGCTGCTGAGCGAGCCCCGTGACCTGCGCGACTTTCGTCTCCGCGATCTCGTAGGTATACACGCCGCAGACTCCTTTTCCCTTCGTGTGAACCTCCAGCATGATCCGGGTCGCCGTGTTGCGATCCAATGAAAACACTTTCTCTAGCACCTGAACAACGAACTCCATCGGAGTGTAATCGTCGTTCAGCAGAATGACCCGATAGAGAGGCGGGCGCTTGAGCCGCGGCTTGGCCTCTTCGGTCACCAGACCGTGATCGTCGCCGACTTTGAAACGCTCGTTGGCCATGCTCTCGGGAATTCTATCGACCCTCGACTGTCAATGGAAAGGCGCGCGCCAAGACCCGTTCGGGGGGCTCGAACGTGTGACGGGTGTCGCAATCGAGCGTCACAGTTTTAGTGAATTCAGTCACTTGTTGCTTGATGTGCTGCTGGCCTATCATGGCCAGCCGATCTTAGTCCGCGCTCGGAGTCGGACACCCGTATGGACCTTGCAAAGCACCTCGGTACTTGGAAGGATCGATCGCCCGAGCAATGGGTCCGCACGGCGAACCGATATCTTCCTACCGGCAGTCACCGCGATATTGGTGCTCGCGATCGCATATCAACTCGCCTCTCTGACCTGGGTCCTCGCGCCCGGGGCCCCGCCGCCGGTCCGACTGCGTTCGGCCTCCTCCGTCGACACGACCGCGACCGAGACCCAGGCGGCCGACGTCGAGGCGCTAATTCATTCGCATCTCTTCGGCGAAGCCGACAAGGCGCCGCCCGCGCCGGTCGCGGAGAACGTCACCGACGCCCCCGACACGACGCTGAGCCTCGACTTGAGAGGCATCTTGTCGACCGGCAGCGATGGCGCGAACGGCCAGGCGATCATTGCGGCCAACCGCGGCGAGGACAAGGCCTACCACGTCGGCCAGTCGATCGACAACGCGAGCGGAACCAAGCTTTATTCGGTTTATTGGGACAGAGTGCTACTCGACCGCGGCGACGGCCGCGTTGAGACGTTGCGGCTGCCGAAGGAGCTGCTCGGCGCGCCCGCGGCACGCGCGAGGGGCCCGGTGATGGCGCCGCCGGTCGCCGCACCGGCAGCGAACGACTCGCTGCGCACCGTGATCAGTCAGAACGCGTCGCGGTTCAGCGACATCGTTCGAATCATGCCGCAAGTCGAACAGGGCAAGACCGTCGGCTTTCGCGTCCAGCCGGCCAAGGATCGCCCGACGTTCGACGCGCTCGGTCTCGTGCCCGGCGACGTCGTCACGCAGATCAACGGCGTCGCGCTCGACGACGCGAGCAAAGGCTTGCAGGCCTTCGAGGCGCTCGGCGAGGCAACGCAGGCAAACGTGACCGTGCTTCGAGACGGCGCTCCGCAAGCCCTCGTGATCGACACCACGCAGCTTCAGGGCCTCAAGGACAAGGAGAACCGCCAGTGACGCGCGCAACCGCGCCGCCCTCGCGCGGCGTCGGCAGCCGGGTGGCAGCGCTCGATTTCTCACATTCGCCCGTCTGCGTGGTGCTGCTCGCCGCGGCGATCTGGGCCGGCTCCGCCTCGGCGCAGCCCCGCGCGCCGCTCCAAGGGCCGCAGCTCACCCCGAACTATCGCGAGGCCGACATCCGCGTCGTCGCCGACCAGGTCCAGCAGGTCATCGGCCGGCCGATCATCATCGATCCGCGCGTGCGTGCACAGGTCACGGTGCTGTCGAACGCGCCGATGTCGCCCGACGCCTTCTATAAGCTGTTCCAATCGGCGCTCGAAGTGCACGGCTTCGTCGCGCTCGACTCGGGCAGCGCGATCGAGATCGTGCCGGACGCCAATGCGCGTTTCGGCGAGGGCGACGACTACGTGTCGCAAGCGATCGTGCTCGAGAACATCGGCGCTGCGCAGCTCGTGCCGATCCTGAGGCCCCTGCTCCCGCAGTCGGCCCATCTCGCGGCTCACCCGGCCTCGAACTCGCTGATCGTGGCAGACCGCCCGCAGAACATCGAACGAATGATGCGGCTGATCCGGAGGATGGACAAAGCCGGCACCGCGGAGATCGAGGTCATCGCGCTCGAGAATGCGTCGGCCGACGAGGTCGTGCGCACACTCGGCGCGCTGAACCAGGCCGCGCAGGCGGCCGGCGGCACGCCGCCGGTGCAGGTGATTGCGGACGCGCGCACGAACAGCGTGTTGCTGAGCGGCGCGAGCGCGTCGCGCCTGCAGTATCGCGCGTTGATCGCGCACCTCGATACGCCGTCCGCGCAGGGTGGCAATACGCTGGTCCAGTATCTGAACTACGCGGACGCGATGGACCTCGCGAGCAAGCTCCAGTCCCAGTTCGGCTCGGCCGGTGGGTCGAGCGGCGCGGCGAAGCCGCCGGCGGCGGGCGCGGCTGCGGAAAATGCCACCACGGGCCCCGTCACGATCTGGGCCGACGCCGGCACGAACGCGCTCGTGATCAACGCCCCCGAGCGCATCCGCCAAGACATGTTGGCGGTGATCAAGCAGATCGACATCCCGAGGCTGCAGGTCGCGGTCGACGCGATCATCGTCGAGCTCACGCAGCAGAAGTCGGCCGAGCTCGGCGTGACGTGGGCGGTCGGCAACAACGGCAAGGCAGCCGGCCTGACGAACTTCAGCGGCACGACCGGCGGCATCGTCCAGCTAGGCACCGCGGCCGGCGGCGGCTCGGGCACGCCAGCCCCGAACCTGATCCGAGACGGCCTCACGCTCGCGGTCGGTAAGATCGCGGAGAACGGCCTGAGCTGGGCGGCGGTGGTCGACGCGCTCGCCGGCGACGCCGACACGAACATCATCTCGACGCCGCATATCGTGACGCTCGACAACGAGGAAGCCGAGATCAAGGTAGGCCAGGAAGTGCCGTTCGTCACCGGTCAGTTCACGAACACGGGCGCGACGAACGGCGCGGTGAATCCGTTCCAGACGATCCAGCGCCAGCAGGTCGGCACGCGACTCAAGATCACGCCGCAGATCAACGAAGGCAACGGCGTGAAGCTCACGATCGAGCAAGAGAGCTCGAGCATCGCGGGCGGCTCGAGTGGCGCCGTCGACCTCGTGACCAATACGCGCACGATCACGACCTCGGTGTTCGTGAACGACGGCGACGTGCTCGTGCTCGGCGGCCTGCTCGACGACAAGATGATGCAGAACGAGCAGCACGTCCCAGGCATCGGCAAGATCCCGGGCTTAGGCTGGCTGTTCCGCGCGCGCAAGAGCGAGCACGACAAGTCGAACCTCATGGTCTTCATTCGGCCGACGATCCTGCACAACGAAGCCGACGCGCGTTTCAAGACGGGCGAGAAGTACAGCTACATTCAGGAGCTCCAGCGACAGATGGCCGCGAGCCCGGTCAAGCTCCTGAAGAACGAGAAGCAGCCGTTGCTGCCGCCGTTGCCGCCTGGGCCCGAGGAATCGCAGCAGCAGCCCGCGGCGCCGGGCTCGGAGCCGCCGCAGAACCCGACGACACCGCCGACCTCGACGTCCGCTCCAAAGCCGGCCAATGGCGGTCAACCCAACTAGCGAGGAAGCCGCGCCGCTCGACGCCGTCGCGATCGAGCCCGCGCGCAACCTGCCGTTCGCATTCGCGAAACGTAACGGCGTGCTGTTCCAGGAGTCGCGAGGACGGCGTGCCCAAAGCGATATACCGCAGCGGCACCGCGCCTCTGATCCTGGCCGAGGTCCGGCGGTTCGCCGGCGGGCCGGTCCGATTCGCCGAGGTCGATCCGCAGGCGTTCGACGCGCGGCTCCAGGCCGCGTACGAGAGCGGCGCCGCGATGACGATGGTGGAAGGCCTCGACGACGACACGGACCTGACGGCAGTCGCCCAGCAACTGCCCGAGCCGTCGGACCTCATCGACAGCGACGACGAGGCGCCGATCATCCGGCTGATCAACGCGCTGCTGACCCAAGCCGTCAAGGACAACGCGTCGGACATCCACATCGAGCCGTTCGAGAACCGGATGACGGTGCGCTTCCGGATCGACGGCGTGCTGCGCGAGGTGTTGCAGTCGAAGCGCGCGGTCGCGCCGATCGTCGTGTCGCGCATCAAGGTCATGTCGAAGCTCGACATCGCCGAGAAGCGCCTCCCGCAGGACGGCCGCATCTCGCTGCGAATCGCGGGGCGCGCCGTCGACGTGCGCGTCTCGACGATCCCGTCGGGCCACGGCGAGCGCGTCGTGCTCCGCTTGCTCGACAAGCAAGCCGGGCGGCTCACGCTGTCGAATCTCGGCATGTCGGACCCAGATCAGGCGCTGATGGACGAGCTCGTTCACCGGCCGCACGGCATCCTGCTCGTGACGGGGCCGACCGGCTCGGGCAAGACGACGACGCTCTACGCCGCGCTCGAGCGGATCAACGACCTCGTCGAGCAACATCCTGACCGTCGAGGACCCGATCGAGTACCACATCGACGGCATCGGCCAGACTCAGGTCAACACGAAGGTCGAAATGACGTTCGCGCGCGGCCTACGCGCGATCCTGCGCCAGGATCCCGACGTCGTGATGGTCGGCGAGATCCGCGACCTCGAGACGGCGGAGATCGCCGTGCAGGCTAGCTTGACGGGTCACCTCGTGCTGTCGACGCTGCACACGAACACGGCCGTCGGCGCGGTGACGCGGCTGCGCGACATGGGCGTCGAGCCGTTCCTGCTGTCGTCGAGCTTGATCGGCGTGCTCGCGCAGCGCCTCGTGCGGGTAATCGACCCCGCCCTGCGCGTTCCGTATCGCGCGAGCGAGTACGAATGCCGGCTTCTGAACGTCGACCCGGCGAACCCGCCGACGCTCTACCGCTCGCCTACCGACGATCACGGCTACGCGGGCCGCACCGGCATCTACGAGCTCGTCCAGGTCGACAACACGATGCGCACGATGATTCACGACGGCGCGGCCGAGCACGATCTCGAGCGCTACGCGCGCACGCTGACTCCGAGCATCCGCGACGACGGAATGCAAAAGATCCTCGCCGGCAACGACGACGCTCGAGGAGGTTGTCCGAGTTACGCGGGCCGACTGATGGGTGCGTATCAATACGTCGCGGTCGACCCGGGCGGCAAAGAGCATCGCGGGCGTGCTCGAAGGCGACACGCCGCGCCATGTCCGCCAGCTCCTTCGCGAGACCGCCAGCTCCTCCCCGTCGAGGTCGCGGAAGTCGAGCAGCGCGAGCGAAGTCGCTCGCCGCCAGCTCTCGCTGCGGCGCGGCATCTCGGGCCTCGACCTAGCGCTGCTCACCCGCCAGCTCGCGACGCTCGTGCGGGCGGGCCTTCCGCTCGAGGAAGCGCTGCTCGCGGTCAGCGAGCACACCGAAAAGCCCCGCCTCAAGAGCATCATCCTCGGCGTGCGCGCCAAGGTGCTCGAGGGACACTCGCTCGCCGTCGGGCTCGAGGACTTTCCGCACGCATTCCCGGCCGTCTACCGAGCCACTGTCACCGCCGGCGAGCAGGCCGGCCAGCTCGACACCGTGCTAGAGCGGCTCGCGGAGTTCACGGAGTCGCGGCACGCGCTGCAGCAGAAGATCACGCCAGGCGATGGTCTATCCGATCGTCTTGACCTGTATCGCTTTTTTCATAGTCACCCTGATGCTCGTGTACGTCGTGCCGAAGGTCGTCGGCGTATTCGAGACCACGGGCCAGCAGCTGCCGTTTCTCACGCGGGCCCTGATCGCGTTCTCGGGGCTGATCCAGCATTGGTGGTTCGTGATCATCGCCGTGATCGTGCTCGCGGTCTTCGGCGCCTCGCGCGCGCTGCGTAACGAGGCCATCGCGGCGCAGGGTGCACTGGTGGCTGCTCAAGGCGCCGATTTTCGGCCGCGTGACGCGCGGCCTGAACACGGCTCGATTCACGCGAACGTTGAGCATCCTGACCTCGAGCGGCGTGCCGGCTCTCGAGGCGCTCAGGATCAGCGCGGCGGTGATCCTGAACATCCCGATGCGCGAAGCCGTCGCAGAGGCCGCCGTGCGCGTTCGCGAAGGCGGCGCGATCGGGCGCTCGCTCGCGCAGTCGAAGCTGTTCCCGCCGATGAGCATCCATCTGATCTCGAGCGGCGAAACGAGCGGCGAGCTCGACGCGATGCTCGAGCGCGCGGCGTCGCATCAAGAGAGCGAGATGGACAGCTTGCTCTCGACGATGCTGAGCGTGCTCGAGCCGCTCCTGATCGTCGTGATGGGCCTCATGGTGCTCACGATCGTCATGGCAATTTTGTTACCGATTTTTCAAATCAATCAGCTCGTCGCGATAACCGCAAGGCCCGCGACGCGCAACATTTGTTTTCGACGTTTGTGCTGTCGTTCACAGGTCCGTTCGGGGGGTATTGCCAAGATTCAGTTTGCGGGTTTATAAAGCGGCCGTCGTTGCCGATTTACCGACTCACATGGAGGGGAGGATGAAGCTCAAAGAGTCGGAAGAAGAAGACGAGGATCTCGACGAGGAAATCGACGAGACCGACGAGACCGAGGAAGTCGAGAAAGCGGAAACCGAAGAATCCAGCGAGGGTGAGGACGACGGTGAAGTGACCGCCGCCGCACCCGAGACGGATAACGTCGGCGACCCATCGGTCGAGATCAACGTCGAAGAATTGATTCACGAGATCGAGGCGGAGGGCGAGGCCTCAACTCCGGGTCGGGAACTGGCTGCGAAACGCCGGCTCGAAGATCTGATGGAGAGGAAACGCTCGAAGCGCGACCTCGAAGACTTCGACGATTACGAGGTCTAGTCCGCCGCACGCCTGAGAAAAGGTCACTCCGCGGCAACAAGCCAAGCAGCAATCGTTTCGGCGCGTCTCATTGGAAGTCGCGCGAGCGCGTGGCTATGCTCCCGAGCCACTCGCTGTGATCGAACAGGCGCTCCGCGATTACGTGTAGCACGTCGCCCTCCTTCTGCACCTTGCCCACGACGCCCATGAGCGCGGCGGCGCGTACGATCCGCCGCTCGCTCTGCGCGAGGCTGTCCCAGATCACGAGATTCAGGTAGCCGGTTTCGTCCTCGAGCGTGACGAACGTCACACCGGACGCGCTCGACGGCCGCTGGCGAGTGATCACGAGCCCCGCCGCGCGGACGCGCGCCCCGGGCGCGAGCCCGGCCACCGAGCGCGCATCGACAATCCCGTGCTCGACGAGCCGCTCGCGCAACAGGGCGAGCGGGTGACGGCCGAGCGTGAGGTCGAGATGCCGATAGTCGGCCGCGATGTCCTCGCTTTCCGTGGGGCGCCGCAACATCGGCAGCGCTTCGTTGAACCGCATCGAAGCCAGGAGCTCGGAGGGCCTCTCGACCCCTGCGACATCCCAGCGCGCGCGGTGTCGATGGCCTGCAATCCCTTGCAGCGCGCCCGCCGACGCGAGTGCGCCGAGATCCTTCGCGCCGAGCGTCGCGCGTTCGGCGAGATCGCGTACCGTGACGAACGCTCCGGCCGCGCGCGCCTCGGCCACGCGCTTGCCGCCCTCGGTCGATAGGCCATTGACGTTGTCGAGGCCGAGCCTGAGTGCCGGCTTCAGGTCCTCGCGGCGCTCGAGTGTCGACTCGTAGTCGCTGCGATTCACATCGACTGGACGCACTTCGACTCCATGCTCGCGCGCCGAGCGCACGAGCTGCTGCGGCGCGTAGAAACCCATCGGCTGGCTGTTCAACAGCGCGCAGCAAAACGCGGCCGGCTCGTGATGCTTGAGCCACGCTGACACGTAGACAAGCAGCGCGAAACTCGCCGCATGCGACTCGGGGAAACCGTATTCGCCGAACCCCTTGATCTGGTTGAAGAGCCGCTCGGCGAACTCGCGGTCATAGCCGCGCTCCGTCATGCCGTCGATCAACCGCCGCTCGAAACGCTCCAGCTCGCCGTTTCGCCGCCACGCAGCCATCGCGCGGCGCAACTGATCTGCTTCACCCGGCGTGAAACCCGCGGCGACCATCGCAAGCTGCATCACTTGCTCCTGAAAGATCGGCACGCCGAGCGTGCGCTCGAGCACCTTACGCACTTTGTCGCTCGGATAAGTGACTGGTTCTTCCTTCGTGCGCCGCCGTAAATACGGATGCACCATGTCGCCCTGGATCGGCCCGGGGCGAACGATCGCGACCTCGATCACCAGGTCGTAGAACTCCTTCGGCCTGAGCCGGGGCAACATCGCCATTTGCGCGCGCGACTCGATCTGGAACACGCCGATCGTGTCGGCGCGCGAAATCATGTCGTAAACGCCTTTGTCCTCGGCCGGGACGGTCGCGATCGTGTAGCGCCGGCCGGAGAAATTCTCGATCAGACCGAAGCAGCGGCGGATCGCGGTCAACATGCCGAGGCCTAGCACGTCGACCTTGAGCAGACCGAGCTCCTCGAGATCGTCCTTGTCCCACTGGATCACTGTGCGCTCGGGCATCGCGGCGTTCTCGATCGGGCACGAGCTCGTCGATCGCGCGCTCGGCGATCACGAATCCGCCGACGTGCTGCGACAGATGGCGCGGGAAGCCGATCAACGTCCCGACGAGCTCGAGCCAGAGGCGAACTCTCGGGCTCTTAGGATCGAAGCCCGCCTCGGCGATGCGCTCTTGCTCGATCAGCCCGCCTTCCCACCAATGCAGCGAGCGCGCGACGGCGCCGATCCGGCCGTCCTCGAATCCGAGCGCCTTGCCGACGTCGCGAATCGCGCTGCGCGGCCGATAGCTGATCACGGTCGCGGCGAGCGCCGCGCGCTCGCGCGAATACTTGCGGTAGATGTATTGAATGACCTCCTCGCGGCGCTCGTGCTCGAAATCCACGTCGATGTCGGGCGGCTCGTTGCGCTCTTTGGAGATGAAGCGCTCGACGAGCGTCTGCATTCGCGCGGGGTCCACCTCGGTGATCCCGAGGCAGAAGCAGACGACGGAATTCGCGGCCGAGCCCCTGCCCTGGCACAAGATGCCCATCCTGCGCGCCTCACGAACCACGTCGTGGACGGTGAGAAAATAGGCCTCGTAGCGAAGCTCGGCGATCAGCGCGAGCTCGTGCTCGATGCGGGCGCGCACTTCGGGCGGCGCACCGCTCGGCCAACGCCAACGTTCGCCGCTCTCTGTGAGCTTGCGGAGATGGCTCGCGGGCGTCTCGCCGTCGGGCACGAGCTCGTGCGGATATTCGTAACGGAGCTCGTCCAAGGAGAAGTCGACGCGCTCGAGGATCGCAAGCGTCTCGCGCAGGAGCTCGGGCGGATAGCGCCGCGCGAGCTCCTCGAGCGGCCGCAGGCAGCGCTCCGCGTTCGGCGCAAGCGCGAAGCCGAGCTTGTCGAGCGGAGTCTTGAGACGAATCGCCGTCAGCGTGTCCTGGAGCATCCGCCGCTCGCGCGCATGCATCAGCACGTTGCCCGCGGCGACCAACGGCACGCCGAGCTCGCGCGCCCGCGGCCCGCCATTCCGCGAACAGTCGCCGATCGTTGCCGCCGCGCAGCAGCTCCGCCGCGAGCCAGACGCGGCCGCCGAAGCGCTCCGCGAGCCAACCACCGTCCGCGTGCAACGCCTCGCGCTCGACGCGATGCTCGTTCGGAACCCAGAGAATTACGCAGCGCGAATCCGCGAGGCAGTCGGCGAGATCCTCGCGGCTTGCGAGATACGCGCCTTTCTCCGTCGCGCGCCGCGCTCGGCTGATCAGCCGGCAAAGCGCGCCGTAAGACAACCGGTCGACCGCAAGCACGACGACCTCGAGACCGTCCGCGAGCACGATCTCGCTACCGACGACGAGCTTGAGCCCGGATTTCTTCGCTGCACCGTGTGCCCGAACCACACCTGCGACCGAGCACTCGTCCGTCAATGCGAGCCCGGCATAACCGAGCTCGACCGCCGTGGTCACGAGCTCGGCCGGATGGGACGCGCCGCGCAGGAACGAGAAATTACTGAGGCAGTGGAGCTCTGCGTACTGCACGTCGGCGTGAGGCGTTCGGGAAGTCATCGTCAGCTCGTCGTCGAAAGGCACCGCGTCAGCCGAACAAACCGTGCAGATACCAATCGAAGCTGCGTCGATCGCGATAGATCCAGAGCCGCTCGTCGCACGAGCTCTGCGCGGCGTAGTAATCCCGGCAAGCATCTCGGCCGTCCCACCACCCGCTTTCGATGCGCTCCGCGCACGAGTCGAGCTCAACGGAGCCTCGGTAATAGCGATGCGCTTCCGCGGACGAGAGCGGCAGTGGAACAGGCAATAGCCAAAGAGGCCTCTGCCTCGCCCACGGCGACAGAAGACCGCCGTCGTGCAGAGAGACCGTGGAGCGCGCCTCCGACCTCGACCAGGCGAATTCCGGCCGATGCTCCGCGACTGCGACGATCCCGTGAACCGCATCCGCGCCGAGCCGCCCGCGCAACCGCTCGAGCAATACGTGCGACAAAGTTTCGACCGGTGCCTTGTCGAACAGATCGCCGGCTTTCGCCTGCAACGGAAGCAGAAAGCCCGTCGTCAGACGCAGCGCGATTGCCGGTGCCGGCAACACGATGCGCTCGAGCCGGTCGCGCAGCAGGCTCAGCAAGCGATCGCGCTCGTGCGTCGGCTCGGCCCAATCGAAGCTCTCGAAAGTCGGCGCGCAGCGCACGTGCTCGAACTCGATTCGCACGCTACGCACCTCGGCTTGACGCCGCCGCAACTCGGACGTCAGAGCGGTCGAGCATGTCCTCGACTGCCGCCATGAAAATCGCCGAGTCGGAAGTCTCCTGATAGAGCTCGCGCTTCGTGCTCCAACGCTCGTGCGGGACGAAGCTCTCTCGCGGATCGAAGCGCCGCGCGAACGCTCGGTCGAGATCGTGCAGATACTCGAGACCGACGCGACGCGCGAACCCGTCGCGCGGCAAACGCAAGCAGTCGGCGATCGTGCGCACGCCGAGATCCCGCAACAGCGCTTGGACCTCGAGCGGCCAGCGCGTGACTCGCACGGGCAACGAGCCGAGCTTTCCGGACAATGTGGCGAGCGAATCGACGTCTTCGATCGCTCCGCGCGCGAGCCACAGAGCGGCTGTCGCGGTAGGCGCAGCACAAAGCCGTTGCGTCCAACGCCGCTTCGCGAGCTCTTCGCCGAGCTTGTGCTTGATCGCGGCGAGGCTACCGAAAAGCCTGACGCTCCCCGCAACTTCGAGCAACACGGCGTCGGGCGGCGAAAGGCTCACCGTGGACGTGAGCGTCTGCGCCCAGGCGGACAACGACTCGAGGCTCGCCCGCTCGCGGCGAATCGAACGTTCGAATACTCGCAACGACGCGGCGAGCGCGAACGCCGCGTTCAGCTTGACGCCGGGCACGATGCCGCAACCGCGCGCGGATCGATTGGTTGCGACGACGTAGACCTGGCCGTGCAACGGCTCGACGACCACCGCAGGCTCGTCCGACGCAGTGCTTCTGAATACGTCGAACGCCAAATTCGGCAGATACGCGGCGATCCACGACTGACGCTTCGCAAGCGTGGGCCCGCGATCGAAACTCGGGACGGTGACGGCTTCCCGAATGGCGAGATCGCGAGATGGCAACGACCGCGACATGATCCATGACCACTATTCAACTACTCCGTTCGGGAGCTACTCCGTTCGGAGCTGCTCCGATACCGAGGCCGTTCCGATATCGACGACGCCGGGCCATGCGCCGCGACATTTGTCGATTCGTACTCGAGTGACCGAGCCTTCCCGCTCGAGACCGAGACGCAGAGCTGCAGGGGACCGCTCGCGACGGGCGGCCATCGGCCTGAATAGAATCGTCCAACAACCCTGAGCTTCTGCCGCCAATTGCAAACGCCGCAACGCGACGTGGTCGGCGGCCGCGAGCCAAGCCAACACGCCGCAGGTCGAGCCCGAGCGAATGACTTGCTCGACCGTCCACAAGACACTCTTTGCCGCTCGGGTGCACGAGCAACAATGCGTCGACCGCGACGCCTCGCTGCTGCAATGCGGGCGCATACGGCACGAAAGGCGGCGCGATCCATGCGACCCACTTTCTGCTCGACGCCCGAGATCCTCCGTCGTCGGTCAGCGCCGCGAGAGCGGGCATCAACAACGAGAGCTCACCGACGCCGTAGCGCTCCACGAACACTTCGATGAGTGGACCGAGCGGCCAACCTCCGCCGGGAAGATAACGGTCGAGCGCGGCAAACCCGGTTGGCAAAGCGACCCGTGCAGAGCGTGCGCCCGTGCCGCGCCAGATGCGGCCGCGAAGCTCATCCGAGTCGAGCAGATCATTCGAGCCCATGGGAGACGGCCGTCCGCGAGAACCGTCACTTCATCGCATCTCGAACGACGCCGACGACAATGCCTTCTACGACCAAGTCTTGCTCGCGCAGATCCACTTGGATCGGAGTGAAATCGGGATTCTCGGGCAGCAACCAAACCCGATGACCCTCCTGTCGATAGCGCTTGACCGTGACTTCGTTTTCCAACCTCGCAACGATGATCTGCCGATTCCTCACCTCGGGCGTGCGATGAACCGCGACCAAATCGCCGTCCAAGATGCCGGCGTCGCGCATGCTCATGCCCTGAACGCGCAGCAAGAAGTGCGGCGGCTTCTTGAACAAATCGGGATCGATTTGATAGCGAGCCTCGATGTGCTCTTCCGCCAAGATCGGTTGACCGGCCGCAACGCGTCCGACCAGAGGCAACCCGAGTTGCTCGCGCAATGAATCCTTGAGTCGAATGCCGCGCGAAGTGCCGGGCAAAAGCTCGAGCACACCTTTCCTCTCGAGGGCTCGCAAATGATCTTCCGCGGCATTCGCGGATCGGAACTTCGAGCGTGCGAGCGATCTCGGCACGCGTCGGCGGCATGCCGGTATCGTGCATAGCCTTCTGAATTAGCATCAGAATTTGCCTCTGTCGAGGGGTGAGATCGCGCATTTTCGAGTACCTGTATATAAGACCAGTCTGCTGGTCCTATATACAGCGGATCTCATGAGCGGGTCAAGCAGCGACTCGCAGGCGAAACGAAAGCTCGTCGGCAGTCGCGTCAGCGACGTTGAAAATTGCTCATCGCACTGCTTGTGGACTACTTGTGCACGCTTAAACGTCGACATCAGTTGAAATTGCAGTACTCGCGCGCTTTAGGAAATAATGACACCGGTTTGTCAATCACTGCCAGGGGTATATCAAATGGCCACAAAAATCCAGGCTGCTCTGCGGGCAGCGGCTGCTCGTCAGCGGCTTTGCGATCGTGACCGGCTGTGCGACCGTCACGAAGACAGAGGATCTCGACAAGGTTCGCGCCACAGCGGAAGCTGCGCAGAACGCAGCGAACGCGGCACAACGCACGGCTACCCAGGCGCAGCAAGCGGCCTCCGGCGCCCAGAGCACCGCGAATCAGGCGCTCGCAGGCGGCGCAAGCGGCGCAAGCGTGCTGCGATGCGACGAATCAGAGACTCGATCGCATGTTCGAGCAGAAGCAGAAGAAGTAACGCGCGGAGAGTACTCTAAGATTATCGGATGCGGCCTTGGCCGCATCTGAATTCGAAAGCCGCCGACATAGCTTCGGCGGCTTTTTTTTGCGCCCTAGTCTTTGGTTCGCGGCCGCGACGTCCTTGACCGCGGGCGGGCCCGTCGTGATCAGCTCGGGCAATCCGCGCGCCGATTGGATCACCGTCTCGGCCAAATCCCAGCGCATGTCGGCCCGGCGCGTCTGAGTCGCAGCGACGTAGGCGCGCGTGAGCTCGGTCAACGATCCTTCGAGCGGCACGTCGGCCTCGGCCGTGTCGGTTCGGCTCGGCTCGTCCGTCGCTTTCGGCGCGTCTTTCGCGAGCGGCGGATGAGCCTCTAGATAAAGACCCTGCTCGGTCCAGCCGAGCTTGTACGGCTGATTCACGATCGTAACCGGCGTGCCGATCGGAACGACCTTGTAGAGCGCCTCGATGTCCCACGGGAACATCCGCACGCAGCCATGCGTGACGCGCATACCGATGCCGGAAGGCATGTTCGTGCCGTGGATCAGATAGCTCGGCAGACCGAGACGCAGCGCATGCTTGCCGAGCGGATTGTCGGGGCCTGGCGGAACGACGCGCGGCAGGGTGTCGTCGCGCGCGGCATGCTCGTCGCGAATCGACTGCGGCGGGTACCAGCTCGGATTCAGCACCTTGCCGGTGACCTTCGTGGTGCCGAGCGGCGTCGACCAATCGAGCTGGCCGATGCTGATCGGGTAGGTCACGATCCGGCGGTTACCGTGGGCGTCGGCCGCGCCCGCGGCCGATCGTCCGGGAAATAGTAGAGCCTGAGCTCGGCGACGTTCACGACGATGCCGCGCTGCGGCGCGTGCGGCAGAACGAATTGCGTCGGAATCACGACGCGCGTGCCCTCGCCCGGCAGCCACGGATCGACGCCTGGGTTCGCGCGCTTCAGCGCCTCGTAGCCGACGTTGTACGTTCTGAGCGAACTCGACGAAGGTGTCCTCGTAGCGCGCCGAGATGACTTGCGGCGGCGCCGAACACCTCGTCGTGCTGCGGCACCGAATACTCGGCCGCGAGCGCGTTGCCTGCGCCGCAGCGATAGCAGCGAGACGACCCTGACCAGGCGATGCATGCGGCGGATTATAGGGTCGCAGCTGCGAAGTGGAATGAGAGTTAATCGACGGGTTGCCGTTTTCGCGCATCGTCCCCCGCATTCAGTAACGAATGAGGCTCGCGCCCCAGGTAAAGCCGCCGCCGAAAGCCTCGAGCAGCAGCAGATCGCCGCGCTTGATGCGGCCGTCGCGGATCGCCGTATCGAGCGCCATCGGCACCGAGGCGGCCGACGTGTTGCCGTGCGTGCGCACCGTGAGCACGACGCGCTCCATCGGCATTTCCAGGCGCCTGGCCATCGCAGCGATGATCCGGATGTTGGCCTGGTGCGGAATCAGCCAGTCGATCTGGCCCTTCTCGAGATTGTTCTTCTCGATCACGTCGTCGACGAGGTTCTCGAGCGTCTTGACCGCGACCTTGAAAACTTCGTTGCCCTTCATGCGCAGCGCGGCGACTTCGAACTGCCTCGCGGTGGCGCGTCGCGACGCCGCTCGACGCGTACAGGAGCTCGCGATAACGGCCGTCGGCGCCGAACGTGTTGTAGATGATGCCGGGCTCGTCGGCAGCCCTCGAGGATCACCGCGCCTGCGCCGTCGCCGAACAGCACGCAGGTCTCGCGGTCGGTCCAATCGATGATTCTCGACATCGTCTCGGCGCCGATCACGAGCGCGCGCTTCGCCTGCCCGCTGCGCACGAACTGGTCCGCGACGATCAAGCTGTAGAGGAATCCCGAGCACGCCGCCTCGATGACTGAACGCGGGCGAGCCGCGGATGCCGAGCTTCTCTTGGAGCAAGCAAGCGACGTTCGGGAAGATCAGATCCGGCGTCGTCGTGCCAACGAGCACGAAGTCGATGTCAGCCGGCGTGAGGCCGGCATTCTCGATCGCGGCCTTCGCAGCGTGGTACGCGAGATCGCTGGTCGCCTCGTCGTCGCCCGCGATGTGCCGCTCCTCGATTCCCGTCCGAGAACGAATCCATTCGTCGGAAGTGTCGACCATCTTCTCGAGGTCGAAGTTCGTCAGGATCTTTTCCGGCAGGTAGCTTCCGGTGCCGATTATGCGCGAATACATTCTTGCGGCTGGGTCTCGATGAGTTTACCGATCTGCACTGGGACGCCCTTGCGGGCTTCCACGATCGCGGTCTTGACCGCGGTCTCGAACGCGAATTTGTCCGCCGAGCCGTGGCTCTTGAGCACGACTCCGTTCAAGCCGACGAGGCTCGCGCCGTTGTAGCGCCGTGGATCGAGGCGCTCGCGGATCGCGTCGAGCGCTGAGCTCGCCACGAGGCCCTGGAGCCCGCGAAGCATGTTCTTGTGGAATTCCTCTTTGAGGAACGACACGATCAACCCGGCCACGCCTTCCATGGTCTTCAGCGCGACGTTGCCGACGAAACCGTCGCTCACGACGACGTCGACGTCCGCGTTGAATATTCCGTCGCCCTCGACGAAGCCCATGTAGTTGAGACCGCTGCGAGCGAGCAGCTCGCCCGCCTCGCGCACGACCTCATTGCCCTTGATGTCTTCCTGGCCGATGTTCAGTAGCCCGACGCGCGGGCGCGCCGTCTCGAGCATGTCGCCCGCGACCACGGAGCCCATCAGCGCGAACTGCAACAGATGCTGCGACGTGGCGCCGACGTTCGCGCCGAGATCGAGCATATAGGTCGGTCCCTTGAGGCCCGGCACCGCAGAGATGATCGCCGGCCGATCGATGCCGGGCAGCATCTTGAGCACGTATCGCGCGGTCGCCATCAACGCGCCCGTGTTGCCCGAGCTCACGCACGCGTCCGCCTCGCCGCTCTTCACGAGCTCGAGCGCGACGCGCAGCGATGAGTCCTTCTTGTTCTTCAGCGCGCTTGCGGGCGACTCGTCCATCGCAACGGCTTCGGATGCGGCCTTGAAGCCGAGCCGCGAGCCGTAACGGCCGTTCGCCTCGCGCTTGGCGTCCTCGAGGACCTCGGGCAGCCCGACCAACGTCAGGCTCGCGGAGTCGTCCTGCTCGAGAACCGCAAGCGCCGCCGGAACCACGGCCACCGGGCCGCGGTCGCCACCCATCGCGTCCAAGGCAATCGTGACCTTGCGACTCATCGGGGCTCGCTTGAAGGGCGGATCGAAGCTCGACAGCTCGTGGCGAGTCGAAACTTACTCTTGCTCGGTCTCTTGCGGGACGTCGAAGACTTTGCGGCCGCGATAGTACCCGTCCGCCGTTACGTGGTGGCGGCGGTGCGTCTCGCCCGTGCCGGCGTCCACCGACAACGTCGGCGCGGTCAGCCTGTCGTGGGCGCGACGCATTCCGCGGCGGGAAGGCGTCTTTCGGCTCTTCTGAACTGCCATTGCGTTCTCCTAGAAACCAATCCAGGTCGGCGGCTGACGGGGCGCCGACGGGAAATCATCCATTCGCCAAATTGCGGGCCAGGCTACCACAGTCCTCGATCCGCGCATGCTTCGGCACGAGCGGAATCGACACGATCAACTCGTCTTCGATCAGTCGAGCCGGCAGCAAGCGGCCGTTGTCCAACTCGACCGGCTCGTAGCCGTCCGGGATCGAGGCGCTCGATGCACCCGGCGTCCACGAGCATCACCTCGACACGCTCCTCGAGCGGCTGAGCGAACGGCTCGAGACAGCGCTGACAGAGCAGCTCGACCGTCGTATCGAACGCGAGCGTCGCCGCGACCGCACCGACTCCGCGTTGTCGGAAATGCAAGCTTGCTCTTACACTGCCGGCCGTGGAATGGAGCAACCCGGCGAGCCTCGGTAGACTCGCGAGCTCAAGCTCTCCATCAAGCTCGCCTTGCCGCCCGCCGAGCGCCGTGAGATCGCGCAGACTGTACCAGGCACGCAGCGAGCCGGACATAGGGCGCGCATCATATGTGACTGAGTTTCTACTGTCAAAACCGTGAGTTACGCAAGAACCCTCTCGCCGCCCGCCTCTGCTTCTCGCATCGACGTCGCGATATCGGCGCGAGCTGCTCGGCCGGCTCGGGCTGCCTTTCGAGGTTCGTGCGCCGACGACCGACGAGAGCGCACTCGCGGGTGAGCCGCCCGAACGCATGGCCGAGCGCCTCTCGGCCGCGAAGGCGGCGAGCGTCGCGGCGAGCGACTCGGTCGTGATCGGCTCCGACCAAACCGCTTCGCTCGACGGGCGGCTGCTCCGCAAGCCCGGTCGCCACGAGATCGCGCTCGCGCAGCTCGAGGCGGCTCAGGGCAAGACGGTCGTGTTTCACACCGGCGTGCACGTGCTCGACACGGCCTCGGGACGCTCCTGGTCCCACGTCGACCGGACCGAGGTCCGCTTCGCGCAGCCGCGAGCGCGACGAGCTCGCTCGCTACCTCGAGATCGAGCAACCCTACGATTGTGTCGGGAGCTTCAAGGCCGAGGGGCTCGGCGTCGTGCTGTTCGAGAGCATCGAATCGCGCGACCCGACCGCGTTGATCGGGCTGCCGTTGATCTGGCTCGCCGCGGCGCTCAAGCGCGCCGGGCTCGATCCGCTGGCCCCCGCTTCCCTTCGGCCAGCGCCGTAAGCACCGCCGACAGCTCCTGCGGCAGCGGCACGTCGACCGAGAACTCCTCGCCGCTCTCGGGCCAGACGAACGCGATCGAGCGCGAATGGAGAAACATCCGGCGCAACCCGAACCGGCGCATCGCGTCGTTGAACTCGGGGTCGCCGTATCGGTCGTCGCCTGCGACGGGGTGCCCCGCGTGAGCCGCGTGCACGCGGATCTGATGCGTCCTGCCCGTCGCGATCGCGACCTCGAGCAGCGAGGCGGTCCGGCCGAGCGTGTCGATCAGCCGAAACTCGCTCCTCGCGGCCTTGCCGCCGGTCGCGACCCGGACCCGGGACTCGCCCGCGCCCCGCTTCGTGACGAGCGGCGCCGAGATCTCGGCGGTCGGCTCGGACCAGCGCCCCTGCACGAGCGTGAGGTAGCGCTTGTCGACCCGGCCCTCACGGAGCAGCGCGTGCAGCGTCCGGAGCGCGCTGCGGCGCTTCGCGACCAGCAGGCAGCCCGAGGTCGCGCGGTCGAGCCGGTGCACGAGCTCGAGCTCCGGCAGCTCGGGCCGAAGCGCGCGCAGCGCTTCGATGCAGCCGAGCGCGACGCCCGTGCCGCCGTGGACCGCGAGCCCAGCCGGCTTGTCGAGCACGAGCAGGCGCTGAGTCCTCGAACACGATCCGCTCGGCGAGCCAGTCGAGCGAGCCGCCGCTCGCGGACGCCGGGCGCCGGCGCTCGCGTCGCGACCGGGCGGCACGCGGACGCGATCGCCCGCCTTCAAGCGGTGCTTCGGGTTCACGCGCCCCGAGTTCACGCGCACCTGACCCGAGCGGATCAGCCTGTAGATATGACTCCGGGGCACGCCCTTCAGCGCGCCGAGCAGGTAGTTGTCGAGCCGTTGACCGGCGGCCGCTTCGCCCACCTGTTCCTGCCGAGCGGCGGCCTTCGAGGTTTTTTGCGTTGGATTCAATGGCGTACGAATTGAGGACCGAGTTGTCTATGTTATAGTACCGGCCGCGGAACCGGCCCGAGCTTAATAGAGGGTCCGCTTCCGAAGCCGAATTCCGGCGTCAGCTCGACCGACGAGCTGCTAGGTTCGAAACATCACATATGGTGGGACCGGATCTCTGGTTCCCCGCGATCTGCGAAAAGCGATGGCTCTCCGTAGCGAAGATACCCACAATCATCTGTCGACGGATCGAGCATCGCCGCCTTCAAGAACGCTGCCGCCTATAGGCGGCTCACGCGCTCGACGAAAAACAAACGCGCAGACCTCGGGCTTCATCCCTGGCTCCGAGCACGTCCCTAGGGGATTCAAGTTTTATGAAGCGAATGTTAGTGAACGCAACTCAGAAGGAAGAGTTGCGTTTGGCCATGGTCGATGGCCAGAAGCTCTATGACCTAGACATCGAGGTCCCTTCAAGAGAGCAACGTAAGTCCAACATCTACAAGGGCCGCATCACTCGGATCGAACCGAGTCTCGAGGCGTGCTTCGTCGACTACGGCGTCCCGCGACACGGTTTCCTGCCGCTCAAAGAGATCTCCAACGAATACTTCGTTCGCCAGCCCGAACAGGGCGACCGCGTCCAGATCCGCGACGTTCTGCGCGAAGGCCAGGAGATCGTCGTCCAGGTAGACAAGGAGGAACGCGGCACGAAGGGTGCGGCGCTCACCACCTATATCAGCCTCGCCGGCCGGTTCATCGTGCTGATGCCGAACAACGCCGGCGCCGGCGGCGTCTCGCGACGAATCCAGGGCGAGGAGCGCGACATCGTGCGCCAGTCGCTCGAGGATCTCGCACCGCCCGATGGCATGGGCTGCATCGTGCGCACCGCGGGCGTCGGCCGCAGCGCCGAAGAGCTGCGCTGGGACATGGACTACTTGCTGCGCGTCTGGGAAGCGATCAAGCAGGTCGTCGTCACGCGTCCCGCGCCGTTCCTGATCTATCAGGAAGGCAATGCGATCGTCCGCGCGCTGCGCGACCACTTCAACGACGAGATCGGCGAGGTCTTGATCGACGACCCGGCCGTGCACCAGGACGCGCTCGAGTTCATGGAGCGTGTGCTGCCCCACAACCTGCGCAAGCTCAAGCTCTACGACGACCCAACCGTCCCGCTGTTCACGCGTTATCAGATCGAAAGCCAGATCGAGTCCGCGTTCAACCACAAGGTGTCGCTGCCCTCGGGCGGCAGCATCGTAATCGACCGCACCGAGGCGCTGACCACGATCGACATCAACTCCGCCCGCTCGACGAAGGGCGGCGACATCGAGGAGACGGCGCTCAATACGAACCTCGAGGCCGCGGACGAGATCGGCCGTCAGCTGCGAATCCGCGACTTGGGCGGCCTCGTCGTCGTCGACTTCATCGACATGGGCCCGCAGCGCAACCAGCGCGAGGTCGAGAATCGGCTTCGCGACGCGGTCAAGCACGATCGCGCCAGGATCCAGATCGGCCGGATCTCGCGCTTCGGCCTGCTCGAGCTTTCGCGCCAGCGGCTGCGACCGTCGCTCGACGAGTCGACGCAATCGGTCTGCCCGCGCTGCAGCGGCGCCGGGAATATCCGCAGCGTCGAGTCGCTCGCGCTCGCGGTGCTGCGCCTCGTGGGCGAGGAAGCCCGTAAGGAGCGCACGGCGAAGGTCATCGTCCAGGTACCGCTCGACGTCGCCAACTACGTGCTCAACGAGAAGCGCGACTGGGTGCAGTCCGTGCAAGAGGCGAACGGCGTCCAGATCGTGCTGATCGGCAATCCCGACCTCGAGACGCCGAACTACTCGTTGCGCCGAGTACGCGACGACGAGACGACGCTGCCCGAGAACGCGGGCACGAGCTACAAGCTCCTGCACGCCGAAGCCCGACCCGAGCCTCCCGTTCGAGGAAGTCCGCAAGCAACAGAAGGCCGAGGAGGCCGCGATCTCGAACTTGCTGCCCAGCACTCCTGCGCCGACGCCGCCGCCGGCTCCCGAGCCGCCCGCACGCCCGCCCGAGGCGCCGCGCGCCGCGACACCGGCGCGCCCGTCGCTGTTTAGCCGCCTGTTCGGTTGGCTCTCGGCGCCACCGCCGGCAGCCGAGGAGCCGGCCCCGGTTCCTCGCAACAACGACCAGGGCGCCCGCCGCAGCACGCACCGCGACCCTTCGCGCGGGCGCGAGCGCGAGCGCGAGCGCGATCCGCGTCCGCATAGCGAGCATCGCCGCGAGCGTGGCGGACGCGGGCGCAATCGAGGCCAGCGCGCCCACGGTGACGGCGGCGGCCAGCGGCCGATGCGCGAGGCTGGTGACGGCGGCGGCCAGCGACCCATGCGCGAGCCTGGTGAGGGCGGCAATCGCCCGTCGCACGAGGGCCGACGCGATCACGGCCAACATTCACAGCGACAGAGCGACGGAGGCGACCGGAGCGGCAGGGGCAAGGCAACCCGCCGCAGGCGCACGGCCAAGGCGGCGACCCGCGAGGAGATCAGCAGCAGCACGGCCAGCAGGCGCAAGGTGGCGGCAGGGGCCGGCGCGGACGCCGACGTGGCGGCCGCGGCGACGATCGACCACGCGGCGACCAGCCGCGAGCGTCGCGCGGACGGCACGAACGGCGGCCAACCGCCGCAAGCCGCTCAAGGCGACACCGCGTTCGGCGGCAACGACTCCGTGCGCCCGCACGACGCCGTCGCCGAGCGCGCGCACGAGGTAGCGGCCGACGTGAGAACCGACGCCGCGCCGATCAATCAGGCGGCCGAGCAGTCGACCGACTGGCAGGCGCACTGGATCGAGCCGCGCGAGGCTGCGGAGCCGCGCGAGGTTCGCGAGGTTCGCGAGCGGGCACCGGAGCCGAGCTACAACCCCGAGCCGGCCGAACGGCCGGACTACGCGCGCGCTGAAACGCCGCACGCAGCCGACGAACCTAGCTATCGCCCGGAGCCGGAGCCGCAGCCGGAGCGAAAGCCGGATCCGCCACGCCCGGAGCGTAGCTCCGCGCCGCAGGATGAGCCGCGCCCGCCACCCGAGACGGTGAACTAGCCGGAGAACGCCCTTGCCGCGTCGCGGCCGTAGCGCCGCCTCGCGGCCTTGGGCTTCACGCCGACGGGTTCGACGACGCGGGCGGCGGGGGCGGCGGGGTGCTGCGCAGATGCGCGAGCACGCCCGCGGCGGCGGCCTCGACGAGATCGAGCACCTGCTCGAAACCGTTGCTCGCGCCGTAATACGGGTCGGGCACGTCGATGCGTCCCGCCTGCGGCGCGAACTCGAGCAGCAGCCGCACTCGGCCGCGATACTCGGCCGGACAGATCTCGAGCAGCGCCGCGCGGTTCAGCTCGTCCATCGCGAGCAAGAGCTCGAAGTGCTCGAAGTCTCGCTCGGTGACGCGGCGCGCGCGCTGAGCGCTCAAGTCGACTCCGCGTCGCGCGGCCGCGCGCTGCGCTCGTACGTCGGGCGGCTGGCCGATGTGATACGCGTGCGTGCCGGCGGAGTCGACCTGCACGTCGAGCTCGGGCGCGCGCTCGGCGAGAAACTTCCGAAAGACGCCCTCCGCGGTCGGCGAGCGGCAGATGTTGCCCATGCAGACGAACAGCACTCGGCGCGCCGCGAGCGGCTCGGGCTCGGCTTTGCCGAACGCACGTGCCGCAGCCTTGCGCATCTTGGCGAGCATGTTCCTCATCGTGCGTCGCTCGGCGACGACGCTTCGAGCATACGCCTGATATCGCGCGAGGTCTTCCTCGGTATCGACGTGCGGCGACGGCGGCTCGGCCGCGTCCGCGACGATGATTCGGTAGCCGAGCCAGAGAGCACGCAACTGCTCGAGCTTCTCGATCTCCTCGAGCGCGCACGGCGGCGCCGCGCTGATCGCCTTCAAGCCGCCGGCGCGGTACGCATAAAGACCGATGTGACGCCGGGCCTCGGGCACGCCGCCGTCGCGCGGCCACGGGATCGGCGCGCGGCTGAAGTACAGCGCCCAGCCAGCGCGGTCGGTGACGACCTTGGCGAAGTTCGGGTCTTCGAACTCGGCGTCGCGGTCGAGCGGCGCTGCGAGCGTCGCGATCGTTGCATCGGGATGCCACGCGAGCAGCCGTGCGGTCTGCGCGATCGAGATCGGCGAGATCAGCGGCTCGTCGCCCTGCACGTTCACGACGATCTGCTCGTCGTCCCACTGGAAGCGCCGCGCGAGCTCCGCGATCCGGTCGGTGCCGCTCGGGTGCTCGGCCGAGGTGAGCTCCACCGGAGCGCCGAACGCGCGGCACGCCGCGGCGATGCGCTCGTCGTCGGTCGCGACGATGACCTCGCTCGCGCCGCTGCCGAGCGTCTGCCGATAGACCCATTCGATCATCGGCTTGCCCGCGATGTCCTTGAGCGGCTTGCCCGGCAAGCGCGACGAGCCGTAACGAGCCGGGATCACTGCGATGAACCCCGTCGGGCTCACGGGGCACGGCCCTCGAGGTCGCGCAGCACGAGGCGCATCAGGCGCGCGGTCTTGTCCGCGTCGAAGGAGAGATCGACGACGACACACCAGACGTTCGCGTGGGCGATCGATTCACATTTCACGGCATCCTTCTCCGTGATCAGCACGGCGCCCGGCTCGTCGAACGTGAGCTGGTCGGGACCGATCTCCGCATGATCTTCGAGCGGATGCGGCATCACGTCCAGCCCCGCCTCGTCGAGCAGGTCGAAGAAGCGTTGCGGGTTACCGATACCGGCCACCGCGTGCACGGACGCGGCCTTGAACGACTCGAGCGTGCGCGGCTCGCGATTCGATACGCGGTAGACGCTGGTCACGACCGCCTTCGCGCGAAAGACGCCTGCGTGGCCCCAATCGCCGCCGTTCACCACGATCGCGTCGACCTCGTTGATGCGTGCGGCCGGCTCGCGCAACGGTCCTGCGGGCAGGCAGAGGCCGTTGCCCATGCCGCGCACGCCGTCGACCACCGCGATCTCGAAGCGCCGCCCGAGCCGGTAATGCTGCAACCCGTCGTCGGAGATCACGGCGTCCAAACGGTGCTCGGCGAGAAGACGCTGCGCGGCGGCGACGCGGTCGGGCCCCGCGACCACGGGGCAGCCGGTGCGGCGCGCGAGCAACACCGGCTCGTCGCCGACTTCGTGCGGGATCGCTCTTCGCGTCGACGACGCGCGGCCAATCGCGCGCACTGCCGCGGTAACCGCGCGTCACGATGCCGACGCGCAGATTGCGTTGCTGGAGCTGCGCCGCGAGCCAGATCACGAACGGTGTCTTGCCCGTGCCGCCGACGCTCACGTTGCCGACGACGATGACCGGCACCGGCAGCTCGACCACCTTCATCAGGTTGCGGCGATAAGCGGCGCGGCGCAGCTGCGCGATCGATCGGTAGACGGCGGCGAACGGGAACAAAGCCCAACGCAGCGGGCTGTCGCCGTACCACAGAGCGTTCAGCGCGCGCGAGACGGCGGGCCGCGACTTGCGCATCCGATCACCCCGCGAATTGCATGCGGTTCAGCGTCGAGTAGTAACCGCCGCGCGCGATGAGCTCCGCGTGCGTGCCCTGCTCGACGATCGCGCCTTCGCGCATCACGATGATCAGATCGGCCTTCTCGATAGTCGATAGCCGATGCGCGATCACGAGCGTCGTGCGGCCCTGCATCAGTCGCGCGAGCGCGGCCTGCACGCGGCGCTCGGATTCGGTGTCGAGCGCCGACGTCGCCTCGTCGAGGATCAGCACGGGCGCGTCCTTCAGCAGCGCGCGCGCGATCGCAATCCGCTGACGTTGGCCGCCCGAGAGCATCACGCCGCGCTCGCCTACGCGCGTCTCGAGACCTTCCGGCAGCTCGGACGCGAACTCGGCCACGTACGCGGCCTCGGCGGCGGCCTCGATCGCCGCACGCGGCGAGCTCTCGAGCACGCCGTAGGCGATGTTGCCCGCAATGCTGTCGTCGAACAGCACGACGTCTTGGCTCACGAGCGAGAGCTGCCGGCGCAAATCGCGCAGCGGATACTCGCGGATGTCGCGGCCGTCGAGCAGCACCGCGCCGCTGTCAGGCTCGTAGAAGCGTGGCAGCAGGCTCGCGATGGTCGACTTGCCGCTGCCCGATTGGCCGACGAGCGCGACGGTCGTGCCTGCCTTGAGCCTCAAGCTCACGCCGCGCAGCGCGGGCGGCTTGTCGGGCGAGTATGCGAACGCAACGTTCCGATACTCGACATCGCCATGCGCGCGACCGATCGTCGCCGTGCCGGTGTCCGTCTCGCCCGGCTCGTCGAGGATCTCGAACAGCCCCGCGGCCGCCGCGACGCCGCGCTGCACGACCGCGTTGACGTTGATCAAACGCTTGAGCGGCGTGAGCACCATGGCCATCGCCGTTACGAACCCGATGAACGCCGGCGCGTTCAGGTCGGTGAACGACAGGTACATCACCGCACAGACGCCGAGCACCACCGTGTAGGCGGTCAGATTGTCGCCCAGCGGCCTGCACCGCGACGAGCCGCACGTTGAAGCGGAAGTTGCGCTGGATGATCTCCGCGAAATGCTTCTTCTCGTGCTCCTGCCCGTCGAAGACCTTCACGATCCGCTGGCCGTGCAGCGACTCTTCCGTGACCTTCGTGACATCGCCCATCGAGGTCTGTATCCGCGTGCTGTAGCGGCGGAAGGCCTTGCTCATCCGGCCGATCACGAAGCCGCACCGCGGGGCCGACTACCAGCACCAACAGCGTCAGCCGCGGGCTCATCCTCAGCATCACTGCGACCAAAAGCACGATCGCGAGCGTGTCGCGGATGCACGATCACGACGGCATTGGAGATCGCGTCCGCGACCTGCTCGGTGTTGTACGTAATCTTCGAGATCAGGGCGCCCGAAGAGCCCTGGTCGAAGAAGCGCGTCGGCAGGCTCAAGTAGTGGGCGAACAGCTCGTTGCGCAAGTCTCGAATCACCGAGCGGCCGACCCATGCGAGGCCGTAGATCGTGAGGAAGTCCATCGCGGCGCGCAGCGGGAACACCACCGCGATCAGGACCGGAATTTCCCACGCGTGGCCGGCGCGCCTTCGCAGCATGTTCGAGGCGCTCCATCACCTCTTTCATTACGAGCGGAACCGTGGTGTTCAGAATCGCGTAGACCGCACGCCGGCACGATCGCGAGCGCCATGATGGCCCAGTGCGGGCGCATGTAAGCGAACAGCCGCTTGTACACGGCGACAGGCGTCCGAGGGACCGCTTAGCTGCATGGGTTACGTCTCGTCCGGCCGCAGCGACTTGAGCAGCCGCCGGCTCGCCTCGAGTCAAGCTGCGGGCGGCGTCACGGTCGCGATGTTGATCTTGACGAAGCCGAGCTGGCCCGCCACGTCCATGGCGGTGATCACGGCTTGATGCGTCGCCGTGGCGTCGGCGCGGATGAACACCGGCATGTCGCGCTTTTCGCCGACCAACCGCTCGATCGCGGCGCGCAACGTGCGCCGCTCGTTGTTCACGAGCTCGCGGCCGTTGACGAGGTAGCTTCCGCTCTGCGTGACCGTGATCTCGAGAGCGTCGCGCGGCACATCGATGTTTCTGTCCGTCGTCGCCTCCGGGAGCTGGAGGCTGATCTCGCTCTCGCGCATGAAGCTCGTGGACACCATGAAGAACAGCACGAGCACGAGCAGGACGTCGACGAGCGAGATTACATTGATCTCAGGCTCGTCTCTTGAGCGGCTTTGCAGCCTCATCGGGCACTCCAAGAACCCCGGTACGTTGGTGTTGCAGCAGCGCTTCGATGAAGGCTATCGCCTCTTTCTCGATCAGCACGACCAGGCCTTCGACCCGGCCGCGCAAGTAACGATAGGCAATCAGCGACGGGATCGCGACCGTGAGGCCGGCGGCCGTCGTAATCAGCGCCTCCGCGATGCCGCCCGCCAGGACCGTCGGGTTGCCGACGCCCTGCGCCGTGATCGCGGTGAACGCGCGAATCATGCCCGACACGGTGCCGAGCAGTCCGAGCAACGGCGAGATAGCCGCGATCGTGCCGAGCGGCCCGAGATAGCGCTCGAGATCGTGCACGACGTGCCGGCCGCTGTCCTCGATGCTTTCCTTTATCACCTCGCGCGGCGCATGCCGGTGCGCGAGGCCCGCCGCGAGCACCTGACCGAGCGCCGAGCTCTGCGCCACGCGCGCGACCTGCCGCGCGTCGAGCTGATTTTGCCTCACGAGCTCCCAAATCTCGGCCGTGAGATTCGCCGGGACCACGCGCTTGCGTTGCAGCGTCCAGAGACGCTCGAAGAAGATTGCGACAGCCACGATCGAGCACACGACGATCGGCACCATGAGCCAGCCGCCGGCTTTGACGATTTCAAGCATCGGATTTCGTGGGCTCTCCTGAGGCTGCGCGGAACTATAGCGCGCTGACGTTTGTTTCCAAAGGGCTATTCGCGACCAAAACGAGAGCTAGCGCACGTTTGGGGCGCGCTCGAGGCTTGCCCCACGCTCCGTGCGCCCGCCGACCTCGAGCGAAGACCTACCTCCGCCCTGGCTCGGCCGCCTGCCAATAGTGCGGATGCTGCTCGCGCTCCGCCGTCACCGCAACGCCATGCTCGTCTAGCGTCACCGTCAATGCACCGCCATCGGCCGTCACGGCAACCGCCGCTCCGCTCTCCGCCCAGCGCGCACGCACCGCGGGCTTCGGAAAGCCCCAACGGTTTGCGTAGCCCGCCGACACGAGCGCGTAACGCGGCCGCGTCGCGGCGACGAACGGCGCCGACGAGGACGTCGCTGCTGCCGTGGTGCGGCACCACGACGACGTCGCTCGCGAGCTCGGCCGCGTCGAGCAGCGCGGCCTCCCCGCGCGCTTCGATATCTCCGCTGATCAGCACGGACCCCGCGCGCGCGTCGATCTTCAAGACGCACGAGCTCTCGTTGCCGAGTGGAGCGAACTGAAGCGGCGGATGAAGGATCGCGAAGCGCACGCCGTCCCATTCCCAGCGCTCGCCGCGCGCGCAGACGCGGCCGCGCAGCATGACGTCCGGGCCCTCGAGCAGCTCGGCGCGCGGGTACGCGGCGAGAACCGCCGGCGCGCCGCCCGCATGATCGTTGTCGGCGTGACTCACGATCAGCCGATCGAGGCACGCGCGGCCAACCGGCCGCGAGCGCCGGCACGACGAGATCCTCGCCGCTGTCGAAGCCCGAGCCGAACCTGGGTCCCGCGTCGAACAAGAGGCGATGTGCGTGGGTCGAGACGCTCACCGCGAGCCCCTGACCGACGTCGAGCACCACGACGCGCGCGTCGCCCGGGGCCGGAGCGGCCGGCGCGGGCCAAAACATCGGCAGCACGGCGAGCCAGCCGAGCCGGCGCCCCGGCAGCGGATGCGCAGGCATCGCGAGCGCGACGCCGCTTGCCGCGAGCGCGACGCGTCGCCGGCGGCGGCGCGGACACCGGCGAGCGCCGCGAACGGCTCGCTCGCGAGCGCGTGCAGCGCGGCCACGGTCTGCGCCGCGAGCCAACCGACCGCGTGCAGCAGCGGCGTCGCGAGCGTCGCGGCCAACGCGTCCACCTGAAGCAACAGCGTCGCGAGCAGCGTGAGAGGCACGAGCACGAGGTTGAACAGCGGGATCGCGACGAGATTCACGAGCGGCCCTACAACCGAGATCTCGCCGAAGAATACGGCCGTGAGCGGCAGCAACGCACAGCCGATCGACCACTGCAGCGCGCCGATATCTACGGCCAAGCGCGCGGCGCGGCGGACGTGCGTCTCCGCGGGGAGCTTGAGCCGGCGCGACGCGGACAGCGCGAGCAGGATCCCGACCGCAACGAACGAGAGCCAGAACGACGCCGACAGAGGCGCGAACGGATCCCAGACGACGGCCGCGAGCAGCGTCGCCGCGAGGACTTGGAACGCTCCGACCGCGCGCCGGCTCACGAGCAGCGCGAGCGCGATCGCGATCATCAGCAGCGAGCGCTGCGCAGGGATCGCGAAACCCGTGAGCGCGGAGTAGTACGCGGTGCTCGCGACGCTCGCGACCGCGGCGACCTCGAGATCGAAGCTCGCGAGCGGTTGCGGCAGCCGGATCCAGAGCGCACGCAGCACGACGAAGACGAGCACGCCGAGCATGCCGATGTGCAAGCCCGACACCGCGACGAGATGGCTCGTGCCGGTGCGCCTGAAGTCGGCCCAGTGCTGCTCGGTGAATCGATAGCGCTCCCCGATCGCGAGCGCCGTCACGAGCGCCGCGGCGTCCGGGTCTTGGAGCGCGTCGCCTATCCGCTCCGCGATCCGCGCGCGCAGCGTCGAGCCAAGCGCTCGCGAGTGTCGGCTCCACGCGCAGCGCGAGCGCTTCGGAGCGCACATAGCCCGTCGCACCGTGTCCGGTGACGAGCAGCCACTGCTCGTAGTCGAAGCCGCCGGGATTGCGCGCGCCGTGCGGCGCGCGCAGCCGCGCGACGAGCCCCAGGCGCTCGCCGGCCTCGATCGACCGCGGCGGCTCGATACCACGTGAGCCGCACGAGCGGCGGTACTCCTTCGGGCCGCGGCTCGGCGACCGCAAACGAGAACGTCACTTGTCCCGGCGCGAAGGTCGGAAAGTCGTCGACAAAGCCCGCGATCGCGACGTCGCGCTGCGGAGGATCGGTCGCGAGCCTCTGCGTCGAGCCGCTGCTGCGCGGTGATCGCAGTCCAAGCGAACCCCGCGATGGCCCACGCAACCCACCGCGTCGCGGCGAAGCGCAACGCGAGCAGCGCGGCGAGCGCGAGCGGCACATACGCGCCGGCGCTCGGCAACGCGCGCGAGCTGATGCACCGCGAGCGTCCCGGCGAACCACGCGCCCGCGATCACGACGATCGGCGGCACGCCCACGAACACCCGCCGCGCGTTACGCGGGTTGCAGCAGCCCATCCTTGAGCTCGAGCACGCGATCCATGCGCCTGCGCGAGATCGGGATCGTGCGTCACGACGACGATGCTCGTGCCGAGCGCCGTGTTGAGCTCGAGCAGCAGCTCGAACACCTTGAGGCCCGTGGGCCGGTCGAGATTGCCGGTCGGCTCGTCCGCGAGCACCGCGGCCGGCCGGGTGACGAGCGCGCGCGCGACCGCCGTGCGCTGCCGCTCGCCGCCCGACAGCTCGCCGGGCCGATGCTCGAGCCGCTCGCCGAGGCCCACGCGCTCGAGCAGCGTCTGCGCCGCCGCGGCCGCGTCGCGCGGCGCGGCTCCCGCGCACGAGCAGCGGCATCGCGACGTTCTCGAGCGCCGTGAACTCGGGCAGCAGGTGATGGAACTGGTAGACGAAGCCGAGCGCGCGATTGCGCAGGCGGCCGCGCTCGGCGTCGCTCGCGCGGCTCATCGATTCGCCCGCGACGCGCACCTCGCCCGCTCGTCGGCTCGTCGAGCCCGCCGAGGAGCTGCAGCAACGTCGTCTTGCCGGACCCCGACGCGCCGATGATCGCGACTCGATCGCCCTTCGCGACGCTGAGCTCGACGCCGCGCAGCACTTCGATCTTGCGGCCGACGTCCGCGAACGTCTTCACGAGACCGATCGCCTCGAGCACGGCCGGCGCGGTCTCATTCATAACGCAGACGCCTCGGCCGGCGGCTGGCGCGCGGCGCTGAGCGACGGATACAACGTCGCGAGCCACTGCGAGCACGAGCGCAAGAACCGCGATCTCGGCGACCTCGAACGGCCGCAGCTGCGTCGGCAAGTCGCTCAAGAAGTAGACGTCCGCGGACAGTAGATCGATGTCCGAGCCAGCTCTCGCAGCAGCGTCACGATGTTGCCGAGCTGCCAGCTCACGAGCAGCGCGAGCGCGACGCCGAGCAACGTGCCGACCAACACCGATCAGCGTGCCCTGGCTCGCGAAGATCGCGACGATGCTGCGCGGCGTCGTGCCGAAGCTGCGCAGGATCGCGATGTCGCCGCGCTTGTCGCGCACCACCATCATCAGCGTCGACACGATATTGAACGCGGCGACCGCGATCACGAGCGACAGGATCACGAACATGATCGATTTCTGGAGCTGGATCGAGCGGAAGTACGTGTAGTGCTGCCGCGTCCAGTCGTCGACGTAGAACTTCTTGTCGAGCTCGTTCGAGCGAAACCGCGCGCAGTGCGCTCGGCGACTTCGCGCGCGTTGTAGAGGTCCGTGACCGCGAGCCGGAGCCCGGTCGCGCGGCCGCCGGTGTGGAAGAGTCGCGCGGCATCGTCGAAGCTCACGAACACGAGGCCGCGATCGTACTCGTACATGCCGGCCTCGAACACGCCCGCGACCGTGAACGCACGCTGGCGCGGCATCAGGCCGGCCGGTGTCACGAACGCCCTCCGCCAGCACGAGCACGACCTCGTCGCCGACGTCCACGCCGAGCGCAGTCGGCGAGACGCTTGCCGATCACGACGTTGTAGCTGCCGCCGACCAGCGCGCCGATGTCCCCTCGCTTCGTGATCGCGCCGATGTTCGACACCTCGCGCTCGAGCTCGGGCTCGACGCCGCGCACCGTTGACGCCGCCGAGCGCCTCGCCCGCGACCGCGAGCGCCTGGCCCTCGACGTACGGAGCCGCCGCGCGAATGTCGGGCTGCGCGAGCACGCGCGCGCGCAGTCGCTCGCCAATCGTCGAGCGGCTCTTCGTAACCGCTGATCGTCGCGTCCGAGACCATGCCGAGAATCCGCTGCTTGCAGCTCATGCTCGAAGCCGTTCATGACCGACAACACGACGATCAATACCGCGACCGCGAGCCCGATGCCCATCATCGAAACGGCCGAGATGAACGAGATAAAGCTGTGGCCGCGGCGCGTGCGCAGATAGCGGAGCGCGATCGACAGCTCGTACGGCTGCTTCATGCGCGTCTCAGTCATAGCGAAGCGCGACCGCGGGCGCGACGGCGGCCGCCCGGCGCGCGGGATACAGCGTCGCGAGCAGCGCGACGACGAACGCGACGGCGGGGATCGTCACGACGTCGAACAGGTGCACCTCGGACGGAATCTGCGTCACGTAGTAGACGTCGCCCGGCATGATCTTGAAGTGGAACGTGTCCTCGAGCCACGGCACGATCACGTCGACGTTGCAGCGCGCAGCACGAGACCGAGCACGATGCCGCCGCAGCGTGCCGACGAAGCCGATCATCGCGCCCTGCACGAGGAAGATCCGCGCGACGCGCCGCGGCTCGAGCCCGTAAGTGCGCAGGATCGCGATGTCCTTCTGCTTGTCGATCACGACCATCATCAGCGACGCGACGATGTTGAACGCCGCGACCCCGACGATGAACATCAAGATGATCCGCATCATCATCTTCTCGATGTGGATCGCATTGAACAGGTTGCGATGGTCTTCGGCCCAATCCGAGTAACGGAAACCGGCCGGCAGCGCGCCCGCCTCGCGCGCGCGAAACGACTCGACATCGAGTGGATTCGCGAGCCGCACCGCGACGCCTTCCGCGGCGCCGTTCAGACCGTCGAGCTCGCTCGCGTCGCGCAGATCGACGAACGCGAGCCCGCGAATCGTTGTCCTGGATCCCGGCCTCGAAGGTGCCCGCGACGGTGAACGAAGCGTAGCGCGGCAGCACGCGCCCCGCGCTCACGCGGGGCACGAGCAGCGTGACGGTGTCGTCGACGCTGACCCCGAGCTGCAGCGCAAGCGAGCGGCCGAGCAAGATCTTGTGCTCGCCGGGCGCGAGCTCGGCCAGGCTGCCCGATCACGAGCTGGCGCTCGATTTCCGAGACACGCCGCTCCGCATCGGGCTCGATGCCGCGCACGAGCGCCGGCTTCAGGCTCGAGCCGGCCGCGAGCATGCCTTCGATGTTCACGTACGGCGCGACGCCGGTCACGCCCGGGCGTGTCCGCGAGCCGGGCCTGCCACTCGCGCCAATCCGCAATCCCGGCACGCGATGAGATCGTCGCGTGCGCGTTCACGCTCAAGAGACGCGTGCGAGTCTCGGTCTCGAGACCGTTCATCACCGAGAGAATGATGATCAATGCCGCGACGCCGAGCGCGATTCCGAGCAGAGACGCGGTGCTCATGAACGACACGACGCCGCGGCGGCGACGCGAACGCAGATAGCGCAACCCGACGAACCACTCGAGCGGCTGAAACATCGACGCGCATTAAACCATAGGCGCGAGCGCGGGCGGTCGCCGGATGGCGACAGTGCGGCGCGCCGGCCGGCGCATGGAAGTGTGAAGTACGTCCACCTATGCACGATGAAGGCCCCGAAGGCCGGTGCTATAGTCATTGCGCGTTCAGGGAGGACCGAATCATGGTGAAATCCTTCGCGAAGACCATGGTGGTGTTGACGTTGGCGCTCGGCTCCATCGCGAGCCAGGCGACCGTCCTGCTGATCGACGGCATCGACGCCGACTCGCAATCGGCAACGGAGCGGCCGAAGTCCGGGATGACGATGGCCAACGTCGAGAAGACGTTCGGCAGCCCCGACGCAACGCCACGAAGCGGTCGGCCAGCCGCCGATCACGCGCTGGGACTACCCGACCTTCTCGGTCTACTTCGAGAACGACCGCGTAATCCACGCGGTCGCGAAACGCTAAGCCGCGAGCGCGGCGCCCTCGCCTCGAGACCGCGGCGGCGAGCCTCGGCGCGAGCGAGCGCGTGCCTGCCTAGGGCGACGTCGCGCGGGCTCCTGGCCGCGCCGCGAGCAGCGCCGCCTGCGCCCGGCCATTCGCGATCTGCAGGTACGGCGGCAGCATGTCCTCCGTGACGATCTCCAGCGCGTCGAGGAGCTGCGAGCGACGCTTCAGCTGCTGCGAACCAAGGTATTCCTCGCCGACGAATAGACGACACCATCCGCGACCGCACGCGCGCTGCGACCGATCTGGAAGCGCGGAGCGCGTTGGGCTAGGCTGCCGGCGCGCCAGAACACACAACCGACAACACCCGCGCGCAGACACGGAGACACCATGAGCGCCGAATCCCGTTCGCTCGATCCCACCACGAGCGCGCTGCCCGCGCGCAGCGCCATCGCGCGTCGCGAGCACCTCTTCTTCGGCGGCATGACGGTTGCGATGCTAATCGCCGTGCTCGTGGGCTTCGGGCCGACCTATTTCTTCAGCACGATCTCGGGCACGACGTTCGCGCTCACGCGCCCGCTGCACGTGCACGGAGCAGCATTCACGACCTGGATGGTGCTGCTCGTCATCCAGACGACGCTCGTCGCCGCGGGCCGCACCGACATCCACCGCAAGCTCGGAGTCGCGGGCGCCGTGCTCGGCGCGGTGATGATGGTTCTGGGCGCCTATGTCGCGCTCACGCGCTTCCACGCCGGGCTCATGAATCCGCCGCCGGGCATTCCAGCCGGCGTGTTGCTCGCGGTCGCGCTCGCGACGATCGTCGTCTTTCCGGTGCTGTTCGGCTCCGCGTTGCTGCTGCGCCGGCGCGTGGACTATCACAAGCGGCTCGTATTGATCGCGACGCTCGAGCTCGTCACGGCGGCGGTGGCCCGCTGGCCGGGCGTCTCGTCGCTCGGACCGCCCGGTTTTTTCGCCATCACGGATCTGTTTCTCGTGGCGCTCGTCGTCTACGACTTCAGGTCGCGCGGACGAATCCACCCCGCGACGCGTTGGGGCGGACTGTTCCTGATCGCTTCGCAGCCGCTGCGGCTCGTGATCGGCTTTTCGGCTACGTGGGCCGCGTTCGCCGCCTGGGTCGCGAGCTGAGTCGTTAGCGCAGCGCGTCGCCGGCGGCGAGTGCCCGCTCGACCTTCGGCGCACTCTTCAGCTCGATCAATCGTTCAATCTCCGGCAGCGCGTCGCGCGCGGCTTGCTCGCCCGCCGCGATCGCGCGCCCGCGCGCGGAGAGATCCGCGAGCCGGACGCCCGTGAGGTCGGGTTGCAGCACGACGTCGGCGACTTTCGTCTCCTCGCGCGCGATCGAAGCCGCCATGACCACGAACGCCTGCGTGACGATGCCCCTCTCGTTGTCGACGTCGCTTTGCTCGGCGCGCAGGCCCACGTTGATCGCGATCACGATGTCTGCGCCGAGCGAGCGCGCGAGCCGCACGGGCACCGGGCTCACCAGGCTGCCGTCGACGTACTCGCGGCCTTCGATCGAGGTCGGCTGGAAAATCCCCGGCACGCTGCATGAGGCGCGCACCGCCATCCCGACATCGCCGCTGTTAAACGCGACGAGCGCGCCCGTCTTGAGATCGGTCGCGACGGCGACGAACGGGAGCTCGAGCTGCTCGATCAGCCTCGAGTGGAGCGACTGATTCACGTACGACTGGAGCCTCTCGCCGTCGATGAAGCCGCGATGGGGCAAGACGAAATCGAACAGTTGCTTCCGCTGCACGGCGAGCGCCATGTCGATGAGCGCCTGGCCGCGAATTCCGCTCGCGTAGAGAGCGCCGACGAGGCTCCCCGCGCTCGTGCCGATCACCATATCGGCGCGGATGCCCGCGTCGTCGAGCACCTTGAGAGCGCCCGCATGGGCGAAGCCGCGTGCGGCGCCGGCGCCGAGAACGAACGCGATCAGCGGGCGGTTTGCGCGAACGGCCGCGACGGGGGGCTGCGCGCGCGGCGGGTGCTCGGGCGCGGCCGGCGTTCCGGCGCAACCGGCGAGCACGAGCGCGATGGCGGCCGTGGCCCTGCGGAGCATGCGCGGCAGTATAGCGATGCCGGGGCGGCTTTGGCCCCGGCGGCTCTCGGCCTAGCTCGCGCGCCGGGAGCGCACCGCAGTCGCGAGGCGCTCTAGCGCGCCGAGCGACGCCTCCCAGCCGAGACACGCGTCGGTAATGCTCTGGCCGTAAGTGAGCGCGCGGCCCGGCACGAGGTCCTGGCGGCCGCCCACGAGATGGCTTTCGATCATCACGCCGACGATGCGCCGCTCGCCGCGCTCGATCTGAGTCGCGATGTCGTCGACGACGACCGGTCTGCCGATCGTGCTGCTTCGAGCTGTTCGCGTGGCTCGCGTCGATCATCAGCCGCGGCGCGCAGCTTCGCTTTCGCGAGCGATTCGCACGCGGCCGCGACGTCCGCCGCCTCGTAGTTCGGCTTCTTGCCGCCGCGCAGGATCACGTGGCAGTCGGGATTACCGGCGGTCGCCGCGACCGTCGCGCGGCCGTCCTTCGTGACCGCCAGGAAATGATGCGGATGAGCTGCCGCGCCGACCGCATCGATAGCGATCTTCACATTGCCATCCGTGCCGTTCTTGAAGCCGATCGGGCACGAAAGACCCGACGCCAACTCGCGATGCACTTGGCTCTCGGTCGTGCGCGCGCCGATCGCACCCCACGCGACGAGATCGGAGATGTACTGCGGCGAGATCACGTCCAAATACTCGACGCCGGCGGGCAGACCGAGCGCGTTGATGTCGCAGAGCACGCCGCGCGCGAGACGCAACCCTTTGTTGATGTCGAACGTGCCGTCGAGGTCCGGATCGTTGATCAATCCTTTCCACCCGACGGTCGTGCGCGGCTTCTCGAAATAGACGCGCATCACGATCTCGAGCGCGTCGCCGAGCGTCTCGCGCAGCGGGCGCAGGCGTTGCGCGTAGTCCATCGCGGCCTTCGGGTCGTGGATGGAGCACGGGCCGATCACGACCGCGAGCCGATCGTCCTCGCCGTGCAGGATCGCGTGCAACGCGCGGCGCGCGTTCGCGACCGTGCTCGACATCTCCTCGCTGCACGGCAGCTCGCGCAGCACCTCGGCGGGCGTGCTGAGCTCCGTGAAGCTGCGGATTCTCAGGTCATCTGTGTACGGCGGCATGTCTCGACTCCGATCGCCGCGGCGCGAATCCGGCGGCACAAAAAAAGCCGCCAGGTTCGCTGGCGGCTTTCTTTGGGTATCTCGGCTCTTAGCTCAGACCGATCGCGCCCCTTCCTCCGCCAGCGGCTTCGGAAATGCGTAGTACCAGAAGTAAAAGCGCGTGCGGTCGATCATGGGCGCGCATTCATACCACAACTCGTCGCTTTTCTCCAAGGTGCCTAAGGGGCCTGAACGGTGGAATCGGCCCACGAGCACCGCCTTGCCGAGCACGTGCCCGTCCATCGCGTTGATCACCGCGTTGCGCGTCTCGGCCGCCTGCTGCGGCTGGCCCTGCGGGACATCGAGCTTGATGTCGAGCGCGTACAGCTCGAACGTGTAGTGGTGATACGGTCCCGGAGGCGCACCCGGGCCCATGTATCCGTTCGATCTCAAGCTCACTTGGCGGCTGCCATCGGGGCGAGTGTCCGCCGGCACGCCCTCGGGCAAACCGGTGGCCGTGCCGGGGATGTTCCAGATCAGCCAGTGCGTGATGTCCATCTTGGAGCCCTTGTTGAGCACCGGCTCCGGGTCGTGCATCAGCAGCACGAAGCTCTGCGTGCCCATCGGCACCTGCGACCACTTGAGCTCGGGCGACGGCGACATCGGGCCCCCGGCCTGCGTGTACTTGTCGGGGATCACGCCGCCGTCCTCGAAAGCGGTCGTCGTCATCAGCAGCGGCGGCGGCCGAGGCGGACCTCCGGGGGCCGCGCCGGCTTGCCCACCGGGGGGTTGGCCTTGCGCAGATACCTGCCCGGACCAGGTCACGATGGCCATCGACGCGAGCAGTCCTATCGTTGAACTCAGTAGATGTTTTTTCATCGTGTTGACGCTCCCCAGTTGCGAACGAAGACATTATTGACGGAAACGGACTTGCGATATTAACGCCGCTCCCACTTCGCCGCTCGGCTCGCGGCGCAAAGACCTCACGCCTCCCGCAGCAGCCGCCGGCCCTCGTGCGTCGTCGGCAACGTGCCCGCTACCGCTGAGGAATCCGCGCGACCCACGCACGCGGGCCCGTCGCTCGGTATCATTCGCGCCGCGTGAGACTCGGCATCGCCAATTCCCTCCTCGTAGAGCAAGTGCGGAACACGGCCGCGTGGCTTTGGGAGGCGCCTTCGGCGGCGGCGCTCGTCGCCCTCTTCGACGCCGCGTCCGACGAGCCCGAGGGCGCGGGCGCGGGCGCCGAGCCGGCACCGGACGGTCTCGCGGGCGTGCGCAGCCTCCGCCTGCGGCTCGCGGCGCACTACGCGACGGTCGCGACGTTCGTGCCGACCGACGTCGACGCGCACATTCGCCACCACCACTGGATGGCGATCGACGACGCGAACGTCTTCGCCGCCGCGCACGCCTGCGTCGACGAAGCCGCCGAGCGCGACGCGGCGCTCGTGTCCGCGCGGGTCACGGACGGCGTCTCCGGCCACGATGGCGAGTGGTTCTCGGTGCGCGCGGGCGCTCTCGGACGCGCTCTCTCGCTCGGCTTGGCCGACGAGGCCGCGGCCCTCGCAGAGCGGATCGACGCCGAGCTCGATCGCGAGGAGCAGGTTGTTCGCCGCCGCCGTCGCGCACGAAGCCCCCGCGCGGACGACGCTCGCGCTCGCAACCGCGCTCGCGCACAACCTCGGCGATCTCTCGCGTGTGGTCGACGCCTGGCCAAAGTCGCTCGCGGCCCATGACTATCGTGCGCGGTACGCGCGGCTCGGCCATGTCGACGCTGCAGAGCGTCGTCCCGCGTTCGTCCTGGCCGGCGACCTCAACAAAGAGATCATGGCGCATGAGAACCACCGCTTCCTCGCGCTGCGTAAGCCGCGCGCGCTGCGCCGCAGCCGTGCGCTGTTGCTGCCGGTCGGGCCGTGGTTCGACGACTGGGGCGAGCTGATTGGCCGCACCGCTCTGCTCGACGACGGCGACCGCGCCGAGGTCGTCGGCGCGCTGATCGAGCTGCATCTGTCTTCGCCCCGGCAGCAAGGTTGTCTGCGCGCGCTGGCCGGGATCCACCGTACGACCCGCGGCGGTCTCGCCTCGTACGTCGTCGACCTGCCCGCGCGTCTTCGCAAGGAGGCGCTCCGCGGCCGAATCCGCGAGGCGCTCGACGTCTCGCCCGAGCATTTCGAGGCGCGCATGGAGAAGCGCCTGCGCGCGAGCGGGGGGTACGCATCAGCTATGAGACCGACGCCGCGGCAGTGGAGTGCGCGGCAGACCGCGAGCAGCGAGCGGCCCATGGGATAATCCGCGCTGTTGCATGCGGACCTGAGAACGATGCCTCGCGAGCTCTTACTGGATAGGCTGCCCCTGCCGGACGCGGCGCGGCCGCACGTGCGCTGGTCGCAGCTGCACGGTAGCGGTCTCAGCCTCGCGGCCGCGGAGGCCGCAGCGCGCCATGGCGGCACGGTTTGCGTGATCGCGCCGAACGCGGCCGCTGCCGACCGGATCGAGCGCGAGCTCGAGTTCTTCGGCGGCGCGCCGCGTTCGCCGCTTCCCGGGCTACGAGACGCTGCCGTACGAGCCGATCTCGCCGCCTCAGGACCTGCTCGCCGATCGCCTGCTCTGCCTGTACCAGCTCGCGCGCGGCGAGCGGCTCACGCTCGTGGTCGAGGCCGGCGCGCTGCTCGACCGGCTGCCGCCGCCGCGAGTTCGTCGTCTCGCGCTCGTTGCAGCTCAAAGTCGGCGACAAGCTCGAGCACGGCGCGATGATCCGCACGCTGACCGAGCACGGCTACTTGCGCGTCGAGCAAGTCGCCGAGCCCGGCGAGTTCGCGGTCCGAGGCGCCGTGCTCGACGTTTTCCCGACCGGCGGAGCTCAGCCCGTCCGGATCGACCTCTTCGACGACGAGATCGAGAGCCTGCGGCTGTTCGACGCGCAGACGCAGCTGTCGTCCGGCAAGACGGACTCGCTGCGGATCCTGCCCGCGCGCGAGTTCCCGTTCGACGACGCGGCGATCAAGGCGTTTCGCGAGCGCTTTCGCGAGCGCTTCCCGGTCGACCCGACGCGTTGTCCGGTCTATCGCATGATCTCCGAGGCGCAGCTGCCCGCGGGCATCGAGTACTACTTGCCGCTGTTCTTCGCGTCGACTGTGACGCTGCTCGAGTACCTCGGCGCCGGCGCGCTGCTCGTCGCGGCGGAGGACGCGCTCGAGGGGCTCGACGACACGTGGCGCCTCGTCGAGGAACGCTACGAGCAGCTGCGCGGCGACATCGAGCGGCCGATCCTCGCGCCGCGCGACGGCTTCGTCGCACCGGATGAGATCCGCGCGCGCCTCGACATCCTCCGCACGCTCGCGCTCGTCGCGCACGCGTCCGAGGATGACGGCGGCGCTGACGCGGCGCCCGCACTCAACGCGGGAATCACACATCCGCTCAGCGCGGGGGTCGCGGCCAGCGACGACCGGATCACGCGCTGGACCGAAAACGAAGCCGGCGAGCGCACGCTGCTCGCGACCTCCTCGCCGGGCCACCGCGAGATGATGCTCGAGCTCTTGCGTCAACGCGGCCGCGAGCCCGTGACGTTCGCGAGCTGGCAGGACTTCCTTGCGAGCGATGCTGCGCTCGGCGTCGGCGTGGCGGAGCTCGGCGAAGGGCTGCGCTTCGCGGCGCGCAAGATCCGACTGGTCACCTCGACCGAGCTCGGCATGGAACGGCCGAAGCAGCGTCAACGCCGCCGCCGCGCGCGCGATCCCGAGACCGTGATCCGCGAGCTCACCGACCTCCTGATCGGCGCGCCGGTCGTGCACGAGGACCACGGCGTCGGCCGCTACCGCGGCCTCACGACGCTCGAGGTCGACGGCGTGCTCACGGAGTTCCTGCTGCTCGAATATGCGGGCGGCGACAAGCTGTACGTGCCGGTGCAGAGCCTGCACCTCGTCACGCGCTATAGCGGCGCGTCGCCCGAGGACGCGCCGCTGCACAGGCTCGGCTCGGACCAGTGGGCGAAGGCGAAGCGCAAAGCGGCCGAGGCCGCGCGCGATACGGCCGCCGAGCTCCTGAACCTCTACGCACAGCGCGCCGCGCGCGTCGGCACGCAAATGGCTTTCAAAGACGACAGCTACCAGCGCTTCGCTCTCGAGTTTCCGTTCGAGGAGACCGAGGACCAGCTCACCGCGATCGAGCGAGTGCTCGAGGACCTCTCGAGCGCAAAACCGATGGATCGCGTCGTCTGCGGCGACGTCGGCTTCGGCAAGACCGAGGTCGCGCTGCGCTCGGCGTTCGTGACCGTGCAAGCCGGCTTCCAGGTCGCCGTGCTCGTGCCGACGACGTTGCTCGCCGAGCAGCACCATCGGACGTTTCAAGATCGGTTCGCAGAATGGCCCGTGCGCATCGAGCTCCTGTCGCGCTTCCGGAGCGCGGCGGGCTCAGCCGGCACGCTCAAGGGGCTCGCGGATGGCACGGTCGACATCGTGATCGGGACGCACAAGCTGCTGCAGCCCGACCTCAAATTCAAGCGGCTCGGGCTCGTAATCGTCGACGAGGAGCACCGCTTCGGCGTAAAGCACAAGGAACGCTTGAAGCGCCTGCGGGCCGAGGTCGACATGCTGACGCTCACCGCGACGCCGATCCCGCGCACGCTGAACATGACGCTCGGCGGCTTGCGCGACCTCTCGATCATCGCGACGCCGCCTGCCGACCGGCTCGCGGTGAAAACGTTCGTCGGCGAGTGGAACGACCGCCAGATCCGCGAGGCCGTGCTTCGCGAGATCCGCCGCGGCGGGCAGATCTACTTCGTGCACAACCGCGTCGAGAACATCGAGGCGACGGCCGAGCAGATCCGTAAGCTCTTGCCGGAAGCCGACGTGCGCGTCGCCCACGGCCAGATGTCCGAGCGCGAGCTCGAGGTCGTGATGCTCGACTTCTACCATCGGCAGTTCAACGTGCTCGTCTGCACGACGATCATCGAGAGCGGCATCGACATCCCGACCGCAAACACGATCATCATCGACCGTGCCGATCGACTCGGTCTCGCGCAGCTGCATCAGCTCCGCGGCCGGGTCGGCCGTTCGCATCACCAAGCGTACGCGTATCTCGTCGCGCCGCCGCTGCGCGCGCTGTCGGCCGACGCCGTGAAGCGGCTCGAGGCGATCGAATCGCTCGAGGAGCTCGGCTCGGGATTCGCGCTCGCGACGCACGATCTCGAAATTCGCGGCGCGGGCGAGCTGCTCGGCGAGGGGCAAAGCGGCCAGATTCAGGCGATCGGCTTCACGCTCTACAACGAGCTCTTGGGGCGCGCGGTTGCCGCGCTGCGCGAGGGTCGCGAGCCCGATCTAGAAGATCCGTTCACGCACGGACCGGAGATCGAGATCGGCGTCCCGGCGCTGATTCCCGAGGACTACATGCCCGACGTGCACATGCGGCTCGTGCACTACAAGCGAATCGCGAACGCGGCTTCTCGCGCGCAGCTCGACGAGCTGCAGGTGGAGCTGATCGACCGCTTCGGGCTCTTGCCGCCGCCTCTGAAGACGCTGTTCGCGATCACTTGGCTCAAGCTGCTCGCGCAGCGGCTCGGCGTCGCGAAGATCCAGGCCGGCGCCGAAGGCGGCAGCGTGCGCTTCGCCGAGCGTGCGAGCGTCGATCCCGCGAAGCTCATCGCTCTGATCGAGAGCGACAAGCAGCGCTATCGACTCGACGGGCCGTTCAAGCTGCGATTCTCTTGGCGCGTCGAGGCCGCCGACCAGCGCGTCGGCGCGGTCGAGAAGCTGCTCAAGCGCCTCGCGCCGCGCGACGTCGAATCCGCCGCGGCGTGAGATCGTTGCCAAAGTTGGACCGTCACCGGCCACGACGTTGACCGCGCCGGTGCGGCAAGCCGCGCTATACTCGCCGGCATGCTGTTCCGCTCGTCGATTTCTTTATTTGCCGCGCTCGGTCTTGCAGGGATCTCGGCCGCCCAGGACTCGCCTCCCCGCCCGCCAGCGAACGCGCCCCAACGCGCGGTTCCGCAGTTCCAAGTCGAGGTGCTGATCTTCACGCACCGCGACTTCGATCCGAGCGAGGAACAGTTTGCGCTCGAGGGGCGGCGGGAACCCGCGCCCGAGCCATCGCTGCGCTCTCTCGGCGGGCTCGACGACGGCGTGGAGTTCGATGCGGACGCACCCGTCTCTCTCGACGCGTCTCCGCCCCCGACCGACGGCACGCCGCAGGTCGAGCCCGACGCCGCGGCTGTGTCCGATGCCGCGGCGGTGCCCGAGAACGAATTCAGGTTCAGGGTGCTGCGGCCGGAGGAACTCCAGCTCACGAGTCAGTATCGCGTGCTCGCGCGCCTACCCGCGTACCATCCGCTCGTCCACGGCGGCTGGGTGCAGCTCGGTCTCCCGGAGAACGCGACGATCCCGGTCGACCTCGGCGTGCTCGGCGTCACGAACCCCGCCGGCACGGTTCGGCTGTCGTTGACTCGCTTCCTGCACGTGAAGCTCGATCTCAGCTACGTCGACACTCAAGCCGTGCAACGCGGACCCGCGGCGGCGCCCGACGATCTCTCGGAATTGCCGATTGCGCCGCGCTATCACATCGGCGCCGAGAGCACGACGCGCAGCGGCGAGATCCACTACTTCGACCATCCGGCGTTCGGCGTGCTGATCAAAGTCACGCCCGTGAAGCCGGATCCGGCCGCGACGGCCGGCCCGCGGCCCGCAGCCTAAGCTGCACCCTCACCCGCGAGCTAGGCGGGCGCCGTCTCGGCGGTCGCGCCGTTCAGCTGCTCCTGCGCCGCTGTGCCGCGCAGATCGGCGAGCGCATGCGTCACGACGCCCTCGACATCCTCGTAGAGGCCGGGCGGACAAGCGATCAATGCGCTGCGAACCGTGATGTGGCGGGCGCGCTTCGCGCGCGGATTGTGCAGGCCGAGCTTGCGGACGTTCTCGGTGATCTGGTCGACGAGCTTGAGGAAGTCGCTCGGCGCTTGGCCGAGCGCCGCAGCGACGAGTGTCGAGTCGTCGTAGCGAGCGCAGAGATCCCCGGCGCGACGCAGAGTGCGCATGATCTGCGCGCCGATCATTCGCTGGCACGAGTCCGCCGCCTTCGAGCCGAACGTCTGCCGATAGGCTTCGAACTCGACGATCTCGAACAGCAGCAACGTGATCATGCGTTGGTCTCGGCGTGCGATCGCGAGATCGCGGCGCATGAGCTCTTGGAAGTAGCCGAAGCGCATGAGCCCGGTGCTCGGGTCGATTCGATCGAGGCTCGCGATCTTCTGCCGCGCACGGCCGAGCTCGCGCTGCAGCAACGTGACCTCGACGTCGGTCGCGGGCTCAACCCCGCCGTGAGTGACGGGCTTCTGAATGCAGAGGAAGTACTTGAGCTCGCCGCGCGCGTTGTACAACGGCTCGACGCTCACGTGGGCTTGCCACGACGTGCCGTCCTTGCGCAGGTCGGGCAGCGTGACTTCGCAGGACTCGGAACGGCCGATCGCAGCCTTGAGCCGCTCGAGCTCCGGCTGGCCTTCGACGTCGCGCTTCACGAGCGGCCAGCTATTCCCCGCGAGCTCCTCGACCGTGTACCCCGTCAGCGCCTCGTACGCGGGATTCGCGTAGACGATCGGGAGTTTCGGATCTTGAGCATCAGCAAGCAAAATACCTTCGGAGCTCCGCGCGACCATCTGCTCCAAGGTGTGGCGGCTCAGGGATTTGACACGGTGGGCGTCCCTGCCGTTATCCATACCGTAATGCTCGACGAAGCCGCGCGAGACGGCTATGAAGCGCATCACATCCGGGCGCGACGCTACCTCAAACGCAAGCGTTTCTTGGCCGGGCGGGGCTTGGCCGAGCCAAGCGCATAGAGCGCCGGCAACCCCCGCCAATAGCCCCGATAGTCCATCCCGCAGCCGAACAAGTAGACGTCGTCGACCTCGACGCCGCGGTAGTCGACCTTCGGCCTGGCGCCCGCATTTGCGACCCTTTTCACGACGAGCACCGCCGTGCGTTGCCGCGCGACGCCGACCCTCTTGAGCTCGGCGCCGAGAGCCCGCAGCGTGTGACCGCGGTCGAGCACATCGTCGATGACGAGCACCGTGCGGCTTGCAAGCTCGGCGCTCGGCCGCACTCGCCATTCGATCTCGCCGCCGCGCGTGCCGCGCGCGTAACGTGTCACGTGCACGAAGTCGAGCTCGTACGGGAAGCGCAGGCGTCGGCAAAGCTCGACGGCCGCGAACGCGCCGCCGTGCATCACGGCGAGCACGACGGGATCCGCTCCCGCGAGGTCGCGCGGTGATCTCGTCCGCCATCCGCTCGAGCGCCCGCGCGATCTCGCGCGCACTCGCGATCGCGGCGCGCGTCGCCGCCGCGCGGCGAGCGCATCGGCAGCAGCGGCGCGCTCGCGCACCTCGACTCAGCCCTGAAGCTTGAGCGCCGGACGCGCGCACAGCGGCGCGATCGCCGCGTGCGCCTTGCGCCATTCCGCCGAGGCGTGCAGCGCGTCCCACGTCATGCCGCCGCGGCCGTGCAAGCGCGTGAGGCGCAGTGCGCCGACGGGTTCACGTAGCCGTCGAGCGCATCGAGAACGCCCGGCACCTCGTCCGGAGAATTGCAGAGCAGCACGAGGTCGCAGCCCGCGGCGAGCGCGCGGCGCGCGCGACCCTCGACCGTGCCGCCGGCGGCCGCGCCCGCCATGCTGACGTCGTCGGTGATCACTGCTCCGGTGAACCCGAGCGCTCCGCGCAGCTGCGTGCCGATCCACCAGCTCGATAGGCTCGCGGGCGTCTCGTCGACGGCGGGGAAGCTCACGTGCGCGATCATCACGGCGGGCAAATCGTTGCGGATCAGCTCCCGGTACGGCAGGAGATCGTCGTCGAGCTCGGCGAGCTCGCGACGGTCGACCGTGATGTCGGTGTGCGAGTCGCTGCGCGCGCCCGCGTGCGTCGGGAAGTGCTTCGCCGTCGCCGCCATGCCGGCGCGCTTCGCGCCCGCTACGATCCGGCGCGCTAGCGCCGCGACGGTGCGCGCGTCCGAGTGCAGCGCGCGATCGCCGATCACCTCGGACAAGCCGAGATCGCGATCGACGCACGGCGTAAAGCTCATGTCGATTCCGACGGCACGCAGCTCCGCGGCCATGAGCCAGCCGAACGAGGCGGCGACTTTGAGCGCGGCCTGCGGGTCCTCGTCATAGAGGCGGCCGAGCGCGCGAAACGGCGGCAGCCTGAAGAACGGCTCCTTGAAGCGCTGCACGCGGCCGCCTTCGTGGTCCACCGTGACGAGCAACGGCGGCGTGCGGATCGCGTGCAGCTCGGTGACGAGCTCCGTGAGCTGCTCGAGGTTCTCGAAGTTGCGCGAGAACAGGATCACGCCGCCCACGAGCGGTGACTCGAGCCATGCACGTTCGTCCGCCGCGATCGCGGTGCCTCGCAGGTCGATCATCAAAGGGCCGAGCGACACTTGAGCTCCTCGCGCGAGATTTGGCCGCGTATGTTACGCGATCTCGACGCGTGTGCCCGCCGGCACGAGATCGAACAGCTCGACGATCGCCCAGTTCCTCATCCGCACGCAGCCGATCGAGCCCGGGCACGCCGAGCGTCGTCGAATCGGGCGTTCCGTGGATGTAGATGTAGCGGCGCATCGTGTCGACGTCGCCGAGCCGGTTCCGGCCGACCTCGAGCCCCGACAACCAGAGGATCCGCGTCAGGATCCAGTCGCGCCCCGGCTGCGCACGCGCGAGCTCCTCGGAGTAGATCTCGCCGGTCGGTCGCCGCCCGCGGAACACCGTGCCGAGCGGCGCGCCGTCTCCGATCTTCGCGCGGATCAGATGCGCCCCGCGCGGCGTCTGGTACGACCCCGCGCGCTCGCCCGCGCCATTCTTCGACGTCGATATCGCGTAGCTCTTGAACGCCGCGCCGCCCTGCAGCAGATCGAGCCGCTGCTCGGCGAGCACGATCCGTATGCTCCAAATCGCTCAGGGCGCGCGCTCGCTATCGGTCCAGTCGCGAAACGGGTGCTTCGCGAGGCGCACATTGTAATAGCGCTCGAGATGCGTCACTTCCGCGCCGACCCAGCTCGGCAACGGGAACTGCTGGTCCTCGTGATCGAGCTCGAGCTCGGCGACGATGAGGCCCGCATTGGCCCCGTGGAACTCGTCGATCTCCCATTCGAACCCGCCGAACGGCACGAAGTGGCGTGTCTTTTCGATCAGCGGCGGCACGCAGAGGTCGAGCAATTCGTTCGCCTGCTCGACCGGGATCTGATATTCGTATTCGAGCCGCGACGCGACGAGGCCGCCCGATTTGATGTTGATCGCGGCGTACTCGCCCGCGACCCGCACGCGGACCGACGCGCGCTCGCCGCCCGCGATGTAGCCCTGCGTCATGCGCTCGACGCGCGTCGCCTCGGCTCGCCAGGCAGCCGACTTCAGAAGGAACTTGTGCTCGATTTCGCGCGGCATCGGACGATGATAGCAATCGGCGCACATCGGCGCGTACACGCGCTAGCCCAGAGCGTCTTTGGTAGTATGCGCAGCGGTCGTGACCCACGCCTATTCGCCGCAGCGGAGTCCTAGCAGGCCGCAAGGATTTCGATACCGATGAGCATCAAGATCGCCGAGTCCGACGCCGAGCTCGCGAGAGCCAGCGACGTGCTGCTCGAGCTGCGTCCGGCGTTCACCCAAGACGCGCTGATCGCGCAGATCAAAGCGCAACAGCAATCGGGATACCGGGTCGCATACCTCGAATCGGCCGGCGAGGTTCTCTGCGTCGCAGGCTTCGTCGTCGGGACGAAGCTCGCGTGGGGCAAACATCTCTATGTCGACGACCTCGTGACGGCCGAGCGGCATCGGTCGACGGGCGCGGGCAAGCGAATGCTCGATTGGCTCAAAGCTCACGCGCTCGACCTCGGCTGCCGCCAGCTGCAACTCGACTCCGGCGTCCAGCGGTTCGGGGCACATCGCTTCTACCTGCGCGAGGGCTTTCACATCTCGAGTCATCACTTCGCGATCACCGACCTCAACGCATCGAAGAGCACCTAGTCGGCGAGACCCGAGGAACGTCATGACGATTCGACACTGTCTTCCGTCCGACGCGGCGCGGATTTGCGAGATCTACAACCACTATGTGCGCGAAACGGTGATCACGTTCGAGGAGGAGCCCGTCGCCGAGAGCGAGATGGCGGGCCGGATCCGCGAGATCGGGGCGCGCTGGACGTGGCTCGTCGCCGAGGACGGCGGAACGATCGCGGGCTACGCTTACGCGTCGGCGTGGAAGACGCGTTCCGCATACCGCTACTCGGTAGAAAGCACGGTCTACATCGCGCCGGAGCAGACGCGGCGCGGCTTCGGGCTGCTGCTCTACCGTGCGCTGATCGCCGCGCTCGGAGCTCAGAACGTCCACTACGTCACCGGCGGCATCGCGTTGCCGAATCCTGCGAGCGTCGCGCTGCACGAGCGGCTCGGCTTCCGCAAGATCGGACACTTCAGCGAAGTGGGATTCAAGCTCGGCCGCTGGGTCGACGTCGGCTACTGGGAGTTGATTCTTTGAGCCGAGCGGCCCGAGACTACGCCGCAGCATGACGGACATGAGCGGACGCATTTGTCTCGTTACCGGCGCGACGCGCGGCATCGGGCGTGCGACGGCCGAGGCGCTGGCAAAGAGTGGCGCGCACGTGTTGCTGCACGGCCGCGACTCGGCGTCGGTCGGCGCGGTCTGCCGCGAGATGATCCGCTACGGCCAGGTCACGGGCGTCGTCGGCGACTTGGGCTCGCTCGCGGCGGTACGCAAGCTCGCGAGCGACATCGCGGCGCAGTATCCCCGGCTCGACGTGCTCGTGAACAACGCGGGCACGGGCACGCGGCGCCGCCAGACAACGGTCGACGGTTACGAGCGCACCTTCGCGATCAATCATCTCGCACCGTTCCTGCTCACGAATCTCTTGCTCGAACGGCTCAAGGCGAGCAAAGCGGCGCGCGTCGTGACCGTGTCGTCGATGGCACATCGCAACGTCACAGCTCGACTTCGACGACCTGAACTTCGACAAGCGCAAGTACAGCGGGCTCCGCGCCTATGGCGAGTCGAAGCTCGCGAACATCCTGTTCACGCTCGAGCTCGCGAGCCGGCTCGCCGGCAGCAGCGTTACCGCGAATTGCCTGCATCCCGGCGTGGTCGCGACGAACATTTTCGCCGCATTTTGGGGCCGCACCGGCAAAATCTTCAGCGTGCTGTTCCGGCCGTTCATGCTGTCGCCCGCGAACGGCGCGAAGACGAGCGTCTATCTCGCGTCGTCGCCCGAGGTCGCGAAGGTCACGGGCAAGTTCTTCGACAAGTGCCGCGAGGTCCCGCCTGCCCCCGCCGCTCAAGATGCCGCGGCCGCGAAGCGGCTCTGGGAGATCAGCGCAAAGCTGACCGGCCTCTCCGCTTGAGATTCGGTGTTCCGGTCAACTCCGCCGGTGATACGGCCATGTCGCGGGCAGGCGCGCGCGCGAAGAATGCGCGGCCATGGAGACACGGCCGAACAAGTCGCTGCACGGACCGATCACGGTGGCCTTCCGGCATGCCGAGCACGCTTACCTGCGTGCCGCGGCCGAAGCCGCACCTTCGATCGACGCGTTGCTCGCGGCGCACCCGGGCTTTCTGCCGGCGCACCTGCTCAAGATCGCGCAACTCGTCGCGGCGAAGGACGCGGCCGCGCTGCCGGCGCTCGAGCGCGCGCTGCTCGCCACGTTGCCGCTCGAGCCGTCTGCTGGCCCGCGCGAGCGCGCGCATCTCGCGGCCGCGCGCGCCTGGCTCGCGCGCGAGCCGCTGCAAGCGGCGAAGATCTACACGCAGCTCGCGACCGACGGGTACGGCGATGCGCTCGCGGTGCGCCTCGCGCAATCGTGCTGGTACTTCCTCGGTCGCCGCATGGATGTGCGCGCGGTCGCGGAGCACGCGTTCCGGACGTGGTCGCCGGAGCGCTTAGGCTTCGACGTCGTCATCGCGATGACCGCATTCGGCGCCGCCGAGACGAACGACGGCGCCCGCGCGGAGGAGCTCGCACGGTTCTCGCTCGAAGTCGAACCGCGCTCGCCGTTCGCGATCCATGCGCTCGCGCATGCGCTCGCGATCCGGAACCGCGCCGCGGACGGCGCGCAAGCGCTGCACGCGCTCGCGGCGGACTGGCGACGTCGGCGGCCGGATGGACGGGCACATCAGCTGGCATCTCGCGCTGTTCGAGCTCGACACTGGCGACGCAGATGCGGCGCTCGCGGCGTTCGACCGCGATCAATTGCACGCCGCAACCCTCGACGCGGGCAGCTGCGCCGACGCGACGGACCTGCTCTGGCGGCTCGAGCTCGCGGGCGTCGACCCCGGCGCGCGCTGGCAATCGCTCGCCGCGGCATGGAAGCGGCACTTGAAGCCGGCTTTCTGGAGCTTCCTCGACTTGCTCGCGGGTCTCGCTTTGCAGCGCGCCGGGCGGCGCGACGAGGCGTGCGCGCTCGCCCACGAGCTCGTGCTCGCGCCCGAGACGAGCGGAGTCGTGTCGCCCGTGCTCGCGACGGTGCCGGCGCTCGCCGCGCTCGACGCGTTCGGCCGAGGCGCGTACGCCGACGCAAGCCGAGGGCTCGCGAAGGCGCTGCCGCGGCTCGGCGGGAGCCTACCGCAGCGCGAGCTGCTCGCGCTCACGAAGCGCGTCGCGGACGAACGCCCGACGGAGCGAACCGCCGTCGCGGCGGCGGCCTAGGCGGTGGGCGCGCCCGCCGCTATCTGCGCCGCTCCGACTTCTTGCTCGCGCACGCTCTTGCGCCACGCGGACGGCGGCATCCCGAACTCGCGCTTGAACGCTCGGTTGAACGCGGCCTCCGACTCGTAGCCCGCGCGCTCGGCGATGCGCGCGACCGTGTCGTTGCCGGTGCGCAGACGCTGCGCCGCGAGCGCGAGCCGCCAGCGCGTGAGGTATTGCATCGGCGGCTCGCCGATCAGCTCGACGAAACGTTCTGCGAACGCGGAGCGCGACATCGCCACCTCGCGCGCAAGGCTATCGACCGTCCAGGCGTGCGCGGGACTGCCGTGCAGCAGCGCGAGCGCGCGGCCGACGTGCCGATCGCGCAGCCCTGCGAGCCAGCCGCGCCGGTCCGAGGGTTGCAACGCAGCGAAGCGACGGATCGCCTCGACGAACATCAGCTCGGCAAGCTTCGGCGAGCAGCGAGCGCGCGCCGGGGCCCTGCGCTAGCGACTCCTGGACGCCGACCCGCAACATTTGCAGCAGCCACGCGGCGTCCTCGCCGATCGAGACGCGGAGCATCCGCGGGAGCGCGCTGAACAGCGGCCGGCACACGCGCGGATCGCAGGCGAGGTAGCCGCAGACGAACCGCGTCATCGCGCCGCCGCCGCCGTACTGTATCTGGAACATGCCGTCGCCGCGCTTGTCGACTAGCTCGGACCGCTCGGCGGGCGGAATCGAGACATCGCTGCCCATCAAGTGCAGATGGTCGTGCGGGAACATCAGGATGTCGCCGGCCTGAGATCGACCACGTCGCTTGCGTCGGCGAGCCGCGCGCGGCAAGTGCCCTCGGTCAGCACGTGGAAGAACGCGACTTGCTCGGAGCGCGGCAGGTGATTCGCCGCCGTGTGCAAACCGAACCCTGCCTCGATACACCACGGCGCCGTGAACTCGGCGTCGAGGTAGAGCGCCCCGTCGAGGCGAATCGCCTGCAGAACTTCGGAGAGAGCGTCCATGATTTCCCGCGGCCGTGCGCGCGGGCGCTAGGATGCGCTTTTCGCGGCGCGGCGTCGACGATGCCGGCGCTCGGTCGCGCTCGCCGACTGACCGCACGCCGCTCGGTCTCGAGCGACGCGTAAGCGAAGCGCAGTGCGAGGAGGACTAGGCGCGAGCGGCCGCGAGCTGCACGACGTTGCTCGCGTCGTACACGGGCTCGACGGGGGCGACGGCAGGCGGCGCAGCCGCGGCGGCCTCCGTCTCGCCGAGCACCCACTGCCCGATCGGCAGGAACTCGCGCTGCTCGGCGCCGGCCTTGTCGGCCGGCATCTCGAACACGCCGACGCCGGTCTCGGCTACATCGACATAGACGTCGGAGTCGCTGACCCGCGTGATGAACGAGATGCCGAGCGAGCCGACGAACTTCTCGAGCGGCTCGTAGACCCGGACGGGAGCTGCGCACGCGGTTCGCGATCACGGCGAGCCGGATGTTGCGAAAGCGCACCTTGCCGATCAGCAGCAGCTCTTTGATGAAGTTCGCAGTCGCGTGGATGTCGATCGTCGACGGCCCAACCGGGATCAGAATCGACTGCGTGCGCGCGAGAAGATCTTGCAGCAGCAGACGCGACGGGCCCGCGGGCGCGTCGATGATCAGTTGCTGCGTGTCGCGCGGAATCTGGCGGCGTGACGCGGAGAGTCCGGTGCCGTGGCGCGGCGCGAGGTCTGCGCCGTGAATCTTCGTAGTCTCGGGAGATCGCAAGCTGAGCCAATTCAGGCTCGAGCTCTGCGGATCGTAGTCTGCGATGGTCGTCGGTACGTTGCGGGACGCGAAGAAGCTGGCGAGGTTCGTGGTGATCGTCGTCTTACCAACGCCGCCCTTCGCGTTGATCACCAGCGTCGTGTTCATGCCCATGGTCGACTCATGCTTCAATGCACCCGGCGCTTGCCGGGGATCGAACCCTACGAGTGCGGTTTCGCAACGAAAGCGGCAAGAGCGCGATCGATCATAGCGAAACGAGCGCATGGTGCCTGCGAAGCCGATCACAATGCAGCCGTGCCGCGAGCGAGCCGCTTCGGCCGATTTACCAAATGCAAGGTTCGTTGGCGCCGGCGCGAGGGCTGTCGAGGACGGCGCGGCTCGCGGGCCTCGGCCGCGCGAAGGCTCGCGCGCGGCGAGTCAGCGCCGCTCGAACAGCGCGAGCGCCTCGACGTGATGCGTGTGCGGAAACATATCGAACACGCGCACCGCGCGCAGCCTAAACCCGTGATGCTCGACGAGCACCTGCGCGTCGCGCGCGAGCGTAGCCGGGTGACATGAGACGTAGACGATGCGCCGCGGCGCGATACGATTCATCGCCGCGGCCGCCGCCTCGGCGCCCGTGCGCGGAGGATCGAGCACGACGATATCGCTTGGTGAGCGGAAGAAGCTCCAGTCGGGCTGCGCGAGATCCGCCGTCACGAAACGCGCATTCTCCACACCGTTCGACGTCGCGTTCCGGACCGCGCGCGCGACGAGGCCCGCCTCCCCTTCGACGCCGAGAAGCTCGCGAGCGCGCCGCGCGAACGGCAGGCTGAAGTTACCGAGACCGCAATAGAGATCGAGCACGGAATCGGTGGGGCGCACGTCCGCGAGCTCGATCGCCGTCGCGACGAGCTCCTCGTTCACCTGCGCGTTGACCTGCACGAAGTCCGTCGGCAAGAACTCGAGCGTGACGCCGAGCTTCGCGAGCGAGTAGCGCAGCGTGCGCGCCCGCCCGATCGGGACCACCGTGCCCGGACCGCCGGGTTGAAGGTACATGTCCACGTCGTGGCGTGCGCCGAACGCGGCAAAGGCCTCGATGTCGGCCGCGCTCGGCGGGTCGAGGACGCGCAGCACGAGCGCGCTGGCGCCGTCGGCGACGGCCGCCTCGATCTGCGGCAGGCGCTCGCGCACGCTCGTGCCCGCGATGAGCTCGGCGAGGGGCCCGATCAGCCCATCGAGCGGCGGCGCGAGCACCGGGCAGCGCGCCATGTCGGTGATATAGGGCGCCGCGCGCTCGCGAAAACCGACGAGCACGCGTTCCTTGCCGTGCACGTACTTGACGCCGAGACGCGCGCGGCGCCGGTAACCCCACGGCTTCCCGGCGAACGCGGGCAGCCATTCGTCGGGCTCGACGCGCGCGATGCGCGCGAGCGCTTGCGCGACCGTGCGCTGCTTGTACTCGACCTGCGCGGGATACGCGAGGTGCTGCAGCGCGCAGCCGCCGCAGCGCCCGAAGTACTCGCACTCAGGAGGGACGCGGTCGGGAGACGGCTCGACGACGCGCTCGAGCTCCGCCTCCAGGAGCTTGCGCCGCCGCTTGCGCAACTTGAGCTCGACGACCTCGCCGGGCAACGCATCGGGAACGAACACGCGCTTGCCGTCGATATCGGCAACCCCTTCGCAGTCGTGCGTGAGATCGACGATTCTCGCGATGAGCGTGGGGCCGTCAGCCCGCATGTCGCGCCGCGCGCCAGGCCTCGAGGAACTCGCGCAGATGCGGCCGATCGGACTGCTCGAGCTTCGCCTCGACCTGCTGCACTTCGTGGGCGTGCTGCTTCGCGTCGAGGCCGCCGCGCAGAACCTGGAAGCGAAGGTAGATCAGATACGTATTCAGCGCGTCGGTCTCGCAATAGTTGCGAATCGCCGCGATCTCGCCGCGGCGGTACGCGGGCCAGACGTCGGCGCCGCTCATCCCGAGCTTGCCCGGCAATTTGAGCAGCTGCGCGATGTGATCGAGCGATGCGCGGCCGCTCGCACCGTATGCGGACAGCACGTCCATGAGATCGACGTGCCGCCAGTGGTACCGGGCGAGATAGTTGTTGTAGCGGAAGTCGCGGTCGCCCTCGCCGACTTCCCAGTAGCGAGCGGCGGAGAGCCCGTGCGCGAGCGCGCGGTAGTTCAGCACGGGCAAGTCGAAACCCGAGCCGTTCCAGGACACGAGTGTCGGGGCGTAGCGCTCGAGCCCGTCGAAGAAGCGCTGCACGAGCTCGCGCTCTCCGGCCTGCTCTTCGCCGAGGCTGAACACGCGCACACCCTCGGAGCTGCGCATCACGCACGAGATCGCGATCACGCGCTGCTGATGGGCCGGCAGCACGTCGCTGTTTCTCACCTGGCGCTGCTTGAGCGTCATGACGTGGGCAACCGCCGCGTCATCGAGGCCGTCGAGCTCGTAGAGCCGGCGCCCGAGCTCGACGTCGGGCACGGTCTCGATGTCGAACGCGAGCGTGTTCATTTACCGCCCTGCCCCGCGGCGCCGGAGGCCGTGCCGTTCCCGGCGCGCATCAGCACCGCGACCGCGATCACGAGCCCGGCCTCGTCGCTGAGCGTAAGGTGCCCTTCGCCGACTCCGAGCTGGTTGCAGAGCGCGCGGCCGCGGTCGGAGAAGATGACCTGCGGCTGACCGAGCTTGTTCGGCAGCATGCCGACGTCGCGGATCCAGATGCCGTTCGAGAAACCCGTGCCGAGCGCTTTTACGATCGCCTCCTTGGCCGCGAAGCGCATCGCGAGGAAGCGTACCGGCCGCTTGCTCGCCGTGAACAATTGGTACTCGTCGTCCAGCAACAGGCGCCGTGCGAAGTGATCACCGAAGCGCGTCCACGTCTGCTCGACGCGCTCGACCTTGAGGACGTCCGTGCCGATTCCGTAGATCACGCGCGCGCGGCGACCATCAGCGCCTTCATCTTCGCGACCGCGCCCGCGAAGCCGTCGAACAGGGCCTGCGCGACGATCGCGTGGCCGATGTTGAGCTCGACGATCTCGGCGATCGACGCGATCGGCGCAACGTTCGAGTAGTTCAGCCCGTGCCCCGCATGCACGGTGAGGCCGAGCGACGCAGCGCGAACAGCCGCCGCGCGGAGCCGCTCGAGCTCGCGCGCGGCCCCGGCGCCTGCGGCTTCCGCGTACGCGCCCGTATGCAGCTCCACGACCGGCGCGCCGGCGGCTGCGCTCGCGTCGATCTGTGCGAAATCGGGATCGACGAACAGCGAGACGCGGATGCCTCGCTCGCGCAGACGCGCGCACGCGGCCGCGATCTTCTTCGCCTGGCCCGCGACGTCGAGCCCGCCCTCGGTCGTGAGCTCGGCGCGCCGCTCGGGCACGAAGCAGCAGTCCGTCGGCGCCGCGCGCGCCGCGATCTCGAGCATCGGGTCGGTGACGGCCATCTCGAGATTGATGCGCGTCTGGATCATGCGGCCGAGCACTTCGAGGTCGCGGTCTTGTATGTGACGGCGATCCTCGCGCAGGTGGATCGTGATGCTGTCCGCGCCGGCCTGCTCGGCGATCAGCGCGGCCGTGACCGGATCGGGATAGCGCGAGCCCGCGTGCTTGACGCAGTGTCGCAACGTGGTCGACGTTCACCCCGAGGTGAATCGGTGCTCTCGCGCTCATCTTCTAGAGACCCCGGCGGACGATGTCTTGCAGAACGAGCCGGCTCTTGAGCGGCCGCTCGCCGAGATAGAGCCGCAGCACGTGCCCGAGCAGCCGCTGCGCCGCACGCAAGCTTTCGTTCGTCGTCGAGCACGTGCTCGCGCAGCGAGATCAGGTGGCGACCGGAAAACACTTCGGCGTCGGGATCGCCGAAGGCCGTGGCGCGCAGGCCGTGCTCGGCCTCGTACGCATAGCTGCGCTCGACGCGCAGCGGCTCGCCGGTTGCGGCTTCCGCATCGAGCTCGAGGCCGTAGCCGAGCGCCTCGAGCAAGCTCATCTCGAAAATACGCATCGTCCGCGCGACATGCGCGCCGTCCGCCAGCTCCGCGAGGCAGCGACTATAGCAGGAAAAGACCTTCGGGTTCGGATCGTCCCGGGCCGTGAGCCGGAGCAGCAACTCGTTCGCGTAGTAGCCCGCGAGCAGCGACTGACCCGCGAGGTCGTAGCTCGCCGCGGCGGCCTCGACGTGCGTCAGGCGCGCCGAGCTCGCCGCGTTTCAACCACGACAGACGCAGCGGCACGAACGGCTGAAGCAGCGCGCGCTGGCCGCTTGCCGCGCGCCGCGAACCGCGCGCCACGAGACCGACGCGGCCGTGCTCCGCGGTCACGCACTCGAGCAGCTGGCTCGTGTTCCGATAGGGGCGCTGGTGCAGCACGAACCCGTGCTCGAGCAGCACGCGCTCGCTGTCGCTCATGAGACGTCGAAGCCGAGCCGCTGGAGCTCCCGCTCGTTGTCCGCCCAATGCTCGCGGACTTTGACCCAGAGCTCGAGATGGACGCGCTCGCCGAGCAGCTCGGCGAGCTCGTGACGCGCGGCCGTGCCGGCCTGCTTCAGCACCTGGCCCTGCTTACCGATCACGATGCTCTTCTGGCTGTCGCGCTCGATCCAGATCAGAGCATGAACTACGCGCTGACCCACCTCGTTCTTGCCGAGATGCTCGACCTCGACCGTGAGCCCGTAAGGAACCTCCTTGTGCACGAGCGTCATGAGCTTCTCGCGGATCACCTCGGCGATGCGGAATGCGAGATCGCGATCGGTGATCATGTCCTTTGGGAACAGCAGCGGCCCTACAGGCAGACGCGCGAAGATCTCGTCGACGAGCCGCGGCAGATTCTCGCCGGTCTGCGCCGAGATCGGGATCATGGCCGCGAAGGGGCGGTCGGCGAGGCTCTGCGAGCGTCGGGAGCAGCTGCGACTTGCCCGGCAGCGCGTCGATCTTGTTGAGCACGAGGAACGTGCGGTCGAGCTTGTCGCCGAGAATCTCGATCAGCGCGCGGTCGTCCTTGCCGATGCCCTTCGCCTCGACGACGAGCAGCGCGACGTCGCAGTCCTCGACGGCCTGATGGATCTGTCGAGCCATGAGCCGGTGCAGCGCGCGCTTCGTGCGCCGGGCGTGGCCCGGCGTGTCGATGAACACCGCCTGATCGGCGCCGCGATTCAGCACGCCGAGCACGCGCTGGCGCGTCGTGTGCGGCTTGTCCGTCACGATGCTGATCTTTTCGCCGATCAGCGTATTGAGCAGCGTGGACTTGCCGACGTTCGGGCCGGCCAATGATTGCGACGAAGCCGCAGCGGCTCGTCTCGCCGTCGCTAGGGCTCACCGGTCAGCACCGACAGCATCGCCGCTGCCGCTTCCTGCTCGGCATGGCGGCGGCTCGATCCCTGACCGGTGGTGTGTGCATCTTTCTCTTCGACAGTGCAATTGACGACGAACGTTTGCTCGTGATCGCGGCCGCTCACGGACTGCACGCTGTAGCTCGGCAGCTTGTAAGCCTCTGCCCTGGAGCCACTCCTGCAATCGCGTTTTTGGGTCTTTGAGCGCGGCCGCGTCGGGCAGATTGGCGATTTCTTCCGCGAACAGCAAGTCGATCAAAGCTTCCGCTGCCGCCGTGCCGCCGTCAAGCAGCACCGCGCCGATCAACGCCTCGACCGCGTCGGCGAGAATCGCGGCACGTTGCGCGCCGCCCGAGCGCAGCTCGCCGGGCGCCGAGGATCACTTGCGCGTCGAGCTGCAGGCGTTGACCGACGCTCGCGAGCGTCGCTCTGGCGCACGAGCGCCGCGCGAGCCCGACTGAGATCGCCTTCGTCCGCGAGCGGCCGAGAGTCGTAGAGTCGGCGCGCAGTGACGAAGCTCAGGAACGAATCGCCGAGATACTCGAGCCGTTCGTTGTTGTCGCGCGACGCGCTGCGGTGCGTGAGCGCGCGCTCGAGAAGCGCGGGATCCCGGAACGTGTAGCGAAGGTGTTTCTCGGCCCAGTCGGCGCGAGAGGTCACTTTCTGATCTCGACCTGCTTGTCGTATACGATCATCAGCCAAATGTCGCCGAGGTACGGCGCGCGGTTCTCGTACTGGATCCGCACGCGAGAACCCGTTCTTGCTCGGCGCGACCTTGATGCTGTCTTTCGGCAGATTGATGTCCTCGACGGAGAATCGCTTTGCGAGAGCGTACTGAATGCTCTGACGGGGTCACCTCTTTACCGTTCAGCTCCTCCGAGATTCCGTCGAGGAGCCTTCGACAGCTTCAGGTCCATGATGTACATCGGCACGACCTTGATGCGCCGCGAGACCGACGACGCCGACGAGCACGGCGAGGATCACGAGCCCGAGAAAGGTGATGCCGCGCTGCCGCGAACGCGGAGCGGTGACTAATCGACGCCCTTGCCGATGCGACTCCATTGCGGTCCTCCTTCGCTAGGCCAGCGCCAGTTCATCCAGATCCCGACTGCGCGACCCACGAGGTTCTCTTCCGGTACGAACTCGACGCCCTCGAAGCGACTGTCCCTGCTGTTGTCGCGGTTGTCGCCCATCATGAAATAGCCGCCGGGCGGCACCACGTAGCGGCCACCGCGGCTCACGGCGCCGCGTCTCACCAGCAACTGATGGTCGTGCTCGCCGAGCTTCTCACGACCGATCGTCGTGAACGGCTCGCCCTCATACGCCCCGAGCAACTGCATCTCTACCGGTTGGCCGTTGATCTTGAGCTGCTTGCTGCTGTCCTCGTATTCCACGACGTCGCCGGGCAATCCGACCACGCGCTTGATGTAGTCGATGCTCGGGTCGGACGGTAGACGGAACACGACCACGTCACCGTGCTTTGGCTCACCGATTTTCAAGATTTTCGTATTTAGTACCGGCAGCCGGAGCCCATACGCGAACTTGTTCACAAAAATGAAGTCTCCCTTGAAGAGCGTCGGCATCATCGACTCCGAAGGGATACGGAAGGGCTCGAACAAGAACGAGCGGATCAGGAGCACGAGCAGCAGGATCGGGAAGAACGACTTTGCGTACTCGACGACGATCGGCTCCTGCACCGGCTCGCCAGATGCCGCGGCACCGATTCGATCGCGCCTGAGCAGCGCGACATCGAGCAGCCAAACAACGCCGGCGGTCGCGGTCAGGAGCACCAGTATCAGCGCGAAATCCAACGTCGCTCCCCGTCGCGGGCCGCTAACGGCGGCGGAGTATTCTTCATTTCTTATCGACCTGCAACACGGCAAGAAAGGCTTCTTGCGGTATTTCGACCGAGCCCAGTTGCTTCATTCTCTTCTTGCCGGCCTTCTGCTTCTCGAGCAGCTTGCGCTTGCGCGTCACGTCGCCGCCGTAGAGCTTCGCGGTCACGTCCTTGCGATACGCCTTCACCGTGCTGCGCGCGACGATCTGACCGCCGATCGCCGCCTGAATCGCGACTTCGAATTGCTGTCGCGGAATCACTTCCTTCAGTGTCTCGACCATCTTGCGTCCTTTGCGCTCGATGCCATCGCGGTGCGCGATCAGCGCCATCGCGTCGACCTTCTCCTTGTTGATCAAGATGTCGAGCTTCACGAGCGGGCCGGCCTCGAAGCGCAGGAACGTGTAGTCGAACGACGCGTAACCGCGGCTCACCGACTTCAGGCGATCGAAGAAGTCGAGCACGACCTCGGCGAGCGGCAGCTCGAACTCGATCTGCACGTGCCGGCCGGAATACAGCATCCGCTTCTGCACGCCGCGCTTCTCGATGCAGAGTTGGATCACCGCACCGAGATACTCTTGCGGCACGAGGATGCTCGCGAGAATGATCGGCTCGCGAATCTCCTTGATCTTGTTCGGCTCCGGCAAATCGGCCGGGTTCTCGACCTTGACGGTCTCGCCGTCGAGCTTCTCGACCTCGTAGACGACGGTCGGCGCCGTCGAGATCAGCGACAGGTTGAACTCGCGCTCGAGCCGCTCCTGGATGATCTCCATGTGCAACAGCCCGAGAAAGCCGCAGCGCATGCCGAAGCCGAGCGCGCCGCTGACCTCAGGCTCGAAGGACAGCGACGAGTCGTTGAGCGCGAGCTTGCGCAGCGCTTCGCGGAAGTTCTCGTAGTCTTCGGACGCAAGCGGGAAGAGCCCGGCGAACACGCGCGGCTGGATCTTCTTGAAGCCTGGCAAGCGCCGGCACGTCCTGGGCTTTCGCCTCGACGATCGTGTCGCCGACTGGCGCGCCGTCGATCTCGCGAATCGCGGCAATCAGGAACCCGACCTCGCCGGCGCGTAGCTCGTCGCGCTGCGGCAGGCCGCGGCGTGAACACACCGAGCCGCTCGACCTCGTGTTTTCGGTTCGTCGAGTGCACGAGGATCTTGTCATTCTTTCTCACCACGCCGTTGACGACGCGCACGAGCGACACGACGCCGGCATAGCTGTCGAACCACGAATCGATGATCAGCGCCTGGAGCGGCGCCTCCTCGCTGCCTTTCGGTGGCGGAATCCGCTCGACGATGCGCTCGAGCAGGTCGTCGACACCGAACCCCGGTCTTTGCGCTGATCCGCAGCGCGTCCTTGGCCTCGATGCCGATGATGTCCTCGATCTCCTTGATCGCGCTGTCGGGATCGGCCGTCGGCAGATCGATCTTGTTGATCACCGGCACGACCTCGAGCCCCTGCTCGATCGCGGTGTAACAGTTCGCGACGCTCTGCGCCTCGACGCCCTGGCCCGCGTCGACGACGAGCAGCGCGCCCTCGCAGGCGGCAAGTGAGCGCGACACCTCGTACGAGAAATCGACGTGACCCGGCGTGTCGATTAGGTTGAGGTTGTAGGCGAGGCCGTTGCGCGCCTTGTAGGTCAGTGCGACGCACTGCGCCTTGATCGTGATACCGCGCTCGCGCTCGAGGTCCATCGAGTCGAGCACCTGGTCTTCCATCTCGCGCTCGGTCAGGCCGCCGCAGAGCTGAATCAGCCGATCGGCGAGCGTGGACTTGCCGTGATCGACGTGGGCGATGATCGAAAAATTCCGGATCCGTTCCATGGTGTTGCGCGCGCCCGGCGAGCGGGCCGCGCATTATAGCCTACGCCTCGTCGCGCCCTTGTCGCCGAGCCGCGCGCCGCGTCGGGTTCTTGCTGAGGCCGCCGGCGCACATCGAAGGGGCTTCCCGAGACACGCCGGAAGACCATCCCTGGGGCTCGAGTGCGCACATCCCTGTGCGCACACGGTCTCGGGAAGCCCCTTCGATGCGCGCCGGCTCATCGGCGTGCGCCGCGACACGCACGCCTCGGCGACAAAGACGCCGCACGTGCGTAGCGGCGGGGCCGAGTTCGCAAGTGGTGGTCGGCGTTCGCGGCGGCGCGACGCGATGGGTGTTCGCCGGGGGCGTCGGCGCACAGGGATGTGCGCCGTCGAGCCCCAGGGATGGCGTCTTGGCGTCCCCGGCGGACACCCATCGCGGCGCGCCGCCGCGAACGCCGCGCGCGACGGTCGGGCACCATCGCCGCGCGTCGACGCGAACGCCGCGCCATGGGGGGGACGAACGGCGTCAGAGGGAGGCGAGGTGGCGCGTCACGCGCTCCGCGTCGAGCGGGTACGACGTGAGCTCGACGTCGCCGTCGCAGAGCACCGGGATCCGCAAACCGTAGCGGCGCTCGAGAGCCACGCTGCTGTCGACGTCGACGAGCTCGATCGTGGCGCGGCCGCGTACGATCGGCTCGAGCTGCGCCGCGAGATCCTCGCAGAGGTGGCACCCCGGCCGGCTATAGAGAATGAGTGTGCGCATCGGCGCTCGGACGCAGCTGCATGCGGCTCAGCGTGCCGCGCTCGACCCGCGAGCGCAACGCCGGCGCGGCGAGCACCGCGCTCGCGACACCCGCAGCCGCGCCGATTGCGGCGCCGAGATCGGAGCCGAGCGCGGCGAGCCCGGCGAGCGCACCGCCGAGGAGCCCCGTGAGCGGCAAACCATAGACGAGCAGGGACGCGAGCAGCAGGTATCGGTCGGGCACCGCGACGACGACGCGGTCGCCGACAGTGAGCGGCCGCTGCGTCGCGAAAGTCATGCGCTGGGCGCGCGGCATGCGCCATGCGCACAGGCCCGCACAGCCTTCACAGCGAGGAGTCGCGAGCTCGACCTCGACGCCTTGCGCACCGGCGCGCGTGACGGTGCCCACGGCCGTCGCACAGGTTTGATAGGAAATGGTGCTTACTCGGTGACGAGCGACGATGCGATCGTGCGCACCGTCTGGCGCGGCACCTCGCCGACCGCGGTGACCTTGCGGCCGCGCAGCGTCAGCGAAAACGCGTTGGTGCTGCCCATCTTCGAGAACCCTTCCGAGACCTCGGACTTCGTGTGCGGGTCCTCGATGAACACCGACACGGTCGCGAGCCCGTCCGAGTAGACGAGGTGCTCGACCGGATACTCCGAGCCCGGCGATCTGGCTTTGCGTCGCGACCGACAGCTTGAAGCCGCCCGGCACTTTCCCGGCACGCCACGGTATGTCCGCGGCGAGCTGGGAAGACTCGGGCGGCCGCAGCGTCGTGAAGCCGGTCGTGTCGATCGTCGCGTTCGATCGCCTGAGGCGGGAATCTGCGCTTGGAGGTCGATGCTCGTGAACAGGATCTGCTCGACGATCGCGCCCTGATCGTCGATCAGCTGCGACTTCAGCGGCATCGCGGTCTCTTGATCGAGCCACAGCATGTAGCCGTAGCGGAACGCGTCGCGCGGCTTGATCTCGAGAATTTGCGCTGTGCGATTCGCGACGCGAGCGATCGCATGCAAGTTGAGCGCGTAGTGCGGCTCGATCTCGTCGGAGTAGCTCGGCAACGCGGACACGAGCGGGCTCAGGTCCTTCGGCTCCTCGAGCAGCACGACGCGGCGATCCGGAAGGATGCACTGCACCTGATTGCCGTGGCGGATGATCTCGCGGCCGACGCCGTCGAGCGACTCGATCCGTTCGCTGCTGCGCCCGTCCTCGCGGCGGTGAATGATCCGCAACGTCTCGGCGGTGCCCTCGAGCACGTGAACGAACGTGCCCTGATAGTTGAGGTCCTCGACCGCCCGATTCATCTTGTCGAGCCACGCTCGCGCTTCTTGAGCGGACGCGTCGACCGCCGCCAAGGCGAGCATCACGAACAAGACCGGCTGGCCGAGAATCGCGCGACGCGGCACGCTCTTACTCTCCGGCGGTCTCGCGCTTGGCCGGCACGGTCTCGGCGGGGGGCAAGAGCTCGCCCGCGCCGACCACGTTCGAATGAACCGACGTTGCGGCTCAAGCGCGACGCGTATTCGCTGTGGTGCATGACGTAGTTCGTCAAGCGAACCCCCTGGGCAACGGGCACGACGGGCGCGTCGGAGACTTCGCGCGGCACGACATAGCTCGGCGCAGCATCGGACGCGCGCGCCTGCAACGGCGCCGTGGCGGCGCCGCCCGGCGCGCCGACGCGTGCGAAGTTGACCGCGCGCAAGCCAACGATCGCGGCCACCGCGACGGTCGCCGCAATCCCGACGCCGACCGCGGGCCGCAGGTAACGCCATTGCACGCGAGCCGCAGGGCGCTGCTGCGCCACCGGCGCCGTGCCCGTCAACGCAGCCGCGACCCGGCGGCGCAGAATCTCGGGATCGGATCCTACGAGCTCGTCGCGCAGCGCGGCGCCGATCATCGTGTAGCGCGCCGCTCGACTGCGGGCGTCGGGGTCGCGTTCGAAGCGGCGCATTAGGAAGGCGCTCTCCTCGTCGGAGAGCTCGTCGTCGATGAAGGCAGAGATCTGGTCGCTGATCTGCTCGGTCATTGGCCTGCCGTGACTTGTTCGTTTGTCCTTAGACGCCGGTAATCAAAGCAAGGGCGCGATCTCTCGATCGATCGCCTCGCGTGCGCGAAAGATTCGGGACCGCACGGTGCCGACGGGGCACTCCATCGTCTGCGCGATCTCTTCGTAGCTCATGCCCTCGATCTCGCGCAACAGAATCGCCGTGCGCAGCTCCTCGGGCAGCTCTCGAATCGCGCGGTTAATGGCATCGCGTATCTCCTCCGACTGCGCGAGACCTTCGGGCGTGTCGAGCTCGCGCAAATCGGTGAGAGTCTCCGCCTGCTCGGGATCCTGCGTGTCGAGGTTGTAGTGAGCAGGCCGGCGACCGGCCGCGACGAGATGATTCTTCGCCGTGTTGATCGCGATGCGGTAGAGCCAGGTGTAGAACGCGCTGTCCCCGCGGAATGACGGCGCCGCACGATACGCCTTGAGGAACGCTTCTTGGGCGACGTCCATGGCCTCAGACGAATCCCGCACGTACCGCATGATCAGCTTCAAAATCTTGTGCTGGTATTTGATGACCAACAAGTCGAACGCCGACTTGTCGCCTTGCTGTACCCTTTTGATCAGCGCCAGGTCTGACGCACCGCTTCCTGCCGGTTGTCTTGCGACTGGCTCTGTCAAACGCTTCTCGGTAGACCCCATGTGATACCAAAAAGTTCGGCGCTGCGTGCGGTTTCTCGGCGAGTTCTCAAATTCCGTGAGGCAATACCGGCAAGACCAATTCTAACGCAGATCCCGCTTAGGTTCCCCGCCGCTAGCCGTTTCCTGGGCTAGCCGCGCGAGCTCTGACCGTAAAGTCCGCCAGAGCGCGGGCTCGACTTGGTCGGCGAGCAGCAGTATGTCAAGCACGCGACCGGCGCCACGCAGGTCGAGCCGGATCCAAAGCCCGCAGTGGCGCGTGCGCGAGCCGAGCGCGAGACCGTCGAGCTCAAGCTCCGGCAGGTCCACCCGACCGTCGCGCCAAACCAGTCGCGGCGTGCGTCGCGGACGGAACACGACAGCGTGCGCGAGCGCCGCGAGTGCAGCGGCACCCTTCAGCATCCACGGCGCGCCGAGCAGAGCGAGCGCTGCGAGCACGACGCCATGGAGAGCACCCCACCACCCCCAGAGAACGAGCGACGTCTCAGGACGCAGGTCGATGACTCGAGCGGATTCGCTCGACGAGTCTCGCGATGTCGGGATCGGCCGGGGCACTGCGCCCTAAAAGGTAGGCGACGAGCTCGGGATCCGGCAGGTCGAGAATCCGCTCGAAGCGGGCGAAATCGGCGGCGTCGAGCGTCGCTAGCGCCACTCGCGCGAACGACTCGAGCACGCCGTCGAGCTCGTGCATGCCGCGCCGGCAGCGCCAACGCAGCCGCGCAAGCTCCGCGCTCGTCGGTTCCGCGCGTCGCTCGGCGCTCATCGAGGCCTCAGAGCCGGCGCTCGGCGATCATCTTCTTGATCTCGGCGATCGCCTTGCCGGGGTTCAGGTCTTTCGGACACGCCTGCGTGCAGTTCAGGATCGTGTGGCAGCGATAGAGACGGAACGCGTCCTCGAGCTGATCGAGCCGCTCGCCGGTTGTCTCGTCGCGGCTGTCGACGATCCAGCGGTAGGCCTGCAGCAGCGCGGCGGGACCGAGGAAGCGGTCCGAGTTCCACCAATAGCTCGGGCACGACGTCGAGCAACACGCGCACAGGATGCACGCGGACGGCGTGTCGATCTTCTCTTGATCGTCCTTCGACTGGAGCCGCTCGCGATCCGGCGGCGCCGGCGTGTACGACTCGAGCCACGGCTTCACGGCCGCGTACTGCGCGTAGAACTCCGTGAGGTCCGGCACCAGGTCCTTGACGACCGGCAGGTGCGGCAGCGGATAGATCTTCACCGCGCCCTTCACGTCCTCGATCGGCTTGAGACATGCAAGCGCGTTCTTGCCGTCGATGTTCATCGCGCACGAGCCGCAGATGCCTTCGCGGCACGAACGGCGGAACGTGAGAGTCGGGTCGATCTCGTTCTTGATCTTGATCAGCGCGTCGAGAACCATCGGCGCGCAGTGGTCCATGTCGACCGAGTACGTGTCGACGCGCGGGTTCTCGCCGCTCGTCGGGTCGTAACGGTAGATCGCGAACTCCTTGACGTTCTTCGCGCCCTCTGCACCGCCGTGGCGTCTACCGGGCTTGATCTTGGAATTCGCGGGGAGAGTGAACTGCGCCATCGTGGCTCCTAGGAATCTTGCGCTCGAAAATCGTCCGCCTAGTAGGTGCGCGCCTTCGGCGGGATCGGCTTCACCTCGTCCGTCAGCGTCGTCATCGTGACGGGCCGATAGTCGAAGCGCACCTGGCCGCGCGCATCGACCCAGCAGAGCGTGTGCTTCATCCAGTTCTCGTCGTCGCGCTCGGGGTAGTCCTCGCGCGCCTGTGCGCCGCGGCTCTCCTTGCGATTCGCCGCCGACTTGATCGTGCCCATCGCCTGGAGCAGCAGGTTCTCGAGCTCGAGCGTCTCGACGAGATCGGTGTTCCAAATCAACGTGCGATCCGAAACGCCGACGTCGGCAAACGACGCGAACACGTGCTCGAGCTTGGTCGATGCCCTCTTGCAGCGAGTCGCCGGTGCGGAACACCGCCGCGTGATTCTGCATGACGCGCTGCATCTCGAGCCTGATCTTCGCGGTGGGGCTCTTGCCGTTCGCGTTGCGGAGCTTGTCGAGGTGCGCGACGGTCTCCTCGCCGGCACCCGGCGCGAATGCCTTCGGCCGCGCGCCGCGCTCGAGCAGCGCGCCGCAGCGATGCGCGGCCGCGCGGCCGAACACGACGAGGTCGATCAGGGAGTTCGAGCCGAGCCGGTTCGCGCCGTGCACCGACACGCACGCGGCCTCGCCGACGGCCATCAGACCTTCGACGATGTACTCCTCGCCGCGCGAGTTCTTCGCGAGCGCCTCGCCGTGGAAGTTCGTCGGAATGCCACCCATGTTGTAGTGCACGGTCGGCAGCACCGGGATCGGCGCCTTCGTGATGTCCACGCCCGCGAAAATCTTCGCGGTCTCGGTGATGCCGGGCAGGCGCTCCTCGATCACCTGGCGCCCCAAGTGCTCGAGATGCAGGTGAACGTGGTCCTTGTGCGCGCCCGACGCCGCGGCCCTCACGGATCTCGATCGTGATCGAGCGGCTCACGACGTCGCGGGACGCGAGATCCTTCGCGTTCGGCGCGTAGCGCTCCATGAAGCGCTCGCCTTCCGAGTTCGTGAGATAACCGCCCTCGCCGCGCGAGCCTTCGGTGATCAGGCAACCGGCGCCGTAGATGCCGGTCGGATGGAACTGCACGAACTCGAGGTCCTCGAGCGGCAGACCCGCGCGCAGCACCATCGCATTGCCGTCGCCCGTGCAGATGTGCGCCGAGGTGCAAGAGAAATACGCGCGGCCGTAGCCCCCCGTCGCGAGGATCACCATCCGCGAGCGGAAGCGGTGCAATCGACCGGTCGCGAGCTCGAGCGCGACGACTCCGCGGCACGCGCCGTTCTCCATGATCAGATCGAGCGCGAAGAACTCGACGAAGAACTCGGCCGAGTGGCGCAGCGACTGCTGATACAGCGTATGCAGCATCGCGTGGCCGGTGCGGTCCGCCGCCGCGCAGGTGCGCTGCGCGGTGCCCTTGCCGTACTCGGTCGTCATGCCGCCGAACGGCCGTTGATAGATTCGGCCGTCCTCGGTGCGCGAGAACGGCACGCCGTAGTGCTCGAGCTCGATCACCGACGCGACGGCTTCCTTGCACATGTACTCGATCGCGTCCTGGTCGCCGAGCCAGTCGGAGCCCTTGACCGTGTCGTACATGTGCCAGCGCCAATCGTCCGGGCCCATGTTGCCGAGCGCCGCGCTGATGCCGCCCTGCGCCGCCACCGTGTGGCTGCGCGTCGGGAACACCTTCGTGAGGCACGCGGTCGAGAGGCCGAGCTCCGCGAGGCCGAGCGTCGCGCGCAAGCCCGCGCCGCCGGCGCCGACCACGACGACGTCGTAGCTGTGATCGATGAATTCGTAGTCTTTGCTCGTCATGCCGCCGGTCCGAATGCGATTTTCAAGATCGCGAAGATCGCCGCGATCGACAAACCGGTGTGCGCGAGCGCCGAGCCCATCACGGCCACGACCTTCGCCGCTTTCGACGTGACGTAGTCTTCGATCACCACTTGCACGCCGAGATAGGAGTGATAGCCGACCGCGAGCACGAACAGGATCAGCATCACGCTCGAATACGGGCGATGCACCCACGCGAACACGGTGCGATAAGAGAAGTCGGGAAGGAGCAGCAGCTCCACCGCGGCCCAGATTCCGAGCACGAGCAGCGCGACGGCCGTGAGCCGCTGCATCCACCAGTGCTCGGCGGCGCCGGTCGCGGTGCCGAGGCCGAGAACGCGATTGAGCGGTGTGACGAGACTCACTGCGGCACCTCTACAGAATCGCGAGCCACGAGAACGCGGCGGTCGCAACCACTGCGACGACGATCACCGTCCAACCGCTCGAGCGGATCGTGCTTCGGGTCGAAGCCCACGCCGACGTCCCACGCGAGATGGCGAACGCCGTTCGCGAGATGCAGGAAGAAGCAGAAGGTCCAGCCGACGAGCAACACTTTGAACGCGCCCGACGCGAACACCTGCTGCACGGATGCGTAGCTCTGCGGGCCGCTCGCGATCGCGATCAGCCAAACCGCGAGCGCGAACGCGCCCGCCGACAGCAGGAGGCCGGTGATCCGATGCAGACTCGAAAGCCACATCGTGATCTGCCACCGATAGATCCAATACGGCGACAAAGGCCGGTGAGCGCCTTGCATATGAGTGACTCTCCTCGACTGATCCGCCTAGTCGGAGCGGCCGCGGGCTGCGATGCCGCGGCTAGAAATCAATGCATCGACCCGCTCGCTCCCAATCGCCGAAGCGCGTGGGCTCCGGCCCTTGTGGCCCCCCGATCTCGCGTCGGTGCTCGGCGCTCGCACGCAAATCATCATTTTGCCGCGAGTGATGGCTCGCGGTGCGCTCGACGACGTGCGATTCGGCGGTTCGCGGCGTTTCGTCGCGCGTGTCCCGCTCTTGTTCGCGCTCACCAGGCATGGGTAAAGTTTGCCAGAATCGACCGGTGCGCGCACTACGACGCTCGTCGTAATCCTTGGACCCCATTGACAAAAATGCCGGCCTTCCCCAGCGCCTCAAGACCATGACTCCTCGCTACTGTCCGACCTCGAGCTACGTCTGTATCGAAGCGCGCGGCGCCGATGTGCCGACGTTCCTGAACGGGCAGCTGAGCCGCACCCTCGACACGCTCGACGCCTCCCGCGCGCCGCTTGCGGGCTGGCACGATCCGCGGGGCCGCGTGCGCGCGCTGCTGCGAGTCGTGCGCCGCGCCGACCGCTGGTGGCTCGTCACGCCGACCGAGGTAGCCGCCGCGACCGCCAAGCGCCTCACGATGTTCGTGCTGCGCGCGGCGGTGAAGATCGAGGTCGCGGCGGACGTCGGCGTCGCCGCCTTGCTCGACGCGGACGACGGCTGGCTCGCATCGCACGGGCTCCCGAGCGCGACGACGGAAAACGCGGTCGTGACGCTCGGGGCACTCGCCTGCGTCCGTCTCGGGCCGAGCCTCTGGCAATTGATCGGCACGCGCGCGGCTATCGATGCGTTCGCGCCGGAGCTCCAGCGCGCGCCGGAGTCCGACGCGCAGCTTGCCGAGATCCGGCTCGGGCTACCGGCGATCGGCACGCCGGTCGTCGAGCATTTCGTCGCGCAGATGTTGAACCTCGACGTGCTCGACGCGGTGTCGTTCGACAAGGGCTGTTATCCGGGCCAAGAAGTGATTGCGCGCGTCCACCACCTCGGTTCCGTGAAGCGCCGGATGCGCCACTACGCTTGCGATTCTGCCGCGCCGATCGCGCCCGGTGCAGCGGTGTTGACTGAGGACGGCGCGAACGTCGGCGAGGTGGTGCGCGCCGCGCGCGCGGACCGGAGCGTTGAGCTGCTCGCGGTCGTCGAACATTCGGCGGCCGGCGCCGCGCTGTTAGTCGACGGAGCGCTGCTCCGCGAGCTGCCGCTGCCTTACGCGCTACCGACGACGTAGCCGCTCGCAACTCGCGCGGCGACTCAGCCCTCTTGCTTGAGCTGCGCGAACGGCACCACGTTGGCCGAATCGATCGGCGTGCGCGAAGGCGCGAAGGCCGCGAGCACCTCGTTCAGCATCCCGTAAGGCACGGGTTTGACGAGATACTGGTCGAAGCCCGCGAGCCTCGCGCGGAGGCGATCTGCGTCGCCGCAAAATCCCGTGAGCGCGATCAGCGGCACGTGCTTGAAACGCTCGTCCGCGCGCAGACGCCGCGCAACTTCGTATCCGTCGATGTCCGGAAGGCCGATGTCGAGCAGCACGAGGTCCGGCGCGAACTCCTCGGCGGCGGTCACTCCGAGCTGCCCCGAATGCGCGAGCCGCACTTCGTGCGTGCCGGTCTCGCGCAAGTGCGCCGCGAGTCCTGTCGCCGTGTCGACGTTGTCGTCGACGATGAGCAGACGCAACGGCGGAACATCCGGTTTCTGAGCCGGGGCAGGAGCGCGCTCGTCGGTCGTGCGCGAGATCGGCAAGCGCACGGTGAACTCGCTACCCATCCCGGGCCCGTCGCTCCTGGCCCAAACCGTGCCGCCGTGCAGCTCGACGAGGCCGCGCACGAGTGAAAGCCCGATGCCGAGACCGCTCTGGTTGCGCGATTTCGACGTATTCGCTTGCGCGAACAGCTCGAACACGTGCTCGAGCATCTCGGGCGCGATACCTGCGCCTGTGTCGCGCACGCGCACACAGACCCACGACGGATCCAGCACGTCGCGCGCGATCGTAAGATCGATACGGCCGCCCTCGGCCGTGTATTTGGCCGCGTTGGTCAGCAGGTTCACGAACACTTGACTTAGGCGGACCGTATCCGCCTCTACGTTGAACGCACCGTGCGGCGCGTGCACCACGAGCGAGTGCCGCCGAGAATCGACGAGCGGACGCACGGTCTCAACCGATTGCTGAATCACGGCCTCGAGGTCGAGCGGCTCGCGTTTGAGCTGGATGCGCCCGCTCGTGATCCTGCGCACATCGAGCAAGTCGTCGATGAGTCTCGTCAGATGCGTGATCTGCCGATCCAGCAGATCCCGCACCCACGCCATGCGCTCGGTCGACAAGTTGGTCGCGTGCATCAACTGGACGCCGTTGTGCATCGCGGAGAGCGGGTTGCGAAGCTCGTGCGCGAGAATCGCAAGGAAGTCGTCCTTACGCTTGACCTCCTCCTGCAAGAGCGTCTGCGTACGCTTGCGCTCCGCGACTTCGGCGAGCAGCTGCTCGTTGGCTCGCTCGAGCGTGCGATTCAGCTGATGGAGCTCGCGCGTGTTCTCCGTCTTGAGCGCCGCGTGCGCCGCCGCGAGCTCGACGTTCGCGGCAGCCATCGTCTCGTTGAGGCGCGTGAGCTCGCGCCGCTGCAGATACAACTGCACGAGCACCTGCACCTTGCCGCGGAGGATTTCCGGCATGACCGGCACCGAGACGTAATCGACGGCGCCCATCTCGTAGCCGCGCAGCCGGTCGATCTCGGTGAGATGTACGCCGGTGACGAAGATGATCGGCGTCTGGGCAGAGCGCGGGTGGCCGCGGATCATCGCGGCCGTCTCGAAGCCGTCCATCCCGGGCATGCTGACGTCGAGCAGGATAGTCGCGACCTCCATCTCGAGCAGCTTCGCGAGCGCTTCCTCGCCCGACTGGGCACGCACGAGGTTCTGGCCGAGACTGCCGAGGATCGCCTCGTAAGTCAGTAGCCGCGCCGGCATGTCGTCGACGAGCAGGATGTTGGACTTTTCTCCTCGGGGCCAGCATCGGTCAGCGCCTCAGCCAGACGCGCAGCAACGACAGCAACTGCTCGCTGTCGACCGGTTTAGCGATATAGTCGGATGCGCCCGCCTCGAGGCACTTCTCGCGGTCACCCTTCATCGCCTTCGCGGTCAACGTGATGATCGGCAGCATCTGGAAACGCGGATCGCCGCGGATCCGGCGCATCGTCTCGTAGCCGTCCATCTCGGGCATCATGATGTCGAGCAGCACGAGCGAGAGGTCCGGAGTCTGCTCGATCAAGCGGATCGCGTCGAGACCCGTGCTCGCCGTCACGACCTTGATGCGATAACGCTCGAGCACGCTCGACAGCGCGAAGATGTTCCGGACGTCGTCGTCGACGACCAGGATCTTCTTTTCAGCGAGCACCGCGTCACTCTCTTGCAGCGAGAGCAGCATCTTGAGCTTCGCTTCCGGCAGACGCGACACATCGCGGTGCAGGAACAGCGAGCTTTCGTCGAGCAGCCTTTCCCTCGACTGCGCGAGCGTCACGACGCCGTTGGCAGCCGCGCGCCTGATCCCGTCCCGCTCGGCTTCGTCGAGCGGGCGCTCGGAGTAGACGACGAACGCCTCGGTGCGGCGCGGCAGCGACGCGCGCGCGCGATCGATGAGCTCGAGCGCCGTCATGTCGAGCAGATCGAGCGCGACGACGACGCAGTCGTAAGGCTGCGCGGCCAGGAGCGGCAGCGCATCGGCTCCGGTCACGGCTGTCGTGAGATCCACGTCGTCGCCGCCGACGAGCTCCGCGAGCGCGCCGCTCGACTCGGGCTCGATGACGAGCAAGCGGTGCTTGGGCCGATCGATGAACTCCCGCACGTCGTCGAACGCGCGCTCGAGCAAGCTCGCCGCTAGCGGCTTCGTGAGATACGCGAACGCGCCGCGCGACAGTGCGGGCAGCGGATCGTCGTCGCCGGTGAGGATCTGCACGGGCGCGTGGCGCGTGAGCGGATCCTGCTTGAGCTGGCCGAGCACCGACCAGCCGAGCATGTCGGGCAAGCCGATGTCGAGGCACACCGCGTGCGGGCGGTGCTTGCGCGCGAGCATCAGCGCGTCCGCGCCGCGCGTCGCGACGATCCCTTTGAAGCCTCGTGCACGCACGATGCCGAGCAAAATCCGCGCGAACTCGGGGTCGTCCTCGGCGATCAGCATCACCCGATCCGAGGCGGCGAGCTCGGTGCGGTCGTCGGCGATCGTCTGCGGACGCGGCATCGACGCCGCGCGGCGGCGAGCTTGAGCGCCGGGCGCGACGCGTCGCGCGGCTCGATCTCGGGCAGCACGGCCGCGCCGGCGTACGTGAGCGGCAGGTAGAGCGTGAACGTGCTGCCCTGCCCCGGAATGCTCTGCAGGCGTATCTCGCCGCCGAGCAACTGTGCGAGCTCGCGGCTGATCGCGAGACCAAGGCCGGTGCCGCCGTGCTTGCGCGCCGTGCCGGCGTCGGCCTGCTGGAACGGCTCGAACACGATCCTCTGCTTGTCGAGAGGAATGCCGATGCCCGTGTCGTTCACCGCGAACGAGATCACGATCGGCGCGTTGTCGAGCACGGCCTGGCCCGGCGTCCAACCGTTCCTCGCGACGTCGACGCGCAGCGCCACGCCGCCGCGATCCGTGAACTTGAACGCGTTCGAGAGCAAGTTCTTGAGGACCTGCAGCAAGCGCTTCGGATCGGTCGTCATGACCTCCGGCAGCGCCGCTGTGAAGTCGATCGTGAACGCGAGATCGCCCGACTCCGTCTCGTGACGGAAGCTGCGCTGCACCGCGTCGTTCAGGTCGGCGAACGACAAGCTCTCGCACTGGACGGTGACGGTGCCCGACCCGATCTTCTCCATGTCGAGGATGTCGTTGATCAGGTTCAGCAGGTCCGTGCCCGCGCCGTGGATCGTCCTTGCGAACTCGACCTGGCGCGACGTGAGGTTCTTGTCGACGTTGTCGGCCAGCTGTTCGCCGAGCACGAGAATGCTGTTGAGCGGCGTGCGCAGCTCGTGAGACATGTTCGCGAGGAACTCGGACTTGTACCGCGACGTGAGCGCGAGCTCCGCGGCCTTCTCCTCGACCGCGCGCCGCGCGAGCTCGATCTCGGCGTTCTTGCGCTCGACCTCCGCGTTCTGCGCGGCGAGGAGCTGAGCCTTCTGGGCGAGCTCCTCGTTCGTCTTCTGGAGCTCTCTTTGCTGCGTCTGCTGCTCGAGCGCGAGCCCCTGTGTCTGCTCGAGCAGAAGCTCCGTGCGCATCGTGACCTCGATGTTGTTGAGCACGATGCCGACGATGTCGGTGAGCTGCTCGAGCAGCGCGATGTGCTGCGCGGTGAACTCGCGCAGGCTCGCGAGCTCGATCACCGCTTTGACGGCGCCCTCGAACAACACCGGCAGCACGATGACGCGTCTTCGGCTCGATGTCGATGAGGCCGGACGCCACCCGCATCGAGCGCGGCGGCAAGTCCTCGAGCACGATTCGGCGGCGCTCGTGCGCGCACTGCCCGATCAGGCCCTCGTTGAACGCGTACTCGCGCGGGTCGTCGCTGCTGCCGGAGTCGGCATAGGCGGCGAGCTGCTTGAGCCGCGGTCCGCGGTCGGTGTCGGCCATCACGTAGACGACGCCCTGGTGCGCCGCGACGATCGGCGCGAGCTCGGACAGCAGCATCTGAGCGACCGCGGCGAGGTCGCGCTGGCCCTGAAGCATGCGGCTGAACTTCGCGAGGTTCGTCTTGAGCCAGTCTTGCTCGGTGTTCCGATCGGTCGTCTCGCGGAGGTTACCGATCATCGCGTTCAAGTAGTTCTTGAGGTCGGCGACCTCGCCCTTCGCGTCGACTTGGATGTAACGAGTGAGGTCGCCCTTCGTGACGGCCGTCGCGACGTCCGCGATTGCGCGTACCTGCGTCGTGAGGTTCGCAGCGAGCAGGTTCACGTTCGCCGTGAGGTCCTTCCAAGTGCCCGCGGCGCCCGGCACGTTCGCCTGGCCGCCGAGCCGGCCTTCCACGCCGACCTCGCGCGCGACCGTCGTGACCTGGGCCGCGAACGTCGCGAGCGTGTCGGTCATGCCGTTGATCGTGTCCGCGAGCGCCGCGACCTCGCCCTTCGCCTCGAACGTGAGCTTCTGCGCGAGGTCGCCGTTCGCGACCGCGGTCACGACCTTGACGATGCCGCGCACCTGGCTCGTGAGGTTCGCGGCCATGACGTTCACGTTGTCGGTCAAATCCTTCCACGTGCCCGCGACGTCGGGCACGAGAGCTTGGCCGCCAAGCTCGCCCTCGGTGCCGACCTCGCGCGCGACGCGCGTGACCTCGGACGCGAACGAGTTCAGCTGGACGACGACGGTATTGATCGTGTTCTTGAGATCGAGGATCTCGCCTTTGACGTCGACCGTGATCTTGCGAGACAGGTCGCCGCGCGCGATCGCGGTCGTGACCTCCGCGATGTTGCGCACCTGCGTCGTGAGGTTCTCGGCCATCGACGTTCACGTTGTCCGTGAGGTCCTTCCACGTGCCGTCGACGCCCGGCACGATCGCCTGGCCGCCGAGCTGGCCTTCGGTGCCGACCTCGCGCGCGACGCGCGTGACCTCCGACGCGAACGAGTTGAGCTGGTCGACCATCGTGTTGAGCGTGTTCTTGAGCTCGGAGATCTCGCCCTTCACGTCGACCGTGATCTTCGACGACAGGTCGCCGCGCGCGACGGCGGTCGCGACCTCGGCGATGTTGCGGACCTGCGCCGTGAGGTTGCCGGCCATCGAGTTCACGTTGTCGGTCAGGTTCTTCCACGTGCCCGCGACGCCTGGCACGATCGCCTGGCCGCCGAGCTTGCCCTCGGTGCCGACCTCGCGCGCGACGCGCGTGACTTCGGACGCGAACGAGTTGAGCTGGTCGACCATCGTGTTGATGGTGTTCTTGAGCTCGAGGACCTCGCCCTTGGTGTCGACCGTGATCTTGCGCGACAGGTCGCCGCGCGCGATGGCCGTCGCGACCTCGGCAATGCCGCGCACCTGGCTCGTGAGGTTCGCGGCCATGACGTTCACGTTGTCGGTGAGGTCCTTCCACGTGCCCGCGACGCCCGGCACGATCGCCTGGCCGCCGAGCCTGCCTTCCGTGCCGACCTCGCGCGCGACGCGCGTCACCTCGGACGCGAACGACCGCAGCTGGTCGACCATCGTGTTGATCGCCTCCTTCAATTGGAGGATCTCGCCGCGCACGTCGACCGTGATCTTGCGCGACAGGTCGCCGTTCGCGACCGCGATCGTGACCTCGGCGATGTTGCGGACCTGCGCCGTGAGGTTGCCGGCCATCGAGTTCACGGAGTCGGTGAGCGTCCGCCACGCGCCCGACACGTCCTCCACGACCGCCTGGCCGCCGAGCATGCCCTCCGAGCCGACCTCGCGCGCGACGCGCGTGACCTCGGACGTGAACACGTTCATCTGCTCGATCATGCGGTTCACGATCCGCGCGGAGCGCAGGAACTCGCCTTCGAGCGGCCGTCCCTCGATCTCGAGCGGCACCGTCTGCGACAGGTCGCCCTTCGCGACGGCCGCGATGCTTTGCGTAACTTCGATCGTCGGCTGGAGCAGGTCGTCGATGAGCCCGTTCACCGACGTCTCCATCGCGCCCCACGCGCCCGAGCGGCGCTCGCACTGGACGCGGTGGCGGGTCTGGCCCCGCTTGCCGACTACGTCGCCGACTCGCTCGAGCTCCATCGCGAGACTCTGCTTCGCCGACACGATCTCGTTGAAGGTGTCCGCGATCTTGCCCGCGATTCCGCTGCGGTCGCTCGCGAGCCGCACCGAGAAATCCCCGTTGCGCACGGCCATGAGTGCGCGCAGCAGCTCGGCCGAGTCGACATCCGGCTCCGCCGCACGCGGGCCGCCGAACGCGGCGCCGATGACGCTCTGGCTAGGGTCCATCGGGGGCACTCGGAAAGGTGGAGCGAGCTGCGAGGAGCTCCGTATACGGACTGGCTGAATTCCGGGCGACGGCCCGGAACGACACGGCATGGGCAGGAAGCATCTATTGCACCCGTGGCGGCCGCTCGGCTCGCCTCACCCCGATCTATTGCGTTTTTTGGATTCCGCTTTCCAAATTTTGGAATGCCGGACCGAACATACCCCTGGCGGGCCGCGGCTCCCCGGGTCCGAACCCCGCCACGCGCCGTAAGCTGCAACGCCCGTGCCACCGCGGGCGCGGCACAGCACGGAAATTCGGGGAGCGTCGAGGCCATCCGTCGTGCCCCGAAGAGTCGCGCGCGACGATTTGGATCGATCAGCATCGATCAGGGCTCGATCAGGAGCCGATCAGACTCGATCAGGTGTCGATCAGGTCTCGGGCTTTAGCTGCGGGAACAGCAAAACGTCACGGATCGACGGGGAATTGGTCAGCAACATCGAGAGGCGGTCTATGCCGATGCCGAGCCCGCCGGCCGGCGGCATGCCGTACTCGAGCGCGCGGATGTAGTCGGCGTCGTAGAACATCGCTTCCTCGTCGCCCTGCGCCTTCGCATCGACCTGTGCGCGGAAGCGCGCCGCTTGGTCCTCGGGGTCATTGAGCTCGGAGAAGCCGTTCGCGAGCTCGCGGCCGCCGACGAACAGCTCGAAGCGGTCCGTATAGAACGGATCCGCGTCGTTGCAGCGCGCGAGCGGCGACACTTCGGCCGGGTATTGCGTGACGAATACCGGCCCGCGCAGCGTCGACTCGACGGTGCGCTCGAACAGCTCGAACAGCAGCTTGCCGGCGCCCCATTCGGGCCGCACGTCGAACCCCTTCTGGGCGCAGACGCTCGCGAGCACCGCGCGATCGCGGATGTTCTCCGGCTTGAGCTCGGGATTGGCGTCCTGCACGGCGCCCTCGATCGTGATCTCGGGGAAGCGCGGGCCGAGATCGACCCGCTCGCCCTGGTACTCGAACGCCGTGTCGCCCACGAGCGCGAGCGCCGCATTGCGGACCAGATTCTCGGTCAGAGCCATGATGTCGCGCTGCGTGGCATACGCCTGGTAGAGCTCGAGCATCGTGAACTCGGGGTTATGGCGCGTCGACAACCCCTCGTTGCGGAACACGCGGCTGAGCTCGTAGACGCGCTCGAAGCCGCCGACGAGCAAGCGCTTCAGATAGAGCTCCGGCGCGATTCTCAAGTACAGAGTCGCGTCGAGCGCGTTGTGGTGGGTCACGAAAGGCCGCGCCGCCGCGCCGCCCGGAATCGGCTGCATCATCGGCGTCTCGACCTCGGTGAAGTCGAGCGCGTCGAGGAACCCGCGGATGAAGCGCACGAGCGCGCTGCGCTTGCGGAACACCTCGCGCGCGTCCTCGCTCATGATCAGGTCGACGTAACGCTGGCGAAGCTTGAGCTCCGGATCCGTTATTCCGTGCCACTTCTCGGGCAGCGGACGCAGCGACTTCGCGAGCAGCCTTAAGGTCGCGACGTCGATCGACAGCTCGCCGGTCTTCGTCTTGATCAGCTCGCCGCTCGCGCCGACGATGTCGCCAACGTCCCACTTCTTGAACTCCGCGTACAGCGCCTCGCCCACTCGGTCGCGGCGCACGAGCAGCTGGATCTGGCCCGAGCGATCCTGAATCTTCACGAAGCTGCTGCCGCCCATCACGCGCTTCACCATGAGGCGCCCCGCAACGGCGACCGTGGTCGGGCGTCGCCGCAAGGGCCTCCGCGGTGCGCGCCTGAAACGCCGCGACGAGCTCGCCCGCGAGCTCCGAGCGCTTGAAGTCGTTCGGGAACGCGATTCCGCCTTCGCGCAGCTTCGCGAGCTTCGCGCGCCGCTCGGCGATCAGCCGATTCTCTCCGTCGTTGTCCGCCATACCGCTCTCTCTACAAGCCCTGCTTGAGGCTCTCCTGGAGGAAGTCGTCGAGGTCACCGTCGAGCACGTTCTGAGGCCGCCCGCTCTCGAGATTCGTGCGCAGATCCTTCACTCGCGACTGGTCGAGCACATAGGAGCGGATCTGGTTGCCCCAGCCGATGTCCGCCTTGCTGTCCTCGACGATCTGCGCCTGCTCCTTGCGCTTCTGCTCCTCGAGCTCGTAGAGCTTCGCGCGCATCTGGTTCATCGCGGTCGCGCGGTTCTTGTGCTGCGAGCGCTCGTTCTGGCACTGGACGACGATGCCGGTCGGGATGTGCGTGATCCGGATCGCCGACTCCGTCTTGTTCACGTGCTGGCCGCCCGCGCCGCTCGAGCGGAACACGTCGACGCGCAGGTCGGCGGGATTCAGCTCGATCTCGATGTCGTCCTCGATCTCCGGCGCGACGAACACGGCCGCGAACGACGTATGCCGGCGGTGGCCCGAGTCGAACGGCGACTTGCGCACGAGCCGATGCACGCCGGTCTCCGTGCGGAGCCAGCCGAAGGCGTACTCGCCGCGAAAGTGCAGTGACGCGCTCTTGAGCCCGCGACCTCGCCCGGCGATTCGTCGAGCACGTCGACCGCGAAGCCGTGCTTCTCGCCCCAGCGCAGGTACATCCGGAACAACATCGCGGCCCAGTCCTGCGCCTCGGTGCCGCCGGAGCCGGCCTGGATGTCGACGAACGCGTTGTGCGCGTCCATCTTGCCGGAGAACATCCGCCGAAATTCGAGCCTCGCGACCTCGGCCGCGACGCCGTCCACTTGGCCGATCAAGTCCGCGAGCAGCGCCGAGTCGTCTTCCTCGCTCGCGAGCGCGTGCAGCTCCGCGGCCTCGCCGAGCGACTTGTCGATGCGGCTCAGCGTACCGACGACGGTTTCGAGCTCGGAGCGCTCGCGCCCCAAGTTCTGCGCGCGCTCGGTGTCGCCCCAGACGTTCGGATCCTCGAGCTCGCGGTTGACCTCTTCGAGACGCTCGCGCTTCGCGTCGAAGTCAAAGGTACCTCCGCAAAGCAACGCTGCGCTCTTTGAGCGCGGTGATCGCGGGGCCGATTTGATTCGGTTCCATGACGCGGCACGGTTTGATCGAGGGCGCAGATGTTAGCACGCCACGCAAGGCTCTCCGGCGCACATCGCCGTATAATCGGAGTCACGACTCTGCGACTTCCCCTTGGCCCCGCGCACCACGACACCGTGCAACTCACCCGCGACACCGTTCCGCGCCAATCTGATCCACTCGCACGAGCCCGGTCGGATCAAGATCGGCGAGCGCTGGCTCAGCGGGGACGTCATCGTCGCGCCTGATCGGCTGATCGAGGGCTGGCGCGTCGCGGCACCCGCCGAGATCACGCTCGCAGATCTCGAGCCCGCGCTCGCGCTCGAGCCTCAGATCGTGCTGCTCGGCACGGGTGCCGCGCTCGTGTGGCCCGAAGCGGACCTGATGGCGGAGCTCGCCGCACGCGGCGTCGGCCTAGAGATCATGAGCACGCCCGCGGCGTGCCGCACGTTCAACGTGCTCGTGCACGAACGCCGGCGCGTCGTCGCCGCGTTGTTCAATCCAACCTAGGCGCGAGGGGCGTCATGGACAAGCCAGCGCGAGATCACGATCACGAGGATGTCCCGTCCGACGCCGCGCTGCGCGTCAAGGCTCTCGAGTCGCTGCTCGTCGAGAAGGGGCTCGTGGATCCCGCCGCGCTCGACGCGCTGGTCGACACTTTCGAACATGCGGTCGGACCCCGCAACGGCGCGCGGGTGGTTGCGCGCGCGTGGGTCGACGCCGAGTACAAGCGGCGATTGCTCGCCGACGGCACGGCCGCCATCGCCGAGCTCGGCTTCTCGGGGCAACAGGGCGAAAAGCTCACGGTCGTCGAGAACACGGCGTCCATCCACAACGTAATCGTGTGCACGCTGTGCTCGTGCTATCCGTGGCCTCTGCTCGGGCTGCCGCCGGGTTGGTACAAGTCGTCCGCGTATCGATCCCGCACCGTCGCCGATCCGCGCGGCGTCTTGCGCGAGCTCGGCCTCGAGATCCGCGACGACGTAGAAGTCCGCGTCTGGGACAGCAACTCGGCCTCGCGCTACTTCGTGTTGCCGGAACGGCCGGCCGGAACCGAGAAGCTAGGCGAAGACGAGCTCGCCGCGCTCGTCACGCGCGACTCGATGATCGGCGTCGCTCACGTCGCAGCGCCGCGACGAGCGAATGGTCCGTGACGAACGGTATTCACGACATGGGCGGCATGCACGGGCTCGGCGAGCTCGGGTATGAGCGCGATGCGCCGGTCTTTCGTGCCTCTTGGGAAGGCAGAGTCCACGCTCTCGTAACGGCCCTGGCGCGCTATGGGAAATGGCGCGGCCTGCGCCCCGAGATCGAGCTGATTCCCGCGGCCGAGTATCTCGCGATGGGCTACTACGAGCGGTGGCTCGCGGCGCTCACCGCTCTGATCGTCAAGAGCGGGCTCGCGACCCGAGCGGAGATCGAGAGCGGGAAGCCGCAAGCGGGATCGGAGCGCTTCGCGCCCGCGATTACCGCGGCAACGGCTCGGGACGCGTTGCTGCAGACGCCCGCGAACCGAGCTCGCGACGAACGTCGCGCCGCGCTACCGCGTCGGACAGCGCGTGCGCGGCGCGAATCTGAATACGCCGACCCACACGCGGATGCCGCGCTACACGCGCGGCAGAATCGGCGTGGTCGAGCGCGACCGCGGCGTGTTCGCGTTGCCGGAGCGCGATGTCTACTTTCTCGACCCGAAGCCGCAGCATGTGTATTTGGTTCGCTTCACGGCTCGCGAGCTCTGGGGAGAGTCGGCGCCCGCACGCGACTCGTTGTACATAGACCTGTGGGAAGACCATCTTGAGCCCGCCTGAGCAGACCACCGAGCTCGCGACGCTGCCGCGGCTGCCGCGCGACGAGGCAGGCCCCGTATTTGCGGAGCCGTGGCAAGCGCACGCGTTCGCCCTCGCGGTGCGGCTCTCCGCGCAAGGGCATTTCACGTGGTCCGAATGGGCGACAGCGCTCGCGGTCGAGCTCAACGCCGCGACGCAACGCGCGGAGCCCGACGACGGCTCGCGCTACTACGAGCATTGGCTCGCAGCACTCGAGCGACTGGTCACGACGAAGCGGCTCGCGAAACCGGCGGAGCTTCTCGATAGGAAGAATGCCTGGGCCGAGGCGCATAGGCGCACGCCGCACGGCCAACCCGTGCGGCTCGATGGTTCGCGGCCGAGCTCCGCGTAACGCGACCGGCGCGCGAACGCCTGCCTCCGGCAGAGCTCGCCGGATATCCGAGTGACCGTGCGCCTCAGTCCTTGATCAGTGCGCTCGCTCGCTCGGCTAGCGCCGGGTCGGAGTTGATCGTCGTCACGAACGAATTGAACTTGTCTGCCGTCCAGCCGTTCCTGGACAGAGTCGCGACGGTTTCTTCCTCGAAGCTTGCTCGAATCTTGCCAGCCTCCTCTTCCGTCTGCGCGGAGGCGAGCATCGCTTCATGTTTGCTCTTGGACTGCTGCAAATCGTTGTAGATGTTCGCAAACGTCTGGAGCTCGTCGTCGCTGATCTGCGTGGGTCGCGCGGACGGCGCCGGCTGCCGGGTGGGGCTCTGCGCGGCGGCGCTCGAGCCGACGAACAGCGCAGCAATGATCACCACGAACGCGGATAACTGACGTCCCATGTCGTTTCTCCTGGTTTGGTGTTACGAGCCAAGGAGGAGAGCAAGTCCTGTGCCACATCGCGCCTCGTCACCGGCCCGGAAAGAACTGGAGCGGATCGACCGGCACGCCGTTGCGCCGGATCTCGAAGTGCAGCCGCGGCTGGCGCTCGGGGCCGAGCCCCATCGACGCGATCCTCTGCCCGCGCGCGACGTCTTGTCCCTGCATCACGAGCAGCTCGCTGTTGTAGCCGTAGGCAGTCAGGTACGTCTCGTTGTGCTTGATGATCACGAGCTGCCCGTAGCCGACGAGACCGCTGCCCGCGTACACGACGCGGCCTGCGGCCGCCGCGCGGACGGCGTCGCCCGCGTGGCCGCCAATGCCGACGCCGGTCGCGATCCCCTCGCGCGAGCCGAAGCGCGTGACGACCGCGCCGTCGGCCGGCCAAGTCCACTGCGGCGGCGGCAAGCTCGGTAGCGGAGGCTCCGCGGGCGGATTCGCGCTGCTCGGCTTGGAGGCCGACGAGCCGCCCGCCGATGCGGCGCCGCCGCCCGTCGAGCCAGCTGTACTTCCGCGCGCCGTCGGCGCGGGGCGCGGATTTTCCGCTCTTCGCTCGTGTCTCGGCCGGACCAGGCGGCGAAAGGCGCAGCCGTTGGCCCACCTGAATCACGTCCGGATTCTTGATCCCGTTCCAGCGCGCGAGGTCACGCTGATCGACGCCGTTAGCCCAAGCAATCGAGAACAGCGTGTCGCCCGCGCGCACGACGTGCACGCGCTGCTCGTACGGCGGCGCGCTCGTGCAGGCGCTGAAGCCGAGCGCGAGCGCCACGAGCAGAGCGCAGACCCGCGGCGCCGCGAACGCTGCGAGGCGGGCAGCGCCGCGCGCGCGGTGCACGTCAGAGCTCCGTCCCCGCGACCATTGGCACGAAGTTCACCGGTAACAGCTCCTCTTGCTCGATCTGCGCCCCATGCCGCGTCACGCGCAGGAGCTTCTGCATCGGACCGCGCGCGCCGAGCTGCGCGCCGATCGGGATGATCAGTCGGCCACCGTCGTCGAGCTGCTCGACGAGCTCGGGCGGAATCCTCTCGGGCGCGGCCGCGACGAGGATGCCCTGGAACGGCGCCTGGCTCTTCCAGCCGAGCCAGCCGTCCGCGTGCCGCACGCTCACGTTGCCGATCTTGAGCTCCGCGAGCCGCGTACGCGCGCGTTGCACGAGCGGCTGGATCCGCTCGACGCTATAAATATGCTGGACGAACGGCGCCAGCACGGCGGTCTGATAGCCGGACCCGGTGCCAATTTCGAGCACCCTCGTAATTTTCTTGCCTTCGCAGCCGGCGATCAGCGCCTCGGTCATCAACGCGACGACCAAGGGCTGCGAGATCGTCTGTGAGAAGCCGATAGGCAGCGGCGTGTCCTCGTACGCACGGCTCGCGAGCGCCTCGTCGACGAACAGGTGCCGCGGAACCGAGCGAATTCGCTCGAGCACCGCGACGTCGCGCACGCCCTCGGCCTTGAGGCGCTCGATCAGGCGCTCGCGCGTGCGCGCGGACGTCATGCCGATGCCGTTGCGCGTCTTCTCGATCATCGGAAGCGGCCGAGCCAATTCTCGAGCGACCCAAGCGCCGCGTGCGCCGTGAGGTCGACCTTGAGCGGCGTAACCGAGACGCAGCTCTCGGCGATCGCGTGAAAGTCGGTGCCGGGGCCGACGTCCTGCCCCGCGCCCGCGGGTCCGATCCAATAGATCGGCTTACCCTTCGGATCGAGCTCCTTGACGACGGGCTCCGACTTGTGGCGGAAGCCGAGCCGCGTCGTCCGGATGCCCTTGACCTCGGAGCGTGGCAAATCGGGCACGTTGACGTTCAAGATCGTGTCGGTGGGCAGCGGATCGACGAGGTTGCGCTCGACGATGCGGCGCACGAGATCCGCCGCCGCGCGGAAGTGGCCCCCGTCGGCGAGGACGAGCGACACCGCGATCGCAGGGATCCCGAGGAAGCGGCCCTCCATCGCGGCCGCGACCGTGCCGGAGTACAGCACGTCGTCGCCCAAGTTCGCGCCGTGGTTGATGCCCGAGATCAGCATGTCGGGCGGCTCCGCGAGGAGCCCGGTGATCGCGACGTGCACGCAGTCCGTCGGCGTGCCGGTCACGTAGTAGACGTCGTTCTCGGCACGCTCGACGCGCAGCGGCGAATCGAGCGTGAGCGAGTTGCTCGCGCCGCTGCGGTTGCGGTCTGGTGCGACGATCGTGATCTTCGCGAGATCGGCGAGATGCTCCGCGAGCGTCCGCAAGCCGGTCGCGAGATAGCCGTCGTCGTTGGAAAGAAGGATCCGCACTGCTGCTGGAGGGACGCGGGCGTGAGCGCGCTAGCGACCCTCGCGCTTGGCGGGCGCCGCCGGCGTGATCTGATAGAACGTCTCGCCGGACTGGATCATGCCGAGCTCGGTGCGCGCCCGCTCCTCGGCCGCTGCGACGCCCTGCTTCAAGTCTTGCACCTCGCCCGCGAGCGCCGCGTTGCGCGCCGCGAGCCGCGCATTCTCTTCCGTGCGGCGCTCGACCTCGGCGCTCAGGCGCCACACTTCGCGCAGCCCGCCGTCGGTCAGCCAGAGCCGCGCCTGCAGCAGCAGGAGCGTCCCTGCGAGCGCCACGATCAGGATTCGCATTCGCCCCTCCGCGGGCGCGGCTCCGCCGCCGTCGAGACTAAGTCCCCCACTCGCTCGCCGGCGCCTAGAGCGACACCGGAAACGCGCGCGCGCCGTCGAATTTCGCGCGCGCTCCGAGCGCGCGTTCGATCCGCAGCAGCTGATTGTACTTCGCGAGGCGATCGGACCGACACAGCGATCCCGTCTTGATCTGGGTCGCGCCGGTGGCGACCGCGATGTCGGAGATCGTCGCATCCTCGGTCTCGCCCGAGCGATGCGACACGACGGCCGAGTAGCCGGCCTTCGTCGCCATCTCGATCGCGGCGAGCGTCTCCGTCAACGTACCGATCTGGTTCGGCTTGATCAGGATGCTGTTCGCGATCTTCTTCTCGATGCCCTCGGCGAGGATCTCGGTGTTGGTGACGAACAGGTCGTCGCCGACGAGCTGGATCTTGTCGCGCAGCGAGCTGCTCAGCATGCCCCAGCCATCCCAATCGCTCTCGGCCATGCCGTCCTCGACGGAAACGATCGGATAGCGCGCGACGAGGTCCTCGAGGTAGTCGGCGAACTCGGCCGACGTGAACGTTCGGTCTTCGGACTCGAGCGTGTATTTGCCGTTCGCGAAGAACTCCGTGCTCGCGACGTCGAGCCCGAGATAGATCTCGCGGCCGAGCGTGTAGCCCGCCTTCTCGACGGCCTCCTCGATCGTCTGCAGCGCTTCCTCGTTCGAGCCGAGATCCGGCGCGAAGCCGCCCTCGTCGCCGACGGCCGTGTTCAGACCCTTGCGCCTTCAGCACGGCCTTGAGCGCGTGGAACACCTCGACGCCGTAGCGCAAGCACTCGGCGAACGTCGGCGCGCCGACCGGCAGGATCATGAACTCCTGGATGTCGACGCTGTTATCGGCGTGCGCGCCGCCGTTGATGATGTTCATCATCGGCAACGGCATCGTGAGCTCCTTCTTGCCGCCGGCGAGCGACTCGTAGAGCGCAACGCCCTTGTCGGCTGCATGCGCCTTCGCGGCCGCGAGCGACACCGCGAGGATCGCGTTCGCGCCGAGCCGCGCTTTGTTGCTCGTGCCGTCGAGCTCGATCATCTTGCGGTCGAGCTTCTCTTGATCGGCCGCGTCGAGCCCCGTCACGGCCCTGCGAATCTCGCCGTTCACGTTCGCGACGGCTTTCGTGACGCCCTTGCCGAGATAGCGCTTCTTGTCGCCGTCGCGCAGCTCGTGCGCCTCACGCGAGCCCGTCGACGCGCCGGACGGCACGGCAGCCCGGCCGCGCGCGCCGCTCGCGAGGACCACCTCGGCCTCCACCGTCGGATTGCCGCGCGAGTCGAGGATCTCGAGACCGGATACTTCCTTGATTTTGCTCATTCTTCTACTCCCGAGAACACGAAGCGCCCCCTGCGATTTACTGGCGGGTCCTCACGCGCTCGCGGCTCTCGGCAGCTTGAGGCCCTGACACGCGCGCGCAGCGTTGATGAAGCTCGTGAACAGCGGATGGCCGTCACGCGGATTCGACGTGAACTCCGGGTGGAACTGCGTCCCGAAAAACCACGGATGGCTCGGCAGCTCGATGAGCTCGGCGAGGCCGTCGCGCGAGAAGCCGGAGAACACGAGGCCCGCGTCCGAGATCTGCTTCAGGTAGCGATTGTTGAACTCGAAGCGGTGACGGTGACGCTCCGAGATCTCGCTCTTGCCGTAGATCGACTTCGCGAGCGTGCCGTCCTCGATGAAGCAGGTCTGCGCACCCAAGCGCATCGTGCCGCCGAGGTCCGAGCCCGCCGTGCGCGCCTGCACCGAGCCGTCTCGATCCTGCCACTCCGTGATCAGCGCGATCACGGGGTGCGGCGTCTGTGGATTCAGCTCCGTCGAATGCGCGCCGGCAAGCCCGACCACGTGGCGAGCGTACTCGATGATCGCGACCTGCAGCCCGAGGCAGATGCCGAGGTACGGCACCTTCTTCTCGCGCGCGAACTTCACTGCCGCGATCTTGCCTTCGATACCGCGCTCGCCGAAGCCTCCGGGCACGAGGATCGCGTCCACTTCCTGGAGGCAGCCGGTGCCCTCCGTCTGGATGTTCTCCGACTCGATGTAGTCGATGTTCACGCGCGTGCGCGTTTGGATGCCCGCGTGCCGCAGCGCCTCGTTCAGAGACATGTACGAATCTTTGAGGTCGATGTACTTGCCGACCATCGCGATCCGGACCTCGGCCTCGGGATTCGCCTTCGCGTCGACGACGCCCTTCCATTCGTGGAGGTCGGCCGGCGGCACGTCGAGCCTGAGCTTGTCGACGACGATGTTGTCGAGCCCCTGCTCGTTCAGCAGCATCGGAATCTTGTAGATGTCGTCGACGTCGATCGCCGAGATGACAGCGCGCTCCTCGACGTTCGTGAACAGCGCGATCTTCGCGCGCTGCTCGCGCGGCAAGAATTGCTGCGAGCGGCAGACGAGCACGTCGGGCTGGATACCGATCGAGCGGAGCTCCTTGACCGAGTGCTGCGTCGGCTTCGTCTTGATCTCGTGCGCGACCGAGATGAACGGCACGAGCGTGAGATGGATATAGAGCGCCCGGTCGCGGCCGAGCTCGACGCCCATCTGCCTGATGGCCTCGAGGAACGGCAGCGACTCGATGTCGCCGACCGTGCCGCCGATCTCGACCATGCAGACGTCCGCGCCGGCTGCGCCCTGAAAAACGGAACGCTTGATCTCGTCGGTGATGTGAGGGATTACCTGCACCGTCGCGCCGAGATACTCGCCGCGCCGCTCCTTCGCGATCACGTGCGAGTAGATCTTGCCGGTCGTGAAGTTGCTCGTGCGGCTCGTCCGCGTGCGGACGAAGCGCTCGTAGTGGCCGAGATCGAGGTCGGTCTCGGTGCCGTCGTCGGTGACGTAGACCTCGCCGTGCTGGAACGGGCTCATCGTGCCCGGATCGACGTTGATGTACGGATCGAGCTTCATCAGCCGGACTTTGAGCCCCCGGGCCTCGAGGATCGCGCCGAGGCTGGCCGAGGTAATGCCCTTGCCGAGCGAGGAAACCACCCCGCCCGTGATGAAGATGAATCGCGTCATGTCAAAACCGGGAGGGCCAAGCGGCGCTCCCAGTGGGAGTCACGACCTGGCGCTCGAAGTTAGGTGCTGGTTGCATCCGGACGGAACCGCAAAGTACCAAAAGCGGCTCGCACTCGCCAGTTCCGCGCGCATCGACGCGCGCGAGCTAGGTAAGCGGCGGGTGGTTCGACCAGACGACGCCCCAGCGCGGCTCGTCGCCCGCAGCGCGCGTCCCGTCGGCTACCCAGAGATCGCCGACGGCGACGAGGTCGTCGTGTCGGTACAAAAGCGGAATGCGCGCGCGCATCCAGGGGACGATCGCTGCTTCCTGGAGCCAGTGCTTGAGCGAGCGGTTGTGGGCGTGCGCGAGGGGCTTGAAGACTTCGCCGCCGCCGCGAAAGCGCAGCGTGAGCCCGTCGTCGAGCCAGGACTCGGGCAAACCGGGCCCCGCGCCGAGCGGCTCGAACTTGAGCTCGCCCTCGGGGCCGGTCCAGCGCCCGCGCTTGTCGAGCGCCGCAGCAAAGCCGCGCCGCGACGCGATCGGCAGCGCAGCCATCAGATAGAGGTGCGCGCGGAACACGCGCGCGTCGACGCCCGCCCAACGGATGCGCGGCTGCGCGTCGCGGCGCATGCCGAGCAGCGCCGCGCGGAGCTCCTCGATCTTCTGTGCGCTCGGCGGCTCGAAGCCGGCCTGGCGCAACCAGGTGGCGCAGCAGGTTCCGCTGCCGCGCGGGGTCCAGCGGCTCGAGCGCCGTGCGCGGCACTCGGCTCGGGTCCGCGACGCGAGCGGCGTCGCGCACCGCGACACCGGTGAGGATCTCTTCGGCGTCCGCCATTTGCTCGGTGAGACGCTGCGCGCTGCGCGCAGCGGCCGGCCAGCGCTCGACGAGCCGCGGCACGACTGCGGCACGCAGAAAATTGCGGTCGTGCTCGAGGCTCGAGTTCGCGGGGTCCTCGAGCCAACGAAGATTCCAGGCGTGCGCCTGCGCAACGATCTCGGCCCGGCTAGAGCCAAGCAGCGGGCGTGCGAGCCAACCCCTGCCGAATGGAATCCAGTCGCGAATCGCGCGCAGGCCGCGCACGCCGGAGCCGCGCAAGAGCCGCAGCAGCACCGTCTCGAGCTGGTCGTCGCCGTGATGTGCCGTCAGCAGCAAGTCGCCCGGGGACAGGAGGTCGGCGAGCGCGGCATAACGAGCCTCGCGCGCGGCGGCTTCGAGACCCGAGCGCGCGCGGCGCTCGACCGCGACACGAACCGTGGCGAGCTCGACGCCGAGCGAGCGAGCCGTCGCCTCGCAGTGCGCGCTCCAGACGCGATGAATCGGGATGCAGCCCGTGATCGACGTGCGCCGCGCGCAGCGGCGCGCGGAGCTTGAGACGCGCAAGCGCCGCAAGCAGGACCGTCGAGTCGACGCCGCCGCTGAACGCGACGACTACGCGCGCGCCGTCGACCGGCGGCGGCCAACGCTCGAACGCCGCACGAATGCGCGCGACGAGCGGCTCCGTCGGCGAGCGATCAACGATATTGGGATCGAGCCAAGACACGCGCGAACCGCGCTCCGGCGAGCCGCCGACTCACATCTGGCGGAACACGCCGTAGCTCGCGAGCCGCCGCCGGCGCTGCGCGACCAGGTCGGCGGCCGACAGCTTCTTGAGCTCGTTAAGCGTGCTCAGGACCGCTGCCTTGACCGCGCCGGCCGTCGCCAGCGGATCGCGGTGCGCGCCGCCGAGCGGCTCCGGGATCACCTCGTCGACGAGCCCGAGCCCGCGGAGGCGAGTCGCCGTGATGCCCATCGCTTCCGCCGCAAGCTCGGCGTTCTCCGCGCTCTTCCAGAGAATGCTCGCGCAGCCCTCGGGCGAGATCACCGAGTAGATGCTGTACTGGAGCATCAGCACGCGATCCGCTACGCCGATCGCCAAACGCGCCGCCCGACCCGCCCTCGCCCGTCACGACGGTGACGATCGGCACTGCGAGACTCGACATCGTGAACAAGTTGCGCGCGATCGCCTCGGACTGGCCGCGCTCCTCGGCGCCGATGCCGGGATAGGCGCCGGCCGTATCGATCAGCGTGACGAGCGGGATACCGAACTTCTCGGCGAGACGCATCAGGCGCAGCGCCTTGCGGTAGCCCTCGGGCCGCGCCATGCCGTAATTGCGCCACATGCGCTCTTTCGTGTCGCGGCCCTTCTGGTGGCCGATGATCACGATCGGCTCGCCGTCGAGGCGCGCGAGGCCGCCGACGAGCGAGTGGTCGTCCGCATACATCCGGTCGCCGTGCAGCTCGTGGAAATCGGTGCAGATGCGCTCGACATAGTCGAGCGTGTACGGACGCTGTGGGTGCCGCGCGAGCTGCGCGATCTGCCACGCCGTGAGATTCGAGAAGATGCTCCGCGTGAGCGTCTCGCTCTTGTTCTTGAGCCTGTCGATCTCTTCGCTGATGTTGAGCTCCGAGTCTTCGCTGACGAACTTCAGGGCGTCGATTCTCGCCTCGAGCTCCGCGATCGGTTGTTCGAACTCCAAGAACTTCAGATCCATACGGTCCGTCGCAACGTCCCGGCCGCAAACCTTACCGGCAACGCTCGAGGCTCACAAGTCGCCGCATCGCACAGCTCAGCCCGGGCGTTCCCTTCGATGATGCCGGCCTACGGTGGGCCTATCTGCTACGCTGCGCGCAGCCTGGACGGGGTGTCGGCCGGCAATGCGGGCATTCTTGCGAGAATTTCAGAGACGGAACGTGTTCCGCGTGGGCGTGGCCTATCTCGCGGTCGCGTGGCTGCTGATTCAACTCGTCAACAACCTCGCGGAGATGCTCGCGACGCCGGCGTGGGTAGGTCGCGTTGCGCTGGTCTTGTTGGTTACTGGCTGGCCCGTCACGCTGATTGTCGCGTGGTTTCTCGAGCCCGGCACGGCGTCCGGTGTCACGTCCGCACCGACTGCGCTGCGCCGCAGGTTGAACCTCACGATCGTCGCTGCGCTCGCGTTCGCGGTGATCGTTCTGCTAGCCGACAAGTATCTGTTCCACGGGATGCCGCACGGGGTTGAGGCGGCCCAGGCCGGAGCCGCGCCGACCGCAACTCGACCGTCCGACGTGCTCCCGAACTCCATCGCAGTGCTCCCCTGCACGAATCAGAGCCCGAAGGCGGAAGACGCGTACTTCGCCGCCGGCATCCACGAAGAGATCATCTTGCGGCTCGCGAAGCTCAGGAATCTGAGTCCGATTCCGCGCCTGGCGGTGTTGCCGTACGCGAACAGTGCGCTCACGCCGGCGCAGATTGCGGCTGAGCTGCGCGCGCACGACGATCGTCGATTGCACGGTTCGCTACGCCAACGATCGCGTGCGAATCACGGCCGAGCTCATCGATCCGTCGAGCATGCGGGTTCTTTGGTCGGACGCGTACGAGCAGGAATGGGACCGCGTCTTCGCGATTCAGGCCGACATCGCGATGAAGGTCGCGAACGCGATCGGCGCCGAATTCTCGCCGGCCGAGCAAGCGCAGATCGAGCGGCCGCCGACGAAATCGGCCGAGGCCTATCGGCTCTACCTGCAATCCCGCGACTTGATCGCGGTTCAGTCGCCCGAGGCGATTCGCCAAGGAGTGTTGTTGCTCGATCGTGCGCTCGAGCTCGATCCGGACTTCGCCCAGGCGCGAAATAGCGAAGCTCGGGACACCCGTCTTCCGACTCGTAGATACAACGGAGGGCGCTACCGAGCTCACGCGTCCCGAGCTCGTCCCGCAGCTGCGTGCCGAGCTCGAGCGCACCGTCGAGCTCGATCCGACCATCGCGGAGTCGCATAGTGCACTGGGCACGCTCGCTGCGTACACGTGGCGATGGCAAGAAGCGCTCGAGCACTTCCATGTCTCCGCTAGGCTCTCCCCCGGACAAGTAGACGTCGAGTACGCGCTGCTGACCGGTTACATGGGGCTTGCCGACGAGGGGATTCGTTACTCGGAAGGACGCCTGCGTTCGGAGCCGGTCAATGCCAACGCGAACCTCGGAATTCTGTATGCCTACCGTCCGCGACTATGACAAGGCCGCCGCGTACCTCGCAGCGGCGCAACAGCTGGCGCCCACGAGCGCACTGATCTCGAATTGGCTTGGCTATGTAGCGATCGCACGCGGAGATGAAACCGAGGCCGTCCGGCACCTACGGTTCACAGAACAGACCCTCGGCGCGGACTTCGTGATCTTCAGCGTCGAGTTCGCCTACGCGTACCACCGTCTTGGCCGAGATGCCGATGCAACACGGTTCGTCGAGCAGGTCAGGAGATCGTCCGAGCGACGACCCCTCAGCGCGGGCGTGTCGGCCATGGTGAGCCTTGCGACCGGAGATACTGCGGGAGCCATCAAATCGCTCGAGATCGTCGCCGACAAGGCGAGTCGGCACGAGGTCGAGCCGAGCTACTACACGGTGCTGAATCTCAAGATGAACTTCACGAACGATCCGCTCCTGAAGGAGCCGCGGTTCGCACACGTATTGAGCCGCATCAAGGGCGACTAGTCGGAGTGTGCTGGCGGCGCGCGATCTGACACGCGCTCCGATCGATCCGCTCGCGTATAGGGAGGCCAGCGGCGCGGCGCGCGTGCGACGACGCGTCAGACGATGTGCTTGCGGTAGTGGATCGCGAACTTGTTCTCGCCGAGCAGCTGCACGAGCTGATCGCGCAGCTCCCGCGTGAGCCGCACCGACCACGCGTCCCCGAGCGTGAGCTGCGCGTCGCCGGCCGCCGATCGATAGTCGACGCAGACCTCGCAATTGCCGCGCGTGAACGGCTTGAGCGTGCGCTGCAGATCGCGAACGAACGAGCCGAGCTCGCCTGACCAAGGGATCGTCAGGCGGCGCGCCTGCTCCTCGATCAGCTCATCGGCAGAACGAACGCGCTTCGCGGTGACGCGCCAGCCGTTCAAGAAGTCGTCGTAGCGCAGCTGCCCCTCGACGATCAGCACCGCGTGCTTGGCGATCAAGTGCTTGAACTGCGCGAACGTCTCGTCGAACAGCGTGGCCTCGATGCGCTCGGTATCGTCGTCGAGCACGAGCGAGGTGCGATTCGGTCGCCGGCGAATGTCCATCACGGCGCCGGCCAGCGTGACTTCCTTGCGGTTCGCGAAAAAGTTCGTGCCCTCGGCGGTGCGGGCTCGGCATCCCGCCGACGATCTTCGCGATCGAGCTGATGTTGAGCTGGTCGCGATGATCGGCGAACGCCGTCGAACGCATGGCCGGTCAGGTGTAGCCCCAGGCTCTCGTACTCGGCCTGGAGGCGCTCGCGCTTCGTCCATTCGCGCCGCGTCACGAGCTCGTGCTTCAACGTGCCGGCGCTCTCGTCGCCGCCGAACAGCGCACCCTGGCCCGCCGCGCTCGCATGCGCCGAGCGCTCGGCGAGCTGGAGCACGTCGCCGACTGCGTCGTTGAGCGTCGCGCGGTTCGGACCTAGCGCGTCGAGCGCGCCCGAGCGCACGAGCGCTTCGAGCACGCGACGGTTGATCTTTTGCAGGTCCACCCGGCGGCAAAGATCGATCATGCTCTTGAACGGCCCGCGCGCTTCCCGTTCGCTCACGATCGCGTCGACCGCGCTTTGGCCGACGCCCTTCAGCGCACCGAGTCCGTAGCGGATCCGGCGCGGTCCGGCGACGGTGAAAGCGAACACCGAGGCGTTGACGTCGGGCGGCTCGAGCGCGATGCCGAACTGCTTGCAGTCGTCCTTGAGCACGACGAGCCGGTCGGTGTTATCGATGTCGGCCGTGAGCACCGCCGCCATGTAGGCTTCGGTGAAGTGCGCCTTGAGCCACGCGGTCTGATAGGCGATCAGCGCGTACGCGGCCGCGTGCGACTTGTTGAAGCCGTAGCCCGCGAACGTCTCCATCTGGTTGAAGATGTATTCCGCGCGCTCGGCCTCGACGCCGCGCTCGGTCGCGCCTTTCACGAAGACCTCGCGCTGCTTCGCCATCTCCTCGGGCTTCTTCTTGCCCATTGCGCGGCGCAGCAAGTCCGCGCCGCCGAGCGAGTAGCCCGCGAGCACCTGCGCGATCTGCATGACCTGCTCCTGATAGAGGATCACGCCGTAGGTCGGCTTCAGGATCCCTTCGAGCTTCGGATGCAGATAGTCGACGACCGCGCCGTCCTTGCGATGCTTGCGATTGATGAACTCCGTGGCCATCTGCATCGGCCCGGGCCGGAACAACGCGACGATCGCCGTGAGGTCGTCGAAGCGGTCGGGCTGCAGCTTCTTGATCAAATCGCGCATCCCGAGCGACTCGAGCTGGAACACCGCCGTCGTGCGGCAGTGGCGCAGCAAGTCGTAGGTCTTGGCGTCGTCCATCGGAATCGCGTCGATGTCGACCGGCGCCTCGGCGCTCGTCGCGAGCTCGGCATTGATCGCCGCGAGCGCTTTGTCGATCACCGTGAGCGTCTTTAGCCCAAGAAGTCGAACTTGATGAGGCCGATCGCCTCGAGGTCGTCCTTGTCGAGCTGCGACAGCATCCCGGTCTCGGCCGCATAGAGCGGCATGTATTCCGTGAGCGCCTCCGGCGCGATCACGACGCCGCCCGCGTGAGTGCCGACCGTGCGCGCGAGCCCTTCGAGCTCCTTCGCGCGATCGATTAGCCCGCGGACCTCGTCTTCCTTCTCGTAGACGGAGCGCAGCTCGGGGTCGTCGGCGAGCGCCTTGTCGAGCGTGATGCCGATCTCGAACGGGATCAGCTTCGCGATCCGATCGACGTAGCCGTACGGCATGCCGAGCACTCGGCCGACGTCGCGCACGACGGCCTTCGCGGCCATCGTGCCGTAGGTCGCGATCTGTGAGACGCGCTCCTTCCCGTAGCGGCCGCTCACGTAGTCGATCACGCGGTCGCGGCCCTCGATGCAGAAGTCGATGTCGAAGTCCGGCAGCGACACGCGCTCGGGGTTCAAGAAGCGCTCGAAGATCAAGTCGTGCGCGAGCGGGTCCAGGTTCGTGATGCCGAGCGCGTACGCCGCAAGCGAGCCGACACCGGAGCCGCGGCCGGGGCCGACGGGTATCGAGTTGGCTCGCGCCCACGCGATGAAGTCCGCGACGATCAGGAAGTAGCCCTCGAAGCCCATCTTGACGATCACTTCGAGCTCGCGCGCGAGCCGGTCGCGGTAGCGCGGCTCATCGGCGGCGCCGATGCCGAGCTGTCGCACGCGCTCTTCGAGGCCGAGCTCCGCGCGGCTCTTCAAATACGCGCGCGGTGGGCTGCCGTCGTCCGCGGAGAAGTCGGGCAGGAACACGCGGCCGAGATCGAGCTCGAGGCTGCAACGCCTCGCGATCTCGACCGTGTTCGCGAGCGCCTCGGGCAGATCGGCGAACAGCGTCGCCATCTCCGGCGCGGACTTCAGGTACTGCTCCTCGGAGTACTGGCGCGCGCGCGACGGATCGTCGAGCGTCGCGCCTTGGCCGATACAGACGCGCGTCTCGTGCGCCTCGAAGTCGGCGCGACCGAGGAAGCAGACGTCGTTCGTCGCGACCACGGGCACGCCCCTCGCCGCGGCGAGCTCCACCGCGCGGCCGAGATAAGCGCTCTCGCCCGGGCGTCCGAGCCTTTGCAACTCGACGTAGAAGCGCTGGGGTAGCAGCGTGCGCCAATAGTCGAGGACCTCGGGCGCTCGCGCGTCGCGCCCCGCCTCGAGCGCGCGACCGAGCTCGCCGGCCTGCGCGCCCGAGAGCCCGATCAGCCCCTCCAGCGCGCCGACGGTAAGCCAATCCTTGAGCACGACGTTGCGGCCCGCGACCGACCCACCCGCCGCGCTGCGCGTGAGCAACGCGCTCAGGCGTTTGAAGCCCAAGCGGTTCTGGCACAACAGCGTGAGTCGAGTCGGCTCGCGATCGTCGGCCGACTCCGCAACCCACACGTCGGCGCCGATCAGCGGCTTGATGCCGCGGTCGAACGCCGCGCGATAGAACTTCACGAGCGCCGAGACGTTGCCCTGGTCGGTGATCGCGCAAGCCGGCATCCCGAGCTTGTCGAGCGCGTCGACGAGCGGGTCCACCCGCACGACGCTGTCGACGAGCGAGTACTCGGTGTGGACGCGCAGATGAACGAAGCCCGTCACGGGCGGCCCCTCAGCAGCTCGAGCACCTCGCGAGCCGCCGCTGCGCTCGCGTCGCAGCGGAGCTGACGATGAATCGCGGCGAACGAATCATACCAGTCCGCCGTCGGCATCTTGCCGTCGAGGAAGTCGAGCAGGACGGGGCCGAGCACTTCGGGCCGAACCTCGCCCTGCACGAACTCGGGCACGAGCTGCGCGGCCCGCGAGCAAGTTCGGCAGCGAGAAGTTCGGGAGCCTCGCAACGCCGAGCCGGCGGACGATCCAATAGGTCAGCGCTGCGATCCGGTGCGCGACGACCATCGGCCGCTTGAGCAACAGCGTCTCGAGGCTCGCGGTGCCCGAGGCCGTGAGCACGACATCGGCCGCCGCGAGCACGTCGCGCGCGCGTCCTACGACCAAGTGCGCCGGCCGCGGCATCGCGACCCCGCGGGTCGCCGCGCGGAACTGCTCGCCGATCGGCTCGCTCGCGAGCGCGACCGCGACTTCGACGTTCGGCCGAGCGCGCTGCACCCACGCCGCGGACTCCATGAAGCGCTCCGCGAGCCGCGCCGATCTCGGAGCGCCGGCTTCCGGGCAGCACCGCGAGCAGAGGCGTCGACGCCGGCAGCCCGAGCGCGGTCCGCGCGGCCGCGCGGTCGACAGTGAGCGGAATCGCATCCGCGAGCGGATGACCGATGAACTTCGCCGCGACGCCGTGCTCGGCATAGAACTTCGTCTCGAACGGCAGCACGCAGAGCACGAGATCGACGGAGTTGCGGATCGTCTTCACGCGACCCTGGCGCCAGGCCCAGACCTGCGGGCTCACGTATTGCACCGTCGGAATCCCGGCGTGCTTCAAGCGCTTGGCGAGCGGCAAGTTGAAGTCCGGCGCGTCGATGCCGATGAACACGTCTGCGGGCAGCGCCTCGGTCCGTTCGCGGAGCTCGCGGCGGATGCGCAGCAGGCGCGGCAAATGCGGCAGCACCTCGGCCAGCCCCATGACCGACAGCTCTTCAGCACGGAACCAGGGCTCGCAGCCCGCCGCGATCATCTTCGGCCCGGCGATGCCGACGAATCGCGCGTCCGGGAACGTGCTGCTTGCAGCGCCTCGATGAGCCCGGCGCCGAGCGTGTCGCCCGATTGCTCGCCTGCCGCGAGCGCGATCCGCAACTCGCCCGTCACGCGCGCTCTCCCCCGGGCTCAGCGCGCGAGGCCGCGCGAGCCGTGCTTCAACGAGTCGAGGAACATCTGGAGCTCGGGCTGATCGAGCACGAGCTCCTCGATGATCCCAACGGCCTCCTCGAGCTTGAGCGCCTGGCGGAACACGGTCCGATAGGCCTCGCGAATGTTGCGGATCTGCTCCGGCTTGAATCCGCGCCGCTTGAGACCCTCTGCGTTGATGCCGCGCGGCTCGGCCGGTTGGCCCTGCGCAGTGACGAACGCCGGAACGTCTTTCGTCACGACGCTCGCGATGCCGTAGCATCGCGTGCGCGCCGATGTGGCAGTACTGGTGCACGCCGGTGAATCCGCCGAGCACCGCGAAGTCGCCGATGTGCACATGGCCCGCGAGCTGCGTGCTGTTCGCGAGGATCGTGTTGTCGCCGATCACGCAGTCGTGCGCGATGTGCACGTACGCCATGATCCAGTTGTCGTTGCCGATCGTGGTGACGCCGAGGTCCTGCACGGTGCCGCGGTTGATCGTGCACGACTCGCGGATCGTGTTGCGATCGCCGATCACGAGCCGCGTGCGCTCCCCGGCGTACTTCTTGTCCTGGGGATCGTCGCCGATCGAGGCGAACTGAAAGATGTGATTGTCGGCGCCGATCAGGGTCGAACCCTTGATCACGACGTGCGGCTCGACGCGGCTGCCGCGGCCGATCTCGACGTCCGTCGCCGATGATCGCGAAGGCGCCGACCTGGGCGCTGTCGTGCACGCGAGCGCTGCTCGCAACGACGGCGCGCGGATCGATCACGACTTCGGTCCGTCCGCGAGCAGGAGGTCCGCCTCGGCGACGATCTTGCCGTCCACCTCCGCGCGCGCCTCGAGCCGCCAAAGGTTGCGACGGCGCTGCACGAGGTTGACCTTCAACATGATCTGGTCGCCGGGCCGAACGACTTGCTTGAATCGCACGTTGTCGAGCCCGACGAGATACAGCACCCAAAGGCCCTCGGCGGGCTCCGTCTCGTACGCGAGCACGCCGCCCGCCTGGGCGAGCGCCTCGATCACGAGCACGCCGGGCATCACGGGATGGCCCGGGAAGTGGCCCACGAAGTGGGCCTCGTTCGCCGTGACGTTCTTGATCGCGACCACGGACTTGCCGGGCTCGACGGAGAGCACGCGATCCACCATCAAGAACGGGAAACGGTGCGGCAGTCTCGCCGCGATCGCTTCGATGTCGAGCACTTTGCTGTCGGTCATTCGTCCTTCTTCTTTCTAGCGAGATCGGCGAGTCGCTGCTCGGCCGCCGTCACGCGGGCCGCGAGCTCCTCGAGTCGGCGGAACCGAGCTACGTCGCGCCGCCACTTTGCGGCTTCCTCGGCCGGGAAGAGCCCCGAATACACGCCCGGCTTGTCGATGTTCTTCGTCACGACCGCGCGGACGGTGAGCGTCACGTCGTCGCAGACGACGATCGAATTGATCACGGCGGCGCCGCCCGCGATCATACAGCGCTTGCCGATCTTCGTGCTGCCGGCGATGGCCGATGTGCCGGCCATGACCGTGTGAGCGCCGATGCGCACGTTGTGGGCGATCTGGACGAGGTTGTCGAGCTTCACGCCGTCCTCGATCACGGTGTCCTCGATCGTGCCGCGGTCGATCGTGGTGTTCGCGCCGATCTCCACGTCGTCGCCGATCACGACACCGCCGACTTGCGGAATCTTGACCCATTGCCCGCCTTCGGGCGCGAACCCGAAGCCGTCGGCGCCGATCACGGCGCCCGCGTGCACGATGCAGCGCGCGCCGATCCGCACGCCGTCGAGCAACGCCACGCGCGCGACGAGCCGTGTGGCCGCGCCGACCGAGACGTTCGCGCCGAGCACGCAGCCCGGGCCGACGACGGCCGCATCGCCGACCTTCGAGCCCGCGCCGATCACCGCGTTCGCGCCGATCTCCGCGGACGGCGCCAGCCGGCGCCGACGCCGCGACGACCGCGCTCGGATGGACGCCGGCGGCAGACGGTACGGCGCGGGTGCAGGCGCGCGGCGATCCGCGCGTAGGTCGCGTACGGCCGCTCGTGCACGAGGCACGCGGTCGGGCAGCCGTCGCGATCCCTTTCGGCAAGAATGACCGCGCCTGCGCGCGTGCTCGCGAGCTGCGCGCGGTAGAGCGGGTTAGCGAGAAACGAGACGGCGTCCGGGCCCGCGCCGCTCAGCGTCCCGACGCGAGTGACGATTCGATCCGGATCGCCGTAGAGGCGACAGGAGAACTCGTCCGCGAGCTCGCGCAGGGTCGCGGACATCGCCTCACCTGCGCGGCATGGCGGCGTGCGCCACGACGCTCGGCTACTTCTTCGGGGCGCGGCGCGGCGCCCGCGGGCGGCGCGCCGGATTGCAGGGCCGTGATCACGGCCTGCGTAATATCGACCGCGCCGCTGACGTAGATCGCGTCCGCGAGCACGAGATCGTACTTCTGCGCGCTCGCATACGCCTGCACGCGCTGCAGCACGTCGCGCTGCAATTTGCCGAGCTCCTCGTTGCGGCGCGCGTTCAGATCCTCGAGATACGTGTTCTCGTCGCGCTGCAATTCGCGTTGCGTGTCGCTAATCTGCCGTTCCAGGTTCAGCCGCTCTTCCTCGCCCATCACGGCCTGATCTTTCGTGAAGCTGTCCTGCTGCGTCTGGAGCTTTTGGCGTTTCGCGACGATCGACTGCTGCCGCGGCTCGAATTCCTTTTGCAGCTTGTCGGAGACGACCTTCGACTGAGGCGCATTCTCGAGCAGCTTACCGACGTTGATCACGCCGATCTTCAGATTGCCCTGCGCGCTCGCGGCGCCCGCGGCGCACGCTGCGACCGCGAAGGCCGCGAGACCGAGCACCCTGAATGCCAATCGCCGCGCGCTCGCATAGCTCTGGCTCTGCGGCCGGACCCGATCGTTGATCATCTCGTTACAACCTCAAAAGTTGAGCTAGAAGGCGTTGCCGATGGAGAACTGGAAGCCCTCCGTTTGGTCGCCAAAGTACCGATCCGTTGCGGCATCTTTGGTGAGCGGAATGGCGTAGCTGAACCTCAGCAACCCGAGAGGTGCCAACCATTCGACGCCGATGCCCACGGATTTCTTCAATTTATCATAAGCGAAATGGTAATCGATAGGGTCGCCGAGCTTGTCGTAGAAGCGCGTGCCGTCGCTCGAGAAGACGTTGCCCGAATCGAAGAACAGTGCGACGCGCGTCGAGCCCGCGATCTTCGCGGGCGTCGGCACGATGAGTTCGAGCTGATTCGCGATCAGGAAGTTGCCGCCGTACGGATTGCCGTTCGAATCCTTCGGTCCGAGCGTGCTTTCGCTTGAACCCGCGCACCGAGCCCGGGCCGCCCGCGTAGCGATTGCGAAACGGCGGGATCCCCGTGGTCGTGCTTCCGTACGGCGTCGCCGTAGCGAGAGCTTGCTGTTGATCTTGAACAGCCAGCGGCCGACGAGCGGTACGTACTTCGAGAAGTCCATGCCGGCGACGTAGTACTCGACGTCGCTGCCGCGGCACCGACGCGGTGAAGCTGAGACCGAAGCGCGTGCCCCGGGTCGGGAACAGCGTCGCGTTGCGCGAGTCGTACGCCAGCCGGCCAATGAGTCGAGGCTCTCGAACCTGCGTCGTGCCGATCCCGATGCCAGCGGATCGATGAACGGCTCGCCGTTCGCGAGCACCCAATCGCGCGCCTGCTGTGAGCTCAGCGAGCTCGTCGCGAGCTCGGCGTCCTGGTACGTGACGCCGAAACGTAACCCGTCTGGAGCTCGCGTGATCAGGTACCCCCAGTTGATTCCGGCCGATCAGCGTCGTCGTCGAGAACTCCGAAGCTCGCGGACGTGTACTGCGTGATGTCGATGATACGTCAACGACAGCTGGCGCGACAGACCGTCGACGGTGCGATAAGCGTCCGTGATAGCTCGCGTCGTAGACCTTCTGGTACTTGCCGCCCTGCAGATCTGAGCGCGACGCCGGTTGCCGGTGCCCATGAAGTTCGAGTGCACGAAGTTGCCGCCGAGCGTGACGCCGTAGGTCTCGGAGAAGCCGAGGCTGCCGCCGAACTGACCCGGCAGGCCTTCCTTGATCTTGAAGTCGACGTCGACGAGGTCGGGGCTGCCCGGCACCGGCGTCGTCTTCGTGCTCGACTTTCTCGACGTACGGCAAGCGCTGGAGCAGAACCTGCGAGCGATCGACGAGCGCGTTCGACAGGTAGCCGCCCTCCATCTGCCGCATCTCGCGACGGAACACCTCGTCGTTCACGCTGTCGGTGCCGTTGAAATTGATGTGCCGCACGTAGACGCGATTCTTCGGATCGACGAAGAACGTGATCGCGGCTTCCTTCGTGTCCTTGTTCGAGCTCCGGGCAGCGCGCGTATCTGCGCGAACGCATAGCCGTCCTGACCGAGTCGCAAGCCCATGAGCCTTCTCGGTCGAGGTCAGCAAGTCCTGCGAGAACGTATCGCCGGGCTGGGTGACGATCAGACTCTTCAGGTCCTGCTTCGGGCACGACCATCTCGCCCGCGAGCTTGATGTCGGAGATCTTGTACCGCGTCGCCTTCGGTGACGCTGATCGTGACGAAGATGTCGCGCTTGTCGGGCGAGATAGCGACCTGCACGTCGTCCCAACGGAAGTCCGCGAAGCCGCGATCCATGTAGAACGACTTCAGCTTCTCGAGATCGCCCTCGAGCGCCTGCTTCGAGTAGCGATCGTTCTTCGGATGAACGACAGCCAGTTGCCGGTCTTGAGCTCGAATCCTGCGACGATCTCCTTGTCCGTGAACGACGTGTTGCCGACGATGTTGACCTGGCGAATCTTGGCGCGCGTCGCCTTCCACGATCTTGATCGTGACGCGCACGCGGTTGTCCTCGAGCGGCTCGACCGTCGGCGTGATCTTCGCGCCGTACTTGCCGCGACCGTAGTACTCCTCGGTCAGCGACTGCGTAACCTCGTCGAGCACGACTGATCGAAGATCTTGCCCTGTGCGAGCCCGATGCTCGTGCAGCGACCTTCTTCAAGTCGTCGTCCTTGATGTCCTTGTTGCCCGTGAACGTGAATTCCGCGATCGACGGCCGCTCGAGCACGACGATCACGAGCGTGTCGCCGTCGCGTCGAAACTCGAAGTCCTGGAAGAAGCCGGTCTGGAAGAGCGCGCGGCTCGCCTCGCGCAACCGCTGCTCGGTCGACGGTGTCGCCGATGTTGATCGGCAAGTAGTTGTAGATCGTGCCCTCGGCGATTCGCTGCGCACCTTCGACGCGAAAGTTGCGGACGATGAACGGCTCGAAGCCGCGTATCCCGACACGCTTGCACCCAGGCCGGCGATCAGCACCGCCAGCGGCGCGCCAGACGCATGAGTCATCATGAACCGAAGATTCTCGCTTAGATCGTTATAGAAGACGAAGCTCATCAGCACGATCAGAAAGAACACGCCGATCTGCTGACCGAGCGACGAGTGCTCGCTCCGACAGCGGCGAGCCCTTGAACCACTCGGCAATCTGATAGACCACCTGCCCGCCGTCGAACATCGGAATCGGGAGCAGATTCATGATGCCGAGGCTGATGCTCACGACGGCGAGGAAGCTCGAAGAAAGGCGCGAAGCCGGCCTGAGCGCTCTCGCCGGCGTACCGTCCGCGATCGTCGAGCGGTCCGGACATGTTCTTGAGCGACACCTGGCCGACCACCATGTCGCACCAGCATGCGCACGGTGAGCGCACTCATCTCCCAGGTCTTCTCGACGCCGCGCGGCAGCGACTCGAACACGCCGTAGCGCTGCTCGGCCCGCAGAGCTCTCGATCACGCTGGCCGGCAATCGTGCTCGGCCGCGACGCGCCGATGCGGCCGATCGTCTTGCCGTCCTCCTCGACCGAGCCGATCGCGACGCTGAACGTTGGTCGCTGTCGTCGCCGCCGCGGTGAATGTCGACCGTGACGCTCTGGCCGGGGCGCTTGCGGATGAACTCGACCCACTGATCCCAGCTGCGATCGGCCGTCGCCGAGGCAGACACCTCGTCGCCGGCCTGCAGGCCCGCGGCGGCGGCCGCCGAGTCCGGCGTCACCGCGTCGATGACGGCGGGCACCACGGGCCCCGGCAGGATGCCGAGCCCGTTGTACAACGCGGCCGGTTCCGTCAGCTCGGCATCGCGACCGCGCACGTCGAGCTGCACGTTCTTGCGTCTTGCCGTTCGGCTCGCGAACGGTGAGGTCGATGCGCGCCGTGGCGAGCAGCTCGTCGAAGATCGCGAGCGTCGCGTCTTCCCAAGTCGTCGTCGGGCGGCCGCCGACCGCCTCGATCTCGTCGTTCGCCTCGATGCCGGCGCGTGCGGCGACCGAGTCCGCGGCTGACCGCGCCGATCACCGCTTTGATGCCCGGCACGCCGGTCGTGAACATCAGCCAGTAGGCGACGATCGCGAACAGGAAGTTGAACGCGGGACCGGCGAGCAGCACGGCGATGCGCTGCCAGATCGGCCGCTGATTGAAAGCGCGGTCCTGCTCGACGGCCGCGACCGGCCTCTCGCGCTCGTCGAGCATCTTCACGTAGCCGCCGAGCGGGATCGTCGACAGCCAGTACTCCGTGCCATCCGGCTGCACGGCCGCGCCAGACGAGCAGCGGCCGACCGAACCCGATCGAGAACCGCAGCACCTTGAAACCGAGCCGGCGCGCGACCCAGAAATGGCCGAACTCGTGAACGGACACGAGGACGCCGATCGCGACGACGAAAGCGAGTATCGCGCCAGCCTATATAGAGCATCCGATCTTCCAGACGGGACTCGAGTCCCGTGGCCGTTCGACCCGTGAGCGCCGGTATTCTAGCCGGTCAACGGGGCTCTGCAGGCAGCGCGTTCAACCCGACGCGCGAGCGCAACAGCCGACCCGAGAGCTCGACCTCTGCGGTGATAAAGACCGCGCCGACGACGCGCAGTTCCTGCGTCAGCCCACGATGCCGCGAGCATGAGGCCGAGCACGAACACCGGGATCGCCGCCGTGAGGCTATCGATCCGGTCCATCACCCCACCGTGGCCCGGCAGCAACGTGCCCGTGTCCTTGAGGCCGACGTTGCGCTTGAAGACGCTGACGGCGAGATCGCCGAGCACGGACACGAGCGCCGTCACGACGCCGAGCGCGAGCAACGCGCCGGCCGGCAAGCCGATCAGAATCGCCGCGATCCACGCCGCGGCGGCCGCCACGAGCAGCCCGCCGCTCACGCCCTCCCAGGTCTTGCCGGGGCTCACGGCCGGCGCCAGCTTGATGCGTCCGAGCCAGCGTCCGAACGTGTAGGCGCCGACGTCGGCCGCCCAGACGATCGCGAGCACGGTCATCGTGAGCGCGATGCCCGAGCGGCAGCTCGCCGTGCAGCCGCACGAGCAAGAGCCACGACGGAACGAGCGCGACGAAGCCCGCAGCGCCCACCGTGCCCATCCCGAACTTGCGTGGGTAAGTCAGCACGGCGACGAATGCGAGCAGCAAGCCGGCAAGCGCAAGGATCAGGAGCGCATACAGCAGCGCGCGAGTCGGCGTAGCAGATAGAGGCAGAGCATGGAGACGCGCGCACGCCGCGGTGTACACGAGCCGCGCGCCGCCCTTGAGTCGCGCGAGGCCGGCCCATTCCCACGCGCCGAGAATCCACAGCACGCCGAGCACGGCGGCCGCGAGCGGGGTCGCAAGGAGCAAGACGGCGAAGATCAGCACTCCGCCGAACAGGGCGCCGGTGATGATCCGCGTCCCGATCAACCCACGGCCTCGATCTGCTCCCCGGTTCGGCCGAAGCGCCGCTGCCGCCGTGCATAGAACTCGAACGCCTTCCTCAGCTCCGCGGCCGTGAAGTCCGGCCAAAGCACGTCGGAGAAGAAGAGCTCCGAGTACGCGATGTCCCAGAGCAAGAAGTTGCTGACTCGCTTCTCGCCGCCCGTCCTAATCAAGAGATCGACGCTCGCGAAGCCCGCGGTCTGCAGCGCGGACGCGAGCTTGGCCTCGTCGATCGCCGCGGGATCGAGCCGTCCGGCGGCGGCGTCGGCTGCGAGCTTGCGTGCCGCCTGCACGATGTCCCACCGGCCGCCGTACGCGACGGCAACGACGAGATCGAGCCGCGTATTGCCGCGCGTCCGCTGCTCGGCAGCCTCGGTTGCGCGGCGTAGCGTGGGATTCAGCGAGTCGAGATCGCCGATGAACCGCACGCGGATTCCGTTCGAGTCGAGCTCCTCGACCTCGCGCTCGAGCGCGTCGACGAACAACGACATCAGACCGCGTACCTCGTCGTCCGGACGCCGCCAGTTTTCGCTCGAGAACGCGAACAACGTCAGAGCCGACACACCGCTCTGCGCGCAGATTTCCACCGTCGCGCGCACCGGCTTGAGGCCCGCGCGATGCCCGGCTTGGCGCGGCAGCGCACGACGTCGCGCCCAACGCCCGTTGCCGTCCATGATGATGGCGACGTGACGCGGGGTGGTGGGCTGGGCTTCGCTCTGAGTCGGGTTTGCGACCATCGTTGAGGCTTGAAGGGGCGGTGGGCTTCCGGGGCGTCTTCGGACTCGCGGACGGTGGTCAGATCTCCATGATCTCCGCTTCCTTCTCCTTGAGCAGCGCGTCGACTTGGGCGATGTACCGGTCGGTCTGCTTCTGCGTCTCGACCTCCGCCTTGCGCTCCTCGTCTTCCGTGATCATCTTCTCCTTCAACAGATCCTTCACGTCGCTGAGCGCGTCGCGACGCACCGCGCGGATCGCAACGCGCGCGTTCTCCGCCGAATGGCGCACGACTTTCACGAGATCCTTGCGGCGCTCCTCCGTCATCGGCGGCAGCGGCACGCGAATGACCGTGCCCGCGGTCACCGGGTTCAGCCCGAGACCTGCATTCAAGATCGCTTTTTCGACGGCCGAGACCACGTTCTTCTCCCACGGGGTGACCACGAGAGTGCGCGCGTCCTCGACGGTGATGTTGGCCGTCTGCTTGATCGGCACCTGCGTGCCGTAGTACTCGACTCGCACGCTCTCGAGCAGACCCGCGTGCGCGCGGCCCGTGCGCATGCGCTTCATCTCGTCCTTCAGCGCATCGACGCATTTGTGCATGCGCTGCTCGGCGTCTTTCTTGATGTCGCCGATCATGCTGCCGGTGCCCGTCCGCGGAAGGTGATTCGCGACGGAGGTGCCGAGCGATTCGCCCTTCACGATCCGCACGAGGTCGCCCGCATTGTTCAAGTTGAACACGACGAGCGGCAGGTTGTTCTCGCGGCACATCACGATCGCCGTCGCGTCCATCACGCGGAGCTGATCCGCCAGCACTTGATCGAACGACAAAGCGCGATAGCGGACCGCGGTCGGATCCTTCATCGGATCGGCGGAGTAAACGCCATCGACCTTCGTCGCCTTGATCAGCACGTCGGCGCCGATTTCGATCGCGCGCAAGCTCGCCGCCGTGTCGGTCGTGAAGAACGGATTGCCGGTGCCGGCCGCGAAGATCGTCACGCGGCCCTTCTCGAGATGGCGGATCGCGCGCCGACGGATGTAATCCTCGCAGACCTCGTGGATCTGCAGCGCGGACAGCACGCGCGCGACGCAACCGAGCCGCTCGAGCGCGTCTTGCATCGCGAGCGCGTTGATCACGGTCGCGAGCATGCCCATGTGGTCGGCCGTGACGCGGTCCATGCCGGCTTCGGCGAGACCGGCGCCGCGGAAGATGTTGCCGCCGCCTATCACGAGGCCCACTTGGACGCCGAGCCCGAGGACTTCGGTGATCTCGGCGGCGACGCGGCGAATGACGACGGGATCGATGCCGTACTGCTGGTTGCCGAGCAACGCCTCACCGCTCAGCTTCAAAAGGATTCGCCGATACGCCGGCGAGCTTTGCGCCATGAGCCCCTCGCTGCCCGTTCCCTTACCGAGAGCCCGCGGCTGCAGAAGCCGCCGCGAGATCAAACCGCTGCTAGATTAGCGAGTCTGCGAAGCTTGCGCCATGACCTCACTTACGAAGTCGGTGCTTTTTCTTCTCGATTCCTTCGCCGACCTCGAAACGGCGAAAGCCCTTCACCTTCGCCTTGTTCGCGGCGAGCAGTCGCGCACGCGCTTCTTGTCGTCCTTCACGAACACTTGGCCCGTGAGCGTGATCTCGTCCACGAACTTACGAAGCTTCCCGTCGACCATCTTGGCGAGAATTTCCGGCGGCTTCTTCTCTTCCGCCGTCTGAGCCACGATGATCTCGCGCTCCTTCGCGAGCACGTCCTTCGGCACGTCGTCCGAGGAAAGGTAGCGCGGCGCAAGCGACGCGACCTGCATCGCCATGTCGCGTGCGAGCTCGGGCGTTCCGCCCTCGAGCTCGACGAGCACGCCGATCCGCGTGCCGTGCACGTACGTGCCGACGTTGCCCTTGCTCTCGACGAGCTCGAAGCGGCGCACGTTGATGTTCTCGCCGACCTTCGTGACGAGATCGAGCCGACCTTCCTCGAGCGTGCGGCCGTCCGTCGCGAGGCCCATCAGCGCCTCGAGGCTCGCCGGACGCTTGTCGAGCACGACGCCGGCGACGCGCTCGGCGAAGCCGCGGAAGTTGTCGTCCTTCGCGACGAAGTCGGTCTCGGAGTTGACCTCGACGAGCGCGTAACGGCCCGCGCGCTCGTCGCTCTTGAGCACGACGCGGCCTTCCGCCGCGACTCGCGACGCCTTCTTGTCCGCCTTCGCCTGGCCCTGCTTGCGCAGCAGCTCGCCCGCGGCATCGAGGTCGCCGTTCGGCGTCGACGAGCGCCTTCTTGCAATCCATCATGCCCGCGCCCGTGCGCTCGCGGAGCTCCTTGACCAAAGCCGGTTTCACGTCCATTGCCGGTCTCCTCTAATTCGCTCGCTGACTCCGCCGCTTCTTCTTCGCCGTCGGCTGGCGCCTCGTCGCCCGCGCCTTCTTCCGACTGCGGGCGCGCGCGACCTTTCGAGCGGATCTTCGTGACGCGTCCACGCTTCTTCGTCGGCGCTTTTTTCGCCGCCGCCTTCTGCTCGACCTTCGGCTTGCCTTCCTCGTCGAGCTCGACGAACTCGTCGTCGCCGGTCGGCACCTCTGGAATCGAGGCCTTGCCGGCGAGCACGGCATCCGCGATCCCTTCGGCATAGAGCTGGATCGCGCGCATCGCGTCGTCGTTGCCCGGGATCGGATACTCGATGCCCTCGGGCGAGCAGTTCGTGTCGACGACCGCGACGACCGGCATGCTCAGCTTGCGTCGCCTCGCGCACCGCGATCTCCTCGTGGCCGACGTCGATGATGAACACCGCGTCGGGCAGCGTTATCCATCTGCTTGATGCCGCCGAGCGCGCGCTCGAGCTTCTCGCGCTCGCGAACGAGCTTGAGCATCTCCTTCTTCGTGAACTCGGTGCTCGTGCCGGCCTCGGTGAGCTCCTCGAGCTCGTGCAGCCGCTTGATCGACTGGCGAATCGTCTTGAAGTTCGTGAGCATGCCGCCGAGCCAGCGCTGGCTCACGTACGGCATGCCGCAACGCTGCGCTTCGGTCGCGATCGCCTCGCGAGCCGCGCGTTTGCTGCCGACGAACAGCAGCGTGCCGCCGTCCGCCACGAGCTTGCGCACGAACTCGGTCGCCCGCTTGTACAGCGGCAGCGTCTGCTCGAGATTGATGATGTGGATCTTGTTGCGCTCTCCGAAGATGAACTGCGACATCTTCGGGTTCCAGAAGCGGGTTTGGTGCCCGAAATGCACGCCCGCTTCCAGCATCCGGCGCATCGACACGTCGGCCATGGAACTTCTCCTTTAGGGTTAGTCCTCCACGCAGCCCCGCTGACGACCCCGTTTCCGGAGCACCCGGTCAGTGGTTTGACGGCGCGTGTGTGGTGTTTAACCTCGAAGCTTCGTTGCCTCTGAGGCGCGCGCTTTATACCATAGCGGCCTTGCAGCAACAACGTCGAACCGCGCCGCCGGAGTCGCTTCCAGCCCGCCAAGGCCCTCTTTCGCGGTTCGGCCTTTCCGGTGGTTCGGCACCCCGAGACATGACCGTCACGATCAAGACGCCTGAAGAACAGGAGAAGATGCGTGTCGCCGGCCGCCTGGCGGCCGACGTGCTCGACATGATCGGGCCGCACGTCAAGGCCGGCGTGTCGACCGACGAGCTCGACCGGATCTGCCACGACTTCATCGTCAACGAGCTCGGGGCTATCCCGGCGCCGCTCAACTACCGCGGCTTCCCGAAGTCGATCTGCACCTCGGTGAACCACGTGGTCTGCCACGGGATCCCGAGCGAGCGCGTGCTGAAAGTCGGCGACATCGTGAACGTCGACGTCACGGTGATCAAGGACGAGTTCCACGGCGACACGAGCCGGATGTTCTACGTCGGCGACCCGCCGATCATCGGCGACCGGCTCACTCGGGTCTGCTTCGACGCGATGTGGCGCGGGATCCGGGCAATCCAGCCCGGCGCCCGGCTCGGCGACATCGGCTACGCGATCCAAACCTTCGTCGAGGAGCAGCGCTTCTCGGTCGTGCGCGAGTACTGCGGCCACGGAATCGGCCGCATCTTTCACGAGGACCCGCAGGTGCTGCATTACGGCCGCCGCGGCACGGGGCTCGAGCTCGTGCCCGGGATGACGATTACCGTCGAGCCGATGGTCAACGCAGGCAAGCGCGAGGTGAAGCTCCTGTCCGACGGCTGGACCGTCGTGACCAAGGATCACTCGCTTTCGGCGCAGTGGGAGCACACCGTGCTCGTGACCGACAGCGGTTACGAGGTCTTGACGCTCGGCGCGGCCGACCGCGGCTGACGTGGCGACCAATCCGCAGCCGAACGCGCCGGGGGCCGCCCCGCTGATCGACCGTGCGGCGCTCGATCGCGCGCTGCGCGCCGACACGACGGCCGTCGGCGCCGTTCCGCGAGGCGTTGCGCCAGGCGAGCGAGCGGCTCGCGGAACGCTTCAAGCGCAACGATCCGATCGAGACGCTCGTGCGCGCGCGCGCCGAGATCGTCGACCAGATCATCCTCGCGAGCTGGTTGCACTTTGCCGAGGAGCTCACGGAGTCCGCGGACCTCGTGGCGGTCGGCGGTTACGGCCGCGGCGAGCTGCATCCGCAGTCCGACATCGACCTGCTCGTGCTGCTCGAGGGCAAGACCGAGCGCAACGCGGACGAGGCGATCGGCCGCTTCCTCACGTTCCTCTGGGACATCGGGCTCGAGCTCGGGCACAGCGTCCGCACGCTCGATGATTGCGAGGCGCAGGCGCGCAGCGACGTGACGGTGCTAACGACGTTGATGGAGACGCGGCTCCTGCACGGTCCCGGCCGGCTGTTCGCGCGAGTTGCCCGTACGGATCGGCACTGATCGAATGTGGAACAGCGCCGAGTTCTTTCGCGCGAAGGTAGACGAGCAGACGCGCGCGCCACAGCCGCTATCACGACACCGCCTACAACCTCGAGCCGAACGTCAAAGGCAGCCCGGGGGGCCTCCGCGACATCCAGATGATCAGCTGGCTCGCGCGTCGGCATCTCGGCGTGACGCGTCTCGAGGAGCTCGTCGAGCACAAGTTCCTGACCGAGGGCCAGCTGCGGATCCTGGTCCAGGCGCAAGCGTTCCTGTGGCGAATCCGCTTCGGCCTGCACCTGCTCACGGGCCGCCGCGAGGACCGGCTTCTGTTCGACCATCAAGTGAAGCTCGCGCAGATGCTCGGCTACGAGGACGCGAGCTTTACGCTCGCCGTCGAGCAGCTCATGCAGCGCTACTACCGGACGGTCATGGAGATCAGCCGGCTCAACGAGATGCTGTTGCAGCTCTTCGAAGAAGCGATTCTGCTCGACAAGGACGAGCCGGCGTTCCCGCTCGGCCCGCGCTTCCAGAGCCGCAACGGCTATCTCGAGGCGGCCGACGACCAAGTGTTCGCGCGCGAGCCTTCCGCCCTGCTCGAAATCTTCCTGCTGCTCGAGCAGAACCTCGATCTGCGCGGCGTAAACGCGCGCACGATCGCGCTCGTGAAGCAGCACCTCTGGCTCATCGACGAGGAATTTCGCCAGAACCCGCGCCATCACCGCCTGTTCCTCGACATCCTGCGCGCGCCGCAAGGAGTCACGCGGACGCTCAAGCGGATGAACACGTACGGCGTTCTGGGTCTGTACATTCCGGCGTTCGGCCGCGTCGTCGGCCGAATGCAGTACGACCTGTTCCACGCGTACACGGTCGACGCGCACACGCTGTTCGTCGTCGAGAACCTGCGTCGCTTCGCTCTGCCGCGCTTCGACGACGAGTTCCCGGCGTGCAGCAGCGTGATGCAGCGGCTCGAAAAGCCGGAGGTCGCGTACCTCGCGGGCCTGTTCCACGACATCGCGAAAGGCCGCGGCGGCGACCACTCGGAGCTTGGCGCGGTGGACGCCGAGTCGTTCTGTCTCGAGCACGGGATGAGCCGTTACGACGCGCGGCTCGTCGCATGGCTCGTGCAGCACCATCTGCTGCTGTCGCTGACGGCGCAGAAGAAGGACTTGAACGACCCGAACGTCGTCAACGAGTTCGCGCGCACGGTCGGCGACCAGACCCACCTCGACTATCTCTACGTGCTGACCGTGGCCGACGTGCGCGGCACGAATCCGAAAATCTGGAACTCGTGGAAGGACACGCTGTTCTCCGAGCTCTATCAGTCGACGCGCCGCGCGTTGCGCCGCGGCGTGCTGAATCCGATCGACAAGGACGAGCTGATCCAAGGCCGCCAGACGCAGGCCGAGCGCTCGCTGCTCCAAGCCGGGCTGCCGCGCGACCGCTGGCAGCACATCTGGTCGAGCTTCACGGAGGAGTATTTCCTGCGTCATCGGGCCGAGGAGATCGCGTGGCACACGCGCGTGCTCGCCGAGGCCGCGAACCCGGATTCGATCATCGTCGACGTGAACGACGTGGTTACGCCCGGGCTCACGGCGATCGCGATGTACGCGCCCCAAGAGACCCGGCCGTTCATGCGCTCGACGGCGGTGCTCGACGAGCTCGGGCTCACGATCGTCGACGCGCGAATCGTGCCTCTCGCCGGGGGCCAGCGCCTCGACACCTACTGCGTGCTCGAGAGCGACGGCAGTCCGATCGCCGACCGGCGCAGGCTCGACGAGATTCGGAGCCGGCTGCTGAAGGCGCTGACCACCGGCAGCGAGCAGACGCTCAAGGTCACGCGCCGCGCGCCGCGGCAAGTGCGGATGTTCTCGACGCCGGTCCAGGTCGCGATCTCGCAAGACGCGCTGAACCGGCGCACGGTGATCGAGCTCGTCGCGGGCGACCGCCCCGGCCTCTTGTTCCAAGTCGCGAAGGTGTTCGATCAGGAGCGAGTCGCGCTGCAAAACGCGAAAGTCGCGACGGTCGGCGAACGTGCCGAGGACGTGTTCTTCGTGACGACGATGGATCGGCAGCCGCTCGACGACGCGCAATCCGAGCGCCTCGGGAACGCGCTGCGCGAAAACCTCGCGGACGGGCGGCTGTGAACGGAGGCAAGCTAGAGTGAGCAATCGTCAGCGACATCATCGCGTCCGGCTGGGAGCGACGCGCGGAGCTCGGCCCCGGCCGCGTCGACGCGAAGCTCAAGGACGCGATCGAGCGCGTGATCGCCGACCTCGACGCGGGCGCGATTCGGGTCGCGGAAAAGCGCGACGGCGCGCTGGATCGTGAACCAATGGGTCAAGCAGGCCGTGCTGCTGTCGTTCAGGATCAACGAGAACCGCGTGATCGAAGCGCGGCTACACGCGCTACTTCGACAAGGTGCCGCCGAAGTACGCCGATTACGACGCGGAGCAGTTTCAAGCAGAGCGGCACGCGCGTCGTGCCGGACGCCGTCGTGCGCCGCGGCGCGTTCGTCGCGCCCGACGTCGTGCTGATGCCGTCGTTCGTGAACATCGGCGCGTACGTCGACAAGGGCTCGATGATCGACACTTGGGCCACGGTCGGCAGCTGCGCGCAGGTCGGCAAGAACGTTCACCTGTCCGGCGGCGCCGGCTTGGGCGGCGTGCTCGAGCCGATCCAGGCCGGGCCGACGATCATCGAGGACGACTGCTTCATCGGCGCACGCTCGGAGGTCGTCGAAGGCGTCGTCGTCGAGCGCGGCAGCGTGCTCGGCATGGGCGTCTACATCGGCCAGAGCACGAGGATCTACGACCGCGAGACGGGCCAGGTGCATTACGGCCGCGTGCCGGCCGGCTCGGTCGTCGTCGCGGGCAACCTGCCGTCGAAGGACGGCAAGTACAGCCTCTACTGCGCGGTGATCGTGAAGAAGGTCGACGAGAAGACGCGCTCGAAGACGTCGCTCAACGAGCTGCTGCGCACCGGCGACTGAGCGCCCTACACGGCCTGCGGCACGCGGCGACCGGCGTCGCCTTCCTGTCACGAGAATTCACGCGGACTACACGTTCGCTACATCAAGCCTTGTCAGACTCGGGTGACACGGACTCGCCTTCTGGACGAACGTTTTCGACCGATCAAAGTGCAATCCATGCGCGTGTATTCGTTTCGCCTGATCGGCGCTGTGGCGCTTGCGTTCGCAACCCCTGCCACTGCGCAAATCACGCCCGACCCGATCACGGGCTCGACGGACGCTGCGAACCCGACGCTGCACGAGCACGGACGCGACGACAGACGGGCACGTGGCCGAATTCTTCGACGGCGCGTTTACGAACCTCTACGCGACGCCGCTGCCGACCGCGCTTCTGCTGCTCGCATCCGGACTAGTCTTGGCGCGACGCGCCGCCGCCTGCGACCGACGCCGCACGCGAATCTCGCTGAGCGAATAGCTGTTCGAACGATGTAGGACGCCGTGCGCTCGTCGCGGAGCCGTCGCAAGCGCGTGAGTTCGAGCCGCTAGCCGAAGCGGCCCGTGATGTAGTCTTCGGTGAGCTTCTGGCGCGGGTTCGTGAAGATGTCGTCGGTGTCGCCGACCTCGATCAGCGTGACCGAGGTGGAAGTACGCGGTGCGATGGGACACGCGCGCGGCCTGTTGCATCGAGTGCGTGACGATCGCGATCGCATAGTCCTTGGCGAGCTCGTCGATCAGATCCTCGATCTTTGCGGTCGCGATCGGATCGAGCGCCGAGCACGGCTCGTCCATGAGGATCACCTCGGGATTCACCGCGATCGTGCGCGCGATGCAGAGCCGCTGCTGCTGACCGCCGGATAGCCCGGAGCCGGGCTCGTCGAGCCGATCCTTGACCTCGCTCCAGAGACCGGCGCGCTCGAGGCTCAGCTCGACCATGTCGTCGAGCTCGCCGCGGCTGCGCGCCATGCCGTGGATACGCGGGCCGTACGCGACGTTGTCGTAGATCGGACTTCGGAAACGGATTCGGCTTCTGGAACACCATGCCGACACGCGCGCGCAGCATCACGACGTCCATGTCGCGCGCGTAGATGTTCTCGCCGTCGAGCGTGATCTCGCCCGTGACGCGCGCGGACTCGATCGTGTCGTTCATGCGATTGAGGCAGCGGAGGAACGTCGACTTACCGCAACCCGAAGGTCCGATCAGCGCGATGACTTCGTTGCGAGCCGATGTCGAGGCTCACGTTCTTGATCGCGCGATTGTCGGCGTAGTAGACGTCGACGTTGCGCGCGCGCATGACGGGCTTCTTGGCGGTGATGTCGCCGACCGTCTCGTACGTGTCCGCCAAGGCCTTCATCTGGACCGGCTGGGACTCCGCCGTGCGCGCGACGGCGGCTTGCTCTGCGATCTCTGCCACTTGGTGCTCGTCTGAATTACGGCGACGCCCGAGTCTACCCCAGGTTTCATTGCAGTCACGCTCGCGAAACGGCCGAAAAAGCCCAAGCGGAAGGCCGGCCGCCGATGCTGATATAGTCTTAGCGTCCCACCCCGCCCGAAATGCGAACATGAACACCCTGGAACTCGCGCGCGAGCTGATCCGCAAGGCATCGGTGACGCCGGCCGACGCGGGCTGCCAGCAGCTCATCGCGGAGCAGCTCGGCGCCTCGGGCTTTGCGGTCGAGCACCTCAAGTTTGGTGAAGTCGACAATCTCTGGGCGAAGCGTGGGCGGGGTCGTCCGGCGCTCGTGTTCGCGGGCCATACCGACGTCGTCCCGACCGGCCCGCGCGAGCACTGGCGCGTCGATCCGTTCGCCGCGGAGGTGCTCGACGGTCAGCTCGTCGGGCGCGGCGCCGCCGACATGAAGGGCAGCCTCGCGGCGATGGTCAACGCGTGCCGGCGCTTTGCCGCGCGCTATCCGAACGCGCCGGGCGCGCTCGCCATGCTGATCACGAGCGACGAGGAAGGCGCGGCCGACGACGGCACGCTAAAGGTCATGGAGACGCTGTCGCGTCGCGGCGAGACGTTCGAGTATTGCATCGTCGGCGAGCCGTCGAGCAGCGAGCGGCTCGGCGATACCGTGCGCGTCGGCCGGCGCGGCAGTCTGTCCGGCATCATGACGATCCGCGGAGTTCAGGGACACGTCGCGTATCCGCTGCGCGGCGACAATCCGATGCACGCGCTCGCACGGTTCGTCGCCGCGATCACGCGCGAGCCGATCGACGCGGGCAACGAGCACTTTCCACCGACGACGTTCCAGATGGTCAACGTGCACTGCGACGCGGGCGCGCCGAACGTCGTGCCGGGCGAGCTCAAGTGCCGCTTCAACTTGCGCTACTCGAACGTCTGGACGCCCGAGGCGCTGTCGGCGCGCATCGAGGCGCTGCTCCGCGAGCTCAAGATCGACTACGAGATCCGTTGGCGCGTCGCGGGCCTGCCGTTCCTCACGAAGGGCGGAGCGCTGACCGCCGCGGTCCGCAAGGCCGTGAGCGAGGAGACGGGCCTAGACCCCGAGCTCTCGACGAGCGGCGGCACGTCGGACGGCAGGTTCATCGCGCCGTACGGCGTCGACGTGATCGAGGTCGGTCCGCTGAATGCGACGATCCATTCCGTCGACGAGCTCGTCGCGATCGAGGATCTCGATCGCCTCGAGCGGATCTACTTCCGAATCGCGGAGCTGCTGCTCGTGAAGTAACGCGCTCAGCGCGCGAGCCGGGCTGAGTTCACGGCGACGATCAGCGCACCGAGCAAGACGAACCAGATGCCGACCCAGAACGGCATGCTGAGTCCCAAGAACGACCAATTGATCGTGTGGCACTCGCCGGAGCCCGTGAAGACCATCTTCAGCACGTCGAGGAACGGAAACGCCTGCAACATGTAGTCGAGGCCGGGGCCGCACGCCGGAACCTGATCGGCCGGCAGATTCTGCACGTGCACGTGCCAGCTCGAGATGCTCAAGCCCGTCGCCGCGACGAGGCCGCCGAGCACCGCGTAGACGCGCGCGCGCCGACCCGAGCGGCGCGTGCAACGCCGCGACCGCGAACACGACGCCGAGCGTGATCATCGCGACGCGCTGAAAGATGCAGAGCGGGCACGGGTCGAGATGCAGCGGGCCGTATTCGGTATAGAGCGCGTAGGCCATGAGGCCCGCGCACAGGCGAAACCGACAGCGTTGAGCCAGCGGCGCTGCGCGCGCGTCGCAATCAGGACCGGGTCTCCTGCCGGCGATGCGCCTGCTCGACTTCCGCCTCGATGTTCTTCAAGCCCGTGTAGCGGACGTCCTTGCCGTGGACCATGAAGATCACGTACTCGCAAATGTTCTTCGCATGGTCGCCGATGCGCTCGAGCGCGCGCGCCATCCAAGTCACATCCATGATTCGGGAGATCGTGCGCGGATCTTCCATCATGAACGTGATGCCCTGGCGATAGATCGACTCGTACTCCTCGTCGACCGCGTCGTCCGCCTTCACGACGTCGAGGGCCGCCTTCGTGTCGAGGCGCGCGAACGCGTTGAGCGCGTTGTGCACCATCGCCTTCACGTGGCGGGCCAGATTGCGCAGCTCGCGATAGTTCGTCGACGGCCGCTCGAGGCTCGCGAGCCGCGCGGAGAGCACGCCTATCTTCTCGGCCTCGTCGCCGATCCGCTCGAGATCGGTGATCGCTTTCAGGACGGCGATCACGAGGCGCAAGTCGCTCGCGGTCGGCGCCCGCGTCGCGAGGATGCGGCTGCATTCCTCGTCGATGCTGACCTCCATGCGGTTGACCTTGATGTCGTCCTCGGCGACTTGGAGCCCGAGCGCGCTGTCGGCGTCGGACAACGCCTTGATCGCGCGATCGAGCTGCTCTTCGACGAGCCCGCCCATCGCGAGCACGGAGCTGCGGACGTGCTCGAGATCCTCGTTGAAGCGCCGGGAAATGTGGTGGCCGAGATCTTCGACGTCCATGGTGGTCTGTCCTCAGTGCGGCGCGATTATACGGCTTCAGCGACGGCCGTGCGTGACACGAGGCGTCGCGAAGGGAACCTGCAAGTGAACGTGCTGCCGTGACTCTCGCGGCTGCGGATCTGCAGCGTACCTTCGTGACGCTGCAACGCGTGCTTCACGATCGCCAAGCCGAGGCCTGTGCCGCCGACGGCGCGTGACCGGCCCGGGTCGACACGGTAGAACCGCTCGGTGATCCGCGGGATCTGCTCCTCCGGAATGCCGATGCCGGTATCCGTCACCTCGAACACGGCGCCGTCGTCGTCGGCGCGCCACGCGACCTTCACGCTGCCGGTCGGCGGAGTGAAGCGCACGGCGTTGTTCACGAGATTGTAGAAAATCGAATGCAGCTCCGACTCGTTACCGAGCAACGACGACGTCGGACTCGAGCGCGAGGCTCAGCGCCGGGTGCTCGCCCCCGAGCGACTCGAACTCGCCGACGATGAGCTCGAGCATTCGCGGAACGTCGACGACTTCGTCGCTGTCGGTCCGATCGGACGATTCGAGCCGCGAGAGCTCGATCAGGTCGCGCAGGATCCGCGTCATGCGCTCGGCCTGACGCTGCATTTCGCCGATCGGACCGCGCCAGGTCGTCGGCATCGCGTCGTCCTCGGCAAGCGCGTCGAGATAGCCGCCGATCACCGTGAGCGGCGAGCGCAGCTCGTGCGACGCGTTCGCGACGAAGTCACGCCGCATACGCTCGAGCTTGATCTCGCGGGTGATGTCGCGAATGATCACGAGCCTCTGATCCTTGCCGTACGGCACGATCTGCGCCGTGATCGCGCCCGACTCGTCGCTCGGCGACGGCACCGTCACGGGCTCGGGTGTCGGCTTCGCGAGATACGCGATGAAATCGGGGTGGCGAACGAGGTTGTCGAGCCGATTGCCGATGTCCGTCGAGGAATTGAGGCCGAGCAGCCGCGTCGCCGCGGCGTTGAACCAGACGATTTCGTTCTCGGCGTTGAGGATGATGCCCGCGTCGCTCAGCGCCCCCGTGCTCTCGCGCACCTCGCGGAGCAGTCTGTGGTACTTCTTCTTGCGGTTGCGCGCCTTGGCGCGAATCTTCTCGACGCGCGCGAACATCTCCGGCCACAGGCCGTGCGTCTCGAAGATCGGCACGCGCAGGTACCCCTCGAGCACTCGATCGAGCAGATACACCCTGCGCAACAGCCGCGCGGCATAGAGAGCGAGCGCGCCGGCGAGCCACCAACCCATGCCGCCGAACCACGCACCGAGGGATAGCGCCGCTATGACCCAGATGGCCAGCCAAGCGAATTGCGATGCCCATCGGTTCGGCAGTGTCACGTCTGACCGGGTGAGAAACGGTACCCAGCGCCGCGAACGGTACGGATCAGTCTATCGTATCCGTACGGTGTGAGCGCCTTGCGCAGCCGTCTAATGTGCACGTCGACCGTGCGCTCCTCGACATACACGTTGCCGCCCCAGACGCGGTCGAGCAGCTGCGCGCGGCTGTAGACCCTGTCCGGGTGATGCATGAAGAACTCGAGCAGCCGGTACTCGGTCGGCCCGAGCGCAACCTCCGCAGCCTCGACGCTGACCTGATGGCTCGCGGCGTCGAGCTTGAGCTGACCGACGGTGACCACCTCGCCTTCCGCTACGACGGAGCGGCGCAGCGCGGCGCGGATCCGCGCGAGCAGCTCGCGCTGCGAGAACGGCTTCACGATGTAGTCGTCGGCCCCGCCGTCGAGTCCCGCGACGCGATCGTCCTCCTCGACGCGAGCCGTGAGCATGATCACCGGGATCTCGCGCGTGTGCGGATCGCGCTTGAGTTGGCGCGTGAGCTCGAGCCCGCTCACGTCCGGCAGCATCCAATCCATCAGCACCAGATCGGGTTGACCGTCCGCGATTGCGGCGCGAGCCTCGCGACCGTCGCCGGCGGGCCGCACCTCGTATCCGGCCCGGCCGAGGTTGAACGCGAGCATCTCACGGATCGCGCGCTCGTCCTCGACGACCAGGATCTTCTTTTGCGCCATATTCATCTCGGCTAATCATTCCAGGAAGGGCGGGCACACCATTACAGTCGAGCATTGTTACAAAATAGTTAAGACCGGCGCCGAGCGCCGCCGCGCACCACGCAACGCCCGAGGCCCGGCGCGGCCCTCAGTCGGCGCGGCGCCATGCGGTGTGCTCGCGTAGATAGACCGGCAGCGCGTCGCGAGGCGACGCCGCGTGGCCCGCCGCGAGCGCCTCGGCCGCCGCCGGGAAAAGATCCTGCGCCGCGGGCTCGAGCTCGGGCAGCGCGCGCTGCGCCTGGGCGAGCACGGACATAAGCGCCTCGCGCTGCGCGGCGAAGCCGCTGCCGACGGCTACCCACGTGGAACCGCTCGGCGGAGTGAGCTCGGCCGGGGCGCCGAGCCGCTCGGGACCGACCGCACGCAGCACGCCGTCGCGGAGCTCGAACTCTCCCCAATAGACCTCGCCCATATGGGCGTCGACGCACGCGACGGCGTGCTCCACTCGCTCGCTTCGCAAGGCGCGCTGCGCGAGGCACAGCAAGCTCGAGACCGGCAGCAGCGGCACGCGCGCCGGCGCGGCCAAACCCTGAGCGACAGCCGCAGCCACGCGCAAGCCCGTGAACGAGCCCGGTCCGCGGCCGAACGCGATCCCATCGAGCGCCGGTCGAGCTCGAGGCCCGCGCCGGTGAGCAGCTCGTCCACGACCGCGAGCAGCCGCTCGGTTTGCTCCCGCGCATTGGCGATCTCGCGCGTTTCGATCCGGCCGGCGAGCGAAAGCGCGATGGAGCCGACGCGTCCCGAGGTCTCGATGCCGAGGAGATTCATGACGCGGCGGCGGACGCGCGGACCCGCGCCGCGAGCTCGAGGCTCGCCGCGGGCTCGAGGCTCGCCGCGAACGCGAGCGCCGAACCGAGGTCGTCGAGCACGGGCATCGGCGGCAGGCTCTCGAGGAACAAGCGTCCGTAGCCGCGCGTGCGCAAACGCGGATCGCCGAGCACGACGAGGCCGCGGTCGTCGAAGTCGCGGATCAGCCGCCCGACGCCCTGCTTCAGCGCGAGCACCGCCTGCGGCAGCTGGAACTCCGTGAACGGCATCGCCACCTCGCGCGCCGGATCGCGTCGATCCGTGCCTGCACGAGCGGATCGCCGGGGCTCGCGAACGGCAGCTTGTCGATCACGACGAGCCGCAGCGCGGGGCCGCGGACGTCGACGCCCTGCCAGAAGCTACTGGTGCCGAGCAGGATCGCGTTGCCGTCGCGGCGGAACTCGTTCAGGAGCTCGCTGCGCGAGCCTCGCCCCTGGACGAGCACGCGCCCGGGCGTCGCGCAGCGCTGGAGCCAGATTTCGGCGCGGTTCAGCGCTCGGTAGCTCGTGAACAGCAGGAACGCGCCGCCGCCCGCGGCATCGATGAGCGGCCACACCGCGCCCATGAGCTCGTCGACGTACGACTCGTCTGACGGATCCGGCAGCGCCTCGGGCACATAGAGCCGCGCGTTGCGCTCGTAGTCGAACGGGCTCGCGAGCACGCGCGTGATTTGCGCGTCGACGCCGACGCGGCGCAGGAAGTGACTGAAGTCGTCGCCGACCGCGAGCGTCGCCGACGCGAATACCCACGCGCCGCCCTGCGCCTCGATCCTCGCCGCGAGCGCCGCGCCGACGTCGAACGGCGTCCAATGCGCGGCGACGGCGCCGGTCGAGAAGTCGAACCAGCGCAAGCCGTCGTCGGGATCCGCGCTCGCGATGAACCGCACGCGCGCGGCGGCATCGGCGCATCGCTGCGCGCAATTCGCGAGCGCCGCGCTCGCATCGGCGAAGCCGTCGACGGCTTCGCGCAATGCCTCGAGCGCCCGACGCACCTCGGGTAACGCGTCGCGCAGCGCGGTCGGGGCCGCCGCCCAGGGGATCCGGCCCGGAGGCGACGCTGGTAGCGCGACGCCGCACGTCGACCAGCGCGCGACCCACGTCGCTCGCCGCCTGCTCCACCTCGCCTGCGACGTCCGACGCCGCGCGCCTCGACGTTGAGATCCCGCAGCAACGACTCGATCTCCCGCGTGCTCGCGGACAAGCCGAAGAATTGCTGCGCGACATCCGGCAGCTGATGCGCCTCGTCGACGATCACCGCGTCCGCGCCCGGCAGCAGCTCGCCGAAGCCGCCGTCCTTCAACGCAAGATCCGCGAGCAGCAGGTGATGATTCACGATCACCACGTCCGCGGCTTGCGCTTCGCGGCGCGCCTCGGCGACGAAGCAGCGGTCGTGGAAGCTGCATCTAGGCCCAAGGCAATTGTCGACGGTCGAAGTGATCGCGCCTCGCAGCCCGTCGTCGTTCCCGAGGTCCTCGAGCTCGGTCAGGTCGCCGCGTGCGCTCGCGCGGCCCCAGGTTGCGATCGCGCGGAGCTCGGCAAGCGTCGCCGCGTCGCGCGTGCCCTCGTGCAGCGCGGCCTCGATCCGATGCCAGCACAAGTAGTTGCTGCGGCCCTTCAGCAGCGCGATGCGCACCGGCCGGCCGAGCAGCGCGCCGAGCAGCGGCAGGTCGCGTGCGAATAGCTGATCTTGGAGCGTTCGCGTGCCGGTCGAGATGATCGCGCGACGGCCCGATACGAGCACCGGCACGAGGTACGCAAACGTCTTACCGATTCCGGTGCCGGCCTCGATCGCGGCGTGCTTGCCGCTCGCGAGCGCGGCTGCGACGAGCGCCGCCATCTCTTGCTGAGCTTTGCGATAGCTGAATCCCGGGAGGTGAGCGGCGAGCGCCCCGTCGGGACTGAAGATGTCGGCGATATCGACCATTTGCTGCGCCGCTCACTATAGCCGGTAGCGAAGCCGCGCCGCGTCTCGAATTGTCGGGGAACGCGGGATTTGACGAGGTCACTTGCCGGCCGGAGCCGACAAGGCCGGTTCGCTCACCGCGCGCACGCGTCGCGCGAAAGCGGACGAACGCGCGCGCGCCGGGCGCGAGCGGCGCCTTGATGAGCCAGCGAACATGCGTGTAGTCGGCCGCGGTCGCGGCGCGGCGAACGCCATCGGCTGCGACGACACCGAGCTCGTTGGCGTTGCCCGTACGTCGCGCCCCCGTCCACCGAGTACAGCACCTGGCTGCCCGGCCCGACACCCGACCCTTCGAGGTAGCGCATGCTCGGCGGGATCGGTTGAGTGATCCGCACGCCGTCGAGCGCGTGCTGCGTTGTATTCAGAAACGTCACGCGTGACGACCAGCGCGTCGCCCGGCGAGAGATCTTCGGCCGGCACGAGCTGCGGACGCGCGTCGGCCTTGTCCGTGCCGGCGGCCGCGACGATCTTCTCGACGCGCGTCGCGAGCTCGAGCCCTGCGCGCGCTCTTGCGCTCGGCAACTGCCCGTAGCCCGGCCACGCGACGGCGCAAAGCGCGAAGGCGAAGGAAATGCGCGCGCCGGCGCGCGACGAGGCGCGCGCGCGCGTCTCGACGCGGCACTCCTACATAATCGACCCTGCCGGCGTGGCCGCGAGCCCGTGTCGAGGCGCGTGCCTGTGCCGCGCAGCCCGCCGCGCGCGGCTCCGGCGCTCGATCCTATCCGCGGCTGCGCCACGGTATAATGCCGAGCTTCATCATCACGAAACTCACGAAAAACCCCAATGACGACGCGCCTTAAGAGCCTGAGCGACTGGGTTGCGCAAGTGGCCGAGCTCACGAGTCCCGATCGAATTCACTGGTGCGAAGGCACCGAGCAAGAATACCGCAAGCTCATAGAGGAGATGCTCGACAGCGGCTCGCTGCTCGAGCTCAACCAGCAGCACTATCCCGGTTGCTACCTGCACCGCTCCGATCCCGAGGACGTCGCCCGCGTCGAGCATCTGACGTTCGTCTGCACGCACGACAGGATCGATGCGGGCCCGAACAACAACTGGCTCGCGCCCGCCGAGGCGAAGGCCCAGATGACCGAGTGTTTCGCCGGCTCCATGCGCGGCCGGACGATGTACGTGATTCCGTATTGCATGGGTCCGATCGACTCTCCTTACGCGCGCTGCGGCGTCGAGATCACCGACAGCCCCTATGTCGTCGCAAACATGTACCTGATGACTCGGATCGGCAAGCCGGCGCTCAAACGCATCGAGAAAGACAAGACCTTCGTCAAAGGCCTGCATTCGACGGGCGAGCTCGATCCCGAGCGCCGCTTCATCATGCACTTCCCCGAAGAGCTCACGATCATGAGCTACGGCTCGGGCTACGGCGGCAACGCGTTGCTCGGCAAGAAGTGTCACGCGCTGCGAATCGCGAGCTACCAGGCGCGCACCGAAGGCTGGCTCGCCGAGCACATGCTGATCGTCGGCGTCCAGAATCCGCAGGGCGAGACGCACTATCTCGCATGCGCGTTCCCGTCCGCCTGCGGCAAAACGAATCTCGCGATGCTGATCCCGCCCGAGAGCCAGAAGGGCTGGAAGGTCTGGACGCTCGGCGACGACATCGCGTGGATGCATCTCGACTCCTCGGGGCAGCTGCGTGCGATCAATCCCGAGGCCGGCTACTTCGGCGTCGTCCCCGGCACGAACCCGCACACGAACCGCAACGCCTACGAAACGATCCAGAAGAACACGATCTTCACGAACGTCGCGGTGACGGCCGATAACGATCCCTGGTGGGAAGAGAAAGGCAACGGCAAGCCGACGATCGATTGGGTCGGCCGAGCGTACGACGGCACGAACGGCCCGGCCGCTCACCCGAACTCGCGCTTCACCGTGTCGGCGAAGCAGAACCCGGCGTATTCGAAGCTCGCCGAGGCGCCCGAGGGCGTGCCGATCTCGGCGCTCGTGTTCGGCGGCCGACGGCGCGAGCTCGCGCCGCTCGTCTATCAGGCGCAAGGACTGGGCGCACGGAGTGCTCGTCGGCGCGAGCGTCGCGTCCGAGACCACCGCCGCGGCCACCGGCAAGGTCGGCGTCGTGCGCCGCGATCCGATGGCGATGAAGCCGTTCTGCGGCTACAACTACGGCGACTATTGGGCGCACTGGCTCAGCTTCGCGAAGCGCTCCGCGAAGCTGCCGAAGATCTTCCACGTGAATTGGTTCCGGCGCGACTCGGCCGGCCGGTTCCTCTGGCCCGGGTTCGGCGAGAATCTCCGCGTGCTGCGCTGGATCATCGAGCGCTGCGAGAACCGGGTCGGCGCGGTAGAGACGCCGATCGGCTATCTGCCGAAACCCGGCGACATCGACGTCAAAGGCCTCGATGTGTCGAAGCAAGACCTGGAGCTGCTACTCGCCGTCGACCCGGCGCAGTGGCGCGCCGAGATGGACAACATCGGCCAGTACTTCGACGAGTTCGGCGATCGCGTACCGGGCGAGCTGCGCGCGGAGCACAAGAAAGTCCTCGCGAGCCTCTCTTAACTCGTCGCACCGGCGGCCGTCATTCCGGGCTGTCGAACGCGGCTCGTTAGCCGCTCGTCGAAAATCCGCAGCGCAATCGCGGCGAGAACCACGATCGACGGCTCGATCGGAGACCGGTAGCGAGGGTAGTACGGAATGATCAGCAGGAAAATCAGGCTGGTGGCTCCGACCATCAGCGTGAGCGGCCAGCTTCTCGGATCCTTGATCGCGCGCGCCGCGCCGAGCGCGGCAAGCGCGAGGAGCGCGAGGCCGTATACGCCGAAGTTGATTGCCAAAGCTTCGCCACTTCGCAATAGCCATTTCGGCCGCCACGACGGGATGCTCGACTACGAATTCTTTCGCCCGCTCGAAATGGATCGCGTCGCGCTGCGCCTCATTCATGGCGGCATAACCGGGTGGAGGCGCCGCCTCAAACACGTCGAACTCGAAACGGAGCAGCGCTATACGCTTGTCCTCATCCCGCAGAAGCTCGGCAATCGCTGCCATTGGCCCCGTCGACGTCCATGGCACGGGCGCCGGACTATGCGCTACGTCGGGCATGAACGTGGCCGCGGTGGCGACCGTGCTCGTGTATGCAATCTCGCCGGCGCCGGTCCGAACGAGGACGAACGTGCCGAACGTTTCGTAGTTGCGAATCGACCAGGGTAATACGACGAGCGCAGCGGCGAGCAGGAAAGCGACGGCCCGAACGATACCCGTGCTCAGAACGGATCGGTGGTACAGCACCAGCGATGCAACCAGCGCATACGCGAAATAAACCGTCGCGGGCGAAGACAACACGGTGAAGCCAGTAACGAGCCCTAGCACGACAATCCTTCGCCAGGTCTGACTTTCGAAATAGCGCACCGCTGCGAGCACGCAGCCGGTGCCCGCGGACGTCGCGAACGCTGTCGCGTCGACGGCGCTGAAGAACGATACGTACAGGTCGGTGTGCGCGCTTAGGAGCACTACAGCCGTTGCACCAGTCCAAGCACCCGCGAACCGAGAGGCAACGCGGTAGACAAGATAAGCAATGATCGCGATGCAGATGAAGTTCAACGCATAAGCGGCAACGAAAGCCGCGTCGTCGAACAGCACGTGCATACCGGCGAGCAGATACGTGTAAACCGGATCCTCCCAGGCGGTTGGGAAGAAGGCGTTCGGATCTTGACGAGGCATATCCCAGAGCCAGCGGGCCGAGCCGGGGAAACTGAATCCGTGGCCTCCGGCGATCGCGCGTGCGATGGCGTCGGTCTCCCAAGCCTCGACTTGCGGCAACGTCCGGACTGCATAGCGCGCTGCCCGCAGCGCCCCGAGCCCCCCGAACACAATCGCGACGACGCGCGGAAAGTTGCGGCCGTAGAACAGGCTCGGAAGCTTCACGCGCGACCTGTACAAGAGCCACAACGACACGGGAATCCCGAGCTGGAGAACGAAGAACACTGCGGCCTTCAGCGGAGTGTCCTATTCCTCGACGACGTAGTGGACCGCGAGCGCGGTGCCGGGCTGCGCGACGCGGCCGAGCCCGATCACGCCCTCGCCGGTCAGCTGCGTGCTGTCGCGGCGCACGAAGATTTCCTCGCCGGCGTTCGTCTGCACGAAGGTGCCGTTCGTGCTCTCGTCGACGAGCGTGAACTTGTCGCGGCTCGCCTCGATGCGCGCGTGCACGCGCGAGATCAGGTTACCTTTCACGACGACGTCATTCTCCTCGGCTCGGCCGAGCGTCGCGCTCTTGCGCCCCTCACCGACCGTAACCTCGCGACCCTGATAGCGGAGGCTGATGCGCTTCGGACGCGCGCCCGACTTCCGGCCGAGAGCCACGGTCGGAAGCATGCTCGTCGCCTCTTCGGGCTGCCAAAGCACCTCGAACAGCACGACCTCGTCGGCCTTGCCGCGCACGGTCGCGACGTCGATCTGGCGCGCAACCGCCTGCCACTCCGGCGACAAGCGCTCGACGGTCGACAGCGTGGTGATGATCTGCTTCGCCTTGGCCTGGCTCGTCATCCGGTTCGCCGTGTGCACGGCCGAGCCGAAGATGTCGCGATGCTCCTGGACGACCGGCCCGTAGTGACAGCCGATCCGGATCGCGACGTGGCCGTTGTCGTGGGCGAGCTCCGCGTCCGTCGTGATTCGCTCCTGCATCCGGCGCGCCGCGTTCATCGAGTCGTCGGCCGTCGGGAACGTCGACATGACCTCGTCGCCCATCGTCTTGATGACGGTGCCGCTATTCGCCTCGGTCGCCTCGCGCATGATATCGAGGCAACGGCCGACCATCTGCCGCGCCTTCACGTCGCCGAGCTGCTCATAGAGTTGCGTGCTGCCCACCACGTCGGCGAACAGGATCGCAACCTCGATATCCTTACCCATGGCTTCCTTCTTGAGTGCGCCGGAGGGGAGCCGGGGGCGATTATACGCCATCGACGTCGGCGTCGCCGTGTGACGGCTGCCGCGCAACGCAGCGAAGAGACGACGCGTTCTTCAGCGCGCGGACCGAGAGACGTTTACTTTTCGGCGACGAGGTAAGCGATCCACGCGAGATCCGCCTCTCCGGTCGCGTGCTCCTTGAACTCGCCGTTCCCGCCGCCGTCGCCGTCATCTCCTTCCCAATAGACGCGGACCTTCGCGAATCCCGCCTCGAGCAGCAGCTCGCGGAGCTCGGGCAACGTCCAGAGCCGCCAGTCGTAAGTGAACGCGCGCTTGATCTTCGAGCCGTCCGGGAATTTGAAGTGGATGTGGCAGACGATGCGGCTCGTGACGGGCTCGAACTCGGCTTGGTCCCATACGTACGTGAAGCCGTCGAGCTTGGTCTTCTCCTTCTGCAGATCCGACGCCTCCGGGCCTCCGAATGCGTCGAGGAAGAACACTCCGTCGGGGCGGAGCGCGGCGTGCACGCGCTTGAAGTAGTCGCGCATCTCCTCGCGAGCCTTGAAGCAGAAGTAGGAGAAATTGAAAGCGCCGACGATGTCGACGGGCTCGGTGACGACGTGGCGAACGTCGTCGTTGAGCAGCTTCACGCGCGCGCGTGCGGCCTCGGGCAAGCGCGCGACGCGCCGCTTTCGTCCCCAGTCGAGCACCGACGGGTCGATGTCGACGCCGATCGCATGCCGCTGCGCGCCGGTGCGCACCCACTCGCACGCGAGGCTCGCGGTGCCGCAAAAGTCCTCGCGCAGGCTCAGCGCCTCGCGGTGCCGCAACGAACGAAACGTGTCTTGCAGGAACTCCGACCTCGACGTCGACCGCCTGCACCGACTTCTCGTACAGGTCGTGAATGTCGGCACGCTCGGCCATCGTCTGCGCGAACTTCTTCTTCGGATTTGCCGCCACCGCCGTTACCTCGATCGTTGTCGTTGGAGCTTCAAGTTATGCGAGTCGTAGGGAGCTTACACGATTCGCACGCGAGTTCATTCCGTGGCCCGGAACCGTTACGCGATGGTTGACTAGCCGCGGCGCAGCCGGTGCAGCTGCGTTCTTCGAGCGCGGCTCGTGGCGGGACCTGCCGAGCGTCTGTGTCGTGGGGTGTCCCGCGCGATTGTCACATTCCTGGACAATCTAAGCCGAGTCGTCACTTCGGGTGACAATCCGCCTGCACACACTCCGTTCACGTCCGCGTGTTCCCCCGCGAAGTGGCAGGGACTTGTCCACATGTGAGCGCAGTCGGCGTGATTTTAGTCGGATGAAGATCTCTCAACCGAAAGCGTAAAGCGCGCCGCCGAGTGGCGCTTCGCTCGGCGGCTCGTCGGCGAACCCAGCGGCGATCTCGCGCAACGCCGCGAGCCCTGCGCGACCGTCCGCGAGCTCCGATAGCGCACGTCTGAAACGCCGGCCGCCCGGCAAGCCAGCACGCAGACCGAGCAGGTGCCGTGTCATCGACTTCAGCGGCGTGCCGGCAGCGAGCTCGCGCTCGACATATACAATGTATCGCTCGAGCACGCGCGACACAGCAGGCGTCACAGGCGACCCCGAGGCGACGCGCGCCCGCCATGGACGCGCGCGATCGAGATCGGCCACGAGCCACGGCTGCTGGTAGGCCGCGCGCCCGAGCATCACGCCGTCGACGTGCTCGAGCTGCGCGAGCGCAGTGTCGCGGTCGACGAAGCCGCCGTTGATCACGATCCGCAGACACGCGAAGTCGCGCTTCAAGCGATGCACGCGCGGGTAATCGAGCGGCGGGATCTCGCGATTCTCCTTGGGGCTCAGGCCGCTGAGCCAGGCCTTGCGCGCGTGGACGATGAACGTGTCACACCCCGCGGCCGCGACGCGCTCGACGAACGAAGTCAGAAACTCGTACGAGTCGTGCTCGTCGACTCCGAGCCGCGTCTTGACGGTCACGGGCACGTCGACCGAAGCGCGCATCGCGGCCACGCAGGCGGCGACTCGCGCCGGGTCGAGCATCAAGGCCGCACCGAAGCACGCGGCCTGCACACGATCGCTCGGGCAGCCCACGTTCAAGTTGATCTCGTCGTAGCCGGCGGCCGCACCGAGCTTCGCCGCCGCGGCGAGCTCCTCGGGATCGGCGCCGCCGAGCTGGAGCGCGACCGGATGCTCCGCGGCATCGAAGCGCAGCAGCCGCTGCGCGTCGCCGCGCAGCAGCGCGCGCGCGGTGATCATCTCGGTATACAGCAGCGCATTGGGCGCGAGCACGCGCGTCAGAAAGCGAAAATGCTTGTCCGACCGATCCATCATCGGCGCAACGCAAAGGCGATGGGACAGGCTCGGGGTCATGACGTTGGGCACGATCTCGCGCGTGGCGGGGGCGTCATCATAGCAGCCGCTGGAGAGGCCTCGGACCGCCTCGCCGCCTCGGGCTCCGCTCAGGCGCGGATTCGGCGGGTCGAGCGAACCGGCAGCTCGCTGATCGGCTGCGGAACGGCGATGAAGAACCCCTGCGCGAAGCCGACACCAAGCTCGCCGAGTCGCTTCATGACGTCGCGGCTCTCGACGCGCTCGGCAATCGCCTGGATGTTGAACGCGCGCGCCATCCGTGCGATGGACTCGACGACGCACTCGTCTGCCGCATCGCGGGTCACATTGCGCACGAAGTGCCCGTCGATCTTCACGTAATCGACCGGGAGAGTCTTGAGGTACGTAAGCGACGACAGGCCTGTGCCGAAATCGTCGAGCGAGAAGCGGCAGCCGCGCGCTTTGAGCGCGCGCATGAACGCGACGACTTTCTCGAGATTCGCTATCGCGGCCGTCTCGGTGATCTCGAAGCACAGCGCGCCCGGGCGGAATCGCGGCGGCCGTCAGCTCGCCGAGCAGGAAGTCGAGGAAGCGCGCGTCGTTCAGCGTCGTGCCCGAAAGATTGATCGACAGCATGTACGGATCGCTGTCCGGATCGCCGCGATAGGCGAGCGTCTCGAGCGTTCGGCTGATCACCCAACGGTCGACCATCGGCATGAGGTTGTAGCGCTCCGCGGCCGGAATGAACGCACTCGGCAGCACGATCTCGCCGCGCTCGTCCCGCAGACGCAGCAATAGCTCGTAGTGAGGCCATGCATCGAGTGCCGGATCGATCGGCACGATCGGCTGAAAGAAGAGCTCGAAGCGCTCCTCCTCGAGCGCGCGGTTGATCCGCGCGACCCACTGCATCTCCTGGTGCCGTTCAGCCGCGTCGCGCTCCTCGTACACGTGGATGCGGTTGCGGCCGAGGTCCTTGGCGACGTAGCACGCGACGTCGGCCGCGCTCATGACGGTGCCGACGCTGTCGCTCGCGGCCTCGACCGCGACGATGCCGATGCTCACGCCGACTTGGAGCGCGCTGTTTTGCCACGTGAAGCGGAATGCGGCCGTCGCCGCGCGCACGTTCTCTGCGATCTCGCCGGCGTCGGCGAGCGAGCAGTCCACGAGCAGAACGGCGAACTCGTCCCCGCCGAGGCGAGCCAGCACGCCGTTCTTCGGCACGCGCGCGCGCAGCAGCTCGGCGAGCTGGCGCAGCAAGAGGTCGCCCGCGGCGTGCCCGCACGTGTCGTTGACGACCTTGAACTGATCGAGGTCCATGTAGAGGACGGCACTCCGGCGCGCGGAGTCCTTCTGAACCGCGCGCAGCTCGGCCGACAGCCGTTCCTCGAACTCGCGGCGGTTGATGAAGCCCGTGAGCGAGTCGTGGCTCGCGAAGTACGCAAGCTTGCGATGCAGCTGCCGCTCGTGGCTCACGTCGTGGAACACCATGACCGCGCCGACCACGACGCCGTTGCGGTCCTGGATCGGCGCGGCCGAGTCCTGGATCGCAACCGCGGCGCCGTCGCGGCTCGTGAGCACCACGTCGTCCGCGAGCTGAACGACACGGCCTTCGGCGAGGCAGCGCAACACCGGGTTCTCTACGACGGCGCCGGTCGATTCGTCGGACAGCCGGACGATCTCGCTGATCGGCAATCCTTCGGCGTCGCGCCGCTCCCATCCCGTGAGCTGCTCCGCGACCGGGTTCAAGTATTCGATGTTCCCGACCTCGTCGGTCGTTACGACCGCGTCGCCGATCGATTGCAGCGTAACCTGGGCCCGCTCCTTCTCGTTGAACAGCGCGCGCTCGGCGGCCTTGCGCTGCGTGATGTCCGTGACGGTGCCCTCGTAGTAGAGCTCTCTGCCATGCGCGTCGCTGACGACCCGCGAGTTCTCGACGGCGACGATCTCGCGGCCGTCGCGCCGGCGCAGCCTGTATTCGAAATTGCGCACTCGTCCGTAGCGTCTTGAGCTCCGAGACGAGCCGCTCGCGCTCCTTCGGCTCGACGAAGAGGTCCGCCACGTCCTGACGGCCGAGCTCTTTCGCGTCGTCGTAGCCGAGCATCCGGACCAACGCTGGATTCATCGACACGATCTCGCCAGCCGGCGTGGCCTGGTAGACCCCATCCACGACGTTGTCGAACAGCGCGCGGAAACGCGCTTCGCTGTCGCGCAGCGCGGTCTCGTCGAGCTTACGGCGAATCGCAATGCCGAGAAGCTGCGTGAGCCGCGTGGCGAGATCGAGCTCCTCGGTCTTCGGGCCGCGCGCGCTGTCGAAGTAAAGGTCGAGCGTGCCGTGAACTCGATCGCCCGACGTGACGATCGGGGTCGAGCAGCACGCGCGCAAGCCGTTTTCGAGCGGCACGTCGCGCAGCTCGAGCCACAGCGAATCCTCCGCCGATGTCGCGCGCGATCGTCTGCCGGCCGAGGGACGCCGCAGCGCCGGGCGCGCCTGCCTTCACCCCGAGCGGCAGGTCCGCGAGCATCGCGACCACGGGCGCGGCCAATCCGGTCGACGCTGCGAGCTTGAGCCTTTCTTCCTCGAGCCGCATCACCGCCGCGCCGACAGTCGGGTGCAGCTGCTCTACCAGGCGAACGACGGCGTTCAACGTGCGCTCGAGCGGCGCATTGGCCGCGATCAGCTCGAGCACGCGGCGTTCGCCGTACGCGAGCGTGTCGGCCTGCCGGCGCGCGGCAATGTCGATGATGCTCGCGCGTATCAGCCGGTCGCTTCGACGACGGCAACATGATGAACCGCACCTCGCACGGAACGTCGTTACCCTCCGCGTCCCGATGCAGCCATTCGAACACGGGCCTGCCGCCGTTCAGCGCGCGATCGACGTAGCCGCGTGCGAGACCGAACGAAGGCGAGCCGTCCGACTGCAGCTCGGGGCTGATCGCGCGCGGGCCGACCTCGAGCAGCTTCTCGCGCGTGAGCTTGAAGAGCCGCGCCGCGTTCTCGTTCGCGTCGACGAAGCGCTGCTGATCGACGTCGAGCACGACGATGGCCTCGGGCGCGTTCTCGACCAGCGTGCGGTAGCGCTCCTCGCTCTCGCGCAGCGCCTGCTCGTCCTGGAGACGCTCGGTGATATCGCGCAGGCACATCACGAAGCAGTGACCGGCGCCCGCGGGCCGAGCGGCTCACGGTCACCTCGGCCTTGAACAGACTCCCGTCGACCCGCCTCGCCTCGATCACCGTCGGCAGCACGTCGACGAACGTGTCGCCGACGCGATCCGCGAGCCCATCGAGCGTCTGTCCGCTCACGGCGAGATCGGGGATCAGCTGCTCGACGCTGCGCTCGGCGAGCTCGGCGGCCGTCGCGGCGAACACCCGGCTCGCTGCGGCATTCGCGCTGAGCACGGCTCCGCCCTCGTCGAGCGTGAGGATCGGATCCTTCACGTTCTCCAGAATCGCGTGTCAGGGACGTCGACGGCTCGTTCTGCGCGACGTCCTGCGGGTTCTCCCCGTGACGACTCAGCAAGCGTCGGAGACTGTCGCGCGGCGACGGCTCCGCTAACGCTTCCGCGATCCTGCTCTTGAGGCGATCCTTGCTCATCGATTTGGGGTCCGCCCGGTTGCGGTTAGCGGAGTCGGTCGATCACTATAGGAATCCGCCAGCGAGCCACGCCGTGACTCAACTCTCTATTCAAGCGGCTGGGCTGGCTCCGGCGCCGCTGCGGGCGGCCCGATAGCTCGGCACAACGCCCAGAACGGCCCAACGCTGTCGACGATGCCCGCCTCACGATCGCTCGCGATCGTCCCGAATGCGGCTGTAGGCGAAAAGCGACACTGCAGGCGCAAAGTGCGAACCGTTTCCCAGCAGCCGCGGAGGGATCTGTTAAGCTCTCACGTCTCTATTATGTCGATTAGGTAACCGTATGACTCGCAAGACAATTCTGGTCACCGGAGGAGCTGGCTACATCGGCTCGCACGTCGTGCGCCAGCTCGGCGAGGCCGGTGAGCGAATTGTCGTGCTCGATGATCTGTCGACCGGGTTTCGCCAAGCCGTCCTCTACGGCGACCTCGTCGTCGGCAACACCGGCGACGCGAAAGTGCTCGACGAGATCTTCGCCACCCACGACATCGATACCGTGATGCACTTCGCCGCGCACACGATCGTGCCCGAATCCGTTGCGGATCCGCTCAAGTACTATCGGAACAACACGTGTGCGAGCCGGACTCTGCTCGAGCGTTCCCTGAACGCCGGCGTTCGGCACGTCGTGTTCTCGTCGACGGCGGCCGTTTACGGAATGCCGAGCAGCGGCGAGGCGTCGGAGGATAGTCCGCTGGCGCCGATCAACGCGTACGGCACGTCCAAGCTCATGACGGAGTGGATGCTCCGCGACGTCGCCGCGGCCACGCCTCTGCGCTACGTGGCGCTGCGCTATTTCAACGTCGCAGGCTCCGACCCCATGGGGCGGATCGGCCAAGCGACGGCCAAAGCGACGTTGCTCACCAAGGTCGCGTGCGAGGTCGTGGTCGGCAAGCGCGACCACGTATCGATTTACGGCACCGATTACCCGACGCGAGACGGCACCGGAGTTCGCGACTACATACACGTCGAGGACCTCGCCGACGCTCATCTCAAGGCCCTCGCCTATCTGCGCGGCGGCGGCGAATCGACGACGCTGAACTGCGGCTACGGCCGCGGCTACAGCGTGCGCGAGCTGCTGAACATGGTCGAGACGGTCGCGGGACACCCGATTCCGAAGCGGGAAGCTCCGCGCCGAGCCGGAGATCCGCCGACGCTCGTGGCGCGCGCGTCGCGCATTCGCTCGCTGCTCGGCTGGCAGCCGCGCCACGACAATCTCAAGGACATCGTCGAGACCGCGCTCGCGTGGGAACGGAAGCTCGCGGCCGGACAGTGGGGTAGCACGCGGTGAGCTACGTCCGATGAAGATGCGGCGACCGCGAACCCTGCTCGGCCTCGTGCTGCTGGGGCTCGCGTTCGTCACCGTGCCGCTCCTGATCGCGATCGGCAACGCCGTCCTCAAGCTCGGCCAGCTCGCCACCGAAAGCGAGGCCGTGCTCGGCGATAGCGCCACGGCGACGCTGCAGAACGAGAAGCTCGTGTCGTTGCTGTCCGGCATGGAGCGCAACGCGCGCCAGTATCTGCAGCTGCAAGGCGTCGTCGCCTCGGCATCGGAGCTGCTGAACCTCTACGACAGCGACCAAGTCGCCTTCGAGGAGAGCCTCGCGGCGCTGACCTCGCTGCCGAAGGACCCGGACATCGCGGAGCAGCTCCGTCGGCTCACGTCGATCTCGAAGGAAGTGCACTGGGCACTGCGGTCCGGTGCGAACAGCGGGTCCGGCCCGAACAACGGCGCAATCGACATGATCATCGAGCGTTTCCGCGTGATGAACGCGGCGGCTCGCGACGTCGGCCAGGGCATGCGCCGCCTGATCGACAGCCGACTGAACGAGCTCGAGGAGAACACGCGCTCGGCGCAGCACGCGCTCGCCTGGCAGTCCGCGGCCCTGATCCCCGGCACTCTCGTTCTCGTCGTGCTGTTCCTCCTGCTCGTCGGTCGGCCGATGCGCCAGGTCGACCGCGCGATTCGCGAGCTCGGCGAAGGCGACTTCAGCCGTCCGATCACCGTCAGCGGCCCGAACGACATCGAGACCCTCGGGCGTCAGCTCGAGTGGCTCAGGCACCGGCTCAAAGAATCCACGGACGAGAAGAACAAGTTCCTGCGCCACATGTCTCATGAGCTGAAAACGCCGCTCGCGAACATCCGCGAGGGCACCGAGCTCTTGCTCGACGGCTCCGTCGGCGAGCTCGACCACCAACAGCAAGAGGTCACGAGCATCCTGCGCGACAACGGCGTCAAGCTGCAGAAGCTCATCGAAAATTTGCTCACGTTCAGCGCTTGGCAGACCCAAACTGCGTCGCTCGATCTCGCAGAGTTCGAGCTGAAGCCCATGGTGTTCGGCGTCTTGGGCCAGCACCGGCTCCCGATCTCGAACAAGAAGATCAAGCTCAACCTCAAGATCGCCGCGATCAAGGTGCTCGCGGACGAGGGCAAGCTGAAGCTCGTGCTCGAGAACCTGCTCTCGAACGCGATCAAGTTCACTCCGAGCGACGGGGTCGATCCAAGTCTCCGCCGAGATGCAGGGCGCCGAGCTCGTGCATCGACGTGGCGGACAACGGCCCAGGCGTGCATCCCGAGGATGGCGAGCGAATCTTCGAGGCGTTCTACCAAGGCCGGCGGCCTCAAGGCGGTCCGGTGGGTGGAACCGGCATCGGCCTTTCCGTCGTGGCCGAGTGCATCCAAGCCCATGGAGGCTCGGTGACGCTCGTTCGCGGCGTGCACTCGGGCGCCCACTTCCAAGTTCGGCTGCCGCTGCGGCGCGCGACGGACAAACGTGTGTTGGCGGTGGTCAATGGCTAGGCTCACGCTCACGCTGCTCGCTGCCGCGCTCTGCGGTTGCAGCGCGTCCGGCGGCGTGCTGCCGAGCCACGGCGGAAGCGCCTCGAACGTCGCCGCCAAGACGGCGGATGGCGCCCAGCGCCGCCCCGCCGATGACAACGTCGGCATCTACTTGCAGACGCTGCACGACCTGATCGAAGGCGATTCCGTCACGCAGATCGACGCGTTCAGGCGCGCCGCGGACGCCGCGAGCACGGCGCCGACGACGACGAACAGGCTCAGGCTCGCGCTCGCGCTCGCGACCCCCGGACATCCGTCGAGCAACGCGATGGAAGCGCAGAAGCAGCTGAGCCAGTTGCTCGCCTCGGGCGACGCGCTGCTGCCCGAGGAACGCACGCTCGCTCTGCTTCACTTGAAAGAAGTCGAGCAAAGGTTGATTCTCGACGCCGAAGCGCAGCGACTGCAGCGCGCGGCCCAAGCCGCGACCGCTCAGCGCAACGACGAGAACACGCAACGGCTTCAGGCAGCCCTCGAGGAGAACCGGCAATTGAAGGCTGCGCTGGAAGAAGCGCGCGCGAGGCTGGACGCCATTATCAACACGGAACGATCGATACGAGAGCGCAACAATGGTTCAACTCCAAAGTGAAAAAGCGGTTCAAGAGCTACCCCGCGGCCGAATTCTGCTGGTCGACGACGACCCGGGCCTGCTACGCCTGTTGAGCATCCGCCTACGGGCGGAGCGCTACGACGTCGAAGCGGTCGAGAGCGCGTCGGAGGCGCTCGCCGCGTTGTCGCGGTTCAGGCCCGATCTCGTGATCAGCGACTTGCGCATGGAGAGCATGGACGGGATCGCACTGCTCAAGGAGATCCAGCGGCAGCGGCCCGGCCTCTGCGTGCTGCTCCTGACGGCCCACGGCACGATCCCCGACGCCGTCGAGGCGACGCAGAGCGGCGCGTTCGGCTTCCTGACGAAGCCCGTCGACAAGCAACAGCTGCTCGAGTACGTCGAGCGCGCGATGAAGGTGTCGGGGCTGCCGACGACGAGCGAAGACCATTGGAGCGCGGAGATCATCACGCGCAGCGCTGCGGTGGAGGCCTGCCTCCAGCAAGCACGCATGGTCGCCGGCACCGACACACGCGTTCTGATCACGGGAGAGTCCGGCACGGGCAAGGAATTGCTCGCACGCGCGATCCACAGGGCGAGCACGCGTAAGGATCAGCCTTTCGTCGCGATCAATTGCAGCGCGATGGCCGAGAACCTGCTCGAATCCGAGCTGTTCGGGCACGAGAAGGGCTCGTTCACCGGCGCGCACCGCACGCATCGAGGCCTGTTCCAGGCCGCGCACGGCGGGCACGTTGCTGCTCGACGAGATCGGCGACATGCCGATGCGGCTCCAAGTGAAGCTGTTGCGCGTGCTGCAAGAGGAACAGGTGAGGCCCGTCGGCAGCACCGAAGCGGTCAAGGTGAACACGCGAGTGATCTCGGCGACGCACCAGGACCTCAAAGATCTGATGGTCAAGGGCGCGTTTCGCGAGGATCTCTACTATCGGCTGAACGTCGTGAACATTCAGCTGCCGCCGCTGCGCGACCGCCGCGAGGACATCCCACTGCTCGTCGAGCACTTCCTCGTGCAGATCTCCGCCGAAGCCAGCAACGAGCGAAAGGTATACGCGCCAGAGGCCGTCGAGCTTCTCGTGGCGAGTCATTGGCCCGGCAACGTTCGGCAGCTGTACAACGTCGTTCGCCAAAATGTCGCGCTGTCGCCGACGCGCGTGATTTCGGCGGAGCAGGTGCGCAACGCGCTAGGCGAGCAGGCGAATGCGCTCCCCTCTTTCTCCGAGGCGCGCGACGAGTTCACGCGCAACTACTTGTCGCAGCTCCTGCAGATCACGGGCGGCAACGTGAGCCAGGCGGCGCGGCTCGCGAAGCGGAATCGTACGGATTTCTACAAGCTGCTCGGGCGGCATCAGCTCAATCCGGAGCAGTTCAAGGACAGTCGCTGAGATCGGCGCGCCGGCTTAAGTCCAGCTCGCCCCGCGCGAGCTCGCGGGCGCGATCAGCGACGACCACGCACGAAGTCTATTTCTGTGACGCGTTGAGCGGCGGCTCGGCCGCCCGCTCCTCGGCGTCGGCGCGGATGCCGTATTTCGCCATCAGGTCGTAGAGCGTCGGCCGCGTGACGCCGAGCAGCTCGGCGCTGCGCGAGATGTTGCCCGACGCGCGAGTCAGCGCTTGGCGAATGGCCTGCGTCTCGGCGTGCTGTCGCACGAGGCGCAGATTCAAGCTCGGCGGAGACGCGGACACGGCCAGACCGAGGTCCGCGGCCGTCACGAACTTGCCTTCGGCCATGATCACCGCGGCCTTGATCTTGTTCTCCATCTCGCGGACGTTGCCGGGCCAACCGTACGTCTCGATCGCGTCTTGACCGTCGTCCGTGAATCCCTTGACCACTCGCCCGAGCTGCGTCGAGAACTTGTTCAGCAGGTGTCGCGCGAGCACGATCCGGCCGGCGCCGCGCTCGCGCACCGGCGGAATGGAGATCGTGATCTCGCTGATTCGGTAGTAGAGATCGTTGCGGAACGCGCCGCTCGCCATCGCTTCTTGCAAGTTCTTGTTCGTCGCGCAGACGACGCGCACGTCGACCGGAATCTCCGTGCGGCCGCCGATTCGCTCGAACGTGCGCTCCTGGAGGAAACGCAGCAGCTTGGCCTGCAACGGCAATGGCATGTCGCCGATCTCGTCGAGGAACAACGTGCCGCCGTCCGCGACCTCGATCTTGCCGTGCATCTGCTTCACCGCGCCCGTGAACGCGCCCTTCTCGAAGCCGAACAGCTCGGATTCGAGCAGCGTTTCCGGGATCGCGGCGCAGTTGATCGCGACGAATGCCTTGTTGGCCCGATGGCTCAGCGTGTGGATCGCGCGCGCGAACACTTCCTTGCCGGTGCCGCTCTCGCCTTGCAGCAGCGTCGTCGCATTCGTCGGCGCGACCTTCTCGATCGTTCGGCTGACCTTGAGCATCGCCTCGCTCGAGGCGATCACGCCGCGAGCTGCGGAGAGCCGAGCGCGGCAACGAGACGCCGATTCTCGGCCTCGAGCGCGTGGATCTGATACGCGCGCTGCACGATGAGCTGGAGCGTGTCGACGTCGACCGGCTTTTGGTAGAAGTCGTAGGCGCCCAGACCCACGGCTTTCAGCGCGTTCGACTGGTCGCCATGTCCCGTGACGACGATGATCTTCGTGAACGGTGCGAGCGTCAGAATGTCGCGCAGCGTCGCGAAACCTTCGGTCACGCCCTCGTCGTCCGGCGGCAAACCGAGATCCTGCAGCACGACGCCCGGCTCGTGCCGGCGAACCTCGTTGATCGCCTGCGTCCGGTCCGTGGCCGCAATGACGTCGTAGTCACCGAAGCACCAGCGGAGTTGGCTCTGGATGCCCGGATCGTCTTCGACGATCAGCAACTTTCGGGTGGGTTCGGCCACGGCTCGGGATGCTGCCATAACGGGATCGAAAAACATAATGAACCCGTCACAGCTAACGGCGGCAGGAGCGCCGCCGCCTCGAGCGGCACCGCAGTCTCGAATTCGGGGAATCGTTAGGCGCGATAGAAGTCCGCGATCGAGCGCGCGACGTGCTCGCGCTGCTCCGCGGTGAGCTCGGGATAGATCGGCAACGCGAGCACTTCCGCAGCGGCGCGGTGAGCCTCCGGGAAATCCTCGGGCGAATGGCCGAGATACGCGAAGCACTGCTGCTCGTGCAGCGGCAGCGGATAGTAGACCTCGGTGCCGACGCCGCAGCGCTCGAGATGCGCGCGCAGCTCGTCGCGCCGCTGCGCTCGGATCACGTACTGGTTGAAGATGTGGCGCTCGCCGGGGTTGCGGAACGGCAAGCCGACTGCGTCGCCGAGCTCGGCCGCTGCGAGCAACGCGTCGTAGTGGTCTGCGTTGCGCTGCCGCGCCTCGCTCCACGCATCGAGATGCTTGAGCTTGATGCGCAACACCGCCGCTTGCAGCTCGTCCAAGCGGAAGTTGCCGCCGATCAAACGCGTGGAAGTACTTCGGCTCGCCTCCGTGCACGCGCAGGATCCGCACGCGCTCCGCGAGCCCGCGCGACTGCATCACGCACATGCCCGCGTCGCCGAACGCGCCGAGATTCTTGGTCGGGAAAAACGACAGGCAACCGATGTCGCCGACGCTGCCCGCGCGCCGCCCGTCAGCGAGCGCGGCACCGATCGCTTGAGCCGCGTCTTCGATGACCGCGAGCCGATGCTTGCGCGCGATTGCGTTGAGCGCGTCCATGTCGGCCATCTGGCCGTAGAGGTGCACCGGCATCAGCGCCTTCACGACGCCGCGAGTGCGGCGGTTCACGAGCCGGTCGCCGACGATCTCGCATTCGCGCGCGAGCGTCGCGGCGACCGAGGCCGGGGAGAGATTGAACGTCGCCGGATCGATGTCGCAGAAGAGCGGCCGTGCGCCGAGCCGCGCGACGACGCCGGCCGTCGCGAAGAAGGTGAACGGCGACGTGACGACCTCGTCGCCCGGGCCGATGTCGAGCGCCATCAGCGCGACGAGCAACGCGTCGGTGCCGGACGAGATGCCGATTCCGAAGGCCGCCTGCGAGTAGGCCGCGACCTCTTTTTCGAGCTCCGTGACGTTCGGTCCGAGAACGAAGCGCTGCGAGTCGCAGACCTCGCGGATGGCCGCTTCGATCTCGGCGCGCAGCGGCGCGTACTGCCCTTTCAGATCCAGCAACGGGACTTTCACTCGGCGACCTCGCACGGCGTGGCGAGCCGCGATCGGCGCGACGAGGCTCGGGTCGCCCGTGTCGCGCGACCGTGGGTCGCTAGCCGCGAAATTGGAGAGGGCCGCGCTGCCAATACTCAGCGCCTAAGGAAACCGCCGCCGACAACTGACGGGACTACCCATGGCTCCATCAAGCTCCGAGCCTGACAGCGCGCCCTCGAAACAAACGGGTGGGTGCTTATTGTTCGCGCAGGATAACCGGCCGCTACGGCCGCGCCAAGGGCGCCAGAATCACTAATCTAGTCAAGGTATTAACGGTGGTCGGTCCGAGCGCTTTCGGCGGTCGCAAGAGCCTGGAGCGCGAGCCGGCGGTCGCTCGGCGCTAGTGCGCGCGCCACCCGCTTCGGACCGAAAAGGGCATCGCGGCGGGTTCGGCGATCGGCGGCGGCCAGTCGGAGGCCGACCTGGGTCCATCGCCAGCGGCCCGCCCGACGCCGGCCCTGGCACTGGTCCTGGCCCATTGCCGGACGGTCCCCGCCCCGTTGCCGGACCCGGTGCTTAGGTGCCTCAACAAATTGGGTTTCGAGCCGATAACGGCAAAGCCATTCATGTTCCAGAGGATCGTTATGTCAACAACGGCTCAAGCTGTCGGGTTCGGTTTCGTCGAGCAACTCGCTAAAGACTTGCGCGATGAGCGCCTCGAGCTGCCCGCATTTCCGGAAGCGGTGCTGCGGATTCAACGCGCGCTGCAATCGCCCGACACGAGCACCGACGACATCGTGAAGATCCTGAGCTCGGAGCCCACCCTCGCCGCCCGCTTGCTGCGCATCGCGAACTCGGCGGAGTTCCGGCGCATGGATCAGGACGTGACGGATCTGCGCAAGGCCGTCAGCCGAATGGGTTTCAACATGGTGCGCAGCGTGTCGGTCGCATTCGCGATGCGGCAGCTGCGCAAGAAGGACACGTACACGCCGGTCGTGCAGACCGAGCTCGAGCACGCGTGGCACGACAGCGTCGAAATCGCCGCCGCATGCTTCGTGATCGCGAAGCGCTTCACGAAGCTGAATCCCGATCAGGCTCTGCTGACTGGCCTGCTGCACGTGCTCGGTCGCTTGTACATCATCATGCGATCGAAAGACGCAGCGGAGCTCACCGAGGCGGACTTTCGGCAAGTCGCCGACAGCTGGCACGCGAGCATCGGCAAAGCGATCATCGAAAGCTGGGGTCTGCCCGAGGAGATGCAGCACGCGATCGAGCATCAGGACGAGCTCGAGCTCAAGGTCGACGGTCAGGTGTCGCTGACGGACGTGCTGATCGCGGCGAAGCTCTTGACGGCGAAGAAGACGGAAACCGAAAAATATCCGGCGTTGCGGAGGATTGGCGTCGCCGCTGGGGATCGGGCGATGGGGGTGATGGAGGAGTACGCCGAAGAGTTGAAAGGGGTGAAGAGCTCGTTGAGCGAGTAGTGGCAAAGCGCCGTGGCGTTACGCGAGTTGAGCGGGGCCGGCGCAGACATCACTCGCGCAGTCTTGCCGCCACGCCTGCCGCGCTCCAGTTTCGCGATGTTTTCGAAATACTCTCCATAGAGCCGGAACGACCTCGTTCATACGATCGACTGTGATGGCGTTCTTGTTGCGCTTAGCGCAATGACGAATCGCTTGTTGCCGCGCGAAGCGTTCATGGACAATGTCCGACGACGCCGAAACAGGAAAAATCATCATGCGGCGATTCTCGAGTTCCGTCGGAACCTGCGCACCGGTCGTCGCACTGCTATTGGCAGTGGCGTGCTTGGGCGCACCGCGCTACGCGTGGTCCGCTGTATACACGGCGGACCCGAACGTGTCGGACGGTCCCGGCTACTACTTGACCCTGCTGAGCGCATTACGGCCAGGAGACACTCTCGAGCTGCCCGCCGGGACCTATCGCGGCCGGCTGAATCTGAACAACGTGCAGGGGACCGCGGACGCGTGGATCGCAATCAAGGGGCCGAGCTCCGGCAGCCCCGCGATCATCACCACCGAGTCGAACTGCTGTAATCTCGTGCAGCTTGGCAACACCGCCTTTGTCGCGATCGAGGACCTGACGCTCGATGCGAACAGTGAGGGCGTCGACGAGAGCATCGACGGCGTCAACAGCGGCGGCGTTACTCACGATATG